>JADGDE010000027.1 GCA_016745035.1 Thiotrichales bacterium
ACACAAATTAGAAAACAAAAAAATGCTTATTATCATGTGGTGAGTCGTGCTGTGCGTCGCGCTTGGCTCTATGGGGAGGATGTTACAACAGGACAAGATTATTCGCATAGAAAACAATGGATTGTTGAGCGTATCGATTTATTAAGTAAAAATTTTGCTGTCGATATTTGTGCCTATGCGGTGATGAGTAATCATTACCATATTGTCTTACACATTGATTTCGAGCATAGTTTAACGTGGTCTGCCGAGGAAGTGGTGTTGCGCTGGTGGCAAATTTTCACACCTAAATGGCTCAAGGAAGACCCCGAAGCAGAGAATAAAGATTTTCATCTCAATCGTGTAGCCAGTGATGAGGAACAAGTCGCACTCTGGCGGGAACGTTTAGCAGATTTAAGTTGGTTTATGCGTTGCTTGAATGAACCCATAGCCCGCATGGCAAACAAAGAAGATAATTGCACAGGGCGCTTTTGGGAAGGGCGTTTTAAGTCGCAATTATTGCTCGATAGCTCGGCTCTGCTCACTTGCATGGCTTATGTTGATTTGAACCCTGTCCGTGCAAAAATGGCAGAAACACCAGAACAATCAGATTATACCTCCATCGCTGCCCGTATTGAAACGCGACAAAAACTTGAGCATAAACATAAGCCTGCCAGCTTAGTTCCCTTTGCTAGAAATTATAAAGAGCGTCTACAAAAGAAACTCGAAGATTCAGCCCTTTTATGCTTACCCATAGAACTTAAGGAAGAACTTAAGAAGAAGAACTTAAGGACACCCACGGAAGAACTTAAGCGGAAGAACTTAAGGACACCCACTAAATATACCCACTAAATATACCCACTAAATATAGCTATTTCTCCATAGAACTTAAGGAGGGAGAACTTAAGGACACCCACTAAATATAGCTATTTCTCAGCTTTTCAGATAAAATTCAAGTCAGCATTAAATATTTAAGGGGAAAGCCACAATGACAGATGCCAGAAAAACACAAATTAGAAAACAAAAAAATGCTTATTATCATGTGGTGAGTCGTGCTGTGCGCCGCGCTTGGCTCTATGGGGAGGATGTTACAACAGGACAAGATTATTCGCATAGAAAACAATGGATTGTTGAGCGTATCGATTTATTAAGTAAAAATTTTGCTGTCGATATTTGTGCTTATACGGTGATGAGTAATCATTACCATATTGTCTTACACATTGATTTCGAGCATAGTTTAACGTGGTCTGCTGAGGAAGTCGTTCTGCGCTGGTGGCAAATTTTCACACCTAAATGGCTCAAGGAAGACCCCGAAGCAGAAAATAAAGACTTTCACCTCAATCGTTTAGCCAGTGATGAGGAACAAGTCGCACTCTGGCGGGAACGTCTGGCAGATTTAAGTTGGTTTATGCGTTGCTTGAATGAACCCATCGCCCGCATGGCAAACAAAGAAGATAATTGCACAGGGCGCTTTTGGGAAGGGCGTTTTAAGTCGCAATTATTGCTCGATAGCTCGGCTCTGCTCACTTGTATGGCTTATGTTGATTTGAACCCTGTCCGTGCAAAAATGGCAGAAACTCCAGAACAATCTGATTATACTTCCATCGCTTCCCGTATTGAAACACGACAAAAAATTGAACATAAACATAAGCCTGGCAGCTTAGTTCCCTTCGCTAGAAACTATAAAGAGCGACTACAAAAGAAACAGGAAGATTCAGCCCTTTTGTGCTTACCCATTGAACAAGATGAATATCTAAAACTGGTCGATTGGACAGGGCGACAAATCAAAGAGGGCAAACGTGGGGCAATTCCAGCACATTTGCGCCCTATTCTTCAGCGCTTAGAAATCAATGAAGATGAATGGGTTGATGGGGTTGAGCATTTTGGACGGCGTTTTTATCGTGTCATTGGTTTGATTCGGCATGTGGTGACAGAGCGAATTGAACAAGGTAAGCGTTGGTTTAAGGGGCAACAGGCTGTAAAACGGCTATATCAGTAGTTAAAAATCCAATTATTTTTCTTTCTGTAGCCTAAGTTGATAAGGCTATGGGGTGTTTTGTCTGAAATATGAAAAATAAGCTGTTTAGTGATTTTTTCTTACTTCTTTTTTCTTCTTTTTGTTTTTTGATGCACCAACGGGGTAAAAATATTGTCGTAGAAATCCACACGCAGACAAAAGCCGATAGCGACCAGTTATTTTGGCAACGCCAGTTTAAATTTCCCGGGCGTACACGGCGATTTAT
>JADGDE010000028.1 GCA_016745035.1 Thiotrichales bacterium
CCAAAAGCTAGTCTTTCAAAGCAGTACTTGCCCCAAGGCGTGTTGAATGTAGTCAGCAGTTTACTTTCTTCGTCGAGAGAGATATGCCAGTAACCGTTCTTTGTGTCAGCAACGGTGAAGAATTTGGCACCGGACATCTCAGGTAGGATGTCGTCGAGTCTTCTCATCAAATGTTTAGAGGTGGCGATGTTTTTGTTTAGCTGTCGTGGATCTAAACAAACACGTATCGTATTGTTCTTGCGTTTGACTAACACAATACTGTTCACCCAATCGGTGTATTGAGTGATCTTTTTGATGACGCCTTGTTGCTCAAGTGTATCAAGTTCTTGTTTGTACGCATCTTTCAAGTGAACAGGTACAGGTCTTGGCGGTTGTTGTACTGGTTTGGCATCCGGGTTTAGGGTGATGTGGTATGTACCAGGTAGGGTACCAAGTTCATTGCTGAACACTTGGGGGTAGTTTTCAAGAACAGCACATTTAGTTGTTGCAGATACAGTGTTGATACGTTGTACCAGGTTCAGTTGCATACTATCTTTGTACGACAGTATGTTCGGAGCTAAGGTTTCCGTAACAATGAATGATATGTTACAGGTGTGACCCTTAACTGTAACTTTAGCAGTGGTTGAACCCAGTGATACAATGTCAGAACCACCAAATGCGGTAAGCACGATAGATGATTTCTGTAGATCACAAAGTTCAGGATCCTGGAACGTGTGGATGTAATCTGGTTTCGATAAAATTGACACGTCTGCACCGGTGTCAACTTTGAAGGGTATGTTCGTACTATGGGGTGCAGTGAGAGGTTGCACACTGGCGTTCACGACAGGTTTTGGGAAGGTGACGCTGTTACATGTTGCATCTAGCGACAGCAGGTAGGTCGAAGCGTCATCGGTTTCGTTGATAGTGTTTATCGATGGCTTCTTGCCGCCTAGGCACAAGTTAGCGTAGTGTCCGTTACGCCCACATTTAAAGCATGTTGCTGCTTTGGCAGGACAGTGATCCAGTGGGTGGCGTTTTCCACCGCAGTTAAGACATTTGTTGGTTGATTTGCTGGGAGTAGTAGCTGAGGGGTTATTGTGAGGGGGGTTACCAGCGTGGTGTTTGCCGGGTTTACCATGTCTCTTCTTGTTTGGGAACCGTTGCACATGTTTTACACTATGAACATCATGGGGCGGTTGTGTCGACCCCATCTCCTTTAGTTGGCGTTGTGTATGTTCATACGTAAGAGCAAATTTACGTGCTTGGTCGAGCGTTAACTCGTCACCGACTTCGAGGCATTTTGTTCTCACCATTTCTGAGTTAGTGGCGAAAACAATGTGATCACGCAGCATTTCGTCACGGATGTTGACAGTATATCCGGATTCAGTAGCCAGCTCACTAGCTGATGTGAGCCATATGTCAACACTTTGTGAGTTTTGCTTCAAGCAATACAGTTTGTACCGTGCCATGATTTGGTTTGCTTGTGGTTTCACATAAGTCTCAAAGTTTTGCCAATAATGTAAAAGTTTTTTCTGCTCTGCAGCTGTTAATGTCCAACTATTAAACAGTTCCAGCCCTCGATCTCCTGAATAACACAATAGCATTTTGCACTTGTATTCCTCCGATTTTTCACACAGTATTGTGTCAAAAATAAGGTTGCATTTCTGCTTCCACAGTTTGTATCTGTTTGGCAGGTTGCTATCAGGACTCCAATCCATACTGGGACCCTTTGTAGACATATCCATGTTGAGTTTGAAATGAAAATGTCAATGTATCTATTATCACTCAAAGGATTTTGTTGAAAAAAACGTCACAAATCACAACAATCACTTCTGTTCTGACACCATGGTTTGATGTTGAGGTTGTACTGTTTATGTAGTATCATGTAAACACCAACTTCTTGTGATTTGTGTAGCAACAACCAGTAACAAATGTAATAGATTAAACATGTGAATTTATTCTATTATTTCTTTTCTAATATTCCACTTTATATTGTGGAGTCACAAAACGAGTGCACGGTGGCATAAACTCTAAACTGTTAATTATGTGACAGATATATAAAGTTAGATCATAATGAAACATCCCTCCTTGTTTAAAATGAGTCA
>JADGDE010000029.1:0-1409 GCA_016745035.1 Thiotrichales bacterium
GGCTTAGTCACCACCCCTCCTATCACCCTCCCCACAGATATCAACCTCCCCGCAGGCACAAGCCAAACCATCACCCCGCTCACAGGTCAAGCCGTGTCTTGGTCTTCTTCAAATGATAGCATTGTCAGCGTGAATAATGAGGGGTTAGTCACAGCTCATACAGGGCTACCTCATATGAAGCTCTGTTAATATTCCCTGATTTCAATAAATCAGGGAGATACCATGCCAACAGCCAAATTAGCTTGTTTTGCGGGGGTAGAAGACCCGCGTAAACAGAATATCAGCCATAAATTAGAAGACATTCTCTTCATAGCCTGCTGTGCAGTTATTTGTGGAGCAGAAGGTTGGGATGATATTGAGCTTTATGGCAAATCAAAGCAAGAATGGCTCGAAAAGTTTTTAGAATTACCCTATGGTATCCCATCTGATGATACGTTCAGGCGCGTATTTGCTTTGATTAAACCGACTGAGTTTGAGCAGTCTTTTAGACAGTGGATTCAAGCACTTATTCAACATTTATCTGGAGATGTGATTCCAATTGATGGTAAACGTTTACGTGGTGCATTCAGGGCATCAAAAGACAGTGTCATTCACGAAGTCAGCGCTTGGTCATGCCAACATCAGTTAGTGTTAGGACAAGTCAAAACAGAAGCGAAATCGAACGAAATTACAGCCATTCCTGAGTTACTAAAATTATTGGATATTCAAGGGGCTGTTATCACAATTGATGCAATGGGTACTCAAAAAAACATTGCATCCTGCATTGTGGAACAGCAAGCTAATTACGTTTTAGCTCTTAAGGGCAATCACAGTACATTGCATGAAGATGTTGCTGACTACTTTAATTACTTGGATAAACAAAAAGATACATCAGCACTTATTGCTGATAGCTATGAAGATATCGATAAAGGGCATGGGCGTTTAGAAACGCGACACTGTCAAATTGTTCAGAATATTGACTGGCTTGAAGGCAAAGAACAATGGGCAGGTTTATGTTCATTGGTAAAAATACACTCAACCACTGAGCATTTATTGGATGGGCATGTCAGTGAAGATATTCGTTATTACATCAGTAGCTTATCTTGCCCTGCAAAGGACATGCTAGAGATAGTTCGAGCGCACTGGCAAATTGAAAATAAGCTGCATTGGGTTTTGGATGTCAGTTTCTCTGAAGACGATTCTCTGATTCACCTTCCCAAGGCTGCTGAGAATTTTTCACTACTCAGGAAAATTGCTATGACTATGCTCAGACGGGATAGCTCTAAAGGTTCTATTAAGGGCAAACGCAAGCGTGCAGGGTGGGACAATGACTTCTTATTATCACTCTTGCAAACGCTTAATTCCAAATGAGGTAGCCCTGCTGTATGCCATTTTAGAGGCTACAGGGTCTTACCATGAAATAGCCGCAG
>JADGDE010000029.1:1419-1915 GCA_016745035.1 Thiotrichales bacterium
TTTTGAATAGTCATTACGCTTTTTTACCCATGCTGAAACTTCTTTTTCCAAAGTGTCCCTATCTGCTATACGGCGCTCCAAGCATTGCCGACTTAAAATACTGAATTCAATGTCCGCCCTATTTAGCCAACGGCCATGCTTGGGTGTGTAGTGAATCTCAAGTTTATCCAGAATCCGCCGTGCTTCTTGAGGTTCAAAGGCTTTGTAAAGTGATGCGCCGGTATGCGTATTGAGATTATCCATCACCAGCGTAATGCGTTCTGCAATATTTCAGCGATCCATCCTGCTGATGTCAAACACTACGCTAAAAGTCTAGGCATCAAAACCAAGACCGACCGCGTAGAGGCTCACATTCTGGCGCGTTATGGGCGCGAGCGCGAAGCAGACTGGCTTCCTTGGCCACCGCCACCTCCCGAGCACTCACATTTAGAGGCGCTCATACGTCGCAAACAGGCCGTTGAAACCGACTGACAACGTGAGCGCCATCGGCTTAACA
>JADGDE010000002.1:0-333 GCA_016745035.1 Thiotrichales bacterium
TCCAACAAAGCCTGAGCCAGCGCTTCGACGGCTTTGCGATCCCCTATCTGTCCCAGTGCCGTCGCCGCTGAACCTCGGACAGCAGGTTCTTTATCATCCAACAAAGCCTGAGCCAGCGCTTCGACGGCTTTGCGATCCCCTATCTGTCCCAGTGCCGTCGCCGCTGAACCTCGAATATCATCACGGGCTTTAT
Source organism: Thiotrichales bacterium (assembly GCA_016745035.1). Taxonomy (GTDB): domain Bacteria; phylum Pseudomonadota; class Gammaproteobacteria; order Beggiatoales; family Beggiatoaceae; genus BB2. Next base: position 194 of record JADGDE010000002.1, read on the forward strand.
CATCCAACAAGGCTTGAGCCAGCGCTTCGACGGCTTTGCGATCCCCTATCTGTCCCAGTGCCGTCGCCGCTGAACCTCGGATATTAGATTCGGCTTTATCATCCAACAAAGCCTGAGCCAGCGCTTCGATGGCTTTGCGA
>JADGDE010000002.1:432-391875 GCA_016745035.1 Thiotrichales bacterium
ATCCCCTATCTGTCCCAGTGCCGTCGCCGCTGCCCCCCTATTCATTGGATCAATATCTTCAAACAAAGCCTGAGCCAGCGCATCGACGGCTTTGCGATCCCCTATCTGTCCCAGTGCCGTCGCCGCTGCCCCCCTATTCATTGGATCAATATCTTCAAACAAAGCCTGAGCCAACGCATCGATGGCTTTACGAACCCCTAAACGCCCAAGTACATAAGCAGCAGCACCTCTCACACTATCATGAGGGTCTTTTCTTAACAGTGCTATAAGTAAATCAGAGGTGTCGGAAGTAAAAGTATCTCGCAACGCCGTCACTGCCCAACGACGTTTTTTTTCCTCTAAATGGGTATCTGCTAAAATTTGGTGGCATTTTTCTATATCAGAACCATTTAAATGAGTAGGGTTTTGTTGATGTGTTCTTTTCTTGTTTTTTTGTGGATGATGTGTAATTTCTGAACGATTATATTGTCGTCTTAGTTTCACCAATATCTGTCCATTAAATTCACCCTGTTCTAAAATTCGTTTAACCTTCTCTGCTATCCAAGCATTATCTTTATATAGTGGACGTAATAAACCACGTCGGTAAGCCTCACGTTGCACCTTGATGGGTAAATCTCCCAAACGATTGGCAACACGGTTTTGAATCCGACGGCTAGACAATAAGGCTTTACCAATGCTTTGCCATAAAGCGTTAAGGGTATCTAAGTCTAATACCCCACGATTAGCCAATACGACATCAATCAGTTTTTCCGGTGTTCCATAAACATTGGTTTGTTCCATGACATAATGAGCGGCACGGTTTGGCTCTGGGTGTAAGCCGACCCAATCACCTAGCAAGGTATCAAATTGCTCGGGCATAAAAGCAAAGACAGGGGGCTGATTTTCATCACGTTTAACACAAGCCCAAGCCAAACCAAAGTCTAATAAAGATTCGTGAATAAAACGCCAAGCTTGTTGTTCGGGGTCATAATCAACCAAACGAAAATCAATAAAAGCCTCACAACTGGCTGTTATTAACTCAACATCGGTCGGCTCGCGCCAAACACGCTTTAATAAATTTTCTAATTCAAACAATGGGATGGTGCTTTTATGCAATAGCTCAGCAGTTAAAGAGGCAGCGCAAAGCACCGCTTCTTGACTAAGCCCTTGTGCTATTTTTTGTTTTTGTGAATGTGGGGTCAGGCGCAATAATGCTGCTCGGCTACGAGGCCAGTTTTTTTCAAAACTACCTTGTATCCCTGTGTGGTGGCTAGCAATCAGTGAGAGTAAAAAGGGATTGCTTGTCGCATCTTGCATCCCCGCAGCGCTGGCATCGTCTAAAATTTGGTTGGCATTTAAACTTTGTCGCTCTAAATAATCAATGATTTGTCCATCGCTAAAAGGACGCAGGGACAATTGATAAATATCGCGCTCATTATCATCTTGGTCTAATTCTTCCGCCAGATAACGGGAGGTTGCAACCACAGGGAAAGCGTGGTTGCTGTTGAGTAGTTTAATGATTAACGCCCATGTTGGGGTATGTTGAAATTCGCGCTGGATTTCGTTAATCCCATCGAGCATAAACACGATTTTGCCTCGCCCTTTTCTTGCTCGGTTTTTCCAAAGTTTCTCGTCAACTTGTGGTGGCTTCAATGCCAGCGCTAGTTTATGTGGCGCGCTATATTCTTGATGGTTTTTTAAGATACTGACATTAATCAATACACAAGCAATATCTTGAGCCAATAAATCCAGCATTAATTGCGTAATCAGGCTGGTTTTACCACTGCCAGCAGGGCTGTGTACAAACCAAGTTTCTGGTTTTAGACGAATGAGATGATTGCTTAGCTGGTCAATACCTTTGACTTCAGTATTGCCTTTGTTGACCAAGAATTTTGCCGAGATATAGTGTTCAATGGCTTTATTGGCAATACGTTGATGGTAATTAGAAAAAAGCTTGTAATTGTCTTGCATCAAATTAACTGTCTTTCAAGGTAAAATGGCTAATCTTCATCACAACCACTTCACCAAATAATATAGCATCAAGCCCTCGGAGGAGCGCGAGGGGCCGCAGACTATCGCTGGGTGTAGGCTTTTGTTGCTGTCCGCTTCAGCCTTAGCGCTTGCTTCGTCGGCTTTGACATGCACGCAATTATCGGGAAAACGCTTGCGCTTGCCTTGCTTGGGGGCGTAGACCAGGGCGTATTGGTTTTCGAGTTTGTCATCTTGAATCAGTTGCTGAATGCGCGGCATGGTGTTCTCAGTTAAGGGGGGAAAGGCTGAACCTTTCCCCGTAGTCTTAATAGTTTTAGGGGCTGGCGGTGACGCTTAAGCTGGCAGGCTTGCTTTGTCCGTAGACATCGGGTTCATACATTTGCTCGGTGTGCGTTGGCATGACTTGGTATTCACCAGGGACAATCGCTTGGGCGACGTAGCTTAGATGATAGTTGCCAGCGGGCAAATAATCGGCATAGAAACGTGCGGCATGGTGGCGCAGTTCGCGGTGGTAGAAGCTCCAGAAGCGTCCGCCAAACTCAAACCAATCGTTGTGCATAAACCAAATCGCGCCGCCAGCATAATCGCTTTTAGCGGCATTGGCATCGACCACCGAGCTGGTGGCAAGGTCACGGTTCACCGGTTCTAAACCACCAGGCACAGGGTCATCGACGACCACAAAGTCACGCGCTGAGGGCAAGGACAAGTATAAGTCTACCCGTACCAATTCGCCGCTTTGTAGCTGCATGGGGCTGTCGAGTTTGTGCCACTTTTTATCACGTTTCACATGATACTCGCGCTGGATTTGCATCCCTGCGTTGACCGCCGTGGCTTTTTGGGCTTTTTCGGCATAGCTTAAGCGGGCTTGATAATACACCCGCCCTTGTCCTTGGCGCTGAATCGCTAGCGGCATTTTTTGCCCGACATCGGCGGCGCTCATGGGTTTGTCAAAGACCAAAGGCGCAGCATTGCGTCCTATCAGCTCGCCTTTGCCAATGGCTTTGTCGCCCAATGTCGCTTCAAGCTGTAAATTTGGCTCTTGAGTTTCATAAGCTTGGGCATAATCCAGCATCGCTTGCATACAAAACAGGTTTTCTTGGGTGTTGCCCCAATGGCTGTTGCGTTTGCGTGCTGCACTCAGGCTACGGGCTAAGCCGCTGATGAGATCCATGTTTTTATTCCCCGCTTGGCTGTCGTAGTCAATCAAGGCGCTCAAGACCACGCAGTTATCGCGCATCGGGGTGGCAAGAATGCGGCTATAGCCATCATCCAAGCTTTCATTAAAACGCACTTGCCCGCCGGTTTGCTCGCTTTGCGATAAAATGCTGTTAAAGATTTTTAGCCGTTGGCTGTCGCTGTTATCCACCTGCATGGCTGCACGCAAGAATAAGGCTTTACCAAACAAGCTCATATACGGCATGTGCGGCATATAACGTTTAATATCCGCCAGTTGAATGTTGCCTGCATTGGAGAGCGCATAAAGGGTGGCTGCGCGGGTGGTGGCGGCCATGCCACGACTGTAATAATCGGGAAAACCGTCTTGTTTTAACAGTTGTTGCAAATAGGCTTGCAGTTTATTCACCACCGTGTCGCTGGGCGCTTTGTCGTGTTGTTTTAGCCACGCAAAGCTGATGGCGGTGAAGGCGCTTAAATAAGGACTCACCCGATCATCGGTGGGGATGAAGAACGCCATGCCGCCGTTAGGGGCTTGGAATTCTGCTGCGCGGGCGAGGACTTCTTCGGGGAAGGTGTCGTAGTCTTTCCAGTTCAAGTCCTCAGGCAACCAGTCTTTGAGGTTACCATAATAATGCGCTGCCAAGCCTTTGCTTAGGGTTTGTTCCCAGCAGCTATAGGGGTAGTCGCGCATGTAGGCAAAACTGTCGTTTAAGTTGCCGAGTACAGTCGGTGATAAGGTCAGGCTTAAGCCGCCTGTATCGGGGTGAATAGCTTCGGGATAGGCAATGCTGATGCTTTCGGTATTTTTATCTCCGGCAATGCTGCCATAGGTTGCGGCGGTTTGTGCCACACGGCGTTTTAATACTGGCAGGCTCACTTGTAGGGCATCGCTGTCGTCACCATTTTGTGCCGTTGCCGTGAGTTGAATTGGCGTGGGCTGGTCGGTGCTGAGTGCGAGTGTAAAGGCTTGGCGTTTATAGGGCGCAACTTCAATGCTTTGCTGTTGTTTGCCTAAGACCTTGCCATCTTGCTCGGCTGCAATGCTCACCGCAACCGTGCGCGGCTCATCGCTGCGGTTCATTAGGCTAAACCCAGCACTAAAACTATCGCCTTGGAGAATTTGATTCGGCAACACCGGGCGCAATTCTAAGGTTTTATTGACCTTAAAGTTATAATCACCCAAGCCCATATAATCGCTTTGGTTGGTCGCCATGACTAAAACGCGCCAGCCGGTGAGATTATCGGGGACGTTAAATTGCACTTGGGCTGCGCCTTTAGCGTCGGTGATAATGCTCGGATTCCAATAGCTGACGTATTTGAATAAATCCCGCAGAGCAAGGTTGCTGCCGCCATCGCCACCAGGATTTGCGCCTTTTTTGGCAAAGTGTTGGCGACCAACTAATTGGTCGAGGAAGTTATAGTTTTGTAAGTCGATGTATTCAAAATTATAAAAGCCTTTATAGGGGTCGTAATAATCTAAACCGCTGCTTAAGAGTGCAAACACCGATTCATCTAACACCGCCACAGCTAGCTCGATAGGTTTATCGTGGTCTTGGTGTTTTGAGTCCACTTGCACGTCCAGCGTGACCTGTTCGCGAGGTTTGTAGACTGGCTTATCGCTGGTAATTTGCACTTGCAAGGTTTTGTAAGGGTCAATCACCATGGTTTTAACATAGCCCATTTTATAGCTGGGTTTGCCTAAATCGACGAGCTTGGCATCCAAAGGTTTGGCTTGTCGAGGCGAGAACACCATCACCGAGAGATAGAACCCCGGTAAATACTCGGCTTTCATCGGCACTTCGAGGATTTCAACGCTGTCATTCAAAGGCTGTACCCATGAATCAATCACGCCATAGCGCTCGATGGTGATCAGCGCTTGCGCACCGGGGAAGGGGTTTTTAATTAAATAACGCGCCTTCTCGCCGACGGCATAGCTCTCTTGCTCGGCTTCAATGTCGAGTTTGTTATTATTGCCTGATTCCCAGAGTACGCTACCACGACCGCTAACCCATTGGTTATAGGTGGTTTTATGTTCGCGGTCTTTGCTGTCTTTAATAGTTGCCGTGATCCGATAACGCCCAGCTTTTTCGGGGGTAAAGGCACATGCGACGACTTCGGTACTGGATTGGTTTTGACAATCAGCAACTTTAATCCACTGATGGATATATTTAGTTAAATAGGCATTGCCCGCGCCTTTGACTTTCGAGGCTTTGGTCTCGCGGTATTCAATCAGGGTGTTGATTGCGGTTCCGGTTGCTGCCTTGCCCTCGCCATCGACGACCAGCAACGGAATGTGGCTTTCGGTGTTGGCTTTCAATAACCAATAGTCTTGGCGCACGCCGACATAGCGGTCGCGGCCGTTATAATCGGCATAGGTGCGGCTGGCGACATCTTTGCCGCGTTCATCGCGTACGGTACTTTCGACCATCAAGCGCCCGAAAATGACTTTTTTGCCATTGACCTCAAATTCAGTTTGATGCTGTCCCTTGTCATCGCCTTGGGCTTCGGTTTCAAAAATGGTTTCAGGATAAAATTGCCCTAAACCGCTATCGAATTGAAAACCTTTGCTGATCGGGGTCTTGGGGTTGAAGGTTTTTGGCTGTAAGACCACGCTAACGCGGGTATGGGCATTGGCATACGGGCCGCCTGCGTGCAGACTGGCTGCGGTTTCGACCGTGGCTTTTTGTCCTAGCTCAAAACGCTGTCCTGAAATGCTGTTGCTGACTTTGAACGGCGCGGGGGTAAAGTCGCTGACCAAAACTTTCATTGGTCGCCAGGTTTCATTTTTAAAGAAACTCGCCGTGACTTCAAATTGATACCAGCCGGTGCTGGCATTTTTAGCGAGGGTAAACTCGCCACTATAGCCGCCAAAGTCGGACAAGCTTAAGTCTTTAACCTCATGCACGGGATTGCCCATCGCGTCGATGACTTTAAGGCTATAACCCGTTTTCGGTGCAGGGACAAAACGGGTATTGTCTTGGTCACGGAACCAGAACTTAAATTGTACCGTTTCGCCAGTGCGATAAATGCCTTGTGCGGTGGTTCCCCAAGCGCGGATATGCCCGTATTGTTTGCGGTTATCACTATAAAGATTATAGTCATTGGTGAACTGATACAGGCTTTGGATATGGCGATAATCTAAAGGCAACAGCGCCATGTCCTCGCCTTTTTGCGCCCGGACAATGAGGCGCGGTTTATCTTCGTTATAGGTATCTAAAGTTAAGTTAGGGTCAAGGTGTTTGCGCCCTGCAAGCATTGCCAAGCCATTTTTATCGGTGCTGGCTCTGTCCATGCTCTCGGGCGTGGTGCTTAAATTTTTGTACATGCCTTTATAAACATTGATGTCGACATCGCTGACTGGCTTTCCTGTGGCAAAGTCTGTGACCCAGACCAAGGTATTGTGATGCCCGAGTTTGACGTGTAAATGATAAGGGCTGACTTGGGCAAAAAACCATTGCGGTTTCTTATTGCCATACACCTGCGGGTTGGATTGGAAATAACCTGTGACCACGCCAGATTTACCTTTGAGCAATTTACGCACACCCAGCGGAATCCGATAAGCCACATCTTCGGCTTTACTGACAGGCAAGCTCAGTTGTTGTCCAGTTAGGGCTTCGTGGCGGGTTAAGGTTTGGTAATTAAAATCAAATTTATTTAAGTTGGTGACCGTAATCGGTACTTCACTGTCTACGCCTTGCTCTAGCACCGACATGCGGTGTTCAAAATGGTAATTCGGTGGGCGGTGGTCGGTATGAAAATCGAGGCTGATATTTTGTTTTAGCGGACGGTGAAATTTATCCACCCATGCGCCTTGCTTACGAAAACTATAGGGCTGATGCGCTTGTAATAATTCCGGTAACCAAAATGAATAAACTTGGTTTTTATAATGAACGCTGTTGAGTTGTGAATACTCATACAAGCCTTTCCACGGGTTATGTTTGCTGAAATCAGGACTTAAGGGCGGCTTAATCTTCAGCCCTTTTTCTACCGTGGCATTGGCAACGGGGCTGCTAAACAATAAACTCACACCATTCATAGGATTACAACGGCGTTTTACGTCCTGTTTTTGTTTGGGGCTAAAGGTGATTTCTTGATTGCGGTTATTGGTGCATTTTATCCCTAAAAAGGTAAAATCGGGGAAGGTGTGCAGGCTTTTAATTTCGCGTTTTTCAACACTGCGTTGATTGCCAATCCCTGGCTGTAAACCGGGTTCTAAATGCAGGCTGGCGGCGCTGTTTTTGGGCAGGATTTGGCGCGGTTCGACCAACCAACGGCGACCATAATTGGCTTTGTTTTTATCTTCTTTAGCGATTTTAATGCTATAGCGTTGCCCTTTGGCTTTGAAATACACATGCTTTAAGACACTGTTACGGCTAACTTTTTGATTAAAACTGACTTGCAACACAGGTGTGCCGGGCGAACGCCAAGTGCGAAAACTTTGATAAGAAAATTTCGGGCGTTGGGTGATAAAACGGTGCGTGACGGGCTTGGCTAGGGTTTGTCCATTTTCGGTTTTAATCCCCGGTTTAACCGTGACTTGATAACGGGTCGCGGGCTTAAGGCGGGTATCATCACCGAGCTGACATGCCAGCGAGGTGGTATTAAGCCAACGCCACTCACAAGCGAGCTTGGGCTTGATGTCGATAGGAATCTCACTGGCAGCGCGTTCCATTTTACCGACGGGCACAACCGCACGGTCAAAGGTAAACACGATTTGCCTGCCAGCGGGCACATCTTCACCCACAGGCGTGATACGTGAGAGCTTTAAAGCATCCCCTTGGCTCTGTGCCAAAGACAAAGGCGCTAAGCTAAGACATAGCAGCGCCAACACAAGACGTAAATACATAAGACCACTCCGACAATAAACGCACGCACTGGGGGCATTATAACGGATAAGCCCTCATATGTTAGCCAAACTCAAGTAAAATCAACGCAATTTCTCTAAAGCCCGCTGTGCAAAAGGCACAAAGCCATATTCCACCGCCCACAAGCCTTGTGAATACGGATCTGAAAAAGCATCGTATAAATAAAAACGGTTGCGGACATAGTTATCATATTGTTTGTGCGCTACTTTATCGGCACGATGACGGCTTAAGAGTTCAATCAATTGCACTTGGGCTTTGCGGCGGCAATAATCGACATCAAAATAACGCTGGCGATCCGCACTAAAATAGCTATCATCTAAAAAGCGTTGGCTTAAAGCCGATTTATCGATGCCATCGAGCGTTTGCACCACATCCCAAATATAATAGCGGGTCATGCCTAAAGGCGGAATTAATAAATCCATCCCGCATTCATAATCCAAGCTCTCTTCTAGGGTTTGAATCAATAAATAAAAAGCATTAAATAATAATTCCAAGTCTTTATGCTCAGCTTGGCGCTGTTGATAGCATTTATAAAAATACATACCTTTAAGGAATAAACCCAACACGCGGCTGTGCATTGGGAAAGCGGCGAGATTTTTAATCTCAATGCCGATGTTCGCTTGTTGATGGCTTAAGCCTTGTACATAGGCTTGCAATAAAGATTGCGAATGCAACAAAGGCGCACTGGCCATTTGTTGTAAGTTGGGATTTGTAACCCCGATACTCTCTAGGCGTTGCTGATGAATAGTATGGGCATCGGCAAATGTACGCCCGGCAATGTCTTGCATACGTTCATTGAGGTTATCGGTGCTGTTTTGCGGGTCAAATAAATGATCGACAAACACAGGATAGCTAAACTGAGTCAAAGGCAACGTGCCCATTACCAAAGCATAACTGAGTTTCCATAAAACCGTTTGTTCCTCCGAACCTAAACCCGTTTCGCGGTAACTATCGGCCGCAATGGTAAAGTTTTCAATGATTTGTTTTAAACCATCAACCTGTTGCCGTGTGTCTGGGTTTTGGGCGTGGGCTTTTGCCAACTCAATCGCCATCTTACAAGTCGCAAGCCCGTCATAGATTTTAGCTTTGAGTAAATAATTGGGATAGTTTTTCTGATATTTTTTTTCTAAGCGACGATAAATTGCAAGGGCTTGATCAAATTCTGAACGCAGCACATACATATCAGCACGGCGCAATTGTAAGCTGTAATAGCTTTTAGCAATGGTGTCATTGGTGAGCCAATTGTTCGCACTAGCCTTATGAATAGCAGACTTCTTCGTTGTTTTACCTGTGGCGAGACTATCCAAATGCTTAATCGCTTTGCTAAAAATCTCTCCAGCCACCTTACTATCAGGGTCTGTCTTCGCATGTAAAAACGCCGAACAAACCGCAGGCTGGCATAAAGTCAATAATTGCTCAGGATCTTGGATGTATTGCAGTTGCTTGCCAGTGATAAAAATCCGTTCAATCACATCACAAATACGGTTATACAAGGCATGGCTGGTGTCATAAATCATCCGCCGCTCTTGTAATAAACCCAATTTTAAGTTGGCGCGGACATACAAAATCAAGGCCGGTAAATGGCGCTTAATGGTTTGCGAGCAAATGCTATTGGCGCTGGCTTTATCCTTAGATTTTGAATCATTGACCGCATCCAAACACTCGCGAATGGTCGGGTGTAAATATTCAATGGCGGTGCGATAAGCAATCGCAGCGGGTTCATAATCATTGTCTTGATCATTAATCGAGCCGATGAGCAAATGCAAATTCGGCAAGACATAATGACTGCTTTGGATGTCTTTTTTATCCTCTAAAATATCCCGCTCTTTATGATATAGCTCGGTTTGTTCTTTGAGCATTTGCTCAAAATGGGCTTTGATTTGATTAGACTCATCCAAAGAGAAGTTAAACGCCGACATATCCGATTCACTAAACTGCGATATATAGCGGATTTCACGCTGGATATAGCGCACAAAGCGGAAACTATAAAAACCGTTTTGGATTTGGCGCGTATAAGGCGAGAGAATATGATTCATAATCATATCAATCACCTGTGGCAATGTTGGCGCGCGATGAATATCTAAAGCATCTGCCATGCGCTCAAAATCACGTTTGGAAAACGCCATCGAATGGAATTTACAGACATAATCCAAAATCGAAAACACCGAGACCGAGAGTTTATCGCCATATTGGCGAATCATGCGGCTATAAGTGCCGTGAAAAATGGTGAATAAATGCGCGATTAATTGCACTCGATATTGGGCTTTTTTATCAAAAAAGAGAATAAAATCTTTATCGCCTTCGCGATAAACCTTTAATTCATTTTGTAATTCATTTTGTCCCAGAAAAGACTCGGGCAAACTGTGTTTAGGCACGACAAATTCTTCAAACTGCAAATCGAGTTTTTTCGCATCGCCAGCACTACGGTAGGTGAGAAAATAAATAAAATCCTGCAAGAAAAATAGCAGGCGTTGACGCAACTCATCTTGTTCCTGCTTTTGTTCTAAATAGGTGTTATACACCGGCAAAGACCACGCCCCATAGCCTTGAATGCGCAGTTGTTGTACCCGCTGCTTGATTGCTTTGGGGTCAGTGCCAACTTCCTTTTCAGCTTGCTTATGTAAATATTTATCATACGCCCACAAGGCATCAACAGGGCGCATCAAACGCCGACAAACATACTGCTCGACCATGCTGCTGATGTCATTGCCGTTTTCGTCCGATTCATCGGTGAGAAAACTGGGAATATAAAAAACCTTATCGAACAAGGACGCATACAAAAAGCGAATTTCGCCCTGATCGGCGAGATTGGCATCCATCATTTCGCGTCCGGCAATAAAAATGAAATAGCAAGGCGCGACCGAAATCAAATTTTTGAAACTGCCGAGCAAACGCTCGACTTCGTATTTACGTTGGCGCACGGATTCAGAAAAATCCAGCTCAATCGAGGTCGCGGGTTCATCATCTTTACGTTTAGGGTGGATTTTATCCAATTCGTCAAAAATGAACACAATGCGCGGTTTAATAAACCAATTTTGTGTGGCATTGTCTTGCAAAATTTGCAATAACAAACTTTCGGTTTGACGCTCATCCAAGCGCTGGCGCTGCACATGACGTTTGCGACTGAAAAAAGGAATATGAATATCATTATCCGAGTCGAGCATTTCTGTGCTTTCGATCCGATCACAGAGGTTTTCCAAACGCCAAAGGATTTGATTCGGCCCGCCTAAACGTCTGCGAATATAGAGTAGCAAGAAAAAGACGATGACAAAATGAATAATATGGTAAGGGCGCGGCGCATATGTCAATTGCCCTAACTCTTCTTTAGGCACTTGTTTCACCCAATCATATACCCAATAAAAACTTGCCATCAGCCCAACCATACGCTGTTTTATGGTGCTGCTCTCGTGAGTGTCTTGATGAGAAAAACGGTATAGATCTATCGAAGCTTTATACAGCGCACAATAAGGTGTTTTTAAGAAGACTTCACGAAATAAGGAAACTTCCTCAATTTCGCTATACGTTTTTGCTACCGGTTGTCCAGCGATGTAATGATTTTCGACATGAATATCCGGCAGGTTATGGGCGTAGTTTAGCCTTGGATAACATAGCTGACTCAAAGGCTTGGGGGCGTGATGATGTGCCTCGTCTTTGCTTTTCTTAGCCGCGTGTGCTTCGCTTTGTTCGGCAACTGGGGGCGGGATTTCTCTACCCAATAACATAGCCAAAGGCGCTAAAACATGGCTTTCATCTTTGGCGGTGGGTTTATCGGGTTTTTCTGGGTGCGGATCATGAAAAATAAAACTATGAATACGTTGCTCTAAAAACTGATGCAAGCTCAAGACAGTTTGATGATTTGCCTCGGCTTCTGTTTTTTCTGAATGGTTTTCAGTAGGCTTAGCATGGACTTCTATATGCGTTTCATGCCCATCTGTTACCCGAAATATCTTAAACGAGCCAATACTCAGTGCTGTGGTAAAAATAAACAACAGCAACAGCATCGATAATTTATGCAACCAAGTACGGTTCACTTGAGCGCGGTATTCCTCACGAAGTAAATTTACCAAGCCAAAAATCACATTGCGCTGATTATCAATATTGTGCCCAAGATTGATATGCACTTGCACCACGGGCTTAAACAACCAGCGCGCCCATTGCATGGGATACACGCCCGCCCAGCCATGTTGGCGAAATTTCACCACTACAATGATAAAAAGCACCAACATGATGTCGGTAATGGTATTAACGTAGGGGAACAAAAACAAAAATATCAGCAGCAAAATCAGGCTGACAGCACCAGAAATAGTGCTCATTCCCCTAAATAAATAGGGTAAAATTTTCGTGTTTTTCCACAGTTGGCTCGCCCCTAAATAGCCCTTTTGTATCCACGGCAACTCAATCAATGCACGAAATGTTGGATAATTAGCTAAATCAGCCACGCCATTGCTAAAATCATCCATGACCTTTTTGACAAAACTGGTTTTACCCGCGCCCCGATAGCCTGTGATTAAATAACTACCGGAATTCATGCGGCTGTTTTGCAACATTTTTAAAAAGGATTTACTTTCGGTTTCACGCCCGAAAAAATCACGGTGATCGTGACTGTGGTTATAAGGCTGGTGATCGAAGTGAAAATCAGGCAAAGGAATGCGCCAAGATTTAACTTTGACATCTTCCCGTATTTTATTGAGTAGTTTTGGCGGGGTTTTGGGATGCTCGCTTGCCATCAATACATTTCCATGTGGTTTTTAAACAGACTTATAATGCATAAAGTTGCCTATCATACCACGCACACATTGTCGTTCAATAAGCAAAGCAAGCTAAGGTCTTATCTGCTGATGTTACGCAAAGGCTTCTCAAGGCTTTAACAAGCCAAAAAACCGCCATTGCTCCACGGCTAAATACCACTAGGCAAGTGGAAAATCACCTTGTTTTGGCAAAAACTGGCTTAGTGCGTAACATCAGTTATCTACTTAAGCCATTTATTTTATCGACAAAACTTTGCATGTCAGCCTTGTCTGCACCAAAGGTATTCATATGGTGTTTGCGGGTTGTGGTGATAATACTAATTCGCTGATAAAAATTGTCATAATCTAAGCGTTGTATTTCTGCTAATTGCAAGGTTTTAATCTGTTGTTTATTAAAAAATTTTGATTCAAAATACAGCTGTAATTCATCATTTTGTTTTTGCATTTGGGTCAATGTGCCACGAAAATAATCTGCGCTAACGGGTAAAAGCAAAGCCAGTGGACACAATAGCCAAAGGCGATTAATATTTTCGTTGGCTAGAATGAGACCAATAACCGCAACAAATATCAAAACATATAGTTTTAACATTTTTTGACTCGTAGGTCGTATGGTTTTTATATCAACGATTTGAATTGAATTCGACACAATAACTCCTTTCATTTTTTCGGTTCTGTTACAGTTTGACACTAAATTTAAGACTGTTGAATAGATAATTGATGTTACACACTAATCCAGTTTTTGCCACAATAAGGTGCTTTTCTGCCTGCCTAGTGATGTAGTTGTGGAGAAATGGCTTCTTTTTATGCCCTGAAGGCATAAAAAGAAGCCTTTGCGTAAAATCAGATAGATAAATCAACAGCATTTTTCCCAATAGCTATCGCACATCAACTAGGTATATATTTTGCTTAGCAAGGTTATAGTCATGCATTATGATACAGTTTGAGCGCCAGACTATCCTTATCCTTGGCATCTGCTGTTCTCGGTAGGAATGTGGTTGAACTATAGCCCTTAAGCTTTCAAGTTAATTCCCTTCCCCGAACATTAGTAAAAACTGATATGATTTGTATTCGCTTTATTTTAATTTTTGAACCAAGGAGTTAGGCATGTCTTTAGAAGATATTCTTGCGGAAATGAAGTCCATTAAAGGCTATAAAGCCTCTGGCATTATGACCTTTACCGGGGAAATGTTAGCCAGTGATGCTTCTGATCCTGATATTGATTTGGATATTGTTGGGGCGACCTTTAACGATATTTTCCGGGGTGCTCATGAAGCATCGGGTAAAGTGGGTTTGCAATCAGCTAAAGAAACAACTATCCAAACCCCTAATGGGACGATTATCATGTTTTGCTCTGGTGTTGATAGCCCTACCCATTTCCATGTTATTTCGGTGTTGGATGCTGATGGTAACCAAGCCTTAGCAAAATTAAGTTTAGAGAAATTAATGCCAAAAATTGCTGAGGTATTGAATTAGGCTTAATTCACACCACATTGATATTCCCCAGTGTTTTAGCTGGGGGCAAAGCCTTAATTCTTATATAACAATATATTAACTTACTGTTTTTAGAGGTTTGTTTTGGATATAGTAGCGGAACTAAAATGGCAGTTTGCACCCAAAGATTTTGCTCGGCTTAAATTTACTGAGACAGATAGCGCTTTTTCTATCGATATGATGTTAGTACCCTCAAGCCACCGAGGACAAGGGGTGGGTTCAGAATTACTTAAAAATGTATTAATCCTTGCCGATGCGAAAAATAAAGTTGTCAACTTAACAGCCCGCCCGATAGGCGCAGAATTAAAAAAACAAGCATTAGATCGTTTGGTGTCTTTCTACCAAAATTTTGGATTTCGTGTGACGGAAACCGGTGTTACCGTGGTTTACATGCGCCGAGAGCCGATAACACAGAGTTGATAAAAAAGGATGTACAGCGTGAACGCAAGCGCACAAGTGGATGATAGTACCGCTAACCGTGTTCGAGAAGAAGCTGATATTGTTGCCATTATTGGTCGATATACTCATTTGCATGTCAAAGGCCCTGTGCATATAGGTCATTGCCCTTTATGCCATGATGAACACAACAAGTTTGTTATCAATCCAGAACGCAAACGCTGGCGCTGTTTTGCCTGTGGCAAACATGGTGATGTGTTCGATTTTATGATGGAAAAAGAATTCCTCAACTTTGAACAAGCGGTTAAAGCCGTGACCACCCAGCTATTTAACAGCATCACTTTCGACAGTATTCCTGATATTGAAGCGCTGCCGCCCAAAGAAAAAAAACCCGTGGTACAACATATCCAAGAAGCGCTTTGTGATGATGTAGCTAAACACGAGCCGAATGACACCGAAAAATTGATCATTAAACAAGCCGAATTATTGTTTGAACAATTACAAACCATTAACGGCTATCGCGCCGCAGCGGTGTTATCTGATTCATGGGAAGTGTTAGCCAGTGATAGCCAGACTAAGCATGACCCGCCCCTATTTGCGGCTTTTTGTCACCGTATCGAACCACTATTAGAAAAATTATCGCAAAATTGTCATAAGTATGTGGTTGATGATAACCAACAACTGACCATTGGTGCCGACAATGGCACTTTGTTAAGTTTCACCAGTCATTTTCACGATCAAAGCGTGCATGTACTTTGCCTTGTTGATACCGAAGCCAATTTGGTGTTGGCGAAATTATATTTGTTGAAAATCTGGGAAAATGCCAATACATAGGCTCTAGTTCAACGATGCGCAATTCAACTCAAGACTGGACATATAAAAAACTTGTATCCAAGTGACTGTCTAGCTGGGGTAGAATGGCGCATCTTTCGATTTACTAAAACCTAAGTGTAAGGGGCATTATGTCTATTTCATCTTTCTACCCGCCACAACGTACCTTAATGGGCCCAGGTCCTTCTGATGTCAATCCACGCGTATTGGCCGCTTTAGCTCGCCCTACCATTGGACACCTTGATCCCCAATTTGTGGCGATGATGGATGAAGTCAAGCAAATGTTGCAATACGCTTTCCAAACTGAAAGTGCTTTAACCCTGCCTATCTCCGCGCCCGGCTCTAGCGGCATGGAAGCGTGCTTTGTTAATTTACTCGAAGCCGGCGATAAAGCCATTGTTTGCCAAAACGGTGTTTTCGGTGGACGCATGAAAGAAAACGTTGAGCGCTGTGGCGCAACCGCTATCATGGTCGAAGACGAATGGGGCAAAGCTGTGGATGTGGCTAAAGTCGAAGCCGCGTTTGCCGAACATCCAGACGCGAAAGTTTTGGCTTTTGTTCACGCAGAAACCTCCACTGGCGCACAATCTGATGCCGCCGCTTTAGCTGCGATTGCAAAGAAAAATAACGCCCTAAGCATTATGGACTGCGTCACCTCTTTAGCGGGCACACCAGTTAAAATCGACGAATGGGGCATTGATGCGGCTTATTCGGGTACACAAAAATGTCTTTCTTGCGTCCCTGGTATCTCGCCTGTGACCTTCAGTGAAGCGGCACAAGAAACCATCAAAAACCGTAAAACCCCAGTCCAAAGCTGGTTCCTCGACATGAACTTAATCATGGGCTATTGGGGCAAAAATGCCAAACGGGCTTACCACCACACCGCGCCTGTGAACAGCTTGTATGCTTTCCATGAAAGCTTGGTACTGTTGCAAGAAGAAGGCTTAGAAGCTGCTTGGGCACGCCACGTTGAACATCACGCGGCACTGCGAGCGGGTCTTGAAGCCATGGGCTTGAGCTTGGTGGTTGATGAAGCCGACCGTTTGCCACAACTCAATGCGGTGAGCTTGCCAGAGGGCATCGACGAAGCTGCCGTACGTGGTCGCTTGTTGAATGAATACCAATTAGAAATTGGTGCAGGCTTGGGCGCAATGGCAGGTAAAATCTGGCGTATTGGCCTCATGGGTCACGCTTGTAACCAGAAAAATGTCTTATTCTGCTTAGGCAGCTTGGATGCGGTTCTGACCGATATGGATGCTAAAATCAACTCAGGCGCGGCTGTGAAAGCGGCTTTAGCCAGCTACGCGGCTTAAGTCATTCATAGATTAAACCACGAATGCACGCAGATATTTCTAATCTGCGTGCATCTGCGGTTAATCGTGTGCGTTAGCCCCCTAAGGCTGCGCGCTCCTCTGAGCTTAATTGATAAATATCCGCTTGTTTTAGCCACTGATAAATCATTTCTGTGTCCGGCCAAATTCGCACCGTCCCATCTTTAGAGCTGGTTAAAACGGCTCTGCCATCGACAGAAAAAACCGCACT
Organism: Thiotrichales bacterium; assembly: GCA_016745035.1. Taxonomy (GTDB): domain Bacteria; phylum Pseudomonadota; class Gammaproteobacteria; order Beggiatoales; family Beggiatoaceae; genus BB2. The sequence continues at coordinate 17,453 of JADGDE010000002.1, forward strand.
GCGCAATAAGTCATCATGTCCACGTAAGGTTTTGATTAAGCCGCCATCATTGCGCCACCATTTCGCTGTGCCATCTTCTGAGGCGCTGATTAATTGTTTGCCATCAGGGCTAAACTCCACACTGCGCACCGATTTAGCGTGTCCTGATAACACTTGATTTTCTCCCGTTGCAAGATTCCACAGCCGCACTTGCTGATCTTCAGATGCACTGGCGAGCTGTTTACCATCAGGCGAAAAACTTAGCCATAACACCGCTGCCCGATGCCCACTTAGGGTGGTTAATAATTGCCCATCCTTACGCCAAAGCTTGATGGTTTTATCATGAGACCCCGTGGCAAATTGGGCTTGCTGAGGGTGAAATGCCAAAGCCCGCACTTCCTGTTCGTGGGCTTGAAACCGTTTAACTAAATCGCCGCGTTGACTCCATAAAGCCACCTCCCCTGCAAAATCACTGCTAAGCAACTGCGTGCCAGAAGCATCGTAAATCGCATTAATAACCCCACACCAACCGCTGGGTGTGCAATGATCTCGATGTCCACCATCCCAAGCTTGTTCAATTTCTCCGCTGTCGATATTGACCAGCCGCAATTGATAATCGGCGCTACTGGTGATAAAACGCTTGCCATCGGGGTGTAGGTTTAAGGAATAAATACGCCGATTGCCATAAATATCGCTACCATAAGGCGCATAGGTTTTTAATAACTGATAGGTGTTCGCATCCCACAAACGCACTCGTAAATCATGACTGGCGCTGAGAATATAGCGTTTATCAGGACTAAAGCGGGCAATTGCTACCTCGGTTGTGTGTGCTAATACCGGAATTGCCTCATATTTAAGCAACCACAAACGCGCAGTATTATCCGCACTGGCGCTGAGCATCGCTAAATGATTGGGGGCAAACACAGCACTTTTAACGCTAGACTCATGTCCACTATAAAAACCCAGCAAACGTCCTTGATGCCACAGTTTACTGCTGTGATCATCGCTGGCAGACAGCAATAAATTCCCTTGCCCATAGTGCAATTGGCGAATGCCTTTTTTATGGGCAATATAGCGCCGTTTAATTTGCCCTTGTAAATCCCAAATAATGATTTCACCATCATGACTGCCGCTGGCAAACTCCGTCAAATCAGGGTTAAAACTGAGATGACTTATCCCCGCCTGATGCCCATCTAAGCGCTGCTGCTGTTCGCTGGCTAGATTAAAAAAGCGAATACTATGGTCTTGGGACGCGGTGATAAAGTGTTTGCCATCGGGGTGGAATTGTACGGTGTTAAAGCCACATTCCCAACTATGTTCAGCAGTGCAATCATCGGCATCAGTTTGGCTAATCAGACTTAAATCTTCAGCGCGCCATAGCTTCACCGACGCGCCATAATCTTTGGAGGCGCTGAGGATATATTGTCCATCAGCAGAATAGCTGACTTGGGTAACAAAACGCGGATGGGCATTGGGAACAGCCGCCACTTGCTTGCCCTTGATGTCCCACAGTAACACGGCATAATCATCGCCAACGCTAACAAAATGCTGTGAGTCGGGCGCGAAGGCAACGGCATTAACCATACAGTGCCCCATCGGCTCGCAGCCATGCCCATGCAATGTGTGGATCAAGTCGCCATTTTTATCCCATAATTTCAAGCTGTGTTGTGCGCCAAAACTGAGAATATACGCACCATCTGGGGAGTAAATTGCCCCTCTGACGGATTCGCCATGCTCAAAACTACGAATAGCTTGCCCTTGGCTAGTCCATAAGCGCAACTGACCATCGGTGGCAGCGGTCAAAATGTGCGCGCCATCAGGGGAATAAATCGCGCTGCTCAACTCTGCTGGGTGCGGCAAAATATTTTGATAAAAAGCACTTTCTTGATTTAACACGACCTTATGGTAAGCATTGCTTAAGGCTTGTTCGACCGCAGGTGCAATGTGTTCGGGATCGGTTTCGTAGGCACTTTCTGCCACTCGAATGGCGCGGGTCATATCGCCGGAGCGAATCAAATCATTGGCAACCGTTGCCAGATAATGGGCTTGCGCACGCTTGTAAGCACTAATGGCTTGTTGCTCGGCTTTGATGGCTTTATTTTTTTGTACCCAAGCAAAACTGGCAAGGCTTAGCGCCATGACCAAGCCTAGCGCCAGTACGGCAAAAATGCGTTGATGGCGGCGTTGTTCGCGCAGCTGTCGCTGGCTAATCAGTGTCCGGCTTGCCTTGATATAGGCTTTTTGAATCGCGGTTGGCTGTGGATGTTTAGCCGTTTGTTCTGCGCTTTGTAGCCATGCCTCGGCTTTATCACAGGTATTGTGATTGAGCAAAAAATCACGGCTGGCTTGATGGCTTTGCCACTCAAACGCCCGTTGTTGGATCTTGGTATGCAAATGCACATGAGTTTGGTCAATATCGAGGCTTTGAATTAAGTTTTGAAAGGCTGTTTCAAAAGGCGTATTGAGAAAATCAATCCAGTTCAGGGTTTGTAATGCCGTGGGCAAACTATCCGCATCGGTTTTTGCACTTAAAACCGTCAACAAGCGTTTACCCTGTTGCACGGCATAATTCACTTCCAAGTGGCAATAAGCTGAGTCCAGCGCATAGGGGGAAATAATAAAAACAAAATTATCCGCCGCACTGATACCCCGATATAATTCTTGCTCAAAGTCCATCCCAGCCGTGATATTTTCTTGATCAAACCAAGTGGTTTTGCCTGCACTTTGCAAGGCAAAATTTAATTTACAGGCAAAATCACTGTCTTTACGTGAATAAGCAATAAACACGTCGGTATCTAATGTCCCTCGTGCTGCCTCCGAGGCGAGGATAAAATCTTGATGTAAGGCTATCGGCGTATGCTGCTGGCGTTTTTGTTGGAGACGTAACCACGTATGGGCATTATCCAAATGATGCCCGCGTAACAAAAAGGCGGAATTTTTCTTACTCTGTTGCCACACATAGGCAAGGCTTAATAAACGCTTGTGTTGGTGATAATAGTCACGCTCATCGCATAAGCTGCCGAGCAATTCATCCAAGGCATTGGCAGCTTGATAGTTGATGGCTTGTAAGGCAGCAATCGCTGGGTTTAAATCCGTTGAGGGAACATTGTTTAAAGATAGGGGAATAAGACGTTTATTGTATTGCAAAGCATATTGCAGTTCTAATTGACAATTAGCCGAAGCGGCGGTTGCCGGGCTGAGTAAATAAATAAAATTATCCGCTCGCAGCACGCCTTCCAAAACAGATTCGGCATAGCTCTCGCCCATTTCTATATCTTGGTCATGTCGCCAAGTGGTGATGTGATGCTGGGCGAGATGATAAAGGATTTGCTGGCGTACTTGCCGATGGCTGCGGTCATAACAAATGAATACATCTGTGCCTAAGTTTTCGGCATGTTTACGTGAATCGGAGAGAAAATCACATAACAAAACCCCAGCAATACAAGGCGCTTGTTCTTCTTGCTCAAAGCGGTGCATTAACCACGCTGCCGCCGCTTGGCGCGCCTTGCCCACCAATAATAAATGCGGGTCTTCTTGTGCCTCACGCCACGCTAAGGCTCGTTGCAATAAGGCGCTTTGCTCTAGCACATAATCACGTTGACGCTTAAGAACCATCTCAAGGCAGGTAAAAATCGACTCAGGCGTATCGACTACATCACCAAATACGGGTAAATCTAGCGTTTTTAAATAGTCCAAGTCCGCATGTTGATGCCAATAATTTTCATAGCCTTGCGCCCAGCTTGCCATCGCTTGACAGGCAGCCTCATCCAAAGGGTTTTTACCATCCAGCCAATCACTGCGCCCGATTTGTGCTAAAGAGCGCTCTAGCACCTGTTGAGTGCTGCGAATCTCAGGGGCATCGATGTCATAACGCTGATAAAAATCGGCTAATACTTGGCAATCACCGGCGGACAAAGGCGCATCTTCAGTGCTGAAAATCACCATTTGATTGATGGGAATCACGCGCTTACCCAGCCAGCGGGCATATTCCAATTCAATCAAGCAATAAGGCGAACACAAGGCGCGCGGAGCCATAACATAGATAAAATTATGCGCTGACTCAATACCCTGAGAAATCCGCAGAGCGTAATCCTCACCGTCGGGAATATTAACCTTATCAAACCAAGTTTCGTAACCGGCGAGTTTGAGGCTTTGATGTAAACGGGCGACAAAATTAAGACTCTCACGTCGACCGTAGGAGATGAATACCTCCTTAAACATACAATCCCCTTATTGCCATTGCTGCAAATCTTCGCGCCAGCGTTGCCATTGCTGCATCAGTGCTTCGCGCTTGAGCTGAATCACAAACATCGCACCGATAATCAGCAAACCCAGTCCCATGAAAATTAGCCCTTTAGATAAGCTGTCTTCGGGATAAAATTGTAATAATTGGCTGGCGATAAACACGGTTAAAAATACCGTGCCCATGTATAAAAAGGCACGAATCCTAAAGGCAATGCCTAAAATAATCCCGCCCAAACTCAAAGCCAGTGCCAAGCTAAAGACCAACAAACCTTGTTGTTGGAAAAAGTCCAAGGTCGCGGCACTGTACAAAGCCCCAAGCGCTAGCAAGCGCAATTGATGTACCCGTTTGTGCAATAACAAATGCTGCTGTAATTGCACAAATAACAGCAAGGTGATTGCCGCAGGCATTAAATATAGTTGCAATAAATGCGTTTTTGCCACCCAAGATGGCAACCAAATGTATAAAGCCAAATTGAGTAGCAACATGGATAAATACAAAGCCAAAGGGCGGCGCTCAGGCAAGAATAACAACAAGCTTGCACCGGCAAACAAGGATAAACTCGCCGATAAGGGATTGAGTTGCCCAAGCAGGCTTAAACTGGCCAAACTCACCAAGGCTAAAATCAATACATATAAACGCTGATAATCGGCATGATTTTTATCAAACTGATGTTGCCAAATTGACAATAAGACCGCCAGCGATAACAGCATCAGGGTGTCAAATAACTGCGGCAATGCCCAGCCAAAGAGATAATAACGCCCTAACAACAAACCTGCCATAAGCCACGCGGCTAACAACCATAAGCGCTGCGGCTCTGCGGCTTGGTAATAAGCCAGGCGCGCCAGCAAGGCAGCGCTGGCAATGCCTGCGAGCAAGGCGCTGAGGCTTAAAGGCAGAGTGAGAAAACACATCAACAGCCCTAGCCCCCAGCTGAGATGCGCCAGCCACGGCAAAGGCGCTAATAAACGCTTATGTTGCCACCAGCGCGGGGATAATTGGTTTAATAACAGGCTGTCTTGCAGCGCCCAATAAAACCACGGGATGCCCTCGACAAAAGGCAGCCATGCTAAATGCAATAAAGCCGCCGCGCTTAGTTGTGCAGGTATTAACCAGCCACCATTCAAACGCCATAAGCTGACAAATATCCACGCAAAGACCAGACTCAGGGCGAATAATTCCATGTTGTGATTGAAATTGACAAAGAATAAACTGGCAAGACTTAACAGCACTAACCATAAACGTGTCCATTGTAAAAACAAAACATTTTTGACAAGGGTTAAAGCCAACCAAAGTAATAACAGCGCCGCTAAGTTGATGAAAAACAGTGATAACCAAGGTAGGAGTAATAGCAATAAAGCCGAGAGTCCTGAGAACCAGAGAAAATTGATATAGAGGCTATAACTGCGCAGGCGGTATAGGTGTAGGAAACTGGCAGCACTGGCAAGTGCTACAACCAATAATTCCCAGTCTAATTGGGTTTTATGCCGATAAAAAACGTAGGCCGCTGCCCAAGCGAGGCTAAAGCCAAAAATTAAAAAGCTAGCGGCATAAGCGCGTAATAAATCAGCTATATAGCCTGTATCCCTTTGCGCAAATGAAGCCCAAGACAAGGCAAATAAGAGATTGAGCCAAATAAAAAAACCTGCTGTCAGAGCATATACATGCGGGATGAAGTTCAAAGCGCCTAAACCACTGAGGACGATCAACAGCGCCAAACTATGCCGCAGCCATGCCCGATAACAAAAGCGTAACATCAAGACTTGATAGATAATCAAAGCCAGTGCTAGCAAGAGCATTTGTAAGCTGGCGCTGAGCCAATAAAATTTACTGACATGCAGTATTTCTAAGCTTAAAGCCCCAACTAGCATCCACATGCCTAACCAACGCCACGGTGCAGCAGCTATCGGTAACTGGCAGGCAGAGTCTTGTTTGCTCTGCGCATCAAAGCCGGGGAGGTATAAAGCAACAGCCCATAAAGCAAAGCCCCAGAAGACCATACTCCAAAGCGTGATCGGGCTGTTTAAATATGATTGAGATACCAGTACCACCAAAAACGCCGACGTTAAGGCAATCGGAATCACCAAGCCCCGCAGCCAATACATCGGCTGCATATACTCAGCTTTAACCGGCAATAACCACACATTAAGCGCAATTAACAGTAATAAAAAGCTCAACTGCCAATCTGCGACCGCATAAGCCAAGGTATACGCGCCGACACCTAAAGCTAAGGCAGGCAAAACACGGGTGCTGCTGAGATAAAACACCTGTTTGAGCCGTCGGGCTTTGCTGCGCTGATATAGCGTTGATAACACCAAGCTCCACGCCAGCGCCAAACTTAAGCCACTAAAGGGCGATAACTGCCAATAGGGCACGCTTTGTAATAAGCCGTATAAGACATAGCTATCGAGCACAGCAAAAAACAGCAACACGTACCAAAAAGCCGGATGTCGCCAATGCCGAAAATAAATCAAGGCACTGATATACACCAAGACCGTCGATAATAAGCCCGCAAACAACAGCGGGCTTTGTAAGGCGGAGAAGCTGGCAATGCCGATAAGCATTAACACATATAAATGTAATTGTCGCTCTACATGGTTGGAGCGCTCACCATACCAATAAAACAGCCGCGCTAGGCGTTTAACACCAGACCAACGCCACGGCGAGAGCAAGACCAATAACAACAAGCTGGCAGTAAAACTGATGGCGGGATTCAAAGCAAAACTTAAGGATACCGCCCAAGCAAAACTGGCCAAAAGCACAGGTAAAAACCAGCGCCAGCGCTGTAATTCTAACGCCAAGACCAAACTCGCAGCGGCTAAAATCCAATAAGTTTTTGGCTGTTGCCAAAGTTGCCCCTGAAAAGCCAGAAAGCCGCCATACAACAGCCCCAAGTCCCACAGTACCACTGCTGCGGGTAATAACACGGGGGCAAGCCAGTGCGCGGGGTTGATATAGCCTTGTGGATTGACCCGCCAAAGCGCAAACACGGCTTCATCGGGATAGGGTTTAGGAAAGGCTATCGGACGTTGTTGATAATGGTGGTTGAGCCAAAAACTCGAGAGCCACAACAGCAACACACCCCAGAACAAACCGCCGCCGCTGGAGACATAACCGCTATATAATTTTAGTTGCCAAGCCGCTACGCCCCAGAGCAACAACACCGGAATTAAAAACCAGCGAATCCGTAATATCCACGCTAAGGTAAAAAACAAGCTGCCAGCGAGAAATAATAACAACACCGCCGCTAAACTCGCGCCACTATAGAGTACCGCGAATACCGATAAGCTCAGCACCAACACCAAGCTGTGGAAAAACACCGAGGGATGACAACGACAAGGCGCGGCGTTGCGCCATTGCCCTAAGGCATAATACCCCCACAATAACGACACCAAGGCAAACAACCACAATAGCCAAGCGAATTGCAAAGCCCAACTGCCTAAAAACAGCGGCATATAGGCAATGGTCAAAATGGCAAAAGTCACGGATAAATAACAAGCGCGCAAAGCCGAGGATAAAGCATCGGGTAAGTTTAAGACTTGATGCCCGCCGATATGCAATAACAATAAAGCGGCAGACAATGGCGTAAGCATCGGCAGCCAACCGGGAAAAGCTTGGATTAAACTCCAAAAGGTGGTCAGAGAAATCAGCGCGTATAAACTGTATTGCACGGGCACTAATAAAGCTTGCGCACGCTGATACAACAAGCGATTAAAGAGCCAAAACAAGGCTAAAAACAACGGCAAGGACAGCATAAAATGCCAGCCATGTGGGAAATGTCGCAATACCAGCAAGGCATATAGCAAGCTGACAAAACTGATCAGGGCATAAAACGCCGCTGGGGTCAGATAGAACCAAAGCATAGCGCTAAATAACACCACGCCCATTAAGGTCGTCAAACTCAGCCAGCCCAAACCACCAGCCAAAGCCACCCACAAAGCAATCACCGCCAAGGGATAAACCAATAAAGCCACTTTCCCTAGCCAAACCTGTCCTTGTTGCCATTTTTGAATATGCCAATCACTGTAAAGCCACAAGGCGGCCAGCCCCATGATAAATACACCAAAATAGCCCGGTTCTAAACGCACGGGCGTAAGGCTTAAATGCACAAAACTGATAGCACTGGCATAAACCAAACTGCCCAAGCTAAACCACGCCAGCGGTTTTTCACTGAAAAATAAGCGCGGTAACTGATGGCGGTGAAAATGCCAGACAGCGAGAAATAAGATGGCCAATAAAGCCAGGTGTAAAAGGATTAGCCACGGCACTTGTGTTGGGTTTTGTAATAGGGGGACGGCTAATTGCAAAGAGGCAAGGGCAAAAAATAAATTGGCGAAAAACGGATAGAGTTGTCGGTTTAAGTAAGCAAAACCGACTTGGGTCGCTAAGGCAAAACCGCCCCATAACAGCAGCGACAAGCCCCCAGCCAGCAACCATTGCAAACCTGTGTCGGCATGAAGCCACAAACGCGCCAGTGTCGCCAACAATAAAGGCACAAAGCCTAACGCTAGCATTAATAAAACTTGCACCAAAGTGGCGTGTTTATTTTGTTTTGCCAGCCGCACCGCCATCCAGAATAAACCCGCGGCATAAATGCTGAGGCTGGAGAGCAAAATAAACGACTTGCTAAAGCCTTGGCTGTAGCCCATCAAAAACACCGAACCGGCAAACAAGCATAAAGCGCCGATAAACCAAGCGATGTTTTGCCATAAAAAAGGCAGCCATAAGGTGCGCCAATGTTTGCTTAAACGTTGCCAAGATTGGCGCAAGGCACTGGGCGAGGGTTTGGGTAAGGGCGGCAATGGCAGCCGGGGTTTCGTTTTTGAGGCAGGTTTTGTTGTTTTAGTCTCTAGCTTCGGTGCAGTGCTAGGCGCAGGGGGCAACTGTTTAGTAAGGACTGGCGTTGATGGGCTTTCTTTGGGTTTAGGCGCAGGCTCTGATTTAAGTGTGGCTGTCGGCGCTGGCTCATTCAGGGCTTTTTTCTCACCGAGTTGTTTTTGTACCTTTTGCAAGCGTAATTCGGTACGGCGTAATTGCTCGCGTGTGTGTACCAAGCGTTGCCGCAGACCAAAATAATGCAGAGTAAACGCCAAGCCAATCACACAAAACACACTTTCTTCAACATCGAAATCTAATGAGAGGCAAACAAAAAACAGCCCCAGCCAAGCAAAAAGTTTTAACATGAGAGTAGGAATTTAATATAGTCGAGGTTACAGCTTAGCATAGTTATAAAAAATGTTACTTTTTATGATTGCAGCAATAGATAATATCGAGCTATTGGCATATAAAATACGGCTACGATTGTACCATGCTATATTTTCATACTCGCCTTGGCATCCAAAATGCGGGGACAGGTCTCATATAAACCTAGTATTTACATTTTAATAAACATAGGAATAAATCGATAGAGCTATGCTATTATTACGGCTTTATCGATTTTCCACACTGAGTTGTTCTATCGTCACATGAAAAAATTAGTTTTTATTGTACTGATTGCTCTTGTTTCCAGCAGTTGGGCAAATAGCGCGATAGCTGCCAATAAAAAACATATTGAGCGCTTAAAAAAAACCAAATCTTGCCCAAGATGTGACCTAAGTGGTCTCAATAAGCGTCATTTACGCGGCGTTAGCCTTGCTAATGCCAATTTAGATAAAGCCAATTTAAGCAATGCTAAATTGCGTGGGATTAATTTGCGTGGCGCAAAACTCAGAGGCGCTAAACTCGATGGCGCGCAGTTACGTCTTGCCAACTTGCGTGGCGCGAAAATGAAAAAAGCCTCTCTCAAACGGGCTAATTTACGTGGGGCAAACCTTCGTAGTGCTGATTTACGTAATACCGATCTCCGCAGTGCCAACTTTTCCAATGCCAATTTACGTAAAACCAAGTTCAAAGGTGCAAATATCTCTGGGACACGTTTTCGTGGTGTGAAAGGGACTACTGCGAAAAAAATCAAAAAACTGGTTAAATAACTGATGTTACGCAAAGGCTTCTTGTTCTGCCTTAAGGGCAGAAAAAACCGCCATTGCTGCACGGCTAAGCTTTACTAGGCAGGTGGAAAATTACACTATTGTGATAAAAACCAGCTTAGTGCGTCACATCAGTTAAATAAAGCCATTTAATCGTTTCAGCCGCCAAACGCTAATCATTCAATGACACCATTATCTACGCTACTCGCTTATGGTGTTTTTATCGTTGTGATGACTATAAAAAACGTCTTTTCTCATTTCTATTGTTATTCAGTCTACTCATTCATAAGGAGTTGCCCATGAACAGTGAAGCAGAAACCCCCGACACTGAGGAAAATACGGCACAAAAAGCCCCTTTGTCCGTCTGGAAAAAATGGTCTTTCGGTATAGCCTTATTATTAAGTGGCATAGGCATCATCATGTCTGGCATTGCCGCTTTTACCGATAGCCCAGAGCCAGAAGTTATCGCTAGTTCAAATACTGACACGCCAGGATTGCGTATACAATCAATGCCCCCCGGATCTTTTATACCGGATAATTTTAATTCTTCAGCCCCGAATAATTTCAACACGCAAGATTATCCTTTGCCTAATCAAGAACAAAACTGGCCAACACCGGAACAAACAGGCGTTGGCGTGGGGGATTGGTCTACGCTGTTTATGAAACTGGGCTTTAGTTTTGTTGCTGGTTTTTCGATAGCCTATGCGCTTTCAAGCTTTTTGAAACTGGGACTGTTTATGATGGGCAGTGTTTTCTTGTTACTGTTTGGTTTGCAATATGTCGGCATTATTGATGTCAATTGGCAACAGATGGGCAACCATTACGATGCCTTCATTGCTTGGTTGCAACCGCATATAGGCAGTTTTCGCGGCTTTATTACCAGTAATTTACCTTCCTCTGTATTAGCAGGAGCAGGATTGGTCGCAGGTTTTAGGGTTTAGCATTATCGGTTTTTAATCAGATCTAAGGGCGTGTCTAAGTCATTTAAGGCGGGTAATAGGCTGTAAGCACGTTGTAAACGCTGTAAACGCCTTTGCGTCTTTTGCCTTAAATCTGCCTGACTCCAAGGCATGTGATTAAAAATCGGTGCACACTGCCCCTGCATGGCGATTAAGACATAGCCACCATCTAGCGCTTTGCCAATCACCACGGGGGTTTGTTGCAACTGTGTTGCCGCTTGCCTTAAATAGGCTGGGGTATATTCAGGGCAATCACTGCCGATTAAAATCACTTGTCGATATTGTCGCAATCCTGCTTCTAGGGCATGCTGCATCCGCTGCCCTAAGTCTTGCCCGCGCTGCTGGCGTAAATGACAGCGAAAATGTTGCTGGCAGTGGCGAAAAAAAGGCCGCTGTTTGCTTGTTGCTGTCCACAATTGGCAAGCATAGCCGCTATCTTTGACGGTCTCTAAGGTTTGCCAACATAGGCGGTGATAGAGTTGCTGGGCGGCGACTTGACCTAACATCGGTTGCAAGCGGGTTTTGACCTTGGGGCTTTGCGGGTCTTTGGCAAACACTTGCACCAAGGTTGGTTTACGCAAACGGACGACCAAATTGAGTCATCGCCCATAAGGCGAGTAAATACAAGCCTAGCAAAGATTGCAAACCCGACAGCGAGCGCATCCAGCCGCTGCGCACTTGCAAGCGATAAGCCCGGCGCTGTAAATACCCCAACCATGTGCCGATATTAAAGTCGCGCCAACCTAAATGGAATGCAGAAATCAAACTCAAATGAAACGCTACCCGTATTAAACGCACTTCTTCCCAAAACCGTTGTTGCCAAGTTTGGGTCGGGCGCAGGTGAATCAGTTGATAACACATGGGGATTTTATCATCGGCTTGTTTGTAGTGGTTACGGGGCAAACGCGCGCTCCAATTAACGCCAATATTGGCATTAAAAAATGACCACCGCAGTCCTAGCCAATAAATAAAAGCAAATAACACACAGCTAAGCAAAAGGATTTTTAACGGCCGCTGCGCTGCCATGCCATAAGCACTGGGCCAATCAAAAAACAGTTTGTTAAGACTACTTTCTAAACGTAGCCAGCCGCCTTTTTCCCAGTTGGCGCGCTGTTCGGCATTTTTAATCATATAGGTCAACATTCTTTCCATGTCGCGCATACCAATATTGCGATAAGCGGCGCGTAACTCGACCAGCGTTGGTGCGCCCAAAATCGGATGGTAATAGCGCATCGAGCCAAAGCCCTCGCTCAAGCGTAAATTGACAATATCAGGCAGCGCGCCATATTTAGGGAAATACCGCGCTCGGTACATTTTGGCATAATGCAATAAGGTGTCTTTTAATACCGTGTTAGTTAAATCCGCTTCGCGTAAATCCGCGCCTTGCAAGTTTGCCAAAGTCAAATCGGCATATTCCAAACTGGCTTTGCGTAAATCAGCTTGGTTTAAGTCCGCACGTTTTAAGATTGCGCCGTCAAGATTGGCATTGTTTAATTGCGCCTGATACAACTCTGCTTGTGCAAGATTGGCATGGCTGAGATTAGCAAAGCGTAAGTTCACGGCATGTAATTTGGCTTTGCTTAAGTTAGCTTTACGCAAGGACGCGCCGCGCAATTGCACATCGTATAAAAAGCTTTGTGATAAATCGGCGCGGTTTAAGTTAGCAAGGCTTAAGTCGGCTCTGTCCATCCATGCTTTATGTAGATTGGCATCACTTAAATCCGCTTCGCTCAAATCAACTGAACGCAAATCCGCCCAAGATAAATCCACTTTTGCGAGATAAATTTTACTTAAACGCGCCCCGCATAAATTCGCGCGCATGGGATTTTTATAATCGGGTTTGCGATCTTCTTCTACTGTGGTCAACCATTGTAAATGGTTAGCTAATAATTCGATCCACTGCTCGTTAGTCAGAGTCTTACCTTTATAAGGCCCTTGGCAAGCCCATGAGGTTGGGGACAACAATAGTAAAATACTCAATAGCAGGCTTAAGAGGGGTATGCGCATGGTCTGTTCTCAAAAGAGTTTTTATTGGCTGAAAATAGTAACTGATATTACGCACTAAGCTGGTTTTTATCACAATCGTGTGATTTTCCACCTGCCTAGTGAAGCTTAGCCGTGCAGCAATGGCGGTTTTTTCTGCTTTTAAGGCAGAAAAAGAAGCCTTTGCGTAACATCAGATAGTAACTGATGTGGTGCACTAAGCCAATTGTTACCCACAATAGGGGACTTTTTACCTGCCTAGCGGTATTTCAGATATTCATCAAACATTTTTTTATTGACACATAAACATATTTAAGGCATCATCCCCGCCCCATGTTATCTTCAATTGTCAGCACTTTACCCAAACCTGTGATGCGCCTGTATTTCTGGCGAGGGCTGTTGCTGCACATCTGTTGGATAACATAAGCTAAGTCTCCAAAGACGCTTAAAAAGGCCGCAGATGTGCAAACATCTGCGGCCTTTTTTGTTGGGCGAGAGAAAATTGTCAAGTTGTTACACAGCTAATTGTTATTGGTGAAGAGCATGTCCATCATTTTGGCTTATATTGCCGTTATTGTTATTTGGTCAACCACGCCCTTGGGCATTAAATGGAGCGCGGAGGACAGCAGTGCATTATTTGCACTGAGCAGTCGTATGTGGATTGGTGCGGTGTGTGCCTATGTGCTGTTGCGTGTGCTTAAACACCCGCTGCCGTGGCATAAAGAAGCCGTGGCGGTATATTTTAGCAGTGCCATCGGGGTCTATGCGGCGATGCTTTGCGTTTATTGGGGCGCACAATTCATCCCTTCGGGATTGGTGTCGGTGTTATTTGGTCTCTCACCGTTTACCACCGTGGTCTTTGCCCAATTATTTTTCACTAAACAAGACTTAAGTTTGTGGAAAATTATCGGTATGTCGATCAGTTTCATCGGTTTGAGTCTGGTTTTTATCGGTGATGTCGGCTGGGGTGAACAATATATTCAAGGCGTATTAGCAGTCTTATTGTCGGTGTCTTTGCATACCATCAGTGCTTTGAAAGTGAAACAATTGAGTTCGGATTTGTCGGCTTTAAGCATTACCACGGGCGGTTTATTGGTATCTTTACCTTTATTTTTACTGAGCTATTGGTTCACAGGCGAGGGGCTACCCGAACCCAGTGCCCGGGCATGGGTGAGTATTGTCTATTTAGGTATTTTTGGCTCGGTCTTGGGTTTTATCAGCTATTACCATTTGCTCTCTAAAGTCAGCGCTACACAAGTGGCTTTGCTGACCTTGATTACGCCTGTGGTGGCTTTAGTTTTAGGCTTATGGCTGAATCATGAGCATTTCAGTGCCTTATTATATGCAGGGATTGGGCTAATTTTAGTGGGCTTATTGTTGTATCACTTTGAATCTAAACTCAGCCCTTCTTTGGCTAATACCTAAGGCAAAAGCGGCGTTTCCAAGCGCTCTGGCGCTTGGGTTTTTTCTGCTTGCGGTAAATCTAAACGATAATGCAATTCAAAAGGGGCTTGATCTTCAAGTCCCGGGGTAAAACTAATATGCCATTGTTGTATTTTACGGCTTTGTGCTGACCAAAGACTAAAACGTAGATGATGAGAGGGGCGAAAAAACACATATTCATGATCAAGCCCTAAATCATTGCCCAGCAATAAATATAATTCCCGGGTACTGAGAAGGAATTCCCGTGTGCGCGCTTTAATAATCCGCTCAGCACCTTCGTGGTCGATACCGATAATACTTTGTAACACTTCACGGGGCGCTGTATTAAAATTAGGATAACCTCGCGCAGCGGTGATTGTGGTCAACTGTTGCCAACGTAAATGCTGATCTGGGGTTATTTTGGGTTTTTGTTCTGGATCATCAGGGATGCGCCAATCCATGATCGCTTGCACTTCGGCCGTGGTGCGTAATAAGCGGTTGGTTGGCGGTAATAAATCCTGTTCTTGGTATTGATACGCTTCTGCGCCATTGAGGCGGCTAAATTCATCTAAATCGACATAATCTTGAAATTTATCTAACAACGGTTGCGTATCGGCGCTATCGATTCCCAAGTTCATAATCAAACGCCGAGTTTGTTGCCAATTGACCCCGCGTAATGGCAATAGTCCACTGGCATCTTGAACACTGAACAACGTTGCACCTAAGCCTTGGTAAGCTCTATTATCAACATAAACATATACCCCAGAATCTTTATTATTGTTTTGGCTTAAGCCATCATTACTCATAAAATTCGGATCGAGCAATTGTGCCATTAAATCCTCTTCGCTTAACGCACTGACATCCATATCAGCGCCCAAGGTGCTATTGGCTGGCAAGGGTAAATAACTTTGATAAAAACTTTGGGTAGAAAACCAATACAATAAGGTTGAGCGGGTGCTGAGCATATCGATTTCTGCTTGCGTATCAGCCTTAAACGTTTCTATGTCTTGAACACTGCGATCTAACCACAAGGCAAAATAACTCAGTGCTAAAGTGATCGCAGTTAAAATCCATAACGTGGTTACCAGCAAAAAACCGCGACTCAATGGTTGTGAAGCATGTTTTTTAATCATTAAACACCTGCCAGTCGCTCGTGTAACATTCAATTTATTTTAATCCTCTCGTATTGCCATGCGCTGCTCGTTCTATTTTAGCTTACTTAGGGGCTTTTGCATTTCAAAGGCTAAATATCACAAGGAATGAGACAAAAAAGGTCAGTGCATAACATCCGTTATCAGGTTATTTCTCAATCTATTATGTCGCTTGGGCTTGCCCTTCAACGACAATTCGATAAAATACCTTGCATTCACAAAGATATTGACAAAATTTTGCTGTTTGAGGTCTCAGTTTGACGGATTTTCATTTTTTAAGGCCCTTATGGTTGTTTGCCTTACTGGCTTTACCCTTGTTTTGGTATTACTGGCAACAAGGACAAACAAGGGCGGGTACTTGGGCGCAAGTGTGTGAACCCGCATTACTTAAAGCCTTATTACAACAACAAGATTTAAGCCCTCGCCGCGCTGGCGGTGTGTGGTTATTGATGCTGTTATTTATTCTGACTTGTTTGACCTTGGCAGGACCGAGTTGGGAGCAGCAAAATCGTCCGGTGTATAAAACCCAGCAAGCACGGGTGTTTATTTTAGATTTATCGCGCTCGATGGATGCCAGCGACTTAAAACCCAGTCGTTTACAACAAGCGCGCTATAAGCTCATTGATATGTTACAGCAGGATTTTACCGGGCAAACGGGGCTGATTGTTTTTGCTGGCGATGCCCATGTGGTCACGCCTTTAACCCCAGATGCCAATACTATCGTGGCTTTAATCAATAGTTTTGACAGCTCTGTACCGCCAACGCAAGGTAGCCGGGTAGATTTAGCTTTAAGCCGCGCCTTGAAACTATTGGAAGATGGGCAAGGTGGACAAGGGGATGTGATTTTAATCACCGATGGTTTTAGCGATAAAGCAGCCAGTCTTGAGGCAGCCACTAAGCTTAAAACAGCAGGATTTCGGCTCTGGGTTTGGGGCGTTGGCACGGCTGTGGGTGCGCCAGTGCCTTTAGCTGATGGCAGTTTTTTAAAAGATAGCAATCAAGCCATTGTCTTACCGAAGCTCGAACGGGCGGGTTTACAAACGTTGGCTACAACAGGTGGTGGGCGTTATTTGGACTTATCAGCGGATAACCGAGATATTCAAACATTAACACAATGGCTCTTTCAGCAAGCTGAGGCTAACGCGCAAATAGAAACGGATAATAACCCCGAAACCCGTGCGTGGCTAGATCAGGGCTATTGGTTGTTAATCCCTTTAGTATTATTAGCCAGTTTAGGTTTTCGCAAAGGCTGGGTTTTTGCCTTGGCGCTACTGTATTTGCCTGTGCCTCCGGTTGAAGCGGCGTGGCAAGACCTATGGCAAACTTCAGATCAACAAGGCGCTGAAGCGCTGGCAACGGATAAGCCTGAGGAGGCGGCTGAATTATTTGCTGATCCCCAGTGGCGCGCCACAGCACAATATCGTGCGGGTGATTATGCCGCTGCCGCCAAAACGTTTGAAGGCATTGATACGGCAGAGGGGCATTATAATCGCGGCAATGCCTTAGCCAAGCAAGGCGAACTGGAGCAAGCCTTGTCGGCTTATGAGCAAAGTTTGCAATATGAGCAGCCACCCAAGCAAGTACAAGAAAACTTAGAGAAAGTAAAACAAATTTTAGCGCAACAAAAACAACAGCAGCAAAATCAGCAAGGGGATAAGGGCGAGCAAGGAGAACAAGGCGAAAAAGGGGAGCAGGATAAACAAGATTCATCCCAACAGGAACAGCAAAGCGATCAGTCTCAGCAACAAGAAGGCGACAACTCTCAAGGGCAGGGAAATGAGTCACAATCGACAGATGATAATAGTGGTGAACAACAAGCTCAATCAGAGTCGCAACAAGAGTCGGACGAAACCCGTGATTCACAATCAACAGAGACTTCTCAAACTTCACAGGCAGATGATAAAGAAGCGATAAAAGAAGCGTTAGCGAAGCAAGCGCAGGAAGACACCAATGAAGCCCAAGAACAAGGCGAGGAACAACAAGCACAAGCGGCTAATGCTGAACTCAGCCCAGAGGCGATTAATGACCGTGAGCAAGCACAAGCTTTAGAGCAGGTATTGGAAGCCTTGCCTGAGGATCCGGGCACTATTTGGCGGCGCAAATTTTATTATCAAAATCAAAAACAAGCACCCAGCCGTTCGCGCTCTGCTGATACAAAGGCTTGGTAAGCCAGCTCAATGCACTTTCTGGCGCTGAAATCTAGCTGGTTTTCCGCTTTGTTAAGCCTATATCGAACTCAATCTATCCTTGTGATACAATCGCCGCCATGTTAGAAATACCACAAGCTATTTTTGCCCTCTTGCTGACTTTGGGCATTTTGGTCACCATTCATGAATGGGGGCATTATTGGGTTGCCAAGCGCGCAGGCGTGAAGGTGCTGAAGTTCTCTATTGGTTTTGGTCGCCCTATTTATCAATGGCAACGCGGTGAGACCACCTTTGTCATTGCGTGGATCCCTTTAGGTGGCTACGTCAAAATGCTCGGTGAGGGCGATGATGAGGAAATCAGCGCCGCTGATGCCCCGCGTGCTTTCAGCGCCCAACCGCTCAAAGTCCGTGCGGCGATTGTTGCCGCAGGTCCTGTGGTTAATTTAATCTTTGCCGTGTTTGCTTATGCCTTGATGTATATGAATGGTGTCAGTGGCATTAAACCTCTAATTGGCGAGGTGACTCCTAGTACCCCAGCGGCAGTGGCAGGTTTTAATCACGGTGATGAGATTGTTGCGATTAATAATGAGCGCACCGCGCATTGGTCATCTGCGATTCAAGCCCTGTTGACCAATGTGGTCGATGGCAATGATTTAGCTTATCAAGTTAAAAACCCCGATGGGGTTCAACGCAGTTTGTCCATGCCCGCCTCAGTTTTAGAAGCGGATGATTTTTCTAAAAAAGATTTATTAGAAAAACTGGGTTTGAGTATACTCAAACCCAGCGCCAAAATTGGCGAAGTCATGGAAGGTAAACCGGCGGCACTTGCGGGTATTCAAGCCGGAGATTTGGTCTTAAAAATAGATGATACGCCGGTTAAATCATGGCATCATTTGGCAAAATTAATTTCTAAGACCGAAAAGGCTCAACTTAAACTCGATATTCAGCGTGGCAGTGAGATTATCAGCGTTGATGTCAGCCCCCAAGGAAAACTCGGCGAAAAGCGCATCGGTATTGCTGCTGCTTGGAAAGTCGAGGATTTTTATAGCATCGAACATTATGGCTTCTTTGCTGCCATCGAAAAAGGCGCAGCACAAGCTTGGGCAATGACGCGCCTGACTTTTCAAATGTTTGGCAAAATGCTCACAGCGGAGGTCTCGACCAAAAATATTGGCGGTCCTGTGACCATTGCCGATTTTGCGGGTAAAAGTTTAGGACTGGGTTTGAGTCAATTTTTAGGGTTTTTAGCCTTATTGAGTTTAAGTCTGGGTATTTTGAATTTATTACCCATTCCGCTACTTGATGGCGGTCATTTGCTGGTTTATTTGTTAGAATGGCTCAAAGGTAGTGCCTTATCAGAGCGAAGTATCATCGCAATGCAGCAAGTCGGTTTAACTTTGATCCTGTTATTGATGGGTTTGGCATTGTTTAATGATTTTAGTCGCTTGTTTGGTGATTAGTGAACGGATAAGAAAAAGGATAAGCTGTGATTAAATTTTGGCGTATATCAATTGGTTTGTGCTTGCTGTTTAGCCATGCCTTAGCCGTTGCGCAATCTTTTACTATTTCCGACATTGAAATCACTGGGTTACAGCGCGTCTCTGTGGGGACGGTATTCAATTATTTGCCGGTTAAAACCGGGGAACAATTTGATGTCCAAAAAGGACAAGCAGCGATTCGGGCTTTGTATAAAACTGGGCTATTTCATGATGTCGGTTTAGCACGTAAAGCTGATGTTTTGATTATTGATGTCCGTGAGCGCCCAACGATCAGTAAAATTTCTTATGAAGGTAATAAGGAACTCGACAGTGATGAATTAGGTGAATCACTCAAAGCGGTCGGTTTTGCGATGGGACGCGTGTTCAAAAAAGCCTTACTCGAGCAAGTTGAGCAAGAATTACAGCGTTTATATTTCAGTCAAGGGCGCTATTCAGCCCGTATCGAAACCACCGTTACCCCACAAGAACGTAACCGTGTACACATCCATTTCGATATTATCGAAGGTGCTGTCGCTAAAATTCGCCAAATTAATATCATCGGCAACCAAGCCTTTAGTGATAAAACCTTATTAAAACAGTTTGAGTTGGGGATTAAACCTTGGTATTTATTGTTCAGTAAGCGCGACCAGTATGTGAAATCTAAGCTGCGCGGTGACTTGGAAAAACTCAAAGCTTATTATCTGGATCGGGGTTATTTGAATTTCAGTATCGAATCACCTCAAGTAGAAATCAGCCCAGATAAAAGTGCGATGTATATCACCGTCAATATCAGCGAAGGGGATAAGTATCAGTTTAGTGCGGTTAAAGTTGAGGGCAATCTGATTTTGTCTGAAGAAGAGTTACACAAACAAATTGATATTAAACCCAGCGAATATTTCTCGCGTAAAAAAGTCGTTGCAACCACAGAGGCATTGATTGAGCGCTTGGGTGATGAAGGCTATATCTTTGCTAACGTCAACGCCATTCCAGATATTAATGAAGCTGAAAAACAAGTTAAATTAACTTTCTTTATCGACCCCGGTCGCAAAGTGTATGTCAACCGAGTTAATTTTGCTGGCAATCAAAAAACCCGTGATGAGGTGTTGCGCCGCGAATTACGACAAATGGAAGCCGGCTGGGCATCAACAGCCAAAATCAGCCGCTCCCGTACCCGTTTGCAACGTTTGAATTTCTTTGAAAATGTCGAAGTAGAAACCCCAGCAACGCCTGGTACTGATGACCAAGTTGATGTCAATTATACTGTCAGCGAACGCCCCTCAGGTAATTTAATGGCAGGCTTGGGTTATTCGCAAACTCAAGGGGTGTTATTTAATTTCAATATTACCCAAGACAATTTCCTTGGCTCAGGAAAGAAAGTCGGCATGGAGTTTAGTAACAGTGATGTTAATACTGTTTACAGTCTGACCTATAACGACCCCTATTTTACTATTGATGGCATTAGCCAGGGCTTTAGTTTGTATTACCGTGAAACCGACGCGGGTGAAGCTAACTTGAGTCGTTATGCTTTAGATGTGATTGGTGCTAACCTCAATTTCGGGATGCCGATTAATGAATATGACAGCATCAATTTTGGGATTGAACCACAACAAACCACGCTGAAAGCCACGACTTATAGTGCTCAAGATGTGTTTAATTATATTGAAAATAATGGTGATACTTATCAAAGCTTGAAACTAACCGGGCGCTGGGCGCATGATACCCGCGACCGGATACTGTTCCCAACCAAAGGGGTGTTACAATCCTTCAGTGCTGAAGTCAGCGCACCTGTGGGCGATTTGCATTACTACAAACTTAATTATCGCCAAAGCTGGTATTTACCCTTATGGCGCGATTACACCTTTGCCTTAAAAACTAACTTGGGTTATGCCGACAATTATGGTGACAGTAAAGAATTCCCTTTCTTTGAACACTATACTGCTGGTGGTCCTAGCACAGTGCGTGGCTTCAAAGAAAACACCTTAGGTCCTCGGGATGAAAATAATAATCCTTGGGGTGGTAAGTTGAAAGTGGTTGGTAACTTAGAATTTTTCTTCCCACCGCCGTTTTTAAGTGAAAATAAATCCTTGCGTATGAGTACTTTTATCGATATAGGCAATGTTTACCCTAGCCAAAGTGACTTTGATGCGGCAGAATTGCGTTATTCTACTGGACTTGCCCTAGGTTGGTTCTCACCTTTAGGCGCATTAAATTTCAGCTTGTCAAAACCGCTTAATGATAAAGATGGCGATGACACGCAAGTATTTCAATTTAGCCTCGGTGCCAGTTTCTAAACATTCGGCAAGACTAAACCTGCGGCGCTTGCCGCATCAAACAATGACATAATGGAGTGTACTTTGAAAAAATTAATGATTTTATCGCTCAGCGCCTTATTGTACGGGCTGATGAGTCCGGGCTTGTATGCCGCTGATGTACGCATTGGTTTTGTCAATGTGCTAAAAGTGCTTGATAAAGCCCCCCAAGCTAAAAGTGCCGATAGTCGCTTGAAAAAAGAATTTGAACCCAGAGAGCGTAGTATCGCTAGCGTCGAAGAAAAATTACGCCAAGATGAGGAAAAACTGCGTAAAGAAGAAGATATTATGAGTGCGGCTGAAGCGCGCAACTTAAGCAAAGATATCCGTGATAAACGCCGTGAACTGGATCGCGAAAAAGAAGACTTCCAAGATGATTTTAATATTCGTCGCAGTGAAGAAATCAATCGCTTACAAAAACAAATCCTCAAAGCCATTGTCAGCTTAGCTGAGGAAAAAGGCTATGATTTGGTTGTCGGTGAAGGCGTAATTTATGCCAGTAAACGCATTGATATTACCCAACAAATTTTAGATCGTCTTAGCAAATAAAACCGTGCATCAATAAAAAACCGCACAACATAAGACGATTTTGTTCTTAATTCGACTCACACAAACGGTCACAAGAACAATACGAGTGTCATGACACCACTTAGCACTCAAAATTAAGCAAGGTCAAACAAGTTTGTACTTGTTTGACCTGCTAGCACAACACAATAACGATAACAGGTTCTTAAACCATACCACTGATGATGGATAACAATAATTGGACATTGGGAGATTTGGCAGGGGGGATTGGTGCCAAACTTTCAGATCCAAATCAATCTAACACCCCAATACAGCGTGTTGCTGTGCTAAGTGATGCTGGCACGGCAGAGATTAGTTTTTTTGTTAATCGACAATATAAAAAAGACTTAGAAACCACGCAAGCAACAGCTGTCATTTTAGCCCCAGCGGATGCAGAAAATTGCCCTGTTGCTTGCCTGATTATGGATAACCCTTATTTAGGTTATGCCAAAGCAGCTCGCTTACTTAATCCTATCCCAAATCACCCTAAAGGGATTCATCCCAGTGCTTGGGTTAGTCCTGATGCTCAAGTCGATAGCAGTGCTTGTATCAGCGCGCAAGCGGTGGTTGAAGCAGGTGCAACTATTGAAGCTGGGGCTTATATTGGCGCAGGAACCGTGATTGAGTCCGGTGCTTATATTGGTAAAAATTGTTATTTACATGCGCGAATTACCATTGCCCACGACTCACAACTCGGTGAGCGGGTAATTATTCAATCCGGCAGCGTCATCGGTTCTGATGGCTTTGGTCTTGCTAATGACAAAGGTGCATGGCTTAAAATCCCTCAACTTGGCAAAGTCATTATCGGTGATGATGTTGAGATTGGCGCAAATACCACCATAGATAGAGGGGCTTTGGGTGATACCGTGCTCGGAAATGGGGTAAAACTGGATAATCAAATTCAGATTGCGCATAATGTCCACGTCGGTGAGCACACCGCGATTGCAGGTTGTGTCGGTATCGCTGGCAGCGCCCGTATTGGCAAACGTTGCATGATAGGTGGCGGTGTCGGTATGGTTGGACATATCACGATTGCCGATGATGTACATATCACCGGTGGTTCTATCGTTTTACAATCTATTAATAAAGCCGGAATTTATTCCTCAGGAACAGCTTTGCAAGAAAGTAAAGCTTGGCATCGCAATTATCGCCGCACAAAACAACTCGATAGCCTGTTTCAACGGGTTAAGCAACTTGAACAACAAATGGATGTGACATAAGAACTGATATGGATAGCTGTGTAATGCAGCGCTAATGATGAGGCATATCAGTTTGGTTAAAAAAGTGGGCAACACACTTTTAGCAACACGTTAGGAAATTATATGAATAGTATGGATATACATGAGGTTCTTAATCATTTACCGCACCGCTATCCCTTCTTATTGATAGATAAGGTTGTGGATTACACAATTGGCGAGCGCCTATTAGCGGTAAAAAACGTCTCTTTCAATGAACCTTTTTTCCAAGGACACTTCCCTATACGCCCAGTTATGCCGGGAGTATTGGTGCTTGAAGCGATGGCACAGGCAACAGGGATTTTATCGTTTAAAACTGCTGAGGTACAGCCTGACCAAGATTCTTTGTATTATCTTGCCAGTATTGATAAAGCTAAATTTAAGCGCCCAGTAGAACCGGGTGATCAACTTCAAATTGAAGTGACATTAGTAAAACGCAGCACGCGGGGTTTTTGGAAATACACCGCAACTGCGAGTGTTGATGATAAAGTCGTTTGCACCGCTGAATTGATGTGTGCTAACCGAGATGTGCCAAGTTGATCGATTCCCGCGCTATTATTGACCCCACCGCCGAAGTGGATGAAAACGTCAGTATTGGTCCTTTTAGTGTGATTGGTGCGCATGTCAAAATTGGCTCGGGTACAGAAATAGGTCCTCACGCCGTTATTAAAGGCACAACCACGATTGGTAAAGATAACCATATCTACCAGTTTGTGTCCTTGGGTGAAGATCCGCAAGATAAAAAATATGCTGGTGAAACCGATACTCGGCTAGAAATTGGCGATGGCAATGAGATCCGCGAATACTGCACCATGAACCGGGGCACAGTGCAAGGCGGCGGGGTCACGCGCATCGGTAATCACAACTGGATCATGGCCTATACCCATTTTGCCCATGATTGCATTGTTGGTGATCACACGGTTTTTGCTAATGGTTCTTCTTTAGCCGGACACGTTTTAGTTGAAGACTATGCTATTCTCGGCGGTTTTAGCGGTATTCATCAGTTTTGCGTGGTGGGTCGTTATAGCTTTGTTGCCGCAGGTAGCATCGTTTTTAAAGATGTGCCACCATTTGTGATGGCAGCGGGCAACAGTGCCACGGCTAATGGGCTTAACCGCGAAGGACTCAAGCGCCACGGCTTTAGCTCTGAAACCCGTCAAGCTTTACGTCAAGCTTATAAAATTGTTTATCGGCAACAACTGACGGTTCAGTCCGCTTTAGAACAACTTGAAGAACTGGCAGCAAAAGTACCTGAAGTAGCAGAATTTAGTCAATTTTTACGTCAATCCAACCGTGGCATTATTCGTTAGGGGAATTCTATGGCATTTTTTAGCTTTTTTAGCCGTTTGTTTCAGAAAAAACGTGATGAACACGCCAGCAGTGGTGGTGGTATTGTTGTCAGTGCCACACCAAGTACCGCAGGTCCGCAAACCCGTTTTGAAACTCAACTGAATAAAAATAACCGCACCTTATTAGACCAATTACAACAAGCCGAACGCTATCGTAGCAGTATCTTAGAAGCCGCTGACATGACCAATTTACCCGCAGCGGTGATTTGTGGGATTGGTTCACGCGAATCGCATTGGGGACTGGCGTTGCGACCACCGGGCCCTGAGGGACGCGGTGATTATGCCAAACGTCGCCCGCGTGGTGATAGAACTGGGGTAGAGCCAAATGATGGTGGCGGTTATGGCCGTGGACTGATGCAAATTGACTACGATTGGCATGAATTTGCCCGCACAGGTAATTGGCAAGATCCCCACGCCAATATTATGTATGCTTGTAAAATTTTGAATAATGCCCGCTTGTTCTTTGATCGTCGTAATGTGCCAGAGGATCAAATGCTCCGCGCTATTCTCGCAGCCTATAATTCCGGTGCAACGGCGACTTATAGTTGCATCAGTAGCGGTCAAAGTATTGATTGCCGTACCACGGGGCGAGATTATTCTAAAGATGTCTTAAATCGGGCTGGTTGGTTTCAATTACACGGCTGGTAAAAAAAAATCCTGTTGAAAAACCAACAGGATTGATAAAAGACTTTTAGGAAAGCCACTTTGGAGATTGCCTATGCAATGGCTTACTGTATACCACCTCCAAAAAATGATAATTTTTTAAGCTAGCTATTTGGTCTAATCAAACAGATAAACGGAATATGTCTATACACCCGCCTGCTGTTTTGGTTTTAGCCGGGCACGACCCTTGTGGTGGTGCTGGTATTCATGCGGATATTGAAGCCATCAAAGCCCAAGGCGCACATGCGCTGACCGTCATCACCTGTTTGACTCGCCAAGATAGTCGGGGTGTATATGAGCTATTGCCACAAACCACGGCACAAGTTTTAGCACAAATAAACACCTTGCTTGCCGATATACCGATTCAAGCGATTAAAATGGGTTTGATTGGCAGCGAAGCCTTAACACTCGCCTTGTATACATGGCTACAGCAACACAAACCTGCCAATATACCCGTGGTGTTGGATCCTGTTTTGGCCGCAGGTGGTACAGGGAAACTCGGCAACCAAGCCAGTCATCAGGCGCTAAAGCAATTACTCACAGCCGTTGACATTATTACCCCCAATAGTGAAGAAGCGCGTCAATTAAGTGGGCAAAACACCTTGCAACAAGCAGCGGCACAACTTCTCAAACAAGTTGAAACTGTGGTGATTACGGGCACACATGAACATGAAACTGATGTGGTCAACCGCTGTTATCAGCGCAATAGCCCAGAACAAAACTGGCATTGGCCGCGCTTAGCAGGGCAATATCACGGCTCTGGCTGCACCTTTGCCTCAGCACTAGCTGGACAATTGGCTACGGGAAAAACACTGATACCTGCTTTAGAAACAGCTCAAGAATATACTTGGCAAAGCTTAAAAGAAGGCTATGGCTTAGGACAAGGGCAATGGTTTCCAGCACGATAGTTTAGCTACGTAATTTATAACCACTATCGAGCATAGCGATACATATACCGCTACAAATAGCCAAGGTTATCCCGACCACGGTCAGACTAAGCCAAGGGCTTATATCAGAGACACCCAAAAACCCATGGCGAAAACCATCAATCATATAAAAAAATGGATTGTAATGGGATAACTGACTCCAAGGGCTAGGTAAACTATTGATAGAATAAAAGACACCACTTAAAAAAGATAAGGGTAAAACCACAAAATTTTGAAAAGCAGAAATATGATCCCATTTGTCGGCCCAAATGCTAGCCATTAAGCCTAGCGAACCTAATAGGGCACTACCCAAACAAGCAAAGATTAAAATCCACCCAGGAGACACTAAGGGCAAGTCAATAAACCAAATCGCTGCTATCCAAATGCTCAAACCAACCATACAACCACGAATAACCGCTGCACCGACATAAGCCAAAAAACATTCCCAACTGGAAAGGGGGGCAAGCAACATAAATAAGACATTGCCATTTTGCCGTGCTTGAAACAAACTCGATGAGGTATTAGCGAAGGCATTTTGTAAAACTGCCATCATAATAAGCCCAGGCACTAAAAAGGCATTATAGGGAATATCATGATAAACAGGCACATGGTCAGACAAAACCGATGCAAAAACAATAAGGTAAAGTAATACGGTGATCATAGGCGTGAACACAGTTTGCGTGATCACTTTTAAAAAACGCCATACTTCTTTTTTAAATAAGGCATAAAGACCATGTTGGTTCATGCAGGACAATTCCTTTTGTTAGGGCAAGACAGCGGTGCATGATTATAGCTCATTATTGAAACGCTGTTATAATGTGAGTTGAATCAGCATAATGGTCTAAATATGACATTTGGACTTAAAGAAAGTGTCAGCAGCTAGTTTTCCTAACTGTGCGCTACAACAAATACCCGTTAAATTGTATATAGTTTAAAGAGATGGTTATGAAAATATTTCAATTAACATCCGCTGTCTTGGCATATAAACGCCTTTATTTATTGCTACTGTTATTACTGTCGCAAGTCGCTTGTAACCAAACACGAGGGATAACACCGGATCCACTGCAATCATTTAACCGCAGTGTTTACCAGTTTAACCGCCAAGTCGATAAAATGGTCTTAAAACCATTGGCACAAGCCTATCGACGTGTTCCAGCCCCAGTACGACAAGGGACGCGTAATGTCATGAACAATATTCACGATGTTTCTGTGGTCAGTAATGATTTACTACAAGGCAAATTTAAGCAAGCCGGGCGCGATACAGGGCGTTTTTTGCTCAATACCAGCGTCGGTTTTTTAGGTGTGGTTGATGTTGCCACCCCTTATGGCTTACCCAAAAATAACGAAGACTTTGGGCAAACTTTGGGCGTATGGGGCGTGCCTAGTGGACCTTATCTGATGTTACCTTTTTTAGGTCCAAGTACTTTGCGCGATACTTTAGCATTGGGCGTGGACACACAACTCGATGGACGCTTACACCTGGCGAATCATTATGGCAAACCGGGGATTTATTACGGCGGGCGTGGGCTAGAAGTGCTGGATGTACGCGAAAATCTACTGGATAAAGAAGATCTCATGGAAGCGGCAACAACGGATGAATATGCATTTATCCGTAATGCCTATACACAAAGAAGGGAAGCGGCCGTACAGGATGGAGAAGTAGCGCCTGCAGTAGAAGATGATGAATTATTCGATGATCTGTAAGTGCTGATTGGACGGTAACAAAACTCATCACCTAAGTTGCTTAACATGATGGATAAGATGCTATTACAACAATTAGAACAGAAAGTCGATCAGCTGCTAGATGATTGTGAACGCTTGCGCTATGAAAACCAACAACTGCGCGAACAACAAGGGCAGCTCACAACCGAGCGAGATGCCCTGCTGAAAAAAACCAATTTAGCACGTAGCCGTATTGAGGCCATGATTGAACGCTTAAAAATACTAGAGTCAGAAGCATGAGTGGGCAAAATAAACCCGTCAAATTAATGATCTTGGATAAAGACTATACTGTCGCCTGTCCTGAAAGTGAACGGCAAAATCTACTCGATTGTGCCGATTACTTGAGCGAAAAAATGCGCGTGGTACGCGAAAGCGGCAAAGTCATGGGCACAGAACGCATCTTAGTCATGACTGCGCTTAATATCGTCCACGAGTTACTTCAATTACAACAAAATGGCACATCCTATCCCAGCGATGAATCCAGCGCCGAGGAAATCCAACAGCTGATTGATAAAATCAACGCGGCACAAAATAAATATCTTCGCTAAACAAATGATTGGAGTAAAAAAGAAGTCTTTACATTACATCAGCGAGCTATTTATCCCTTGCATTGCCCACAGAGACATATTAGTATTGAAGCCAAGACACATTAATGTGTTTTATAGGCGCATTGGTAGAACCCTAAGCCAAGCTCCTACTCGTTAGGGTAGTGCCAGCGCCACATACGTTATATACTTGAACCTATTCAACTTGCTTGGGAGCAGAATACTAAACGGTGCGCATGTCCTTTATGGAAAGCCTAAAGTTTAGTTTGAGGTGTTCCCCCCTGGACTTTCCGGTTCAAGGCAAGTGCGTATGTGGCGACTGCACTGCCACCAGCCCTGCCGTTACCCCCTTTCTATCCGCTTGTCTTACAATAAAAAACCGTTCCCTATTAAGGAGTCTTTTATGTCACTTCGCCTTATTTTCAGCGTTTTTTGTCTTTACAGTTTTTCTATCGTCTTTGCCACCGAAACAACAGACAATAACAACATACTGCCCGATTACGAAACCAAAGCCCAAGCCGCCTTAGAACACATCGTTCGCCAACAAATAGAACAAATCAAAGACAAAGCCAATAGTACCGAATCTAACCATGAGCACAACATCAAAGACTTTGTGCTCAGCACCCATATCCGTAGTTTTAATGACATTGGCAAACACATCGACAGCGAAATAAAACAACAACAAACCCAAATCCGCTTATTAATTCGCCGCGTTGCCACCGACATCGAAGTCAGTGGCGGCAATAGCGGTACATTACGTATTGATGATAACGGACAAATTCATTACCAAGGCAACCCAGATATACCCAAAGCCCTCAATGCCAAACGCAAAGCCCTGATTGAAGCTAATTTACAAAACAATGTCTCGGTGCGCAGTGCCGAATTAGCGATTAAAATGCTCGCAACCATTAATGACAACCTCAAAGAACAAGCCCAACACGCCAAAACCCGCGCCCAAAAAGAACGGGTCTATATGAGTCAAGCCATTTATGTTTATGAAATGTCCAGTATTACCCTAGACTTATTGGATAATTTAACCCTTGAGGGCAAAACAGCTATCGAAAGCCTCTATCAAGAAAACCAACAACGGGTATCAGCCCGTCATCAAAATATTGCCGCCCAAATCAGCAAAGCTCAAACACTCGCCGAACAAGGGCTGTTAAGCCAAAGCGCCTTAAAACGCGAAAAAGACAGTTATACCCTGATGCTGGCGGCGAATGAACAAAGCCTAGATGCATGGCAAAACCTCATGCAGCGCCTTAACCGAGATTCGGGCTTTTTACAAAAACTGAAAAAAAACCAAGCCCTGATTGCCTATAAACGTGATAAAGCTAAATTACAACTAGAAACCCTGCGTGACTTACGCCACCTCGCCGAATTACGCGATGTGATTGGTAGTTTAGATGAACTGGTCGCCACGGTTGCCGATGTTGATTTGTTGGTATTGGACGAGCAAACCGTGCGGACTTTGCTGGGTTATAATGATGCGGGGGAGTAAGGGGAAGAGTATGGGTTTCGGGCTATAACCCTGTATCTGTTATTGGAGAAGATAGCGAGGTCATGGAGTAAAATCAGAATGAATAGTTAAGCCTTTACGTTTAAGGGCTTTGAGGGCTTTGAGGTCTTTGGGTCTGACTTGGGTATTGCTTAAATCCACAAATGTTAATTTCGGCAATTGTTTTAAAACACTAATATCTTGGATTTTAGTTTGGCTTAACCAAAGATGTTGTAATTTTGATAGACCCGTTAAGGCACTGATGTCTGTAACCGCCGTTTCACTTAAAGAAAGTTGTCGTAATTGAGATAAATTCGCCAAGGGGCTGATATCTGTAACTGTTGTTTCACTTAAATCAAGAGTTTGTAATTGAGATAAACTCGCCAAGACGCTGATGTCTGTAACCGCCATTTTGCTTAAATAAAGTTGTTGTAATTGAGATAAATTCGCCAAGGCACTGATGTCTGTAACTGCCGTTCCGCTTAAACCAAGAGTTTGTAATTGAGATAAATTCGCTAAGACACTGATGTCTGTAATCGCTATTTCATTTAAATAAAGTTTTTGTAATTGAGATGAATTTGCCAAAGCAGTGATGTCGCTAATAGCCGTTTCATTAAAACTAAGGCTAGCGAGCTTATTCAAGCTGCTTAATGAAGATAAATCTGTAATATTAGTTTTATCAAGCCATAAAGTTTTTAATTGGGTTAAGGCTGCGACAGGGCTTAAATCTTGTACTCCACTGCTATCTAAGTTTAAACGTATCAGATTAGCTGTGTTACTTAAAAAGTTTAGATCATTTAGTTGGGGATTGGGTAGACTTAAATGTGTCACGCCTTGCATTTTCTCTAAACCAATGGCTATTGAATCATAGGTCGTTGTCCATAAAACTTTAATATATAGACTTAAATCAAGCTGAAAATTGTATTGTTTCTGTATCTCTTCAGTTAAGTAATAGCCCCAACACTGCCGCAAAACCTGCTCACGCAAGTCAGCTGATAAACGTACCGCAGAATCCAGCACAATCTGGCTTAATAAAGTCCAATGGTTTACTGAATTTTTATCTGCTTCACGCGGTAAGTTCAACTCCCCTTTACCAAACAATTGTTCAAAATAGCGCTTTGCCGTGCGGCTGCTTGTACATAATTCAAAAAATAAGACGAGGGTCTCATGCCAATGC
Organism: Thiotrichales bacterium; assembly: GCA_016745035.1. GTDB lineage: Bacteria > Pseudomonadota > Gammaproteobacteria > Beggiatoales > Beggiatoaceae > BB2. The sequence goes on from JADGDE010000002.1 coordinate 48,766, forward strand.
ACTTGTCCACGTTTTTCTTGCAAGTCTTGCCATTCAAGTTCACCACTTTGCGCTTGAATCATCAATTCACTGGCAGCAAAATATTCTAAAAAGCTTAAATGACTAAAAGCATAATGCTCCTCTTCCTCTTTAATACCACGAGGAATCAACAAACCACTGCGTTCGAGTAAATAAGACAATAAGTAATCGCATTGATCGGTAATTTTTTCAATATTCCAACCGCGTTCATCAAAGCTATCTGATAAAGCCTGCAGGACTTCAGATTCAGGAATCACAATCGCATTAGAATCTTCATCACGATCTTGCTGCATTTGCAAGGCCAGCCTACCAAGCCATTCGGACAGGTCTTCATAATCAAATTCTAGGGCTTTGCCCTGAAACTTTAAGCCACGGGCTTGCTCTAAACTGACCAAATAGGTTTGCGCAATGCGCTGGTATAATTCGGCGCGCCCATCGGGCAAACGGTTGCGGCGGGCATGAATAAAACAAATCATATTCAACAGCACCGGCACACGCGCCAAGCGTTGCAGGGCATCGCTTTGGCTCAGGGCTTCTATCAGTTGTTCAATCCGTTGCGGATGGTGGCTGTATTGCTGATACCAATTGCTGACAAATTGTCGTTGCTGCTCACCCGAAAAAGGCGCTAGCCATGCTTCGTGCAGTTGTTTTCCGCTGCTGCTGTGTAATTTGTCTTCTCGCATCGGTTGTTTTTCATCAGCTAACCACTCTTGCTGAGAAAAACCCAAAATCCGCGAGCTGATAAGGCAGCGCATGTGCGGATAACGCATCACACCTTCGCGTAATGCGTTACTTAAACCCTCACGGCTAGGAACGTGGGTGACTTCATCCAAGCCATCCACTAGTATTAAAGCTTGCCCAGAACTGAGCAGTTGCTCTAATAAGGCTTTGCCCTCTTTATTGGCAAACACTTGCCACCAAGTTGGCTGCTGAGTTTTGCAATGTTGCAACCATATATCCCAGAGGCTGTCCCAGTCTTTAACACTGCGCAAATCCAAATTCCGCAACACGAATAAAAACGGCACTAAAGCCCCCGCGTGTAATTTGAGCAAGTTATCGCTGCTATAGCTAAAACTGAGCATAAGCCAATTAAACAAAGTCGATTTACCACTGCCGGGGTCGCCTAAGACAAAACTTTGCGGCTGTTGTTTCAGTAGTTCATAAATCGACAAAACAGCGGTTTTTTTATGTTCGGCTTCATCGCTAAGGCGTTGTTCAGGGGCAATATAGCGCTTGCCAAACTCGGGGAGGACAAACAAATTATTTAATAATTTGGCTTGGCGCTGTGCGTCGGTGTCGTCATCATCAAGGGCGATGCCTAAATTATCGGCATAGCAAAATTGCTGATAAAAGGTGCTGAAGTATTTTAATAAGGCAGGGGTGTTGGAAATATCAAACCAGCCCGTCAGTGAATCTTGCTCATTCATCGAATATAAGCCTCCAAATTACTTCTAACAATCACTTCGCTGGGAAGGTCTTTGAGTATGGCGTGCAAACGAAACACATTGCTATCACTGGGGTTGACCGGTAAAGTGCCCTTTTCATTCAAGCACGGTTGAAGGTCTTGCATAGGCTTAAAACGCGGATCTTGATTAGTTGGTTTTGCTGACCATTCTATCAGCGTCGAAAAATATTTAGGGTCTTTTTCCAATTGCTCATGCACACGCGGGTGAAAACAATAAATAATATTCAGCACCAGAAATAATAAGGCATGAGCATCATCAGGGAAACAGTCCTCACATTGGCGCAAACGCAGGGCAAGGCGGTTGCTCAGGGCTTTGATTTTGCGCGGGTTAGCAGGCAGGCAATCATATGTTTTTGCCATGCTGACAAGACGATTAAGTTTCTCTCCGCTATTTTCACCTAGTTTTAAACCTAATAATAAACGCCGCAAATACTCGGCTTTATCGACTTGCCCGGGTATCGGCAAGGCATGAATATCCTGACAAATTTTTTCTAAATATTCCCGTGCTTGATAGGCGGCGGATTCTAAATCCAGCGCTTTTTCCAAGGCCTTTTCAATTTGGCGCTGATCCATACCAAACAGGACAATACAGTTTTTGATATTCAGATAAACTTTGATGCCCTCAAGCAAGTTCAGGGCGGCAGCAGGTTGGCAGCGGTCTAAGTCGTCGATAAAAATTAATAAACGTTTGTTTTTACCACAAGTCGCTTCAATGGCTTACTCTAACAATTCCTGTATGGTTTCGCTGTTCAAAGTATGTTGATAACGGCTTTGTTCGTAGGTGTTACCCATCTTTTGTAAACCTGCGGTTTTGGGAGCGAATAAGCCACCGCTGGCGGCTTTGATGGTTTCATCAAAGGCAGATAAAGCCCCTAATAAAGTCACATGCCCTATCTTTTTGCTATTGTTTTTAAATTTGCCCCACAGGTCAATTTGCTCGCGGATTTCATGCAATAAAGCCACGATAGGCACAGCTTCGTGCTGATAACGCCAAGCTTCAAACCAAACGGCCTCGATGTTGTTGGAGCTTAGGGAGGCTTCAGTGCTGGGCTTGTCCAAGTCCTTGGGCAATTTTCCCGTTAGCTGATAATAAATTTGCAATAAAGCGCTGGTTTTACCCGTGTCCCATAGCCATTAATGGCAATGCCTTTAGGCGGCTGGCACTTGAGGATAATATGACAAATAGACTGGATAAAATCGGCGTTATTAAACGCATCATTTGCTGTGGGAGAATCGTTATGATCGTGCTTTGCTGAGGACATAGGCTTATGGCTTAAATATCTGATGTTACGCAAAGGCTTCTCAATGCCCCAAAAGGCAAAAAAACCGCCATTGCTCCACGGCTAAATACGACTAGGCGGGTGGAAAATCACACTATTGTGACAAAAACTGACTTAGTGCGTAACATCAGTTAAATATCTATCAGCCAATTATAACCCCTTTAGCCCACAACGAGACTAAACTTATGGAAAATAAAACTTTACATAACAAAGTTATTTGTTAATATATATCTTAGCGCCTATGCAATGCAATAAAGGGGATCCTACATGCAAGACTTAGAAAAAGCCCTTGGGCATCTTGCCGATATTCATTCTCAAATGTCCCGCACCGAATATTATCGCGGCTTAAACAGTGTGCCTGTGGCATTGACAGGCGTGGTCGGTTTATGTGCTGCTTGGTTGCAAAGCGTTTGGCTTGTGCCGCATAGTGCCTTTGAATTTGTGTTGTATTGGGCAACGGTTGCCTGCTTAAATGTCGGCTTCATTGCTTTGCGCTTAGGCTTTGATTATTTGCACACTCACACACCGTTTGAGCGCCGCAAAACCCATGATTTGTTATGGCAATTTTTGCCCTCTTTGCTTGCGGGTTTGTTGTTAACCGTGGTGGTTTTGAGTTGGGCAGAACCCGTTTTATTACACAGTATGCCAGGGCTGTGGGCATTATTATTTGCTTTAGGGATTTTTTCCACCCGTCCATTTTTTCCTAAACGGGTGTTATATTTGGGCATTTTTTATTTACTCGCTGCCGCTTGGCTATTGAGTTTAGCCCCCAATGCTGCCGCGCTTGTGCCTTGGTATATGGGATTATTATTTGGCGGCGGGCAATTGTTATCTGCTTTATTGATTTATTGGGATATGGAACGTCAAACCGAGGTTATCTAATGAGTAGTGGACGTTATGCGTATGACGGCTTGGAGCGCGTCATTCATGAGAAAGCCCGTTTAGGGATTTTAACTTCATTGTTGACCCGCCCAGAGGGCTTGGTGTTTGCGGAATTGCGCGATTTGGTCAATTTAACCGATGGCAATTTGAGCCGTCATTTGAAGTTATTAGAACAAGAAGGGCTGTTGAGCATTCATAAAAGTTTTGTCAACAATCGCCCGCAGACGCTGTGCCAGTTGACTGAAGCAGGGCGGCAACGTTTTCTTAATTACTTACAAACCCTTGAGCAGGTGATTAAAGATGCCAGCAAACAAACCAAAACCGATAACAGCCCAAAGCCTAAACCCGCTTAAGCCTTTGGGTTTAAATTCAGGGCGCAAAGCGCGGGTTTATCCCAATCCTTGCGCGCTTGAATTACATTGCGCAGGCTACCCTTTGAGTCAATTGCGCCCTTATGGCTTAACAGGACAAATGTCTTTGCAAACGTGGTTAGCGCAAGGGGATTTTTTTCACCAATCAGCTTTGCATGGTAAAGTATTTTTCAAAGAAAATTTGTAAAGCCTGAGCAAGGATAATACCCCTCCAAGGGGTGTTATCCTTAAAGCCTTTGCATAACGTCAGATGCGTTAAAAAGGCACATCATCATCAAAGTCGGTTTTTGGTGCAGCCCCTGGCATTGGGGTTGGGTTGCTGGGCATGGAAGGTGCTGGCGCATTGCCGCCACCGCCCATAGGGTTGGGGTTTGCTGCCGCAGGACTCGGTGCAGGGCTATAACCAGCCGCACCTGCGCCTGCGCCCATGCCTGCATCAGCACGCCCGCCTAGCATTTGCATTTCGCTGGCAACGATTTCGGTTGTCCACCGGTCTTGCCCATTTTGGTCTTGCCATTTACGGGTTTGCAAACGTCCTTCAACGTAGACTTGTGAACCTTTGCGCAAATATTGGGCGACAATTTCAGCCAGACGACTGAAAAATACCACGCGATGCCATTCGGTACGCTCTTGACGTTCGCCGGTTTGTTTATCAGTCCAATTATCATTGGTTGCAATGCTAATATTGCTAATCGCAGCACCTGAGGCGCTATAGCGGGTTTCAGGGTCGTTGCCTAATGAACCGACCAAAATAACTTTGTTAATACCACGCATTGTTTAACTCCTATTCCCACTCAATGGTTGCTGGGGGTTTGCCGGAAATATCATAGCTCACCCGTGAAATGCCGGGCACTTCGTTAATAATCCGGCTCGATAATAATTCAAGTAAATCGTAAGGCAAATGTGCCCAACGGGCGGTCATAAAGTCGACGGTTTCTACCGCTCGCAAGGCGACCACATAGGCATAGTTGCGATTATCGCCAGTGACCCCAACCGATTTCACTGGTAAAAACACGGCAAAAGCTTGACTGACTTTGTCATACCAGCCATGTTTACGTAATTCGGAGATAAAAATATCATCCGCTTGGCGCAATATATCGGCATATTCTTTTTTCACTTCGCCCAAAATCCGCACACCAAGGCCTGGCCCTGGGAAGGGGTGACGATAAACCATTTCGGCAGGCAACCCTAAGCCAACGCCAAGTTTACGCACTTCGTCTTTGAAAAGTTCCCGCAGTGGCTCAAGGAGTTTTAATGCCATGTGCTCAGGCAAGCCGCCGACATTGTGATGGGATTTAATCAGTTTGGCTTTGCCGGTTTTTGTCCCCGCCGATTCGATTACGTCAGGATAAATTGTGCCTTGTGCCAGCCACTTGATGCCCTCGAGTTTGTTCGCCTCGGTTTCAAAAATTTCGATAAATAAATTACCAATGATTTTGCGTTTTTTCTCAGGGTCGCTCACGCCGGCCAAGGCTTCTAAAAATTGTTGTTCGGCATTGACATGTATTACTTGCACGCCCATGTGTTTGGCAAAAGTTGCCATCACTTGAGTGGCTTCATTGAGGCGTAATAGTCCATTATCCACAAACACACAGACCAATTGTTTGCCAATGGCTTTGTGCAATAGCGCCGCGACCACGGAGGAATCCACCCCGCCGGATAAACCCAATAAAACTTTATCGTCGCCAACTTGTGCGTGTACCTGCTCAATGCTGTCGCTGATGATGTTATCCACCGTCCAGAGTTTTTGACAACCACAGACTTGATAAACAAAGCGCTCTAAAATTGCCTTGCCTTGGGGCGTGTGGGTCACTTCTGGGTGGAATTGAAGCCCGTAGAATTGGCGCTCATCATCGGCAATCGCAGCGATGGGGGCATTGTCACTGCGGGCGACAATATGGAAGCCCTCGGGCAAACCATCAACCCTATCGCCGTGGCTCATCCACACATCCAGCATTTGCGCTTGTCCAATTGCACCTTGCTCGTCATTTTCTATATCAGCCACTTCATCTAAAACACACAGTTCGGTGATGCCATCAAACAACACGCAAGGTTGCTGGGCATAGAGCTGGGCATGGCCATATTCGTGTTTATCTGCTGCCTCTGCACTGCCACCTAATTGCACTGCCATGGTTTGCATTCCATAGCAAATACCTAAAACTGGGATGCCCAATTCAAACACGACCTGTGGCGCACGCACATGCAGGCTTTCGTGTACTGATTCAGGGCCACCAGAGAGAATGATGCCATTGGCATTAAAATCTTTGACAAATTGTGCATCATTATCATAGCTGTGAATTTCGCAATACACCCCGGCTTCTCGTACTCTGCGAGCAATCAGTTGGGTATATTGCGAGCCAAAATCTAAGATTAAGATGCGTTGTTCATGTATATTCATAGCGTTACTCGTGGTTGAATGCCGTTGTTTTACCTTAATTATGCCTCGATAGGGTTTTGACGCTAAACTTGCCGTTGTTGGGCTAAAACCGATGAGAAATCAATGCAATAAAATTGATGCGATACAAAAGCTGCTTTTAGAGGGTAAGCAAATCGAAAAACCATCATTTATGCATGAAAAATGATTTGGTAGCAAAACAATTTGCGCATGGTAACGTATTCGTTACAGCATGACTACTCTTGTTGGATTTTTGGCACAATCGACACCATTGTAACAATAATTATCTGATGTGACGTACTAAGCCTGTTTTTGTCTCAATATGGTGGTTTTCTACCGGTCTAGTGGTGTTTAGCCTTTACGTAACATCAGTCTGTCTAATGGTATTTAGTCGTGTAGCAATGGCGGTTTTTTTACCTTTTGGGGTAAAGGGCCAAAAAAGAAGCCTTTGCGTAACATCAGTAATTATCTTGTCGATAATATCGACATTTTTAAAAAACTCTGCCAGACTTCACCTTGTGGTTATATGTTGTTTTCGCGCATAAATATAAAGCCTTGTTTATGGATAAAAAGCATAACAGCTGCGCGATATGTCCACATTTTACATCAGTTACTACGGATAGGTCAGTATGTCAATTCGCCCTTTTTTACAGCATCATCCTAAAATTGCAGACAGTGCTTATATTGCTCCAGAAGCCTTAGTTTGTGGGCAAGTAAGTATTGGTGAAGACAGCTCGCTTTGGCCTAATGTGGTTGCTAGAGGTGATGTACAAGCCATTGAAATTGGCGCACGCTGTAATATTCAAGATGCCTGTGTGTTACACGTTGCCCATGATGGACCTTACACTAAAGGGGGGATTCCCTTAATTTTAGAGGATGATATTACGGTCGGTCATCAAGCCGTGTTACATGCGTGTACTGTCCAGCATCATTGTTTAATTGGTATTGGTACTATTGTGATGGATGGTGCTACTATTGAGCCTTATAGTTTAATTGCCGCCGGGAGTTTAGTCTCTCCTGGAAAAACATTAGAAACCGGGTATTTATGGCGAGGTCGCCCAGCTCGCCCCGTACGCCCGTTGACCGAGGAGGAAAAACAGCAAATAGATTATTCAGCAACACATTACGTGAAGCTTGCTAAGCAGCACGCAGAATAGATAAAAATTTGGGCTAATGGCCGTGTTATAAACGACACTGCTTAAACCATTATGAGTTTAATTTTGGAAATATCATGGAGCAATCATCATATAAAAGCCATGTATTGATTGTTGAAGATGACCCGACATCAATTAATGTTCTAGAAACTTTATTACGACGAGAAGGTTATGATGTCAGTGTGGCATTCAACGGTCTACAGGCGCTAGAAGTTGCGCACAAGGTTTTACCCGATTTGGTCATTTCAGATGTAATGATGCCAAAAATGGATGGTTTTAGTCTTTGTCAGCACCTAAGAGCTGATGAAAAACTCGCCACTGTGCCAATCATTTTACTCACGGCCTTAGATGATAGACGATCGCGTTTGCAAGGCTTGGAACTCGGTGCGGATGATTTTATCAGTAAGCCCTTACACCTGATCGAGTTACGTGCGCGTATTCGCACCATTATTAAGCTTAATCGTTATCGCCATTTACTTTCTGAGCGCAGTAAGTTTGAATGGGTCGTAGAACAATCTGATGATGCTTATTTACTGTTAGACACCGATAGCCAAGTGACCTATGCCAATCATCGCGCACGGCAATATTTAAGTTTAGAGAAAGACTTTAAATCCGGTTTACGTTTCCCTAAGGATGTTTGCACACATTATCATTGTGAACCCCAACAAGCTTGGAAACATTGGCCAGAACAACAAAAAGATACCACCTATTATTTGCTACAAGCAGAAACCGAAAAAACCCCGGCTTTTTGGCTACAAGTAGACTTGCACGAATTACCCATGCACGAGGGCTTTTTGATTCGACTTAAAAATGTCAGTGAACAAATCAACCTAGCTCAACACGTCTATACTTTTCAGCTAATGGTCTCGCATAAATTGCGCACCCCGCTTGCAGCTTTTAGCGCCATATCCATTCTAAAACAACAATTACAAGGGAAAGTCTCGAAAGAAATTAACCAGTTACTTAATATTGTTTACAATAATGGTCAGCGTCTGCAACAACAATTATTGGATATTTTGGATTATATCAGCGCGCCAAGTTTACTGACGCAAGCAGGAGGCTATCCGCTACAAAAATTACCAGAGTTGATTGAAACCTTGAAAAATACCCTGGCTTGTCAAATTCACCTCGAGATACCTGAGGAACTAGAAAGGCTATCTTTGCACATTTCTGAGCTGGCTTTACGCAATGTGATGGAAAATGTGCTGGGCAATGCGAAAAAATTTCACCCTGAAAAACAACCTTTGATTCACATCAGTGTTAAGCGAACAAAAGAAAAAATGCTTAAATTTCAAATCAAGGATGATGGTCAGCACCTCCCTCCTGAAGAACTTGAACGCGTCTGGCAGCCTTATTACCAAAGTGAAAAAAATATCACCGGTGAAGTCGGCGGTATGGGCATAGGATTATCCACCGTTGCCACTTTAATTTGGGGCGCAGGAGGACAGGTTTCGATGCAAAATCGTACCGATACCCAAGGGGTGGTGGTGACTATCAGTTTGCCCATTTGCTAACCTTATAACAAAAACGATACTCATGATTCCGCCCCCTTACCGAACAAAGGAAAACGCCGATCGCGCAGGGGGATAATCAACATCATTCCCGCAATAAAACCGCCGATATGCGCCCACCAAGCCACGGAACCATCGTCGCTGTTGCTGACACTGTAAAACTGCCAACCAATCCAAGCGCCTAGTAATAAATACGCTGGGAGAAAAATAGGAATCCGGCTGAATAATAATACCAAGACTTTAACGCGAGGATGTAGCATCAAATAAGCCCCAAGTACGCCAGCGATAGAGCCACTTGCACCAATCATCGCCGTACTAGACCCGGCATCCATCAGCGCATGAATAAGCCCTGCGATGATGCCGCATAAGAGATAAAAGGCTAAAAAACGCCAATGTCCCATCGCATCTTCGATATTATCGCCAAACACCCATAAAAACAGCATATTGCCGAGCAAATGCATCCAGTCATCATGTAAAAACATATAGGAAATTAAGGTGAGCTGTGTCGGCAGCGCATTAATCTCTGCGGGCAAAATTTCTTGCTGATGAAATACCAAAGGTACTAGCCCATAAGCATAAGCGGCGTACAATTCAGCTTGTTCGCTCAAGGATTGTTGCCAAAAAAACACGAAAACACACAGCGTAATGATACAAACATTGACGAATTGAAACGGAATAATTTTTAAGGGGTTTTCATCATGCAGAGGCAGGAACATAGTAAAACCTATGGTTAATTGGCTGGACTCAAGCTGAATGTTAGCATTTGGCTGCTGTGGATGCGCTCATTTTGAATCAATAAAGCTTGTAAATAAAGCCTGCGTCCAAACAGGCTGTCATCATTGGGCATGGGCAAGTGCCAAACTGCTTTGCCTAAGTCATCGCTTTGCATCGCGGCTAAAGGATAAATCTGTCCTTTTAAATACACCGCTGTCGCAATCTCAGGATAATAATCAGCTGTTCCACCTTGCCATGCGGCAAATAATTGTACTGTTGTGTTAGGGCGGGTTTGCATAGTGATTTGTACCTCTTCATCCATAAAAGTGGGCACAAGCACTGGCACGGTTTGCGGCTCAAAGGCTCCTTGTTTTACTCCTTGTGCCGCACCGAGATATAAAGGCAAATTCAAAACACTATGCACGCCCTCATAAGACAAACTCAACTGTAAAGACAAGGGCGTATTACTTGTTAAATTGGCGGAAAAATCTACCGTGATCGCCTCGATCCCGCCTTGCTGATGGGCAGCAAGATGCAACGCTAAGTCGGTTTTATCCAGTTCGATACCCACACTGGATAAAAGGCGAGCCGTTGCGCTCAAATCTGCACGACCGTGATTGTGAAAACCTAACAATAAACGCCATTGTTCGCCCGCATCAAACCAAGCATCACCATTGCCTTGAAGTTCTTGCCATTGCGGCGCAAGCCACTGCACCCACGCGCCTGCCGCTTGGCTCAAAGTCTCAAACCCCGGCGCAACCGCAGCAAATAAAACCGGAATCCGCGACGGTGTTGGCCAAAAGCCATCGGCATAACTGCCAATTTCCACCGTATAGGCGAGGCTGTCATGCGCGCCATAATGATAATCATCACTCGCGCCATAGCTTGCACCGTATAAATCCCACGCACTGCCACTGACAAAACCACTTTGGGCGGCGATAGGTTCGGCATAATAGCGCAAGCTGGCATCAGCCACGGTGCGCGATTGGGTATAGCCCCAAGGATACATCCACTCATTGCCATAGCTATGCACAGAGACCGAGACGCGGGGCGTTTGTTGCTTAAGAAAATCCGCAATCGCAGCGGTTTCCGGTTCGGAAAAAGCCCGCTCTCCCGCATAAAGTTCGCTGTCGCTCCCATGGCTTTGCCCGCCCCATTGCCACGCATAATTACGGTTTAAGTCCACGCCATAACTGCCATCGCCATTATCACGGCGGTTTTTGCGCCACAGCCCACCACCGTTGGGATAAAGGCGGCGGTTATATTCGTAGCCATCGGGATTACTGCAAGGCAATAAAATCAAATTACGGGAGTGAATTAGGCGCTGAATCGCTGGGTTATTTGAATATTGAGAGGCTAAATAGTAGGCAAAACGTAATAAAGCTTCGCCCGACATTGGCTCGCGGGCATGGTGCAGGGCATCAAACCACACTGTAGCTTCTTCGGTTTCATAGCTATTGGGGTTATCGGAAATCCGTATTGCCCATAACTCACGCCCCTCGTCACTTTTTCCTAATGAAAACTTGTCTGAAATCAGGTGTGGGAAAGTCTGTGCGAGCCAGTCTAAGGTGTTTTCTATTTCGGCAAAGGTGCGAAAACCTGCCATAGAGGCGTTGGGGTTTGCGGTGCGGCGCTGTAAATCACGGGCAGCACGTTGAGCATAATAAGTGCTTAAGTCGTCAATATCGAGCTGAAAAGCAATGCCAGCGGCTTGTAGTTTGGCTTGTTCTTCATCGCTGGCATAGGCATGGATTAAATCGCTTTGCGGTAGTCTCTTTATATCGCTAAGCAAGCTTGATAAACGCGCCAGCTCGCTAGGATTGCTGGCTGATAAGCTAATTAAATCACGGCTGGGTTCAGCTAAACAAACAGCAGATAACAGCCATAGCGCTAACCATCTGCTGCTGCGCATCTTATCCCCCGACTTGGGAGATAAAGGCGCGCACTTTTTCGGCATCTTTGATGCCCTTGCGGGCTTCAACACCGCCGCTGACATCTACCGCCCAAGGTTGCACTGTCGCCACCGCTTTAGCGACATTATTCGACTCTAAGCCGCCAGCGAGCACAATAGGGCAAGGCAAAGCATCGGGAATCACCGACCATTGAAAGCTTGTCCCTGTGCCGCCTTTAATGCCTTTAACATAGGCATCGAGCAATAAGGCTTGCGCGCTTTGATAGGCGCGGGCTTCATGATGCAAATCGACCTCGGGGCGCATCCGAATTGCCTTGATATAAGGGCGCTGGAATTGCTGACAATATGCGGGGCTTTCTTCGCCATGAAATTGCAATAAATCCAAGGGCACTTTATCCAGTGTTGCCTCGACTTGCGCCGCCTTGGCATTGACAAACAAGCCGACGGTGGTGACAAAAGGTGGCAAGCTTTGCACAACCTCAGCGGCAGCATCGATACTCACCGCCCGAGGGCTGGGGTCATAAAACACCAAACCCAAAGCATCTGCACCGGCTTGGGCAGCGATAAGGGCATCTTCTTTATTAGTGATACCGCAAATTTTTATTCGTGTTCTGTTCATCTACAACCTCCGTTGTAAAATAGTGGCAATTTCTGCATCGGTGAGCACCAAAGGATTGGTTTTCATGCTGCTACCGCGCGAATTTGCCACCACTTTGTCGATGTCTGCTGCGCTCATGCCATAGTCACTGAGTTTGGCAAGACTTAAGTCTTGTGTCCATTGTCGTAACAAGGTGACTAAATCCCCTGTGTCCGCCTCAATTTTGCCGCTTAAAAGCACTGCTACTTGGGCATATTTAGCTAAAGCCGGATTGTTTGGCTCGCGTGCGGACAAGGCTTGAATATTGACCTCGGTCGCCTCGGCGAGCAATGTGCCACAGACGACCCCATGCGGACAGGGGAAAAATGCGCCTAATGGTGATGCCAGCCCATGCACTGAACCCAAGCCCACTTGTGCCAAGGTAATGCCGGATAATAAAGCCGCATAAGCCAGTAAGGCGCGCCCATGTGCTGCCGCTTCGGGGTCTTTATTTTCCCATGCTGGCCAAAAGCCCTCGGCAAAGGCTTGCATTCCCGACCATGCCAGCGCATCGGTAAACGGGTTGGCGCGGCTAGAGACGTAAGATTCTAATAATTGCGTGAACGCATCCATACCATTGGCGGCGAGCAAATCTTTGGAGCAACTCTCGAGCAAGTCCGGGTCAAGCAGCGCCAGTTCTGGGACAAGGCTATTATCACGAAAGGATTTTTTAAACCCCTCGGCACTTTGCTGACTTAAGACCGCATTTTTAGTCGCTTCGCTGCCTGTGCCTGCGGTCGTTGGGACAGCAATAAAAGGTAAAGCTGGGCCTTTGTAAGGTAGCTCTTTGCCCACGCCTTCGAGATGATCCATCACCGAATTGCCAAAGGGTAACAAGCCAGCGATGGCTTTCGCCGCATCGAGGACACTGCCACCACCAATGCCGAGCACACCTTGAAAACCTGCGCCATGATGGGTGCTAACAGCAGCATCAACCACCTCTGGTGATGGTTCGCCGTCGATGTGAATGATTTCCCAGCGAATGCCGCGTTGTGTCAGCGCCGTTTCTAACTGTTGCCAATGTTCGGTGTTTAAAAAAGACTGTTTACCGGTGACCAGTAAAATGTTTTCTCCGAGCAAACTTGCGACATGCGCGGGTAACTCGGCGATGCGCCCCCCACCGAAAACAATTTGCGGCAGGCGGGCAATATCAAAGGCGGCAATATTCATATTTATTCCGCTGGCAATAAGCCGTTATGTAACACGCCTTGGCGCGGTGCTGCCATCATCTCGGCAACGGTATCGCGCCAGGTTTGATAATGCGCGGTTTCTTTGTGGGCTTTGGCATCCGCCTCAGAGACATAAGCTTCATAGAGGACAAAACGGCAGGGGTCATCGGCTTGTTGTAAGACATCAAAACGGCGATTGCCTGACTCTTGAATTGAGGCTTGGTGATTGGCGCTGGAGGCTTCAATAAAGGCTTCTAAGTGTTCGGGTTTGACTTGAACATAAACGATGGTGGTATACATTTACTTTCCTTTGACGATGGTTATATTCATTTGTGCGTTAAAGCTAAGCTAGCGTTCAAAATCTAATCGCTCTTTATTGGATTTGCAAGCAATATTTTCATTTCTCGCCGATAGGTCTATAAGGTAGACTATAGCCTTTCCACCTCGCTGAACTTACCTCATAGGATTGAGACAATGCTCGGGATCTTGGTTGCTACCTTGTTGATCGCCATTTTGGTGAATTTATTTTTAAAGCGCTTTAATCTGCCCACCATTATCGGCTATATTCTCACCGGTACGATTATCGCTTACTTGTTTGATTTACATGATGTTGTTCATAACGAGCATTTAAAAGAAATTGCCGAATTTGGCATTGTATTTTTGATGTTTACCATCGGACTGGAGTTCTCTTTTCCCGCCTTGATGAAAATGAAAAAAGAGGTGTTTTTTACTGGTAGTTTGCAAATTGTGGTGACAACTTTGGTTGTGATGCTGGTTTGTTTGTATTTCCTAGATTATGGTTTTAAAGCTGCCATGATTATCGGCGCGGCTTTGGCGCTCTCATCCACCGCTATTGTGTTGAAAACCTTTAATGAAACCCGCGAAATTAACCGTCATCATGGTCGGCGGGTGCTGGGCATTTTGATCATGCAAGACATTGCCGTCATCCCGATTTTATTGATGATTTCAATTTTTGTTTTAGAGAGTAATGCCAGCATCGGTCTAATTATTGGTGAGACTTTACTCGCGGCACTGGCTTTAATCAGTATTTTATTGTTGGTGGGTAAATATTTACTACAACCCTTTTTCGAGCATGTTAGTCGCTCTAAATCCTCAGAATTATTTGTTGGCTCGGTGTTGTCAATCGCTATGGGTGCGTCTTATCTAGCGCATGAGTTTGGTTTTTCTTATTCTTTAGGTGCATTTATCGCTGGCATGTTGATTGCTGAAACCAATTTTAAACACCAAGCTGAGGCGGATTTAACCCCGTTTAGAAATTTATTGCTCGGTGTGTTTTTTATCACGGTGGGGATGCAAATTAAATTTTCTTTAATTTTTGCCCATTTCTCTACCATCATGATTTTATTGCCACTGTTATTGGGGCTGAAATATGTGATTATTTATGCAATTGTTCGTTTGGACACCAATAAGCGGGTGGCATTTAAAACTGCTGTGTCCTTGGTGCAAATTGGCGAATTTTCCCTCGCGATTTTAGAGCTGGCGCGCAATAACAAACTCATTGATCCCAGTTCCTCACAAATCCTGATTGTGACGATTGTTTTATCTATGATTTTAACCCCGTTGATTTTGAAAAACCTCTCTAGTATCACTGCCCGCTTGGTACGCAAAGGTGATATGGAACTACCTGCGCCTTTATTGGTCGATGCCGATAAGTCGGGGCATATTTTGGTTTTAGGTTTTGGCTCCTTGGGCAAAGCCATCGTGCAGGAATTAAAGCAACAACAACGGGATTATTTAATCCTTGAGCATAATTTCACCCATTTTCAAGAAGGTAAACAGCAAGGCGAACCGATTATTTATGGCAATGCGGCACAAAAAGTGATCTTAGAGGCGGTGAAAATTAAAACCACCGAGGCAATCATCATTGCGATTGATAACCCGGAAAAACTCGCTTTAATTTATCAAGTGCTTAACGACTTAAATCACGATATGAAAACTATCGTTAAACTATCCAGGGTTGAAGAATTAGAAAACTTAGCACCTCAGCATGTGGTGATACAAAACCTTGAGGTAGCAAAAGCCTTGGTAGCTAAAATTGATAAGTTAGACCAGGGATAAGTGCTAGCAACACTTAAATTAGAATCAGGCTAAATCTCGCTAGAAACTTGGATTCTATGCCAGAATGTGTCATGCTTAGCCTGCTTTTTTGAGCAGATAAATTTCAAGTATTATTAATACATCAATGACTTAGCAATAAGAAGCTATTCCTATGCCCGAGGGGATACGTATCTGCTTATAAATCAATGAATAAAAATATATAATCGGCTTAATTCGATATACTTATACTGCATCAAACCTGTTTGCTGTCGTCATTAAGGCAATGGCAATACATGAATGTTTATAAAATATTATCAAATTGAGTGGATATACTCAGCGATTAAATTTAAACATGCCATTAATCGCATGAATAATAAAATCGTTATTGCCATTTCATTAGAGTTATTGTTTTTATCTTACGTAGATTGTTGCACAAGAAAGCAGGTTTTGTGTGGTTGTTAAATACCAACTTGTGTCAATAGATAACAAATTTCGTTTTAGGTCAGCATAGTGATTAGCAAGCAACTGCTAACAGTGTTATTTGATAAAAGCTCTATCCGTTTGTTTGTCGGATTCGGGCTGATCATTTTGCTAATGTTGTTATTATTGCTGCATATTTCCAATAAAATGGAAATTGCCCATGAGCAGCTGCGCACGGTGGTGCATAACCATTTATCCAAAACCGTTTTAGTCGCACAAATGCAATCTAGCGCCCGCGATAGGCGTTTGAGTTTACAAGAAATGTTGCTGCAAGACGATCCCTTAGAAAGAGAAGAAACCTGGGAACGTTTCATCGGCAGTGCTGATAGTTTCATGCAAGCCTTAGAAGAATTAGAAAAACTGCCCTTTACCAGCGCTGAACGCTTGTTATTAGAAGAACAACGCGAATTTACCCGTGATTCTTCCCCCATACTTAACCAAGTCTTAGAGCTTGCCCGCAATGAAGAACTAGAAAAAGCCCGCGAATTATTTTTATATAGTGCGATTCCTTTACAAAAAGGGGCTTTTCTCGCTTTTCATAAAATGGAACAACTCCAAAAACAAAGTGCTGATATGCTCATTAAACATGCGCATAACAGTTACGAACAAACCCGTGCGACGTTATGGGTGCTTGGGTTTACTGCTGTGATTTTAAGTGTGTTAATTGCCACTTATGTGGTTCAGCGCACTGTGCGTATGACTAAAGCACTTAATCATGCTAAAGCCGTTGCTGAGAGTTCTAACGAAGCCAAAAGCCGTTTTATTGCCAATATGAGCCATGAATTGCGCACGCCCCTAAATGCCATTTTAGGCTATAGCGACATGTTATTAGAAACCACCGAAGACATTGATGATGCTGATTTGCGTGATGAAATCGACATGGATTTAAAACATATCAATGCCGCTGGTAATCGTTTATTGGTCTTGGTTAGTGATGTGCTGGATTTGTCACGCCTTGAGGCTGGCAATATGGATTTGAATTTTAGTGAATTTAATATTAAAAAACTCTGTATTCACGCACAGCAACGCTTTTTAAGCCAAGCAGAGAAAAACCACAATCATTTGTATTTTGATTGTGTCGAGCCGTTAGCGCCTGTGTATGCTGATGAAGCCAAGGTACAACAGATTTTAATTAATTTAGTCAGTAATGCGACTAAATTCACCCATAATGGCTCTATTAACCTGTATTTGCGCAGTGATGCAGATGTCTTATTATTGACGGTACAAGATACCGGAATTGGTATTACTACCGAGCAGCAAAACAAAATTTTTGAGGCTTTTTCTCAGGTGGATTTATCCAGCACCCGTCGTTATGAAGGTAGTGGTTTAGGTCTGGCGATTAGTCAGCGCTTTGCTAAGATGATGGGTGGAGACATCAGTTTATCTAGCCAAGAAAATCAAGGGGCTACCTTTACTTTCACCTTGCCACAAGCAGCTCAACAAGAAAATCGCAAAAAACAACAAGTCCACGAAGAAGAACAGGGAAACGAGTTTTAACTTCTGATGCTAAGCACCCAACCCGTTTTCGTGAGCTTCGCTCTAATTAACTGATGTTACGCACTAAGTTGGTTTTTATCACAATAGTGTAATTTTCCACCTGCCTAGTGAAGTTTAGCCGTGCAGCAATGGCGGTTTTTTCTGCCCTTAAGGTAGAAAAAGAAGCCTTTGCGTAACATCAGTAATTAAACACTACCGGGCCATTTTTTCCGTTGTTCTTCGGCATCATAAAAAGTTTTGCCAGATGCCATAAATACCGGAGAAATGGGTGATAATACGGGTTTGGTTTGCCGTTGGTGACAACGACTCTCAACTGCCCCGCAGTATTTGCATAAAATCTCTGGCACATCTTCCATTGCAGGCGGCTCATCTGCTTCAAAATAGCGGCGCATATTGAGCATATCCGTGCTATTCCAAAGCTTAGGCAAATCTGCTAAGTCAGCAACTTTGCCAATATCCCAACGTGGGTCAGTATTGACACAGCAAGGCGAGACCGCGCCATCGGGTTCGACAATTAACTCAGAATATAAAAATTCGCAGGTTTTATCGAATGCGGCTTGAATCGGTTGAAAATCAGGATGGGTAGGGACAAAACTTTTATCATAAATATAGCCCAAGCGTGGATAGGCATTATCCAACCCCAGTTGTATCGCGGTTTGCTCCAGTTCGGCTAACTCATGTTCATTATGTTTAAAGACAATAAAAGCGGCTTCTAAAACGGGCAAGGTTGCGTGTTGTTTATCGCGCTCGGCTCGAATCGCGCGAATATGTTTTTTAATCAGCTCAATTTTTGCCCCGCGCCGATATTTAACCAAGGTTTCTTGAGTTAAACCATCCAAGCTGACACTGAGTAAATCGAGTTTGGATTCGACGACTTTTTGTGCTAAATCCCATTTAATATCCAAGCTCATATTGCTATTAATACTGGTATAAAGCCCAGCATCATGGGCATAACGGATAATTTGGAAAATATCTTTATTCAGTAAAGGCTCGCCCCAGTTATAAAAACGCACTTCCAGGGTATGGTCTTTGACCGCATCAATGACTTGCTTGGCTTGCTCAAAAGTAATGCGGCTGCCTTTACGGTCGTTTTTATGAATCCCTGTGGGACAAAAAGGACAAGTGAGATTACATTTGTTGAGCGTATCGAGACTCAGCACATAAGGCAGAGACTGAATTTCGACCTTACGCTCGGCACATTCTTTCAGGGCAAGTAAATAATTATCGACTTTGTGCCGTGTCACTACCCGCTTGCCATATTTGCGCTCTAAATAATACGTCGTTAAAGGAACGCCTATCACAGGGGCATGAAAAAAGCCTTTAACCCAAGCCTTAATCGCATCAACGGTGTGATCCACGCTTTGCCAAAATACCACAATCCCGAGTATTTTTTTGATAAGCCATTTAATCCAAGACATTTTTTTCTCCAGCCATGATAGGCGCTAACCCGTCCTGTTGTTATGGGGCTTAAATGGCAAAACCTAAAGCGGTTTCAAGACTAGGTAATTTATTTTCCCGAGTTTTAACATAGCGCCCTAAAGCCAAAATTTGGCGTTTGTTTTTTTCTCTGGAGGTTGAGGCATGTACCCAAGCTGGATTGCCAAAGCCTTGACCATATTCGTGAATGATTTGCCCAATGTCGAATTTATCCATATGCAAGCAAATAAAGGCAAACAAATAAAAATTAGCATTAATGCCTTTGCGCACCGGTTGCCCAGTGATAGTCAAAATCTCATTTTCAATGGTTTCACGAATCACTTCGGTACGGGGGTCGGTTAAAAAACCCTCGGAGACAACAATATCAGCCGCTTGCCCGACACTGTGCTGAGATGTTAAAGAACCACCGACAGCACGGTTTAAAGCATCACTGCGATAGCCACTGGTAATCCGCAGCGGATAATTAAACCGATCCCGAATCGGTTGCAACACCGTTTCCGCTAAGTAAGCTAAATTTTCCACCACTTCCTCAGGCGGGTTCATTTGCGCATTTTGTAGCGCTTCTTGGCGCTCGGCTGTGCTTGAGCGTAAAAACTCAATCAAAGAAAAATTGGGGGATAATTTTTGCTGCAAATCCATTGGGGTTCTCCTCACCTAATCAACAAAGGCTTAAGTATGACACAAGCCGTTTAAGAGATGCCAAACTAAATCCAAGCGGACAAATTCAGGGTATCATATGCGGCTTATTAGGATTCAAGTTGAGTTGGCTATATTGACGATAACGCGCCCGCCCTTGGGCTAATTGTCCACCATCCCATTGCGCAACCACCTCGGCTACGCGCTCAAACTGCCTAAAAAAATCCGGGGTCGTCTCGTTAAGGTTAACCAATAAGCGTTTGTCACTATCTTGCCACTGTGGTACAGGGCAAGCGGGGTGGGCGATCTGAATCGGTGTTAGCGTATCTTCGGGTGTATAAGGTGCATGAGGTAAAAAACTAATATCTTTATAGACCCAGAGCAAATTATCTAATTGCTGTGCTTGGACTTCATTTTGGCAAAACACATAACAGCGATAATATTGCGCATAGGCCTTTTCCAGCAGCCGACAAACAAAACGCTCGCGGCTGTTATATTGCTGTAATAAATAAAAGTCGATTTGCATCTTACAGGCGCATTGGCATGATCACATAACGGGCAAAATCACTATTATTTTCCGCTTGAATCAAACTGCTGCTATCAATGCCGGAGAATTGGAAAATAATATGTTCATCGTCAATCACACCTAGGACTTCTTGTAAATACTGAATATTAAAGCCGATTTCAAAATAGTCACCCTGATATTCAATATCCAAGTTCTCTTCTGCGGTTTCTTGGCGTTGCTCGGAGCTGTGGCTATTGAGTTCGAGGCGGTTTTCTTGCAACTTCAGGCGCACATTCTTTTGCTTATCATCTGATAAAATCGCCATCCTATTTAAAGCTTGCTTAAATTGCACCACAGGCAGCTTGATTTCGGCATTAATACTATTCGGTAATACGCCATCATAAGCGGGGAAACGCCCTTCAATGAGTTGACTGCGCAAGGTGATATTGCCCAAATCAAACTGGATTTGCTGCGGATTGAGGCTGATTTTCACTGGCTCATCATTATCCGCGAGCACCCGTGATAACTCTAAAATCGCCTTACGGGGGATAATCACTTGCCGTGGCTCGTCACATAAATCACTGATACCGTATTCGATAAGCGCTAGCCGATGCCCATCGGTTGCTACTACTTTGAGCTGCTCAGGGCGTAAATCAAACAATAAACCATTTAAGTAATAACGCACATCATATTGCGCCATCGCAAACTGGGTTTTATGTAATAGATTCTTTAATACCTGTTGCGGAATTTCAAAACTTAAATCCGCCTCCATATCGCCACCGATAGGAAAATCCGCCGCTGGCAAACTGGCTAAAGTAAAACGGCTACGCCCCATTTTGACTTGGGCATAATTATTATCCGCCTCCTGATGGATTTGAATTTGGGTCTGATCATCGCTGGCTCTACAAATATCAAATAACTTAAATGCCGGCAGCGTGGTTTCGCCATTGCCATCAAGGCTACTATCAATAGGGATACGATACGTCAGTTCCAATTCAGAATCCGTCGCGCACAATTGTAACTCCTGATTATCCACACGGATAAGGGCATTACCTAAAATAGCCGATGTTTGTTTGCGCTCAACTATCCCAGTGATCATTTTCAGTGGGGTTAATAAGACCTGGCGGCTGGTTTCTAAATACATCAAGCATCCTTATTCTTGAACCGATAGCAATGAGGGGCATTTTACCCTTAAGTGTCGAACTTAGGCAAAGGCTTTATAACACTAGGCTTAAAGCCGCTTTGAGCAGACGCTCAAATTAAGAAACTGATGTTATGCACTAGAGCAACTTTTATCACAATAAGGCACTTTTCTACCTACCTAGTGGTATTTAGCCGTGGTGTAATGGCGGTTTTCTGCATCCTTAAGGTGCAGAAAAAAGCCTTTGTGTCACAGAAAAAATAAATTACTTAGAAAAAAATTAAAAAAATTGTTGACAACTCCTAAAGCCCCCTATACAATGTGCAACTTCTTTCGGGGCTGTAGCTCAGTTGGGAGAGCGCTACAATGGCATTGTAGAGGTCGGCGGTTCGATCCCGCCTAGCTCCACCAAAGAAAGAAAATATGTTTTGTCCCCATCGTCTAGAGGCCTAGGACACTGCCCTTTCACGGCGGCAACAGGGGTTCGAATCCCCTTGGGGACGCCATTATCTCATCCCATCCCAAAGAGATAATGGAAAGTCACCATAGGCAAAACATATTACCTTCCCGTTACACCACGACCGAAGCTGTTATATATTGCATATTCATGTTGAGCTCAAACTCAAGTGGATTTTTATGCGTTCAGCTTTTTATTAGTAAAAAATTAGAAAACACTTGGAGTACCAGTGTAGTGAAGACATTTAGTGCTAACAATCAAACGGTTAAGCGTGATTGGTACATTATAGATGCCCAAGACATGATATTGGGTCGTTTAGCCACCGAAATCGCCAGACGCTTACGTGGTAAACATAAACCAGAATATACCCCACACGTTGACACCGGTGATTACATCATCATCATCAATGCCGAAAAAGTACAAGTCAGCGGTAACAAACGCGAAGGCAAAATGTACTATAGCCATAGTGGCTATCCAGGTGGTCTTAAAAGCATTAGCTTTGACAAATTACAAGATAAAGCCCCAGAGCGCATTATCGAAAAAGCAGTTAAAGGTATGTTACCTAAAGGGCCTTTAGGTCGTGATATGTACCGTAAATTAAAAATTTACACAGGTACAGAACACAACCACAGCGCACAACAACCTATCGAATTGACTCTGTAAGGAACTATCATGGCAGAACAACATTACAGCACTGGTCGTCGTAAAAGCTCAACTGCTCGTGTTTTCTTAAAAGAAGGTGGCAGCGGTAACATCACTGTCAACAAAAAACCTTTAGATATCTATTTTGGTCGTGAAACCGCTTGCATGGTGGTACGTCAGCCTTTAGATGTTACCGAATTACATGATAAATTCGACATCAACGTCACCGTTAAAGGCGGCGGCAACATCGGTCAAGCAGGCGCAATTCGCCACGCACTGACCCGTGCCTTAATGGTTTATGACGAAACCTTACGCCCAACCTTACGCCAAGCAGGTTTCGTTACCCGTGACGCACGTAAAGTTGAACGTAAAAAAGTGGGCTTGCACAAAGCGCGGAAAGGTACTCAGTACTCCAAACGTTAAGCAAATCCTGCTTATTATGGAGCAACAACCTCTGTTGCTCCATTAAGGGTCTATAGCTCAGTTGGTTAGAGCAGGGGACTCATAATCCCTTGGTCGTAGGTTCGAGTCCTACTGGACCCACCACAATCACCGTTAGCGTGATTTATCTTAGCTCATTCGAGCACATAAGTACTCCTATATTAACTTCTTAGTACAGCTTCTTTTTTCCTTTCCTTTGTTTCAGATCAGTTAATGATATTTTCGCTAGCTTAATCCTTGTGATGTGAGCTATATCATGTCATGAATTGAAAAAATGTTAGAATTTGAGCAGGTCATATTGAACTGAGATGAACAAGGTCATTTTCAGAGTCTATGTCAGATATGAATAAGCGGCTATAAACCTGCTGTGTTGAGGCTATCCGCGCTTTTAGTTGTTGTTACTTGCTTCACAAAACCACGGACAGTCTCAAAATATCTGATTTTCTTGATGACCTTTGTATCTAGTAGAAATTCTAAAAAAAACCAGCTAAACCTAAGGTTTAACTAAACAAAATTACTAAGAATGAGCAGCTTGCCCTAAAATAAGTTCAGTTTAGTTTGCTATTAATCAAGGCATTTTATGAAATATGCCGATTTAGGCATTGCTATCTCGGTTAAAATTGCCTAGAATGCCCGCTCAAGTTGACCGAGGCGAGTCGCTGACGGATTGTTAGGCGGGCGCACTGTTGGGGTCTCTTGATGAAATACTATGATGATGCCCTGATAGTTAAATGGTATAACCGTTGATTTGTAATCATCAATTGTGGGTTCGATTCCCTCTCGGGGCTTACTTTCCAAAATCCAAATCGTGGTAAATAGTTTTTTAATACAGCATATCGCCCGAATTGGGAGTATTGGCAGCTCGTTATGAAATTATCTAAACAATTTAGTTTTCAAATTTTCATTTGTGATGCCGCTAATCCATGTGCATCAACTTGGTTTAGTTCATGACTGATAATAAGCCAACCATCGTGGTGGTGGATGACAGTTCAACGTCAGTATCGCTGTATCAATTTAGCCTACAGTCTTTAGAAATTGATTTTGTCAGTTTCAATTCTCCCAGTGCGGCTTGGCCGTATTTGCAAGAAAATGCCCCTGATTTATTGTTTTTAGACATTATCATGCCAGGCATGGACGGTTTGACCTTTCTTGAACAAATTCGGGGACTTTCACATCAGAAATCAACCCCTGTGATTATGGTCACCTCCAAAGATTATGCCCAAGACCGCTATATTGCGAAAAAGTTTGGGGCCTTGGATTTTTTAATTAAACCGCTTAATGGTGAGAAAATCCGTACCCTAATTTATAAATACGCACGGGTTAAGCCCCCCATGTCCTCTTAAGGTTTCAGCATGTCTACAGCGCCAAATGCGACAACAGATTATTTACGCTTTTGGGGCGTTCGTGGCTCTTATCCCGCACCATTTGGTACGCATTTGAAAGTCGGCGGTAATACCTCTTGCGTTGAAATGCGCGTTGGTGATCATTTATTGATTTGCGATGGTGGCAGCGGTATTATCCCACTTGGCAATCAATTGATGGGACAACAAGGCATTCGCGAAGTTACCATCATTTTGACCCATTATCATTGGGATCATATCTCCGGCTTACCTTTTTTTGTCCCTGCTTTTGTTCCCGGTTGGAAAGTTAATTTTTTTGGCCCTGGCAATTGCCCCGACGAAATCGAGCGGCGTATTTCAGGACAAATGCAAAACCCCTATTTCCCTGTCGAGGTCGAAACGTGGCTGGCTGATATTAATTATTTGACCGCTGATAATGGCATTATCGAGTATGGCCCGTTTCGGATTGAGTATTTTAATGTTCATCATCCCGGTACAACCTTTGGTTATCGCATCGAAACCGGTAAAAAAAGCATTGTCTATGTCTCTGATAATGAATTGGCCTTTATAGAGCAAACCTTGAGCGAGCGTGAAGCTGAATTTGCCCCAGAAGAATTATTGATGATTGAGGCAATGATGGAAGAAGAGCGCAATAAATCACTGGCTTATGTCAATGATGTCGATATTTTTATCCATGATGCGCAATATACCGTTGATGATTACAACAAAAAACGCGGCTGGGGACATTCTTGCTATTTGGATTCGCTCGATTTTGCTATGGATGCACGGGTTAAAGACTATTATTTATTCCACGTCGATCCGAACTATAACGATGAAAAAATCGAAGCCTTGCACCGTGATTCGGTCAATATCTTGGGTGATAAGCAAAGTGCCACCCGCTGTCACATTGCCCGCGAAGGCATGATGCTGGACTTAAGCTAGTGCCAAAAATCTATACTCGGACTGGCGACAAAGGTCAGACCGGATTGGCAACAGGCGCGAGATTAGCTAAACACAGCCTTGAGATTCACAACCTCGGCGATGTCGATGAACTCAATTGTCAGCTTGGCGTATTGGCAGCCTACCTTGATACTCCCTCAATTCAAGCCGAATTATCACAGATTCAGGCTTTATTATTTGAAATTGGCGCTGAACTGGCAACAGAAAAGCCAACGATTAAAGCCGATGATAGCCTCGTGCTTGAGCAACAAATTGATAGCTATCAGCAACAACTCCCCGCTTTAACCCATTTTATTCTCCCAGCAGGCTCGGTTGCTATCAGTCATTGTCATTTAGCCCGCGCTGTTTGCCGCCGTGCTGAGCGTAGTCTGAGCCAGTTAGCCAGCAAAAAAAGCATTAATCCGTTCACGCAGCAATATTTGAATCGTTTATCTGATTATTTGTTTGTGCTCGCTCGCTATATTGGCAAAGAAAATCATATTGAGGAGCAAGCATGGAAAATGCGTCCCTAACCTCCTCTTCTCGCTATTATGGACTCGGATTTGTTCTGCTGATTTTATTTAGTGCTTGGTGGTATTATCCGGGCACGAATGGCGATTTTATCCTTGATGATGTGCCTAATCTTGAAGGCTTGGCTGAGATTCAGCCTGAGCATTTTTGGCATGATGCACGGCAATTTATCGTCGATGGCAATGCCGGCATGGCAGGGCGTTCGGTTTCCTTATTGAGCTTTGCCCTGCAAGCCGACGCATGGCCAAACCCCAGCGCTTTTAAGCGCGTTAATCTTATCCTCCACCTAGTCAATGCCTTGCTTATCGCCTATTTGCTACTGCTGTGGGGGCGCATCCAAGGCTTGCCGCAGGCAAAAGTACAAGTCCCGATTCTCATTATTACCGCCATTTGGTTGCTAAGCCCGATTCAAGCCTCGACGGTGTTATACGTGATTCAACGCATGACCCAGCTTACCGTCTTATTTACCTTGCTTGGACTGATTTTTTATAGCCACGGGCGCTATTTATGTATGCAAGGGCGGCTGCGTTGGGGCTATGTGAGCGCGACTATCGGCATTGCTGTGATGGGGATTCTCGCCATTTTAAGCAAAGAGAACGGCGCTTTATTGGTGGTTTATGCGGCGGTGTTAGAATTAACGCTGTGGCAATCTTTAGCTGTGCCGCCTTATTGGCGCTGGTGGCGGCGTATATTTATTTATAGCCCGGTTGTGATTTTGCTTGCCTATTTTGCCTTTGTTTATTCATACCAAGGCTATGCTGACCAAGCTTTTACTATGCAAGAGCGCCTCTATACTCAAGGGCGGATTTTATGGGATTACCTCTATAAATTATGGCTACCTTTAACTCAGAATTTTGGTTTATTTCATGATGGCTTTTCGCTCTCACAGAGTCTTTTTAACCCTGTAAGCACCGCGGTTGCCCTGCTTGCATGGTTGGTCTTAATCGCCTTGGCATGGTGGCAGCGACGCGCTTATCCTTTGCTCGCTTTTGCTTTGCTGTGGTACTTGGGTGGACACAGTTTAGAGTCCAGTGTTGTGCCTTTGCAGCTCTATTTTGAACACCGCAATTATTTACCGCTGTTAGGCCCTGTAGCGGCGGTGGTGTATTTTCTTTATCTACTCTGGCAAAAACACGCCAGACAACGGCGCATTATTGCCATGATTGCCGTGTCGTGGTTTTTACTGATGCTCTTTAGCAGCGCTCAAGAAATTAAGCTATGGCAAAACCCCGTCGCCCAAGCATTATACTGGGCAGAAAATCACCCCAATTCCCGCTATGCTCAGTCCCATGCTGCCTCAACCATGGTCAAACTCAATCAGGTTGAACGGGCAGATAGCTATTATCGCCATATGCAAAACACTTTTGCCGAGGACAGCTCGCCGCGCTTATTTCGCTTAAGCCTGCATTGCTTGGCTGCCCATATTCCCGCGCCATCCCATGCGGACATATTGCAACAACTCGCCAGCAGCCGTCATGATGGTGGCACAGACTCGGTATTACAGCACTTATACCAACAACAAAAACAACAGCAATGCCCCAGTGTGCTCTCAGATACTTTACTGCTAGAGATATTTCAACAAATTCTCGACAAGGCTCCTTGGTCAGAGCAGAGAAAAGCCCATACCTATTTCTTAAAAGCCCATGTTCATGCCGATAACAAAGCCTATTCGCAAGCTATCAGCGCCATAGAACACGCCTTTGCCGCGGGCTTAGCTCTGGCGAATGACAGTAAAATCAAACACATCACATGGCTGTTAGAATCAAAACGCTATCAAGCAGCTCGCCAAGCCATTCAACAAATGCGACAAGGTTTGCGCGTGGTTGATAAACCCAGCTATGAGCCACGTTTACAAGAACTGACTCAAATTGCCGACTTTTTAGAGCAACAAGCTGCGCCTGCATCTTGGTAGCTGAACCTAGTTTGCGTTATGATGCAAGGCAAATAAATTCAAATGGAGCTTAGGAATATTGCCATGAAAAAATCATTGTTTGCCTGTTGCGTTTTATTGGCTTTGCAATCAGTACAAGCTGAGACCCTTATTTTAGCCAATGGCGAGCCGATGAGCGCCGATTATTCCGGCATGGGAACGGCCACTTGGGATAATGGCGATGCCTACGAAGGACAATTTGAACTCGGTAAACGCCACGGCACAGGCACGTATACATGGAAAAATGGCGACCAATATCAAGGTGACTACAACAATTCTATCCGCGAAGGTAAAGGCAGCTATAGTTGGACTGATGGCAAACGCTATGAAGGCGATTGGCAACAAGGCGAGCGCACTGGCAAAGGCATCTACACTTGGCCAAACGGCAACCGTTATGAGGGCGATTTTAAGGCAGACAACCGCACAGGGCAAGGTACGCTCAAATGGCATAATGGCGATGAGTACACAGGCGACTTTGTCAATGACGAACGCACTGGCACAGGTGTATATCAATGGCAAAATGGTGACCGTTACGAAGGCGGTTATGTGCAAGGCAAGCGCCACGGTCAAGGGGTATACAGCTGGAAAAGTGGTAATCGCTATGAAGGGGCATGGGAAAACAACCAACGCCAAGGGCAGGGCACATATACCTGGACCACAGGCGAAACCTACCAAGGTGAATTTCTCAACAACCAGCGTCACGGTCAAGGCGTGATGACCTCAGCTTATGGCGACCGTTACGAAGGCGGTTTTGCCCATGACAAACGCGAGGGAGAAGGCGTATTGATTTGGAGCAATGGCACCCGCCATCCAGTATTTTTCCGCCAAGGTGTGCGCCAACCTAAATAACGGATGTTACGCAAAGGCTTCACTAGGTAGGTGGGAAATCAGCATTTTGTGATAAAAACTGACTTAGTGCATGAATTAATTTATGCAACTGCCTTTGCCACACCGATAGCCCTGAAAGGGCGTAATTAATAAAGCCTAGGGCAACGCCCTAGGATAGGGAAAATAATGATGGTTAAGCCCTGAAGGGGCGACATAAAAATACGAAAGTTATATCGCCCCTTCAGGGCTGAAATATATTGACATCAATCACCTAGGGCGTTGCCCTAGGCTATATAAATGTCGCCCCGTTGGGGCTTTTAACTGATGTTACGCAAAGGCTTCTGACATCACTCAAGCGTGGTTAAAGCCACGCCTCCCCCAGATTATTTTCTCCCCGCTCAACCTTGAAATATTCTATCTCAGACCGATACAAGCAGATAGAAACGTTTTTACACTTATCGAGACACATTGATGAAAAATAATATTGATTGGAAACAACTGCAAGAACACGTATTTTTTGGCCCGACATGGCTGCGCGGCTTTTTTACCCTTATGTTTGCGGCGATTTATTTTATTGTACGTATCTTGGTGTGCGCAGTGGCGATTTTTCAATTCTTAACCCTAGTCTTCACCGGCAAACTCAATGCGCAATTATTAAGTTTTGGTGAGAGCTTAAGCCAATACAATTATGAAATTGCCCGCTATTTAACCTTTAACGTCGAAAAACGCCCTTTCCCCTTAGATAATCCTTGGCCCAGCGCCAAACAAAAGGTAGATGTCGAATGAGCTGGCAAGACTTAAGCGGCACTCACTGTGATGCGCAAGGCTGTGTGTTGGATTTTGGCGATAGCCATGCAGAAAAACAAACGGCTTTGGCTGGCGAATTGGTTTGCGCACCGTTGGACTTGGCGATTATCGACGTTAGCGGTGCTGATGCGATGCAACTTTTACAAGGGCAGCTAACTTGCGATGTTAAAGAAGTCAGCGACACCCAAAGCCGCTTAGGCGCTTGGTGTACCCCGAAAGGGCGCATCACCGTGCTGTTTCGCCTCTATAAACAAGGCGATAGCTACCGACTTATCGTGCCCCAATTTCAACTCGAATATTGCCTTAAGCGCCTACAAATGTTCGTGTTTCGCTCTGATGTCACGCTCAAAGGCTTAGACGCGAAAGTTGTGGGCTACAGTGGGTTAGACTTGGACTTAAGCACCGATGAAGTTAAAAGTCAAGATAACGGGCTTTATATTCGCCTCGCAGGCAGCAGGCTGTTTTATTGCGTTAGCCCAGCCGAGAGTGCTTGGCAACAGAACGATGCGAAAGCCATTGGCACACAAGCGTGGCAGTTATTAACAATTGAAGCCGGTTTAAGCCAAATCAGCGAACCAACCGTCGATGCCTTTATCCCGCAAATGCTGCACCTGCCCGCGCTTAATGCCGTCAGCTTCACCAAAGGCTGCTACACCGGACAAGAAGTGGTTGCCCGCACCCATTACCTCGGTAAAGTTAAACGCCAACTTTATCGAGCGCATAGCCAAGGCGCGTGCCCTGCGGCAGGTGCAGAATTATTCAGCACCGAGGACACCCGTGGACAAAGCGCAGGCCTTGTTGTTCAAGCCCAAGCGCATCCCGATGGCGGTTGCCGCCTCTTATTGGTTGCCCAAGATAAACTCATCACCGCAGACGCTGTGCGTTTACATAGCAGCGAGGGTGATAGCTTAAACATCTTAGATTTGCCGTATAACACGGAGGCGAGTTGATGCAATCGCATTATGAACAAATAGGTGGTGAGGCAACGGTGCGAGCCTTAAGCAAAGCCTTTTATCAACACATGAATGATGAGGCTGACTTTGCGGGCATACGGCGTATGCATGGCGATGATTTAGCCCATATCGAACAAGTTTTGTTTGAATTTCTCTCCGGTTGGCTGGGCGGTCCGCAGTTATATGTGGAAAAATATGGCCATCCGCGTTTGCGTCAACGGCATTTACCTTTTAGTATTGGTGTTGCTGAACGCGATCAATGGTTGCAATGCATGGATAAGGCTTTAGTTGAGGTAGGGATTGCCGAACTGCTACGAGCAGACTTGCAACAGGCTTTTTTTAAGACAGCTGATTTTATGCGTAACCGCCAAGAAGGTGCGCCAGTGTCGAAACCATTTGCGGATTTAACATGACTTTTCCCACGCTAGAACATATCCAACAAGTTGAAGCTGAAGCTGAGCTGCTTTTCTCACAAACCGAAGTCGAAGCGGCACTTGCGCAAATGGCAGCGGCTATCAATGCCGAACTCAAAGACCAAAACCCTTTGTGCATGAGCATCTTAAATGGCGGGCTAATCACTGGCGGTTTATTAATCCCTCAGCTCAACTTCCCTTTGCAAATGGACACCTTACAAGCTAGCCGCTATCGAGATACCACCGAGGGCGGCACACATATGAACTGGAAAAAATATCCCGACCAATCGCTAGCAGGTCGCTGCGTGTTATTAATCGATGATATTTTAGACCAAGGGCTGACCTTACAAGCGGTCTACGAATATTGCCAAGAACAAGGGGCAAGCAAAATTTATAGCGCCGTGTTGTTAGATAAAGCTGAGGCGCGCTTGCCCGGCGGGGTAGAACAAGCTGATTTTGTTGGGCTAACGGTGGCAAATCGCTACGTGTTTGGCTATGGGCTGGATTATTACAGCTACTTGCGCAATGTAGCCGGGATTTATGCAGTTAAAGGATCTTAAAGCCTATTTTTGTCATAATATAGTGACTTCCACCTGTCTAGTCGTATTTAGTCGTGGAGCAATGGTGTTTTTTTTGCCTTTTGGGGCAAAAAAGAAGCCTTTGCGTCACATTAGATACTAAGCTGTTACCCATCGCACAGATGGCGTAAAAAACGATCAATCCTTGTGCTTTTCACAAAACACTTTATCCTAGTGTTTAAGTGCTTGTTTCAGATCATGCCACAATGACCCTTCTCTCAAGGTCACTATTAGTGGGTTTAATGCTCACCTTATACCCCTCCGTTTTGTCACTTATCCCTGTATAGTTGGCTCAGCGCACAACACACAGGTTTATATGCCTCCGCTTCGCTTGAAATACCAAACTATTGAGTTTGGCAAAACTGATATTCATCTTTGCTCATTACGTGACCGACAACAGTTTGACGACCCAGAGGGTATTGCCGAAAAACTTGGCATTAACTCAACATTGTGGCCCATTTTTGGGCAGATTTGGCCCTCTAGTTTGGTGCTTGCCCATTTTATGAATGATTACCAACTCGGCAATAAACGCGTATTAGAAATTGGCTGCGGTATGGCGTTGCCAAGTTTATTGCTTAGACAAAAAGAGGTGAATATCACTGCCACAGATTACCACCCTGAGGTGGGGCGGTTTTTAGATCGCAATATTGCCTTAAATGCAGACAAAGCCATTGATTTTATGCGCGTGGATTGGGCAAAAGATAATACCCTTTTGGGTTTATTTGATGTCATTATTGGCAGTGACTTGCTCTATGAGGATGAGCATATTGATTTGTTAGCCAACTTTATCGCCGCTCATGCAAGTCCCGTTAGTGAAGTGATTTTAGTTGACCCCGGACGGGGTAGAAAAACCAAATTAAGCACCCGTATGACTCAGTTTGGTTATGATTTAAGCTATCAAGCATTGCCTGAATATGAGCAACATTTCAAAGGGCATATTCTTAAATTTAAGCGATAGATAAAAAAGCAGGTCAAAAGCCGCTAACAGCACAGAATATTGCAGAAAAACAGATAAAATTCCTGTCTTTTTCTGCACTTTTTGCGGCAAAAAATAACGAGCTAAAACCCGTTTTCAATCGGTAAGCACTGTGGCTTTGATCCTAGCCTTGAGCTTGCATTGCCCGGTATTCAGCCTCAAAGAAAAATTCTTTCTCACCAAAGGCGGGTTTTAAGTGATCCAACCAGGTGGCTTTTTCGTCATATTGAGCAAAAAACGGCCGTTGTACCCAATCAGGGTTACGCCCTTGGATAAAGCGTAATACCATGACTTTTTCACCCTGAATTTCGGTAATACCTTGAATTTCAACCTTGCCAGGCCCGGCACTCATCGACGGTCCACGGGCTGTGCGCCCTAAACCCGAGACTTTTTTCATCGCATCGCGATAAATTTCCCATGCCTTCACTAAAGGCACTTCAAAATAATGTTTTGCCCCGGTGTCACGCTCAACAAAAAAGTAATAAGGAATAATGCCCAGTTTGATTTGTGTGCGCCACAAACGCGCCCATACTTCGGGGTTATCATTGATATGCCCGACTAAAGGCGCTTGGCTACGAATTTCTGTGCCGGTGTTGCGTATGCGCTGAATCGCTGTGCGCGCAATCGGGGTTTCTAGCTCTTTCCAATGGTTATAATGCGCCATCAGGGCAACGTGTTTGCCATTGTCAACCAACTCAGCCAATACGGTTAATAATTCATCGGCATCATCATCACTGACAAAACGCTGCGGCCAAAAACTTAAGGCTTTCGTACCAATCCGTACCGTTTGCACATGCGCCAATTCAGGGCGCAATAACACACGCAGATATTCGGCTAAATGACGGGTTTTCATGACCATCGGATCGCCGCCTGTTAATAACAAATCAGACACTTCGGTATGTTCGGCTAAATAGCGCGCCAGATTTTCAGTTTCATTGGTGGCAAAGCGCAATTCTTTATCCCCAACAAATTGCGCCCAACGGAAACAAAACGTGCAATAGGCGTGGCAAACTTGTCCTTGACTGGGGAAAAATAAAACTGTTTCCCGGTATTTGTGCTGCATCCCAGGGAGTTTTTCATTATCCAAACGCGGCACATTCAATTCCATTTGTCCGGCAGGATGTGGGTTCAAATCTTGGCGCAACTCATTGGCTAAGGCTTTAACTTCCTTAGGCGTGGGGTTGCTTTTAAGTAAATCTGCCATACGCTGATAACTCTCAGGTGGGAGCATATCGCGTTGGGGGAAAGTCAAACGAAAAATGGGATCGTCAGGTACATTGTCCCAATCGATTAATTCATTGATCACATATTCATTGACTCGAAAGGGTAAGACATTAGCCACCACTTGCATTTCAAAACGCAGTGATTCGGGTAAACGCTGCAAGACGGGAATTTTATCAAGCTGTTTTTGTGTATAAACCTTAAAACGTTGTGGTTGATACGTCACAGGTACATCATCATCCGCATTCACCATAAAGGCTTGCTTCATAATATACAATCTCCTAATTTTTTTATAACGGGGTTAAACAAAGTTTATCTTTAGCCTAATTAATTATAAGGGCATGTTTAAGATAAGGTAGCTAAGGGACAATAATGCCGAAATGTAAGAGGTAAAAAACTTAGCCTTGAAATAGAGGTGATTTTCAGAATCTTGGTGCTGAAAGACGTTGTATCAAATTCAGCATACGAAGCACGGCAGCGCACAGTTTATGTTGAAACGACAGCGAAAAACCCGCTTATCAACACGTACAAATGTATATCCCTTAGCCACTGAGGAATCAGATTATATCAATCATCCGCATAAAAGTATTGGATTGAGAACCTTATCAAATTTTCCATCAACGCTTTGCATAAGCATTCCTGCATAAAAAACTTGGCAAACTCGCCCTAGCACTTTAGGATTGCGCCATTGGTTTATTTTTCAGGAATTTTGCAATGGAACAGACCCAAATGGCGATGATGGACGGCAACGAAGCCGCCGCCTATGTAGCCTATCGTGTCAATGAAGTCTGCGCGATTTATCCCATCACGCCCTCCTCAACGATGGCAGAACTCGCCGACCAATGGTCAGCGCAGGGGATTAAAAATATTTGGGGCAATATCCCCGTCATTACCGAAATGCAAAGTGAGGCAGGCGTAGCCGGCGCGGTACACGGGGCATTGCAAACAGGGGCGCTAACCACCACCTTCACCGCCTCACAGGGACTCATGCTGATGATTCCCAATATGTACAAAATTGCAGGCGAACTCACTCCCGCTGTGTTCCATGTCGCCGCCCGCTCACTGGCGGCTCAAGGCTTGTCGATTTTTGGCGACCATGCCGATGTTATGGCGGTGCGGATGACCGGTTTTGCCATGCTGGTATCCAATTCAGTGCAAGAAGCCCACGACATGGCGCTGATTGCCCACGCTGCCAGCCTTGAGAGTCGGATTCCTTTTATCCACTTTTTTGACGGCTTTCGCACCTCGCACGAAATCAACAAACTCGAATTACTCAGCGATGCCCAAATCCGCGCCCTGATTGATGATGATCTGGTGCGTGCGCACCGCGCCCGTGGACTCAACCCTGACAACCCCGTCATGCGTGGCACAGCGCAAAACCCTGATATGTATTTCCAAGGGCGCGAAACGGTTAACCCGTTTTATGCCAAAACCCCCGAAATCGTAAAAAAAGCCCTTGCCAAATTTGCCAAACTCACCGGGCGCGAATACAAACTCTACGAATACCACGGCGACCCCGAAGCCGAGCGCGTGATTGTGGCGATGGGTTCTGCCACCGAAACCCTTGCCGCCACCGCTGACTATTTACAAGCCCAAGGCGAAAAAGTCGGCATCTTACAAATCCGCTTATACCTGCCTTTATCTGCGCCAGACTTTATCAACGCACTGCCCGAAACAGTGAAAAGCATCGCCGTCTTAGACCGCTGCAAATCCCCAGGCGCTGTCGGTGAACCCTTATATTTAGATATAATCAGTACCCTAAACGAAGCCCAACGCTCGGTTAAGGTCATCGGTGGGCGCTATGGTTTATCCTCAAAAGAATTTACCCCCGCGATGGTCAAAGCCGTGTTTGATGAACTACAAAAAGACAGGCCGAAAAACCACTTCACCGTCGGCATTAACGACGATGTGAGCCACACCAGCCTAGAATATGACCCTAGCTTTAGCATCGAAAAAGACGACAGCATCCGCGCTGTGTTTATCGGACTCGGGGCTGATGGCACAGTGGGCGCAAATAAAAACAGCGTTAAAATCATCGGCTCCGACCCTGAATTTTTCGCCCAAGCCTATTTTGTCTACGACTCGAAAAAATCCGGCTCACGCACCGTCTCGCATTTACGCTTTGGCAAACAACCCGTTAAAGCACCGTATTTAATCGAACAAGCCCATTTTGTCGCCTGTAGCCAATTCAACTTTTTAGACAAGACCGACGTACTCAAATACGCCGCGCCCAAAGCCCGCTTACTGCTCAACAGCCCTTACCCAGCCGAGCAAGCGTGGGCAGAACTGCCGAAAGTGGTACAACAAGGCATCATCGACAAACAACTGCAACTCTATGTCATTGATGCCACCGCTGTTGCCAAAGCCACAAGCATGGGACGGCGCACCAACACTATTATGCAAACCTGCTTTTTTGCCCTCTCAGGGGTGATGCCCGAAGCCGAAGCCATCAGCCGCATTAAAACCGCGATTGAAAAAACCTACGGGCGCAAAGGCAAAGATGTGGTCGAGAAAAACTTTAACGCCGTTGACAGCGCCCTTGCAGCCCTCGCACAAGTCAAAGTCCCCGCCAAAGTCAGCAGCCGCCGCGAACTGCCGCCAATAGTCGCCGCCAAAGCCCCGCGCTTTGTCCAAAACGTCACCGCCGAAATGATGGCCGACCGCGGCGATGCCCTACCCGTCAGCGCTGTGCCCATCGACGGCACGTATCCCACAGGCACAACCCAATGGGAAAAACGCAATATCGCCACCGATGTGCCGGTGTGGTCAGAAGATTTGTGCATCCAATGCGGACAATGCAGCATGATTTGCCCCCATGCGGTGATTCGGGCACGCTTTTTCCACCGCAGCCACTTGGTCAAAGCGCCCAAAAGCTTCAAATCCGCGCCCTTAAGCGCCAAAGGTTTCCCAGACATTCGCTACAGTCTCAACATCTCCGCCCGCGATTGCACTGGCTGCTTATTGTGTGTCGAAGCCTGTCCCGTAGACCCCGCTGCCAATGACGGACGCAAAGCCATCAACATGCAGCCTAATCCGACTTTAGAACCCCAAGGCGCAGAAGAAAACGACGACAATCTGGCATTTTTCCAAAGCCTTGCCGTCAACGACCGCGCCCATGTTGATTTCTCCTCAGTGCGCGGCGCGCAATTCCTCACCCCGTTATTTGAATACTCCGGCGCGTGCGCTGGCTGTGGCGAAACGCCGTATTTGCGTCTGTTAAGCCAATTATTCGGCGACCGCTTATTAGTCGCTAACGCCACCGGCTGCTCGTCAATTTATGGCGGCAACCTACCAACGACACCGTGGAGCAAAAACGAAGAAGGCAAAGGCCCTGCGTGGGCGAACTCCTTATTTGAAGACAATGCCGAATTTGGTTATGGCTTCCGCCTCAGTGCTGACCAACACCTACACATGGCGCGTGACCTTGCCCTAGAACTCAAAGAAGACTTAGGCACAGACAGAGTAGAAACCATCGTCAACGCCAGCCAACAAACCGAATCAGAAATTCGCGCCCAACGCAGCCACGTCGCCAAACTCAAAGCCCAACTGCAAGGCATGGACAGCGACAAAGCCAAACACCTATTATCCGTCGTTGACCACCTAATTCGCCGCAGTGTCTGGGCAGTCGGTGGCGATGGCTGGGCTTACGATATAGGCTCGGCAGGGCTAGACCATGTACTCGCCAGCGGGCGCGATATTAATGTGTTAGTCATGGACACCGAAGTGTACTCCAACACTGGCGGACAAACCTCGAAATCCACCCCGATGGCCGCCGTCGCCAAATTCTCCGCCGCCGGAAAAACCGTGGCGAAAAAAGACATCATCTTACAAGCAATTGCTTACGGCAATGTCTACGTTGCCCACATCGCCATGGGCGCAAACCCCCAGCAAGCCCTACTCGCCCTGCGCGAAGCCGAAGCTTATCCCGGCCCGTCGCTGATTCTCGCTTACAGCCATTGCATCGCCCACGGCATCCAAATGCAAGATGGCATTCGCCAGCAAAAACTCGCGGTCAATAGCGGCTATTGGCCTTTAATTCGCTACAACCCCGTGTTGCGTGACCAAGGCAAAAACCCCTTTATCCTCGACTCGCCCAGACCCAGCGTCAGCCTCGAAGACTATGCTTATAATGAGCTGCGCTATACCATGCTTAAACGCAGCAATCCAGAACAAGCTGAGGCACTGATGCAACAGGCGCAAGCGTTTGTTACGCGTAAGTGGGAGGTATATGAGGAGATGGCGCGGCCGCATTCGTAGAGGGAGCTACTTTGATTGAGGAAACTTTAAATTTGTAGGTTTCGATATGGCGGGTGGCGCGATGCTTACCCGCCTTACTAGTTAGGAACTGATGAAATATAATGGTATGTTGA
Organism: Thiotrichales bacterium; assembly: GCA_016745035.1. Classification (GTDB taxonomy): domain Bacteria; phylum Pseudomonadota; class Gammaproteobacteria; order Beggiatoales; family Beggiatoaceae; genus BB2. The sequence goes on from JADGDE010000002.1 coordinate 86,454, forward strand.
TGAAAATAGATGGGCGAATTCTAACGATAAATAAGGTTATCTGTCGTCATATAGATACACTTAATAATTCTTCAAGGGGCATAGTTTCGCAGGACATTTTGCAACAATTACGTCACTTTGTAGAACATATCATGCTGAAATTCTATGCTCAGGAACAAGAGAAAGATATTGATGATAATTATAAAAATATTGAGTTGGCTATAAAATACGCAAAATCTCGCGCTGATCTAAAAGTTTTGATACGGTTTCATAATTATTTACAGATTTCAGTTTCGCACTATACGCTGGATGAAGAAAACTCTGAGCGTCTAATGCTAAAATATTACGAATACCTCCTAAAAATAAAAAATCTTCTACAGGAAAAATTTTCCCTTCATGTTCTTAATAACCTCGAAAATTTTCCACTTAACATGGACTCAAACTTACGGGAGTATTACGAAAAAATTGCAGATAAAATCAACAAATTTAATAAACATCCTGTTAGAAAAATGGATAAGTTTTATATTAAAAAGATAAAGCCTTTCTTTTCTAATCAACGGATTTACTATGAGGTAACTTTTACGAAAGCAAGTGATTATACAAGTAAGTTTAACAGATTTATAGCATTTACAAGTTTAGAAATAACAAAAAACTATGCAGTAAAATTTTAATTATTTGAAGATAGCATTGAAATTATAAATAATAATATGCCTATAACTATTATTGTCGGTTGGGAAGTTGCAATTCGAGATTGTGAATTTAAAAATTTCACAAAATTGGTTAGGGGGTTTTCCATTAAAACCACATATTCTGAACAGCAGCGTATTTCAAAATTTTTAACCTTAACAGGATTTAACTTAACTGAACTTGTTGATTTATCAGATAGTAATTTTCAAGAAATTAAGCGGGATGTAATACAAAAAACTAAAGAAGTTATATTTTTCGATGTTTTAGAATATTGCCGTAAAATAATTCAAGTTAATGCTAGAGGAAGTAACCTTTTGCGATATTTACTATACCATATGAATAATAAAATAATTAAAAATCAGTTGGGATATTCTAAAAATAACAGAATGTCAGGGCTTTATGTTCAATATGGTTGCATCCCATTTGATGAAATGCCATTTAATACTTCGCCAATAGGACATAACCCAAGGTTGACTGATTTGTTTGCTTGCATAAATTTCACTGAGCGGCAACACGAGTTATTTGCGCGTCTGATTAAAAATAACACTGAGATTAAAGGACAGCTTTTTACATCGATAAATAATATTTCTAATTTTGATAATATAGAAGAACTCATACTAAGATATAATGAAAAAATATATTCTAAACATATTAAAAGCAGGAGGTTAGTGAATGAATATAATCATGTTTTTATTAATGGTTATAAAGAGAATACTAATTTTGTTATACTTAAACTTAAAGAACTGGCAAAATATGGGGTTCCAAATTATTTAGATTCAACAATGGAGTGGCTAAACACATCTACTCATACGATTGATTGTGACGAAAAAAAAGAAGCTTTAATCAGAATGTTTGAAAATTCACGAGTTGCTTTAATTTACGGTGCTGCAGGAACAGGGAAATCAACACTTATAAATCATATATCTCATGTTTTTGCAGATAAGAAAAAATTATTTCTAGCACAAACCAACCCTGCTGTCGATAATTTAAGACATCGCGTAACATCACAAAAAACAACTCTCCCTATATTTTCAACAATTACAAAATTCCTAAAAAATAATAGTATCACTACTGATTATGAGCTATTGATAATAGATGAATGTAGTACAGTAAGTAATAGTAATATGAAAGATATTCTTTCCAAGTCTAAATTTAATTTATTAGTTTTAGTGGGAGATTCATATCAAATAGAATCTATTAGGTTTGGGAATTGGTTTAGTATTGCTCGAAAGTTTATCCCGCAAACTTCTGTTTTTGAATTAACAAAACCATACCGAACTAACGAAGATGCATTGCTTACTCTCTGGAGTAGAGTGCGCAAAATGGAAGATACTGTTCTTGAAATTATTGCAAAGCAAGATTATTCTAGCATATTGGATGCTTCTATTTTTACCTCAACAGAAAAAGAAGAAATCATTCTCTGTCTTAATTATGATGGTCTATATGGGATAAATAATATTAATCGATTTTTGCAAAAGAATAATACAAATGTCGCTGTACAATGGGAAATTCAACAATATAAAGTTAACGATCCTATTTTATTTAATGAGTCTAATCGCTTTTCTCCAATTATTTTTAATAATATGAAAGGCTGGATTATGGGAATAAAAATCCTTGATAGAGAAAAACCTACTGAAAGGATACAGTTTGATATAGAACTTGATAAAGTAATCAGTAGTGTAAATATTACGCCTCTGGATTTAGAGTTTTTAGAAAGCGCTGAGAATGGCAATTCCGTTATACGTTTTTGTGTCAATAAGCTAAAAAGTGTTGATGAAGATGACGATGATTCGTCAAAGGTAGAGATTCCATTTCAAGTTGCCTATGCTGTTTCAATTCATAAAGCGCAAGGTCTGGAATACGATTCAGTTAAAATAATAATCACAGATGAGGTCGAGGAATTGATAACACACAATATTTTTTATACAGCTATAACCCGTGCAAGGAAAAAACTAAAAATTTACTGGACACCAGAGGTTGAACAGAAAGTGCTAAAAAATATAAAACCTCAAAATATTGGCAAAGATGTAGGCTTATTAAAAAATTACATTGAATAACCGGATAAGACTAATTTTATTGGTTATTTACATGGGTGTTCGCTAGAACTCTGTTCGGTTTTGGTTTCTGGGCGTGTTAATCTCCTGATTAACAAATGCCTCGTAGAAGCATCAGCTGTGCTGTGCACAGCCCGTTAGTCAGGAGACTAAAGCTCCCAGACTAAAAACCCACCGCTACCCTTTCGACACCAACAAAAGCACCGATGACAAATAACAACTTCTCCAGCACCGCCGCGTTTTTATAGTCTATCGCCGATTTGCTACGGGGTGATTTTAAACAATCACAATACGGGCACATCATTTTGCCCTTGGAAAGAAACCGGACACCCATTTCTTAAATTTTGATGGGTGTCCGATTTTTTTTTCCGATTTTTTTTTCATCCAATAACTTAAGCCCCATATTTAGCAAGCTTTGAAAAATATGTTTTTCTGTTTCATGGATGGCAACGCCCTGCTCTTTTGTCTCTTATAAGAACCGAGTTAACTGTTCTAACTCTTCAAATAGGCTATCAACTTTGATTTTTGTGGGTATTTCTGGCATCTTGGTCATGGACTAATCTTTTGTTGGGTATGTTTCGATTCACCACTTTAACAATTGATTAGCCCATTTTTCAATTCTTTCATAAGTTTGCTATAGAGGCGTGCGCGGTGGGTTGCACCCCCGGTGATGTGTGCGTTCGGCAGGTTGCTTCGCTACCTGCGAACCAGTCGTTCGACACGCCACTTTGCCCGGATAACCAAATGCCGCCTTCGTTGCATCCGTTATCCAGGCAAACTGCCTGTCAACATCGGGCATTATGCGCTGGAGATAAAGGTTTTCCTCCTCAAAAAAACACCAAACCGGAGAGATTGTGCCGCTGAACTTATGGTAGAGGATGTAAAACCGTCAAGTAGTAATTATCAATATTAATCGAGTGTATTTTTAATGCCTAATGTAACCTTTGCTGATATTTTTTTTCATGGTCATAATGAATGGCCTTTTGCTGTTGGTGGGCCAGCCCGTAGGTTGGGCTGAATTTTATGAAGCCCAACACAAACAAAGCCACTCCTGTTGGGCTTCCTTCGTCAGCCCAACCTACCCGCTACTCGCTATCTTTAATAAGTAAGGATATTAAATATGACTCAACTTAATACTTTTGAACACGTTGTTGTTTTAATGTTGGAAAATCGTTCATTCGATAATCTTTTAGGTTATCTTTACAAAGATGGTGTACCAACAGGTAAGTCTTATGAAGGATTGCAAAATGGGGATTACCCAAATCCTGTGCCTAAACGCGCGAAAGATTATGAAACCGTAAAGGAAATTAGACCCCAAAGAGCAAAAGATCTTTCTCAACCTTTTCCAGATCCCGGTGAGTTTTATCAACACGCTAATACACAACTCTATAATACCATTGATCCTGTTAGCAACGTGGGGATTGATGGGATGGATATGACATCACCATACAATTTACCAAACCCAGTTCCTTCCACAGCATCTATGAATGGTTTTGTAAATGATTACCTGAATACACTTCAAGCCTATGGTAGTGAAAAAAAATATCCTCAATACAAAAAACCAACTAAGGAACAGTATGGGGCGATTATGCAATGTTATTACCCAGATCAAGTTCCTCATTTGTCGACTTTAGCCAAGGAATTTGCTGTTTTTGATCATTGGCATTGTTCCGTACCCAGTCAAACTTGGTGTAATCGTGCATTTTGGCATATGGGAACCTCAGGCGGATTTGTTATCAATCCTGTTGGTGAAAAAGGGGAATCCAAAGACCCTTTGAAGAATGAGAAACTAAAAAAATGGTATGATCGGGTTGGATATGGTCGGAATGCCACAAAGCATGACCCTAATAATCCTAATTTATTTACGCGATTAAATGATAAAAATATCACTGCCAATGTTTACGCTGACTCTAAGTTTTGTTTTAAGATCTTTGGCTATGACTATTGCCTTAGTCTTACTAAATTGATGATAGGAGGGTTATATTCGACTGGATTTACTAACTATAAGATGGGAAAATTTTATAGCCACATTAAGGACAAGAAACTACCTAAGTACTCATTTATTGAACCTAATTTTTTTAATAAACACAATGACATGCATCCTTCAGCCGTCAATAAGGAACCCGTCGAAAGTGTGAAATTGGGAGATGAACTCATCCGAAAAGTCTACAATGCGTTATTTATTGATTCTGATCACTACAAAGATAATACCCTATTGATTATTACAACTGACGAACATGGGGGTTGTTTTGATCATGTCTCTCCGCCCAGTGCTACACCACCAGATGATTACTCATGTAAAGAAGGGTTCAAATTTGATCGATTGGGGATTCGAGTCCCAATGGTGATGGTTTCAGCTTATATACAAAAAAACACTATCATTAATGATGTGCATGACCACACTTCATTTATCAAAACGATGTCAAAAAAATGGGGACTTGAAGGGTTACATAACAGGGATAAAAATGCCAAGTCCTTTGAGTCCGTGTTTTCCAATAAAAAACGTTCTGATTTCCCTAAATTGGGGGACTCCATAGTTGATTTGGATGAAGTTCCGGATCATAGTGATCATGAGCTTAACGGCTTGCAAGCCTCGATTCTTGGCGCGGCAGAATATTTAGCTCAACAACATCCAAAGGCTGATAAGATTCCTCCTCGTGATGAAGACATTAACACGATTGGTGAAGCTGAACGTCGCTTAGAGGTTCTTGCAGAATTTCTCAATCTCACTGATGTGACGCATTCCGAAACGAATTAAGCTTATCCATAGCGCCTCGCAATGCCCTCATATACAACTGTGCTCGCAAAGTAAAATGGTTGAGTTTATAAGTCAAATGTAAACATGCCAATTGAAATGCGGCATAAATTGACATGAAGATATGGTTGCTTTGAGCAAGCACGGGTTTGGTAGGAGATTTAACCAAACAGGTATTCGACTTGAGTGTTTTATGAAAGACTTCGACTTTCCATCGTTTTTGATAGATTGTTTCAATTGAGGTCGAATCACAGCTTAAATCGCTACAGGCAAGAAAAACAAAAAACTATAGACACCCACTAAAGTTTTAAGGAAAATTTAGTAAAAACAATTTAATGGGGGGCTAATTTTATGGGTGTCTCGTTTTCTCATTTATCTTTTTGAGCAGTGGATTATTGGTTTTATAGCGGATGGCTAGGCGGGTTTCGCTGATGCCTGAAGTTGGCTCCGGTCAGCGTGGCGGCTCGGCGCTGAGGGCATCCATCGCCAAGTCATAACGAAAGCTGGGGATGTGCAAATCTGGCTGCGGCTGCGCTTTTGTACCACGCAAACGCCCACTGCCGACGATTTCAAAAAATGGCAAACGGGTATTATCCAGCCCGTGCATCATTTGATGAATCAAAGAGCTGATAAAAACGGTTTTGCCGCTCCGACTCAAACCCGTGACCGCAAGACGCACCGACCTATCTAAGAGTCTATGCGGAGTATGGGGATCGTCGCGAAAATCAGATATTTTGAGGCTAATTTCGTGGTTTTGTGAGGCGAATAACGCGTTATTTAACGAATAAAAGCGCGGAATTAGACCAAAATAGCGGATTTACAGCAGATTATTCATATTTCGCATAGATTCTAAGGTACGGTTTAATAATTCCTCAGCTTGTTGTTTTGCCTGTCCCAACTGTGGCGACAGACCAGAAAACCAATTACTCATATCAAGGCATTACCTAGCTTGGCGAACAAAGGGCGTTATTATGCCATAAAGTTGGAGGGGCGGCTTTAGCTGTGTTTGTGCGGGACTAAAGTCCCACCGCCGTTATTTCTTATCTTTAGCCGCTGGCACAGCCAGAAAACGGGCTTTGATGGCTTCGCGGTCAGAGACGGCTGCGGGGAGTTTTAGGGCTTCGGTAAGGAGGATATTGGCTTTGAGATAGGTTTCTAGTTTTTCTATGCTTTCTCTTTCCAAGTGTGGCGGAATTAGTTTTTTAGCTTTGGCAAAGACTTGGAGTTTTTCGACAAAATCAGCCCATTGTTTTATATCGGTTTGAGCTAAAAAGGGATGTGATAATAGATGCTGGAGAGCTTGTTGGTTTTTGCTACTGCGATGTTGTTGAATTTTTGTGAGTAATTGTTGCAAGGCATTAGCAAATTTGCTATCGGGTTTTAGATTTTTAGCATACGCGGAGATAATGCCAGTTGGCATTATCTCCGCGTATGCTAAATTGAAAGGTTTGTCGAAGTCAAGTTTAGAAATCTTGTTAAGGGCGCGGTCGAGGTCGCGGGCGAGGTCGAGGGCGAGGTCGAGGTCGAGGTCGAGGTCGTGGGCGTGGGCGAGGTCGTGGTCGAGGTCGAGGGCGCGGTCGAGGTCGAGGTCGAGGTCGAGGGCGCGGTCGAGGTCGAGGGCGAGAAAACTATAAAGCACCCGTTTAGCACCGATATTGTGTTTTATATCCAACTGCTGCGCCCAATCATCACACCATTGTAAGTGTGCAATAAGAGCCTCATCGGTTTGTACCGTAGCTTCCAACGCCGCAAAACTATACTGATAAAATTTATCAGCCTTATCCAATAAACTCACGGTGAGTAAAATCACCTCTCGCCAGCGGTCATCGGCTAAATATTCTGTTAGGTTTTGGAGACTGCCCTCATCAGCATGTTCAACGATATAACGGGCAGTAAAATATTCTTGAAAGCTCAGATGCGAGAAGGAATAAATCCCTTGAGCGCGTTCAAGTAACAAACCGTGTTGCTCAATCAGTGACTTTAACACCGCTTCACCATCGACTTCTGTGCCCTCAGCAACCACGCGGCTAACATAGCTTTGTAAACGACGCGCTACGTCGGTTTTAGCAAAAAAATACTCGCCTTGTTGAAAATACACCGCTGCAATGTGCGCGAGCATTTGTTGTTTGCGAATCAAGGATAAATCTCGATAAAGCTGGTCTCGTTGAATCTCACGACTGCTGTCCCAGCGTCGAAATAAAGTTTCTAGGGCTTCATGGTATAAATCCGCACGGCGCGGTGGGAATTGCTGACTATTTTCAAAACTTAAACACAATAAACTCAATAATAAGGGCGTATTGGCAAGTTCTTTAATGCCTTTGTTGTGTTCCTCGTCAAAGGCTCGCAAAAATCGGGCTTTGGTTTGGGCTTTATCAGCAAACCAATTACTGACAAAATTATGAATTTGCTCATCGGTAAAATCCGCCATTTCGATATAGCGAAATTTATCGGTAAAGCTGTAATCATTCGCCGCCACGCGGCAAGTAATCAAGCATTGACAATGCGGATATTCATTGCTAAAAGCCGTGAGTTTGGCGATTAATTGGCTGCGTTGTTTACCTTCTTGCTGTACTTCGTCCAAGCCATCAAACAAAACCAAGACTTGTAAGGGCGTTTGTGTCCGTAAACAGCCTTGTAAAAATTCACCTGAAAGCCCATGCCCTTGTAATTGTTGCTGTATGTACTCAAGCAGCTCGCTAGCGCCCGCATCTTGCCAAGCTTTAAGACCGACAAAAATCGGCAAATGAGGCAATTTATTTTGCGCCGCTTGCAAGGTCAAATAACGTAAAAAAGTGGTTTTCCCCGCGCCCGGTTTGCCGAGAATAAATAAGCGTTGAGCATTGGCTTGTTTGACTAAATCAATGCCTTTGAGGCGCTGACAGTCGCTGCTGTCGTGCAATTGATTCCCAGCGGTTTTAATCGCCTCCAGTTCATAATGGCGAAAAGCGCGGATTTTATCTAAGACATAGACATCGGTGAATAAATCATTGAGCGGGAACAGCTTACCCCGCCCTAGCACTGGAATGGTGTTATTGACTTTCTGTAGGTGTTGGTAATAAGCTTCAATTTGTTCGGTACGGGCGCGAATATTTTTTAATTTTTCAGCCCAGCTTGCCGGTAAGATTCTAAGTAAATGTTGGAATAACCAATTGCTTAAGATATTGGTTAAAATGGTCAGCAACCATTCAATCATGCGTTTTCCTTCGCGTCGCTTTGGCTAAGACAATGCTTCTGAGTCGTTATGATAACAAATAAAGCATGGCGCTAATCGCTGATGCGTCACATCAGTTAGTGACAATTTAGCTTAGGAACATGCACAAAATAATTTCAACAACTTTTTCTGATATGATTCCCCTTTTAACTGATGTTACGCACTTATTATTTTTTTGCTTTTTTGGCATTGAGAATGCCTTTGTGCAACATCAATTAGGTATGTCACATACGTTTTGACAATAAAAAAATATCATTAAGGAGATATGGGAGATAATGTCTATTTTTTTAGGAAATCATGTGCGATCTTCATCAGAGCGCGAATTTGATTATGGTGATCACGCTTGTATTTTATTCAACAGCGATCAAGAACGTTTACAACGCCTAAAAACTTTCATTGAACAGGCTCTTCATGCAGGTGATCAATTTGTTTACCTTGCCGATGTGAAAAGCGATGACGATATTCCCACTTGGTTAAATGACTTTGTTGCCGAAAAAAACCTTCCACTGGATCGTTTTCGACGACATGCCGCTGCTCCCATTTATATTGAGAACGATAGTTTTAATGCCGAGCGTATGTTAAAGATTGTCAGTACCTTATGGCAAGATGCGGTAGACACAGGTTATTCAGGTATGTCTGGCACAGGTGAAATGAGTTGGGCAAATGCCAATATTGAAGATTTTCTTGATGAGCTGGTGATTTATGAGCGCGGCTTAAATGATTTAGTCTCAAATCGAACCATAGCGCTGTGTTGTCAATATGATACCTCTAAATTTCGCGGCGACATTATTTTCGATATTCTATTATGTCATCCCATTGCTGTTATCAGTGGCTTAAGTATTCGTAACCCCTTATATTTTAAAAATACCAATACCGATAAAAGCACGATTTTATCGCACATTATCATGTTACAAGCCGTGATTAATGTGATCAGTGATCCGGTCAAAATTTTACAGTTTTCTGCTAAAGCATTGACTGAAATTCTGGGTTGTGGCGAGTGTCGTTTTAAACTCGGCGACAATGTACAAGATTTACCTAGCGCCAACGAGACAACAAAAATTATTACACTCGAAAATCATAATCAAAACTATGGTTATTTAATTTTTCAGCTCACCGATGCGGCACGTTACACTGAATATGAATACCTGTTAGTGAACTTCTCCAACACCATTACCATGGCCTTAGAAAATCGCTGGCAAAATGAAAAACTTAAAAATGCCGCGCAAGCCCAAGCCAGTTTTTTAGCCAGTATGAGTCATGAGATTCGCACACCTATCAATGCCATCGTCGGTATGAGCGAAATCCTGTTAGACACTCCCTTGAATTCAGAACAACGGGATTATCTCGATACCGTCAACGGCAGCAGTAACACCTTATTGGCTTTGGTAAATGATATTCTCGATTTTTCCAAAGTCGAAGCGGGAAAAATGACACTGGAACAGCGCGAATTTGATTTACGCGAGTGTATTGAAACAGCCTTACGCTTTATTGCCCGTAAAGCGGCCGAAAAAAAGTTGGATTTATATTACCAAATGCAGCCAGATGTGCCTGCCAAAATTATCGGTGACAGTACCCGTTTGCAGCAAATCATTGCCAATTTACTCAGCAATGCAGTGAAATTCACAGAACATGGAGACATCAGTGTCAAGGTCAGCCTAACAAACGAAGAGAAAGGGCAATATTGTTTGCATTTTCGTGTGCAAGACACGGGAGTGGGCATTCCTGAGGAAAAAATGGATCGCTTATTTAAATCTTTTTCCCAAGTGGATGCATCGACAACGCGTAAGTATGGCGGTACGGGATTGGGATTGAATATCAGCAAGCAATTAAGCGAACTGATGGGGGGTGAAATCGGTGTTGAAAGTAAAGCAGGGCAAGGCTCTAGCTTTTACTTTTCCATCATCGTAGCGGCAACGACCGAGGCATTCGATTCTCAATTGTCACAAACGCAAGCGGCACTGCAAGATAAAAGCATATTATTACTCAACCTCCCCGCAGGCTATCGGCAGGTTGTACACCAACAAGCAGAAATTTGGGGCATGAAAGTCAGTCATGCTGATTGGGATGCTCAACAACTGACCGCAGAACTACCAAATAGCAAAGCTGATATAGTGCTTTGGCAACTGCACAAAGAAACATTACAAACGCTGCAATCATTAAATGCTACACCGCCAATTATTGCGATATTACAAACAGATAAAAGATTACCCAAAGCCACCTCACCTATTTGTACATTTCTCAATGTCCCCGTGTTACCACGGCGCTTATTAGAAGCTCTCAACGCGGTATTTTCTCCCCGAACAGATGCAACAACAAGCAAGGCTATCGAAAACAAACAAGTCAAAGTCGCGCAAACGTTGGAAATACTCTTGGTTGATGATAACAGTGTAAATATTAAGGTCGCTTCTTTGCAATTGAAAAAACTAGGCTATCAAGCCGATACTGCCATGGATGGTTTAGAGGCTGTCGCCGCTGTGGAGAAAAAGCGTTACGATGTGGTGCTGATGGATATGCAAATGCCAAAAATGGATGGCATTAGTGCAACTCAAGAAATTTTACAACAACAAGGTAGCCAAGCACCGTGGATTATTGCCATGACCGCTAACGCGATGTTAGAAGATCGTGAACGTTGTGCTGCCGCAGGTATGAGGGGCTATATTGATAAACCAGTAAAGATCCAGAAATTGCAAATGGCATTAGATGAATTTTTAACCCGGCGCACAAGGGCGACAAGCACCCCCTTTTAGGGGCTTATATGGGGCTATATTATGATGATGTGTGCTTCATTACCGTTTTCTTGAACTTAAATTTAGGTATTTCTGCTAAAAAATTATGGCAATACGACTAACATAATTGACCTCATTTTTATTGGGTTAAAGCTGAGTTAATTACACAGGCATTCTTATGCTTGAACATGCTATGATGTGTGACTGGTATATCACTAGGTTCTCTAGCAGGATAACTCATCAATGTATGAAGTACATATAAAACGTCCAATCATAGCTCTTGCTTTAGGCTTTGTGGCGATTTTAAGCTTGATGAGTTCATTGATTTATTTCACTTCCCAACAAACACGCTATGCTTATCAGCAAGTTGAGGAGGTGATTCAAAATAATAATCAGAAAATCAGTCTCAATTATAAAATGCGCCTTCTCGGTAGAGAGCGCAGCATTGCTTTGCAAAATTTATTTTTATTAGACGATCCGTTTGACCGTGATGATGCTTGGATGCATTATAATAAATTGGCTAGCGAATTCATTGGCTTACGCCAACAATTTCTCTCCTTACCCTTGGCTTCGTGGGAAAAATCCTTATTGGCTGATCAGGACAAACTTATCCGCAAAACGGCTGCTGTTCAAGATGAGGTTGGACGTTTATTGTTAGAAGAAGATTTAAGCGAACAAGCCCTCAAAGTATTAATGGAGCAAGCCATCCCCAGTCAAGATCGGGTCATTGCTAAAGGCTACCATATGATCGATTTACAAGAAGAGGGTAATGCCAGCGTCATAGATAATATGCAGCGCGCCTATCAAAAAGAGTTGTTTATTTTGATGATTGTCGGCGGGATTATTTTCGCTATTTCCATCGCGATTGCCATCTATTTTGTTTTCAGTCTAGGCAAACTCAACAAGCATCTATTAAACATGATTGCGGAGCGCACACATGATTTACAGCAAGCCAAAGAACAAGCCGAACACGCTACTTTGAGTAAAAGCCATTATCTGGCTTATGTCACCCATGAAATTCGCAACCCCTTACACGGCATGTTGGGGCTGGTAGAAGCCAGCCAAGAAGACGCTCTTCCTAAGCGTTCGGCGCAATATTTAGAAACCGTGCAGCAATCGGGCGAGATGTTATTGCTGTTATTAAATGATGTCTTGGATTTATCGAAAATTGAGGCAGGCAAACTGAATTTGGAGTATTTGGATTTCCATTTAGAAACTACCATTGATTCTGTTATTGCTTTATTGCGCGGGCGTATGAGCCAACAGCAACTGAGCTTTCAATTGGATTTGGACTCCAATTTGCCCACCTATATTTACAGCGAACCGACCCGTTTAAAACAAATTTTAATTAACCTGTTAAGCAATGCGATCAAATTTACTGCCGCTGGTGGACACATTCGCCTGCGCGTTTATGGTAAAGAAGATCCATTCAATAAAAATAAGTTACAGCTATTTTGTCGCGTTAAAGACACCGGGCAAGGCATTTCTAAGGATAATATGGCAAATTTGTTTAAGGCCTATGGACAAGCCGATGAAACCATTTCCAGGCAATTTGGCGGCACGGGTTTAGGCTTATTATTAAGCCGACAATTGGTGGAAATGATGAAAGGTAAGATTTGGGTTGAATCCGATCTGGGGCAGGGCAGTGAGTTTAGTTTTTATATCGAATGCCAAGTAGCGGAAAAACAATTTGGTGCTACGCAAGAAAATATGATTGAAGACACACCGCTCAAATTTAAACATGCCCTCCTCGTCGAGGATAACAGCGTCAATCGCCAAGTCGCGGCTCTCACGCTGAAAAAATTTGTAACCCATCTCGATATTAGCCACAATGGGCAAGAGGCAGTGGATGCCTGTACGGCAAAAAAATACGATATTATTTTTATGGATTGCTATATGCCCGTGCTCAATGGCTTTGATGCCACAGAACAAATCCGTCAAATTGCCCATTGCCAACATATTCCGATTATTGCCATGACAGGTTCTGCTATGAGCGAAGAGCGCCAGCGCTGTTTTGATGTCGGTATGAATGATGTGTTGATCAAACCTTATAAACGCCACGAATTAAAACAAACCTTACAAAAATACCACCAACCTGAACTCATGCATTAAGGGAGGTTCATATGCGACAAAAAGGTTTATTCGGACTGGAATTGTTGCTGGTTATCGCAGGCATTGCCGTCCTTGCTGCTTTGATGGCATCACAATATAACTTTTATATTAAGCAAGCGAAAATGAGTGAAGGTTTAAGCTTGTTTATCGGTGCGCGTACGCATTTGAGCCAACATTATGCCCTGTATGGTGAGTATCTCCAAACGGATAAAAATATTAATAAACAAGTGAAAACAGAGGGTAAGTATGTCTCGGATTTGCGCTTATTGCCTCAAGGCAAAGTCCAGCTACATTTTAAAGACCCTGATTTACCTGTCTTAGAATTTCAGCCCCATAAATCCAGTACTACTCCGCAAATGATGCTGGCCTGGCAATGCCGTGGGCTTGATAGTCAACAGCCAGAACTTATCCCCCGTTTTTGTCGTTAGGAGGCATAATGCGCATAAAAAACCGTGATATAGATGATTTTTTACGTGATTTAGCTTTGCTATTAGAGGCAGGGCAATCTTTGAGCAATGCATTGAGTCTATTGGAACGCGGACAAGAACGCCCAGCGATGACGCATTTTATCAAAGCCCTAGCAGAAAAAAGTCGCCAAGGGCACGATGTTGTTGCTTGCCTACAAAGCCAGCCGCGTTATTTTCCGCCGGTGTTATTGGATTTATTGGCAGAAGCCAGCGATAAAGAAGCCCAAATCGAGACCTTAAAACAAATTGCCTTATTTCGTGAGCGTTATCATTTCAGTGATTTTCCGGGACAAGGGCAGGCGAAAAGCAGTCTCGCTTATCCTTTGTTTGTCGCTGTGGTTGCCATTGCCGTATTCAGTATATTGATGATGTTTGTCATTCCCGTGTTTGCCGAGTTATTTGCAGATTTTGGTGCTGACCTCCCGGCTTTAACTAATTTCGTCATTGGTATTTCACAGTTTTTTGCTGCCTATGGGCTATTTGTTATTATCGGTTTATTTATTTTAGTGCTGTATTACCGTTGGGGCAAATATGAGCAAGGGCGAGATTTTTGGCTAGCGTATCCCTTAAGTCGCCTCGCTTTATGGATACCGCGCTTAGGTCGTTTGATTGGCTATCAAGAAGTTGCGCGTATGCTCTACACTTGGCACTTTTTTCAAGCCCAAGGCAAAGATCTCAAACAAGCCATCGCCGCCTCGGCAGCGCTGAGTGAACACCCGGTATTTGCCCGTGTCTTAACCCAAGTGAGTAAAAATGTGCAAGCAGGGACACAAGTTTCTGATGCGCTGGAAAAACAGCCTTTATTACCGAAAAAAGTTGCGCACATTAGCCGCGTGCTGGAGCAAAGCGGTCAATGGTCATTATTAGCCGACTTGGCTCTGGGCTATCAACATCAATACCAAACTCAATCTGGCGGTAGCACCCGAGTCTTCGAGGGAATTTTATTGGTCTTAATTTGGATAGTGGTGATGGTACTGGTGCTCGCGATGTATTTGCCGATTTTTAAAATTGGCAGCGTGATATAACTCATGCGTCACATTATGTCATGACAGGCATATGACTTACCGCTTAAAAAATTTGATTAAATCAACCGCAGAGGAATGCAGCTTATGTCTACACCAAAACATACCTTACCTTATATGATGGCCTTATCATTATTAGGTTTATCAGCCTGCTCAACACCAGAGTCCAATCAGCAGCATGTGCATATGTGCCAAGCATTAGCCGAGGATTTGCTCGGTACACCACAAGGCATTGTGTGGGGGACACCTGAAAAAAATGCGCAAGGCTATGATGGTTTAGTGGTTAATCTAAATTTCACCACGGCTAATGGTCAAGCCCAGCAAGCCAGTTGTCATTACGAATATATTGCCGATGATGATGGTATCAGCTCCATTAGCGACCCGATGGCAGCTTATGAAAGAGCGCCTGATACCATGAGCCTTAATAAGCAAAGCATCCCTGGCTTGGAACTGATTAAAGCCAGTAAAAATGTCATGGTACGCCAAGGCAAAGAAATGGTTGAAACCGCGAAACAAACGGTTCAAGACGGTGCTGAAATAATACAAGAAAAAGGCACGGAAACATTGCAATCCATTCAACAACAAAGCACCGAAACGCTGCAATCCATTCAGGAAAATGCCAGCGAACTGAAAAAAAGGGTTGAAGTGGGTATTGATGCGGGCGTTAATTATCAAGCAGAACCGGCTACAACTGAACCACAAGCCACCCCAGCAGCACCAGCCAATACGCAAGAATAACGGTTAGTCCAGTACGCAAAGGCTTTTTTCTGTGCCTTAAGGGCATAGAAAGAAGCCTTTGCTGCACAACTAAATATCAATTACTTAGATGGTTTGGGCGCGACTTTGTTCGCACCTTTAATATTTTTGACGATAGCATTTAATCCAATGAGCATATATTTTAATTTACCAAATTGCATCATAGGGTTATGCTGCTTTTATACTTTGACACAGACGGCTTTGGCTAACGAGGAACCCGCATGGCTTAAAGGCATGAAACCTTGTTCAGTGGTAAAAATTTATGATGGGGACACCATGACCTTGCGTTGTCCCGAAAAAATCAAAGTAAGAATGCATTGTATTGATACCCCAGAAATGCAGCAGACACCGTGGGGTAAACAAGCCCGCGATCATCTCCGAGCTAAATCACCTACAAATGTTTATCTCGATGCCAAAACCCAAGATAAATACGGCAGAACCGTAGGCGAGGTGTACACCCGTCAAGGGATAAGCTTAAATCTATATCAAGTACAAACTGGCGTGGCGAATGTCTATGCCCGTTATTGTCAGGATCAACGTTTTTTTGTAGCCGCAGAGACGGCAAAAACTCAAGGTATGGGTATTTGGGCTGTCAGTGGCTTGCATCAAACGCCTTGGGTATATCGTTATAAAAATCGCTAAATATTCCCGATTCATTTTAAGCCATTTTGGTATTAACTGATGTTACGCAAAGGCTTCTTTTTCTACCTTAAGGGCAGAAAAAACCGCCATTGCTGCACGGCTAAGCTTCATTAGGCAGGTGGAAAATCACACTATTGTGATAAAAACCAGCTTAGTGCGTCACATCAGGTATTAAATTCAGATTGATGTCTGTAAGCATGGCACAAAGCCACCGCGAGCGCATCAGCGGCATCGGCTTGGGGTGTGCCGGGTAAATTCAATAATACCTTAACCATGTGTTGTACTTGTTGTTTATCGGCATGTCCGCGCCCAACAACGGCTTGCTTGATTTCATTGGGGCTGTATTCGGCAAATTTTAGCCCTTGTTTTGCCGCACAGGCAATGGCTACGCCTCTGGCTTGACCGAGCTTAATCGCGGCATCGGCATTTTTGTGCATAAAGACTTTTTCAATCGCTAAGTGGCTGGGTTGATAGGTTGTAATTAATTGTTCTACCGCGTTAAAAATCTCTAATAAGCGCTGATCTAAACTGGCTTTATAGTTAATCCGTACACAGCCACTGCTGATATATGCGGCTTTGCGTGCTTGCCAGTCAATAATACCAAAACCGGTTAAACGAGAACCGGGATCAATCCCAAGCAAGCGGTTATGGGTCATAATTGTGTCCTTATGTCAGCAAAAGATGATTGTGATTTGAAAATAATGCCTTAATCACGGATAATGCAGCGTCTGAGAATGGCTAAGTTTTGCAAGACTATCTGGAACCAAATATATGCCTTTGCCCCTACTAGAATTACCACCTCAAACGCCGACGGACGAAGTCGATGAAGAAATTTTAGAAATCTTTGTCGAGGAAATTGAAGAAGACGTGCTGCCCAGTATCGTTGAAAACTTTAATCTCCTCAAGAGTAATTCTACCGATAAAGATGCACTACAAACAGTCCGGCGAGCTTTTCATACCATGAAAGGTAGCGGACGTTTGGTGGGTGCGAGCGTGATTGGTGAATTGGGCTGGTATTTTGAAGAACTGCTGAATAAAATCCTCGAAGGCGGGGCAAGTTTCAATCAAAATGTGATTGATTTAATTGAAAAAATAGAACCTTTAGTTCCAAACTTAATTAAAGAATTCCAAGCAGGTGCAGCACCTGACTATGCGACACAGCTATTAATTTCTCAAGCAGCACATTTAACCGAGACCAAAGGGGCGGAAATCGGGGAGTTTGCTGGTGATACGGATGCGAAAGACACCGAGAAAGATAGCATTGATGAAATCGTCGAAGAAATAAACGCAGCGGATATTGCAGCACCAGAGCCTGTTGCTGAAAGCGTTATAAAAATGGGTGATTTTCCTGATGCCATTGTTGATGATGAAACCTTGCTTAATATTTTCCGCAACGAATCAAAAGGGCACTTGGACGTACTCAAACGCTTCTTAATCGGTTGTCACCAAGACCCACCTGGGGTGATGCAGGATGAGGTCGTACGCGCCTTACATACCTTGCATGGCAGCTCCATGAGCATCGGGTTTGGCATGATGTCAGAACTGGCCACCGTGATGGAACACTTTTCCAAAGCAGCCTTAGAAAAAGGCTTGTTGCTGGATAAAAAAATTATTAATTTGTTTATCGAAAGTGGCAAATTACTCGATCATATGGTCGCCCACATCAGTAATTTTTCTGCACATCAATCGCTTGAGCAACAAATGGTTTTATGGCACGAAGCCCTTACCGAGTTACCCAGTGATGAAACCGCACCTGTTGTGGAGCCAGAACCAGAACAGGATGCGAACACCGAAGCCATTGATGAATTTATGGAAATTTTCCTCGAGGAAGCTGAGGAAATTTTAGAAACTTGTCAAACCTTATTGGTCAGTTGGCAAAGCGCCCCTACCAGTATGCCGCTGTTGAAAGAGTTACAACGTGAACTCCATACGCTTAAAGGTGGCGCGCGTATGGTTGGGATCACCGCGATGGGGGATTTAAGTCATCACTTAGAATCGGTGCTGACCCGTATTGTTGAAGGGCAAGAAAAAACCAATCCTACGTTACAAGGCATCGTCCAAGAAAGTGTTGATGTCTTAGCCTCTATGCTAGAGGCTGTGCGCAATAATGAGGTTTTAAGTGAGCCTACGGACTTAATTCAACAAATCGATCATGCTTTAGGTGGGAACAGCGCTCCTGCGGCAACCGCTGCAAAAAAACCCGTGTCTAAACCAGTAGCAGAGCCGATCGATTCTGTTAGCCAAACAGATAGCGTAACAACTAATAATAGCAGTCCAACAACGCCTAATTTACCCGATAATAAAGCCTCTGACCCCGAAGAACGAGTACGGGTACGTTCCACTCTCATTGATAAGCTGACTAATTTAGCTGGGGAATTGGCTATTTCTCGCGCGCACATGGAGCAGCAGCAAGAAGAGTCAAAAACCAATTTGCAAGAAATGGAACAAACCATCATGCGCTTGCGGGATCAATTACGCCGTTTAGAAATTGAAACCGAAGCGCAAATTATGTCGCATTTTGGCGATGTTTCTTTGCATCAAGATGCTAGCGATAAACACGAAGACTTTGACCCATTAGAAATGGATAGGTTTTCGGGAATGCAACAACTGGCGCGCAGCTTGATGGAAAGTGTCACCGATTTACAAAACATTGAAGAAAACTTACAAAACATCAATCGCTACAGCGATGCCTTATTGTTACAACAAGGACGGGTTGGTACCGAATTGCAAGACAGTATCATGCACACCCGCATGGTTCCTTTTACCCAAATCAGCCCGCGCCTACAGCGGATTGCGCGTTTAACTGCCAAAGAACTTAACAAAAAAATTGATTTTCACATCAATGACAATAACATGGAGTTCGAGCGCACCGTCCTTAACCGGGTGGTTGCACCGCTAGAACACATGCTGCGTAATGCGATTGGTCATGGGATTGAGGATACCGAAACCCGAGAAAAGTCCAATAAACCCGCTATCGCACAAGTAACCATTGACTTGATGCAAGAAGGTGCAGAGATCATTATCCGTGTCAGTGATGATGGGGCAGGCTTAAAAATTAATGCGATTCGCAAAAAAGCCCAAGAACGTGGGATGCTTAAACCCGGTGATAAAATCAGTCAACGCGATTTAATGCAGTTTATTTTAGAACCCGCTTTTAGTACCGCCACCACTGTCACCCAAGTTTCAGGACGTGGGGTAGGGATGGATATTGTTAATAATGAGATCAAACAGCTTAGCGGTTCTTTACAAATCGACTCGGCTCAAGGCAAAGGATCTAGTTTTGAAATTCGCTTACCTCTGTCCTTGACCATTAGTCAATCCTTGTTGATTCATGTTGGCGAGGAAACCTTAGCTGTCCCATTGCACAATGTCGATGCGGTTATGCGTGTGCCGCGTGATCAAGTGTTACCGACCATCGAACAGCCTGAACACCATTATATGTATATGGATAAGGACTATCGAGTCATTCACTTAGGGGACTTGCTTGGTTTTGGGCGCTTATCTTCTAATGATAGTCAATTATTACCCATGCTGTTGGTCAGTGCGGGAGAGCAACGCCTTGCCTTGATTGTGGACTTAATCGAGGGCAGTCGTGAAGTGGTGGTCAAAGCGGTTGGCCCACAACTGGCTTCGATTCGCTGGCTTGCTGGAGCGACGATTCTTGGCGATGGGCGCGTGGTCATTATTCTCGATATTCTCAATCTATTACGCAGTAATGCCGCTGAAGAAGTGGTCATTATTGAAGAAGAAGTAGCCGAGGAGAATTCCGGGCAAAAAACCATTATGGTGGTTGATGACTCGATTACGGTGCGTAAAGTCACCGCCCGTTTCCTAAAACGCCAAGGACTAGAGGTGATCACTGCCAAAGATGGGCTAGATGCGATTGGTCTATTACAAGAGCATATCCCTGATTTGATGTTACTTGATGTCGAGATGCCGCGCATGGATGGGTTTGAGTTAGGTGGGAAAATTCGTAATACCCCAGAATGGGCACATATTCCCATCATTATGATTACCTCGCGTACAGGGGCAAAACATCGTGAACGGGCAAGCAAAATTGGTATTAACCAACATCTGGGCAAGCCTTTTAATGAGCTGGAATTGTTGGAAAACATTAATCGCTTGTTAGACGAAACCGCCGCAGGTACAGACTCAGATGTAGAACACAATGCGACACTTTAAGTCCTTTAACCGGATAGACTTTTATGCAGTTTAGCAATTATGTCACCAGTTTGCTGATTCCTATCAGCAATTCTCAGCTCTTATTACCCAGTATCGCTGTTGCAGAAATTTTACACGATCTGCCTTTAGAAACCTCTTTGGGAAACCCTGATTGGTTGACAGGTCTGTATACTTGGCGTAACCAACAAATCCCGTTGATTTCCTTGGAAGAAATGACCGGTTTGCCGTTTGCAGAAGAACCAGAATCAGAGCCAAGGGTTGTGGTGATATATGGCTCTCCGCAGCGCTTACCTTATTATGCTTTTAGAACCCAAGGAATGCCACATAGTTTACAAGTGGTTAAAGATTTGCTTTTGGCTCCCACCGAGCTGACTGATAATCCCGGTCTACTAGCCTCCGTTGAAATTGAAACACGGCTGACGTGGCTACCGGATTTAGATTATGTCGAGCAAAGCATTGCTGAGATGATTTAAGCCATAGCCAAGGGTTTAGTTTTGAGGCTTTAATGGTTGTTGATGAGCAATACTGATCCCCATCATTGTCGCCCTTAACTCTGCTCAAGTTATCCCACATCCTCCCACCTTTGTTCAGCCTCAAAGCATTGGTTAATAACTGATGTTACGCAAAGGCTTCTTTTTTGCCCCAAAAGGCAAAAAAACCGCCATTTCTCCACGGCTAAACACCACTATGCAGGTGGAAAACCACAATATTGAGACAAAAACAGGTTTAGTGCGTAACATCACAGTTAATAAAAAACTGACTTCTCGAAAACGACTTTTCAATGCTGTCGCTACCTTGACAACTTATGGCTATTTTGATGATCGGAAGACATCGCTTCAATTCATGACTGAAGGACTTGAGAAACGACATCAACTGATAGCGTATTTAAAATAAGCATGGCTGACTTTTGGGCTTTTGCAGGTGTTTGTTTTATTTTCAGCAAAATGCGATAATTCCCCAATAAACAGGGGATAATTAAACGCCCTATATATAATAAAAATATCTCACATAACTGGGTTTTGAGAGGGGCACAGTGAGTGAATTTCAGCTAAAAACAGATGGCATAGGTGCTTACCTATGAACATCGTTAACGGCTTTGATAACCAAAGGAATACAAATTAAAACAATATGTCGGCATATTGTTTGGTTTGTGCTTAATATATGTGGCATTACCTGACACACAAAAGCGGTTTGCAATGGAAAACAATACAAACAATGTTGTTGTTATTGCTATGTTTATTGCTATTGTCAGGTGTATTCAATTTTCCCCAGTCACTATCGCATCAGTGGCAGACACAAGGTCAAGCTTATCTAACTGAAGCGTTAGAAAACAGTGCTAAGACCTTCTTGATTGCTCGCGGGATTAATGCCGGTATTTCAGTGCTACAAAGCGTCACCATCAGCCCGGTGGTCGCTGCGGTCAGTGTCGGTGAAGTGCTAGATCCCATTAATGATTTAATCGAGCGCTTTTCTTGGATTATGTTGGTGGTTACCATTGCTCTGGGTATTCAACAATTGTTGTTACAAATTACCGGAGAATGGCAAGTTCAACACCTATTTTATATGGTCTCTGCCTTGCTCATGATTGCCATCTGGTGGCGTGCGAGCCGCCCTTTTATTCTCAAATTGGTCTTTGCTTTGTTATTATTACGCTTTAGTATCCCCTTAATGTTGGTGGGTGTGGAGCAAATTGATCAGTATTTTTTACAACAGCAAACCAAAGAGACCATCGCATCTTTGGCTATTGAACAACAGCGTTTGGAAAATAATTTCGATGAAAGTTGGCTCAGTGCTGCAAGAGAAAAATTACAAAATTTAAAGCAAAAAACAGAAAAAGTATTAAGTAAATTAATTCATCTAGCGACTTTATTTGTATTTAAAACGTTGGTATTACCAATCTTGGTATGGATGCTGATATGGTTTTTTTTCAAGAATTTGTTAAATCTAAATCCCCTCGCCAAAGGTGAGGCAAGCTAATGCCCTTATCCAAGCATATGAACAAGGACAGCGCATGTTAATTCGGACAAAACTTCTATTAAATGGTTTTATTACTGTTGCCTGTCTCGCTGGTATTGGTGGTATGGGGTTGTTTTATATTGAAAAAGTGGTTAAAGAAGCGCAAATATTAGTGGATCAGCAAGCCATTCCTATTGTGAAGATTGACCGTATGAACACTTTGGCATGGGAAAGTTGGTCAACTTTGATCATGCACATCAGCAGCACTGATGAAGTCAATATGGATACCGCTCAAACCGCTTTAGAAAAATTTGATGAAGAATTGAATAGCACACATGGCGAATTGTTGAAAATTTATCAGTCCTTAAACCAAGTCGCGATAGAAAATAATAAAACCGATCAAGGGCATGTAGATCAAATTCAATTTTTATTGGCACAATGGCAAGCTTTTCAAAAAGATGCGGCTGAAATCATCAGCTTGAGCCAAGACTTTGCTAAAGAAGAAGCCATGATCGTTCTCACCGAACGTTCACATAAGGCGTTTACACAAATTCACGACACTATGGTGCAATTAATCGATCACCACCGTGCCAATATGTATAAACTCAACGAAACTGCTGGCACTATTCAACGTCAGGCGATGCTATTTTTATTGGTACTGACCTTGGTGGTTATCGGCATTGCAGGTGCATTGTGGTACATCATCACTAAAAGTATTACCGCTCCTTTAGAAACCGCCTTGCACACAGCCAAACAAATTACCGATGGTAATCTGACCGTACGCGCTGAACATTATAATCAAAGCGATGAAATTGGGCGCTTATTAAGTGGCATGAATGCGATGGCGGCAAGCTTACAAGGCACGATCAACGAAAGTAGCAAAGTGTTATCTAAACTGGCAGCGGGAAAATTAAATACCACCGTTAGCGATGGCTTTAAGGGTGATTTTCTTGCCATTAAAACTGCGCTTGAAAATACCATGCAAACTTTGGCATTAACCACGGAACAAAACCAACAACAAACTTGGCTTAAAAGCGGGCAAGCCCAACTTAACGATAAACTCAGTGGCAATCAAGCCTTGGTACAGCTGAGCAAAAATAGTATTGATTTCATTGTTAATTATTTAGAAATGGATGTTGGGGTGCTATATCTGGTTAATTGCCACGATCCCGACAATATTTATTTAGAAATGCAAGCGAGCTACGGCTATCATCACCGCGCAGATGCACAGTACAAGTTTGATATAGGTGAAGGCTTGGTTGGACAAGCCTATTTAGATAAAAAAACTATCCAGCGTGATCATGAACCCGGTGAATATCAATTTATTGTCCAATCAGGTTTGAGCCAAGTCGTACCTAAACATATTATTTTCTTGCCCTTTATTTATGAAAATGAAGTCAAAGGGGTGGTGGAACTCGGACACCATAAACCCTTTAGTCATATAGAACTGGAATTTTTACAACAAGTGATGCCCAGTTTAGCGATTGCCGTTCATACCTCTGAGTCCCGTAGTCAGACACAAGATTTGTTATTAGAAAGTCGTGCGCAAGCTGACGTGTTACAGCGACAAAAAGAATTCATGGAAGAAAGCAATGAAAAACTCAAAAACCAAACGGAAGAGTTGCAGGCTCAACAAGAAGAATTACAAGCCCAACAAGAAGAACTCAGGCAAAGTAATGAAGAATTAGAACAGCGTGGACAGCTTTTAACTCGTCAACGTCAATCGGTCGAGCAAAAAAATACTGAGCTGGAACAAGCGAAAACCGCGATTCAAATCAAAGCCGAAGAGCTGGAACTTGCGAGTAAGTATAAGTCTGAGTTCCTTGCCAATATGTCACATGAATTGCGTACACCTTTAAACAGCTTGCTGATTTTAGCCCAGTTATTGACCAGTAATCGCGAAGGGAATCTCAATCAAAAACAAATCGAATGTGCACAAACCATTCACAGTGCCGGTAAGGATTTATTGAATTTAATCAATGAGATTTTAGATTTATCCAAGGTCGAAGCGGGTAAAATTGAAGTCCAATTATCCGATATGGATATGCAAGACTTTAGCGATAGTTTGGAACAAAAATTCCGTCATGTGGCGGAGGATAAAGGTATTTATTTCAAAATCAAGCGCGATGAGAATTTGCCCGAACGCATGCATACGGATGAACAGCGCCTACAACAAGTTATTAACAATTTATTGTCCAATGCCTTTAAATTTACTGAGAAAGGTGGCATTGACTTAACAATCCGTCGTCCAAATACAGAAGACAATCTCTCTGCCAGTGGCTTAACCCCTGAACAAGGACTGGTATTCAGCGTTCAAGATAGCGGCATTGGTATTCCTGAAGATAAACAAAGAATTATTTTTGAAGCCTTCCAACAAGCCGATGGCACCACCAGTCGTCGTTATGGTGGCACAGGCTTAGGTCTATCCATTTCCAAACAACTCTCGCACTTACTCGGCGGTGAATTGCAACTACATAGTGAAGAGGGTAAGGGCAGTTGCTTTAGTCTATTTTTACCGGAAATAATGGTAGCGAATGTATCAACATCAGAGTCAGCAGCACCAGTAGCACATAAGCCCAGCCAAGCGGATCTCCCAGCGCCCTCCGTAAGCGATAGCACAGATAATGAAAACAATGATGATGTGATCACATTGCCTGAACCTATTTTAGATGAGGGTAATGCAATTCTTGATGATAGAAATAATTTAGAAGCGGGTGATCAGAGTTTGTTGATTATCGAAGACGATAAGGTCTTTGCTGGGATTTTATTGGAGTTAGCGCGTGAAAAACATTTTAAATGTTTGTTGGCTAATAATGGCGTAACAGGGTTGGATTTTGCAGAACAATACCAGCCCAGTGCGATTATTCTTGATGTTGGGTTGCCACAAATTGATGGTTGGACGGTGATGGAGCGCTTAAAGGCCAATAGTAAAACCCGCCATATTCCCGTACATTTTATGTCAGGAACCAATCAAGTCCAAGATGCCCAAAAAATGGGGGCCATTGGCTATGCCCTGAAACCTGTGAGCATGGCTGATCTTGGTGTGGCTTTTCATAAAATCAGCCGTTTTATTGAAAAAAGTATTAAACATTTATTGATTCTTGCTGATGATGAAAACCATCACCAAGCTATCTTAAAAGCGATTGATAATGAACAAATTCATTGTGAATTGGTGGAAACACCCGATGCAGCACTTGCTATTTTGAAGGCACAAGAATACGAAACCATCGTCATTGATATGGATGTGGCTGAGCAAACGGGGATACATTTCTTAGAACGCTTAAGTCGCGATGAGGCGCTATTGGAGATTCCGATTATCCTTTATAGCGAACGTGAACTGACTATCGAAGAAAACCAAGTGCTGCAAGCTTGTGGTAATAATATGACCATCAAATCCGTATACTCACCAGAGCGTTTACTGGATGAGGTGAGCTTATTTTTGCATGAAGTTGAGGCTAAGCTACCTGAGGAGCAGCAACAATTATTGCGCATGGTACATGATAAAACCACCATTTTACGTGATAAAAAAGTGCTGGTGGTTGATGATGACTCCCGTAATATTTTTGCCCTGACTGCCATTTTAGAGAGCAAAGAAATGGAAGTATTAATGGCAAGCAATGGCAAAGAAGGTTTAGAGACTTTAGCCAATATACCGGATATTGATATTGTTTTAATGGATATTATGATGCCAGAAATGGATGGCTATGAAGCGATTAAAGCCATTCGTGATATTCCAGATAATCGACGGCTACCTGTGATTGCACTAACAGCCAAGGCGATGCAAGGAGACAGAACTAAATGTATTGAAGCAGGAGCTAATGATTATTTAGCTAAACCTGTGGATACAGATAAGTTGCTATCCTTACTGCGTGTTTGGTTGTACAAATGATAAAACGGTGGTTTTTTCAATGAGGAAAATAGCATGTCATGGTTAAAGCTCAAAATTAGTGGCCGTTTAGTCGCTGGTTTTTCCGGTTTATTATTACTATTTAGCATTACCAGCTATTTAGCCATTATCAACATGGAAAAATTGGCAAATAGAACTGAAATGTTATACAAACACCCCTTTACGGTCAGCACCGCTGTTTTGCGTATCCGAGCCAATGTCATTAAGCTGTATGATTTAGTCGAATATTACCGTCTCGATGTTAAACATTATGATCTATTAACTTTCAACAAATCCCTAGCCAATCTAAACCAGACGGTTGAGGCGGATTTTAATATCATACTGGAGCGTTTTTTAGGAGAAAAAGGAGATATAGAATACAGCTTTCAACTCTATAAAGATTGGTATATCTTATTGCAAGAAGAAGGACATTTATTAACCGAACAATATACAGGACAAGCGGCACAATTACAGGTAAAACAGCAAACACAAAATGCTGTTATAGAACAGAAATTAAGCCATTTTTTACAACAAACTCAAGAGGGCTATCATGAGTTGACGCAAACGCCAACCCTATCACCGATGGTACATGAACAATATCAGACGCTGTTTAAACTGAATCAAGCTGCGCTAAGTATTCATCTGTATATCAAAAAATTACAACAAATTTTTTTACAATTACAAAATATTAACAACGATGCCGAACAAGCTGAATTACTGTTACAAATAAAAACTATTAAACAGACTATTCGTCAACAACTCGATGTCTTAAACCAAACAGCAGCCCTGCAAACATTTAATATGACCGAACTGATACCTTCTTATAAAAAATGGCAAAAAGTTTTTGATACCAATCTCATGCAACTATTTAATTCAGAAAGACAATTGCGTCTGCAAAAAATTGAAAAAAATAATCATTTATTATTTGCCCAACTCAATGAGCGCATCGACCATATTAATAACTTTGCTAAAAATAAAGCTGATTTATTCCTTAATAATGCTATCGAACTGAAACAAGACACCTTGGACTCGATGTATTATTTAATCGCTTTTATTGTTGTTTTAATGACTTTATTTGCTATTCTAACTATTCGTAGCATTGTAATTCCCCTTAGACAAACCGTCGCCTTTGCAGAACACTTGCGTCAAGGACAGCTTAGTACGCGCTTGGAAAATAAAGACAATCACGACGAAACCGCTGATTTATTACGTGCAATGAATCATATGGCAGGTAGTTTCCAACACGTCATCGACGATACCCGTGAGACCCTAGATCAACTGGCACAAGGTAAAACGGATATTCACTTACAAGCAGATTTTATCGGCGATTTTAATGCGATTAAAACCGCTTTGCATACCACAGCGGACAAACTGGCGGCTAACCATATAGAAAATGAACAACAAGCATGGCTAAAAACTGGGCAAACCTTACTGAACAAGCACATTCAAGGCAAACAAAACCTAAGCGATTTAAGCAAAAATACCTTAGACTTTTTGGTCGACTACCTCAATTGTAATGTCGGCTTATTTTATTATTGCCATCAAGATGAAAATCCACCTTACTTAAGTATTCATGCGAGCTTTGGTTATCCCCGCTCACAAAATGAATTACAACAAGATAAATTTTACAAAGGCGATGGTTTAGTTGGACAATCATTGATTAACAAACGCATTTTGGTACGAGAGCACAAAACCGAAGAATTGCATTGCGTGCCCCAATCTGGCTTAGTATGGGCTGTGCCCAAGCATGTCTGTATCATTCCTTGTTGCTATGAAGGCGAAGTCAATGCGGTGATAGAATTAGGTAATTTCAATGGTTTCGATGCAACCCAACAGGCCTTTTTGGAACAAGTGATGCCCAATATTGCGGTGGCAGTACACACCTTAGAATCCCATGAACAACTCACGCCTTTATTGCAAGAAGACCTAAATAATAACGATGAGAGTTCGCATGGCTGATATTAGTTTTTGCATTCTCATTGTAGATGATAATCACAATAACCTGTTTACACTCAGAAGCTTAATTAATGAACACTTAGATGTTGAAATTGTTGAGGCTGATTCTGGTGCAAAAGCCTTAGAAGTATTGATGAAAAAACAAGTACATCTCATTATTTTAGATGTGCAAATGCCTGAAATGGATGGTTTTGAAACCGCCAGTATTATTCGTTCGGTTAAACGTACCCAAAACATTCCTATTGTCTTTTTAACCGCTGCCTTTAAATCAATCGAATTCCAAGAAAAAGGCTTTGCTGTCGGTGCGGCAGATTACCTCACCAAACCCATTGATGCCCCGCAGCTTATTAACCGTATCCGGGTTTATTTACGCTTTATCGAGCAAGAATACCAACACAACTTTGATCTAGAAAATAAAGTTGAGGCCCGTACAGCTGAATTACAAGCAGCGCGTAATCAACTGGAAAAGCGAGTCGAGGAGCGCACAGCAGAACTGGCAGCGGTCAACCAATCGTTATCGCATGTCAATCACGAGTTACAACAACAAAGTGAACAACACCAATCGATTTTAGATGCGGTTGGTGAGGGTATTATTGGTATCGACCTCAATAGCAAAGTACGTTTTGCCAATCCAACCGCTTATGAATTACTTGGCTACCAGCAAGGAGAAATGCTTAACGCACATTTCCGCAAACTGATTCACAACCAATATATTGATCAAAACTTTTTCCCCACCGAAACCAGTATTGCGTGGTCATTATTAGAAAAAGAAGGCACACATCGCGCTAACGACCAAGTGTTTTACCGCAAAGATAACCGTTATTTCCCGGTTGAATACGTCATGGTCCCTATTTTTGAAAATGATGCTATTTCTGGTGCAGTTATCACTTTTACAGATATTAGTGAACGACAAAAAATTGCTGAAAATTTACAAGCGGCAAAAGAAATTGCTGAGCAAGCCAATTTTGCTAAAAGCTGTTTTCTTGCCAATATGAGTCACGAATTACGCACCCCGCTGAACGCCATTATCGGCTACAGTGAAATCCTCCTTGAAGACATTAACGATGATATTAATGAAGATGATTTTGAGTTAGATGGGGAAAATATTTTAGGTGATTTGGATAATATCAACAATGCTGCCAAACACCTATTGGGCTTGATTAATGATATTTTAGATCTATCTAAAATTGAAGCCAATAAAATGACCGTACATCCCGAAGTATTTGAACTAGAACCCTTGGTCACATGGCTCAAAAGCACGATTAAACCTTTAATTGATCAACAAGGCAATCATCTATTAATTAATTATCCTGACATTGAATTCGAGATTTATTTAGATTTAACCAAACTTCAACAAGTCTTATTAAACTTATTAAGTAATGCCAGTAAATTTACCGAAAAAGGCGATGTCTGTTTAGATATATTTATCAGTGAACAAACCAATAATAAAGGCACAGAAACACCCTGGCTGACTTTTATCGTCACTGACAGTGGCATCGGTATGACCGAAGAGCAACAACGGCGCTTGTTTGCCCCCTTTACACAAGCCGATGCTTCAACCACCCGCGAATACGGCGGCACAGGTTTAGGACTAACCATTAGCAAGCATTTTACCGAAATGATGGGCGGCATTATTAATGTCACCAGTGAACTCGGCAAAGGCAGTAGTTTTAGTGTCGAACTCCCCAGTCGCTTACCCAGTCCCGTGGAAAAAAGTGATTCATAAAAGCATAAAATAACAACTATAAAACCGCAGATACTAACTGATATTATGCAAACAATATGGGGAGAATTTAATGCTCGACCTACTAGTGCCATTAGGTATCACTCATGCCACAACCGCACTGTTATATCCCGTCTTAAACAATATTGCCCAAGGCGTGGCAGAAGATGCCACAAAAAGCTATGTCGCCAGCGCCTTTAGTAACGTATTTTCTGTCATCAATAAAAAAGCCTTGAGCAAAGCAACCCTGCTGGCAATCACCGAATTGCTGGATTTAATCGAAAACGAATTGCTGGACAATGATGTCTCTGATGAACGGGTGCGCAGCATGATAAAAGCTGTTGAGGTTTTTTTAGCAAAAGAGGCGATAAAACAAGCACTCGCCGATGCGTTCCTCGAGCCTGACTACATACTTGACCCGAAAGTATTTGTCGACAGTTGGGCGCAACTCCCTGACCCTTGGCCGCATATGCTGCCAGAAGACTACTCTTGGCAACGCATCGCTAAACGCTTTGCCCGCAAAGTGCGCGATATTCGCGATGCGGATACTGAACTCAAGCAAACTTTCGACAATTTGCAACAACGCGGCAATGCTGAGGCGCTAAAAGAACTGCAAGGCTTGCCGCCTGATTTTGATTTAGACCTCTACCGCGAAGCCTTGGTTGAGAAGTTTGGTAATTTGAACATGGAAAGTGTCGATACGACCGGGGTGTATTATCAAAATACCATTCAATTATGGAGCGTATTCGTACCGCAGTCAGTGCGTGAATGCCACACTTACCGCCCGCAATTGCTGGAACTCCCCAAAGAACACCTACAACGCCTGCTAGAACAAGGCGAAATCGATGAAGCCGAACTGCGTGAATTGCAAAAACAAGAAACCGAACAGCGCAGCAGTTTTTTAGAACAACCTTTACAGCCAGTAATTGAATTGCTCAAGCCTGAGAATTTGGATGGCAACAGGATGATTCTCGGCGACCCCGGCTCGGGTAAATCCTCTTTGTTGCGCTTTTTGGCACTGGAATGGGCGCGCAATGAAAATGTTAATCAACGCTATACTCAAACCTTGCCGCTGCTGATTGAACTACGCGATTACAATCGCTGGCAATGCTCTCAGGGCAAAAGCTTTCTGCGTTATTTGCACGAAGCCCCAACTTGGCATCGACTCAATCAACATACGCTGGATTATTTACTCAAACAAGATAATCGCGTGTTGTTGCTGCTGGACGGTCTGGACGAAGTATTCGACCCCAATGAGCGCGAGCAGGTGATGAACGACATTCACCGCTTTAGCAATGAATATAAACACACCCGCATTATCGTTACCTCGCGGGTCGTAGGCTATAAAGCCCAACGCCTACGCGATGCAGAATTTCAGGATTTTATGTTACAAGACTTGGACGATAAGCAAATCGAAGACTTTCTGCAACGCTGGCATAAAGTGGCATTTACAGACCAAGCCGATGGTGAGCGCAAACGCGAGCGGCTGGCAAAAGCGATAAACAATGCTAGCTCCAAAATGCTGGCGGGCAATCCCTTGTTGCTGACCATGATGGCAATTATCAACCGCTACCAAGAACTGCCGCGAGACCGCGTGCTATTGTATGAAAAAGCTAGTGAAGTGTTGCTACAACAATGGGATACCGAACGTGGTTTGCAGGATTTTCCCGGCTTAAGCAATGACATTGATTTACGCGCCAAGAACGCTATTTTGCGCCGTATTGCCTACACCATGCAAACGGGTAGATCTGAAGGACAAGCTGCAAATATTATTCATGGCGATGCGCTGCTGAAGTTGATTGAGGACTATTTGCGTGAACAATTGCATTTTGAGCAAGCCCGGGCAATGTCGAATGCGTTGATAAAACAATTGCGTGAGCGGAATTTTATTTTATGTTTTCTCGGTGCAGATAGTTATGCTTTTGTACAGAGAACATTTTTGGAATATTACTGTGCAGCAGAATTAGTCTACCAATTCAAAGATAAACAATCGTTAAATATAGAAGGATTAATCGAGGTATTTGATAAATATTGTCGGGATGATGATTGGCGCGAAGTGTTGCGCTTAGTTTGTGGGCAGATTGATGAAGGGTTTGTAGGGTTGATTGTGGAATTTCTGGCTATGCGGACGGATTTAGGCAAGTGGAATGGAGAAACTGAATTACCTGAAATGGCTTTGGCTGTTTGGTGTTTAGGAGAAGTTAAAAGTCTTTCCAAGCTAACAGCAGTTGGGGAATTATTGTGGCAACAAATAGTGAAAATGTTTCAGCAGTTGCACTACATGAACCACTCAAATGAAGTATTGATTGCTGCTGAAGATATTGGAACACAGTGGCCAGGAAAACATTCATTACCAAATACTCTTGATTGGCGTTATACAAATACTTATGCCCAATACCAATGGGCAAGCTTATTAGCTGCTGTAATCCATGACCGCCAACAAATTGTTTCGCTTATTATGAATTCTGAAAGTACAATGAGAGAAGGGGCAATTGAAGCATTAGTATTACATTGGCCTGATGAAGATACTCGACAATTGCTCTATGAACGTTCTATTCAAGATGAATCAAAATTTTTCCGCAGTACTGCCTTGGAAGAATTGGGCAAAAATTGGCCAGATGCTAACACTCGAAAACTACTCTGCGAGCGTGCCATTGAAGATGAAGATAAAGATGCTCGTACTGCTGCACTGGAAGCATTGGTCAAAACTTGGCCTGATGATGATACTCGGCGGTTGTTAAGTGAACGTGCCGTTCAAGATGATGATGAGGATGCTCGTAGTACTGCGCTAGAAGTGTTGGTTAAGACTTGGCCTGATGACAATACTCGGAAATTTCTAAGCAAACGTACCGCTGAGGATGAACATGAAAATCCTCGTAGTACCGCATTGAAAGTATTAACCAATATTTGGTCTGATGATAACATTCGTCAATTATTAGTGGAACGTGCTTTTCAAGATAATTCTTCAGAAATTCGTTGTGTTGCAATGCATTTGTTGGTTAAAAAATGGCCAGATAATGATACTCAATTACTATTAATGAACTCTTTTGATAGCACGAAATCTGATAAAGTCCGCTTAGCTATGGCAAACCTCCTAATATCTAATTGGTGGCACAGTTTTGACGTACGAAATTTTATTAGGAAACAAGCTAAAAAAAATTCCTCGAAAGATAATAAACACAAAGATTTTAAAAAATTAATTATTAAAGCTAACAAACATTTATCTAAAAAATGGGAGGAATATTTTTCTGGAACGATTGAAATGGATAATATACCAGAAAGAGAGCGTGCTTATCCCGCTATAAAAATACATAAATTCAGACTGATAAATATAGGCGCTTTTTCTGATACAAAAGTTATTAATCTTAATTCAACATCCCTTTTTCTGGGAAATAATGCAGCAGGAAAGTCAACCATTTTAAAGTGTTTAGCTCTTGCCGCTATTGGGTCAGACGCAGCTAATGAAGTTGAGGAAAATGCATCATCTTACCTCAGAAAAGGAGCTGAGTATGGGACTATAGAAGTTCAATTTGACTTGATTCCAGATCCTGATTGTTACAGTGAAGAATGGGGGAAAGTTACTGTTGGTTTAAGTATAAAAAATGGTTCTGATAGGTTTACTCCAACATCTCATAATCAAATGACTTTATCCAACTTTAATAATATAGAAAAACTAAATGAGTTGAGGAATGAGACTGATTTTTCATTTGGTCTCACATGTGCTTATGGGGCGACTAGAACCTTTAGTGATAATAGATATGGTGTTGAACCTGAACTTTCAAAAGATGAAAATGAGTGGGTAATTCCATTATTTCGTTGGGATGCTAGAGTTATTAACTCTGAGGTTTTAGGTAGAATGTTTTTTGGAGACTTAAGAAATATTAAAAATGCTCCAGATAAATTACAGAAAGAATTTGTGAAAAAGATACAAATTGCATTAAAAAAATTTGTACCAGAATTACAGCTTTTACCAACAAATTCTTCTGCGGATATAAATTTTAATAATGTCGAATTAAATTTTTCTGAATTAAGTGATGGTTATAGAAGCTTACTTACCATATGTGGACATTTTATACGTTCTTCATTTAAGTCTGTTCATTGGGAACTGGATGCAACTCAACTTCATGGTTGTATTTTAATTGATGAAGTAGATTTACATTTGCATCCTTCATGGCAAAAATATGTTGTAAAAAATTTACAAGATGCTTTTCCAAATATACAGTTTTTATTATCTTCACATTCTCCATTAGTTGCTGGCTACCTTGATAACTCTAATATTCATTTAATTCAAACGGATCAAAATGGTTCGAAAACATTATTATTAAGTTCTCTTATTTCTGAAACAAGTACGATGAAAGCTTGGCGAGCAGATCAAATTCTTACTGGGCCGGGCTTTGGTTTAGAGTCATCAACAAGTGTTGAGGCTGATTCCTGGGAAACAGAATATGATGAGTTATGTAGTATTGCTCCAGATAAACGTACACACCTTCAGAAAAAACGACTCGATGAATTATCTGCTTTACTGGAACGAGAGATTCCTCGCTGGCAAGAAACACCTCGCAAAAGAGCCGCAGCCCAAAATTTTGAAAAATGGGCTTTGGAAAAAGTGTTGTCTCCAGAAGCTATTGAAGATACTTTGCAATTATTACAACAATTGGATAGTAAAGAATGAACTACATATCCTTTAAACCTGAACAACTAAGTGATGAACAGAAAATTTGGTGGAAAAATTGGGTTAAAAAAGCAGATATTGCAACATCAAAAATTTTGAAAAAATATAATAATGGAGAGGAAATAAAATTTAATAATCAATTATGGTCAGAATTAAAGAAATGGTTGCTAGAATATATTTTTCATGGTAAATGCGCCTATTGCGAAAGTGAGTTATTAGATACAGAATGGGGTGATGCTGATCACTATAGACCAAAGGGACGAGTTAGTATTTTAGTTGATACACAAGTTGTCGTGGTAAAGCAAGACAATAGACCTCACTCTGGTTATTTTTGGTTAGCTTATGATTGGAAAAATTTATTTCCTAGTTGCAGGCGTTGTAATATAGAAAGAAAAAAAGATATTTTTCCTGTCGTAAAAAAACATGTTTTTGAGCCACAAAAATGTTTAAGTTGTGATGAACTGGATCAAGAGGAAGAACCATTATTATTGCATCCTTACCGAGAAGACAGCCTTCACCCACGTCATCACTTAGAATTTGATAAATATGGTCGTATACACCCTAAAAACGGGAGTAAAGCTGGGAATGTATCAATTGATATTTATAATTTAAACCGTGAGTATTTGGTAAAAAGTAGGCAAAAAGCTCAACAGACTAATTGGCTTGAATTTTTACATATTCTTTCTGAAGACGACAAGAATATCAAACAACAAAAGTTATCTAAATTTAGGAAACATATTGATAATGGAACTAAAGAGTATTCTGCTGCTATAGATGACTATATAAATCTTTGTCTTAAAGAGGCAAATCTAAAAAGAACTACATGAACTCAACTCATAACTAACTATTAAGGCGGGTATTTGCTACCACCAAACAGCATTAATAATGGTGTTTACTCATTTATTCAGTACAAGAGTAATGCGCCAACAGAGATTGGTATAAGCTATAAAAATTAGCTTGATTTTTTGCATTCAAACACCACGAAGACAGGGAAAGCAAAAGCTTTCCCTACCAGCAGTACTTAAGCCCCCAACGCATCCAAATATTTTTCCGCATCCAACGCCGCCATACAGCCTGTGCCTGCTGAAGTCACCGCTTGGCGATAAATATGATCGCAGACATCGCCCGCAGCAAACACGCCTTCAACGCTGGTTTGGGTAGCGTTGCCGTCCGAGCCGCCTTGGATTTTTAAGTAGCCGTTGTGCATATCGAGTTGTTCGGCAAATAAATCGGTATTGGGTTTGTGACCGATGGCGATAAAGACCCCGAACACGTCCACGTCTTGTTTTTCCTCGGTTTTAACATTTTTGACCCGCACGCCAGTGACACCACCATCGTCGCCCAAGACTTCATCCAAGACGTGATCCCATAGGATTTTGACGTTGCCGGTTTTGGATTTTTCGATTAACTGATCCGAGAGAATTTTCTCAGAACGGAAAGCATCGCGGCGGTGAATCACAGTGACTTCATTGGCGATATTGGATAAATACAAAGCCTCTTCCACAGCGGTATTACCACCGCCGACCACCGCGACTTTTTGATTGCGATAGAAAAAGCCATCACAGGTCGCGCAAGCGGATACGCCTTTGCCTTTGAAGGCGGTTTCAGACTCTAGCCCTAAATATTGTGCTGATGCGCCTGTAGATATAATCAAGGCATCACAGGTATAGCTGCCTGTGTCGCCCTTAAGGGTAAAGGGGCGCTGGCTTAAATCGACCGAGGTGATGGTATCGCGGATAATTTCGGTATTAAAACGCTCGGCTTGCTTTTGCATTTTTTCCATCAGCTCAGGGCCTTGAATGCCTTCCGGCTCACCTGGCCAGTTATCGACATCGGTGGTGGTGGTCAATTGCCCGCCGACTTCTAGCCCTGTGACTAACACAGGCGAAAGATTAGCCCGCGCAGCATAAACCGCCGCAGTATAGCCCGCAGGACCTGAACCTAAAATTAATAAACGGCAATGTTTGGTGTCTGACATGGTGTTTCCTATGGTTTAAGTTATCGTCAACAGTATGGGGATGGATTAGGCTTTTATCACGGCTAAGGTGTCGCAAAAGGCTTGTAGACTCGGCGAGCGATTGCGCTCTACCACTAAATGCTTAGCAATCTGTTTTGACCAATTGCGCTTGGCATCTAAAAGTTTTCTATCGCGTTTTTTTAAGCTCAGCAAAGGCTTGTCTACGCATTCGGCGAGTTTTTCCCAAGTGCCGCAAATGCTGTCTTGTGCATAAGCGGCTAAAGCTTTGGGGTCATAATCGGGATACGCGCTGGCAATCGCTGCCTCATCGCCTAAAAACCACGCTTCCAACTCTTCAATGGCAAAACAAAAATGCAGCGCCAAATCAGGATACGCCTGCTTAAATTGGGCTAATTGCGCCCCGAAGCTTTCGGGGTCTTGGTCGTCCAAATCCATTAGCACCATAATCACTTGCCCCGCGCGCTTGAGTTTGGCGTAGGCTTGTATTTTCGCGGGCAGTTGTCCAAGCAAGCTTTGGTCGTGACGCGAGGGTTTTTGTTCGATACCAGCGAGCTTGCCAATGCCTTTATGCTTGTGAATCAGCCATGTGTGTTTGTCGGCATATGCCCCCAGCAATTGCGGCATAATAATCGACAAGGTGGTTTTTTCACATTGCCCTTCGACGAGAAATTCAAAGTGCATGGTTAATGCTCGGCATCAATGTGTTCGCTGTACCACAAATTGCCTAAGCTCAAACCCGATTCGACCATTTCAATAATGGCGGGAATATCGGCAGCGCGGGTAAGTTTGGAGAAGCCATCGGCTTGTTTTTCCAGCACCCAAACTTCTTCGGGATTGAGTTCATCGACTAAATAGGGCTGGTGGGTGGTGACGAATAATTGCACCCCGCCTTTTTTCCCCGTCGCTGAGGCGCGGAACTCATGCACTAAAGTATCGAGCAATTTATGATACAAGCCGTTTTCTGGCTCTTCGATACAAATCAAGGGGGCGGGGCTGGGGTCTTCGAGCAATAATAAATACGCGAATAATTTTAGCGTGCCATCGGAAACGTGCTGGGCATAAAAGGGTTTTTTAAATCCTTCGGCGTGGAATTGTAATAACAAACGCCCATCGCTGGAGCTTTCGGTGTTAATCGCCTGTACACCGGGGATTTTATCGGCAATTTCTTCGAGGACACGGGCAAAGCGTTTCGGATGCTCTTGCTCCATAAACTGCACCACATTGCCAAGGTTGCTGCCATCGCGGTTGAGGTGTTTTTGCGGACCGACACGGGGCAAATCTCGCGCCGCATCGGGGGTGAAATAAGACAAATACCAGCCTTCGATAAAACGCCGAAATTTAGCAATGCGCGGGTGTTCTTTCAAATTGCCCAGCGTGGCGATACCCAACTGGCGCGGGTCATCGAGTTCAACCCATTCTTTGGCGTTGTCTTCTTGGTCGCCGGAATCAATTTCTAAAGCATTGCCCGCCCAAACGCTGCCTTTGCCTTTTTTTAAGTCCAAAAATGAATAAGGTTTGCCTTTGCGCTGTCCTTGTCGCCGCTGACGCAGACGTTCGAGTAAAATCACCGGACGCGCATATTTATCCGCGCCAATTTCGAGATTATAAGACATCGGGCGCTCGTTTAAGCTCTCGCGGTAATAAATCTCAAACTCAATCGCCCCGCGTTTGCCCAAAGACCGTAACTTAGCAAAACCGCCCCGATCTTGGCGATAACAGGCATCTTCAACCCCAAAAGTCAGGCAATCGGCTAAAAAACCAAAGGCATCGAATAAACTACTTTTACCCGTGCCATTGCGCCCAATCACCACCGTCAGCGGCTCTAGTGGGGCTTTGTTGCGCTCACTAATGGTACGCCCCAAAGACACATCTTTCAGCGCTCGATAGTTTTTAATCCGAAAGCCTTCGATTAACGCCATGCGTTATTCGCTCTCGCTCTTAAACCATTTGAGTTTTTCTTGCAGCTTGACCACGTCGCCGACAATAATCAAACTCGGCGGTTTGACATTTTCGTTTTTAATCAAATCGGGCAAAGTTGAAAGCGTGCCCGTGAACACGCGCTGCTCAGGCGTGGTGGCTTGTTGTACTAGGGCAATTGGTTTATCGGCGGGTACGCCGTGCTCCATCAGTTTTTGACACAAAACCGGCAAGCCCATATAGCCCATATAGACCACCACGGTTTGCTGTGGCTGTGCCAGCGCTTCCCAGTTGAGGTTCATGGTATTGTCTTTCAGGTGTCCGGTGACGAATAAACAGGATTGCGCGTAATCGCGGTGAGTGAGCGGAATACCTGCATACGCCGCTGTGCCGAGGGCGGCGGTAATCGCGGGCACGACTTGGAAGTTCACACCCTCAGCGGCTAAGGTTTCGATTTCCTCTCCGCCACGACCAAAGATAAACGGATCGCCGCCTTTGAGCCGTACCACGCGTTTGTTTTCTTTCGCCAGTTTTGCCAATAATTTATTGATGTCTTCTTGGCGCAAGGCATGGTCAGCACGGGCTTTGCCGACATAAATGCGCTCGGCATCACGGCGGGTCAGCTCTAAAATCGGTTTGGAGACCAAGCGGTCATAAACCACCACATCGGCTTGCTGCATCAAACGCAAGGCGCGGAAGGTCAATAAGTCGGGGTCGCCTGGGCCTGCGCCGACTAAATAGACTTCGCCCTTGGCTTTTGGTGCGGCTTGCTTGAGGCATTCTTCGAGGCGCTCTTCAGCTTCTTGCTCGCGTCCACTTAAGACCATTTCCGCAATCGAGCCTTGCAGGAGTTTTTCCCAAAAACGCCGCCGCTCGGCTTGCGATTCATAACGCCCTTTAACTTGCGAACGGAATTTTTTAATCAAGCCTGCCAAACGCCCATAAGCATTGGGAATCAGGCTCTCAAGTTTGACCCGCAACACCCGCGATAATAAGGGCGATGCGCCATTGCTAGAAATGGCAATTTGTAAAGGGTCGCGGTCGATGATAGAGGGAAAAATCACATTGCCTTGCGCCGACTGGTCAGCGACATTGACCAGTTTTTCATGGTCTTGTGCCAGTTGGTTAATTTCTTGATTGACCTCGGCGCTATCGGTGGCGGCGATGATTAAATATTGCCCATCCAAATCCCGATGTTGAAATGCGCGGGCATGGTGAATAATCGTGCCTGCCTCTGCCAAGGCTAATAAATCATCCCGACTCTCAGGCGAGACCAAGGTCACATGTGCGCCAGCTTTTAATAATAATTGTACTTTACGGCTGGCAACGTCTCCACCACCGACAACAAGGCAGGGGCGTTGTTTCAGATCCAGACAAAGGGGTAAAAAATCCATGTATGCATATCCATCAAAGAGTCGGATTAAAAAGGTTTAAGAATAGCCTTTAGTTTTTGGGGAAATAATCGGCATTTTTCAAGTCTTGAATTTTAGCATGGAAAGGGGGGGCTGGATAAAATCTAAGGGCTATTTTAGCACGCGGATAAACACAGATGAGTAGAGACGTAGCATTGCTACGTCTCTAACAAGCCTACAAGGTTTTTATATATTCTAACAAGGCATCACACTCTCCGCTATTGAGTTTAGGTCCTATTACTCCAGAGGGCTGTTGATGGCGCGCTTTGTCTGGGTCATATTGGCTGCTAAAATAATGCCCGCTATTATGATTGCCCGTCGTGCTGGTATCGAGAATAAAATAGCCTTCTTTAGTATATAACTTGCCTTTATCTACCTGTTTTTGTGCCATAGATTGGAAGTCTTTAGGTTGGGCTAAACCGATATTTTTTTTATCAAAGGCAATATCACCGAGTTGGACAAAGCGCGGACGTTCATCGACATCTTTACAAACCAAGTCTTTAACCGTTGCCACTGAACCATTGTGTAAAAATGGCGCAGTTGCCCAAATACCATTGAGTGGGCGGGCTTTATAACCCCAACCTACTTGCAGACAATTAGGTCGTTCGTTTTCCAATAGCCATTGTGCCTCTCTGGAGCTAATGCCGTTACTCTTATACCAAGCACCAATGGTTTGTTGCACCAAAGCGCCTAAGGCAAGCCCAAAATTCAGCTTACCGCCATCACGGATTGGCACATCAACCAAGTCTAAATCAACACTTAAGCCTTGCGCCCAACGCTCTCTTAACACCGGGTCATTGAGTAACTGGTTCATATCCCGACCGCAAACGGTGGTTTTAATCCCCATGCCGCGTATTTTTTCTGATTTTGGCACGAGGTCATTGCCAGCGGTATTGACCGTACGGTTAGGCAAAATAGCTCCTTGCCCTGGGTCTGTGCCAATGCGTGCTTGTGGAATAATTTTTAACTTCAGGACTTTTTCTTGGGTCTCATAGGTTTTACCGCCCGTATTCCATTTGATTGCATAAAAGTGTTCCCAAATTTTTGTATCATTTAGAGCGGGTAAGTGACAGCGGGCGCAATGGCTATCATAGACTTGCTTACCTTGCGTATGTTTGTTTGTGTCGATAGTGCCCAAGGTATTTTCTGGCCAATGAGGAGATAACAAGCCGGTGAATTTTTGGTTTTCTAATGGCGGTTTGCCCGCTAAAAATTCCTCTATCCACCATAGGTTTAACACAGGGATGGATGAATCAAAACGGTTGTCTTTTTTCGGTGAATCAAAACTAATTTCGGCATGTAAGCCCATCGCCTCACCGGCGTTACGAATTAATGGTCCCATGATAGAGCCATCATATTGCACCCAATCAAACCATGAAGAAGTCCAAATATGCGGATAAGTCACTGGGGCTTGAATCGGATGGTAGTTATTACGCCAGTTCAAATCTTGCGAGAACACTTGGTTGCCAATGCGATTAAGCGCATCTAAGCGGGTAAAGCCTTCTTGTACTTCGATAATATCAATGTTTTTCTGGCTGGCTAATAAGACGTTTTGCAAATCTTTAGCTAATTGAACCTTGCCTGCCTCAGTAAAGCCTTTGCCCAAGACATTTTTTGCAAAACGGTTAAAGCGACCATCAAATAGCGGAATTTTGCTAGAGAGGGCTGTTTGTACTAAAGCGGCGGTTAAAGCGCTGGTCAATTGCCCTACATCTGTGTTTGCAGGCGCACCTTCAACAATGTATTCAACTTTTGTCCCCTTGTCTTCGGCGACAAAATGCCCTGTATGACAAGCGGAGCAAGTAAAGCCTAAAGCCTCGGTTTCGTGTGGATAGCCGGCCAAGTTTGCCGATAAAGTTTTACTAAAACCAATCGGTAGCCCATCGGGGTTATTCACCGGGTCAGTTTTGCCGCGAATAAAGCCAAAACGCAATAAATAATCGTCTGCATGAAAGTCTGGTTTTTTGCTAAAAAATACCGTGCTCCAGATATAAGACCACACCGATTGATTCGGTTGTTCTAGGTTTAAAAACCAATCATAAGGAATCGGTATCTCGGTCGAACCTTGGGTTAGATAATGGTATTTGCGCGTATCGGCTGTGGGTTGATGGTTGCTATCAACCCAAGTCTCGCCTTGCTCTAACCATTGTTGCGGCAGCCACTTGCCTTGCTTATCTTTGGTTTGTAAGGCAGGCAAATATTGTGGCGGTGTTAAGGTCTCGACCAAGGTGCGTAAGGTGGCATTTTGCCATATCAATAACAGCACCACGATAAGGACGAGCACCCATAACCAACGCCAAGATTTTTTAGTTTGCGTGCGGGCATCATAACGGCCTTTATAGACCCAGTTTTGTATAGTTGTTTGTAAAGACATTCGGTAATCCTTGAAAAATATTTTTAGCGCTAGGCTGAAACACTGTTAGGAATATTATTTGGGTTCATATACGGATAAGAGGTTTGCCGTTTGGCATCTCTGTGCCGTTGTGCTTGCGCTAACTCATCTAGTTCTTGTTGATAACGCGCAATCACGGACAAGGCTTTCTCATCAAATAAATCACGGCAATATTCGCCCATACGGCTGACTTTGAAATCGACCGCATAATAAATAAAGGCTTGTTGAAACGACATACTAAACGGTGGAAAAAATTGCATTAGCTCGGCTTGCTTGGCATCGGGCGCAATCGGCGGCAAAGGCGGATGCCACAATGCTGAGGGCATATTAGGCACGAACTGCGAATATTGTGTTTGTGGGTAATGGATCGCACTGTGGTGCGCGGTGGTGGTAAAAATAATTTGCCCGATGGTCGCCGCTAGCGATTCTCTATCGGTAAATTTCTCAGGAAAATCATTAATGCCACACTGCCCCTGTTCAGGCGAGCCGGAGAGTTCCGCTGCCCAAGCTTGTAACTCATAGTCATTAAGCACATCCTCATCGCTGTGGTAATACAGCTCGATATATTCTTTGGCAAAAGCTTGTACGGCATCCCAGATAGGTTGTCCATCATCACGATAAGGGTAATCTAATTTTGGGTTATCGACATGGCGGTTTTTCATGTCATTGGGGAAGGCGTGTTCTTTAAAGCTAAAGCTTCGCATTCCCTCGCCCATAAAAGCCACCAAGCCGGGGTTATCAGGTGGAAACATTTTGCCATAGCTGGGGACTTTGCCATCTTGTGGCTCATACAAAGGGTGCACATTCACGCTTAAGGTGTATTGCAAATGCGGGTCGAGTAAGACCAATAAGGGATGCTGTTTATCGAGCTGTCGATAAGTCACCATGATAATCGACTCCATCAGATAATGAATCCGCACTGCATGAGACCATAAATCATGCACGGTGGCATCAGCCGCTTGCACACAAGTCTTGGCCATTTTCCACTGCTCATTGTCATCAGGGGTAATGATGGGGTTATCGGTGCTAGTATCTTGATTCATATCTAACTGAATCGCCAAAGGCTGTAATTGCCCATCGTCTTTGAGCACAAATAAGGCAATCGGCGTGCTGATGTATTTTTGTTTGCCATCAACCTCGCCCAGTTGCTCGGTCAAAGGCTGTAAAAAGTCATATTTCAACACATAGAGTTCATTATTCACCAAGGCTTTGTCTAAGGCTGCTTGAGTGATGGGTAGTTGTGCTTCTTGTACTTTAAAGGTCTTAGGCAGCGGGTTATCGGCGTTGACCCCTTGCAACATAATCGGGTTGGTTCCCATGACACATTGCTGGGAAAAATAGCGGTCATTGAAAAAATCGTTACGAAAGGCGCGGTCGGGATAGGGAGAAAAGGGGAAATAGATGTAATCGGCGGGTTTTTTATATTGACATTGAAACAGCTTATATTTAATGGTTTTCCATAAGGTCACGGGCAAACTAGGCACT
Organism: Thiotrichales bacterium; assembly: GCA_016745035.1. Classification (GTDB taxonomy): domain Bacteria; phylum Pseudomonadota; class Gammaproteobacteria; order Beggiatoales; family Beggiatoaceae; genus BB2. The sequence goes on from JADGDE010000002.1 coordinate 130,424, forward strand.
AAACCCAGCGCATTGCCCAGCGCCTTAAATTGATAATACCATCCGGGCTTTTCCCATTTGGGCAGCTCATTAACGGTGGCAATATGACCATCATAGGTCAGGGTAAAAGCATAGGCTTTGCGCATTCTGTCCAAGCTTGCTGTTCGTGCAGCCTTATCGGACGAAAATTGCGGCAGACTCAATTTATTAGACATAAAATACCTTAATTATATTTATAGGGAATAATTTATAAAAAGACGTAAGATGAAACCTCACCTTTTGTCATTAGGCAGCCTCCTTTGCTTGCCTACACCTGATTCAGGTTAAAGAGAATAAAAACATAAATATAGTGATAAAACAAGGAGTAAAAATATGATAAAACCACAGGTAAACGTGTTTTTAATCAATACTTACCTGTGTGTATCTGCGGTTTATTATGCTTAAGGCGTAGAGATGCTCGATTGACACAGCCATTCCCCAGCTGTTTTAAGCTGACATCCGGGGGAAAAAACAGCAACAATATCTAAGCGGAAACGTAAAATTTTCATTTGTCGGCTGAGGGTTTTATCTTTATTCCGAGTTTTATGTGGCACGCGATAATAAACAAATGCCTGCTCGCCCTCACGTTGTATGCTCGATAATGTCGGTTTTTGACTGGTTTCAGCATGAAAATTTTCACTATATACCGCCTCTTGTGGCAGAACAGCATAATTTTGCCCTAAAAATACCAAGGCTAACGCACCGTTAGGATAATATTTAACCGACTCCATCCCCGTTATTGCTATCAAGATTTGTTTTAATTCACTCACGGCCAAAATACCCGGAGTCGTTTGCTGCATCCGCCCATCAGTGAAATAAAATGGACGTTTGATTGGTGCAACGGTGTGGCTGCCATTTTGCGCTTGTCGTCGTGTCCAGGCATTTTGAAAACCAAAGCGAAAATTATCAGGCAATAATTTTTGCTCAACCATTTGTTGAAATTGCTCTGATGTAATCTGTGAATTGTGGATGGTAATATTTCCCGCTTTAATCGCCTCGGCCAAGGCATCTAAAGGTAAAGGTTCAACCTGTGGATCAAAGCGCGTTACCCTGCGACTTCTCCCTGCTCTGCGGGTATGGGGATCTACCGTGGTAAACTCCATAATCATCGCTGAGTCTTTACTCATTTCGTTATAAGTATCCGCGCCATAAATGTTGACAAAGTCACCGGGGTTGCTAGGTGCTGGCTCTAAGGTAAATTGTTTTTTATCTTCAGTGGTTAACACATAATAGCCCTCATCATTTTGTGATAGACCCGGTTGAGCTTCGCTGTCCCCTTGGCGAATTCCTTCCCTATCAGGAGAAAAAGCATAGGCTAAACCTGTGTTTTTTTCACTCACATCCAAAATGCCAAAGGTATTTTGTTGCATGTCAAAATCAATATCATAGGGAGAAATGTCATCTAATAGACGATTAAACCCCGCTAAAGGCGTATCACCACTGCCATTGGCTCCCAAACCTAGGTAAGAATCGAGGTTAGGAATCCCATCTTCAGGTACAAAAAATGCCCCTTCAACAGGTTCTGGCAAAGCTTGGTAAAACAACTCAGCATTTTCTGGCGGCTGTAAATTGCCTTCGTTATCGAACTGCCACCCCTCAGGCATTCGCTCTAATAACAGATCAGCTGTGATTTTATCTTGATCCACTTGTACCACAAAGCGTGAAAAATCCGCGTGAGGCATGGTTTTCATCTCTTCAACATCGAATTGGTTGAATTCTTCGATGGATAAATCCGCTAAGACATCGAAATCTAATTCACCAATTTGTTCTGCTTTTAAGCCATTTAAGGCATCGATAGGCAGCTGTTCAAATTGTTCTGGGGTAAAACCTGCGATGGCATCATCACTTAACGCTTGTATTTGTGCTGGTAAAAACGTTTTGATCACATCCGGGGGAAGGTTTTCAATTTGCTCAGCTTCCATCGCATCTAAACTCTCTAATGGCAAAGCGGCAAATTGCTCAGGTGCAAAGCTATCAAAGGCTTCATCATTTAAAAATCGCAGTTGCGTATCATCAAATTGGCTAAAACGTTCAACAGAAATTCTATCAATATCAGCATCATCCAGTTGTTCTAAAGGTTCACCATCAATGAAATAATCCGCTTGTGTTGGCGCTGGTGGCACAGGGATAGTCTCATCAGAAAGGAATTCAGGGTCAGTGCCATCGGGGTTTTGTGCTGGATCAGTACCATCAGGGTTTTGTGTTGGGTCAGTACCATCGGGTGGGGGCATTGGGTTAGTGCCATCGGGGTTTTGTGCTGGGTCAGTACCATCAGGAGTTTGTGCTGGGTCTTCACCATCCGGGGGTTGTGTTGGGTCATCACCATCAGGAGTTTGTGCTGGGTCATCACCATCAGGAGTTTGTGCTGGGTCATCGCCATCAGGAGTTTGTGCTGGGTCATCACCATCAGGAGTTTGTGCTGGGTCATCACCATCAGGAGTTTGTGCTGGGTCAGTACCATCAGGAATTTGTGTTGGGTCTTCACCATCAGGGGGTTGTGTTGGCTCATCACCATCAGGAGTTTGTGTTGGGTCAGCGCCATCAGGGGTTTGTGTTGGGTCTTCACCATCAGGGGTTTGTGTTGGGTCTTCACCATCAGGAGGTTGTGCTGGGTCAGTACCATCAGGAATTTGTGTGGGGTCTTCACCATCAGGGGGTTGTGTGGGGTCAGTACCATCAGGAGTTTGTGTTGGGTCATCACCATCAGGGGGTTGTGTGGGGTCAGTACCATCAGGAGTTTGTGTGGGGTCTTCACCATCAGGAGTTTGCGTTGGGTCTTCACCATCAGGAGTTTGTGTGGGGTCTTCACCATCAGGAGTTTGTGTGGGGTCTTCACCATCAGGAGTTTGTGTGGGGTCTTCACTATCAGGGGTTTGTGTGGGGTCAGTACCATCAGGAGTTTGTGTGGGGTCAGCGCCATCGGGTGGTGGCATTGGGTTAGTTCCACCTTCTGGTGGTGCTGGGCTAGTCTCTCCGGGAGGTGGGGGAGCTGCCAAACTGCTTATTGTGGTTAGACTTAAGCAGGCTAATAATATAAGTACACGCATGATCACACCACAGTAAAAGATTTAAGTTTCTTGCCATAATACTAGCAAGTAGAAAGACTTCGCGAAAGCATAATGACGGGTTATGATGGTGAATAAAATCCCTAATAGCACCAATATGGTTAGTTAGTCCCGTTGCTTTTCTAATCAAAGCACAATGAGTGCTTGAATGCTTTAACGTTTGGGTTGAGCGGTACAAAATCTTGGTTAAAAGCTTTGAAAGAACCTGATAAATTTCAAAGGGGTTCTATACAAATTTTTGTAAACACCGTGCAATATGCTTAATGTCTTTTTTATGCAAGAAATTATGAAAAGGCAAGCCAAGAAGATGTTGGCTTAAATAATTTGCATGTTTAAAACTAGAAATACACTCGATTCTATCCTTGTATTTTTGATAAAAGCCATATTGATGTAATAAAGGATAATACCAGCGGCGAGTTTCAATTTGTGCTTGCGTTAAGCCTTCAATCAGTGGCTCTAAATCACCCTGCCATAAAATAGGTAAAACCGCAGGCACCACTTTTTGGTTTTTAGGTCGCAATATCAGGTAGTTTTGTAAAGGCTTTAATACCTTTTTGTAGTGATTAAAGACTTTTTGTCGTCGTTTTTTTAACTGTTGCCAGCGTTGTAATTGGGCTAAACCAACCGCTGCATGGTATTCGCTTAGTTTGCCATTTGTCCCAATCTCATCAATTTCAAAATCTTGGAAACCAAAATTTTTAGCTCGCTGAATCCGCTGCATTAAGGCTTTATCAGAAGAAATAATCAGACCACCTTCCCCAATGGCAAAGGTTTTGGTCGCATGTAAACTAAATACCATATGACAATATCGAGCTGCCTTTTGCACACCTAATGCGGCAGCAGCATCAATAATGACAGGGATGTTGTATTTTTGGCTAAACTTATCCCAAGCGCTCACATCAACAGGATAGCCAAAACTACTCACAGGTATCACCGCATCAAAACCGCTTTGTTTTAATGCCGCATACGCTTGTTTAGGCTCAAGCTGCCAACTATTTCGACTTACATCGGTCAATACAACTTGATAGCCACTACGCAAAACAGCCATACACGTTGCAGGAAAGGTAAAACTGGGCAGTAAAACCCGAGCATTTGTAGGCAAATTCAAGTTTTGCAAAACCAACTCTAAACCAACGGTTGCCGATGAAGTACAGCTGAGTTGCAAAGGTAGGTTTTCTGCACTAAAAAATACTGTCATCAGACCTTGCTTAAATGCCTTTAACAAAGGACCGTTGTTACTGTAATAACGATTATTATCTATTTGCCGTAACCAAGGTTTGAGTTGTTTACGGGAAGGCAAATCTGGGATGAGGCATTTTCTAAACATAATTGTCAGGGGCTTTACTTTTGTTTTAATTATTGGTGTTATGTAAAGGCATTCTCAAGGCAAAAAAACCACCATTGCTCCACGGCTGTACCATTAGGTAGGTGGAAAACCACAATATTGAGACAAAAGGCTTAATGCGCAACATCAGCTGATTAAGCTAAAACCCACGCTGTTCGCAAACCTTTGCCAAATCTCGCCACGGTTTATTGCGGCTAAAATTGGCGGCATATGCTGGCGCAAGCTTTTCAACCAACACTTGGTGCATCCCTAAGCGTTTAATGCGCTTTTTCAGTTTCGCATATTGTTTATTTTCCTCGGCGACCATGCCTGCATATAAAATCGTGAACAATTTATCCATTTGTAGGGCATCTTGTTCATAGGGGCGGGTGAGGATGCTGATACCATCAATAATGCGCTGTTCTAATTCGGCGCTGGTGGCGTTGTAGAGGCGGACAAAATCTTGATAAATTTTGTCCGCACCGTGTACCTCGGCGAGTTGTTGTAAATCGCGAAAATAATCCGCATCGCGGGGAGCGATGCGCTGATAATCTTGTGGCGGGGCGCTGCGTAAATACACGCACCAATAATCAAACTTACCTTGGTCGTATTCGAGTTGGCTGTTATCGCTAAAGCGTTTGATAACGACCATAGAGATTATGACTTAATCAAAGCCAGATAACGCAAGATTTGGTCAAGAATGCCTTGTTGCAGTTCGCGGCGTAAGGTCGCTTCTTCTTCGCCTTTGGCAAGTACGCGCTGGCTGTCAAAGCTAAAATAGCGGCTGCGCTCTAAGCGTTGTGGACTTAATAAGGCTTTGCCGTTTTTGTCCTCGACTTTAATAGAGACGCTGTGCGAGAGTTCGATTTCTTCCAGCTTACTGGAGACCGCTGATACTGATAAAATCCGGCGGTCGCGTTTTTCATCGTCAAGGTGTACTTGGAGCTTGGCTTTGGCGATGTCGCTGGTAATCTCCACGCCTTGCTGCGTTAAGCGTTGTTTTAGGACCTTGGCGGTGATGCCCTTGCCGTGGATATATAAGGGGCTTAAATCCATCGGCAGTTGCACATTATTGCGTAATTGAAAGCCGCAGGCTGTTAAAAATAACAGGCTAAAGAGAATGAGGGATTTTAATTTCATCATAGGATTAGGTCTAAGCTCAGATTTTATCTCATCCTCAAGTGCCAAATCTAAACTGCGATACTGGCTTTGATGTGCGGATGGGCTTGGTAGTTGTCGATAACAAAGTCGTCCAATTGGTAGTCGAATAGGCTAGCGGGTTTGCGTAAAATTCGCAACTGTGGCAAGGCTAAAGGTTGGCGCTGGAGTTGGGTGTCGACTTGTTCAAAGTGGTTTTGGTAGATATGGCAATCGCCGCCTGTCCAAATAAACTCGCCCACTTCTAGGTCGCATTGTTGCGCTATCATGTGTGTGAGTAGGGCATAGGAGGCAATGTTAAACGGCACGCCAATAAAGCTATCGGCCGAGCGTTGGTAGAGCTGGCAAGAGAGTTTGCCCTCGGCAACAAAAAACTGGAACAAGAGGTGACAAGGTGGCAATGCCATTTGTTCTAGCTCGCCAACATTCCAAGCACTGACAATATGGCGGCGTGAGTCGGGGTTGTTTTTCAAATCGTGCAAAAGGATACTGATTTGGTCAATCTCAGCCCCAGAAGCTGTGCCCCATGAGCGCCATTGCTTGCCGTAAATCGCCCCAAGTTCGCCGTTCTCGTCCGCCCACTCGTCCCAGATTTTACAGCCCAAGGTGTTGATATTGGTCTCGCCGCGCAAAAACCACAGCAGTTCTAAAATAATACTGCGGGTGTGGAGTTTTTTGGTGGTCAACAACGGGAATCCCTGACTTAAGTCAAAGCGCATTTGTTGACCAAACACCGCGCGTGTGCCCACGCCTGTGCGGTCGCCTTTATCTACGCCCGCGGTTTTAATGTGGCGTAGAAAATCTAAATAGGCTTTCACGACTCGCTGCTGGGCTGGCGGTTGAATTCAAACGAATCAGAATAAAAGTGTTCTTCTGGCAAGCCGTGTTCGATAAATTCTTTGTGCGCAGCGTTGACCATTGGTGGTGGGCCACAGACATACACCGCATAATTAGATAAATCGGGATAATCAGCTAAAACGGCGCTATGAGCAAAACCGGTTTTACCAGCCCAATTGTCTTCGGGCGCGGCTTCGGATAACACCGGGCTATAGGTGATATTATCTTGCTCCGCCCAAGTTTTTGCCATCTCGTCCATGTACAAATCGCGTTGCGCCCGTGCGCCCCAGTAAAAATGAATTTTGCGCTGATCTTTTTGAAAAATCGCATGTTCCATCAAGCTCTTAATTGGCGCAAAGCCCGTGCCGCCTGCGAGGAAAATCATCGGACGATCATCTTCTTCACGCAAATAAAATGTGCCCAGTGGGCCTTCGATGCGTAAAATGGCTTTTTCTTTGAGTTCATTAAAGACAAAATCGGTAAATTCGCCGCCTTCAACGTGACGAACGTGTAGTTCTAAAAACTCATCATTGTGTGGGGCATTGGCAAGTGAGAAGCTGCGATGCTCACCGGTTTTAAGAATAAAATCAATGTATTGACCAGCAAAAAATTGTAAACGCTTATTGTCTGGGGTTTTGAGTTTTAGCAATATCACATCATGCGCGAGTTGCTCTTTTGCCACTAAACGGCAAGGCATTTTTTCGATAGGTAAGCTGTCTAACCCTTCATCGAGTTCGCGGCTATCAATCACCACATCCGAGTTAGCGCGGGCTTGGCAAATCAGAGCTTGGTTGTCTTCCAAGCCTTCAAGCGCGGAGACCGACTCGGGGTCTTCGTAATTAATTTCACCACTAACAATGGTGGCAATACAAGCACCACAACCGCCATTGCGACAACCGTAGGGCAAAGTGTGTCCTTGGCGCAACGCCGCGTCGAGCAAGGTTTCTTCCGCATCTGCGCTAAAGGTTTCGCCTGTCGATTTTAAGGTAATTTGATATTGCATTATTTTTCGTTCCGATTCGATCCAAAAAAACCGCTAAAGTCTTAAAGACCTATAGCGGTTTTAGTACAGCGGGTTAGTTTGGCGGGTTTAATCCCAGCGCAATGCCCCACCTGTACGATACTCTGTTACCCGTTTTTCAAAGAAGTTTTTCTCTTTACGGATATAAACCATGTCGTCCATCCAAGGAAGTGGGTCTTCTGAAACTTTATACAAGGGTTTTAGCCCTAATTGGATGCAACGGGTGTTAGCTATGTACTGTACATACTTAATATAGGTTTGAACTGATAATCCAAGTACCCCGCCATCAGGCAAGCAATCATGGGCGTAGGCGGTTTCTAAATCGACCGCCTCGGAAATAATCCCGCGCGCACGTTGCTGCATATGGCTATCCCAGAGTTTAGGATATTCTTTTTTGATTTGATTAACGACCCAAACCGCGTGCAAATAATGCTGGTTTTCATCGCGCATAATGTACTGATATTGCTCTGCGGTGTTGACCAGCTTGCCGCCGCGTGCCATCGCGAAAATATGACTGAAAGCACACCAGAAATAAATCGATTCAAACACAATGTAAGCGACTAGATCATAAAGTAGCAGGCGATTCGCGTCTTCCGTTCCAGGTGTCACCGCTTTATCGGCAAGTGCTTCGGTAAAACTCATATTCCACTCGGCTTTGTCAGCAATGGTGGTGATTTCACGGTAGCCATTGAACATGGAGTTGCCATTATCGTCCAGCCCTAAGCTTTCGATAATATGCTGATAAGAATGGGTATGCATCGCTTCTTCAAAGATTTGACGGGCATAAAACTGCCGCGCTTCAGGCGCGGTGATGTGTTCATATACGCCCAAAATGAAGTTATTGGCGACCAAGCTATCGGCACTGGCCAAATAAGAAATATTCCAACGTAATAAATGCTCTTCGGCTTCGGTCAAAGCCCCGCCTTTATATTGTTGAATATCGTCCTGCATCGAGATTTCTTCAGGATGCCAAGTATTGTGCAAAGAATCTAAATAACGCTGCCAAGGCGCACCTTCTTCGCCGTTATACTTAAACGGTATAAGTTGGTTTAAGTCGGTTTGCCCGTTGATAATATGGATGTCTTGTACCAGTGGGCGATTACCATCGCGGACGAACTCTAAGCCGTTGTTTACTGACACGGTTTTGTTGCTCATTAGCTTACCTGTAGTGGAATCAACGGATTGGGTAACCCGTTGTTTTATGGGTACATTTTAAATATACCACCTAAGAATTTCGAGGGAGGAGTATAGCGGATTTTAAGCTCAGATTCCAGCGCTCTAAAGCCAAATTATGTTCCCAATTTGAGCGAAAATTAGCTTAGGCTAGCGTTTATCAGGTGTCTTTGCTGTTTAATTTTTTTTTGCTACAAGAGATATAGCAGCGCTATAGATAAACTTAAACTTGCACCACAAGCAATTTCAATATCATTAACATAAAACCCAGAAAAGAAAAACGCCATTTCTGCATTTGCTTGCTAAACGAAACTCAATAACTGATGTGACGCACTAAGCCTGTTTTTATCTCAATATTGTGGTTTTCCACCTGCCTAGTGGAATTTAGCCGTGAAGCCTTTGCGTAACATCAGTCAATAAGCATCACCATAATGCCAGCCTTGCGCTAACCAGCGTTGTACCAGTATTTGCGCACGGTCAGGCTCGGCTAATAAAGCCCGGGTGAGTTGTCCAACTTGAGGCAATAAATCTTGATCGCGCTCTAAATCGGCAATTTTTAGTTGCACTAAACCCGTTTGCCGTGTGCCGAGCAATTCACCCGGGCCGCGCAGGTTCAAATCTTGTTCAGCAATATAAAAACCGTCTTGGCTCTCGCGCAAAGTGCTCAAGCGCCTAAACCCCGTTTGCGACAAAGGAGCTTGATAAAGCAGCACACAAAAACTGTCAATATTACCGCGCCCGACCCGTCCGCGTAATTGGTGCAATTGTGCCATGCCCATGCGTTCGGCATTTTCGATAATCATCAAGCTGGCGTTGGGGACATCCACCCCGACTTCAATCACGGTGGTGGCGACCAATAAATCTAATTCGTGGGCTTTAAAGGCTTGCATGATGCTATCTTTTTCTTTTGCCTTTAAGCGCCCATGCACCAGCCCGACGCGTAAGTGACTTAAGCGTTCAGATAAATACTGATAAATCTCTTCTGCCGCTTGGCTGGCGAGGGTTTCGGACTCTTCAATCAAGGGGCAAACCCAATAACTTTGCCGTCCTTCAGCGCAGACAGCGGCAATGCGCTCGACCAATTGCTCGCGTTTATCCTCCGGCATCACCACCGTGGTCACGGGTTTGCGCCCCGGCGGCAATTCGTCAATCACCGAGACATCCAAGTCCGCATAAGAAATCATCGCCAAGGTGCGTGGAATCGGCGTAGCGGTCATGATCAGTTGATGCGGGCGCTCATCGCTGTGGCTGGCTTTATCACGCAAGGCAAGGCGTTGATGCACGCCGAAGCGGTGTTGCTCATCGACAATAATCAACCCCAAGCGCTGAAATTGAACTTTGTCTTGAAACAGGGCGTGCGTACCAATCACCAAACGGCTCTCACCCTCGGCAAGAGCGGCTAAGGCTTCGCGTTTTTGTTTCGGTGTCAGACTGCCAACCAACCACGCAGGTTGCATCTCTAACACAGCCAGCCATTGCTCAAAATTGCGTCGATGTTGTTCGGCGAGTAGTTCAGTGGGAGCCATGATCGCGACTTGATAGCCAGATTCCAAGGCTTGTAAGGCAGCCAGAGCGGCGACAATGGTTTTACCTGAGCCGACATCGCCTTGGACAAGGCGCTGCATCGGGCGCTGGCTGGCTAGGTCAGTTTCGATGTCGCCGACGACCCGTTGTTGTGCGCGCGTGAGTTGAAACGGCAAGCTTTTGAGTAACTTTTGCCGATAAGCCCCGGCATTTTCAAAACAAGGGGCTTGGTGTTGTTGCATTTGTTGCTTTAATAGCGCTAAACTGAGCTGATGGGCGAGCAGTTCTTCTAGGGCTAAACGCCGTTGTGCGGGGTGTTTGCCGCTGAGCATTTGCGCGTGGTTAATATCCACCGGCGGATGATGTAAATAGCTAATCGCTTGAGCAAGCTCGGGTAAATCCCCAAATAAGTCCTGATAGGGGGCTAACAAATCTTCCAGCGGGTATTGAAACGCTTGCCCAATTAAGCGTTGCCAGAGTTTTTGATGTAAGCCCTCAGAGCTGGGATAAATCGGACTAAGTTGTTCTGAAACGGGCGGCGGGTTCTCGGGGTTGATGACTTGATATTCGGGGTGGACTAATTCCAAGCCTTGAAAGCCACGGCGCACTTCGCCAAAACAACGAATAAACGTCCCCCGACGCAATTGTGCTTGTTGGGCGGGATTAAAATGAAATAAACGCAGGCTGATGCGCCGCGTTGAACCCGCTTGCCCTAGGGTACAAATTAATGAGCGGCGCTTGCTAGCGCCTTTAAATTCAACTGCTAAAATCTCGGCATCAAGTTGAATTTCTTGCCCGATTTGTGCTTCGGCGATGCTATGTAAGCGGCTGCGGTCTTGGTAACGGCTGGGCAAGTGAAACAATAAATCTTGCACTGTGTGTAGGTGCAATTTTTCTAAACGCTCGGCAGTCAATTTCCCTACACCGCTGAGCGTTTGAATCGGAGGGTTTTGCGCCGCTGACATGAATAAACCGCTCTTATTGCTCAACAACCATGACCGCATCCATTTCCACTTGCGCATCTTTAGGCAAGCTGGCAACACCGAGAGCGGCACGGGCAGGATAGGGGGTTTGGAAATACTCGGCCATGATTTCATTGACGAGGGCAAAATGGGCTAAGTCAATGAGAAAAATATTGAGTTTAACAATATCATCCAAATCGCCACCGGCAGCTTGGGTAATGGCTTGGAGATTTTTAAATACTTGGTGAATTTGTGCGCGCATATCACCCTCAACCAAAACCATGGTCTCGGGGACTAAAGGGATTTGCCCTGAAATATAGACTGTGCCATTAACAGACACGGCTTGAGAATAAGTGCCAATGGCTTGTGGAGCCTTGTCGGTTTGAATAATTGTCTTCACCATCTTGAAAAATCCCTGAGTCGATAAAAAGTTTTTATTCTAACTATGTAAGAATCATACGGCAATTATTTTAAGAATTGCTTAGAATAGACGTTTCTCGCAAAATCGTCTTAAAAAGTGCGCCTCCAGAGAGTCGCGCTCACAACAAGGAAAATTAATGGCTCGTTTAACCGTAGAAGATTGTTTAGATCATGTCGATAACCGTTTTAATTTAGTGCTGCTTGCCAGCAAACGCGCACGTCAATTGGCATTAGGTGCAAAACCGATGGTAGATCCAGAAAAAGATAAGCCCACCGTGATTGCCTTACGTGAAATTGCCGATGGTTTGATTCCGCAATCCAGTCTTAACGAAGGCAAAGCCGAGTAAAGAGACTTGAACTGCTAGGGGGCTTAAGTATGAACAGTGATGACGAACCGACGCTACCTGATTTTCACGGGCGCTTTTTAATCAGCGCACTGTGCGATAAGATTGCGACTTACCTGCCCCCTGAAGCTGTCTCTGAGGTCTATGCAGCGTTTTTGTTTGCTGCCGAGGCGCATGATGGTCAAGTGCGTCGCAGTGGTGAAGCTTATATTTATCACCCGATGGCAGTCGCTGGAATTCTCTCCGGGATGCGCTTAGATACGCCAACCTTGATTGCAGCAATTTTACATGATGTGATCGAAGACACCCCCGTCACCCGCACGCAAGTTGCCGCCGCTTTTGGCGAACAAGTCGCGACCTTGGTTGATGCGGTGAGCAAATTTAAGCATATCCCCTCCAACCATGAGCAGGGCGACCCTAATTATCAACACAAAGATGCGGCTAAAGCCGCAACTTTACATAAACTCCTAATGGCGATGACCCGTGATGTGCGGGTGATGTTGGTCAAACTCGCTGATCGTTTACATAATATCCGCACCATCCAATACATGAAGCCAGCGTCGCAACGCCGTATTGCTGCTGAAACCTTAGAAATTTATACCCCGGTAGCCGAACGCTTATGTTTGGGAGAATTAGGCGCGGAAATGGAAGATCGGGCTTTTGAAGCCTTACACCCACTGCGCTATCAAGTGCTTAAGCAACACCTAGATCAACATAGCCATCAGCATCACGAAGCCTTAGATAAAATTCAACACAGCTTTGAAAATCGCCTCAGCAAGCATGATATTGTCGCCAAAGTACGTTTGTTACCGCACCAGCCGTATCGGGTTTATCGACAATTAAAAGACATTATTAAAGAAAACAAAGCCCATGGCATCAAAGGCTCGATTAAACAACTTCAAGGCACGTTTTGCTATCGGATTGTGGTTGAGGATATTAATACTTGTTATCGGGTGCTTGGGCTAGTACATAGTTTATATACACCGCTGCAAAACAAAATCCGTGACCACATAGCTTTACCAAAACCGAATCAATACCGCGCCTTGCACACACGGCTATTGGGAACCCGAGGCTTACACGCCTTAGAGGTGCAAATTTTAACCCCGGATATGGACAGATTTGCTAAGTTTGGGATCATTAACCAAAACTATTATCAAGTCCTCAATAATGACAACCCACGCGGACAAACCACCAGTTGGATGCAAGGTTTACAAGATTTGGGCGACAACACCGCCGATGTGCTTGATTTTATGGAGCAAGTAAAAATCAACCTGTTTCCGGGCGAAGTCTATGTTTTCACCCCCAATAATGACATTATCGAATTGCCACATGGCGCGACTGTGATTGATTTTGCCTATGCCATCCATAGCGATATAGGCAATCATTTAATTGCCGCCAAAGTTGATAACAGCATGACCAATGCCCTGCGTACGCCACTTAAAAGTGGACAACGGGTGGAAGTGCGCACCGCTTCATGGGCAGCACCCAAACCTGAGTGGCTTAACTGTAGTGTTACTGCCAAAGCCCGCACCCATATTCGCAAATACTTAACCCATATTGATCAACAAACAGCAGCTAATTTGGGTAGAAACTTACTCGATAATGTTTTGCAAAAATATCAATTATCTCTCGATGGACTCAACAAAGCTCAATGCGCGAAATTACAACAACAATACCAATGTGATGACATGGATTGCCTTTATGCTGATATTGGGCTGGGTAAACACTCGGCGTATTTAGTCGCGCAATATTTGGCTTTACCAGCCGAGACAAAAGTCGAAAATTCAAGCAGTAATCCGGTATTTATTAATGGCACGGAGGGCATGTCGGTCTCGCTGGCTCAGTGTTGCCAACCCCTACCAGGCGATCGGATTCGTGGGCAGCTTAACAGTGGGCGCGGTTTGGTGATTCATACCCAGCACTGTCCCAATTATCATCCACAGCATCAAGATGAATGGCTGAATTTAAGTTGGGCTGAGGATGTGGAAACGGAATTTTCCGTCGACTTGGATGTCGAAGTCGATGATAAGCATGGCAGTCTGGGGCATGTGGCGACCAGTTTAGGAGAGTTGGGGATAAATATTTTGCACCTCAAAATCCGAGAGTTAGACGGCGTGCATAGTGTCTTACAACTGCAAATCAATGTCCGTCACAGCCAACAACTACATCATGCCATGAACCGCTTACGGCGCTTGCCTTGTGTGTACAATACCCACCGTAAACAGATTAAAAAAGCCTAGTGATCACGAAAGGGTTTTAGCCCTTTCGCTGACTTTACTTATTGTAAGACTTGACGACCATTTAAGTCTTGGATGGGGCGGTTGTTAGGATAACCGATGGTTTTGGCAAAAAATTGCCATTGAGCCTTGGTAATGGGAGCAGGGTTTTTAAGTACCAACCAATGTAAGCCCTCTCTGCAAGGTGGCGTGGTTAAAGAGCCTTCAAAACGGTAATAATCACGATTTAAGGGTAATAAATCCATGACATTTAAGGGCGGTTTTAAGCTGCTTTTATCCCTCGTTTTTTCTGGCATTTGCGCCCAAAGTTTATCAATAAAGGCATTTTGAGGTCCTGGGGTAAACATCAGTGCAACCACGGCGGCACTGCCATCGGGATTGGTGTGCACTAAATGCATTTCCATCGGGAAAGGTTTGCCTTCAATATGATTTTCGCTGGGCGCATGAAAATGAAATTGTTTGAGTTCAAAAGTTTTACCGTCGACTTGGATGCTGCTACCAGCTTGATAAGTCACCCGAGTGGTATGCCCCTTATGCTCAAACGTATTAGCTCCAGCTTGATAATTAAATGCCAAATCAGCCAGATCGGCTTCGGTGAAATTGCTTAAATTAACCGGAGATTGAGATTTGCCCGCACAAGCACTATATGCTGGATTGATTTTTGCCCAATTGTCTGCGCCGTGTTCACCCGTATAAGTCCAATCAGATGATGCCATCACACTACTGATGCTTAAACTCAATACAAGTCCGAGGGTTTTTCGCATAAATCACTCCTTAATTTTTGTGCGATTAAAGTTAAATTTTTTCAATCCCTTGGCGGGCAAGTTCGTCAGCAATTTCGTTTTCAGCATGTCCTGCGTGCCCTTTGACCCATTGCCACTCAATTTGGTGCGTTTGGGTCGCGGCATCGAGTTGTTGCCACAGGTCTTTATTTTTCACTGGTTTTTTACTCGCCGTTTTCCAGTTTTTTTTGCGCCAACCATGAATCCATTCGGTGATGCCTTGTTGTACATATTTAGAGTCGGTGACTAAAATCACTTTGCAAGGGCGGCTGAGGCTCTCTAGGGCTTTAATTGCCGCCATTAATTCCATGCGGTTGTTGGTGGTATCGGCTTCACCACCACAAAGGCGTTTTTCGTGTTCGCCATAGCGCAATAACACACCCCAGCCGCCAGGACCGGGATTACCACTACATGCACCGTCAGTATAGGCGTAAACTTCGCTTAAGGCTTGAGGGTTTGACATTGCCAGCTCGCATTTTCCCAGACCAAGGTTTGCGTACAATCCAAACTTTGCACATCTTGATTTTGCTCTGGCAATTCACAAACCACTTGTTTGCCCTCAGCGCGCAAGGCTTTAACGGCTAGTTGCAAGCTTTGGTGTTGTTCGCGTTCGCTTTGGTAAGGGGCAAAAATACGTGCCTTGTCGGTATTTACCATGTCAGTAAAGCTAATCAGGTTTTTAAGGTCGGTACTAAAGCCGGTTGCGGGGTCTTTTTTATCAAAGACTTGGCAAATATTGTCATAGCGACCACCGCGCGCTATCGCCTCGCCGTGTCCGGCTAAGTAGGCGGCAAACACCACCCCGGTGTGATAGCTATAGCCTTGCAGCTCAGATAAATCTAAATAAACCGTCTCGTCCATCGTCTCGATGATTTCTGCCAGTTCATCCAGTGCTAGATGCACAGGGCTATCGGCGTGTTTAAGCACGGTTTTAGCGCTGTCGAGCAAGCTGACATCGCCTTGTAAGTAAATCAATTGCGCCAGCATATCTTTGATTTTACTGTCCAAGCTCAGTTCGCTGAGTTGTTGTTCGATTTCTGCACTGGCTTTGCGTTGAATCGCCTCGAAAAGGTCGCATTCTTGTTCAAAATTCAAACCTGCTTGTTTAGCAAGGGTGCGGAAAATATTCACATGCCCTAAATCAATATGAGGGTTCTCAATGCCGCTGATATGCAAGGTTTTTTGCATCAGTTGCAATATTTCGCTATCAGCGGCAGGGCCTGCATAACCATAGAGTTCTGCGCCGACTTGTAGTGGCGAGCGGCTATGATTAAAGCCTGTAGCACGGGTTTGTAAGGTTGTGCCGATATAGCATAGGCGTACCAAAGCGCGGTCTTTGAGCTGATGGGCGCGCATTCGTGCCACTTGCGGGGTCATGTCAGCTCGAACTCCGAGCAAACGCCCTGTGGTTTGGTCGATGAGTTTAAAAATCTGCTCGTCCAAATCATCATGATCAGGAATCACCAAGGAGTCGAGATGCTCGATAAACGGTGGGATAACCAGCTCATAACCCCATGTTTGGTAAAAGTCGAGTAAGCGGCGGCGCAGGGCTTCTAGTTGTTGTGCTTGAGCGGGCAGGGCTTCTTCTACGCCGTTGGGTAGCAAGTAGCGATTGTGTTTATTCATTGTCAGTTGATAAGGTAGAGAAGAATGAGACCTGTGAGCATACTGGCGAAACCAAAACCGCGCAAGGTGTTATCGCTTTGCGTGAGAACAAAAAGCAAGGTTTTACGCAGTTGCTGGGGACTAAGAAATGGGGTCATGCCTTCGATGATGAGTACTAAGGCAAAGGCCATGCCCCACATTTCCCACATGGCTTATTGTGCCTGCATGTGTTTGAAGTATTTAAAGAACTCGCTATCAGGCTCCAAAATCAGCATGTCGTTTTTGCTATTAAAGCTCTTTTTGTAGGCATTTAAGCTACGGTAGAGGCTATAAAACTCAGTATCCGCCCCAAAAGCCTCGGCATAGATCTTAGTGCTTTGTGCATCGCCTTCACCGCGCAGGGTTTCAGATTGGCGCTGTGCCTCGGAGATTAAAATGGTTTGTTGCTTGTCGGCATCGGCGTGAATCCGTACCGCTTCGGCTTCACCACGCGAGCGCAATTCTCTGGCAACCCGTTCCCGTTCAGCTTCCATCCGTCGATACACAGAGTTACTGACTTCTTCGGGTAAATCGATACGTTTAATCCGTACATCGACGACCGATAGCCCCAGTTCTTGGCTAGCTTTGTTGGCATTTCCGGTGATGTTGTTCATGATTTCAATCCGATCACCTGAAACCACTTCTTGAATGGTACGGTTACCAAATTGACTCCGCAGCCCATCGGCAATAATCTCTGCCAAACGTTGTTTTGCTCGATGCTCATTACCGCCCACTGCGATATAGAAAGCCACCACGTCAGTGATTTGCCACTTAACGTAGGAGTCTACAATAACGTTTTTCTTCTCGCTGGTTAAAAAACTTTCAGCTGGCGCATCCAGCGTTTGAATCCGGCGATCAAAATAGCGGATGTTGTGCATCACAGGTACTTTAAAATGCAAGCCTGGGGCATAATCGGCGCTGATGACTTTACCAAAACGCAGCTTCAGGGCATATTGGGTTTGGTCAACAATAAAGGTGAACAAGGTCACTGTCATAAATAACAGGACAATAATGCCCGTTAGTAAGTTTTTATGAATGGTCATAATTTTTGGTTTTCCTCTATCTTAACGGCTGCGACGTTCGCCACGTTCAGCTCGCCCAATATCACGGGGAACTGAGTTAGATTGGCGAGGGTTGGATTGCACCAGCACGGGGGTAGATTGGCTTTGTGGTGTCATAGCGCTAGGCTGCATGGCGTTGTTAAGCCCTGGCAGCATGAGCAGAGGATTGGATTTTTCCACATCAATCATCATTTTACCGCTTTTGCTAAAGACGCTTTCCATGGTCTCTAAATACAAACGTTTGCGGGTGATTTCTGGGGCAAGTTGATAAGCGGCTAAGACTTGAGTAAAGCGGGCGCTTTCACCTTCGGCAAGGGCGACGACTTGGGCTTTATAGGCTTCGGCTTCTTGTACCAAGCGATCGGATGCACCCCCTGCTTGTTGCAGGACTTCATTACGATAAGCTTCGGCTTTATTTTTTGAGCGTTCTTCATCTTCGCGGGCTTTAATCACATCTGCAAACGCCGCTTGTACCTGTTCAGGTGGCTGAGCATTTTGCATATTAACACTACGCACGCTTAGTCCTGTGTTATAACGGTTAAGAATTTTTTGAGTAATCCGCTTGGTTTCCGCCGCAACAGCATCACGTCCACTGGTTAAAACCATATCCATTTTACTACTACCGACGACTTCACGCAGGGCACTTTCTGTGGCTTGATGTAACGTATTTTCAGGATCTTTGACATTGAAAAGATAGGCCGCAGCATCATTGATTTGATATTGCACCACGAGGCTAATTGAGACAATATTTTCATCTTGAGTCAACATTAAAGCTTGATGCGGTACAGCGCGAACCTCTTCAATATTAACCTTGACAACGCGTTCAATCGGGTAAGGGATATGCCAGTTTAAACCTTGGCTGGTGGTATCGACATGAGCACCAAAGCGTAAAACCACGCCTTGATAAGCGGGTTGAACCGTGTAAAAACCAAAAATAATACCCCACAGCACCAGTAAAATGCCTAAAACAATCAATATCAGTTTGACCGGCAAGCGTTCGCTATCACCGCCGCCATTGCCTTGACCATTACCGCCGCCGGAGAAAATACCTCCCACTTGCTGTTTGAGTTTTTTGAAAACTTCGTCTAAATCAGGAGGGCCTTGTTCATCGTCTGGTCGATTTCCCCAAGGATCTTTGCCATTACCACCCGGTTGGTTCCAAGCCATAGTGCTGTATTCTCTCGTTAGTGTCGTGTGTTATCGCTGAGGGTTGTTGTTGTGGTTTGTTGCCAACTAATGCGTGCATCATCGGCAAATAGGTGCAAATAGCGTTGGTCTAAATTGACGATCAAAACCACATCACCTGTGTCTGTAAATTGTTCATCCAGCACTTGCCCTTGTCTGTGCAAGTTAGCGCGTAATTTTCCGGCCTCTGGTGGCAATTTAATTTGGTAGAGCCTTTTATCGACCGATAGATGTGAGCGTAAAGCCTCATCTAATAAGTCCCGTCCCTCACCTGTCTGTGCTGATAGCCAAATTTGCGAGGCATTTTCTTGTTCGGCATTGTATTCGATATGCGCACTGGTGTCTGTCAATTTATCAATTTTGTTATAAACCAAAATTTGTGGAATATGATCCGCACCAATTTCACTCAAGACTTCATTAACTTGTTTGATACGTAAACGCCGCTCAGGGTCAGCGCTATCAACCACATGTAAAAGTAAATCAGCCTGATAGGTCTCATCGAGTGTCGCTCTAAAAGCTGCAACTAAATCATGAGGTAAGTCTTGGACGAAACCGACGGTATCTGCCAAAATCAAGGGACTTTGATCGCTTAACTCTAAGCGTCTAAGCGTCGGGTCTAGGGTTGCAAATAATTGATCCGCAGCATAAACATCGGATTCTGTGAGATGATTAAATAAACTAGATTTACCCGCATTGGTATAACCAACTAAAGCCACGGTAGGGATTTCTGCCTGTTCACGGGCATGACGGTTTTGTGAACGACGTTTACTGACTTTGCTTAGACGTTTATTAATTTGTTTGATACGTAGACCAATCAAACGTCTATCGGTTTCTAGTTGGGTTTCACCAGGACCTCTCAGCCCAATGCCGCCTTTTTGTCTTTCTAAGTGTGTCCAACCCCGAATCAAGCGCGTAGATAAATGTTGTAATTGCGCCAGCTCAACTTGTAATTTTCCTTCAAAAGAGCGGGCGCGCTGGGCGAAAATATCTAATATCACCCCAGTACGGTCGAGCACGCGGCGCTTTAAATAATTACCTAGATTACGCTCTTGAATCGGGCTAAGGTCGTGGTTAAACAAGACCACATCAATTTCTTCAACTTCGACTAGGCTTGCCAATTCCTCCAGCTTACCTTTACCAATGAAATAGGCAGGGCTGGGCATTTGCCGTTGCCCTTTGATTTTAACCACAGGATCGACACCTGCAGATTCAACCAAAGCACTGAATTCCTCAATATCAGCAGAGGAAATCGGCACAGCTTTATTTTTAAATTGAATTGAAACCAATAAAGCACGTTCTGGACGAATATCATCCTGTGTCTTATTCGGTTCTGGGGCACAATCAAACAAATAATTACCTACTAAGGTAGATCGTTGTTCGACAAATGATTGCCGTTATTTTCATCGTCACCATTTTGGCTACCATGCTCATCATTGCTGTATTTGATGTTGCGCACAGGGACAATGGTAGAAACCGCGTGTTTATAAACCATTTGGCTCACGGCATTTTTTAATAAAATTACAAATTGATCAAAAGATTCGATTTGACCTTGTAATTTAATCCCATTGACCAAGTAAATGGAAACGGGCACACGTTCTTTGCGTAAAGTATTCAAAAACGGATCTTGTAGGGTTTGACCTTTACTCATAACTCTTCCTCTTTTATTATATTAAACTATTGTTTTGCCAAAGCATTCTTATAAAAAATATAGCATAGCCATATTCTTTTTTCCCTGAAAGCTTATGTATGGCTAGCCTGACAAGGTTGGGGTGGATTCGATGTATTTCAAGACCATATCCTCGACCTTTGTCATTGCAGCTTGTGCCTCACTGTTAAACCAGTACGCATTATTTTCTTTGCGCAACCACGTTAATTGACGTTTTGCAAGTTGTTGCGTTGCCGTGATAGCTTGTGTCTTCATTTCACTGTGACTGCAATCTCCTGCCAAATAAGACCACATTTGTCGATAGCCAACGGCACGAATCGCAGGCAGATCAGCGGATAAATCACCACGCTGATACAAAGCCCTAACCTCTGCTTCAAAACCTTGCTCAAGCATCAAGTCAAAACGCATAGCAATGCGTTGGCGCAAAACTGCCCTATCTTCAGGAGACCAGACCAATTTTAACACGGGGTAGGGCAATGTGGCAGTTTTAGTTTGTTTTTGTAATTCAGTCATATTGATGCCGCTGATTTCATAAACTTCAAGGGCGCGTTGAATGCGTTGGGGATCATTCGGATGAATCCGTGCGCCTGCTTCCGGATCTATCTTGTTTAGGCGCTGATGTAATGCTTGCCAGCCAAGGTTTTCAGCTTCTTTGAGAAGTTTGGCGCGAATATCGGGATTTGCTGCTGGTAGGGGAGAGAGTCCGTGTTCTAGGGCGCGAAAATATAAGCCCGTGCCACCGACCAATAAAGGAATTTTGCCAGCAGCTTGAATTTCTGCCATTTCGGCTAGCGCATCGTGGCGAAAATTAGCGGCTGAATAATTATCACGGGGATCGCAAAGATTGATTAAACGATGCGGCGCTTTGCTGAGTAAATCTGCGTCTGGCTTGGCAGTACCTATGTCCATATGGCGATAAACCAGTGCTGAATCAACACTGATGATCTCGCATGAAAAACGACGGCTTAAATGTACCGCTAAATCGGTTTTGCCTGAAGCCGTAGGCCCCATTAAAAAAATTGCTTTGTTTAGCACTGTAATCATTGACTGAAAAAAGAGGCGCTAGGATAGCATATTCTGCAAAGAGAAAGGATAAGCTTAAAATCTGATGTGATGCACGAAGCCAATTTTTATCATAATTAATGGTGGTTTTCTACCTGCCTAGTGGTACAGCCGTGGAGTCATGGCGGTTTTCTGAGCCATTAAGGCACAGCGACTTTGCGTAACTCATGTGTTAATCAACCCTTTGTGTGTCCAGCAAGGCATACAAGCCTTCATCATCAAAGTTTTTGATCAATTGTTGTAATTTAGCCAATAGTTCTGCGTCTAAATCAACTTTAATTGATTCAAGGTAGACTTCTAATGCATGGCGATCGCCTTGTTCTAGCAAATCGTGTAAACGTTGGCTTTGTACAGGAGAAATATTGAGCGCTGTCACACGGGTTTCAGCGGGGCTGGTGGTAACATTTTCATAATCCCATTCCAAAGGCAAACATTGTCCAATCACTTGGGTAATTTGATTTAAGACAAAAGGTTTGGCAATAAAAGCTTTACTGCCTAAAGATAAGCTATCATTTTTATGTTCAGGGTAGACACTGGCTGAAATGGCGACAATGGGAATATGGAGGGTGCTGGGATCTTGTTTTATTTGTGCAATCGCATCTAGACCATTCATTTCTGGCATCATTAAATCCATAAAAATAAGATCCGGTTGCCACATTTGGGTTTCAAGCAAGGCTTGTTTGCCATCTGCAACGGTTTTGATAATAAACCCCAAAGGGCTGAGGAGTTCAAATAATAAACGCCGACTTTCTTTGTGGTCATCGGCAATTAAAAGACGATAAACCTGAGATGCTGGCGCACGATAAGCACAAGCAATCAGAGGGTTGGTGATGCTAGGTTGATGTTGCCCTAGCTGCAAAGGCAAGCTGACACAGACCTCTGTACCACTGCCCAGTTCGCTGTTTAGGTCTAATTGTCCGGACATCATCTCGATCAGGTTTTTGGTAATGCTTAAGCCTAAACCTGTGCCCTCAGCTTTGTTTAATACATTGCCTAATTGTAAAAAGGGCGAAAAAATTTTATCAACATGCTGCTTATCAATGCCAATACCTTGATCTTGAATTTTAAAATGTAATTGTTGCTCATGTACTAGAACTTGAAAATAAATGTTGCCTTGATGTGTAAATTTAAATGCATTATCTAAGAGGTTAAACAAAATTTGTCGCAAACGGGTGTCATCGGCATAAATTACTTGTGGGAGATCAGAGGCGAAATCAGGGCGATAATGAACCGATGTGAGTGTTTGAGCGCGGGTTTGGAAGAGTACCGATAAATCCTGTAAAAAACTTTGGAAGTCAAATTCATATTGGTGTAGGTGCATTTGTCCTGATTCAATTTTAGAAATATCTAAAATATCATTGATAATGCTGAGCAAATGCTTACCACTATTATAAATAATATCAATCCCCTCATGCTGCTTTTGCCCCAAATGCCTATCACGAGCTAAAATCTGGGTATAACCTAAAATACTGTTAAGCGGGGTGCGTAATTCATGACTCATGCCCGCTAAAAATACACTTTTAGCATGATTGGCTTGTTCAGCTTCGTGTTTTGCCTTGTTAGCTACTTCTAAGGTCAATTGTAATTCTGTATTAATTTCTTCGGTTAATTGATTGCGTTCTTCTAATAAATTTTGTTGTTGTTTGCGTTGTAAAATAATGCCGACTAAAAAGGCACAGGTATCTAAAATTTTGCGGTGAAATGGCTCTGGCTTACGAGATTCAAAACTTGAGAGGGCAAAAGAGCCAATCGCTTGACCTTGTTCATTGAGCACAGGCATGGACCAACAAGCACAAATATTAAAATCATAAGCAATTTGTTTAAGGTTTTCCCAACGCTTATCGGTAAACGTGTTGCTGACAAACACCGGTTCTTCTCGATAAACGGCTGTGCCACAAGAACCAGCATGTGGCCCTGGTTGTAGTCCGTTTAAGGCTTGAATCGCAACATCAGGAATACTCGGTGCAGCAAAGACATGCAAACCTTGTTTATCATTATCCAATAACATGATGCTTGCCACGGCATTGGGTAACAAATGTTCGGCAAGATGGCAAAGTTTATCTAAAGTAGCTTGGGTTTGATTGACTAAGACAATATCTTGCAACAGCTCATTTTGTAAATTCATAATCTGCGTGATTTGAGCTGGGGTTAAGTTTTGTTTATGTTGTTCTAGGTTTTGTTTTAATGGCATCACAGATTCTCTACAAAAATATTAAATACCTGATGTTACGCAAAGGCTTTCGTCTGCGCCTTAAGGACACAGAAAAAAGCCATTACTCACGGCTAAATATCACTAGCTGAATTAAGTCATAGCTGTTAATACAATCTATTCAGTTTGCCCTCAAACTGAGCTGAGATCTGATGTGACGCACTAAGCCTGTTTTTGCCTCATTATTGTGGTTTTCCACCTGCCTAGTGGGGTTTAGCCTTTGCGTAACATCCGCTGAGATATAAACTTCATTGTGGCTAATCATTCTCCAGTTCAAGCTCTGAAGCGGCATTGGGGTCGGTTTGACAATCCATATATAAACCAGAGACACCTAAACGCACATATTCCACTAATTCCATATAAGCACTTTCATTTTCTTCATCTTCAGGCGGTTCTGGGTCTAATTGCGCCACAAAACGTCCCAAATCAATCAGAAACTCTTGGCTATGGCGCGGCAATTGTTCGGTCTGTTTCAAACCACCTAAACTAATGCCCATTAAAAAGCCTTCTATCCATTCGATAAGGGCTTGCGTACGTAAACTTAAGCTTTCCTCATCATCGGGCAATAATAATTTGAGGCTAAATTCCTCGCCAACATATTGTTCTTTGACATAAGTTTTTAGATGTAGCAAGGTATCGCGGTTTTTTAGGGCTAACAGATCATTATCATCATAATCACCCAGTATATAATTTAACCAAATTTTATCGCTGCTATCGGGTTGTGCTGAGGTCAAAAAACCACAAATCAGCCCGTGGGTTTCGGCAACGCCCATACCACTTTGGTTGTTTTTTAAGGCTTCGTTCAAGGCTGTAAACATGCTATTTTAACGCTTTGGTTGTGACAAACGGCTTATGCTACTAGAAATTCAAATATTAATCCAAAACTAGGCAAATACAGAATTATGGCGACCTACGCAATTGGCGATGTACAAGGCTGTTATTCAGCCTTAATGCGCTTACTCGATGTCTTAAATTATAACCCTAAGCGGGATCGCTTATGGTTTGCTGGTGATTTGGTCAATCGGGGACCTGAATCTTTAGCGGTATTGCGTTTTGTCAAAGACCAAGGCGAGGCGGCAATCAGTGTCTTGGGTAACCATGATATTCATCTCTTAGCGGTGGCTTATGGCAATGTTAAACACTTACGCAAACAAGATACCTTAGATGGCATTTTAGCCGCGCCCGATCGCGATGAACTCATTGATTGGCTACGCCATCGCCCGTTTTTGCATCACGATAAAAGTTTAGGCTACAGCATGGTTCACGCTGGCTTGCCGCCGCAATGGTCACTAAAAACCGCCAAACGCTGCGCCCGCGAACTTGAAGCGCAATTGCAAGGCGAGCATTATCAGTATTTTATTGAACATATGTTTGGTGAGCAGCTAGAAACATGGGATAAAAACGCCGAAGATTGGCTGCGTTGGCGCTTTAGCCTCGCTTGTTTTACCCGCTTGCGTTACTGTTCCAAGCAAGGGCACTTATTGATGAAAAATAAACAGCATCCCAGCACGCTCACTCCTGAGGATAATTGCTATCCGTGGTTTATTTGCCCTAAACGTAAAAGCAAAGGTAAACGGATTATTTTTGGACACTGGTCAACTTTAGGTTTGCATCAGCAGAAAAAAACTTGGGGTTTGGATAGTGGCTGTTTATGGGGTGGTCAGCTCACGGCTTTTTGCTTAGAAACCAAAAAAATCACTCAAGTTGATTGCCAAGTGGCGCAAGACCCAATGGCGTTTGTATGAAAATATTACACAGTGCTGACTGGCACTTAGGGCAGCGTTTTTTTAGCCATGAACGCCGCGAAGAACACGCTGCGGTGTTGACGGCTTTACTCGATATTATCGAGCGCGAACACATCGAAGTGTTGATTATTGCAGGCGATGTCTTTGATAGCGCCACGCCACCGAACTACGCCCAACAGCAGTATTATCATTTTCTCAGTCAATTACAAAACAGCCCTTGCCAGCATGTGGTGATTATTGCTGGCAACCATGACTCGCCTAGTTATCTCAACGCACCCAAATCCTTGCTGGCAGCATTTAATATTCATGTGATAGCCAGTATTAGCTATGATGCCGATGATAAGCCCGACCTAAACCAACTCATTTTGCCCTTACGGGATAAAAACAGTGACTTATTATGTGTGGTGGCTGCCCTGCCTTTTTTACGTGATAGAGAATTGCGTTATGCCCAACTAGGCGAGTCGGCCGAGGATAAGCGTCGGCAAATCCAAACCAGTATTGCTAATTATTATCAGCTAGCCGCCGAATTAGTGCGCAAATACCAAGCTCAAGATGTACCCTTGATTGCCACAGGGCATTTATTCGCCCACGGCGGCAATGCCAGCGACAGCGAGCGTCATATTCATGTCGGTAATTTGGGCGAAGTCTCTGCCCGTATTTTTGATCCGGTATTTGATTATGTCGCGCTAGGGCATTTGCATCGCGCGCAAAAAATCAGTGACACAGTTTATTATTCTGGTTCTTTATTGCCCATGCACTTTAGCCAAAAACATCAGGTCAAAACGGTTAATGTGGTTGATTTTAGCAACAAAACCACCGACATCAAACACATTCCCCTGCCTGCCCAACGCCAACTGCTTAAACTTGTGGGCAAACGTAGCGAGATCTTAGACAAAATGGCCGCATGGCAGCCAGATGCTGACATTCAAGCCGCTTGGGGAGAAGTGGTGCTGACAGAAGCTCCTGGTATTGACATCAGTGCCGAATTGAAAGCCGCTTGTGCTGATAAAGCCCTCGATATTGTCAAAATTAGCTTGCAGCAAAAAACCGTGTCAACGGATAAACCTGAATCTGTACCTCGCTTGCAAGACCTAGAGCCGGAGGCGTTATTTTTGCGCTGCTGTGCGGAAAAAAATCTCAATGATGAGGATACCAGCGCCTTACTTAGCTTATTTCAGCAGTTGTACGAAGAGATCGAACACTAAGCCCCAACCGTTTAGCTGCTGATAGCGTAACTTAAGACAAAAAATTGCCAAGTGCCAAAGCGCAGTTATTGGTATAATCCTCGGTCTTTGCGCATATTACTCATTAAAATACAAGCAATGAGCCTTTGTGCCACTCAGAGAATAACCACGGATTTTGAGACAGGTTTATGGAAAATTATGAAGTCGTTGTGATCGGCGGGGGGCCTGCGGGCTATGTCGCTGCCATTCGTTGCGCTCAATTAGGTATGCAAGTCGCTTGTATTGACGAGCGCACAGGTATGGATGATAAACCAGCGCTGGGCGGTACATGCTTAAATGTCGGCTGTATCCCTTCAAAAGCCTTATTAGACTCTTCGCATCATTTTCAGTTTTTACAAAAAGAAAGTGCCGAGCATGGCATCAGTTGTGACAATGTGCAAATGGACGTTGCCAAACTGCAAAAACGTAAACAAACCGTGGTCTCACAACTGACCCAAGGCATTGGCGCACTGTTTAAGAAAAACAAAATCAGCAGTTTTCACGGCTCGGCACGCTTAGAAGCGAATAAACAAGTGGTGGTCACACCCGCCGATGGTGCGACTGCCATCACCCTACAAGCCCAGCATATTATTATCGCCTCCGGTTCTGTACCGATTCAAATCCCCGTCGCGCCGCAAGATGGGGAGTATATTGTTGATTCCACCGGCGCTTTAAGTTTTGATCAAGTTCCTGAGCGTTTAGCCTTAATCGGCGCGGGCGTGATTGGTTTAGAGTTGGGCAGTGTTTGGTCACGCTTGGGGGCAAAAGTCACCGTGCTTGAAGCCTTACCGAACTTTTTAGCCGCCGCCGATGCCGATATTGCCAAAGCCGCTGCCCGTGCGCTTAAGCGCCAAGGCTTAAAAATTCAACTCAATGCCAAAGTGACTAATGCCGAGGTCAAAGACGGCGCGGTGCAAGTCACCTATGACGATGCCAAAAAAGGCACGCAGCAACTGGAAGTGGATCGCCTCGTGGTTGCCGTTGGACGCAAACCCAATACCGAGAGCTTAAATGCTGAGGGTGTGGGTCTGAACTTAGATAATCGTGGCGCGATTGAAGTCGATGAATTTTGCCAAACCAATCTCCCCGATGTGTATGCGATTGGTGATGTGGTCAGAGGACCGATGCTAGCGCACAAAGGCTCAGAAGAAGGCGTGATGGTCGCCGAGCGCTTGGCTGGGCAAAAAACCGAAATGGAAATGGATCACATGCCGTGGGTGATTTACACCTGGCCAGAAATCGCATGGGTTGGCAAAACCGAACAAGAACTCAAAGCCGAAGGCATACCTTATAAAGTCGGCAGCTTCCCCATGAGCGCGATTGGTCGGGCGCGGGCGATGGGCGATACCACGGGTATGGTTAAAGTCATTTCTCACGCCGAAACCGACCGTTTGCTGGGAATGCATATTTTTGCTGCCAACGCCTCAGAATTATTGGCCGAGGGCGTGTTAAGCATGGCATTTGAGGGCAGCTCAGAGGATTTGGCGCGCACGATTCATGCGCACCCAACCTTGTCTGAAGCCTTACATGAGGCAGCGTTAGCGGTTGATGGCAGAGCGGTGCATAGTTAATGTTAAAACGACCGTCAACATTTCTTGGGCAGCGCGCCAAGCAGCATTTGCTTTGGCATCGGGATAAGCTGCTGCGTTTAGGCACAGAGCAAAGCGCCCGTATAGATAAGGAAGACGCAACGTGGATAGTCGCACTGGCTAACACCGCTGCCGCCTTGCTTGCCGAAGAAAAAAATAAGACGGTCGCTTTATATTTACCCGGGCAATATTTTATCGGTAATCGCTTGAGTTTACCGGGCGTAGCGGTTGATCAGTTGGAAAGCGCCATTCAATTACAACTGGATAATATTTTGCCCGGACAAGAGCAGGATTTATTGGCGAAAACTGCCTTGCAGCTTGAACCCGAGGGGCAATATCAACTGGTTTGTTTTGCTACCAGCATGGCGAATGCCTTACATGAAGCCTTTAGCGAGCAGGGCTTGCAATTGCAATTTATTCTGCCAAGGACTTTATTAGCCATTGAAAAAGCCAATAGTTATCGACAAGTTTTAGATCAAGATGAGCAAGGGCAAAGCCTGTTGCAATGGCAACAAGGACGTGTTCTGCGTTGGGCTTACATTAACAATGCGGATTTATCTGATCCTGATTTTGCCCAAGAATGGCAAGACTTGCAAAACCAAGATGAAGATTGCGAACACATCTCTGTGCGACAAATTGCCGATTGGCAAGCCTATAAACCGGCTCATGCTTCGGCGTTGAAATACAGTTTTGTCCCACCAACTGCACTGGATCAACGGGCCGCGAAAAAAAGCCGTAGCAAACGCATTGGGTTATTGAGTTTGTTAGGCATCTTGACCTTTTTAGTCTTGCTGGCACTGGTTTGGTTCAATCGTTATGAGACCAATATCGAAAAAGATTTGCTTAAATTCAAACAAGCGACCAAAGAAATTCGTCAATTACGCGATGAGACCTTTGCCATTGAAGAGCGGCTCGCTGCCATCGACCATTTTCCCGACCAACACATTGAGCGCTTATTATTAGACTTAAATAAACTGATTCCCAAAGACAGTTGGTTAATTCAATTTAATATCAAAAAAGGCGTGCTGACCTTGGAAGGTCATAGCCCTAATCCAACGGAACTATTAAATAAACTGGCTGAAAACCCCGACTTTAGCCAAGTGGCGTTTCATAAACCCATCAGTAGTGGCGTAGGCGGTGTTGATCGCTTTGGCATCAGCTTGACCTTGAAAAATGTTGATGTTGAGGGCTATGTGCAAACTTATTACACTCAAGGGGAATAGCCATGAATGAAAGAGAAAAGCGTGGCCTCATCTTTGTATTGCTGATGTTTGGGGTTTATTTTGTCCCCTTTATGATTTATCCCGCCGTCAGCCAGTGGGTAGAATCCACCTATGACAATGTTCAACAACGCAAAGCCCAAGTTAAACGGCTACAGCGTTTGATTGGTAAAGACCAAGAATGGCGGCAAGAACATACGCGCATAAAAGAACGTGAACAAACTGTTGAGGCGGCTTTATTGCCGGGCAATTCTCAGAATTTAATTGCCACCTATTTACAAGATAGCTTGCGCACCGAGGCAGGCAAAGCCAAACTCAAAATTCGCTCTTTGGAAATTGCCGAATTTAGTCAATTGCGCCACTGGTTGCTGGTTTCGCAAAGCTTACGTTTTCAAGCCAGTTCACAACAATTATATGATTTTACCAGTGCCTTGAATGCGCACCCGACTTTGTTTAAGGTGGTGATACTCAATGTCCAAGTCGGGCGTAAAAACCAGCTTGAGGGCAGTTTAACCGTCACTGGCATCAGCCATGTGATTATTGAACCGCAAGCAGACGATGCATCTTAACGGCTAAATCTCATTATGCAGGTAAAGCGAAAAAACGATACATGTGTAAGCACATTATGCTTGAGTCTGGCTTTATTTTGGGGCTGTGTGATACCTGCACAGTCACAAGGTGTCTGTCAGCAAGCGCTCGAGGAACAGCAGCGTTTACGGCTAGAGAATCAAGCACTACAACAACAAGTGCAAGAAACCTCGGCACAGGTACAGGCTTTACAGCAACAACTGAAACAATTAAGCCAATTGCAACAACAATGGCTAGATTATTGGCAACAACTCGAACCTTAGTCGCTTGAATATGGTCAAACTTCCAGAAAAATGGCAACAATCACAAAAAAGGCTACGTGCTGTCCAACTTGCCTTTGAATTTAACCAAAAAGTCACCGAACCGATTCGCCAGTGTGCCAGTGATAATGGTCTCAGTTCCTCGGATCAAATTCGTCAAATCATCGGACTCAGTACCAAAAAACCCAAACGCCCGCGCTTGACTGTGTCTTTATCTGCGGACGATTATCAGCAACTGGCTGAGCGCTATCAACTCGATGTCGAGGATAAAGCTGGCATTCGTGCCGCCATTTCCGCCGAAATCACCGCCTATGCTAAACAATATCAGGATGAAAGTTAATGGATGCCAAGCTCGATAAACTGCTCAAGATGGTCGGCTTTTTTAAATGGGCAATGGAAAATAAAATCCCGGCTTTGATTCTGGTCGTGGCGGTGTTTGCACTGCTTTACTGGTTAGTCGGTGGTATTATTTGGTTTTTTATTGAACTCGTTATCCACATGGTACTGGTGTTGGCATTGCTGGTTTTCTTGAAGAAAAAAGGCTTTTTTGAGTCTTAGCTATGTCTAACTTGACTAAGCTTTGGCAATCAGCATGGCTGCAAAAGTGGGGTTTACGGCGTTTATTGCCACTTTTGATAGTCTGTTTAGCCTTGCTGATACTCTGGGTTGACCAACAAATTGCCAGCGGTGGCGAAGTCTATAGCGATATAAATCATATCTCGCCCAAACCCGTTGCCTTGGTATTAGGGACTAAACCCCGACCTGCAAAGCATAAAAATTCCTATTACTGGAAACGCCTCGAAGGTGCAGCAGCTTTGTTTTTGGCTGGCAAAGTCAGGGCTTTAATTGTCAGCGGTGATAATGGCCGCGTTAGTTACAACGAGCCGGATCAAATGAAAGCTGATTTAATCACTCTCGGCGTGCCTGCGGACTATATTCATTGTGATTACGCTGGCTTTGACACCTTGGATTCGGTACAACGCTTAGATAAAGTTTTTCAGCAGCGCAGCTATATCGTCGTCTCTCAAGATTTTCATGTGCGCCGAGCCTTATATATTGCCGCAGGCTTTGGGCATGATGCCAGTGGTTTTGCCGTTGCGATGCCCAGCGGATATAGAGGGTTACGCCTACGCTTGCGCGAGGTTTTAGCAAGATTTAAAGCGTTTTTAGAAGTGTATGTTTTTCACAGCCAAGCGAAATTTTTAGGCAGGCTTGAACCAGTTCGATTATGTTGTTAATGGTCAATTAAAAACGGATGTGACGTACTTATCGTTTTTTGCCTCATTCTTCAAGTTTTTCACCTGCATAGTGCAGCTTAGTTGTGCAGCAATGGCGATTTTTTAGCTTAGCAAGCCAAAAAGATGCCTTTGCGTAACATCCGTTAAAAAGAACTCTTTGCCTAACATCCGTTAGCACCTATAATGGGGCAGAAATTTTAACCACATTCTAGTGCAAACCCAATATTTACACACCCGATTCAAGCATTGCTTACATGAACATATCCTTACATTTTATTTGCTTCAATCGCCCATCTCGACTTTTTTGGTTTTTACCGCTGTTATTTATTCTCGCAGCTTGTTCTTTTGATGATGAACAAGGTCATAACTATAACTCAACAACCAAAGAAAAAAGTTTTGCCAATCCTGGCTTTTTGCGTTTACCACTAGAGGGTATTTCCACCATTGACCCAGGACTTGCCCAGTTTAATGATGCTATCGAAGTGGTTGAGCAATTATTTTTGGGTTTAACCGACTTTGACCCCAAATCTTATGCCGTGATCCCTGAGCTAGCAACCCATTGGCACGTCAGTGATGACGGACTGACATACAAATTCTTTTTACGCAAAGATGTGGCATGGACAGATGGAAAAGTGGTCTTTGCTAAAGATGTGGTTTGGGCAATTAAACGTAACTTAAAAGCCCAAACGGCCGCCCCTAATGTCAGCATGTTATTTCCATTAAAAAATGCTGAAGCCCTACATAAAGGGGATGAAAAAGATTGGTCTACACTGGGTGTGCGTGCCCTTGATGAATTTACCTTAGAATTTAAACTCAATTCCCCCATTGCCTATTTTCCTGCGTTAGCGGGTTTACCCATTTATCGCCCCCTTCCCCATCATGTGATTGAGGAATATCCAGAAACTTGGCTGGATATGGGTAGATTACAAACCAATGGGAGTTATCGGGTTGAGGAATGGAAAAAAGGTCAACAATTAGAATTGCGTAAAAACCCCTATTATTTTGATGAGGATAAAGTCCGTATTGATAAGGTGGTTTATTATATTGTCCCAGAAAGTTCACTGGGTTTTGCTATGTATCGCAATAATGAATTGGATGTCCTTGGGGAGGTGTATTTACGGATTCCACCAGCGGAGAAAAGTGGTATTAACAACGATCCTAAATTGCGCCGTGAGCATATAAGCCAACCTAATTTTTGTACCGAAATTTATGGTATCAATACCCGTATTCCACCGACAGATAATCACCTCGTACGCAAAGCCTTGGTGATGGCGGTGAATAAACAATTGCTGATTAATTTTGTTATCAAAGGCGAACACCTGCCAGCGACAACGTTTACTCGTCCACCGATTTTCGGTTCAGTGGACCCGGACAAAAAGGTGGGCTTAGCTTTTAATCCTGACAAAGCACGGGCTTTGCTAATTGAGGCGGGGTATGCACAAACAGAAGATTTCCCCACATTAACCTTGGTACACAATAAATCCGAAACGCATAAATCGATTGCTATCGGTCTAAAAACCATGTGGGAGCATTATCTGAATATTGATGTGAAAGTGCTGGCGCTGGATTTTGATAACTATGTCGATACCCTGTACGAGCCTAAAGACACCCACTTATTCCGTATAGGTTGGTGTGCAGATTATCCTGATGCCAACAATTGGCTCTTTGATGCGTTTCACCCCGAAAAATCTCCCAATTTTGTCGGCTGGAAAAGTGATACCTTTTCTCAACAGGTTGAGTTAGCCCAACGCACCACGGATATTGCTGCCCGTGTGAACTTATATGAGCAAGCGGAGAAAATCTTAAACGAAGAACAAACCGTCTTATTACCGGTTTATTTTGCCAGTGCCGATTATTTGGTCAAACCTTGGGTCAAAGATTGGTATAGCATGGCTTTTGGTGGACAACAGATTCGCCATTGGTCGTTAGACGTGTTAGCCAGCCAATGAAAATTAACTTCCCCACCAAATTACGCCTAGGATTACGTCAACACAAACGGCGCTATAAAACTTATCATTATTGGTCGTTATTATTTATTACTTTCAGCATGATAGTTGCTGTCAGTGCGTTATATTGGCTTAAACCACAGCCGATTTATTTTGCCCTTGTAGGGCCAATGACAGGCAATAATGCCGTATCTGGACAAGCCATGACGGAGTCAGTGGAACTCTATATCGATATACTTAATCAACAGCGAGGCTTTTTGGATCGTAAACTGGCTTTAAAAATTTTTGATGATAGAAGCAATGCTGCCTTAGCTAAGATTCATGCAAAAACCATTGTTGATGATCCCAGTATTGTTGGCGTGTTAGGGCATTATGACAGCAGAACATCACTGGCAGCATCCTCTATTTATGAAGAATTTGGTATGCCTGTGATTACAAGCAGTGCAACCAGTGATGAGTTGACCAAGAATAATCCTTGGTATTTTCGCACAACTTTTAGTAATCATGATCAAGCCGCTTTGATGGCTAATTATGTTTATAAAGTTCTCAACCACCATAAAGCTTCTGTGGTCTTAAGCAAAGAGGCTTTTGGAGAACAGCTTGGGCAATCGTTTATTAAAACGGCACGTGATATTGGGCTTGAAATTCAACATGTGTGGGAGATCGAAGCGGATTTAAGTAACTTGGCAACTATACGTGATGAAATTGTTGACTTGTATGCTGATGAGAAAAATAAAGACAAGGCGGATGTACTTTATCTTGCCACACGTAGTGCTGAATCTTTAGAACTCATTGTCGCTTTACGAGATCATAGCAAAGGCTTGACCTTGGTTGGTTCAGATGCAATTACCAGCCCTGATTTTACCGAAAAGCTAAAACAGTATCCGCAAGAACGCAGTCGTCCTGGCTATTATACCGAAGACATTTATGTCACCCCGCCATTTCTCAATGATATTGCTGGTCTCAAGGCGCAGCAATTTCAATTACAATATGAAGAAACCTATCAACATCCCCCTTCAACCACCGCGTTTAGTTATTATGATGCGATTTTAACTTTTACTGAGGCATTAAAACGTAGTCATATCAATGATTCTGAGTCTATTGTCGAGCAGCGTCAACAATTACGCCAAGCCTTATGGGATATTGCTGGCTTTAGTTCCGCAGTTGAGGCATCCATGGGGAGTTTATATTTTGATAATAACGGCAATGTGGTCAATATTGTTCCGGTCGGACGTTATCGTAATGGACATATCATTCCGGCTTTAGAACAGTTTCAACCTTTGCATGATTTTAGTGCCATTGATGATGTCTTAGGTGCAGCACTTAGCGATCAAATCATTAACGTTAATAAAAAATTTATGCATCGTACCCAAGTGGTCTACACCGGGATAGATTTTATTGAAATCCGGGAATTGGATCTCAAAAATGGCAGTTTTGTCGCTGACTTTTACTTGTGGTTTCGTTTTAAAGATGAGTTTGATGACGATAACATTACTTTTATCAATGGGCGTAATCAAATCAAAGGGATTGGTGATCCGGTTATATCCAAACGCACCGAAAGCAGTGGTCAAACCACTAGGGCTTATCGAGTTAAAGGTAAATTTAAGATGAATTTTGACTTTAGTGCCTACCCTTTAGATAGACAATCATTAAGCATTCGTTTTCGCCACAAAAATAAAACCCGTGAACACATCATTTATGTCACTGATAAAATCGGGATGCTCGGTACAGAAACAGACTTAATCTATAAATTTGATCGCCAAGAGAGCTTTCAAGTGAGTGGTTGGGTTGTTAATGAGTTTTTAGTTTTTCAAAATTTTCAAAAAACCACCTCAACCTTGGGGCTACCAGAGCGGTTTAATAATATTCAACAAATTGCTTATTCACAATTTAATATCCATTTAGCCATTGATCGCCGCGTCAGTAGCTTTGTGTTAAAAAATTTGATGCCGATGATGTTTTTAGTCGTGTTAGGTTATCTCGTGCTATTTATGCCTGACTCTTCTTTTGGCCAGCGTATTACGCTCAGCGCTAACGTGATTATTGCCACCTCTTTGTTCCATTTACGTTTTGCATCAAATATGTCGCATGTTGATTATATTGTCTTAATTGAATATGTATTTTATGTGATTTACTTTTTATCGATGCTGACCACCATTTTGGTGATTAAAGAACACCAACTATTACAATTATGCACCGATGAACATGCAACCTTGGGCAAACGCAGAACCCGTCGTTATCAAACGCTCGCTAAGCGACTGAGGTTATTTGGGCGAGTGTTTTATCCTTTTTTCATTATTTTCGTTATCAGTTTGTTGATTTATTTATATCGCTAAAAGCATGTCGGAAAATACTCCCATAGAAGCACCCAAACCATCCAAAAAAGCAAGAAAAAAAGGCTTTCGATTTTGGGCGCGTGACAAACTGCCCTACACCATCATGACCGGGCTGATCTTATCATTTTTGTTTGTATTTTTTTGGAACCGCATCGTCATTACCATCGACTCAGGGCAAGGCGGGGTGTTATACAAGCGCTTGTTTGTTGGTACGGTAACTGACTACGTTTATCCTGAGCGCGTACACCTGATTTTCCCTTGGGACAGTATGCATATTTATAATGTACGGATTCAAACTCAGTTACACGAATTTACTGTGTTGACCAACAAAGGTTTGCCAATTCAATTAAGCTTAGCGATCCGTTTTCGCCCTGAATATGAAATGCTGGGGGTATTGCATCAACAAGTCGGTCCGGATTATGTCGAAAAAATTATCGTCCCCCAAATCGAGTCCGTATTGCGGAAAAATATCGGTCGGCTTGACCCCGAACAAGTGTATACCAATGAAGATGGGGTTTTGACCAAAATTATTCGCTTAGCCATTGAAGAAGCCGGGCGTAAATATGTCTATATTGATGACATCATTATCCGTCATGTTGAATTACCAGCCTTAGTTAAAACCGCCATTGAAGACAAATTGGTCGAAGAGCAACAGCATCAAAAATATGTACATATTTTATTGCGCGAGAAAGAAGAAGCTAAACGGAAAAAAATTGAAGCCGAAGGGATTCGTGAATATCAGGAGATTATCTCAGAGACCTTGAGCGAAAACTTATTACTCTGGCAAGGGGTGCAAGCAACGCTCGATTTGGCCAAATCGGATAATGCCAAAACGGTGGTAATAGGTTCTGGCGAAAATGGACTACCCATTATTTTAGGGGGGCAGTAATGCCCGCTTACCCGCTACTTTACCTCTTGGGACTGACATTGTTACTCAGTGGCTGTTGGGGACCCGAAACTTTACCAAAAGATATTCGTTATCAACGCGAGAACATTGCTAAACAGGCCGATATTGGCGGGAATTGTCGTTTACTGGCATTGCGCGAAGATTTTTTTGAAAAAAAAGCCCTGTGTGAACACTTTGAAAAACGTGATGAACATTGCGAATCTTTTCCTGAACGTAAACCCGGCTGTTATGACTTTCTTTCAGAACACAAGTATGAATCCCGTAAAACCAGTTGCCGTATTTTTATTAAACAAATGGATAATTGTGTCAACTTTGTTGAAGATCGCCCATTTTATTACAAAATGGCAGAAGCCTTTGCTTTACCGTTGGAATTATGGTGGCAAGGCTTAAAATACAGCTTAAGCTTTACACCAGGCACAGGAGAAATGGCTTGGTATAAACGTATTTTATACATTCAAGATGATATTCATATTGCCGTATTGTGGTCAGGCTATGGCGGCAAAGGTTTTCTCCAAGGTGTGGAATTGGCAATGAATGAATTAAATCAAGAAAAATCTGTGCTGGGGAGAAAGTTGATCTGGACCGTTTATGATGATGAAAAATCGGTGAGTCAAACCCAAAAAATCGCTTGGGATTTAGGTCGGCAAACTGACGTGGTGGCAGTCATTGGCAGACAGCCTTCTAGCACGGCCATTCCAGCCTCAATTATTTATCATTATGGTGGCATGTTATACCTCTCGCTCTCAGCGACTAATGTTATGCTTACCCGGCATAATTTTGATAAACTTTTTAGCTTGATTCCTAATAACGAAGCCATGG
The DNA here is from genome assembly GCA_016745035.1 of Thiotrichales bacterium. GTDB lineage: Bacteria > Pseudomonadota > Gammaproteobacteria > Beggiatoales > Beggiatoaceae > BB2. The sequence continues at coordinate 167,987 of JADGDE010000002.1, forward strand.
CCCTACAAATGGTCAAATTTGCCTTAGATAGACAGCAAAATTATAAACGGGTGGTGATTTTACATGCACGTGATCCCTATAATGAAGAACTCGCCTTCGCTTTTCGAGATCATGGACTTAAAAATGAGATGGAATTTCCCTTCCAGCGTTCCTTCTTTGCCCGCAAAAAGAATTTCCAAGATATTATTTTCGATTTACGCCAACAAAAATATGATGCCATTTTCCTCGCTGCTGCGGCTGAAACGGCAACCCATTTTGTCAAACAAGTGCGTAAAATTGACAAAAATGTGCCGATTTTAGGCGGTGATGCGCTCGATTCCTTAGATTTTTTGGCTGCGACAGATCAGGACTCAGACAATGTGTTTGTGCCGACGGTTTACAGTGAAGATGAGAGTTTTAAAAAAAATCGTGGATTTGTGAACAACTACCGCCGTGAATACGGCATGACACCCGATACTTGGGCAGCCCAAGGCTATGACAGCGTTTATTTACTCGCCTATGCCATAAACCGTGCCAAATCCACCGTACCTGCCGAGGTATCTGCTAGCTTGCGTTATATGCCCTATTGGCTAGGAGTCACAGGGCTGCATCACTTTGCCGTCGATGGCTATGTAAAAGAGAAAAAGTTTTATTTTAAACAAGCGAAAAATGGCGAATTTGATATGTTGCCAAGCTTATATAAGTCGATTAAGTTGCGTGAAATTGAAGTTAAACACAAATACCATGTCAAACTCGATGTCGAAGAACAAGCCTATATTGACGGTTTAAAAACCAAGCAAAAAACAGAAGCCCTCGCAGACAAAACCCCAGATAAGACGCACTAAGACTATTGCTAACGCCCCAATCCGTCGGAGCCTGCAAGTATCGAAGTCTATGCGGAATTTAATTAATTCTAACGATATCAATCATCAGATTGATTTTTATATTTTATAAATCGTAAAGCCAAGACAGCCATCACAGCAGAAAGACTGATTAAACTAAAGATACCCAATTCACCCATTGTAGATGCAGGGACTATCATTGGAATAGCCGCAAAAGCATTGTGGGTCAATGAGAATAATAACAAGATAATTAATTTTTGCATTTATATACCTTAATTAAAAAAATGAAATTTTCAATATTTTTTATGGTTTATAGGTGAAAGGGTGTTTTAAGCTTGCCCATAGGCTTTGTTCTTTTGACTCACGATAATATTCTAAACCTATAGACATATCAATTTGTTGCTCTCGATCTAGAAACTGGTAGCTATCGAAGAGTCTGTCCCAAAAACTAAAAATCATCCCATAGTTGCTATTGGTGTATTGTTTATCTGCACCATGATGAACGCGGTGCATGTCGGGTGTGACAATAACTAAACGTAAAATCTTATCAAAAAACGGTGATATTTGAACATTACAATGGGAGAAGATGGCGTGAAAACTATGAATAAGTTGAAATGCCATTATTGTCCAAACAGGCACACCTAAAACGATGAGTAGTATGGTCATTAATAGAAATGAAATAAAATAACCAATAAAGTGCCCACGAAATGTGGTCGTGCTATCTATATCCAAATCGGTATGATGTACCAAGTGCAATCGCCACAGGGGTCTCCAATGGTGACTTAGTCTATGTAGTCCATAAAAGCAAGCATCTGCAAAAAGCAAAAAGATAACAAATTGTAGCCAAAGTGGTACATCGATTATTTGCTTAAATAGACCAATATTTAGATCGGCAGCATATTTTTTATCATAACCTAAAATAAAGAGTAGTATAGATAATATTGATATACCAATAATAAGCAAAGAAAAATTTACCCACCAACGAGAGACTAATTTTCCTCTACTTTTATATAAAGGAAATAAAGATTCAAGGATGATATATAGGCACAAAGAAAACAATATAAAATTAATATAATGCTTTGTACCTAATAAGGTTATTAAGTCTAAGATGGAGGGCATAGGTATAAAAACTAATGATTAATTTTAGTATTATCAATCATCAGATTGTTTTTTATGTTTTATAAAACGTACAGCTAAGGCAGCCATTACACCAGAAAGACCGATTAGGCTAAAAATACCTAATTCACCCATTGTGGATGCTGATATAACCATTGGGCCTGCAAAAGCAGAACTACTCAAGGACAGTAATAACAACATGATTAATTTTTGCATTGATAGCTCCTAGTTTAAAAGCGAGCATTATAGCTTATATGCAAGGATGGTTCTAACACTGAATAAAATGGGATATGATTTCTCTCACGAAGAAAAAAATACCTAGGTATCAAACGGCGCGGACAATAGGCTGCTGCTTTTAAATCAGATTAAATACTATTCAACAAAACTATAAAGCAGTAGACTTGTAAGTGGCAACAACAAGCAAAAAGGGGCTGTTTCATGAAAGCATTCGCATTGAGCTTATTCGCATTAGGGATTAGCAATACACAAGCTGGTGAAGCAGAGGGTTTGGAGGCTTTACTCAAAGTGCTGCATGAAAATGGCACTTTAAATAATGCGCAGTATCAGACTTTAACCCAAGCTTTAGAAAAACCCGCACAACTTAAGCCAACAGAAGCTAGCGCCGCCGATGACATATCCGCTGAAGAAACGCCACTAGTCGAGACCGATGGTGGGCTGGAAGTCTCAACTTTTGATGGTGAATCCAGTTTTGAATTGGGTGGGCGCTTGATGTTTGATGGCGCTTTATATCAGCAAGACCAGGTCGAAATGGGCAGCGGAACCGCTTTACGCCGCGCTAGGATTGAAATGGAAGGCACTTTATTCACCGACTGGGGTTATAAGTTAGGAGTCGATTTTGCTGGTGGCGATGCTGATGTCAAAAATGCCTATATTGCTTATAACGGCGTTTGGCCGTGGAAATTCAAACTGGGGCAATTCAAAGAACCGTTCAGCCTCAATGAATTAACCAGCTCCAAACACACCACTTTTATTGAACCAGCCTTGCCGAATGAATTTGCCCCAGAGCGGCATTTAGGTATTGGTGTCAGTACGCTGGGACAACATTGGACTTGGGCTGGTGGTGTGTTTGGCGAGGACTTTGATGGCGATGCGGATGATGAGGGCGATGAGGCTTGGGGGCTGAGTTCACGTTTAACCCTGTCGCCGATTTATGAAGACAGAAAAGCTTTACATTTTGGGGCTGCTTTTGCTTATCGTGTCCCTGATGATGAGCGTAAAGTTAAATTTAATGCCCGCCCTGAATCACGGATTACCGATGTTAAATTCTTAGATACGGGGTCAATTAAAAAAGTCGATAATACTTTGCTTTATGGTTTGGAAGCCGCTGGGGTCTGGGGAGCGTTTTCTTTACAAAGCGAATATATGCAAATGCAAGTACAGCGCTTGGGTGATAGGCAAGATTATCGCTTTGATGGCTTTTATGCCTATGCCAGTTGGTTCCTAACTGGCGAGTCTCGGGCTTATAAATTTAAAAAAGGTCGCTTTGGGCGCGTCAAACCACGTCACAGCTATGGTGCTTGGGAATTGGGCTTGCGTTATAGTCAACTTGACCTCAATGATGCAGATATTGAGGGAGGTAAAGCTCAGCAATGGAGTCTGGGCTTAAATTGGTATATCAACAAGCGCTTGCGTGTAATGGCAAATTACATTCATGTTGATAATGATGAATACGCTGATGCTGACGGTGATGTCGCTGGTAATGATGATCCCAATCTGTTTTTGATGCGGATGCAAATGGACTTTTAAGGAGAACCTGATGCGTTTTATCATTTGGATATTATTAGGATTATACTCGGTCAATGCGCTTGCCCAAGATACCTTGGTTATCGGTAAGGTGAGTTCGAATCCAAAAAAACATTACCGCTATCTTAAACCCATCGCCGATTATGTGGCTGAGCGAATGCAAGATTTAGGCATTAAGCGTGCGAAGGTGCGGATGGCGCGTAACAATAAGCATATGGTTAATTTATTGCGCGCAGGCAAAATTGATTGGGTCACCGAAACCTTGTTTAGTGCTTTAATTTTTAATGAAAAAGCCCAAGCTAAGTTTTTATTGCGAAAATGGAAAAAGGGTGTGCCCGATTATTACAGCCTATTTTTTAGCCGCAAAGACAGTGGTATTAGCAGCTTGGCAGATTTAAAAGGCAAGGTCTTAGCACTAGAAGACCCCGGTTCGACCACAGCGTTTTTTTTGCCGGTCATGGCTTTATTACAACATGATCTGGAACTGGAGTTATTAGGCTCACCTCGTGATAGCGCCTCTGCGGATAAAGTCGGCTATGCTTTTTCAAGACAAGAAATCAATACCTCAACTTGGGTACATAAAAAGCTTGTTGATGCTGGGGCTTATAATAATTTGGATTGGGAAAAAGAAGATCACAATCCCAGTGCTTTTCGCCAAGACATGCAGGTTTTTTATCAAACCAAGCCTTATCCGCGTGCTTTGGAATTGGTGCGGGTAGACCTAGATCCGGCAATTGTCGAGCGCCTTAAAAGCGTCTTACTCAGCATCCATGAAGACCCAAGCGCCAAACAGGTATTGTTTGCCTATCAAAAAACCACCCGTTTTGATGAATTAAGCCCTGATGTGTTGGAAACTTTAGAATCGGCGAAAGCCATTTTGGCAAAAGTTCAAAAGCGTTTGGAGTGATTGGGCTATTAGCGTTCTTTGCCTCACACCCATTTTTAATCTGATTCCCAAGTATATTATTTGGCGCGGTTAGGAAGACTTTATGCGTTTGCAAACCCGTTATTTTTTGCAAATCAGTACCATGATTTTGCTTATTGTACTTTTGCTCTCCAGTACCTTGTTGTGGCAATTTCGCAATACATTGATGCAATTGCGCGATAGCAGTACCGAACTCATGGTGCAAGGACAAATGCAGCAAATAGCACATGAGGGCAATATTATTGTCCACGCGCTAGCGGAAAATCTCGCTAATCCTTTGTATGGCTATGATATGCAAGCAATTTATGAGCTATTAAGCGTTACCAAACAAAACCAGCAAGTTTTATATGTGCAAGTTTATGATGCCCTTGGTACTTTGGTGCATAACGGCGATGAAGCCGTGCCCGATTTTGGCAAAGTGGTTGCGGAACCTTTAGAAGAAGATAGCCCTAGAGAAATACAAGTCATTGAAGGCAATGATATTTTAGAGGTTTCTTTGGGTATTTGGTTTATTGATGAGCCATTGGGCGGGGTTAAAATAGGCTTATCTTTGAGCAAAATGCACGCAGAGGTGAGCACTATTTATCAACACATGGAGCAGCAAGGACAAAACAGTCTTTATCATAATCTCTTAACGGTTTTTCTCAATGCCATTGTGCTGTTGATTTTAGGCTTGGTCTCAGTGGTCTTTCTTGTCAGGCAGTTACTGCACCCGATTGAAAAATTGGGGCACTATACCCGTGAAATTGCCCAAGGTCGCTTTGATTTAGACATTCCACAACAACGCAAAGATGAAATTGGTAGCTTGTTCAAAGCCTTTGCAGCCATGAGTCAGGCGCTGAAACAGCAAGAAATTTTACGCCAAGCGAAAGAAGATGCCGAACAGGCAAATCGGGCTAAAAGCACCTTTTTGGCGATGATGAGCCATGAGTTGCGCACGCCTTTAAATGGCATTTTGGGGATGACCGAATTATTGCTCGATACCCAGCAAAATCCAGAACAACGCAATTTCAGCCAAATTATTGCCCGCTCAGGCAAGGCTTTACTGGAGATTATTAATGATATTTTAGATTTTTCCAAAATTGAAGCGGGAAAACTTGAACTGGAATATATTGAATTTCATTTGTCGAATTTAATGGATGAAATTTTAGACCTATTTCAAGATCGCGCCCAACGCCAACAATTAGAACTCGGTGTCTGGATACATGAAGATGTCCCCGATGCGGTGTATGGTGATCCAGGACGTTTACGTCAGATCATGATTAATCTATTGGGCAATGCCTTCAAATTCACCGAACACGGCAGTATCACTATCGAAATCAGTCGGCATGATAAAGCCCCATATATGGTTCAAGACTCTCTACCACCACGTCCCTTGTGGTTACATATTGAAATCAAAGACAGTGGTATTGGTATTCCACAAGCGGCACAAGCACAGATTTTTTCCTCGTTTACCCAAGCTGATGGCTCTACCACCCGTAAATATGGTGGCACAGGACTGGGGCTAGCGATTACTAAACAGCTAACCCAACTTATGTATGGATGTATCGGTTTACGTAGTAAAGAGCAACAAGGCACGACATTTTATTTCGATATTTGTTTGGGTCATGCACAACAAGAACAGTCACAACCAAGATTCCAACCATTAGCTGGAAAACGGGCGCTGATTATCAGTGATTTTACCTTTAATCGCCAAATGCTAGCGAGTTATTTACATAGCTGGGATATTGACACTGAGGTAAATCATTCTCCCTCTCAATGCCTAGCGACCTTAATTGAGGCAATCAAGCAGTCAAATCCTTATGATATGTTATTGTTAGATGTCAAATTAAAAGACCCAGAAAATGTGAATTTGATTAAGGAACTCAACGCACAAGCGACGCTGAAAGACTTACAGATCCTTTTTTTAGGTTTAGAGTTAAACACCAAGGCTCAGCAGCAAGCCAAACACTTAGGCATTCAACAATATATTGCTAAACCAATTCGGCGTAAGCAACTTTACGATAGTCTTTGTGATGCTAAAACAACTAGCTCACATCATAAGAGCAATGATAAACGGGGTGGCGGAAATCAACTGATGGGTAAAGTATTGCTTGCCGAAGATAATAAGGTCAATCAATTAGTCGCTACGAATATGCTTAAAAAACTAGGCATTGCGCACGATATGGTTGCACATGGACAGGCGGTATTAGACGTGCTTAATCAGCACACCTATGATCTAATTTTAATGGATTGCCAAATGCCGATCATGGATGGCTTTATTGCGACAGAGACCATACGCGCTCAAGAAAGCTCAGAGCAACATATTCCTATTGTTGCGCTGACCGCTAATGCAATGAAAGGCGATAAAGAGCGCTGCCTAGCTGCGGGTATGGATGATTATATGAGCAAACCTTTTACCCAAGCCATTTTATATCAAACCTTGAGTCGTTATCTCAATAACAAATATAGCGATGCCCATCAGCCAATATCTAGCGCTGAGCATTTGGATATTAGCTGCTTGAATAAAATAAAAAACCTATGTAAAGATAAACCAATGTTATATCAGTCCTTAATTCATATTTATTTGGAAAGTTCACGACAAATATTAGAAGAATTAGATAAGGCTTTGGTAACGGAAGACCTAGCCCAAATACACGAACGCGCAGGTTTTTGGCAAAAAAATCATCTTTGTATTGGAGCCATGGTTTTACAGGACTTATGTCAACAATTACAAACGAATCAATCCTTTCAGCAGATTAATGTTTTAATTGTAGAAATAAAACAAGAATTCACCAAAATTGAGCAACTGTTAATGGCTGAACAAACATTTTAACTGATGTTACATTTTTACAACTCAATCGTTTGTAAAAATTTTTTCATACTGGGTACGGCATCTGTGCGACACACCATACAAGTAGGTAAATAAGCCATTTGTTTATCTAAAATCTCAACTGCTAAGTCATCAAGATACCCTAATTTTTCAACCACATTCATCGGCAATATAGTGCGCCCCATACCGGCTTTAACACAGCCTAAAATAGTTTCTAAGCTACCAAATTCGAGCATTTTATAATCAATATTTCCCTGCCTAGAAAAATAATCTTGCATCAATTGTCGATAAGCACAGCCTTGCTTAAATACCAACATAACATTGGGAATATCACCTGTTTTAGCGCTTAAAAGTGCCATTTGTTCATCAAATTGGTTCAATAGTAGTAAGTCTTTGTGCTTAGGTATCCCTTTGATCAAGGCTAAATCAACTTTGTAGTCCAAAATCATTTCGGTAACATCGGCCGTTGTGCCAGTAAACAATTCTAATTGCATCTTGGGGAACTTTTGGTGCAATTGGATTAAAAAAGGCACTATTTTCACCACGGCATTGGATTCGGTAGAACCCACACGTAAATAATCAGGCTGCTCAAAGTTTTGTATTTCTCGCAGCGCCAGATCAACACGTCGGATAATATCAATGGCATGAGGATAAAATTTTTCACCTGCTGGGGTTAAAACTACCCCTTTAGGAACCCGGTGAAATAACTGCACAGCCAACATTTTTTCTAGTTGTTTGATACGCGAGGTCACATTGGATTGTGCAAATTGCAAGTCTTTTGCTGCCAAAGAAATACTTTGTTTATCAGCAACACTAATAAATATTTTTAATAAATTTGTATCCATATCACGGCTTGATATATCTCTTATCACGATAGATTATTTGAAATCATATCATAGTTAGTGATAGATTGAACGCCTTAAACGAGTGACCCCTTAACATGCATAACCTAAAATTATTCGATAGAAATCATAATACGGCGATATTATTAGCAGGCATTTTCAGTCTGATTGTTGGTGTTGGGGTGGCACGTTTTGCCTTTACTGCCTTGTTACCCGCAATGTTAGAGGATTTTTTATCCTTAACTTTTGCAGGTATCCTTGCCTCTTTAAATTTCGCTGGCTATTTGCTCGGTGCCGTGTTTGCTATTTTTATTCGTGATAAACAACGCAAAGTCAGCTATTTTCGTCTTGGTTTATTATTGTGTCTTCTCACTACCTTAAGCTTGGGACTGACAAATTCACCCTATATCTGGGGGTTAACGCGTATTATTGCTGGTTTTGGTGCTGCAATGGTGTTGGTTGTCGGCTCTGCTATTGTCATGAGCAAACTGGATTTTAGTGATAAAACCAAAGCAATGGGGATACATTTTAGTGGGATTGGCTTTTCTATTTTAGTTACGGATCTTATCAGCCGAGTTGTTATTTATAGTGGCGCGAGTTGGCAAACAGTGTGGTTAGTTTTGAGCTTATTTGGAGCTATTATTGCGATTTATGCCCTTTATATTCTCTCATTTGATCGTGATTCAGAGGTAGAAAAACACACGCCAACCGTTAAGAACTCTCAATTTTCAGCTTTTGTCATCGTCTTAATTTTGGCTTATTTTTGTGAAGGCGTTGGCTTTGTTGTCCAAGGCACTTTTTTACCTGATATTATCAATACAGTCGATGGCTTGGCAGGCTTTGGCGGTTTTGCGTGGTTACTTGTCGGACTCACGGGCATTCCCTCTTGTATTATCTGGATGCGTCTTGCAGCCCGTTATGGCAGCGTCCCCATCATTATGATTGCGATGCTGGTTCAAGTTGTCGGTATTTTAATTCCTACCCTGAGCCAAAACCCTTATTTGAATGTTTTTAGTGGGGTTTTATACGGCGGTACATTTATTGGTTTAGTGGCTTTGTTTATGAATCTTGGTGGGCGTTTGGCTGGGGGGAATCCAGTATTATTAATGGGCGCTTTAACCACCGCTTATGGGATTGGGCAAGTAAGCGCCCCTTTATATAGCGTGGCATTGGTTAATTATTTAGGGACTTATGACTATGCGCTCTATCTAACCGCTGCTATTGTTTTATTAGGCGTGGTTTTATTATGGCAGGCTAGAACTTGGCAACCTGCAACTGTTTAAGGAGCATCTATGTATTACTGTCGTTTTGAAACCCAGTTTTGTGACATCACCGTAGCAGGGGATGACATGGGTATTTGTCGTTTATATTTTCATAGTGCAGACAACCAACGTACCTTGGAGCATGATGCTCATTGGCAACGAAATGATGATTTTTTTCATCAAGCAGTGGAACAAATCCAAGCCTATGCCCGTGGAGAGCGCCAAAATTTTTCTTTAAAACTCAATCCACAAGGCACAGATTTTCAGCAAAGTGTCTGGCAAGCGCTGCGACAAATCCCTTTTGGACAACTGCGCAGTTATAAAGATATTGCTATTGCGATCAACAACCCAAAAGCCGCCCGTGCCGTAGGCATGGCGAATCATCACAACCCCATTTCACTTTTGATTCCTTGCCATCGAGTGATTGCCAGTAATGGGCATTTAGGTGGTTTTGCAGCGGGATTAAATTTAAAACAAAGCTTGCTCCACTGGGAACAAGCGTGTATCAACAAGGAGTCATAAGCATGTTTGCCGTTATTTTTGAAGTGCAACCAAATGCTGAAGGTAAAGCTGAATATTTACAATTAGCAGCGCATTTGCGCCAATTTTTACAACAACAAGCCGGATTCATCTCCATTGAGCGTTTTCAAAGCTTGGTGGATGAGAATAAAGTTTTAAGTTTATCATTTTGGGAAAGCGAGGTCGCCATTCAACAATGGAAAAACCACTTAGAACACCAGCAGGCACAAACCCAAGGCAAAAAAAAGTTATTTGATGCTTATCGTATTCGTGTGGCGCAAGTCGTACGGGATTATGCTTATGAGCGGAAGTGAGAATTAACTAACGGATTCAACGCTGTCCCTTGCGGTAGTTATTATTGACCAATTGTAATAAATAAGGACCAATATCGGTTAGTGGTAAAACCGCATCTACTTCACAAGCTTTAATAGCGGCACTGGGCATGGATTCTGCCTCAGCCGTATTTGGGTCTTGGACTATGCTATAGCCTCCAGCCTGTTTTACTTGTGCCAGTCCTTGTGCACCATCATGATTGGCTCCGGTTAGAATAATGCCGATCAGGGTTTTATCATAAAACTCACTGGCGGTTTCAAATAACACATCAATCGATGGGCGAGCATAATGTACTTTAGGCATGATCGATAAAGCAAAACTGCCATCCAGTTCTAATAGTAAATGGTAATTAGGCGGAGCTAAATAGACATGGCCTGCTTCTAAAAGGGTTTTTTCCTCAGCTTGGTTTACTATAAGGGGAGTTTTATGGTTGAGTACATCGACTAAGCCTGCCCCTGAATGAGGATGTAGATGTTGCACAATAATAATCGGTACACGAAAATTAGCTGGTAAGGTCGATAATACCATGCTCAAAGCTCGCACACCACCTGCTGAGGAACCAATGACAACCGCCTCAAAAATGGTTTCAGTGCTCATTTTTGATATAAATTTTTTCATCAGCAGCTAAATCTTGATAAGCCGATGAGTATTCAGAGAAGCGGATACTTTCTTTTGAACCTAAACATAAAATCCCTTGTTCCGATAAGCTGTCATTAAATAAGCGAATCGCGCGATTTTGTAATTCTCGGTTAAAATAAATGAGTACATTGCGACAAATGACTAAGTTCATTTCACCAAAAACACCATCTGTTGCGAGGTTATGATCGGAGAATAAAATATTTTTCTTTAGTGCATTATCCATCACTGCATGTTCGTAATGGGCATGATAATAATTGGAGAAGCTTTCTTGCCCGCCTGATTTTTGATAGTTTTCGGTATATTGCTTTAGGCGCTTGATAGGAAAAATCCCTTCCTTGGCTTGTTGCAAAATCACTTCGTTCATATCCGTGGCATAAATTTGCGTGCGCTCATACAAGCCCGCTTCTTTGAGTAAAATTGCCATGGAGTAGACTTCTTCACCGGAGGAACAGCCAGCGTGCCAAATTTTTAAGTGGCTATGTTGGGCTAACTTGGGAATCACCTTTTCTCGTAGTGCTTTATAAAATTCAGGATCACGAAACATTTCGGTAACATTCACCGATAAATCTAATAATAAGGTTTCAAAAAAGGAAACATCATAAAGCAGGCGATGTTGCATCGCCGAAATATTGGGATAATTGTCTTTTTGCAAGCGATAGGTAATGCGGCGCTTAATTGATGCCAGCGCGTAATCGCGAAAATCATAACCATATTGTAAGTAAATGGCTTGCAATAGCAATTTTAATTCGATTTGTTGGGTTTTTATGTCTTCTTGCATCAGGTATATCGGTCAGTTCTGAAGAAGTGAATCTTATTGTAGCATGGCTTTGCACAATACTTTACAGCAATTCCTCAGATTAAATACTGATGTTATGCACTAAGCGAGTTTTTGTCGCAATAGCGTGATTTTCCACCTGCCTAGTCGAACTTAGCCGTGGAGCAATGGCGGTTTTTTTGCCTTTTGGGGTATTGAGAAGCCTTTGCGTAATATCAGTTAAGCATTCTCACAATTCATGAGGTCATGCATATTGATAAATCCTATTAGAAGCACAAGCTTTTCTATATATGGTTCCTATTTATTGATATTACGCACGTATCATTTTTGTGCTTAATTATTCAAGTTTATTGTCTGCATAGTGAAGCTTAGCCGTGTAGCAATGGTGGTTTTTTTACCTTTTGGGGCAAAAAAGAAGCCTTTGCGTAGCATCAGTTAGTAATGGAATAATTAGGTGATGACAATCCCTGCTCATGAGATTTCTTCCCTGTTAAAACACTATATTTTCTTTAATTATCTGTTAAACTTAAACATGAGAAAGAGGCTCATACTTGTGGTGCTGCCCTGATGTTCATATTAGGCATTATCGTGATAAGCATGGCTTTTATCTGAAACTTTTTGGGTCAGCACATCAGAGATGTTAGCTTTTTTTCAAAATGGATTTGTATCGAAATTAGAGAGTGCATTCGTATTTGTTAGCAAGGGTTTTGATGTTCACAAGATACAAAAACTTTAGGTTTCTAGTATTTTCATCACCGTCTTATTACTACATCATAGAAGAATTTAGGAGATAAAACATGCGCATTTTGCCTAAGTTATCTTTCATTAGTTTGTCCGGTTTGTTATATGTGCTCAGTTTTGCTGGAGGGGGCTTGCTCTCAAGCAGTGTCTTAGCTAGTGAGCCAACTTATACACCACCTCAAGTAGGTGCTCCCAGTCGTCGTGTTGGTGGAGGGACACGTGGTGCCTCTGACATGCCTTTACTTTCTGTATTAGGACCTGAATCTATAGGCTACACGGTCAGTGCTCAGCCTAATTTATACTGGGCTATTTCGCGTTTGGTCGATTACCCTGTTGAAATCATGTTGGTTGAATCGAACCCCGCCTCTTTGGAAGCCATGCAACCGCTATTAGAGACGCAAATTAAATTAACTCAGGCAGGGATTCAAGCGCTCTCTCTTAAAGAACATAATATTGAATTGAAAGTAGGCGTTGAGTATGAATGGTTTGTAGCGCTGGTACGCGATAGCAAACGCCGCTCTCAAGATGTGATTACCAGTGGGGTATTAAAGCGTGTGGAGCTTGATGAAAATATAGCCGCTAAAATTAAAATAGCAGCCGATGATAATGAAATTGTGAGTGTTTATGCCACATCAGGTCTTTGGTATGATGCAATTGAAGCGCTTTCTGTGAAAATTGATAAAGTTAATGCAGAAAAAGAGGCATTTGCCTTACGTCGTACCCGTGCTAACCTACTGGAACAAGTCAAACTACCGCAAATTGCGGCTTTAGATAGATTGGAGAAATAGGTTTCCCCGCGTTTATTCATAGCTCGGTAGGTGGTGTTTGTATTGATGTTATGTGATTGAGTTTAATTGGGATGTGTTTGAGCAACGGATGCTATATCTCAGTTTAGTTGATGGCATGACTACGTTTGCAACACAAGGTACAAATGATAGCCAACACAGTGCTTGGTATTACAGCAATATAGGCGCGTGTGTATCATCTGTAGGAGAATATCATGGATATCAAAAGGGCGCTGCTGACAACGGTTTGTACCAGCAGTTTTCTCATAGGGCTTTTAGTGCAACCATTCAACCAGCCTGTGCAAGCGGCGGATGAAACCGAACCAACCCAAGAAGTGCCTAATCTGGGAACCCCTGATCGCAGGGGAACAGGAGGGACACGCTTGTATGAAGACCAGCAAAGCTTAGGAATTTTAGTCCCTGTTGGTCAAAATAACACCGGTTACACGACTCAAGCCCAACCCACTCTTTATTGGGCTTTATTAAGCCCTCCCTCTCCAAAACAACAATTCACCGTGACTTTTAGTTGTTATACAGCAAAAAAACAGTTATTGCTCCGTACCGAGCTGAATCTGATTCAAAAACCTGGATTGCACGCCATCAATCTGTCTGATTATGACATTTATCTGAAAGATGGGCATCGTTATCAATGGGTGATTACACTGAAAAGCAAGGATGAACAAGCACAAAAAGTGCATGTTTGGGAACGCAAAGGCTTTATCGAAAAAGTAGTTTTGCCAGAACAAGTACGTAAACAACTGGCCAGTACGCCATCTGAAAGTTTGCCGGCTTTGTATGTCGACGCGGGGCTTTGGTATGATGCGGTGGATAAATTACAAAAGCTCATCGCAATCCATCCTGCCAGTTTATCTTTGCGTTCATATCAAGTCGCTTTATTTAAGCAAGCGGGCCTGGCAAAACTCATTGATTGGGAAAGCGAACGACGACAAGGGTGATCGCACTGTTGATAGTTGCAGTCATGATAATAGCCCAAGACCTTGTGTTTTAAATACGGACTTAACGCAGAGATAATGATTCTAGGAAAATTATCTCTGTGTTTGTATACAGGAGTGTTAGCTTATGCAACATAAACGATATGGGCTGATCTTATTATGTGCAGGGACAACGTGGGTACAGGCCGAGATTATCCATGATAATAGCTTTTCCAAACCCACTGTGCTCGAGGGTTCTGCGTATCAGATTTTAGCCACGCAAGGTTTGGAAGCGGGCGATAATCTGTTCCATAGTTTTTCTCAATTTAATCTTTCCGAGAGCGAATCAGCAACGTTTGAAGCGGCTGCAAACACGCAACGTATTATTAGCCGGGTCACCGGTGGCGATATATCCACCTTGGATGGTGCTATCCGTAGCTCAAGTGCTGCGGATATGTATTTTTTTAATCCAGCTGGTATCGCTTTTGGGGAACATGCGCAGATTGATGTTGGCGCAGCCTTTTATGCCAGTACCGCAAGCTATCTTGATTTTTCTGATGGACAACGCTTATCTTTGCAAGACACGGATGCGAGTCAATGGTCCAGTGCCGCTCCTAGTCAGTTTGGTTTTAGCCAAAACGCGAATTTGTCCTTAAACAAAACCCAAATTGACACAACTAAAGCCACCTCATTGCATTTCAGTGCCCAGCAAATAGATGCCAATCAAGCCAAGATACAAACCGCAGGTAGCATTCAATTATATGGACTCGATGCGGACAGCCAGTTAAATCTTAATAATCCAGAACAACAAGCACAACAAGCCACAATTCAATTAAACAATAGCGAATTAAGCAATCTAAACGGACAGGCTAAAATCGCTTTAAATGCCGCAGAAATTGCGCTCGATAATAGCCGTATTGACACCCTTAACCGTACCCCAATCACCGCCGCGAATATTGAACTTAATGCCAATCGTGTACAGCTAGATAATGGCAGTGTGATTCAACAAACGACCAATGCACAAGGTCAGGCAGGTGATGTCATTATCAATGCTAACGAATATTTGGGATTAGCGCAGCAATCAGCGATTCGCAACCGCAGCAATAGCTCGGGTACAGCCGGTGACATTCAAATTCAAACCAAACAGCTTGCCATCAACGGTGATTCTAGTTTATCCGCTAGCAGTTTTTCTTTTGGAAAAGGCGGCAATATTCAAATTGATGCCACTAGCCTGAGTGTCGCAGGTGACAATAGTTTTATCAGCAGCCAAAGCAATAGCAGAGACCCTAATGCCATTGGCGCAGATGCTGGGAATATTGTATTAAACCTCCAAGAACTCAACGTCTCAGATGGCGCAGCTATCAGTAGCGCCAGTCGTGGTGCAGGCGATGCGGGCACGATTCAAATCAACAGCGATGAGATCACGGTTGAGGGTGAAAATAGCAGTGGCTTAAATAGCCGTATCCAATTAACCAGTATTGGTACAGGCGCTGCCGGAACTTTGAATATTAAAACGGATAGCTTAAACCTTAAAAATGGGGCTTTTATCGCCACTGACACGCTGACCTTTGGTGCAGGTGGTGTGGTTGATATTGAAGCCAAGCAAGTGAGTTTAAGCGGAGAAAATAACAGCGGTGCGGGTAGTTTTATTGTTGCTAATGCCGCTGGTGCAGCACATGGCGGTAGTATTCGTATTGTCAGTGAGCAATTATCATTAGAAGACGGCGCACAAATCGCCACTGCCAGTTTTGGGCGCGGTAATGGCGGCGACATTCATATCGAAACAGCGCAAAATCTCCATATCAGCGGTGAAGATAGCAGTGGTTTTCAAAGTGGTTTATTCGCCAGCAACTTAGACTCAACAAACCTAGCGGCTGGTAAAGGTGGCAACATCACTGTGCTCGCAGGACAACTCACACTTGAGAACAATGCGCGGATTAATTCCGAAACCAGCAGCCAAGGGGCGGGGGGGCAAATTCAAATCCAAGCTGAGCAAATTCACTTGCGTAATAATGCTCAAATTCAAGCCAATAGTGAAAGCACAGGTGATGCGGGCACAATTCATTTGCAAGCGGGGGATAAAATCATTATCAGCCATAGCAAAGTCAATACATCAAGTAGCCAAGCCGATGGTGGTAACATCATTATTGACACACCGAGCTATTTATTTGTAGAACATGGTGAGATTACCACCAGTGTTGCCGCAGCTGATGGCAATGGCGGTAATATTACACTGACACCAGAATTTTTACTCTTAGATAATGCCCGTGTTGTTGCCCAAGCGGTTGCTGGGGATGGCGGTAATATTGATGTCAATACCAGTGCTTTGTATAAATTTAGTCCCAGCCTTATCAGCGCGTCTTCTGAATTAGGCATTGATGGTATTGTTGCCATTAATACCCCAGATGAAGATGTCAGCGAAGGTTTGTTGGCTTTAGTGACGGAGTTTAATCAAAGCAAAATTGCTCATAATGTCTGTCAATCTGCTGAAGCAGGACAGCAAGCTAGCCAAATGTTGGTGTTGCAATATTTAGGCTCGCCACTTAGCAGTGATGATTGGCAACCCAGTCACTCACAGTATTATGCTCAACTAACAGCGCCTGAGGCGATTAACCAAGCCTCACATCAGGCTTTGTTCCGTCTGGTTTGCGCTAAAACTACATCGCAGACAGATAAGGCTTAAGGATAAGCCAAATTGGGCTTATTTTTGCAGATAACAGGCTAACTCATTTTAGATGAGTTATGCGAAAAAATATCTATATGCGTAATATTATTAATTATTATATGACTGACTTACCCCGTCACTAAATGGATGGAAGGATCATATCATGCGTTTTATTATACCGCCGAAAACAGCGCTCACAGCTTTGTGCTGTCTTTTAGGTAGCTTGGCTCATGCAGGAGATGGTACGTGGACAGCTAGCAACCTAGCACCCACCACCAATATTATTCAAGCCCATCCAAATAACCCCGATCAACTTTATGCTGGCACACAAGCGGATGGTTTGTTTCAACGAGATTTAAGCCAAACGAGTAGCTCCTGGGAGCCTATGGATGCCGCTGCGGTTTATGCCAATAATAATGTGGTTCCGAGTTTTAGTGCCCTTTTAGTCAATCCTAATGACCCTGAGATCTTAATAGCCGGTACCGAAAATAGTGGTATTTTTATCGGCGAACCGAATACTCAAACTTGGGATGAATTATTACCCCCTCAAAACGATGCCGTCAGTCGTTTATTAGCCAATAATAGCGCCAATGGATTGCTTTTTTATGCCAGTTTTAAAAATTCAGGGGTGTTTAATAGCGACGTTATTAATGATATTAATGCATGGAAAAATGTGAGCACTGACTTAAAAAGTCAGAACATTAATGACTTAGCTAGCGTCAATGGTACTGTATTGGCTGCTACTCATATCGGGGTTTTTGCTACCCAAGATGCAGGAGCGACTTGGCAAACCAGTGGTAATATTTTCCAGTTTAGAGATATACAAGCCTTAAGTAATAGTCCCAATTTTAGCAATGTGGTTTATGCCAGTGCACCAAATTATGGGGTGTTTAAAACCGTGGATGCAGGCGCAACTTGGCAAACCATCAACAGTGGTTTAAATGAATTGTCCGTGAACAATATTCATGTTCACGCTCAAAACCCAGATGTCGCTTTGCTCAATACCAATAACAATGTTTATCTCACCATCAATGGCGGTCTATTCTGGCAAGCATGGGGTGTGGGGCTAGAAAATAACTTTGTCAGTGATTTATTGATAGAAAATCGCCGTGAGTTGCGCGCTCACGCAGCGACAGAATTAGGTGTGTTTGAAATTGACTTTAATATCAATGTCGAGTCAAAAACGCAAAATCTAGCGCCGGTGAACACCTTACCAGCCCAGTTGGCAAATTTAATCATCAATGAAGCCTTATTTTTCAAGACCATCGAAAACGGCTTACAAGTGTTCGATGCCGAAGCCAATGGTAAAAATATTCGTGTCAGTTTAGAAACTGATAATGGCGTATTAAACTACAACCAAGATCTCAATCTCTCAGGCATTGAGCTGGATTTCAACGGCAATACACTCACCATCACCGGTCCGCAACAAGTGTTAAATATTATTTTAAGCACCGTAAGTTTGATACCTGATAGATTGGGAGCGAGCACATTTACTATGTTTAGCGATGATTTAGGCAGTGGTAGCCCGCTAGCAGCCCAACAAAGTAACAGTGTTTTGAAGTTTGATGTCATTGCAGCTGATGCCTTAATATTTAACTCAATAAATAAAGACTTTACCGTCGGTGTCGATAGCTTCTTTGAATTACTGTTTGATAACATTGGTTATTTAGCTGCTGGAAATGGAGAAGAGGTACGTTTTAGCCTCGAAAATGCGCCTGAAAATATCCGTATTGATGCATTTAACGGGGATATTATTGGCGAATTTAACCAAATTGGTACTCAAGTGCTGACTTTGATTATTCAACAAGGCACTCAAATTTTACGACAAGATTTGAGCTTCAATGTTAAAGAGCAATCCGATTATGACGTGTTACAAATTGTCGGTGAAGAACTGCCTAACCCCCTTATTATTCCTGTGGATGAGTTGTTCGAGTTTATTCTCCCTATCAGTGGCGGTGATGGCTCTTTAGTATCCTTTAGTTTAGATAATATTCCTGATGGACTACAATTTGATGGTCAAGAAGGCTTGGTAAGTTGGATACCAGAAAAAACTGGCTTATTTAATTTGACCCTGCGTATCAGTCAAAGTGGCGAAGACCATCATTATCCTCTAAATATTTTAGTCAGTGATAATCACCGTCCTAGTTTAGCTTTTATTGATACCCAAATTTTAACGCCAAAAGTCCCCTTTAATTTCACGGCACAAGGCAGTGATATTGATGGAGATGCCTTGCGTTATCGTCTAGAAGATGCGCCTTTAGGTGCTTTAATCGACCCACAAACAGGAAACTTTAGTTGGACACCTACTGAGCCGGGAGAATATCTGGTAACAGTGATCGTAGAGGAGCAAGCACTTGCAAATAGACCTGAACGTCCAGTCTGGGAAGTTCATCAGCAAGTGTTATTAGAAGTCGTACTTGAAGGTAACGCTCCACCTGAATTTGAGCCAATTGGTACTTTACGTTTACAACCGGGTATTCCGTTTAGCATTGCGATTAAAGCCTCAGATCCTAACAACGACCCCTTATTTTATGAATTAGAAAATCCTCAATTGGGGATGCAATTAGATGCTAATACAGGCGTATTTAATTGGGCAAACCCGGTGATCGGTACGTATGTGGTTACCGTTGAAGTGGCAGAAAAAATTGACCCGAATGGCGCTATCAGTGAAGAAAATGAAGGGCTAGAAGATGAAATGCACTTTATTCTCCGCGTTGGTAATGATATTGACAGCATTGGTGAGCCATCATGGCAAGTTTTAGGACAAGGGCTTGCCGAACAAAGTCTGCAACAATTACTTATTTCCCCTGCCAATGACAACGTTATGTATGTCGGTAGTGCTGCTGGGGTATATAAATCATTCGACGGTGGACAAACATGGGCAAGTAGCAACCAAGGTTTAGGAACATCGCGGATTGAACAACTACAAATCAATCCAAATAATGCTCAAATCCTTTATGCACGTAATAATAAAGGTTTATTCCGTAGTAGCGATGCTGGGCAAAACTGGAAACGCTTAATGGATAGCGTCACTGATTTAGATATTTCTAGCTTCACACTTGATATAGAAAATCCAAATACGCTCTATTTTGGGACAACAGATGGACAGGTTTTCTTAAGTGAAAATACCGGTGATAGCTTCAAAGTCATTAATGCCGATAATAAATTACCTAGTGCGGTAAATACACTGTTGGTTGATCGCAATGAATTTGAAATTCTCTATGCCGGGACTAAGACCAATAGTATCTTCAAAAGTTTTGAGCAAGGGATAGTTTGGCAAGGCTATGGCGGTGGACTGGATCTGGATCAACGTATTGATAAACTTTTTGGGCATCCAGATAATATGGACGTGATTTATGCGCTGACTCCAGAAGGGCTGAAAGCCAGTTATAGCACAGGTTTAATTTGGACTAATTTAAATGCAGGCTTAGAAGAACTGACCGTCAATGTTCTATTAACTGATCCGGATCATGTGGACATCATTTATGTGGGCACTAACAAAGGCGCTTACCGTAGTTTAGATGCAGGTAAGCAATGGCATCGTTTCGGTGAAAATCTTGAAGATAAAAATATCACCGCTTTTGCTCTTAGCAATAATTTGCCACCCACCTTATATGCCGCAACTGAAACTGCTGGGGTTTATTTCTTGCCAGATAGCGATATTTTGCCGCAAGAAAAAGATGAACTCGAAGATTTAGGCATTGATGAAGATGATTTACTCACCCTCGATGATGCCAGTTTGGAACGTTTGCCTTTAGCGGCCTTTGGAGTTTTGGATGCTGAAGATGTCTTTGAGTTGCCAATCGAAATCATGGACAGATTCAATGCACAACGTTTGGGAGCATTAACGGAAGAAGCCATCAGCGGTTTAAGTCTTGCACAGTTCCAAGCCTTAACAGATGCAGCTTTGGCTGGCTTTAATGGTAAAAATATTGGTGGCTTGGACGTTGTCATTATTGAAAATATCACCCCAGTGCAATTAACTTTATTCGATGCAGCGAAAATTAAAATCGCAGAAGCGGATGATTTAGCTTATTTCATCAGTCATCTTAACCCGAACTTCATCACTCCTAGCGATGTGTCGGCTTTTCTACCTATTGGCTGGTCAATTGATCCTAATAGCGGTGATTTAAGCGTGCCTGAAAACACCTTGCTGCGCTTCAATAGTTTTGCTAATGCCAGTAGCATCGGTGCAGATGTCGAACTGCCAACTTTACCTGATTTGAGTCAAACCTTTGGTTTAGGCGGTCAAGGCAGTGGTTCTCGCTTACTGGATGAATTTAACCGTAGTTTGGATAATGATGCTGAATTTGGTGATTTGAGTTTTGAGCAAAATAATGAGGGGATTATCGACTTATCTACCCGCTTTGCCTTTATTCCTGACCCACAATCTATGCGCCAAGCGCCTGCTGATGCACCCATTGGTTTTGCCCCAGCCACAGATGGCAGTGGTCGTTATATCCTCACGACCCCGACACAAAAACAATTTGTCTTAAACCCAGCACCCAAAAATGTCAGTGAGACTTTAGGCGTATTACAAAATGCCTTCAAAGGGATGGGGATTGGACTGAAATTACAACTCAAAGCCAATGGTGAATTGATATTAGAAGGCAGTATAGGTGCTGGACGACGCGCTACGCCCAGTCGCGTTCATCGTGTGGTGGTATTTGATTCAGTGATTGAACCTGCACCTCCTGGCATGGGTTCGGGTATCACCGCTGCTCCAGATGGCAATATCCTCATGGTATTCCCAGATCAAACTGCACAAAAAGTTTATCCGGCAATTTTGTTACCGAATGAATTTAAACGGGCAGGTGAAGCCATTACCGGTGTGAGTCAAATTTTGAACCATGCCGATGGTACATCAACGGTCACATTTGCAGGCATCCATTTCAAAATTACGCCAACATTTGAAACCACCTCGCGGACACTGGGTAAAGGTGAAATCTTTAAAACGAAGATCGAACCTTGGGTAAAAGCAGGTGTGACAGGCTTGCGTTATAGCGTCCAGTCCCAAGATCAAGTGATTACCACGCGTTTATTAGCACAATTAACGCCCTAAGTGGTTTCACACAACCAGCAAGACAGGGAGTCTGCTGGTTTACATCCTTTTAACTGATATTACGCAAACTCACTAAGCAAGTAAAAAACTATACGCGCGTAACATTATATCTTAATTAGAAAAACCTCATGAAAGATACAAAAAATCAACTCTCTTTTTTAAGTGTCAGCCTCCATTGGCTCATTGCCATCGGGATGATAGCTTTGATTGCTGTGGGTATTTATATGGCAGAAAATGAAGCGTTTTCACTCTACCCGATTCATAAATCCATCGGTGTGATCATCTTAGGCTTTATCCTCTTACGCATTTACTGGCGTATTCAAAATGGCTGGCCTGTGGCGCTTAGCGATTATAAACCCGCTGAAGTCCGTATTGCCCGTATTGTTCAATGGCTATTACTGATTGGCACTGTCATGCTACCTATCTCAGGGATTATGATGTCAGGTGCAGGTGGCTTTGGTGTGTCTGTATTTGGACTTGAACTCATTGCCAAAAACCCCGATCCGGTTAATGCAGGCAAAGTCATCGCTCTAAACCCAACCGTGGCACAAATTGGACATGTTGTACACAGTTGGGGCGGTAACATTCTCATCGCTGCCATTTTGTTACACCTTATCGGTGCGATAAAACAAAAACTACTGTATAAAGACGGCGCAATGGCGCGTATGCTTGGTAAACAAGTCTAAGATTTTAATGGAGCCACCTATAAGGCGGCTCCCTCCTCTCTATTCCCACCTAGAATACTCATGCATAGCCTACCTTTTTCTGATTTACCCCTTAGCTCCGCGATGTTAGCCAATTTAGATAAACTTGGCTTTAAGCAAATGACTGCCATCCAAGCACAAAGCCTACCGACGATACTGGATAACAAAGATGTGATAGCCCAAGCAAAAACCGGCAGTGGCAAAACCGCCGCCTTTGGTATTGGCACACTAAGCAAACTTGATCACAAACAATTTCAAGTCCAATCCCTGATACTTTGCCCGACCCGCGAACTCGCCGAACAAGTTGCCGAAGCTTTGCGACAACTGGCAAAATTTAGCCAAAACATCAAAATTTTAACCCTTTGTGGCGGAGTTCCTGTACATCCACAACAAAGCGCGCTCAAACATGGTGTACACATCGTCGTGGGCACGCCAGGACGGGTGCTTAAACACCTAAAAGACAGACGATTAAAACTTGAAACACTCAATACCTGCGTGCTAGATGAAGCCGATAGAATGCTCGATATGGGCTTTCAAGAAGACATCTACAAAATCATCGAACAGATGCCCAAACAACGCCAAACCTTGTTATTTTCTGCCACCTATCCTGAAGGCATCCAAAGCCTGAGCCAAACGATTCAAACCCATGCCGAGCGGATAACGGTTGAAAATGAAGCAAAAAGCAATTCAATTAACGAATATTTTTACCAAATCGCCAGCACAGACAAGCTCTCTGGTCTGATTCACCTACTCGCCCATCACCAACCCAATAACGTGATTATTTTCAGCAATACTAAAGCCCAAGCGCAAAAAATTGCCGCCCAATTACGGGCAGAAAATATCCATGCTTTAGCTATTCATGGTGACTTGGAACAATTCCAACGCACCGATGTGATCGTCCAATTTGCCAATCAAAGTTGTCCGGTGTTGGTTGCCACCGATGTCGCTGCACGGGGCATCGACATCAAAGCCTTAAGTATGGTGGTCAACTACGATATGCCCCACGACCAAACTATTTACACCCATCGTATTGGACGCACAGCAAGGGCTGGAGAAACCGGCTTAGCGGTGAGTTTAGCTACGGAACAAGAAGCCCGCGCTTATCAAGAAGCTGAACGCGAATTTAGCCATAGCTTACCGCCCAAATCCCCCGCACCTTATCGCTTACAAGCACAAAAACAGACCTTGCTAATTAAAGGCGGCAAAAAACACAAAATCCGTCCAGGAGATATTCTCGGTGCATTAACAAAAGAAGGGGGTATTGCTGGCAAACATGTAGGGAAAATTCATTGTGATAGCCAACAAAGCTATGTTGCAATTGAAAAAGCCCTACTGGAAAAAGCTTATAAACACCTAAAAAACAGTAGAATTAAAGGGCGTAAATTCCCGATTATTCCGCTGAGATAAAGCCATACAATGACCCACGATTAAAAAAATTAAGAAACTGATGTTACGCATTTATTATTTTTTCCCTATTAGGCACAAAAAAAGCCTTTGCGTAACATCAGAAATAATAAACTAAATTAATTTCCTATTTACACAAATAGCTGGTTTTTATGGTAGCCAATCATAAATATTTTTAGCAATCAATAAAAAATGAACATTACATTTCAGGAAATACTAGATTTTTTACTTTTTACGGCACTTATTATTTTTATTCAAGTTATTGCCTACTATTCTTATAATAGGCACGCAAATCATGAAAACCTAGTCATGATATTATATTTTGGCTGTTTTTCTATTTTGTTCTATTTCATATTGATTAATGCTAGCCCTAGGATAGTAAAGGTTAAATTATTTATCGCCTCTTTGTATAGTGTTACTGTGTTATTGTTAAGTCTAATCCTCTTTTTTTTATCATTTTTTACAATTGACATACAACAGGAACTTAGCTTGATGATACTAGGTTTTATGAGTTTATTTATTCTTGTGTTAGAAAAATTAAGAACGCTGGATATTTGTACTATCTTAGAAAAAGGAACTACTAATAATTCACCAAAAGATGATTTATGCTTTTTAAAAACCACTTCATTAAACCTAAAAGAATGGGGTGATACTTTTTCTTTTATTGCTATCATATTATCTTTATTTTATTTTCAATCTATATTGTTTTTTGAACAGAAAACTGGGATGTTATTATTTATTCCTATTATATTTATGTTTATTATGGCAAGCTTAATTAATTTTAATATAAGTGAAAAATCAATAAGGATAAAAATTATTATATTTAAAATAATTATTTTATTTTCGTTTTTAATTATCCTTATTATCATATTTCTGCGACCATTTAATTTAAATACTAATAGTTCAATGACTGTGTGGATGTTTCCTTTAATTACATCATTAATAATACAGTCAATTGATGTATATGCGTTGTCTAAGAAACAAACCAGAAAATAAAAAATAATACCGTTGGCAGCAAACAAAAACGAACTTGCCGAAATAGCAAGGTCTCTGTTGAGTTTTCTGATTTCAACAGAATCCTATTCCTTAGCAACAGCAGGAACAAGCACTGTCTTTGGCTTCGATTTAAGCTGTTTTGAGGCTGTGCTTGCGATGCCAAGGGAATGCTTTTCGATACAGTTTTTCTGACAGGCAAATTAAAATAATTTCAGCAATCATTTTACATTATGTTCCTGCTTTTTCTCGTTGTCATTTGGGATAACGCCTTAAAATTAACCAGCTGATGTTACGCAAAGGCTAGGATTTAGCTGCGCCTTGTTACCATGTGCGAATGGGAAATCATATCGCGCAGCACACATTTTGAAAACCATATTGATTGGCTTATTGAATATCGTAGATTGGTAGTTTTAGCGCGGAACTATGGTTTCGAGCCGCTAGTATCCCTACTGCCAGTAATATGGAATTGATTGCTAGAGACAGCAGCATATTGGGTACAGGTTGCCCTTAACTGGATTTCACTACGGGCGGCATTGTTTATAATGAGGCTGCGCAAACCTTCAGCTTATATTAGGATGGAAGTACGTATCTGGAACACAGCCTGTAGCACCAATATGAACCAATGGTTTACAAAAGTGATTCCGATATGACTAAGCTTGTTTTAAGGCGCAGCGCGGATACCTAGCTTACTGAGCAAGTCTTGGTCTTGTTGGGTGCTGCTGTTGTCAGTGGTCAGCAGTCTATCACCATAAAAAATTGAATTAGCCCCCGCGAGGAAACACAAGGCTTGAATCGCCTCGTTCATATCCGAGCGTCCCGCTGAGAGGCGGACATAGGATGCGGGCATCATAATCCGCGCAATGGCAATACAGCGGACAATTTCAAACGGGTCTAAATCCTCGCCACCGGTCGCCAGCGGTGTGCCTTCAATTTTCACCAATTGGTTGACAGGCACGCTTTCAGGGTGGGTGGGTAAATTCGCTAAACTGATAAACATTGAGGCGCGGTCGCTTAGGGTTTCGCCCATGCCAATAATCCCGCCGCTGCAAATTTTCATCCCTGCCTCACGCACGGTGTGTAAGGTATCTAAACGGTCTTGAAAGCAACGGGTGGTAATCACTTGTGGATAAAAGGCCTCGGAGGTGTCGAGGTTGTGATTATAGTAATCCAAGCCTGCGCCTTTAAGCTCGGCGGCTTGTGCTTCGGTCAACATGCCCAGCGTTGCGCAGGTTTCCATATCCAAGGCTTTAATTTCTCGGATCATGTCTAAAATGTCTTCAAAGCCTTTTTGCTTTGGCTGTCGCCACGCTGCGCCCATACAAAAACGGTTTGCGCCTTGGTCTTTGGCGGCTTTGGCTTCGGCGACGACTTGATCCACGGGCATGATCGGATCGCGTTCCAATCCGGTGTCATAGCGGGCACTTTGCGAGCAATAGGAGCAGTCCTCCGCACATGCGCCAGTTTTGACGTTTAACAAGGTGCTTAATTGCACTTCATTGGCATCAAAGTATTGCCGATGCGCCTGCTGGGCTTGAAACAATAAATCATTAAACGGTAGCGCAAACAGGGCTTCGACTTCGTCTTGTTGCCAGTCGTGGCGCAAAGGGGTTTGGGATTCAGCCATGGTTTGTACTCATCACACTGGGAAATAAATCAAAAAAGTTTTGGGTGGTTGCCTTGGCAATGCTGTTGGCATCGGTTTCGCGCAATTGGGCGATAAATTGTGCCACGTCACGCACGTAGGCGGGTTGGTTATTTTTGCCTCGATGGGGCACGGGGGCAAGATAGGGCGAGTCAGTCTCGACTAACATCCGCTCTAGGGGTAAACGCTTGGCGGTGGCTTGCAAGTCTTTGGCACTTTTAAAGGTCACAATCCCCGAAAAGGAGATATAAAAACCCAAGTCCATAGTTGCCTCGGCCATCTGCCAGTCATCGACAAAGCAATGCATGATGCCGCCCACGGTATCGGCTTTTTCTTCTTTGAGGATGCGCAAGACATCAGGGGCAGCATCGCGGCAATGAATAATCAAAGGTTTGCCATTGTCTTTGGCAGCGCGAATATGGTTGCGAAAACGCTGGTGTTGCCAGTCCAAATCGCCCTCGGAGCGAAAATAGTCTAGCCCTGTTTCGCCAGTGGCGATGACTTTGGGATGATCTGCCCAAGCGAGAATTTGCTCGACCGATTCAACATGACCGGGGTTGCTGTTGGGATGAATGCCTGCCGAAGCGTATACAGGGGCATGTTGCTCGGCAGTGGCGATAATATCGGGCAAGCTAGGTTCGTCTACCGAGACATTGAGAAAATAACCCACCTCGGCGGCTTTTGCCTCATCGAGTAGGATTTGCGTATCGACTTCATTGAGATTCAAATGACAATGGGAATCAATCAAAAGACTCGGTTTCATGCCTGTGTTTGCCTGTCTGTTACTCAATTATTTAATGGCTTCGCTGATACTGAACGCACCACGTAAATCACCGACTTTAAACCCAGTTGCTTGGTCGGTTGGGTAGAGTTCTTTGATTTTAGCGCTAACGTCAGGTTTTAATTCGCTACCGTGACAGGTCAAACAAACTTTGCCAGTGGGAATTGCACGCATATAACGTAAGGTTTTGCTACCATCAGCACCGACTACGACTTCCGAGTGCTCCAAAGTGTTGGGCGCAGCGCCAGCGGCTTTTTTGGCATCAAACTCTTGCATGACTTTGGTTTCCCAAGCATCAGGCTTGTTGGCTGGATTACGAGGTTTTAAGCTGGTGCGGGCAATATTCCACGCATATTTGTCGCTGTGTTTTTGTGTAATCGGTAAGGCTTTACTATTGCAAACAGTTAAGGCGTTAACAGGGCCACCTTGTTTCATGCCTTTTTTCAAGGCTTTTTTCAGGTTTTTGCCATATTTTTTCAGCGATTGGCGATAGGCTTTAATTTGGGCATTTTGGGCAGTTGCACCCGTGGCGGCGGTGGTTTCAGCGGCAACTGGTAAGGTCAAAAGGCAAGATAAACCAAGGATAGCAAAACGCATTTTCATCATGAATCATCCAATGGGATAGTAATTAGGGGAAATGGCGCGCCCGGCGAGATTCGAACTCACGACCTTTGGCTTCGGAGGCCAACACTCTATCCAGCTGAGCTACGGGCGCGCAGTGGGCGCTAAGGATACCGTTTTTTTCTGGGACTGTCTATGCGTTTATTAGAAGATAATGATACAATCAAGCGTTTTCGTTTTGAGGAAATATAATTATGAAAGATTCAGCTATCGTAGGCATTGCGGTCGTGATTTTTGTCGGCGGTATGATTGTCCTAAATTCAATGAGCGGCAATGCCCCAGTCCCTGAAGACCAAGTTGCCACTAATATTCAGCCTATGGGCTCAGTACAAACTAAAGCCGCAGCACTTGCGCCAGCGGCTGAAGCTGCTCCGGCAGCACCTGCTGCTGAAGCTGCGCCTGCCAAAGAAGCTGCAAAAGCAGAAGCCGCACCTGCTGAGGCAGCCCCAGCAGAAGCTGCTGCACCAGCGACTGAAGTTGCTGCTGTTGACGGCAAAGCGACCTACGATACCGTTTGCATGGTTTGCCATACCACGGGTGCTGCTAACGCGCCACGCTTAGGCGATAAAGCCGCTTGGGAACCTCGCCTTGCTAAAGGCATGGATGTGTTAACTGACCATGCTATCAATGGTTTCAATGCCGTTATGCCAGCTAAAGGCGGTCGTGCTGATTTGTCTGATGAAGCTGTTATTGCAGCAATGAACTACATGCTCGATAGCGTTAAATAACTCGAGTATCGGAAGATAGCCCGCGCTATCTTCTGCTCAAACCCATGATTATCACCCGCCATTTATACCGCGAAATTCTCTCCACCATCTTAGCCTTGCTAAGTATTTTGGTGCTGATTTACATCAGCCATCGTTTAATTCGTTATCTCACCGAAGCGGCCAGTGGCGGTTTGCCCAGCGAATATATTTACCAATTATTAAGCCTAAAACTCATCGGTGTGCTCACCGTTTTAGTCCCCTTGGCTTTTTTTCTCGCCATTTTACTCACCCTTGGGCGCTTGTATGTCGATAATGAAATGACTGTGCTCTCCGCTTGTGGCGTGGGGCTGCCTTTTATTCTCAACCGCTTAATGTATTTAAGTGTCCTCATCGGTACATTTGTTGCCATTTGTAGTTTTATCTTATCTCCGTGGGCAGAGCAGAAAATAGAAGACATTCGTTTGGAACTCAGGCGTATGCCAGAAATATCCGGTATTGCTGCTGGGCGCTTTACCTCTTTTCATAATGGCGGTACGTTTTATGTTGAATCTTTATCGGATGACCAGCGCATTATGAGTGATATTTTCGCCGCTATCGAAAAACCCGAGCGCAGCACCGTAGTGACCGCTAAATCGGGTTATCAAAAAGCCGATGATGAGGGGATGGGGCGCTATTTGGTTTTACAGCAAGGTCAACGTTATGAGGGCAAAGCGGGGGGCTTGGATTTACATTTGACCGAGTTTGATGAGCATCGTTTATTAATCAGCCCACAACCTTCACAACGTGAATTAGATTTACAAGCGATGGATAACGAAGCGTTGTGGCAACAAGGCGACAGAGCCGCGATGGCAGAATTACAAATGCGCTTGGCGATTCCATTGGGGATACTGTTACTCGCCCCTTTAGCGGTATTAATTTCTCACACCACCCCGCGCCAAGGGCGTTATGCACGTTTATTTGTCGCCATGCTGATTTATTTTAGCTACAACAATTTATTGAAAATTGCACAAAAATGGGTGATCGAAGGCGATATGCCGGTTTGGTTAGGCTTATGGTGGGTACACTTAATTTTGTTAATCAGTGTTTTGATATTATGGCAAAAAACCTTGTATGGCTTGCCTAAATGGCTGTTACGCTACCGCAAACGCAAGGTGGGTGTAACAGCCCTTGCAGGTTCATCATCATAAGATTACGGCAACAACAACACCAATGCTGATGATGCCTATTACCGTGGCAAATAAACACAAGCGAGTAAACCAAGCTGTATTAAAAAAGTCTTGATTATACGAAATGTTGCCCGTTTTGATCTTTTGCGTGCTGTTGCCCTCAGCATCCTCGTAAAATTGAATATCTCCTGTCTCAAAATTTTTCTGAAAAGCCCATGCAGGGCCTATGTATACCTGATTGTCGCGGGTTACTACCTTCCTACACTGACAAATAGTCATGCTAATCACCTACTCAGTCAAATGGATATGACTTTAAGGTTATACTAACAATCAAATAAAATAAATATAAAGCAACAAAATATGTTGAATTATTAAGAAGGTGTTAATAATTTTAAATGCATTTAAAAAGTATAATTTGGTGATATTTCTCCATACTCATAACTAGCAGTAATGCCGATATTGGTTTTTTTTGGTAAAAATAAAGTGGTTGACTAAAAGCAGCAATCACCAGCTAAAACGCACTAACAACTGCTATCACGGCTTTAGCCAAGTCTGAATGAAACTGAAATCATGATTCTCTCATTGGAACACTTAACATTGAAACGCGTATAAGTAGGCAAACAAAAACAAATATTAATTTATTTTTACCTATCTATTTAGTGTCATTTTAAATAGCTAATGTGACGCACTAAGGCAGTTTTTATCATAATATGGCGGTTTTCTACCTATCTAGTGGTATTTAGTCGTGCAGCAATAGCAGTTTTTTGGCTTTTTGGAACCTTGCAGGTCAAGACTTTTAGCCCCCAACCAAAGGCGCAAGTCGAAAAAACGCAATCTCACTTTCTTTGCGCAAGCGAATCAACTCATTGATTTCGGTGATTTGCTCTTCATCAATGATAATAAAAAAACTGCCTTGCTCAAAGGCTTGAATCGCTTGTTGGCAATAGCTTTTTGCATCAATATTATCAAGTATCTCGCTGGCATCGTTTTGCCCTTGTAGCGGTACAAGGGTGTTCATGATCTCGCGGCGTTGTTGGAATTGCTCGACTTCGTGGGTGACACGGCGACAAATCAGGTCTTTGGCGCTGATTTCCTCGTATTCAAACCATAAAAACATCACCGGTTGCGTGGGTTTGAGTTGCGAGGTATTGCTATCAAAAATAGCGAGTTTCATTGGCTGATTCATATTTACCTCACTGGGCGTTAATTTGTGAAAGGATGGTGGCATCTTTTATCCGGCTGTCATTGGCTAGCAGCATGGCTTTGGATAAAATCAGCGATAAAATGCTATCGCCTTCAAAGGGCAGCATGACGTTGGTGGCTCTGGCGCGGGTCTCGACAATGCACAAATAGCTGTCGTTTGGCTCCATCAAAATATTACTAGAGCCAAGGTGAATTTTATAAGTGCGGACTTTGCCCTCGACAATTAAAAACCGCTCTTCTAGGCGCAATTGTTTGGCGATTTTGAGTTTTGGAATCAAGGCTTCTAGCACCGCTTTGCGGGTTTTGGCGATTTCGGATAAATCACCAAAGCTGCTGTTTTGCCAATAATCGCCATTGCCGTCACGGCTATATCCGCGCTCTTGCCAATTGGGATCATTGCCGATGCTGGCGACACCAACAAATAAATCGACATCGCGCATCACTTCAGAGAATAACAGCGGGTCAAGTTTGTCTAGGGCTAAGGCTTTATGCTGGCGATAAAAACGTACATCGCTGGTGCCGACACAACTATAAATACCGGAATCGGTGTAGTCGTATTGATCCAGTCCTTCGGCTTCAAAATTGACCCCGACTTTAAAGGCGGGAATGCTTTTGTAAGCGGCATTTTCTTGCCCGCCGTCCCAACTGCCGCCGACGGTTTGTTGCCAGCCGCGTTGTACCGCGAGTGCGTGAAATTGCTGGTGTTTAAGAATGTGATTGGCAAAACGTAAGCTGTGGTCATGGGTTTGGCGTTCGGCATCGGTGAGAAAATAGACTTCTCGATAGGCTTGTTTAAATGGCTGGGTGATTTGGTTTTCAATCAGCCATTCGCGCCAATATTTGACCTCGGCGGCAGGTGACAAACTCGGATGCCAGAGGCTGACTTTGGCGTTTTTGGGCAAGCTGACGGCTTGTCCTTGCTTATCGAGATAGTCACCGTCGAGATAAAACACATCTTGCTGTTGTTTGCCGCTGTCGAGTCGCCAAATCAAGCGCCGCGCCAAAAAGCCCAGCAAGTAATGGTTGATGTATTGCTCTTGCCATTCTGCTAGCGTCAGCGTTTGTTTGCGCAAATAAAATTGCTCAAGGCGTTGGGCATGAGCGCGGGAGCCGACTTGAATATCTTTTGCCATGCCTTTGAGGACTTTTATCGCCTCGGCTTCGGTTTTTTTCAGTGCTGCGGGCACGGTTTTTTGTAGCTTCTCGCCTTTTTGCCATAGTAGCTGGGTTTTGCCAACGCCGATAAGGCTGAGTAAAGCGGTAAATTCCCCCAATTGGCTTTGATAGCGGCCGATGTCGCTGAGTCCATAATCAGGCACGGCGAGGGTTTCTAGCTCCTCCACGCTGACATCACGGGCTTTTGCCAGTTGTGTAAACACGCGGTTGATATGCACCAAGGCGGGGTTATATTTGGTCGCGGTGCGCAAGACGATGATTTCTTTGAGTCCGGTTGTGCCTGGCATTTGTGAGAGGCTATAAACAGCGGCATTGGCAATTTTGGCATTACGCATACCGATGCCATAGACCTTTTTAAACATCACGCTAGCCACTTGGCGCAGGGTGCGGCTCATGTCGTTGTCATCAAAACGCCCCGCTAGCCACAATAAACCCTTGAGAACACGAGTATTGTTTTCGCTGATAAAAAACGACTGGTCGCCATAATAATATTGTTCGCTGACATCGCCCCGAGGATTTCTGCTGCGTTTGTCTTTTAATAGCGGTAGCCACGATAGCAAACAGCTACGAAAATAGTCCGTGCCGATTTTATCCAGCAATAGCCCTGCTTGCTTTAGCCAGCGCGCCGAGGGTTTGCTGCTGTTATTGTCGAGGCAATGGCGCAACAAATCGTGCCAGATGACTTGTTTTTCTAGGGCTAAACTCAAGAGGCTGTGTTGTGCGGCCTTTGCCCACGGCTCGCCCGCTTCAATATCGGTTCTGAGTATGGATCGCATTTTCTCTGGCGTAACCGCCTCGTCGGTCAAATCCAGCTGACTTTTTGCGCCCAATTTTTTCAAACTGGTGCAAACCCGCTTAAAGCCTGCCAACGATAGCGCCACATCTAAGGGGGTTTTGCCATTGTCTTCGTTGATATTGACATCAGCCCCCGCGCTTAACAAAGCGCGAATGGCATCTTTGCTGTTGTGATGAATGGCCATCAATAAAGGCGTGCGTCCCTTTTCACCTTGGGCATTAATATCCGCGCCTTGTTGAATAAAAAACGTCATAATCTCTGCGGCATTACACATTGAAGCATGGTGTAAGGGAGTATTTTTATCGCCATCGCGGGCGTTAAAATCCAAGCCTTGAGTTAAGCGCTCAAGTAGAGGCAAGGGCAGGTTTTCCAGATAAAAACACCCGACATCATGCAGAAATTTTTTGCCCAAATACTGTCGGTCTGCGCCTTTATCTAGCAGGGCTTCGGTGCAGGCATAATGTTCATTTTTAAAAGCATAGCGTAGTGGCGCAGATGAATAGCTGCTGACATATCCATCAACTGCACAGCCCAAATCTAGCAAATAATGAAAAATACGCTTATTTTTTTTATAGCTGTGGCTTAAGCTGTGATAGAGCATCGAGCTTTGCGCCGCTTGCTCGGTGGCAACAGGGTCAAAGCCCAAATCCACCAAGGTTTTGAACAAACTAATATTATCATCACCATAACAATCAGATAGGCTTTGCTGGATAAAGTGTTGACAAGCTCGGCTGTCGCTAAGCGCTGGAAAACTTGCCCCATGGGCTAAAAGTAAGCTTAATAGCTTTTTAGTTACGGCTTTTTTTCTCAAATGGCGGGTGTTCTCTAACAGATAGGGAATGACTGCCCTCGGCTGTGCGGGAATGCTTGCGCCGCGCTCTAACAACAAGGCTAACATTTGAACTTGCCCATATTCTATGCACACCAACACAGCGGTATTTTTCCAATAACCGCGCCCAAATACCGTGGTCGGCAGCTCAGGGTATTGGTTTAAGAATTGCTCAAAGGCAATCAAATCACCTTCGCGCACCAATTGGCGTATTTCATTTACCTCCAAGAGCGCACAAGAGCGCATCCGCACTTTGGAGACATCGGCACCGCGTTTGATTAAATGCGCGATGGCTTGGGCATTGTTTTCACTGACAGCCAAAGATAAGGCAGTCTCTCCGGCTTCGTTTAGCGCCTCCAGTTCTGTGCCTTGCTTGAGAAAATAATCCATTAATTGAATTTGGCGTGCATGTTCATGCGAATGGCGGACAGTTTGCTCTAAGAGCAAATGAATCAGGCTATTGCCCTTGCTCAAGCGCTGCTTAAAGTCGAGCTGCTGACTGAGCTGTTTTAATAAAATCTCGGGGAAATCCTCATCTCGACAATAATGCTCTAGCCATTCATTTAGCCCCAAGTCCGTTTGCAACACTGCGCCTTGGGCTAACAAGCGTTCCACTTCATGATAGCGTTTGTGTTGTAGCGCGGAATTGAGCGGCGCGATTTCGTCTGCAAAGCCCTCGATAGTACAGCCGACATCGAGTAAATAATCCGAGACCAAATGCGTATCTTGCCAGACTTTATCCAAATAACGGCTTAGCATTGCGCTTTGCGCACAGCGCTCGGTTGCCGCCCAGTCCAGCCCCGCATCAGTTAAGTCTTGCAAGGGTTTAAGGTCATCTTGACGATAGGCTTTATATAAACAGGCTAATAACTGACGGCAAGCGGTTTTTTCGTTTGGAAAAGTTGCCCCGTATTTGATTAATAAAGCGATAATGGCAGCGCGAGGTTTACCGCCATTGCGATACATGCCAGTTTTGAGAAAATATAATAGGGTATCGGTCGGTTGCTCTGCTAGTTTTGCACCGCGCTCTAAGAGTAAACTCAGCATTTCTAATTGGGCATATTTCAAACTCAGTAATACGACCGAACTCTCCGCTATGTCGCCGTCATCGTCGCTAAAGCTGTGGCTTAATAATTCGGGATATTGAGTCAGTGCCGCTTCAAATTTAACTAAATCACCTTTGTTGACCAAACGGCTTAATTCGTTGCTGCTATACATAAATATTTTGCGCTCCTCAGCTTATTTTTAATTTCTGCCATGATAAGTGATTTTTATGGCTTTGAACATCCGTATAGCGATGCTCGATCATGCCGTGTAAAAACTATAGAATAGGTGCTTAAAATTTAATGACGTTTGATTAGGAGTAAAACTTTTGGAATTCTTATTTGAATACGGGCTGTTTCTTGCCAAGGCCGTGACCATCGTGATTGCCATCATGGCGATTGTTGGCATTATCGTCTCTGCCGCCGCTGGACAAGGCAGCAGTGGTGATGATGAGGGCGAGTTGCAAGTGACGCATCTCAACGAGCAATACAAAGAATACAAAAGTAGCTTAGAACAAATCATGCTCGATAAAGACGCTTGGAAAGCGCAATGTAAAGAAGAGAAAAAGAGCGAAAAAGAAAAAGCCAAAGCCGAAAAAGCGGCACTAAAAAAGGCGGAGAAAAACAAAGACAAAGACAGCGAAGAGGCGGAAAACAAACGCAAACCGCGCTTGTTTGTGCTTGATTTTGATGGTGATATTCGTGCCTCAGACGTGGAATCTTTACGAATTGAAATCACCGCAATTTTAATGAGTGCCGACAAAGACATGGACGACAAAGTGCTGATTCGCCTCGAAAGTGGTGGCGGCATGGTACACAGCTATGGTCTTGCCTCCTCGCAATTGCGCCGAATTCGTGATGCAGGCTTGGACTTAACTGCCACGGTCGATAAAGTCGCTGCCAGTGGAGGTTACATGATGGCTTGTGTTGCCAATCGCATCGTCGCCGCGCCTTTTGCCATTATTGGCTCTATCGGTGTTTTAGCCCAATTGCCCAATTTTAATAAATTACTCAAAAAACATAATATTGATTACGAACAACTCAGCGCTGGCGAATTTAAACGCACTTTGACCATGTTCGGGGAAAACACCGACAAAGGACGAGAGAAATTTGTCGAAGAACTGGAAGAAACCCATCACTTATTTAAGGCTTTTGTCAGCGAACACCGTCCCGACTTAGACATTGATAAGGTTGCGACCGGTGAACATTGGTATGGGCAACAAGCGCAAGATTTACAATTGGTCGATAAACTGGCAACCAGTGATGATTATATTTTAGAAAACATCGACAGCCACGATATTTACGGTATCAATTACACCAAGAAAAAAACCATGATGGAAAAACTCGGCATGAATGTCCAAGTCGGTTTGGATAATTTATTTTGGCGCTGGTTAAAGCATGATCGGGATTCGCGTTTACTGTAGAGCCGTAGTAGCACTACGACTCAAGGCAGCCTCTAGCTTTTAAGGCTAAGGGCGTTTTAGTTTGTTGATATTGACTTTTTGCACATTGCTTTGTCCCTCATCAGCAAAACGCGGGCGGGCTTGTTCTTCAATGCCTTGCTCGGCTGCCAGTTCACGTTCACGGGTGCTGATGAGTCCAAAACAAAGGCGCATATCATCAACCGTTTCTTTGCTCAAAGGATGCACATCCCCAGGGTTGGTGGGGGCGGTTTCTCTAGCAATAGCTGAGAGCACTTTTCGCATAGTCACTAAAATTTGTTGTTCCTTGGAGAGATTGTCCCAATCCATTCGCTTAACCTCGTTTGATTTTTAACAGTAAAGGTATTATGTTGGTGAGTTAGGTTGTTATCAAGCTTAGACTTGATAACAGAAATAAACGAGAACAAGGAATATGATATGAGCCGTATGGTACAGTGCGCAAAATTAGGTAAAGAAGCCCCGGGTTTGGATCGCCCACCTTATCCTGGTGAATTGGGCAAGCGCATTTATCTGGAGATTTCCGCCGAAGCATGGCAAGCCTGGATCAAACATCAAACGATGTTAATCAATGAATATCGTTTGACACCTGTTGATCCCCGTTCGCGTAAATTGCTTGAGGGTGAAATGGAAAAATTCTTATTTGCTGGTGGCGCTGACGCACCCAAAGAGTTTGTGCCAGAATAATCATAGCAACGGGACTTTTGTCCCGTTTAGACGCGGTTAAACCCGCGTCTTCTACATTTAAGCGGCTAATCTATTTCGACTAAGGCGCTGATATTCCGAAACCCCCGTGGCAGGGCTTTGCCGCGTTGGGCGCGTTTACCTTGGTAGTGTTCTAAATCACTAACTTTAAGGCTAAACTGGCGCTTACCACTTTGCATTTGCAAATCTTTATCCCCAGAGACCAAGGCGCAGAGTTGGATTTTTTCCTCAGCTTTGAGGTTCATCAATTTCACCCCTTTACCTTTCGCCATTTGTGGTAATTCACTTAAGGGGAATAATAATAAATAACCACTATCACTGATGACAGCCAGTTGCCATTGTTCAATCTTGCCTTCAATCGCTAAAGGCGCACGACAACGCACATCTTCGGCTTTATTTAACACTTGCTTACCGGCTTTGTTTTTACTTTGCAGTTGGGTAAATTGAGTGACAAAGCCAAACCCTACTTCAGTGCTAAGCAAATAAGCTTGTTTTGGCTCAGCGCTGATCACATGATGGAACTGTGCGCCGTTAGGAGGGCTTAATAAACCCGCGAGCGGTTCACCTAAAGAACGGGCAGAAGGTAGCTTATGACTGGCAACGGTGTAGGCACGCCCATTATTGTCAAAAAATACCGCTGATTGGTGATTATAGCCTTTGGTAGCGGCTCGGAATTGATCGCCACTGCGATAATTGAGTTTTTCTGCATCAATTTCATGCCCTTTACCGGCACGCACCCAGCCTTTGGCGGAGAGAATCACGGTAATGGCTTCTTTGTTTTGCAGTTGTTCTTGCTGTAGCGCTTGCGCTGCGCCACGGGTGACCAACGGTGAGCGCCTCTCATCGCCGAAAGTCTCGGTATCTTTTTCGATTTCGCCTTGGAGTTTTTGTTTTAAGGACTCAGGCGTGGCTAAGTGGGTTTGTAATTCGCTTTGCTCGCTACTTAAGACATCACGTTCGCCTTCTAATTTGCCTTGCTCAAGCTTGGCAAGTTGGCGTAAGCGCAGAGACAAAATCGCCTCGGACTGTTCATCGCTTAAATTAAAACGGGCTTTAAGGAGTGGCTTGGGTTCATCTTTAAGGCGGATAATACGGATGACTTCATCAATATTATGAAATGCGGTTAATAAACCCTCTAAAAGATGTAAACGCTGCTCTACTTGTTCTAAGCGATAGCGTAAGCGCTGTTCTATAATATTAAGCCGGGCATCTAACCATTCTTGTAATAAAAGCTTGAGGTTTTTAACCTGCGGCCGACCATCAGCGCCAATCACGTTCATATTAACGCGATAACTGTGTTCAAGGTCAGTGGTCGCGAATAAATGCGACATTAACGCTTCACTATCGACCCGTTTTGATTTCAGACTTAAGACCAAACGCACCGGGTTTTCATGATCGGATTCGTCGCGAATATCGGTGACTAAAGGCAATTTTTTTGCCTGCATTTGCGCGGCGATTTGGACGATAATTTTATTGCTAGAGACTTGATGCGGCAGCGCGGTGATGATGATTTCATCAGCTTGCTGTTGGTACAGCGCCCGCATTTTAATCGAGCCTTTACCGGTTTGATACATTTTCAAACATTCATCACGCCCGGTGACAATTTCGGCTGGGGTCGGGTAATCGGGTGCAGGCAAATACTGGCACAAATCACCGATAGAAGCTTCAGGATGATTAAGCAAATGTAAACAGGCTTGGGAGACTTCGCGTAGATTATGTGGCGGAATATCGGTTGCCATGCCAACGGCAATGCCGCTGGTGCCATTGAGCAGCAAAATCGGCAAACGCGCAGGCAATAGACACGGCTCTTTCAGCGTGCCATCAAAATTAGGCTGCCAATCGACTGTGCCTTGTCCGAGTTCATCCAAGAGCAACTGGCTAAAGGGCGTGAGCCGCGCCTCGGTATAACGCATCGCTGCAAAGGATTTGGGGTCATCTGCCGAACCCCAGTTGCCTTGCCCATCAATCAATGGATAGCGATAGCTAAAGGGTTGGGCTAAAAGCACCATCGCCTCGTAGCAAGCGCTATCACCGTGAGGGTGAAACTTGCCTAAAACATCGCCGACGGTACGGGCAGACTTTTTATATTTGCTGCTGGCTTTGAGTCCCAGCTCAGACATGGCATAAATAATGCGCCGTTGCACGGGTTTGAGACCATCAACGATATGCGGCAAAGCCCTATCGAGGATGACGTACATAGCATAATCTAAGTACGCTTGCTCAGTAAATTCGTGTAAGGGACGGGATTCGATACCATTTTCAAGGCTGGGGACTGAGTCAGACATAGCAGTTTAGAATTAAGCTTCGGTTTCTGGCGGTGGGTTTTCAGCGTTGGCTTTTTCTAACATAGGTTTGAGTTCACCATTTTGATATAACTCAAGGGTAATGTCGCAACCGCCGATTAATTCACCATTAACGTAAACCTGCGGAAATGTTGGCCAGTCGGCAAACTGTGGCAGATTTTCATAAATGTCGGCATCGGCTAATACATTTACATAGGCGAAAGGCACGCCACAGGCTTGTAAAGCTTGGGCGGTACGGGCAGAAAAACCGCATTGCGGCAATTTCGGCGTTCCTTTCATGTAAACAACAATCGGATAAGTTTCAACTTGTTCTTTGATTTGCTCTAGGGCATCCATAAGGTTTTCCTGTGTCCTAAGGTCAACTATTCGTTATACTATACGCCCTAAAATGGCGTGATGACAACAGGGTGGGGCTTTTCACTCTCAATTTCAATCCATCAGGCTTAGGTGATATTTAGGTTATTATTATGTTTTGGCAAATAGCAACTGCTGACCACATTGGTGGTCGGTTTGAGCAACAAGATAGAGTGGCAACATGGCAAACCCCCACAGCTGATCGAGCGTTGGTGGTCTTAGCTGATGGCATGGGAGGGCATCAAGGTGGCGCGCTGGCGGCACAAGCTGTGATTAATTGCGCCCAAACTTTATGGCAAAACCAATGTCAACATGCCAATGTCGACAACCCTTGTCAATTACTTAAAGATTTTTGCCAAAGTGCGCACGAGGCGGTTAGACAAGCTGGAGAAGCCCATGACCTAGAGCCGCACAGTACCTGTGTGGTGTTATATATTCAAGCAGATAAAGCGTGGCTGAGTCATATTGGTGATAGCCGTTTTTATTGGTTTCATCAAGGACGTTATCAGCGCCGTAGCAAAGATGATTCCGTGGTACAAATGCTATTCGATATGGGACGTATTACTGAAGAAGAAATGGCAACCCATCCAGACCAAGGTTGTTTGCTTAAAGGTCTAGGCGGCTATGATGCACCCCATGCCTATTGTGAACATATTCCCCTAGATACAGATGACAGTTTTGTCTTATGCAGCGATGGTTTATGGGAACATATATCCAACGACGAAATGCATATAGCACTTACCGAAGATGCTTTAGATACCAGCGCCAAACAATTAGTTGAACAAGCCGCACAACGGGGTGGAGAGCGCGGAGATAATGTTGCCGTTGCCTTGATTCGGGCTTATCAGTAAAAAAATTTAATCACAAAATAGGTGAGATAGACTGCCATCATTTTGGGGCAGCTTACGCCAACAATCTCCCCTATCTCACCATCTAAAGCTAAGTTGCTATCACACAGCGTCCTGTCTACTTTAATGGCGTAGTTGGTTTTTTCTCGGGCAAATGCTGACCCTTCTTTATCGATTAAATGGCTCGTACATACTATTAGGTTCTATACTGATAAACTGGCTTAGTGCGTAACATCAGATCATAATAGAAAACGCCACAACGGCTTTCATGTTGCAAATAAAAACTGTCGCCTCATATATAGAAAAATTCAAAGGCAAGTCATGCGCTTACAAAAAAAATTATTCTTAATTATCTGTGCTTTGGCACTGTTGCCCTTGCTCATATTGCAGTTTGGTGTGGTCGGACGCAGTGAAAAAATCTTAGAAGAACAAATGCGCCAAGAAGTCTTGGCGGTTTTGGATAAATTGGCTGGCGAATTACAAACCCTGATGCGCTCGCAGCAATCGCTGGTACAAGGCTTGGCGGAAGTGCCTACCGTGCGGGATTTTGTCTCAACTTTGGAAACCTCGGAAGCAACCCCAGACTATTTTAATCATGCTGAAAAACTGGAGAGTTTTTTTCTCAATTATCAAAACGTCGTGCCGCCAATTCAAGGCTTGCGGGTCTTGGATGACACGGGTAACACCTTGGTTAAAGTTAAAGAGCATCAAATTGATAAACCCCTGAATGAACTACCCAATGGACGGCGTTTTATTGCCAACCACGGACAAAGCAGTTTTTTCCAAGTGGTGGCAAACCCCCTGCCCTCCGATGGCATCGGCATGTCTAATTTTGAACTCGGACAAGTCAAACCCCAAGATGATTTTTGTCCCTCAATGTTGCGCTATGTTACCCCGTTGGAAAACAGCCAAGACCGGGCCGGTTATTTGGTGGTCAATTTTTGGGGCAAAGGCTTAGATCAACTGATTCAAAAAGCAGCGCTACAGCTACAAAAACCGATTTTAATGAGCGAGCTTTCTAGCACCAACCCAGTGCGTGAGGGGGTTTATCTCTATCACCCTGATACCGATAAACGCTTTGGTAATCAAACTGGCAAAACCGATAGACTCGCTTTAGATTTAGAGCAAGGCTTATGGTGGGATATTGTCGATGGCAGCGAACGCGGCGATGTAGTCGGCGAAAACACCCATGTGTTTTATTTGAAACTTAAACCCTACCAAGACCGTGACACCGAATGGCTGCTGACGGTCGAAACCGACCGCCAAGCCTTTTTAGGCCCGATTAACGAAGTACGGCGTAGTATTTGGACCTTGCTGGGCGTGGTGTTCTTATTGGTGTTATTGCTGGCGCGTTGGTCTGCGGCGGTGCTGGCGCGTCCGGTAAATACTTTGGTCGATATTATCACCCGCTATGGGCAAGGCGAAAATGTCCGTTGTGAAGCCAGTTGCCGCACCGAACTCGGCGAGGTCGGGCTAGCCTTTAATCGCCTGATTGACAATCTTGCCGAAGCCGAACAAAAACGCCAACAAGCAGAAATCCTCGCCAACCAAACCTCGCGTCTGGCTACGGTGGGCGAACTGGCCGCAGGTGTTGCCCACGAAATCAATAATCCTTTAAATAATATGATGAGTTTATTGGATATTCTCAAACAAGAACCTTTGCCCGATGCGGTTTGTGAAGATTTAGATTTATTACGGCAAGAAAACCGCCGTTGCGCCGAAGTGGTGCAAGGCTTGTTGGATTTTTCTCGCCCCAAACCACCGAGCACTGAGGCGGTTAATTTGTCGGAAGTGGTTGAAGACAGTATACGCTTATTGCATAAACGCGCCCGCAACCATCAAGTCGAATTGACCATGTGTGATGAAGCTAAGGGAGCCGAAGCCAAAGCCGACCCCGCGCAAATTCAGCAAGTCTTGGTCAATATTTTGCTCAATGCCATTCACGAAAGTCCCGAGCATAGCCAAGTGAAGGTGATTGTCAAAGCTGATAGCCGTTGGGTCATTTGTCGTATCGAAGACAGTGGCGCGGGGGTAGCACCTGCGGATTTGAATAAAATCTTCCAGCCTTTTTACACCACCAAACAAGAGCGCGGCGGCACAGGGCTAGGCTTATCCGTCAGTTATGCAATTATTCTGCGCCACGAGGGGGAAATCCATAGCGAGCTACGTCCTCAAGGTGGGATGGCAATTTGGTTTTTATTGCCCCATTGGCAAGCTTGATTGCGAGATAAACGATGCTTTACAAACGTTATCTGATTCGCCATCACCACTTAGAGCAAACCTTAGATGAACAGCTAGAACAAGAAGAGAAACATTGGTTTTGGCGTTTGTGGACCTTTATTGATGAAAAAATCATTACCCGGGATCTGATTTTAATGGGGCTAGTGGTTATACTCGGTTTTGTGCTGGGGCAAGTCCTATTTAAGATCAGCGATTCGATGAAAATGGTCGCCGCTTTGTTTATTGGCCTAAGTGCGCCGTTTTTCTTTGCCGTGTTAGGTGAATTGCGCCGCCCGCTGATTTTGGCAATGGTTGGCT
Organism: Thiotrichales bacterium; assembly: GCA_016745035.1. Lineage (GTDB taxonomy): Bacteria > Pseudomonadota > Gammaproteobacteria > Beggiatoales > Beggiatoaceae > BB2. The sequence goes on from JADGDE010000002.1 coordinate 211,235, forward strand.
CGCTTGGGCAACTGGCGGCACAAAACCCGTGGTCACAATCGATTTATTATGACTACAAACCCGGTTTTCCTATCTCCCTGCCATTTTTAATTAGTATCGCCCTGTGTATTTGGTGGTTTTATCGGATTTATATCCGTCAAGATGGCATTCGTTTTTATGGCTGGGTCACCTTGCCTTTTGCCCTGTTAAATATATGGGCTTTGTCTACCTTTATTTTTGCCCGTGATATCGCTTTTGTCATTGCAGCTGTGCCGGGAGTGACCGCAGGATTTTTATTATATTTTTATGGTGCAAACCTCATGCGCCGTAACGAAGACATTGAATTTCTGACCTATTGCATTGCCGTTTGTGTTTTAGCTTTCGGGATTTTAGGCTTGGGGCAATTTCTTAAAGGCGATGTCTTTGGGCTAGAATTTTTCGGCGAACCTGCTCGGCTGATGGAAGATAACGGTATGAAACGCGCAGCGGGGACACTCGGGCATCCCAATGCTTTTGGACTCTATCAAGCCATGTTTTTACCGCTGATTTTAATCCGTTTATTGCTAGAACAAGACCCGAAAAAACTTGCCTTTTTAACCGCAGCTGCGGGTGTGGGCTTGTCCTCCATGATTTTGTGCTTTTCCCGTGGCGTATGGGCAGGTTTTGGCTTGGCAATGATTATTGTCATGATGATGTTTTTAATTTTCCCCACCGTCAGGCAACATTTTCGCGGTACAGGCGTGCGTTTTGGTATTTTTTCCGGTTTAGGTTTCTTACTGATGCTGCCCTTATTACCAAAAATTATTGCACGGCTGACAGGCGATGATCATGGCTCGGCGGAGTCGCGCGTACCGTTGGCTGAAATGGCAAAACTGATGATTCGGGATTACCCGATCACAGGCGTTGGACTGGGAAACTACAAATTGGTAGTGCTCGATTATGGCCCTAACTCGTGGTATTTCGACTACAACAATCGCCCTTATGCGGTGCATAATTTTTATTTGTATATGATGGCAGAGTTGGGGCTAGTCGCCTTTTCTGTATTTATTTTTGTCAGTTTGGGTTTTTTGTATGCGGGGCTAAAAGGCGCATTATCCGATGACCGTATCCGCAATCTCAGCGCCATTTCCTTGCTTGGTGGCTTGGGCGCGATTTATTTCTCCACCACCTCAGAAGACCTTGCCTATGGCGAACATCGGTTTTTATTTTTATGTTTTGTCGGCGGTTTAGTCGTCGGCGCAGGCAACCCCAAAGAAGAACACCCCCCCCCTTGAGTTTGTTATACCAATCCTAGATTTTACTGCTCCAACTTGTTCCCAAATTCTAGCTTGGGAATGCGTATTGTGTTGCTTCAGCGGCGCATAAAACCAGAGCTATTAAGGCACAGAGCCTTTGCGTACTCAGTATATGATTAAAACTTAGCAAATACCGTTTGTAGCAACAATACTCGGCTGTTAAAATGGCGGGCCAATTAAGAGGCTAAGCATGATAGAACAACAATTACAATCTTACGAACAACGTGTAAATACTAGACAAAAAAATAAAAAAACCTCTAAAGAGTTGATGGCTTATTCTGCCACTGCCTTGGGTGTGGCTGTTATTGCTCCAGAGGCTGCACTGGGGGCGATTGTCCATAAAACCACGACAATGACGGTTTCTGCTGGTAAAGGCGGGTATGGGTATTGGAATATCGATAATGCAGGTACCGGAAAGGTTGAAAATGATTTCGGATTTTACTTTAATAATTTCTCTGCAAAAGGTATTGCGATTGATGGAGGCTTACCAGTGGCTTCTTCTGGTAAAGCCGAACTCGTATCGGCTCTAGCTTCTGGCTTTATTGTCGGCACAGGCCTTGCCACTGGTGGTTTTTTTAATAATATGGCGCTCTCAAATAAGGCTGGAGCAGGTAATTTTTCTAGTGCCACCGCTTATATGGGCTTTAAATTCAACGGAGATACAGGGACTGTAGGCACACAATATGGCTGGGCAAAAGTAAAAGTGTTGCAGACTACGCCGCGTAAATTACAAATTAAAGAATGGGCTTATCAGAATGATGGCAGCTCTATTGCGGTTAAGGATACAGGGGCTGTGTCTAATCCTATCAGTGCTGATGTCCCCGAAGACTTAGCACCATTAACCTTGTTAGCCTTGGGTGCAGCGGGTTTGTTTGCTTATCGTCGCCGTCGTGATGATGCTTTAGTGAAAATCGAGCACAATGCTTAAACCGCTTTAATCTTCTCAATAAAAAACCGTGCCAGCGCACGGTTTTTTTATGCAAGTAAATAACGATGCACGCAAAAAAAGTATTATTAATTGGCTGGGATGCCGCCGATTGGAAAGTCATCCATCCTTTGATGGATGCGGGTTTAATGCCTGCGCTTAAAATGTTGGTCGATAATGGCAGCATAGGTGACTTAAGCACCTTACACCCAGTCTTATCACCGATGTTATGGACTTCGATTGCCACGGGGAAACGACCTTATAAACATGGGATTTATGGTTTTTCCGAGCCTGACCCCAGCGGCAAACAAATTCGCCCGATTACCAATTTATCTCGCCACACCAAGGCTGTGTGGAATATGCTCAGCCAAGAAGGCTATCGTTGTAATGTGGTGGGCTGGTGGCCAAGCTTTCCTGCCGAGCCTATCAATGGGGTCATGGTCTCAGATGCTTATCACCACTCACCACGGCAGCCCGGCGCAGCTTGGCCGATGAAAGCAGAGACGGTCTACCCTGAGTCTTTGGCAGCGCCATTACAAGCCTTGCGGGTACACCCAGAGGAGCTAACCGCCGATATTTTGGAGCCATTTATTCCAAAACTGCAAGAGATTGATTTAGACAAAGACAAACGCCCCTTAAGTGTTGCCCGAATTGTTGCTGAGGCGACTAGTATTCAAGCCGCTGCCAGCTATTTAATGCAAACCACCGAGTGGGATTTTATGGGAGTGTATTTTGATGCCATTGACCATTTTTGTCATGGCTTTATGAAATACCATCCGCCACGGCAACATTGGGTACCGGAAAAAGATTTTGAGTTGTACCAGAACGTGGTCAATATGGGCTATCAATACCATGATTTGATGTTGCAAGGCTTGTTAAACCAAATCGACCCAAATGAGACCATGATTATGCTGGTCTCTGATCACGGTTTTCACCCCGACCACTTACGCCCTGAAGCCATCCCCAAAGAACCCGCAGGGCCTGCTGCTGAGCACCGTGAGCATGGGGTGTTTCTCGCTTGTGGCCCTGGTGTGCAGCGCGATCATTTAGTCCACGGGGCAAGCTTATTGGATGTCACCCCGACCATTTTAAGCGCCTTTGGCCTGCCTGTCGGCGCGGATATGGATGGTGATGCCCTACTGGATATTTATCAACAGCCGCCCGAATTAAAAACCATTCCCTCTTGGGATGAATTGGAAGGCGATGCGGGATTACACCCAGCAGATAAAACCCTCTCAGAAGATGATGCTGCCGAGAGTGTGTCGCAATTGGTGGATTTGGGATATATCGACAAACCCGATGAGGACATCAATAAAGCAGTACAACAAACTCAGCGCGAATTGGATTATAACCTCGCCCAAGCCTATATGGATGCTGGGCGCTTTGGCGATGCTTTGGATTTACTGGAAAAGCTGTGGCAGGATTGGCCACTAGAACACCGCTTTGGGGTGCGTTTGGCTTATTGTTATCAAATGCAAGGGCAAACCAGCGCCCAGCGGCAAGTGGTGGAAGCTTTATTAAAACGCCGCCAAGAAGAAGCAACACAGGCGCAAGAGAAATTACAGGATTTCCATGCCGTGTTACAACAACGCAAAGCCGCACGAAAAGAAGAGGACATTGAACAACAAGCAGCCGCAGAGGCTGAGGCTGAGTTGGTTCGACATGAATTAGAACAAGAAGCTGAAAAAGACGATAAAGCCTTGATGAGTGAGAAAGAGCGGCAACAATATTTGAATTTACGCGCTCAAGCACAGCGCCAGCCCTATTTTATGCACTATTTGCTCGGCAATGTCTTATTTGAAGAGGGGCAATATGATAAAGCCCTTGCCAGCCTTGCCAAAGCCGAGCAAGTCAGTCCTAATTCGGTTGGCTTACACAATTTATTGGGGCGCATTTATTTTGCCATGCAAAACTACCCAGAAGCCCGTGAGCGTTTTCAAATGGTGTTACAGCGTGACCCCAATAATGCCGATGCCACTTTAGGGTTGACTCAAATTGCTTTGGCGCGAGGGCTAAACCGTGCTGCTGTGCGCTTGGCTTTGCGCAGTATTGGGATGCGTTTTCATTTCCCCATGGCGCATTATTGTTTGGGCATGGCTTTAGAGCAGCTTAAATACTATCAACGCGCCATCAAAGCCTTGGAAGTGGCAGTGGAGCAAAACCCCAATATGCTCAAAGCCCATCGGGCTTTGGAGCATTTGTATTCTGAGCATTTGAATAAACGCGAAAAAGCTGAACTTCACAGCCAAGCCATTGCAGAGATTGGCGAGCGTATCCGCCAACAACAAGCCCGCCCAGTGGCTAACATTGAAACGGTTGATGTTGCCGCAGAAGTTCATGCGGTAGAAATTGATGCCGACAAGGAAGAAGAGCAACAACAAACCGCCAGTAAAATTATCATCGTCTCCGGGCTACCACGCTCGGGCACGTCGATGATGATGCAAATGTTAGATGCGGGCGGCGTTAAAGTGCTCACCGATGGCGAGCGTGTCGCTGACAGTGACAACCCCAAAGGCTATTATGAATTTGAAGTGGCCAAACGCTTGGCAACAGATCGCAGTTGGTTGCCCGAGGCGGATAATAAAGCAGTGAAAATTGTTGCCCAATTATTGCCCAGCTTACCGCCGCGCCCACACAGCTATCAGGTTATCTTTATGCAACGCCCTTTAGATGAAGTGCTTGCCTCACAAAAAGTCATGTTGGAAAATTTGGATAAATCTGGGGCAAAATTGCCAACAGAAAAACTAAAAGCCAGCTATGAGAATCAAGTCAATCGCATTAAACAAATCGTCAAACAATCCGGGGCAATGAGTTGCCATTATGTGGATTACCATCAAACGTTGGCAGAACCTGCCAAAATCGCCCGACAATTAGAATTATTTTTAGGCAAACAATTGGATTTGGAAGCAATAGTAACGGCGGTAGACCCCAGTTTGAGGCGGCAGCACTAAGCAAGGTTAGCACGTTGTTTATACTCACTGAGTTTGCGCATTTGCAGTGCTAGCAGTGTTTGCAACTCGGTGAATGTTGTCTCTGGTAGGGTTGCCTTTTCTTGCACTAACATACTTGCGGTATCCCTGTAATAAGTCATATTTTGCGCTAAGATTTGTTCTTCAGCAAAGAGGATATAATCGAATAATTGCTTTTTAGTTAAATATGGTTCTAATTGTTGAATCAAAACGCCTAACACACGCCGCAAGGCCCGAGGCATTGTCTCTCCGGGAATGATTAAATGTGCAGCGGATAAGCGTTGCTTTTGTTTTGCCCAAGTGGGCATGATGCTGCGTAAGTCTTGTAAATTGGGTGGTAAGGGCTGTGGGTAAGCTGAACTGATTCGAGAATAAATCTCTAATGTGCCTATCGGTAATTGGATTTCTAACGGGATAGAGCGTACAAAGGGCACGTCTGGCTCAATAAAATGGTAAATTAAATACGTATCTAAACTGTCCAAGGCAGTATAAAAGACAAAACATTCCTCTGAGCCTGCTTTCTTTGAGTTAAATAAATTAAGTTGATTTTGTTTAGTTTGATAGCCCTTAGCAAAATGATGATGATTGGCGAAATCAATAAAAGGCATTAATACCATTCTATTTTCACCTTGTTTGGTTTTTAAGTTAAATGTTCTCGAACCTAAAAATGATTCTATTAACAAGGTTTGCCAATTCCCCGTTTGCGCATAATTATAAAATTTTTTGATTTTATCTGCCTTGGCTCTGGCTTTAAATAATTGGGTCAATATTGGTGTCGGTATCAACCAAGGGCTAGAACGTTGATAGGTTTTCAGTTTTTCTGTTTGATTATAAAGTTCAAGCATTAACTCTTGTAATTGCACATGAGTTTGACTCACCCCTTTAGCATAAGACTGAATCACAAACTCATCGTTTTCTATCTTGAGATCAAAATCGCTTACCGCAGGCAAACAGCTTTCAGGGACAGAAAGTAACTTGTTATTGACTTGTGGGGATAGTGCAGACAAGAGGCTTAAATTACCTTGCTGCGCTAAGACACTGACATCAGGGGATAAATAAGCCCCATTAGCAACAATCAATTGTTCTATTTTTCTTAAATGGGTCTCGACAGCTGCTGTGTCTGAATTAATGGTTATCATAATAAGTAAAAGCTTATAAACTCCCGCTTAGTCAAGGGATAACTGTAAATTATAAACCTTGGGGGGAAATCTTAACTGGCAGCAATCGCTACGCCTGTAAAGGTATGGTTTACATGCATGGTGTTAAATTGTTCGCCATAGGTATTAAAGCCAATGACATTGTTTTGTGTGGTAATCAAAGAGGCTAACTCCTTAATACCCGTGCGCTCCATTTCAACCCGGCGCAAAAAACAATCACAACCAAGCACCAAGGCAGGCTCGCCAATATCTGCACGAATGTCTTTAAAACAATTATTTAGGTTGTCTAATAAACCAATGCCTTTGGCAATGTTTAGCTCCTCTCCTTCTTTAATAGAGGAAAATAAGCTTAAGCTGCCATCATCATTCACTTTTTGAATAGAGCGCACATAACGTTCCCCATTGATTTCTTTTATTAAGGGGTAAGCGGCAAACATCAATGGGCTAAGTTTGTCATATGCCATGTCAATCAAACGAGCATATTCCGTCGCTGCTGGTTTGCCATTAATTTCATAGACGCAGCGTTGATGATAATCTGCTTTGGTGACTTTGAAGGTTTTATCCGTTGAGTGAAAATGTTCAGTTTTAAACACTTTAAAAGGTTGCGAAGTTTCGATAAAAGTCAGCAAAGCACATTGTTGGTGAAATTCCCCTTCATGATAAATCCATGTTTGTTGAAAATTTTCCCCGTCGGCAGCAGAGCCACCAAATAGAGGGATACCCCCCATGTGTTGTTGCAACACCTGCAAAAATGACTCTTCGTGCTGAGATAAACCATCCATTAATAAAAAACCAAACTGCGCCTTGCTGGCTCGAGGAGCTTTTTCAGACAGTTTGTTGGCTAAATTTTCTGGTAAATGTTTTGTCTCTTTTATCATCTGACAACGCACCGTATGAACCTGAAAATCATCGGCGGCGATACTAACAGCAACGATGCCATCATTTTGATAGCCTTGAGGGCCAATTTCTCCAGCGGTGGTACAACCGATAACGGGAATATCAGCAAATTTATCCCGCAAAGCGGCTGCCAGTGCGGTTAGGTCATACACAGGAGAACAATAAAAGATCACCAAGGCAATATTTGCTTGATATAAGTCTTTGTGCAGTTGTTGAATTGCAGCGTCTTCCGTCCGTAACGAGACCGCGCTTATTTTTGTTTGAAAAGACATGTGTATTTCTTTATTTGGTAGTCGTGTATGGATAGGGGTATAAATTTAACTGCTGATGTTACGCAAAGGCTTCTTTTAAGCTTCACTAGGCAGGTGGAAAATCACACTATTGTGATAAAAACCGGCTTAGTGCGTAACATCAGTTAATTATTCAAGCATGATTATTAGTTATGCTGATGTGAGATGCCGTAGCGAAGGATAGCTTCTAAAACAAGTGAATAATATATCATTAATTTTTTAATTGAAATTAAATTATGTCCTCATAATCATTAATGCTATGATATAAAACAGTTATTCTAAATATCTTTAGGGGTTGTTATGCACCTACAAACAAAACTGCTATTGGCAATTAGCATTGTTCTATTGTCTGTATTTGTCGCACTCGGTGCTATTAATTATAAGGCAGCTGAACGTGGTGCGCGTGCAGAGCTGTTGGATCAAGCTGAAAAAGTGCGTAATGTTTTGATGTCCATGCGCAGAATCTATCACAAACAATTTATTGACAGTAATATTGACCTTAGTCCCGAAACGGTCGGCTTTCTCCCTGCTCATGCCATGAACCGTATTTCTATCGATTACCCCAATTGGGATAAGTCAGGTTTTACTTTTAATAATGTCTCAAATAAACCGCGTAACTTGAATCAACAAGCTGATAAAAATGAATTAGAGGTGATGGATTTTTTTAGAGCCAATCCTGAAGAAAAAGTGATATTTAAACCGGTCACAGACGAAAAAGGGCGTGATGTGTATTTGTATGCCCGCCCTATTTGGGTTGAGGAATATTGTATCAAATGTCATGGTAAACGTTCAGAAGCCCCGCCTACGATTCGTGATTTATATGCCACCGCATGGGATTATAAAGTCGGTGATTTACGCGGCTTATTAAGCTTACAATTGCCCAAAGACACGGTCACAGAGCGGGCATGGAGTCATTTTAACCAATTAATTATTGTTCAACTGTTTGGTTTTGTCTTGGTGTTATTGTTAGTCATGTGGATTATTCGCCACCATGTCACTGCACCTTTAAGTAATCTTGCTGAGGGCATGAAATCGGTATCTAAGGGAGATTATGCGCATCGAGTCAGTGGTGCTGAAGGGGAATTTAAAACTTTGAGCCAGGCTTTTAATCACATGAGTGAACAAGTCCAAGATCATCAAACGAAATTGACCACGTTGAATAATGAACTAGAAGATCGTGTCCTTGAAAGAACCTCTGAATTGGCTTTAGCCAACGAAGAAATCACAACCTTGAATGAACGCTTACACGAAGATAATTTGCGCATGGAGAGTGAATTAGATGTCTCGCGCAAATTACAACAAATGGTTTTACCCACCCAAGCTGAGTTAGAAGCCATCTCTGATTTGGATATTGCCGGTTACATGACCCCGGCTACTGAAGTCGGTGGCGATTACTATGATGTATTACAACATCAAGGCAAAACCAAAATTGGTATTGGTGATGTCACAGGTCACGGGCTTGAGAGTGGCGTTATCATGTTAATGATTCAAATGGCCGCCCGGACTTTATTGGTCAATAATGTCTCAGACCCAGAAGAATTTATCGCCATCATGAACCATGCGATTTTTGAGAATATGCAGCGCATGGATATGGATAAAAACTTAAGTTTAGTCTTTATTGATTATGCCAAAGGACAACTGAAACTGGCAGGACAGCATGAAGAGGTTTTGGTTGTACGTAAAAACGCCAGTATTGAGCGTATTGATACCTTGCGGTTTGGTCATATGCTGGGCTTAAAAGCCGATATTACCCCGTTTTTGGATTCTACCCAGCTACAACTGGAGATTGGGGATGGTATCGTCTTGTATACTGACGGCATTACCGAAGCACAAAACCAAGCTGAGGAAATGTATGGCATCGACCCCATGCTGGAGGTTTTAGGCAACACTTGGGAGAACCGTTCTGCTAAGGAGGTACAAGAGGCGCTGATTCAAGACTTACAAGACCATATAGGTAAGCAAGAAGTATTGGATGATATTACTTTGCTGGTCATTAAGCGTATACAATAAGGAATAATAACAATGGATACACAAGTAAGTCATATATTTGGTGACTATAAAGAAAACTTGTCTGGCAGTGATGAATACCTCACCATTGGTTTTGCTCCAGGTCGCCGCCCCTTAAAAAAGCGCTGGGAAAATAATGAATTATCTGCTGATTTTATTGCAGATTATTATAAAAATTTCCATGTTGACCAACAAGAATCCATGGGCAGTCAACCTGATGAATTTGATACCGAAAATATTCGTGATGCAGTTAAATATATCGCGAATGAATTGCTAGAAAATGCGATGAAATTCCAATTAGGGGATGCGGGAGTTGCGGCAAAAATTGTCCTGTCTTTATACGATGACGAGATCATTTTTTCTATTACCAATAGCTTAGATGCCCAACAATTGGATATTTTTAATACCTATATTCAGCATTTTACCAATAATGATCCTCAAACGCTGTATTTTGATACGATGCGAGCCAGTGCTAAAGAAGAAAACCTTGAGAACTCAGGGATGGGGCTTTTAAGCATGGTTTGTGACTATGGCGCTACCCTTGGTTGGAAATTTAACCCGACTGACAACCCTGATAGAATGACTGTGACCACAATGGCGTGTTTACCCATTGTTAATATTGACGCTGAAGTGTGAGGAAAACCATCATGCCAGAAATTAGTAGTGAAAAATACACGGTCAGCTATGTTCAAGAAAATGCTGTTGTCACTTGCCAAGGCTCATTGTTGCTCAATGGCGCGCCCGCTTATAAACCTATTTTAGATTTATTAAAAGCCGCCGCTAAAGAACAAGAAAATGGGCAACTGAGTGTGGATATTACTCAGTTAAAATTTATGAATAGCTCCGCTATTAACATGATGACTAAATTTATTATGTATGTCAGTGACATTGAAGCCTTATCACTAGACTTGCATATTAAAGCCCATGAAAAAGTCGCTTGGCAAGCACGGCTTTGTTTTAATTTACAGCGTCTCATGCCCGATTTAAAAACTGACTTGGAAGCATCATAATTACTGTGGCAAATTCATTACCTCAACATGTAGATAATCTGAAACAACAGTTTTCAAGTTTGCAACGTGAAAAAAAGCAACTGGAGATTTCCCTAGAGGCGATTACGGAACATGCAGATTTAATTGAAGCGCAGCTCCTAGAGGCGCAAGAGACCTTAGAGAGTAAAGTCATAGAGCGCACGCGTGAATTGGCAGATAAAAATACCCAGCTCGAACATGAAATTGATGAACGTCAATTGATAGAAAGCCAATTACTGCAAGCCAAAGAAAGTGCGGAACAAGCAAGAATTGCCGCTGAAATGGCAAACCAAGCCAAAAGCCGTTTTCTTGCCAATATGAGCCATGAATTGCGCACCCCCTTAAACGCAATTATTGGCTATAGTGAACTCTTGCGTGATGAACTTGAAGATGTCGGTGACAATGAACTACTGGCAGACACCAGCCGTATTCGCAATGCTGGTAGACACTTACTGGGGTTGATTAATGACATTTTAGATATTTCTAAAATTGAAGCGGGAAAAATGACTTTATATACGGAAGTTTTTGAGCTAGCCAAGGTCGCCGAAGAAGTTGTCAACACCGTCAAGCCCTTATGTCGAAATAAAAACAACCAATTGTCTCTAAACCTTGCTCCCAATCTCGGTACGATGCTCAGTGATATGCTCAAAGTACGGCAAATCTTATTTAATTTGTTAAGTAATGCGGTTAAATTCACCGAACAAGGACAAATTAAGCTAAACATTCAACGCTTAACGTTTACCAAGGGAGATTTGATTCAATTTGAAATCATTGACCAAGGCATCGGCATGACTGAAGAACAAATACACCGTCTATTCAATCCCTTCAACCAAGCGGACGACTCAACAACGCGGCGTTATGGCGGCACGGGCTTAGGTTTGGCCATTACCCATTCATTTTCTGAAATGCTTGGGGGTAATATTCAAGTCGCTAGCCAACTAGGAAAAGGCAGCTCTTTTGTGGTCACACTTCCTTCTGAATTTATAAGATCTTAAAATCTGATGTTACGCACTAAGCCGGTTTTTATCACAATAGTATGATTTTCCACTTGCCTAGTGAAGTTTAGCCTTTGCGTAACATCAGTTAAAATATACAATTACCTGTGCTGTTTTATCCTAACTGGAGCCGTGGCTTTAGCCACGATTGCGGGACTAAAGTCCCGCCTGTGGCGTTTTTTTACGCCTAGGCTTGCGTTTTGGTGTTAGCGCCTCGCGCTCGGCTTTAATTTTTGCCAGCAAAGCCTCGGCGCTGTTTTCGCCACTGATTAAATCAGGATTAGCCGCGCGCCAATCGGCGCTTAAATCACCGCGAAAAGTTTTGGCGAGGATGGATTGGCTGAGCAAGTTAACCCGTGCTAAAGCGGCTTCGGCTTTGGCTTCGATGCTGTCGGCTAGACGAAAGAGTTCTTCTACTCGGTGGACTATTTGGGTTTGTTCTTCTTGTGTTGGAAGTGAAACAGGAATTTCTCTAACCTTTTTTAAATTAAGGTTTGGCTGTGCTCCTCCTGCTGCTGCTTTTCTTGTTTCTTCATAATTTTCTTGTAGTCTGATTTTTATAAAATGACGATTTACTTTTTTAGTATTAACAAAAATTGCCGCACAAGCTTGATTACAAGTAGAAGAAATTTTTATTTCTGTCACTTGCCCCCTTGTTTTACCTTCTCCATACATTGCTAAAAGTAATGTGCCTTCAGGAAAAATTTTTAATGCACATTCTTGAACTGCTAACTCAGTTACAAATTGTTCTGCATTATATGTAAAAAGTTTTCCAGTTGCAGCACTTGTTAACCAAGGAATTGTGCCTTTTTTCCAATATGTAGGGTTAGTGCGCTTGGGTGTTTTGCCCGTTGCAACATTGGTTAATTCACCAATATTTGTCATTTGCCAATCATTGAGCGACAATCCGCATTTTTTTCTCCACTCCTCCGTCAACTTCCCACTAACCGCAGCGGCGAGGACGGATTGGCGGAAGCGTTTGAGGATGTCGGCGATGCGTTCAAGGCGGGCTTTGCTGCTTTCCACCTGTGCCAGCAGGGTGTCGAGTTTTTCGGCGATGTGTTTTTGTTCGGGTAGAGGGGGGATCGGTAGTTCTAAATTTTTAAGAGTTGCAGCTTTAATTCCACTAACTGTAGTACCTGTTGAATTTTGTATGAGTTTTTTTTGAAATTCAGGATTTCTCAATGCATAGTGAACATAACTCCCCATCGTATTACAGTAGAACTGCATACATATTGCGCGTTGTGCCAATGCAAACTTTTCAGAAATATCAATTAAGGCAACGTTTCCCATCGGAGCTTCTGTAGTGATAACAACATCACCAACTTTTGGAATACCTCGTGTCATCCAGTTATCATAATTTTCAATAGCAATATATTCTCTTGGGTCTCTTTTTATATAGCCATTCCGAATATTTTTTGCCGTAATAAGAGGAATACCATCATCAGTTTTTCTAGGGGTTTTTCCTCTATAATCAATGAAATTTGATAAATTAATTAATTTTTCTTTTAACCAGCAGCTGTTAAGTAATGAGACTTCATTCATCAAGCTTCTCCTTCCAACGCTCCCAGCAACCCATCCAACTCCCCAAGCGCCGCCTTCAACTCTTCCTGAGCTTCCCGCGCCAACACTTCCGGCACAGGCAAATCCGCCGCGTCAATGCTGTCTTTATCTTTCAGCCAGCTAATATCCAAGGAATCGCCTTTATTCTCGGCTATCCATTCACGGCTAAAACAGCGCCAACGGCTGTGGGCGAGTTGCTCATCCTCGCTGTTTTGGCTGTCTGGCTTAATTTTTTTGGCATCAAAACTATACTCGCCCTCGGCTCTGGGGCTGTTGCCATCGGGCTTCTCACCAAACACGCTTTCAAACGGCTGCAAATGTTTTTCACTAAAGGGCGTGCGTTTGCCAAAACTGGGCATATTGGTGCGCAAATCATAAACCCAGACCTTATCGGTGCAATTTTCGATTTGCTCTGGGTCGCTGGCGCTGCCTTTATTAAAAAACAGTACATTGGTTTTCACCCCTTGGGCGTAAAAAATCCCCGTGGGCAAACGTAAAATAGTGTGTAACTGGCATTTGTGCATCAAATCGCGCCGCACATCAGTGCCTACCCCCGCTTCAAACAACACATTGTCGGGCAAGACCACGGCAGCCCGCCCACCTGCTTTGAGGTTACGATAAATGTGCTGCAAAAATGCCAGTTGTTTATTGCTGGTTTTATAGGTCAAATCATCGCGGCTAATGCTGGCATTGCCGCCCTTACTCGTACCGAAAGGCGGATTGGCTAAAATCACATCGGCAGGGGCGAGGGCTTTGCCCGCCTCGCCAAGGGCGTTACCCAAGCGCACCACGCCTTCTTCCTCGCCATCTATGCCATGCAATAAAGTGTTCATCAAGGCTAAACGGCGGGTATTGGGGACGAGTTCTACGCCGATACAAGCTTGCGTTCTTAGGAAAGTTTCCTCTTCGCTGTTGAGATCGTTAAATTCATCGGTTGCTTGTTTGATATATTCATAGGCAGCAACTAAAAAACCTGCTGTCCCTGCGGCAGGGTCTTGAATGGTTTCGCTTGCTTGCGGCTGAATACAACGCACCATGCTATTGATGAGCGCTCTGGGGGTGAAGTATTGCCCCGCGCCGGATTTGGTCTCGCTGGCATTTTTCTCTAATAAGCCTTCGTATAAATCCCCTAGCCCGTCTTTTGCATCGCTGAACCAGTCTTCAATCTCATCGAAGCGTTTTATGATTTGCTCTAGGTGTTTTGGCTCACGCAAGCGGGTTTGGGCATCGGCATAAATGGCACTGATTAGCGGGTCTTCATGAACGGTGATTTCTTTCATCTCCGCTGGACTTTTCGGGTCAGGTGCTAGGCGTTTGCCTGTGGAAAGGGTGAGTAAAATGGCTTTGTAATCATTGAGCAGGTTTGTGCCCGATTGTTGGTTTAAGTCTGTCCAGCGGCAGCCTTCGGGCAGCGGGTGTTTTTGTAAAGCGCCCGATTCGGTGTTCTCGTGTACCATTTTCATAAACAGCAATAAAACCAACTCGGTGACATAATCGGAGTAGTTAATGCCATCATCGCGCAATACGTCGCAGAGGTTCCAGAGTTTTTGAACTATGTCGTTATTCATAAAAGTCTATTAATAAGGGGGAATGTGGTTGCTATCTGCTGTCATCAGGTGCAGCAATTTAGGGTGTACAAACAGTTTTTCTCTGCCTGATTGTATTTCTAGCAAAACACCCAGTGCTGGCGTGGTTAATTGTTTTAAATAGCTTGATGCGGTTTGTCGTTTGGCTATTTGTCTTTCGACCACATTGCTGATACGGCAATAAGGCTGCTCAAAAATCAACTGTATTAGCTCATGGCTATAGACCGTGGGTAAATTCGTTTGAATATGCGCAGAGGTCATATTCATTAGGTCACGGATGGCGGTTATTTTTGCACAAGTCCAGCGCGAGACTTGTTCGATACCTTTGAGGATAAATAAAATCCATGCCTCCCATGCACCTTTGGCACTGACTTGGTTAAGTAAGTCATAATAAGTCTCTTTGTTTTGAACGATATAACGGCTAAGGTACAAAATCGGCAGGCTTAGGAGTTTTTGTTCTAATAAGTACAGCACGTTTAAAATCCGCCCTGTGCGCCCGTTGCCATCATAAAAAGGGTGAATCGCCTCAAACTGGTAATGGCTTACCGCTAATTTAATTAAGGGATCGAGATCGTCTTCTTGATGCAGAAATTGCTCCCAATTAGTTAATAAACGGCGAATTAAATCCGCACCAATAGGCGGTGTGTAGACCACTTTAGCTGTTTGCTGGTTTTGAATCACTGTGCCAGGTACTTTGCGGATGTCCATCATTGTGTTTTTTAATTGGCTACAGACTTCAATGGCGGTATTGGTACACAAAGGGCGCTCTTGAAGCTGTTGGAAACCTTGATAAAGTGCAGTTCGATAGCGTAAGGCTTCTTTGGTCGCTGAATCAGCGGCTTTATCTTCTTGGGCAAATTGAAATAAACGGTCTGTGGTGGTAACAATGTTTTCAATCTCAGAGCTGTCTCTGGCTTCCAAAATCGGCAATAAGTTAATTAACAAGTTTTGATTTGGTATCAATTCACCTGCTTGTTTTAACTCTGCTAATGCTGCCCGTGCTTCAATACAAGCTTTTAGAATAACACGGGTTTCTATTTGCTCAATATTGGGGGGCAACAGCGGTAGTTGATTAAATGGCGTGTCTGCTTTCCAGTTCATAGTTTTGTTCAATAATAAAAATAAACGTGTCGAAAATATTGAAAAATTTCGACATATTTTCGAGATATGTCGATTGTATCAACATATTATGATTATATGTCGAAAATTATCTAAAAAATCGACATATTAACTGATGTTACGCATTAAGCTTGTTTTTGACACAATAAGGTGCTTTTCCACCTGCCTAGTCATAATTTAGCCGTGGAGCAATGGCGGTTTTCTGTGCCCTTAAGGCACAGAAAGAAGCCTTTGCGTAACATCAAATATTAACCAAGCTGTGACCAAAACGCTTCATTTAGGTCTTCTAAAACCTTATCAAGTTGATTATCTAACACCTTGTTTGAACCCTTTACCCCACCAGCTTGCCGGAGTTTGTCATTAATAAATTCGTGGTCAACAATAATATCTTTTTTAAAATCGCTGCTGTCCTTAATTAAGCGCTTCGCCAAACGCTGCAACCACTTGCGTTGTTTATCATTCCAAGTATATTTTTTCTCAATATGCGCCATTGCCTTATCGACACGTTGGGCAAAAGGTATGAGCGGCTCTCCTAAAGCCGCGCGGCGAATGTGGGAGATAATCCCCGCGGCAATATCTTGGTTTGTTTGTGTACGGATGGCGCTTTGTAACTGGGTTTCGGTATAGCCGCCCTCATTTAGCAATAAAATGATTTCTTTGAGCTGTTTACGTGTTAAATCACGGGGTTTATTCACTACCACTGCCAAGGCAGCACTTTGGTTGATTTGTGTTTGAATAAAATGATTAAAGTTCTCAATATAATCTTCGGGGCGTTGGTGCTCGCCGTAACTTTGCTCGCGGCTGAGCAATTCATCTTCATGCTCAGAAATCACGGGGAAATATTCGCTGCCTAGGCGTTGTTTAATGTCGTTTAATTGCGGCAATAAATCGGGATGTTGCCGTAAAAAAGCAGCGGCTTGTTCTGCGCCTAAACTGTGTAGGTGTTGGTGTAAGTGTTTTGGCTCAATGCCCCACTGGCTGTGCAAAGTTGCTAATTTTTGTTTCAGTTCGGGCTGATTTGTGGCTTTGTAATCGGCTTTACGCAACACTTGCATGATTTTTTGGCTCAGTTGCTCAAGTACCACGTCCGCATGAGTTTGTCCGGCATGTTCTCCCGGTGCATTTAAGGCGCGTTTGAGTTGTTTTGGGTCGCTTAAGTCGGTGATTAATTGTGCTATGTCAATGTGAGTTTGCTTCACCAAAGGTTTCATGGTGTTGACTGCTTCTAGTGCGGCATAAATATCCACAGGATCATAAATACGAAACACGGTTTTGCCAATGGCATCACAACGGCGGGTGGCACGACCTATCATTTGTTCATAGAGAATCCGTGATTTGACCCGACGCATAAAGACCAAATGCGCAATTTTAGGCACATCAATGCCGGTGGTGAGCAAATCAACGGTGATGGCAATATTGGGATAAGGCTCGTTTTTGTATTGCCTAATTAAATTATCGACTTTATCGCTTTTGCCTGTGACTTTTGCCACGGCTGCTTGATTGTATTTATCCGCATATTTTTGTTTAAATGCCTCATCTAACAGCCGTTTTACCATGTCAGCGTGTACATCAGTAGCGCAAAAAATCAAGGTTTTTTCTTTACCAAAAGGCTTGAGTTCTTGTGCCAGTTGCTGGCAAATCACGCGGTTAAAGTTTTCGTTAATCACGCGGAGGTTAAAACCTTCAATATCAAAATGTAGTTCATCGTCTAATTCTGCGCTTTCGACTGCCCCTGTTTGGGTATTGATGTGGCTCACCATCTCGCCTTTATCGAAATGAATGCCGTTTTTAGTTAATACCGTTTGATAACGAATCGGCGGCTCATGGTCGATAAGCCAATCATCGGCAACCGCTTCGCGGTATGAATAGGTATAAATGGGTTTACCAAAAATATCACTGGTGTGCTTGGCAGGGGTGGCGGTGAGTCCAATTTTTACCGCATCAAAATAATCCAATACCCGCCGATAGCTAGAGAGATATTGACTGGCATCGCGGGTTGCCATTTCGCCTTCGGTCATTTCTTGATCGAGGGTGTAACCTCGGTGGGCTTCATCAACGATAATGCAATCGAATTGATCCACAGCTGGCGGCGCATCGCTATTAAACAGGCGTTTAACCATCGCTTGTACCGTGGCGACTTGTACGCGGGTTTCAGCCTCGGTGCTTTTATCGCTCAATCTGACGATATTATAAATTTTTGACAGGCTTTGGTTTTGTTCTAAGGGCATTTCATCAAAGGTATCAAGGGTTTGATTGCCCAATGCTGTGCGGTCAACCAAAAACAAAATGCGCTTGAAGCGCTCGGCTTTTAAAAAGCGGTATATCAGCCCAACGATGGTGCGGGTTTTTCCTGTGCCAGTTGCCATTGCCAGCAGGGCTTGGCGTTGTTGTTTGGCTAAATGCACTTCCAGCGCTTCAATGGCTTTTTGCTGATAAGGGCGCAGTTTTAAATAGCCAAACGGTTCTTGCGCCAGTTTTTTCTCAGCTTTGCTTTGCTGGCGCTTAAGTTTGTCCAATAAGCCCTTGGCGCTGTGAAAACCAGCGAGCGCCCGACTCACATTAGCCGGATGGCGCACATCACGAAACCAAGTGCCGGATTGTTCGGCCAATTGCCGCACATAGGGACGACCATTGCAGGAATAGACAAACGGTACTTGATAATGCCCGCCCTCCCCATCGGCCCAGATGCCTTGTTCGGGGGCGATATTTAAGCCCCGGCTATAGCGCTCGGCTTGTGAGATTTTTCCGGCGACATTGGTATTTTCGCGCTTAGCTTCGACAATGCCAATCGGGATAAGGTCGGCAAAGAGGACATAATCGGCGCGGCCTTTTTGCCCTTGGTATTCGGTTGGCCATTCGGCAATGGCGATGTTTTTGCCTTTTGCGGGACGGCTACCGTTTTTATAGGTCAAGGTGTCGCTGTCAGCTTCCCAGCCTGCGTCATTGAGTTGCTGGTCGATAAGAATGCGGGTCAGTTCTTCATTCAAATCAATCTGTTTTGCCGCCGCTTGGCTGTTTTGATTCAATTGCAGGCGTTGTTGCGCTTGGGCTTTTTCATCTTGCGCCGCCAATTGGGTTTGCAATGCGGCAAGTTTGGCTTCGTAATCTTGTTGTTGTTGTGCTAAAGCCGCTTCATGTGCTGCCACTTGTGTTGCCAAGGCCCGTGACTCTTCATCCATCGCCAGTGCCAAGGCTTGATATTCGTCTTTTTCTTTGACAATTAAATCATTGAACTGTTGATTCGAATCCGAGTCAATATTGGCTTGTTGTAGCGCCGTTTTTAGCTGGCTGATTTCAGCTTGTAATGTTGTCAGTTGCGCACTGGGATCAGCAGGTGGGACAAAAGCCCCTGCTTTGAATTTTGTCCCTGCCTTGCCAAAGGACTGATGAAACCAAATGGCAAGATTGCGGGCGACAATCAGACCATTGATGGCCTCGCGGTGTTTGGTTTTAAATTGGTGGGTGGCTTTATTGCCTTCAATGCGTAAGGTATGGAATAACTCGCGCACCACGGGTTCTAATTGCAATTCACGGCTAATTTTATTGAGTAGTTCTATTTGCGAGCTTTGTTCATCAACAGCAATACCGACCAAAGCGGCGATATGCTGTGCTAAGGCCTCGCCCAATTGACGTAATTTAATTAAGGTCGTGTTCGGGTCACTGCTAAAAGCCCGTTCGGCAGCGCTACTGAGTTCGATAAATAAAGGGTCATGCTCGGCTAAGAAACTAAAATTACGACTAGATGTATTGGTGTTCATTGATATATAAGGATTTAATATGGATGGGAAAATTTTTAAAAAACAGTTTTATTTATGAATGTAACGCACTAAGCCAGTTTTTATCACAATATGGGGGGCACTGGCTTAGAGTCTATGCAAAGTATGAATAATCGGCTGCTGTTCGCGACGATTATCATACTCCGCATAAACACTTAGACCAAGACAATATCGTATTGTTCTTGGGTATAAAATGGCTCGACTTGAAAGCCGATACCGGCTTGGACAAAGGTTTCTAAGTCGGCTACCGAGCTGGATTCATCTAGCATCATATCGACCACGGTTTGCGAGGCGTAAACCATAAAGCCCTCGGCTTCAAATTGCCGGGCTTCACGGATGATTTCGCGGAAAATCTCATAGCAAATGGTTTCGGTACTTTTAATCATGCCGCGGCCATTACAGGTTGGGCAGGTATGACACAGCACTTGTTCGAGGCTAGCGTGGGTGCGCTTGCGGGTCATTTGTACCAAGCCTAGCGGTGAAATATCGCTGATATTGACTTTGGCGTGGTCTTTTTCGAGATATTTTTCCAGCGTTTTTAGCACTTGGCGGCGGTGATTGGCTTCGAGCATGTCGATAAAATCAACAATGATAATGCCGCCGAGGTTCCGCAAACGAATTTGTCTGGCAATCGCTTGGGTGGCTTCAAGGTTGGTTTTAAATATGGTTTCTTCAAGGTTGCGATGCCCGACAAATTTACCGGTATTGACATCGATGGTGGTCATCGCCTCGGTTTGGTCAATGACCAAATAACCGCCGGATTTGAGGCTAACATTGCGTTTGAGGGATTTATTAATTTCGTGTTCGATATTGTATAAATCGAATAAGGGGCGCTCGCCTTGATAATGCTCGAGGATGGGGTGTAATTCTGGCATGAATTGGGTCGCAAACTCGCTCATGCTTTGGTAGGAACTGCGCGAGTCCACCCGCACTTGTTCGACGGTCATGCCGATAATGTCGCGCAAGACCCGAATTTTTAGTGCTAGGTCTTCATAGACGAGGCTGACGGTGGTGGTTTCCTCGGCACGCTCGCGAATCGAGTGCCAGAGTCTACACAAAAAGCGCATATCGGTTTGTAATTCTTCGCCAGCGATATTTTCTGCTGCGGTGCGAATAATAAAACCGTTATTGGGCTTTTTCTTGCCTTCATTGCTCTCTTCTTGCAATAACTCGCAAATACTGTTGTCTTCTTGCAAGGATTTTTTTACTTCTGAAAGCAAACGCTTGCGCTCATCGCCGTTGATTTTTTGTGAAATACCGACGGTATCCAAGCTGGGCATAAACACCAAGTAGCGCGAGGGAATGGCAATCTGGGTACTCAGGCGTGCGCCTTTGCTGCCCAAGGGATTTTTCACCACTTGGACTAGCAATAGCTGCCCTTCTTTGAGCAAGGTACTGATGTTGACATCGTTTTTAGGGAAGGTTTTGCCTTTTTCCGAGACAATATCGCAGACATGTAAAAAGGCGGCGCGCTCCAGACCAATATCGACAAACGCCGCTTGCATCCCCGGGAGCACCCGACAAACACGCCCTTGATAAATATTGCCGACTAAGCCACGGCTATCATTGCGTTCGATATGGATTTCTTGCAATACACCATTTTCAACCATCGCCACCCGCGTTTCATTCGGGGTGACGTTTACCAACACTTCTTCATTCATTATTTATTGTGCATTCAAGCTGATAGGCTTGTGTTAGGGGCTGATTATCAAAATAGGTTTGGGCATCTTCGAGGCGTAAGCGTCCTTGGCAAAACCATTGGACGACCAAGGGATAAAGCCTGTGTTCTTCGACCAAGACCCGTTTGGCAAGACTATCGGCATCATCATCAGCCAACACCGGTACGCGGCTTTGGGCAATCACCGCGCCACTGTCTAAGTCTTCGTTGACAAAATGCACACTCGCCCCGTGTTCGGGTTCTTTAGCATCCAAAGCCCGTTGATGGGTGTTCAGCCCTTTAAATTTGGGCAATAAGGCGGGATGGATATTGATCAAGCGCCCTTGGTAATGCTGGACAAATTCATCGCTTAAAATACGCATGAAACCGGCGAGCACGACTAAATGTGGCTCAAAAGCGTCGATTAAACGTTGAACTTGGGCATCAAAGGCGATTCTGGAGTCATAGTTTTCGTGCATACAGACACAAAAAGGAATATTTGCCGCTTTTGCGTAGTCCAAGCCTTTGGCATCTGCGCGGTTGCTGATTACCGCGCTGATAAAAAACGCACTGTCAGGAGCTTGTGAGTGCCGTAAAATGGCGGCAAAATTACTCCCGGTTCCCGAAATAAGAACCACAACACCGCGCTTTTTTACTGGACTCATGCAGTCCATTCCACCTTGGGTTCAGCTTCTGGGCTGCTTTCGACCACTTTACCCACTTGCCAAGCGTTTTCACCCATGTTTTTCAAGGTTTCGATGGTGGTACTGGCATCTTCAGCGGCAACGGCAACGACCATGCCGACACCACAGTTAAAGGTGTGCCACATTTCCTCGTCATCAATTTCGCCGTAGTGTTGCAGCCAGTTGAAAATCTCAGGACGTGTCCAAGTGCTAGCATCCAGTTGCGCATTGACACCCTTAGGCAAGACTCTGGGGACATTTTCGGTTAGGCCACCGCCAGTGATGTGTGCCATCGCATGAACCGGGACTTTTTGTAGCAGTTTTAACAGCGATTTGACATAAATGCGGGTCGGTTGCAATAAGGTATTGCCAAGGGTGCTGTCTTCGAAGTCTTGAGCTAAATCCGATTGGCTGACTTCAATGACTTTACGAATCAGGGAATAGCCATTGGAATGTGGACCATTGGAGGCAAGGGCGATCAGGGCATCACCTGCTTGGACTTGGGAGCCATCAATGATATTGGCTTTCTCGACTACGCCAACACAAAAACCGGCTAAGTCATAATCACCACGGGCGTACATACCAGGCATTTCTGCGCTTTCGCCACCGATAAGTGCCATGCCTGCTTGCTCACAGCCTGTACCGATGCCATCAATCACGCTGGTGGCGACATCAATGTCTAAGCGTCCGGTGGCATAGTAGTCGAGGAAAAACAACGGTTCAGCCCCTTGGACGACCAAATCATTGGCACACATGGCAACCAAGTCGATGCCGACGGTATTATGCTTGCCCATTTCTAAGGCGAGTTTGAGTTTAGTCCCCACGCCATCGGTGGCAGAGACCAGCACAGGTTTTTCATAGCGGTCGGTAGGTAATTCAAACAAAGCACCAAAGCCGCCAAGCCCGCCCATCACGCCAGCACGGCTAGTACGCTCAGCAATGGGTTTGATATTATCAACCAGTTGGTTGCCTGCTTCAATGTCTACGCCTGCTGCGCAATAACTCAGTCCGTCTGTCATATATTTGTGCCTAAGGGAGGGTTACAGTTGCCAAGAGAAGGCGAAATGCCAGCCATTATCTTGTAAGTCTTTATCATTTTGCGGATCGACATCATCAAGGGCATGACCCCAGAATAATTCTGCCTTCATCTCGCGGTTAATCTGCCAAATTGCGCCTAAACCGACACTTTTAATGCTATTTGTTGGTCCGACTTCTTCATGCCCACCATTGTTGCGTCCCCAGCCATAATCAGCAAAAGGCACGAGAAAGAGTTTACCATCACCTTCTTGACCGTCTTTAAATAAGGGAATTTCGGCAACCGGAATACGCCATTCTAAAGACACAACTGCACCTTTATCGCGCGTCATTTGGTTTTCACGATAACCACGAACGCTGTTAGCACCACCAATGGCAAATTTTTCTAAAGGCAATAAGGCATCATTTGTCCATTGCCCATCAGCACGGAACCATAATTGGCTATCCAAGGTGCTTAGGCGTTTGACCCAGCGAAATTGCCCCAGCCATGTGGTAAAGCGGCTGTCAGGAATTTCTTGAGCAGCACCCTCAGGGGTTTCATTAACGGTGGAGTCGAGGGCATCAATGCCAAAGCCAAAACGCGAGGAAAAGGCAATGACTTGATCACGACTGCGGTCAAGCCAGTTTTGTCCAAAACGAATTGCAGCAACGCGGCTCATGCCATTTTCAACGCCGGGAGAAAAGTTAAATGAGCGCCCCAATAAAGCGGTATGACTGCGCCGTCTTTCTAATCCTAAACTCATGTCAAAGACACGGAAATGATAATCGTCGGCGTTATAATTTTGATAAAACGGGTGGCGTAAACCGATGCTATAGGTATTGGAATCACTTTCAATATCAAGCTGATCAAACGGAGCGGCAACCACTTGCGAATCACTGCTATCGGCGTGTAATTCCAATGTGGTTTCATAACCGGGAATCGGTAAGCGGTAATCAACACTGTAATCATTGAGACCCCGGGTTAGCCCATAGCGCACCGAGAGACTATCACCCCAACCGCTGAGGTTGTCGTGGTGTCCATACGCCTCAGCACGCCAAGCACCGACGCTAGGAGAACGGTGATTATTGATAGAAAAACCATAGCCATAGGGTCTTTCTTCGGTAATAGATAAATTTAGCACTGCCTCGCCACGGGTAAGCCCCGGGCCAAGCTCAGCATTAAAGCGTTTGATTAAAGGGTTTTGTTGCAGAATTTGTAGGCGTTTTTGTAAATCTTTGGTATTGAGTGGGGTATCATTATCAATTTTAAGACGGGTTGTAATGTACTTATCTTTCAAACGACGCGTATCATTAGCATCCAATAAAACCTTGCTCAGCTTACCTTCAACGACTTGAATCTCAATTTCGCCATTTTTGACCGCTTGATCAGGAATTAAAGCCCCGGAGTTGACATAGCCAGCATCGGTATAATAATCGGTGATGATTTGTCGTACTTCTTGCAATTCAGCGGCGCTAATGACCCGCCCCTGAAATTTTGTTACTTGGGCGCTAAGCACTTCGCTAGAAAAAATACTATTGCCACTAAAGACAAAGTTTTTTACCTTAACTTCGCTCATACCCGAAAGTCTATCGCTGGCAATATTGACCGGCGGCAAAGTAAAGTCTGAATTTTGGCGACTATCTGCCGCTGGTAGTATCGTGGGCAGACACAAGCCGAGTAAGCTTGCATAAAGTATCGTTTTTTTCATGATTTTCTCTCCCCACTAAACCAGCGCAACCACGCATAACCTAAAATGCCTGCAAATAAAGAGGCAAATAATACCCCCGTTTTTGCTTGTAATAAGTTTTCAGCTTGCCCAATAAAAGCCAGTTCTGAAATAAATATCGACATCGTAAAGCCAATTCCACCTAAAAAGCCCACGCCAATTAAATGTGTTGCTCGCGTGCCAGAAGGATATTGACCTAGACCTAATTTAACCGCAATCATACAGCTAAATGCAATGCCTAGCACTTTTCCTAACACCAAACCGCCTAAAACACCAAGGGTAATCGGTGCGCTGAGCGTTTGTGCTAATCCATCTAAAGGGAGAGGAATCCCGGCATTAAAGAGGGCAAATATGGGTAAAATCATAAATACCACGGTGATGTGTAGCATATTTTCCAAGCGCTGTGCTGGGGAAGCAACAGCGTGAATATTGGCTTCCATCGCCGCTAAAGTACCGCGTTTATTGGCATTATGATGCCGATCTTTGGGATTGGCTTTTTCCGCTTGCTTATGCTTATTAAAACTCGCGGTTAGTTCTTGCATATGGGCAAGAAAACCACGTTCTTTTAAGTGCGAGCGTACTGGAATAGTCAAGGCGGTTAAAACACCAGCCAAGGTCGCATGGACACCACTTTTGAGCATTGCCAGCCACATAAATACACCTAAAATTAAATAAGGGCCAAAACGACGCACGCCCAGACGATTGAGAATCATCAACAAGATAAAAATACCTAAGGCAATACCTAGTGCAGGCACAGATAATTGCTCGGTATAAAAAACTGCAATCACTAACACCGCGCCCAAATCATCGACAATGGCAAGGGCAAGCAAAAAGGTCAGCAGGCTTTTGGGGACACGATCACCTAATAAAACCAAGACCCCAACTGCAAAAGCAATATCGGTGGCCATCGGGATGCCCCAACCACGCTGAGCGAGCGCATCGGTTTGGTTAAAGGCTAAAAATAACAAAGCCGGAACAACCATGCCGCCAATGGCAGCAATGATGGGCATCGCGGCTTTTTGCAAGGAGGACAATTCACCAACCAACACTTCACGCTTGATTTCTAGTCCAACAACAAAAAAGAATAAAACCATCAGACCATCATTAACCCAATGGTGCAAGCTATATTCGAGTTTCCAAGATCCCAGATGAATATCCAAATGAGTATGCAACAGGTGCTGATAATGTTCAGCAAAAGGGGAGTTTGCCCAAACCAATGCAATCACGGTGAACAGCATTAACAACATGCCCCCCGAGGTTTCTTTGTGAATAAATTCATCAATAGGGGTGACAATATGGGTTAAATGCCGTTCCCAAGGCGCTTGGCGATAATGCTTTTTGTCAGTTTGTATTTGTGTCAAAACCAATTTTCCTAAAAATTAGGCAATCATGCTGTATTTTGGGGCAAAATACCCGCTTGCGATACCTGTGTGACAGGCTAAGTTGAATTTAAAACCTCTGTCACACAAATTATTATTTAACTGATGTTACGCTAAGGCTTCTTTTTCTGCCTTAAGGGCGGAAAAAACCGCCATTGCTACACGGCTAAGCTTCACTAGGCAGGTGGAAAATCACACTATTGTAATAAAAACCAGCTTAGTGCGTAACATCAGTTATCTAATATTACACATCTAATAAAACTTAGCCCTAAAGCCATGGCGATTTTTGGCTTTTTAGAGTCAAAAACAAGCCTTTGCATAACATCAGTTATTATAAATATTTTTCGATGGGGAATTATAACAATCTCTGTTAAGAAAATGTTTAGTATTTGGTAGGGATTGGGGTTGCTATCTGCAACCCCAATCAATGCAGAGGCTTAGTTTTACGCTAAGTCTGCTTGTAAGGCTTTATCTTTAGCAATCACGGCATCTGCATTGGCTTGACGCTCAGCGGCCAAACGCTCTGCAACGCCAGCATCACTTAAACCTAACATTTGTGCTGCCAAGTAGGCGGCATTTTTCGCGCCCGCTTTACCAACAGCCACACACGCCACTGGAATACCCCCAGGCATTTGCACGGTAGATAGCAATGAATCCATCCCTTGCAAAGGACCTGCATCAATAGGCACACCAATCACAGGTTTGAGGGTCAAGCCGGCAACTGTCCCTGCCAAATGCGCTGCCAAACCTGCGGCGGCGATAAAAACTTGGCAACCACGGGCTTCTGCATCTTTAACATAGGCGTGGGTAGCCGCTGGGGTGCGGTGTGCTGAGGTGATTTTCACTTCATAGTTCACACCGAGGCTTTTTAATGTGGATAAAGTCGCTTGCATCAAAGGCAAGTCAGAGTCAGAACCCATTAAAACAGCAACAAAAGCATCACTCATAGATTATTTCCTAAGGTTATTGTTAAGCAAAACGTTGTTCAAATTCAGTCATAAAATCGACTAAAGCAGTTACACCATCAACTGGCATGGCATTATAAATACTGGCACGCATTCCGCCAACTGAACGATGCCCCGCAAGGTTGGCAAGGCCCCGTTTATCGGCTTCTTCCAAAAAGCGTCCATCGAGTTCACTATCGGCTAAGGTAAAGGGCACATTCATCCACGAACGCTGTTCAAGTTTAATCGGATTAGCATAAAAGTCACTGTTATCAATGGCTTGATATAAAGCCTCAGCTTTGGCTTGATTACGCACAGCCATTTGATCGACACCGCCCTCGGCAAGTAACCAATCAAATACCAAACCGGCTAAATACCAACTATAAGTAGCTGGGGTGTTATACATAGAGCCATTATCAGCCAAGGTTTGATAATTGAATAAAGTCGGCGCACAAGCTTGAGCATTGCCTAATAAATCGTCGCGAACAATGACTAAAGTCAGTCCCGCAGGGCCAATATTTTTTTGTGCACCGGCGTAAATCAGCCCAAAACGTGAGACATCCAAAGGACGCGAAAGAATATTCGAGGACATATCAGCGACTAGAGGCGCATCAGAGACAGCGGGAATATCTTGAAATTCCAAGCCGCCAATGGTCTCGTTAGGGGTGTAGTGCAAATAAGCCGCATTAGGGTCACAATCCCAACCACTATAATCAGGAATATGATTAAACTTATCGGCGCTGCTATCGGCAACTACCCGCACCTTGCCATAACGCTTTGCCTCAGCAATGGCTTTTTTTGACCAAATCCCCGTATTGACATAATCCGCACTTTGTCCCTCTGCAAGTAAATTCAAAGGAATCATGCTGAACTGTGCCGATGCGCCACCTTGTAAAAATAAACAGTGATAATTATCAGGAATACTCAATAAAGTGCGTAAACTATTTTCAGATCGAGCAATAATATCTAAAAATAAATCACTGCGGTGACTGGTTTCCATGCAATTCATGCCATGCTCATGGTAATCCAAAAACTCAGCTTGTGCTGTTTTTAACACGGCAGTCGGCAACATAGCAGGGCCGGCACTAAAATTATAAACGCGCTCCATTGAAGCTTATATCCTTGTACAAAAAGGGGTTAAGGTCTAGCTAAACAAATCATTCATAGATTTTGCTAAACGCTTAACCGCAGGCGGAGCTTCGATTTCGATGATGTATTGCGTGATCCATTGTCTATCTTTATCACCCATCACCGCTTCGATGCTTTCACCAAAAAGACGTAAAAAGTCAATTTTAGCCTCATTGTCAGCAAAAGTTAATGGGGCATATTGTTCTGCACGTTGATTTAATAGCTCGATAAAGGGCGTGCGATAATCACCCGCACCTAATAATTCTTGTTTATTTTCGACAAAAGTCATAGCGAGATAGCCCGCTAAACCATTGACAAACTCAGCTCGGTCCTCGTTTTCCATCCGCTCATACGCCATGCGGTCAGCCACTTGGAGCATAAAAGCTAAATACTCCGACATCACTTCCAAGCGGTGATCATTGCTGTAGGTGACAAAGCCCTCATTTTCAAGTTCCAATAAACCATTGGCGGCAATTTTCCAAATAATAAAGCCGATGGCTGAGGAAATTTCATCCAAACTGCGGTGCTTGTCTTTATGCCAGCGTGATTTTAAGCGTAAACTCATGGGAAAAGCCTTTTTGATAAGATCGTTGCACACAAAGTAGGGGCATTAGTCAGGCTTTACAATGAAAAGGTAGTAATTCCAAAACAACAAATGATATTTAACCGCTGATACACACGGATATAAGACTCAAGGCGAAGTATTTGCATTATTGCAAGCAAGCTTTTATGTGCCCCTATGCCTAACCAATTTTGGATCACTAGACCATATTTTCAATTTTTCGGCAAAATACATGCTCATTAAATCTTCAGGCTTAGCAATGACATTTGCAAAATATTCAAAGCTGATTTCAGGTAATGATGATTGAATAGCACTCTCTCGAGGCTGAATAAATACGGTTTTAATGGTTACTTACCGCTTATGAATAACAATATTTTCCACGCATTTCTTATATCCATAGGGAGAATTTTCAAAATCTAAGCGCCAAAACGCTTTAGGAATCGTGATGTAGCCAATATCTTGAAGGTAAGAAAGCAATGTTGCGTATTTCGCATAATGCTTTGTTGCCAAACATATTTTTTTATACCGACCAAAAATTCATAAAACATCATACCATTGCATTTTTCCATCAATTTATCTTGAGATGTACGCTTGGATTTCATGTCTGTTTTGAGTTCAATAAAATATATGTCAGACAAGTCTTTTGATGGTAAGGCAAAATCAACTTTGTTAGACCATTGCCCGCCATTTTTGCTGGTAACGATTAAATGTTGATTAATTGGAAATTCAGGAATCAAATAATCGCTAATAGGTGTATTAAACTTTTCCTCAATCACTTGCTTTAAATAAAATGAAATAAATACATCGACATGTCGTTCTAACTGAAATCCTGGGAAATTGCGCCAGTATTCTAGTCGTTCAAAGAGTGCTTGTAATGTTGCCATTAATTATTTCTCTGTGATGCTTAACAATGGAAATTACCTGTGAAAGTCGAAGTCTGTGGTCATCTTTCTCATGGCTCGATGCAAAAGAGACATGTTCTAAAATGAGAGAGCTTGCCGTAAAACATTCCGAGCCACGTACTAGAGGAACAGGAACCAGACTCTTGGTGGAAAATCACACTATTGTGATAAAAACCAGATTAGTGCGTAACATCAGAAATATAACTCTTTCAAGCATCCCCCCACAATAAAGCATTCATCTCAGAAAACAAAGCCATGTTAAAATTACGCTTTTTTTCGCTTAGATTAACCTCATATTGGTGTTAAACGTAAAACAGTTAAACTGTTTTGATTTTCAAAGATTAGGAGTTTCCCATGGCGGTCACATTAACTGAAGCGGCAGCAAGTCGTGTTAAAAATTTTCTGGATAACCGAGGCAAAGGCATTGGCTTACGTTTAGGGGTAAAAACCAGCGGTTGTTCGGGCATGGCCTATGTGATTGAATTTGTCGATGAATTAGACGAGGGCGATGAGGTGTTTGAATCTCAGGGCGTGCAATTGATTATCGATGCTAAAAGCTTGGTTTATCTCGATGGTACAGAAGTCGATTTTGCTAAAGAAGGCTTAAGTGAAGGCTTTAAGTTTAATAACCCTAATGCCAATGCCGAATGTGGTTGTGGTGAGAGTTTTACTGTCTGATGCTAACACACAACTATTTTGAATTATTTGATTTGCCCGTGGCATATCAAATCGACTTGAAAGATTTGGCCGCGCGTTATCGGCGTTTGCAACAAGAAGTCCACCCTGATAAATTTGCTCATGCCAGTGATCAAGAAAAACGCCTCGCTATGCAGCAAGCCGCGCACGTCAACAGTGCCTATCAGCACTTAAAAGTGCCTTTGGCACGGGGGCTGTATTTATTGGAGCTATCAGGACATGCCTTAGATGAAAAAGGCACGGGTAATGCGATGATGGATCCGGACTTTTTATTTGCGCAAATGGCTTTGCGTGAGCGCTTGGAAAATATCCCTCAAGGCGATGATCCCATCGAACAATTAGAAGGATTTATGACCGAGCTAGAACAAGCAAAAGCAGATTTTTATGGCGAATTTAAGGCAGCTTTAGATAAGCAGCATTGGGAAAGCGCACAAGAAATCGCCCGTAAATTGCAGTTTTATGACAAATTGCACGAAGAGAGTTTGCTTTTAGAAGAACAATTGTTTGATTAATGGCGGCTTTTAAGGCAACCAGTCACTAAACCGTGCATCTTTGCGTAAATGCTTACGCAATAGTTTCAGCGCCTCGACTTGAATTTGGCGCACCCGCTCGCGGGTTAATTGTAGCATTTGCCCAATTTCTTCGAGGGTATACACCTCTTCATCATGTAAACCAAAACGGTGAATTACCACCAGTTGCTGTTTTTCGTTTAAGCTTTGTAACCACAAATCAATATGGCGGCGCAAATCAGCATCTTGTAATAAAAACACCGGATTAGGGCTGTGTTCATCGCTAAGGCTATCGAGCAAGGTTTGATCGGCATCTTCATGCTGAATATTGTCCAAAGAGCCAATGCGCTCGTTCAAAACTTGCATGGTGCGAATATCAGCCACTGGTTTATCTAAGTAAGTGGCTACTTCGCTGGCATTGGGTTCGCGTTTGAGTTGTTGGGCGAGTTGCTTAGCGGCTTTTTGATAAACATTAATAGCTTTTAGGATATGAATCGGTAAGCGCACAGCCCGCCCTTGATTCATCAAAGCCCGATCAATGCTTTGGCGAATCCACCAAGTGGCATAGGTAGAAAAACGAAACCCCCGTTCGGGGTCAAACTTTTGCACCGCCCGAATTAAGCCAAGGTTGCCTTCTTCGATTAAGTCTAATAAAGGCAAACCTCGGTTCATATAATGCCTTGCGATCTTAACCACCAAACGCAAATTTGCCTCGATCATATGTTGATAGGCTTGTTCATCTCCTTGGTGGTATAAACGGGATAAACGTACTTCATCTTCGGCGCTAAGCAAGGAAATAAAGCCAATTTCTTTCAGATATAAATTGGTGGCATCATGAGCGCTAGCGGAAAATTTATCAGTCATCAGATTTGCTTTGATTCGGCTCGTTTAAGGATAAAAATCCATGTGGGTAAAATCGCCGCCTAGGGTTTTAAAAAACGCCCGAATTGCTTGTCTGCTAAAACCCGCTTGCGTCAGAAGGCGTTTAAGGCTTTGTGGCTCTAGTTTATCAAAGGCGGCTAAACTAGCGACCATATCGCTCAAGGCGTAGTCTGCATTTTTGAGCACCGTGATGAGGGCTTGATCATCAAGCGCATAGTATTTGGCTAATAAAGGCGCTAATTCATTCAGTGGAAAACCCGCTTTTTTTAGGCTCATTGCTGCATTTGCCGCCCCTAAGGCAAAATGGCTCTCTAGCGCATTGAGGTTTTCACTGGCACTAAAACCCGCCTCCGCCAAAGCGTGAGCAATATGGGCAGCATCATGGGGATAAAATTGACTTAAATCACTCACCGTGGTTTCGGCATTTTTGCCCATGTGGCGATAAACCGAGGCGCTGCTGGCAGCACTGCGCTGGTAAAGCCCTTGACTGACCGCTGCAATCGAGCCGTTTAGCTGGATATTATTTGCCCTGATTTGTTGTTGCCAATCCTCGAAACTGAGATTTAAACCACCAAGCAAGGTATTGGCATGGTCTTGTACGTGTTTTAAAACCCGTTGCCGTAAGCTGTGAAAATCGCGGGGGGCGACACATAAATGTAAGGGTTCTAAACGCAACACTTCGCCCCACAAGACAAAATAGCCTTTAAGTTTTGCCTTAAATTGCCCTGTGGCACTCATATATATTTTGCTTTGCAGGCTGCAATTAATATGGCGTAAAGGCACACAGCCATAATCACTGTTTAAGTCGAGATTCAACCATAAATTAATCAGACCACGGGCAAAAAATTGTTGCTGACGATACGTACATTGCAGTTGTATATCGCCGATCTCTGCTAGCGTTTGCGCAAACTTAAAGCGCAAGCCCTTCGGGTGCGCCCGAAGCTGTCCTTGATGGGTAATATTAAACACCGCTAGCTGGGCATCGACATGCATAGCTAGCCGCTGCTGCTGATCCAAAGTGCAAGAGAGCATGGGGCTGGTGCTATTGTCAGCTTTTAAGCTAAACACTTCCCCTAATGTGCTTGGCTCAAGATTGATATGTAATTGCATACCTGTCTTGGCATCAATCTGTGCTTGCACATAGACAGGCATTCCCCATAACAGTAATTGAGCGCTTAGATGCACACCTGAGGTGGCAAAATTAAGCCCTTTAATCCGTCCCGCCTTAGGTACGATATGCAATTGTCCTTCTAAGAAAGGGTTGTTCATCAGTTGTTTGAACAGTTTACGTCCCGATTTTAGCTCGGTGACATAATTAACATAGGCATTGGGTGCTAGTTGTGCGAGCAAAACGGCTAATGTTAAGCCTTGCATATCCCCACAAAGGGCATAATGATCCGGCTGTTGGTGATCAAATAATAAGGCAACATGGCGACGATGTGAGCCAATCTCTAAGCTGCCATGAATGGCGAGTTGTTGAAGCCAATCATCGGCGTATTGGCAATCTAGTTGAAGACTCAAGTCGTGAATACTTAAGCCTTGAATGCCTAAGGGTTTGTGCCAACTGCGTTGATTAAACACACGCCCCTTATCCAGTGCATCGCTTTGCGCTTTACCATTCATGCTGTAGGCGTTGCTGATCCGCTGTGGAGCTAAAACCATACCGCCATTAAAATATAAGTGATCGCTTTGCTCGCCATAATGCAGGCTTAAACGTAAATCTTGGCGCAAACCTATATGAGCCAGCGTCGGTTGACCAAGCAAAGCGATATGCAAGCTCGCACGGCTTAAACTCAAGCTTAAGGTGGGAGAATTAAGCAAAGTCACCGCAGGTAAATGGCTTTGCAAATGACAAGCGCGCGGGTCACGGATGCCCTGAAGTGATATTATTCCAATATTAAAAGCCTGATTCATAAAAGCCAGACGTGGATTGCGACTATTGCGGCTATCCACATTGCCAAAGAAATTCAACCCCACTTCCATATGGCTGTCTAATTCGGGATCAAATAATTGTGCCGAGCTAGAAGCAATTAGAGTCGCTTGTTCCAGCTCTAAACCAGAAACCAAGGATACCGCTGGGACAATCACATCCAGAGGCAGGCTTTGTTTGAGCTGATATTTAAAGGCGCATTGGGGCGAGCCATGAATATAGCTAAAGTCAGCATAAGCAAGTTTAGCCTCATATTGCCCCAATAAACGCACATCTCCGGCAATTTTGAGCGAATAATCATCCACGCGGCTAAGTTTGGCGTATTCTTCTGGCTCTTCGTCCAAAATCATCCCTGAATTACCAATGTGGCTGGGCGGGCTTTGAAAAAAACCCCCTTTAGGATTTTGAATCGGGGTAAAAATATCCAGTACAGGAATATGCTCGACAATATCGGCATAGGCATAGCCAAGCACTTTAGGGCTTAAATATAAGTCACCGTCATAGATTGCCGAAGTGAGCTGGTTCATGAGGTTGTAATGGGCTAAATTACCCTCAGCAATCCATTGTGATAACGCCTTATAAGCCAAGTTGGTTCGAGCAGTAGGCATACCTTGCCCCAAGACTTTACCTACCCGCGCAAAGGCATCAGCTTTGCGTTTAAGCCCGTGAAAATCTAAGTTTTGTAGGATTTGTGAGACAAATTCTGCCGGGAAGTCCGTTACCGTGAGCGCTTTAGCCGCACCATGAATGCTGCCATGATGTATATGTGTGCTGTGATCAAGGAGTTGGCGTGGGTTTGTCGCAGCCGTTTGCGTATTCCAAAACAGCAATAAATCTGGCTCATAGCCAGTGACTGGGGCTTGCCAATGGCTTAGGGCATACAATGAGCGTGCCGCTGACCAAAGACTCAATTCGGCAATTAAGCCCTGAAAATAAGCTTGATTAGCATCAGCAGCATAGCCGAGATATAAACAAGTTTGCCGCTCAAACCCCGCTGTTTGGTGCTGACTTTCTGCTTGTAGCAAACCGTCAACATATAGCGCTTGTCGCCCTTGGGCTTGATCAAACACATAGCTCAATTTATGCCATTGATTATCCGCATAATTTTTCCCTTGAGTTGCCAGTGGGCTTTGCTGCCAGCAACGCACATGCAAATCGCCTGCGTGTAAATAGATTTGTTGATCTTGTCCTTGCTGTTTACCGCGCTGCGCTTCAACAGAACACAAGCCGCCATCAGGGTGTTCCGTTTTAAACCACAAGCTAAGCGTCAGAGCTTGGGGGTTAAAATCCAGTACGGTGCTGACATACACATCCTTACCATTGAAAGCTAAGCAAGGTTTGTTGATAGCCGCTTTGCTTGCCTCTGGCACAGCACTGAGATAGTCAATAGCTAAAGAAGCGGCTTGCTGGCTAAAATAATCACCTAAAAAAGCATGATTGCGTTGATAAGACATCGATGCGCCGGCACAATCCGGTTCGGAAAAAACTTGAACTTGCACGCCTTTAGGAATCCGCAAAGCACTGATGCCGGCGGCGGCAAATTTTAATTCGTTGAGGTTATAGCGCCCGGGAAATAAGGCTTGTTTTTTACCGCGATAATTTGACTCACTGTAGATAAAAACCGGATGTTTGTCCGCAGGTTTGGGCGGCTGTTGTTCGGTTTGTTCGACTGATGTGATGCTGATAGAGCCTGTGTGATGGCGGAAAAATTCACTTAATTCGGCACTATTGCGGTGATAACTATTACTCGCACCCGCAAAACCTGGATATTGAAATAAGTTGACTTTCAAACCTGGGGGAATCCGCAAAGAACCTAGGGTGTGATTGAGTGTTAAGTCGCGATAGTTGTAGGAACCACAAGGTAAGGCTTGTGAAGCACCTTGATAATTTGCCTCACTGTAGAGTTGCACTTGGAGTGTTTGTGCATCATTGTCTGCTGCTTTTGTTAGCATCATCGCCAAGTTATCCGCATCCGCATGATTATGCTGAGTTGCCGTGCCATCATTTTGTTTATCAATGGGATCTGGTGCTGGACTCATCTTAATATCTGCCTCCACAGATGGGATCAGTTTAGGGCTGCTGCTGTTAGCTGAATATTAGCTGTGGCGCAATGACGGTTTTTGCAGCCCTTAAAGCAAAAAAAGCCTTTGTGTAATGGCTTAATACCGATTATTATCCGATAAACGTTAATATTTTTCGGATAAACGCTTGCTTTTATGCTTAAGGCTTGTACAATGTAAGCTCCTTAGACCGAAACTAATGGCAGCACGTCGATATGACTGCTGCCTTTTTTCGTTTTAGCCCTCCATAAAGAGGGCTAAGCGGAGCTAAAAACTATTCTGAACGTGCCTCGCGGTAATCAACGTAAGCCTCATCACGCAACTGGCGTAACCAATTTTCTAAAGCCTCATCTAACTTACGCGCACGAATTTGTTGTGTGGCACGGGTACGCAAAGCCTCGTCGGTATTGTCATGCTCGCGCCGTGCCTCGACTTCTAAAATATGCCAACCATAACGGGTTTTAAACGCGGGACTGATTTCTGTTGGGTTTAAGCTATTCATGACTTTTTCAAATTCAGGCACCAAGGTGTCAGGATTTACCCAGCCTAACGCACCGCCTTCAACCGCGCTGGCTTTATCATCCGAATGCGCCCGAGCCAGTTCCGCAAAATTTTCCCCCGCTAAAACACGCGCTCGCAGTTGAGTTAAGCGTTTTTCCGCTTCGGTTTCGCTTAAGATTTCACTGGGTTTTAAGAGGATATGACGGGCTTTGGTTTGGGTAATAATACTTTGAGCCAAATTGCGTTTTTCTAATAATTTGACAATATGAAAGCCGCCACTGTTACGCAATACGGGGGTTAAACTGCCCGCTTTAAGTGGACGCACCGCCTCCACAAATAAATTTGGTAATTCAGCCGCATTACGCCAACCTAAATCACCGCCTTCAAGCGCTTGGCGACTCGCAGAATGTGCCATAGCCAATTCTTTGAAATCAGCCCCTGCTTGTAATTGTTGCAGTAAGTCCTCGGCTTGTTTACGTTTTTCTTGCAATTGCTCAGGACTTGCTGCCTCAGGGACAGCAATCAAAATGTGTTGTAAATGGTATTTGACCGCGCCTAAATCTTTTTGGTTTGCGAGCCAGTCATCAATTTCACGTTGGGTGATTTGGATATTTTGCTCAACTTGGCGTTGTTGGAGTTTTTGGATGAGCATTTCTTCACGAATACTTTCACGGTATTCAGAAAAATCATATTTTTCGGCTTCCAAGGCTTGGCGGAATTGGCTGAGACTTAAGCCATTGCGCCCGGCTATTTTGCGCAAGGCTTGATTTAAGCGGCTGTCTTCAATACGGATACCGCTGAGCTTGGCACGTTGAATTTGTAAACGGTTCAAAATAATACGCTCCAAGACCTGTCTCTCAAGCACGCCAGCGGCTGGGAGACGGGTATTTTTGGCTTGGAGTTGCTCGGCAATGGCCCGAATTTCTTGAATGAGGCTAGAGGCAGTGATTACATCATCATTAACAATGGCAACAATGCGATCGAGTGGTTGTTTGTCTGTCGCAGCGGTTACTGTGACCGAACAGCTAAGCAGCACAGCAAACAATAGACGATGTAGTTTCATTATAATCTACCTAAAATCAAGAAAAAGGGAGTGGGTTAATCTGAGTCGCCAGGATCACAACAGCGATAGTTTAACCATTGCATCAAGACTTGCTCAAGTGTTTTCAACTTCACAGGCTTACTAATATAGTCATCCATTTGTGCCTCAATACAACGCTCACGATCCCCTTCTAAAGCATTAGCCGTCATCGCTATCACCGGGATATGGTGTTTTTCTTGTTGATGCTCATGGCGACGAATCATCGCTGTGGCAGTATAGCCATCCATGATCGGCATTTCGCAATCCATCAAGACCAAGTCGTAATGTTCTTGATAAATTTTTTCGATTGCCTCCTGACCATTATTGGCAATTTCTAAGTCAAGGTTAAGTTTGTGGAGCATTTCCACGCCCACCCGTTGGTTAAAGAGATTATCTTCAACCAGTAAAATGCGTTTATTGGACTTGAGCGGCACATCAAACTGCGGCACTTGTAAATTAGGCGCTTCGGGCACTTGGCTTTTTTGTTGTTCACCCAGCATCGAGACTAAAACCGTATGTAAACGTTCGCGGTTAATCGGTTTTGGTAAGCTGGGAATGGGATGAGCACAACTGGGTCTGTCTTGATAAGGGCTACTGGTGCAAAGCATCATCAAAGGCACCGGATGGGCGGCGAGGATATTACGCAAATGATTGTACAATCGCCCATCGAGCGTTTGATCTAAATGGTAATCGAGAATGATACCATTCCAGTATTGTAGCGGTGTACTGCTAAGTTGCTCTTCGACTTGTTCAACTTGGTCACAAATATGGTAACAAATACCCCATTGTTCTAGGTATTGGGTCAATACTTGGCGGTGGGTATTATTACCTTGTACCACCAATAAAGTCCGATCTCTGAGTTTAGGCTCAGCTTGCCAAACAGGGCGATCCTCTGGTGCTTCAAAGTTTAATTTGAACCAAAAGCAACTGCCTTGCCCTTCGGTGGAATTGTAATCTAATTCACCATTCATGCATTTGATCAATTCATAGCTAAGCGGGATACCCAGACCACTGGTTTCACGGGGTTTGTCGGTAAAGTTACTGGCTTGAGCAAAATGATCGAATAAATACTCGCGTTGATCCTCTTTGATGCCAATCCCGGTATCTTCTACTTCAAAATGGATTTGGTAAGGCTGCCCCTCAAGACTGCCAACCCGAATAGTAATTTGTCCCTCGGAGGTAAATTTAATCGCATTATTGATTAAATTACTCAATACTTGTCGGAAACGCACTTGATCACCGACAACCCAGTCAGGGGTGTCTGGGCTAATAATACAAGCAATATCTAAGCCCTTGGTAAAGGCATTATCAGCAAATAAATTGGTGACCTCTTCAACGGCATTATGTAAGTTAAAGTCTAGATTATTTAACGTTAACGTACCCGCTTCGAGGCGATAAATATCCAGTAAGTTATTCAGTAATGCCATCAAGGTGTTGCCAGCTTTATTGGCAACGCCTAATAATGAACGTTGATGCGTGCTTAATTTGGAATCTAATACCAAACTCAACATACCTAAAATACCATTCATAGGGGTGCGAATTTGATGACTCATGCTGGCTAAAAACTCTGATTTAGCACGGTTAGCTGCATCAGCGGCGGCTTTTTCGTGTTGCAATTCACTATGAGAGTTTTCTGAGGAATGGTTACAGGCTTGTAAGGCTGCTTTGGCTTCTTGTAATTGCAGTAATAATTTTTGGTTTTCTTGTTCTAGTATTGCAATTTTTTTCTCTACATCGCCATCATTTGCATCATCCATAATGTTTGGCATTTCCCCTCCGGTCATTTATCTATAAAACAAGGCGCGAGAAAAAACCTTTGCTCCTTGTAAAAATCTTTAACAGCTAAGATTCACGATTCTAGCATGTTTTAATGCTATTTTTGCGCACTAAACTGTTTAAGCTCAGTTTGGGGTCAATATTTTGCAGAATCTTAGAGCAATGACAAGACCAGCAAAAACCAGCTTAAGCGCGATTAATCCCCGTTTTTAGCAAGTAACTGATGTTACGCACTAAGCTGGTTATCACAATAGTGTGATTTTCCACCTGCCTAGTGAAGCTTAGCCTTTGCGTAACATCAGCAAGGAAAGGAAAATTGTATTACAAAATACAGCCCTCGAATGGCGTATCAATGCCAATCGAGGCAGTAGAAAATTTAGAAGCGTTAGTGTTTTTCCACCGAGTGATAGATTTTTTCCATCCACGCATAGAGCACGCCGGAGAGCAAAAACACCACATGGATAATCACCATCCACATGATGACGCGGTCGTCCATATTATCCTTTTTAATTTGGATAAAGGCTTTTAGGAGTTCAATCGAAGAAATAGCGACAATCGAGCCGATGACTTTGAGCTTCATCGCTGTGTAGTCAATTTTGCCCATCCACTCAGGTCTATCGACATGGTCGGTGACCATATCAATTTTAGAAACAAAGTTTTCATAACCACTGAAAATAATCATCAACAATAAATTGGTCACCAAAACCAAGTCCACTAAACTTAAGACCGCTAAAATAATCGCCGACCCATCGTCAGTTAATACGTTCGGAACCATATGTAACAGTTCTTGCCCGAATTTGACGGTCAAAATTAACAGCGCTATCACCAAGCCAAGATATAAAGGCGCTAAAATCCAACGGCTGTGAAATAAGATCGCTTCAATAAAATGCTCTAACCACATCAAGCTGCGGATACTGAAGCTCGGTGGCTGACAAGGCGGACATTCTTTTTCAGTTGTTTCCGCTGGCAATCCTTGCTTTTGCTCTTCCATGCTCAGCCCCTTTTACTCAACCACCTTAACGCCATTATCACTGCCAAGCAGTAAAATATCGGCAGGGTCAGCGGCGAATAAACCATTGGTGACCACACCGACAATTTGATTCAATTGGGTTTCGATTTTGACAGGCTCTTCAATTTGCCAATGATGCACATCGAGAATGATATTGCCATTATCGGTGGTAAAGCCCTCGCGCAACACCGGTTGTCCACCGAGTTTGACGATTTCACGCGCCACATAGCTGCGCGCCATCGGAATCACTTCGATAGGCAAGGGGAAAGCGCCGAGGGTATCGACCAATTTGCTATCATCAGCAATACAAACAAAACGGTCACTGGCAGCGGCAACGATTTTTTCCCGGGTCAGCGCGCCACCACCACCTTTAACTAAGTGTAAGTGATGGTTAGATTCATCTGCACCATCAATATAGACCGAAATCGCATCGACGGCATTTAAGTCAAATACAGGAATCCCATGACCACGTAGACGCTCAGCTGAGGCTTCAGAGCTGGCAACTGTGCCGTCGATTTTGCCCTTGATGCCCGCGAGTTCATCAATAAAACAATTGGCGGTGCTACCTGTGCCGACACCGATAATTGTCCCGGGGACAACGTGTTCTAAAGCGGCTTTAGCCACTTGTTGTTTTTTCTCTTCTGGAGTCATTTCTGTATCCTTATGAAAATATGTTGATTGTTAATTTCTGATGTTACGCACTAAGCCAGTTTTTGCCACAAAAGGTGCTTTTCCACTTGCCTAGTGGTACAGCCGTGGAGCAATGGCGGTTTTTTGGCTTGTTAAAGCCTTGAGAAGCCTTTGCGTAACATCCGCTTAGTGTGATGATTTTCTAAATTCAAACTTGCCACTTTAACGCTTGTTGCTGTAAATGTAAAAGTCTACAATGATAGCCGCCATATTTTAATCCACGAAGGGGAGCAAATGTACCGCCTAAGCCTGTTGTTATTTAGCTATTTTTTACTCAGTTCTAGCCTTATGGCTGCCCCGATTGCTTATCAAATCAACCCTGTTGCGGGCAATGGCGAGTTGGGCTATAACAGCACGCTAGAAGCGCTTGAAACCCCATTTAATTTACCCGTGGCTTTGGCTGAAGATGCCGCTGGCAACCTTTACATTGCCGATCAATATAATCATCGTATTCGCAAAATCAATCACGCAGGAGAAATCAGTGATGTGGCTGGCACAGGCACGGCAGGCTATAGCGGTGATAATGCCCCTGCCCTAGAAGCTGAATTAAATCTGCCTAGTGCACTGGTTTTTGACGCTGATGGCAGTTTATATATTGCTGACAGTGGCAACCATGTGGTGCGTAAAATAGACTCCGAGGGCGTGATTAGCACGGTTGTCGGTAATGGCACAGCCGGCAGTGAGGGTAATAATACAGCGGGTGTTGATGCCCAACTCAATAACCCTCAAGGCTTAGCTTTTGATAGCGCTGGGCGCTTGTATATTAGTGATACCAATAACCACCAGATTCGTTGGCTAGATACCGATGGCACGCTGTACTTGCTCGCAGGCAATAAAGAAGGCTTTGCAGGTGATAATGATCAGCTAGAAAAAGTCCGTTTGAGTTATTCCAAAGGCTTGGCTTTCAATGCACAAGGGCGTTTATTTATTGCTGACAGCGGCAACCACCGGATTCGTTTTCTCAATGCCCAATCACAATTAGAAACTGTAGCTGGTGAGGGAACGCCTGGTTTCTCTGGTGATGGTGGGGCAGCAACAAAAGCCCATTTACGCAAACCGCACCGGATTAGTTTTGACAAAAACGGCGTGCTATATATTGCTGACAGTGATAATCACCGCATTCGACAAGTCGAAAACGGCATGATTAGCACTATCGCAGGCAGCGGCCCTACCGAGGTGGCTAACGGCGCGTATGGATTACTTCAAGGCGAGGGCAGTTTGGCAGCGCTAAACACGCCTTATGGTTTGCTTGCCAGTGAGGATAAAATTTATATTGCCGATAGTCGTAACCAGCGTATTCGAGCCTTAACCCCCAGCACTGAGACCAGCCGAGGCATAAAAACTATTGCGGGTAGTGGCAAAACGGGTTTACGTCAAGGTGGCTTTGCGGGAGAGCGCGTTGCTGCGCTGCAAGCACGATTAAACGTCCCCAGTGCGGTTGCTGTCGATAGCCAAGGCAAGACCTATATTGCTGATACCGCGAATCATCGCATTCGTCAAATTGATTCCCAAGGCGTGATTACAACCGTCGCAGGCATTGGAACCAGCGGTTATAGTGGCGATGGCAAAGCGGCAACCAAAGCGCAGTTACAACGCCCGGCGGGTTTGGCTATCGATGCCCAAGACCGCTTGTATATCAGCGATAGCGGCAACCATGTGGTTCGTCGCCTTGATAAAGGTATGATTGAAACCATCGCCGGTAGCGGTGTCTCTGGTAAAGACCAAGAAACCATGCCTGCACCATTGGCGCGTTTTCACCGCCCTTTAGGCCTCGCTTTTGCAGCGGATGGCAGTTTATACATTGCCGATGCTGCCAACCATCAAATCAAGCGCTTAGTTGCCGAACAAGTTGAAATTGTCGCGGGCAGTGGTTACAAAGGCTTTGCCGGCGACGGTGGCAAGGCACTGGCAGCCAAATTCAATAAACCCAACGATGTTGCTTTTGATAGCGAGGGCAATTTATATATCAGCGACCAAGGCAATAATCGCATTCGTCGTCTCGATAGTGAAGGCATGATTAACACCGTTTTAGGCACAGGCAAAAAACGCTACAGTCAAAACGGTATGGTGGCGAGCGAAACGCCTTTAGCCGCACCTGCGGGCTTAAAAATTGCCGCTGATTACCTTTATTTCAGCGAATTTTATAGCGACCGGGTTCGGGTTTTGCGCTTGGGCGCTGAGACGTTAAGTACCTTTGCTGGCGCTGGGGTGATGGGCTTTAATGGTGATAATAATAGCGCTAGCAGCAGCCAGTTATACGCCCCCACAGGTTTGGCGATCAATCCACACAGCCAAACCTTGCTTGTTGCCGATACCTACAATCACCGAGTCCGCAGCGTGCCTTTGTTAGCAAAGGTCAGCAAAGCCACGGAGCCAGAGACCGATGTAAGCGCAGAGATTGCCCCTGTCACTGAGCCAGAGGAGAGCGAACCAGCCGTCGAGCCTGAAACCAAGCCAGAGGAAATAGAGAAACCTGAATCTGAGGAAAAAGCAGACACACCTTCATCCGAGCCAATCACAGTGGATAGCAACACAGCAGCAGCTATCAATACAGAAACAGATGAGACAACAAAACCGACAAACAGTACAACAGAGGAAAAAGCGAGTAACACCAGCGAGCAAGCCAGCACCAATGATACGGTCGATAGCAAGGACGAGCCAAACACGGTAAGCGTTGAAAAACCCAGCGATAGCAAGCCCACAGCCGTTGTCACGCCACCAGTGAGTTTGCCTGCTGTGTTAGTCAAAAACCCTGCTGATACGCCTTATATGCAGCAAGACTTTGCTTGCCAATCACTGACCCACCCACAAGTGATTGCCCTCGATAAGTCTTACCAAGGCACAGCGCTATTGGATGAAATCAACCAACTGGATTTATTCAAACAACAAGGCTGGCAAATGCAGCAAGTACCTAAAACGGGCTATTTACGTTTGAATCAAGATAATTTACGTTTGGCATTATGGCCCTTGCAATTGCACCAACAAAAAAATCCAGCGGGCTTAGATGTCAGCGCCAATCAAGTCACCCGCTTTTATTTCAAAAAAGATCTGGTCTTGACCGCGCAGCCTGCTGCGCAAGCGCTGTGTGAATTACAAGGGCATTTTGCCGCGCAAGGGTATCCGCTGTTGCGTATGAATGCCGCAGGTAATATTCAAATAGGTAACTCAGAGCGCCCGATTGCTTTGAGTATGCGTCCGGATTGGATTTCCACCGAAGTCGCCGAGGGCGTATTCCCCGGGATTTTACTCAGCAATGCCTTATTTCCAGCCCAGCAGCTCGCTATCGCTCAGGTATTTGTCGATGAGAAAAGTCGTTTACGGCGACAGTTTTTCTACCCCATGCCAGCGTTTGATTTAAGCCCTTATGTACAACAGTTGCAAACCCCACCTTTTGAGCCGTTACAATTCAGCTATCAAGGTAAAGATTATCAAGGTTGGTTGGATGTTCATGTACAGAACGCGCCGCGTAGCAACCGTTTAGAAGTAAAATCTGTAGAGGATTTTAATGGGGATGGGCAAGCGGATTGGCGGATTGATTATCCACAAGGCTTTAGTCAATTACTGTTTGCAGAATAATGGCAAGCGCGGCTAAAGTCGCGCCTGCGGGACTCAAGTCCCGGCGCTTTACTTAGCTTTGTTCCGCGACTTCTTACGTTTGCCCCCGGTTGCCAGTTTGTTTTTCTTCAACTGCCGGGCTTTGCGGTGTTTATTGTCATAAAAGGCAATCATGTGTGCTTGCGAAGAGATATGATCCGCATCCTCTTCAACGGCTAAACACGAGCTGCCATCGGCTTGCATTTCCCAACGACTGCGTTTGTCTTGCAGTTGGGTATCCAAAATCATTCGCAACTCACCTTTTAACTCGGCTTGATCTACCGGTGTCACGACCTCGACCCGGCTTTCTAAATTACGCTGCATCGCATCAGCCGAGCCAATATAATATTCGTCCGCGCCTTGATTACGGAAATAATAAATCCGTGAATGCTCAAGAAAACGCCCGACCAAACTATAAATATGGATGTTGTCGGAAAAGCCCACGACACCAGGACGTAAACGA
Organism: Thiotrichales bacterium; assembly: GCA_016745035.1. Taxonomy (GTDB): domain Bacteria; phylum Pseudomonadota; class Gammaproteobacteria; order Beggiatoales; family Beggiatoaceae; genus BB2. Next base: position 256,008 of record JADGDE010000002.1, read on the forward strand.
CAAGTATCCCGGATAATCAAATCAATCCGTACCCCACTGCAAGCGGCTTGGTACAGTGCTTTAGTGACATCGGCATCTTCTAGGGCATTCATTTTGAATTGAATCAACCCAGGGTTTTTCTCGGTGTGTAGTTTTGCCTCACGCTTGATATAGTCTATCAAGGTATTTTTCAAAATCTTTGGCGAGGGCAGGATTTTTTTGTATTGACGCTGTGGCGTATAGCCGGTGGTCAAATAATTAAACAACTGGGTTAAATCTGCGCCTAAATCCTGATCGCAGGTGAGCAAACCTAAGTCACTGTAAAGCCGCGCGGTATCGGCGTGATAGTTACCTGTGCCGATGTGGGCATAACAGCGAATTTTGTTATAGCTATAATCTTGGCGCACCACCAAAATCACTTTGGAGTGGGTTTTTAGCCCGACAATGCCATAGGTGACATGAATCCCGGCTTCTTCCATCCGGCTTGCCCAGCGAATGTTCGCCGCTTCATCAAAACGGGCTTTGAGTTCGACCCCGACGGCGACTTGCTTACCGTTGCGTGCAGCTCTGATTAAGTAATCGATGACTTTTGTGCCGCTGGAGGTGCGGTAAAGGGTCATTTTAATCGCTCGGACTTTGGGATCATCCGCCGCTTCACGTAAAAAGCGTTCTACCGAAGTCGAGAAAGATTGGTAGGGGTGATGCAATAAAATCGAGCCATGCTCACGAATGGCGTGGAAAATACTCGGCGCATCGTGTAACAAAGGATGATCGGTGGGGAAATGCGGCTTATCGTGTAATTCTGGGAGTTTCAGCCCGGCAAGCTGGAACAAATCACACATGCCCATCATGCCCTCGACCGCAAATACGTCGTTTTCCTCATCGAGACCTAATTCTGCGGCAAGCATCCCCTTATGCATCGTGGTCATGCTGTCTTGTACTTGCAAACGGACGATGGGCGCAAAACGCCGATCACGCAGCTCCGATTCAATCATGCTGAGTAAATCATCGGCATTGTCTTCGTTGCGCTCAGTATTCGCATTGCGGGTGACGCGGAAGGTTTCACAACTTAAAATTTCGACATCAGGAAAGAGTAAATCCAAGTTACTGGCAACCACATCTTCAATCGGTACAAAATGGTTTTTATCTTCGTTGATTTGTAAAAACCGTGGTACACCCGCACCGACGGGAATTTTTACCCGCGCCATGGTTGGCAAAGGCGCATTTTTCGGGCGCAAGGTCACTAAAAGGTTTAGGGATAAATTAGAAATAAACGGGAAAGGATGCGCCGGATCCATGCCTTGCGGGGTCAAGAGCGGAAAAATATTTTCAAAATACTGATCGCGCAATTTCGTTTGGATTTTACTATCGATCTGCGAATAACGGTGGACGACAATGTCCTCTTGCTCTAACTGCTTAAGTAATTTGCTCAAAAACTTGCGCTTGTCTTTTTCCAGCAATTTAACCATGTGATAGCAATCATCGGTTTGCTGTTGTGGTGTTCGGCCATCAACGGTGACGCTTTGAATCCCCGCGCCAACCAATTGTTTTAGCCCACCGATGCGTTTCATAAAAAACTCATCGAGGTTATTGCTGACAATGGCGATAAATTTCAGGCGCTCTAAGAGGGGGTTGCGGGGATCTTGCGCCTCGTTCAATACCCGCTGATTAAAACTCAGCCAGGTTAATTCGCGGTTAAGATAAAGTTCAGCATCATCCAAGCTTGTCTCTGCGGCAATTTCTTTGCTGCGACACAACGCTTCGGTATAACGGAATTTTGGCTCTGTTTGCCCCATCGCTGATTCATCCAAGGTTGTTACGTTAAGCTCAAGCCCCAAAGCAATGATGTCGATAATTAAGTCACCATTGCTCGGCAAGATAAAAAGATAAGCATACACCATTAGTGTATTTTAGGCGATATGGCTTTGCTGGCAGCCCTTATTTATGAACGCAAGGCCACGTCGAAATTCAGTGAAAAATACGTTATAATGCTTACGTTTAAGCAAGCTCAATCAAGGATATGCGATGACCGTAAGAACTGCTCCCAGTTTGGCAATATTTGATAGCACGGACGCTGATATTTTCTTTGGTAGAGAGACCATCTGCCAAACAATATTTGAGCACTTACAAGCGGTTTGGGACCATGATTATCAAGCTCTAAGTTTGATTGGTGCAGCAGATTCGGGCAAAACTTCCTTGGTGCGCGCAGGTGTGCTGCCGCGCTTAGCACAAGCCCCGGAAAATTGGCAAATTATCCATTTTTCTTGTTGCCAAACTGATATTCACGCCGAACTCATTAAAACCGTCTTAGCCAGCTTGCCTACTGAGGCTGGAGAAGGGCTGGATGTTGATCACCTTTTACAAAGCCTCAAAGAACAACCAGAAAAAGCCCCGGTTTTATTACAAACCAGCCTGCAATTAACCGCCACTCATGATGATGACAATCCGCCGCTGACCTTGTTGGTTATCGACCCCCTCGAGGTGGTTTTCCAAAAAAATTACACGGAAGCCGAACAAAATCACTTTTTTGAATTATTACAAATATTTGCCAAAATTGATGGCATTGCCGTACTTAGCGTGCTTGATGAAGCCTATCTTGAGATGGCGAAAACCTCCCCAGCACTGGCGGTTTTATGGGAACAATCGGCAACCTTAAACTTAGTGCCTATGGACGAAGCGGCTTTGCTTTCGATGATGGAAAAAACGGCCGATTACTATAATGTTAGTTTTGAAATTGATGGCGATAAAAGCCGCCGCCTTGATAATGAAATTGCTCAAGCAGCTGATGGTTGTCAATTGAGCCAGTTAAATTATTTACTCGCCAAGCTGTATGAAAAAGATGCTAAAAAATCGGTTTTGACTTACCAAAGTTATCAAGACTTGGAAGGTCTGAATGCCTTTCAGCGCCAAATACAGCGTTTATGGCAACGTTATCCAGCTAATATTCACGTCTCTTGTCGCAGTTTTATCAGTAAGTTATCGGCAGAAACCCATTTAGGGCATGTGCGTGTGTACACGCCCTTAAACAAATTACGCCAAACGCCAAGACAGCGGCATTTGTGTGAAGACATGCAAAAATACGGGTTGTTACATGCCGATGCTAATAAGCGCGTACACCTTAATTACCCTGTGTTCTCAGCATTACAAAGCTGTGCTATTCAACAAGATACGTCGAACATTGCACCTATCGCTGTTGCTAAGCCCGATCCTAAACCCAGCGTTGCTGCCACAGCTGCGCCACCAAGCCCCAAACCTGTTATGCCTGACTTACAAAACTCTCATTCTCCTAACTGTGACACCGTAGCAGAGGAAGTTCATAAAGGAATGCGTCTACTGATGTGGACGATTCGCTTATTCGTGTTATTTTTACTCATCGTCTTTGTCTGGGCTGTGTGGGTGAATTATATTGACCCTGCCGAAGAACCGACGGTTTACAATACCCCGATTGAGCGCAATACAGAAAAAGATCAAGTGGTAACCAACGAACAACTACGGGTCAGTGACTCACCACGCGCGAGTCAAAATGAGATTAGTATTGAAACACTTAATAGACCTAGCCTTGATGCCGATGAAGCCTTATTTGATAATCAAGGGCACAGCAGTGAGTTTTATCTCAGCACCATTGAAGACTACAAAAAACAATGGCAAAAAACCCCAACGTTGTTGATTGAAAAAGCTTTGATGGACAATTATATTGCCTTGGGTAAAGCGCATGAGCGGGAAAATAAAGCCATTTATGCCAGCACGGCTTACCGGAATGCCAGTGATTATGCCAATACCGTTTTGCGTAAAGACCGCAGTGCTTCGGTGCTAGCCAGTGTCGCAGATTTACAAGAGTCTTTGGGTGACTTGTTGAAAAAAGACGGAGATGTGCAAGCGGCATGGCAGGCATATCAACAAGCTTATAGTTTGCGCCAGTCTCAATGGCAACTGGGTGTTACAACTGAATTACAACAAGATTTGCATGATTTGCGACAAAAAATGTTGAATATCAATCAATAAAGCAGCTAGCGCCCGTAAGGGCGCTTGCCTATTAGCCGACAATATCCAATACCCGACGGCGAAATTTCACCCCTTTTGCCTTAGCGATATGTTCACAGGCAACAATATCCACCCCTTCTAAACCATCAACCGCACTGGCGGTGACATCCTTGATGTGTTGTGGTGCAAGCTCGATAAATTCTAAGACAGCAGCATAAGAGCCTTTAAGTGCCGGTTTGCAATGTTGGTCATATATGCTTTCATTTTGGGCATTCAGGGAAATGGAGAGGGCATCGACACATTCGCCTAAGTCGGGAAGAATATTGCGTTTATTGACTTTATTACCTAAACCATCGGTATTAATCCGCACTTGACCACCATTGTCTTTAATGTAATGGGCGATTTCCAACAGAGGTTTTAGGCGTAAAGTCGGCTCACCAAAACCGCAAAAAACAAATTGCTTAAAATTGGCAAAGTCACGGGGATCGCCTAATTGCGCCTTAATTTCTTCAACCTCTGGGCGCACAGGCAAACTTAAGTCATATTCATGAACTTGATGACTGTCTTGGCTGAATTTGGGGCAAAATTGGCAAGAGAGGGTGCAACGGTCAGTTAAATTGATATAACGGCTCTCACCGATGTCATAGACCAGTTGAAGTGCTTGAGACATAGTATATATTCGCTTATGAAAAGGTTTGCGCACGAAAAAGCGCAGTATCAGTTTATCTGCTCAATATGGTGAAAACAGGATAATAAAGCAAGGGCTTATCGCCTGTGGTTGAGCACTATTAAATATAGGTGTTCATCATGTCTATTCTTTTTCGTATATTTTAGGACAATCAAAACTTATTTTACTAGGCGTTACGCACTAAGCTAATTTTTTGTCTCAATTAGCCTAAGAATAAAAATTAAATGCTGATGTTACGCAAAGGCTTCTTTTTCTACCTTAAGGGTAGAAAAAACCGCCATTGCTGCACGGCTAAACTTCACTAGGCAGGTGGAAAATCACACTATTGTGATAAAAACCGGCTTAGTGCGTAACATCAGTTAAATGTTTTTCCGCTCGGAAATTATCGTCAACTTTTGGTTAAAAATGGCGCTCAAGATACTCTTTTATCATTTCTTTATTGAACTTGCCAATACCTCCAATCTGCCCTTGTTAAACAAAAGTTTTAGGCAGACTTGGATGCAAGACTTTTTGCACAATTATTTGTTTGCCTAAATTTATTTTTCCGAAAACACACCACCATAACGATAGGTCAAACCCCATAGCGGGTGGATAATATCAAAATCCAATTTTAAGCCGCCATCAGCCAAAGCCGATTCGATAATCCTTGCTTTGCCTAACAATAGCCAATCTGGCAATGATAGGGACAATGCCCCCCAACGCCATAAATAACCATTGCTACGAAAAACCAAGGCTTGCTTATCAACGCTGAGTTTTAGGCGAATACTCAAGCCCCAACCCACGGACTCAATGATTTCATTGTCTTGCAGATATTGCATCCGCGAGATAAATCGCCGTGTACGCCCGGGAAATTTAAACTGGCGTTGCCAAAATAACTGGTCGCTATCGGCTTTTGTCTGCGTATGGATTTCTACGGCAATATCTTTACCCCGTTGGTGCATCAATGCGCCGGTTAAACGCGCTGCCCAAATCAGCGGCAAGACCCGATTGGGATACTCAACATACATGCGTCCATTCAGGAGACAATCGGCATTTGTGTAACTGGCTAAACCGTAATGCTGGCGAATCGGGGTGGCGAGTTTGTCCCAATCAGCGCCTAGGGCTTGTTGGATAATAGATAAGGGGTGTTTAGTGGACATGATGACGCTCCTTTATAAAAAACGTGCTTGAATGGCGGCACTGGGCAACAAGCATTGTTGGCGTTTACCAAATAAGCGATAACGATTGCGGGCAATACGGTCATAGCAATAATCCCGAACAGGGCGCGGACAGAGAAAAGCAAACGCTGCAAACAATCGCCAACCCCAGCCAAATTGTTGAACAATGCGTAAAAAAGCACTGGAGCGCGTGTATACATGTCCGGCTTGAATATAGACCATGGTGTCATACTGTTCGGTCGGCAAACCGAGACGCTGGAGCAATGTTTGTCCGGCGGCAGATTGTACCGAGGCAAACTTAAAGCGCGCCTTGGGATCGCGGCGAATAACAAAAAATACCCAAGCGCTACAAAGCACACAAATGCCATCGAATAAAATAATATCGCTGTCTGTTACGGTGAGATAGGTTTTCATCTGCATACCTCAACTGGGTTTAAATACCATTAAAGCCACCACCAAAATCATGGCAATAAAAGCGGGGACACCAAGCCAAAACCACAGGCGGGCATAGCGTTGATAACATGCTGGCAAAGCGGTATTTGTTTTCACTGCTAAAATAGCCATATCGCGCATTTGAATTTGCAGCCAGACCACCGGCAGCCAACACAAGCCCGCCAGCAAATAAAGCCATAAACTCCAAAAGACCCAAGTCGTCGTCCACGGCATTTGGCTTAGAGATAAAAGCCACAAACCAGTCAAAGGCTGAATAATCACCGTCGGGGTGGTAAACAACCAATCGGCTAACACCACTTGGCGATTCACCTCAGCGATCACGATGAGATTGCCGCGCCTATCACTCATCCACTTATAAAAGGCACTGCCTAAACCCATACCGAATAACACAATAGCACTGAGAATATGAATCCATTTCAAACTTAAATACAACATGGCTAGCTCCGATTTTTTTCGAGTTGCAATAACACCAAGCTGGCGACAAGCAAGGGTAAATTTTTGACCACCGAGCCGAAGGGGTCGAGCCAAAAGGCGGGTAAAAACCAGCTAATCAACAAGGTATAGAGCAACATGGTCGTTATTTGTAAGTAAATCGCAGGTGCAAGCCAACGCTGGCTAAATAGGGCAAGCCCCAACGCGCAATCCAATGCCGCTGCGCCATAGAGCAGCAGGGGCGCGAGGGCATCGGCAATGCCCATATCGGCTAACAAAGCATAACTTTGCGCCACCGGATAGCCAAAAGCCGAGACCCAGCCTGCGCTAATCCAAGTGATGGCAATACTCAAGCGCAATAAAGGGCGCAGCCAATACAAACGGCAAAACTGCTGCGTTGCCATGCTCGGCGGGTATTGGGCTAGGGCTTGTTGCAGACTTAAGGGCTGGAAAGAAAAAAGACGGCTAAATTCGCTAACATCCGCAGTGCTGCCGCGTTGCAACATCCGCAAGCTCTCACGGCTTAATAAACTGTGTTGAAACAACTCCGCCAGCCATGCCAAAGCCATCGATAGCCACAGGGGCACAGCAATAAAGCGTAATCTCCCCAGCCCTAAATGCTGACGTAACAGGCTTAAATAATCCCGCAAACTGACAGACTCTGCCCCGACGGCGTTTATGATTTGCTTAGCGCTGACCTTGCCTTCAACACAAGCGACCAAAGGCCGACTTAAATCTTCTATATGAATCGGCTGTATGCGCTGCGAGCCACCCCCTGGCAATAATTGCACAGGCATCGCCGCCAAGGCATTAAACAAAGTAAAACTATGCCCGCCCTCGCCATAAACCAAAGACGGGCGGACAATATACCAATCTAAATCCTGCTGCATCAGGGCTTGGTCGGCGGCATATTTACTCAAGTGATAAGGACTTTGCGCTTGTTCATCCGCTCCAAGCGCCGATATTTGTACTATGCGTTTTACCCCGACTTGCGCAGCGGCAGCAAATAAAGCTATTGGGGCTTGCGTATGAATGCGCTCAAAATCAGTTGATGTCTGGGGTTGAAAAATACCGACGGCATTGACGACGACATCGACTTGCTGCAAACGCGGTAGCCACGTTGATATATCCGTATCACGGCTGAAATCACACACAATCAATTCCGTTTCTGCATCAAACATATCCGCTTTAGCTTGATGCACACAGGCAAGCAGATGATGCCCGCACTGGCGCAAACGCTGATATAAGGCTTTACCAATAAAACCACTAGCGCCGGTAAGTAAGATATTCATAAAAACCTCTTTTAACAGTTATTTCTGTAAAAACAGAAATTAAAAGATAAAAAACCTAGAAATTTCTGCTAGTCCTAGCTTTTACTGCTCCAACTCGTTCCCACGCTCTGGCGTGGGAACGAGTTGGAGCAGTAAAATCAGAGCTGTTAATGTCGTATACAGCCGCCCCTCAAGTCTTATTCGGCAACCACTTCATCACTTTACTGCCCAATTTTGCCAATTTTAGCAATACCGGGTTGGGCAGTTTGCGCACATCTTCATACCAATGGCTCATCAACTCGACAAACACCAGCATGTCTTCAATGGCTTTGCCAACGGCTTTATCGCTGTTTTTATCATCGCTGGATTGTAAATGTAAATCACGTAACAAGGTCAAAGTCGGGTCAATTTCGCGCTGCTTACGCCCCTCGACTACCCGATTAAACATTTCTTGCACATCTTTAAGGGCGACGAAATGATCGCGCCTATCGCCAAGTACATGGCTGATTTGCACCAGTTTCCAGCTTTGTAATTCCTTTAAGCTGGTAGAGACATTGGAACGCGCCAAACCCAATGCCTCGGCAATGGTTTCAGCAGGCAAAGGGTCTTTGCTTAAATACAACAGCGCATGAATTTGTGCCACCGAGCGATTGACTCCCCAGCGGGTTCCCATCTCGCCCCAATGCAAAATAAAGCGTTCCATTGTCGGTGTTATTTTCATTATTTATGTAATTTCTGAAATAAAAGAAATTAGATTTTAGCAAGACATCAACCTCATTTGCAAACTTTTGACAATATAACTGATGACCTCTCAATACCCCAAACCACCATTGCTACACGGCTAAACACGACTAGGTTGGTAGGAAATTACTTTAATTGTGGCAAAAACTGGCTTAGTGCCTCACATCAAAATATAAAATCGAGAATGCTTGTTGTGAAGCATCCTAGTTTGAATAAGCACCGCAAATCGCCTAAGATAGCGGCTTTGTATCCGGGGAGATAATATTCTCCTTATTTTGTTTTGACCAAGCCTTTGCGTTTGGCAACAATCACCTTGAAAGAAAATCCAACGTGCTAAGCATTTACAATACCCTCACCCGCGAAAAAGCCCCATTTAAACCCATCACCGCTAATAAAGTTAATATGTATGTGTGTGGTATGACGGTCTATGATTATTGTCATGTCGGTCATGCGCGGGTAATGGTGGTATTTGATACCGTGGTGCGTTATCTGCGTGAGCAGGGCTATGATGTCACCTATGTGCGCAACATCACTGATATTGACGATAAAATCATCAAACGCGCGCAAGAAAATGGCGAAGACTTTGCCGCACTGACCGAGCGTTTTATCGATGCCATGCACGAAGATGAGCGTGCCTTAAACGTTTTAGCCCCAGATAAAGAACCCCGCGCCACCGACTCCATGCCAGAGATTATCACTATGGTGCAAACCTTGATGGATAAAGGTCTCGCTTATGTTGGCGATAATAATGATGTTTATTACAAAGTAAAATCTTTCGAGAAATATGGTTGCTTATCGGGTAAAAATATCGATGACTTGCAAGCGGGCAGCCGCGTTGCTGTGGCTGATCATAAACACGACCCTTTAGATTTTGTACTCTGGAAAGCCGCCAAAGCAGGCGAACCTGCGTGGGATTCTCCTTGGGGTCAAGGTCGCCCCGGTTGGCATATTGAATGTTCGGCGATGTCGACCCAAAGCTTGGGCAATCATTTTGATATTCACGGTGGCGGCATGGATTTACAATTCCCGCATCATGAAAATGAAATTGCCCAATCTGAGGGGGCAACGGGCGAGACTTTTGTCAATTTATGGATGCACAATGGTTTTGTGCGTATTAATGATGAAAAAATGTCCAAGTCTTTGAATAATTTTTTCACTGTTCGCACTGTGCTGGAGAATTATCCAGCCGAAGTCTTGCGCTATTTTATTTTGACCAGCCATTATCGCAGCCCACTGAATTATTCTAATCAAAACCTTGATTATGCCCAGCAAGCCCTGACACGTTTGTATACCGCCTTGCGGGATTTGCCAAAGGCAGATGCTGGCCATGAAGGTGATTTTTCCGAGCGTTTTTATGCTGCGATGGATGATGACTTTAATACCTCCGATGCTTTAGCGGTTTTATTTGATTTGGCGCGTGAAATCAACCGTTTAAAGAGCGAAGACTTGGAAAAAGCCGCAGCAATGGGCAGTTTATTACGCCAGCTAGCACAAGTTTTAGGGATTTTACAAGGCAATGCCGATGAGTTTTTACAAGGCGCAAACAATGCCGAGGTGGCAGAAATTGAAGCCTTAATTCAAAAACGTAATCAAGCCCGTGCTGATAAAGATTGGGCAACGGCGGATGCCGTTCGGGACGAATTACAAGCGCGGCAAATTATCTTAGAAGATCATGCCGGTGGCACGCGCTGGCGTAAAAACCTCGATTAAAGGATGACTATGCAAGAGCGGCGACGCTATAAAAGGGAAGTGCTAGCCTTATATTTACCGATTTTTTCGCTAGATTCGGGCAAAGTATTGGGCTATTTAGGGGACTTATCCGATCACGGTTTGATGCTGGTCTCGGATCAAAGTTTGGAGATCCAAACCGAGTTCCGTTTAGGCGTAAAACTCGAAAGTGCCAAACAAGATTTACAATACGAGGACTTAAAAGCCTTGCGTATTGAATGTACGGCACAAAGCCGCTGGCAAACGCCGATGGGCGAGGGTTTGTTTAGCGTCGGCTTTATGTTTACCGAAATCAGCGACACAGCTTTGATGGGTATTCGTTTTTTAATTAAAACTCTCAGCAACAGCCAATATGCGGAAACCTTGTTTCACTTGGATGAATCCTTAGATATTCAAACCCGTGATCGAGTGGCGGCGCATGTGAAGAGTTATCTGGGGATTAAATCGGTGAACTTTGAGCCAGAAATTCCGCATTTGATGATTGTAAAATATGAAAAAAGCCAATTTAATGCCTTGGCAATCCAGCAACAATTATTAACCCAAGGTATTGAAGCTGAAATTGTTAAACTGCACAATTAAGCCATTATTATTGGGGCTGTTTCTCAGTTATGAATTACACGCCGCCGAGGGCTTAGCGCGGCTGTTTTTTTCTGCCAGTGAACGCGAGCAGCTTGAGCATGTTGAGCGGCGTTCGCAAGCAGAAATTGATGCTATCAAAGCCAAATCGGAGGTTAAAGCCGCGATTCCAGTGTGGCTGCAAGTCAACGGTCTGGTCATTCGTGAAGGGCATGACAACGCAGTTTGGATTAACGGACAACAAGATTTACAACAAGCAGGGGTACAAATTGATGCGCAAAACCCCGACGGGGTCTCTATTCCCATCCAATTAATTGATACACAAATACAAATTCAGTTAAAACCCGGTCAACGACTTAATACCCAAAGCGGGGAAGTCTTAGAAAATTTTCAAAACACAAACGAATAATCATGCAAATGTCTTCTGTTACCCTCAAATCAAGTCTGCTTCTTTATTGTCTTTTATTTATTTTTCAACAAACCAGCCTTGCTGGCGATACCCGCCGAATTATTGGTGGGCGCGATGCCATCAGTGGCGATTGGCCGTGGATGGTCTCTATCAATAGCCGTTATGGCGTACATTGTGGTGGCAGTTTGGTTGCACCGCATTGGGTGGTCACTGCCGCGCATTGTTTTGATGGTATTGCCAATCCCAGTCAAGATTTGAGTATTTATCTTAATTTTATTGATCAACTGCGCCTTGATAGTGCTGACAAACACACAATCAAACAAGTGTTTGTCCACCCGCAGTGGGATACCTACAATATGGATTCCCCTTATGATATTGCGATGGTGCAATTAGAAACCGCCAGCGAGCAAACCCCCGTTTATGCTGACATAGCCGATCATTCTCAGATTGAAACAGGGCGCTTAACTCAAGCCCTAGGTTGGGGGGTTACTAAGGCTGGCAGCTATGCCAATAGCCGTTATTTACAGCAAGTTACCTTACCTGTGGTCGGCTTGGAAAAATGCCAAGCGGCTTATGATGGCATTTATACTTTGTTTGATGGGCAATTGTGCGCAGGTCTTGAATCTGGTGGCAAAGATGGCTGCGCTGGTGACAGTGGCGCGCCTTTAATTGGACATGATGGCAATGACTGGCGTTTATTGGGCTTATCGAGTTTTGGCGGTACGATTGAAACTCCTTGTGCGGGGGTGGGCTTGTACGGGGTTTATAGTCGGGTGCATTATTACCGTGATTTTATGCGCCAACATCTCTATCAGCGTTTGAGCTTTAGCCATAGCGACAAGCCAACAATAGGGACACATTTTAGCTTAGACTTAGCAGAACAAAACGATGTGCCACGCCCAGATGTGGATTTGTGGGTTTTATTAGAAGTCTTAGAGACTCAACAAGCCTATTTTTTAGGCGGCGGCAAAGCGGATAGCCCTCTACTAAGTGAGACTCCTCAAGTCTGGCAAACAAATATTGACAGCCAAGAGCGCTCACAAGCTTTATTATCACTAACTTTGCCCCAAGGTTTAGCCGGAGATTATCGGGTTTATGCGGTTTATATTGATACTGGCAAAGCCTTAGAGAGCCGCTATCAGCGTAGCGAAATCGCTGTACATTCTTTTACTATCGTGGATTAGCCTCATGTTTCATTGCGTGTTGTATCAACCAGAAATCCCCCCGAACACGGGCAATATTATTCGACTGTGTGCCAACAGCGGCTGTTATCTACACTTGATTCACCCACTGGGTTTTGATTTTGATCACAAAAAACTCAAACGCGCCGGGCTGGATTATCATGAATTTGCCAATGTCGCACAATATCCAAGTTTTCTCGATTTTTTAGACAAAGCCGACTTTAATCAACTCTACGCTTGCTCGACCAAAGGCAGTTGTCGCCACAGCAGCCCTAGCTACGAAGAAGGCGATGCCTTTATTTTTGGCCCGGAAACGCGAGGTTTGCCAGCGGATGTGTTAAGCCATCCGCACATGAATGAGATCATTCGCGTGCCCATGCAATCCGGTAGCCGCAGCATGAACTTATCCAACACAGTGGCGATTATTTTATTTGAAGCTTGGCGACAGGTGGATTTTGCCGGTGGGCGTTAGACCTTGGCTTAAACTCAGCTTTGGCTGGCTGCTGTTAGCGTTGATCATCGCCCTGACGGCGCACACGGTAGACTTATCGCAGCAACTCAAACAGCACAAACTCAATGCCGCTGAACTCAACAGCATCAAATATGGTTTATTGGATGCGGGTTTGTGGGTCAAGCAAGTCAATACCATTCTCGCCAACCGCATTGATGCCTTTGAACTCACGGATAAAAACCGCCCCGAAGTCCGCGCCCAAATCGAAAAAGCCCTTGATACCCTGATAAAAAAAGTCGAGCAATATTTACGGCGTGAAAACAGCAAAGACAAAAGTTTTTGGGGCAAAATCAAAGGTGCAGTTAAGCAAGGCACACAAGATTTTTTAATCGATTTTAAAAAAATTCGCCGCCAAATTCCCGATTATGCCACCAGTATTTTGGCGGAGATGAACAAGCCCGAATCAAAACGACAACTCAAAGCCGAGTTACAAAGCTTTTTGACCGATATGGCTAACGCCACCTTTACGCCCTTAGATCGCAGCTATTACAACCGCTTGCTGAAGCAATATCAGGCAACAGATTTAAACCAAGCCAATCAAACGATTAACACTCAAGTCCAGCAGCTAGAACAGCAAATGCAGCTCTATGCCCAAGTGATTATCAGTCTACTTGCCCTGTTGTTTTTGTGGTTACTCTACCCCTTTTATCCCTTAAGCAGCGGTTCTATGTGGATCCTCAGCCTTGGCAGTATTTGTTTATTGGTCGGCGGTGTGCTAACACCGATGATTGAAGTTGAGGCAAAAATCAGCCAATTACAGTTTGCCTTGTTCGGGGAATTTGTCCAATTTAACAATCAAGTTTTATATTTCCAAAGCAAAAGCATTTTGGATGTGGTGATGATTTTGGTACAAACAGGCAAAAACGATATGATTTTTGTCGGCGCGTTGATTTCGATTTTTAGTATCTTGTTTCCTTTTAGCAAACTGATTTGTAGCTTTTTATATTTTTACAATATCGGTCCGGCGCGGCGCTGGGGTATTTTGCGATTTTTTGCCCTCAAATCGGGAAAATGGTCGATGGCTGATGTGTTTGTGGTCGCTATTTTTATGGCTTATATTGGCTTTAGTGGGCTGATTTCCAGCCAACTGGCAGGGCTGAACCAATCGAGCCAAAGCCTTGAAGTCCTGACCACCAACGGCACAGATTTACAAATCGGCTTTTTCCTATTTTTAAGCTTTTGCTTTGCTAGCCTAATCGTCTCCAGTTTGCTAGAAAAAAACCATATCGTGATTAAAACCTAAGACCCCCTATGTCCATACACCAAATGCAAATCCGCTTTGTCGGTATCGAAGATCGCCTGCTGTTGCGCATCAATACCAAAGACCACAACGAGTTCCGACTCTGGATCACCCGCCGCTATTGCAAACAACTGCGAAAAGTGCTCGATCAACTGCTTGATCAAAGTAGCCAAGCGAGCTTACAAAGCAGCGCCTCAGCCCCTAGCATTGCCCCCAGCTCCGATGCCGCCGCTGCCGCAGTGCGTCACTTTGAACAAGAACAAGCCTTATCTAAAGCCGATCTGAAAGCCGAATATCAACAAAGCCCGGATCAAAAACTGCCTTTGGGCGAGCAACCGATTTTACTCTCAAAACTGGCCATCAAACCCAAAGACGATGGCAGCCATATTGTCTGTATGCATCCCAAAGACGGGCAAGGGCTAGAAATTGCCATGAACAAAGAACTATTACACACCTTTAGCCACATTATCGAAGAAGGCATTAAACGCAGCGATTGGGATTTGGACACGCCATCCCCATCTTTGTCTTTCCACACAAGTTCCCAACTGAGTCATTAAAAGCGAGCCAAGCATGAGCGATATAGCAAATTTCACCCCCACCAATGAGATCGAAAAAGCCTTAGTCGCCGCCCAAACAGGTGAAATTGATGTCGATGACTTTATGCAACAACTGCTCGGCGCACAGTTATTCGTGCCGGTTGAAGACAAGCAAAAAGTCGCAGGGCTACAAACCACGACCAAAGCGAAATTTTTATCCTTAGAAGACGAAGACGGGCAATCGGTCTTGATTGCCTTTTCTGCCCCAGAGCGTGGACAAGGTTTCTTACAAGACTTCCCCGACTACCAAGGCGGCTTATTGGTCGATATTCCGTGGTTAATTGAAAAACTCGGTGTCGGTTTTGGCATCAGTCTCAATCCGGGTTTGCCGGTCGGTTTTGATTTAGAAGCCAATATGCTGGAAATGATTGCCGCACAAATGCAAGCGGCTGATGAATAAACCTGAATATTATATTGGGCTGATGTCCGGCACCAGCGTTGATAGCATCGACGCGGTGCTGGTAGATTTTTCCCATCAGCCGCTACGGCTAGTCGCCAGTTACCAACAAGCTTGGTCAGCCGAATTTAAGCAAGCCCTGCTCGACTTGAGTCAGCTAAAACGCGACCCCAGTCTTGCAGAAATACTGCATTTAGACACCCAAGCCGCCGAGGGTTTTATCATTGCGGTGCAAGGCTTACTTAAAAAAGCCCAAATCCCCGCCAGCGAGATTCGCGCAATTGGTTCCCACGGACAAACCCTCTATCATCGCCCACCGACCCAAACAGCCCAAGGCAACACATGGCAAATCGGTGATGCTCACTTAATCGCCGCTAAAACCGGGATTTTAACTGTCGCCGACTTTCGCCGCGCGGATATGGCTGTTGGTGGACAAGGTGCGCCGCTCGTGCCGACTTTTCATCAATATTTATTTGCGCAAACGCCCAACACCGCCGCGCTCAATATCGGCGGCATGGCGAATGTCAGTATTTTAGAAAATGACCCACATGAATTAATCGGCTTTGACACCGGGCCTGGCAACGGGCTGATGGATGCATGGATACAACAACAGCAAGGGCAAGCCTATGACAAAGATGGCGCGTGGGCAGCGACAGGCACAATACAGCAAGACGTATTAAACGCACTGTTAGCCGACGCATATTTTCAACGCCCTTTGCCTAAAAGCACTGGGCGCGATTACTTCAATCTCGCGTGGCTAAGACAGCGTTACCCTAAACTTGATAGCCTCAAGCCTGCGGATGTTCAAGCCAGCCTCCAAGCCCTCAGCGCACAAAGCATTGTCGATGCCCTCAAACCCTATAAACTGGCGCAATTGCTGGTTTGTGGTGGCGGCGTACACAACCAAGGGTTGATGCAAGCCTTAAGCAAACAAAGCCCTTATCCGGTGCGCTCCAGCGCTGATGTCGGTGTAGACCCCGACTGGCTAGAAGCCTGTTGTTTTGCATGGTTAGCACAACAGCGCTTATTAGAAAAACCGGCTAATAGCCCCAGTGTGACAGGAGCAAGTCAACGGGTATTGTTGGGGGTGTTGTATCATCGTGCTACGGGAATGTAGAGCCGTAGCACGGCTACGGCTCATCGAAGCCCCATTATGCAAATCTAACCCGCTTTTTGTGTTGGGGCTTTGTTGACGTAGAGATGTAGCAGTGTTTTACAGGGAATGCCCCTATGAAGATTCTATTGCTCATCCATCACGCCCTTAAACTAAGTATTTTTGAGTAGCCCAACCAACAACAGCAGCGGGAAAAGATATAATATATTCCAAAAGATTTGATTCATAAATAGATATCAATAAGGTTAAATTTAAAATTTAATTATTATTTTTTAAGTAGATAGATTATTTTAATTGAATTATATACACATGATATTACTATATTCATGGTATTTAAAAATAATTCAATTAATCAACTTATCTAGGTTATTTTATTATTATCTTTAAGCAACTGTGCCATACTATAATCAATTCTAGTTCTAGCGTATCTATATAAATCAAAATCTTCACATGCTTTGTGCCATAAACTAATATTTTTTACAATATAATTATTTTTTGATTGACCATATAAAAAATCAATCATAAGTCCAAATATCACACCAAGTAGTACGCCTAGAATGGAAGAAAATACAATAACTATCATGTAATTTGCTCCGCATCCTGAAATTAAATTACATATTAATAAAAGGGATACAAATACACTTAAAGATAAAGTATTTATTGTTACAATATATACATTATATTTTATTGTAGAAAATAGCGTAACTATTAGATAAAAAATAAAAAATATTGATGCTTTAGTCATAATGAAATACGAAAATATGGCTATTAATGCTCCAATAACAGAACCTAACATTATTCCTATAACGATACTAGATATAGCCAATGCAAAGGCAAATGTTTTTATATTAATAAATGCTATAACACCAACTAAAACACCTATTGAGGCACTCAATGTGGATGTGATTTTCACCACATTTATTAAGCTAAATTCATAGAAAATCATAGCTATAGAAATAATAAAAGATATAATATGAGAATATATATTTATAAGTAAATATTTGGCAATATCTTTTCTATTATCTACATGAAATAAACTAATCAGCCATGCTGATATTTTTGTTGAAAACCATATTCCTGTAGATATAAATATATTTTTCCATTGAAAACTAATAGATAGTTGTCCTAACACTAGTATATTCCATAACGAAGTGGCTAGGCTTTTACGGTTATTATTTTTTTTCTGTAAATTTATTTTAACTAATTCTATAAACAACTTCATACTGTCTCCAGAGTTGTATAGATGATTTAATTTAAAATTCCAAGAGTTTTTTAAGGAATTCCCACTAACTTTATTTGTTATATTTTCTGAAAAAATATCACTAATAACCTGTGCTTGTAACAACTCCATATAAGATTTATGCGCAAACTTAAAACTCCCATCTTTACTCAAGTCATTAACTAATAAACCACAAGAACGCACATCCGTTTCAATGCTATCGATAATTTCTAGCCGCTTCTCTTTCCAATTCAAGCGCTTTTGGCTGCATAAGGGTAATGCCTTTTCTTCACAGCTGACATTGCAGGAGACTGCCTCGGGCATTATGGTGGTTAAACGCCGTACTACTTCTTGTAATTGCTGCTTGCTGATTTGATTCGGTAATTCATGGACTGCCATATAAGCAGCAACCCCCGCCATAAAATAGCGCCGCTCGGCACTATTCAACACCATAAATCTGCGTTTATTTTGTTTAGCTTGTTGTCGAGCTAAGGTATGTTTTATAAATAAATCAATCACTAAGGCAGAGTTAATATCATTGCGTTTAAATAATTTTTCCTTTCTCCACAATACTGCAACGTTATAAAGTAGAGAGGGGCGCGCTACCACTTCCAAAAAGTTAGGTTGTTTCTCAGCCATCGCTATAATCTGTATCTGTGTTTTTTCAGGGAATGGACGTAAGCTATCTTTGATTTGTTTACTATGAAAAGGTGCAAGATATAAAGTTTGAGTATGTAACTCATCCCCCAAAGCACGACGGAGTTCATAACTATCCAAAAAGAAGTTTGGACGACCGGTGATAATAATTTTCGCCTCTTCGGTATTGGCTTGCCAAAGGCTATTAAAATGCGCTAGGCGCGATTCGGTATCGCCGCTTAAATCAATTTCATCAAAACCTTCAAAAATTAGCAATAAACGCCCAGCATAATGTAAATGCAGCAAAGCTTGTGGGTCTATACGGTAAGTTTTTGCCCATAAAGCGAGCAATTCATCCACTGCCAAGGTGCGCAGCGTGCGCCCGCGTAATTCAATCAAAATCGGAATCCGCGCCTTTTTTCCTGCTTGAATGTCTTGTGCTAAGTGATAACTTAGCAGCAAAGAGCTGGTGCTTTTGCCCTGACCATATTCGCCCAAAACCGCCAGTTGTCGACGTGTCGATAAAGCTAGCCAATCTTTGATATAGCTTTCTAAACTTTGCTGGCTGCGTTTGCCCTTTTTTTCGGTGCTATAAAACGAGGGGGTATAGCAATCGGCAAGGGTAAAAGGGCTATCGACCAGAGTTTGGCGCTCGACTCGATAGTTTAAATCGGTGAAATAATCAGTAAAATCTACTAACTTTTCTAGCAGCTTGTCTTGATCGGTGTAGCAGAGCTGAATCGTGTCATCTTGGCGTGATTTTTTTCGGCAAGGCTGAGCGCTGGCGCTGATGATTTCAATATGTGGGGTATTGCGTTGGCTGGCGACTTGCCTTGCATAGTTTTTAAGGGTATTTAATTCAATCGTGTTCGGTGCATCATTTTGACAAACCAGTAGTACCAATGCTCCGGTGTTTTTTTCTTCACCGAGCCAGCAGTGTTTGGCGGGGTCATAGTCTTCAAATAGATAAGTGCGATTATTCAATAACCATAGGTCTTTGGCACGTTCATGCCATGCTAAGGTTTCAGGAATATCTAGGCGTTTTTGTGCCTCGGGCTCGGCATTATAAGCTTGCAGTTGTTCGGCTTTATCTGTGCGGCGGCTGAGTAATAAGGCACTATCCATTAATAAATTAGGCGTAGATCCACTTTGTGCTTGTTTGTGTTGAGCAAGGCTTTTACACCCGTTCCAATTTAAAAAAACTTTGTAAAATAAATAAAACACCCCAGCAAGCAGCAGCGCGGTTAATACTGCCTCCAGTGGCGATAGCGAGGCATCGGTCAATTTTATTTCGATACCGAAGGGCTTTAATAAAGCACTGAGGAGCATTTGAGCCAGCGAGGCATTGCCTTGTAGCGCGAGGATGTAAATACCAACCAAGCCTGTGATGCCAACAAAGCCAAAAAAAGCAAAATACTCGCGGGTGTATTGATTGCGTTTCCAATACAAATACGGTGGGCTGAGGCTTAGAAAAATAATCCCCAGCACTAATGCAAAAAAGAACCAATCAGTGGAGTTTGTGCTTAAATTCATTGTCTTATATCCAATTTATTCGGAGCTTCAGCTTTTCAACGTGTTTTTATTTATCTGAATTGTGGTTTTCCATTTGCCCAGTGATATTTAGCCGTGGAGCAATGGCGGTTATTTGTCATGCTTTGATGTGGGGCAAGCAGGCTCAGCATTCACCGTCTCACCCGCTTCTATTTGTTGTTGTCCATAGACCATAACTAAGCTATCAGGGCTTAAATCTTTAACTTTAACGCTGCGCCCTGCTAAGGCTGCGGGTAGCGGGTGAAATTGGGCGATATTGTCTTTGTTCACCCACATCAAGCCTAAGGTTTGTTCGCGGCTAACGACATAATTTGCAGGCAGGTTTTTTTGTGGGTTTTGCCATTGTAATAAGGCTTGCAAACCCACAGGCGGCACGGGTGTGCTAGCTTCTAAAATCACTTGATATAAATGTCGCTTGGCTTCGAGCTGGGGCAAAATACTATAGAGGCTCACAGGGTAGCTTTGTGCCCCATCTTTGAGTTGTAAGTGCTCCGCGTTTTTGAGGCTGTGTTGTTGGCTTTTGTCTAAAAAAGCATGGATTTCGACTTGCTCTGGGTCAAGTAGCTTAAACAAGGGCTGTCCTGCGTTTATCCATGCACCTGTGCCGATGTGTTTTACCACAATCACACCGCTAAACGGGGCTTTTATGTTGGTTTTGCCAATATTGTGGGCAAGTTGTTGTTGTTGGACTTTGAGGCTTTGTTGGTCGGCGTTAAGGCTGGCGAGTTCTGCCTCGCGCTGGCGTAACACTTGTTCGGATATGCCATTTTTAGCATGGAGTTTTTTTGCTTGTCTGCGTTGGTAGCGAGCCAGTTTGATTTGTGCTTGAATGCCTTTGAGCTTGGCGCTTAGCTGTTCGGCTTGTAGTTTGAGGTCAGTGGCATCGATGGCGGCAAGCAAGTCTCCCGCTTTCACTGGCTGTCCTGTGTAGCTAACATTGAGTTGTCGCAATTTGCCTGCGATTTCACTGCTAATCTCGGTTTGTTCGCGGGCATGTACGCTAGCACTGACTTGTTGTTGGCTATGCTGCAATAATTGCGACAGTGGGCAAGTACCAACTGTTTGGGGGGCTGCGGCGTAAAGCGGCAGGGCATAACTTAAAAAAACGGCGGTAATATATTTATGAGTCGAGAGCATTTTATTCAATAAGTCAACGGCGAGCCATCATCACGATAAACGCATTGAGGGCTATTAAATAACTGATGTGACACACTAAGCTGTTTTTGTCACTGTAAAGTGATACCAATTTTAATATTAATAGCTCCGATTTTACGCGCCGCTGGAGCGACGCAATACGCATTCCCAAGCTAGAGCTTGGGAACGAGTTGGAGTAGTAAAATCTAGGATTGGTATGATTTTCCATTTGCCTAGTCGTATGTAGCTTTTGCGTCACATCAGTCAAGAATGTTCATTCGAGCCAAGTTCGGCTCAGTATCTGAGGCTTTAATTTTTCTTTTTCTTCAATGCCCGCAGTGCATCAACACCTTTGCAGCGTTGAGCATAGACAATGGCTAGTTTTTTGTTGAGCTGTTGGCGTTTTTCTGGATCTTGTTCTTGCGCCAACTTATGTTTAAGGGTTCTTTCTTTTTTTTTCAGTTTATCCAAAATCTCCTTGAAACATTTGGTTTTTTTATATTGTTCAGCTTGATCGGCTGAGAGAAACCTTTGAACAATTTTTAAAAGCTTGGGAGTTTTCATAGCAACCTCACCGGGTTAACTGACTTGTCGGGAAACTTCTTGCATTTCGTCATTATCAAGGACAAGGCTGCGCTCTAGGGTTTTCATGTCAATATCTCCTGTTGCAAACAAAACTTCGCCCATTTTGATTAAGTTTTTGCTGACACCTTGAGCATAGGAGGTATCGTTCATCAGCGAGGTAGCCATCTCTGCGCTGATTTTACCTTCATGAATCAGACGCTCTAATGTGCCATCTGCGGTGGTGTCGTTTGCCTCTATCTCTAGTTTGATGTTGTCGAGTTCGAGAATATCGCCCCCGGCTTTGGCTTCTTCTAAATGTCGCAAAACTGATAATAATTGTATTCTAATTTTATTATATTCACCACGAATATGTGGGTTATTAGAAATAATATAACGGCTGAGATTTTTGTGTAAATGTTGGGTGTGCTTGATCGCCTCGACAATATCGCGCCCAACGGTGCGCAGTTCAAATAATTCGTTGCCATGTTCGGCGGTCATTTGTGCTTGAGCGCGGCTGATAAAGGCGACAATATCGCTATATAAGCCTTTGACATTGCGGTTATATTTGTCGTTTATATCAATGGGGATCGGCTTTTGATTATGGGCGATAACGCTCTTTGGGTCTTGGTCAGAGAGAATATCATGCTTATGTAAATTTAAGCCGTGGGCAATGATGGTGAAAGCATTGTCATACAAATGTAAGGTTTCTTTGCGGATGGATTCAATTGCAGTGTCAGAAATTGCCTCGGCGGCAGGGTCAAGGTATTTGGGCGTGGCAACCGAAACTTTTTTCTCTGGCATCAGTTTCATTAAAAAATTGACTAATTGGTGGGTAAAAGGAATCATGACAAGGATGCCGATGCTATTAAAAATGGTATGGAAAACTGCCAGTTTCAGGGTGTAATCATCAGCGGCAATTCCGACCCAAAGGGCAAAACCATCGACACTAGCCATGATTTGGTAAATGAAAACAATCGCAATAATGGCGGTGACCAGATTAAAAATCAGATGTGCCATCGCTAAGCGTTTGCCTTGAATATTGGCACTGAGCGAGCCGATAATCGCGGTAATGGTTGTGCCAACATTCGCGCCAATGGCAAGAGCTAAGCCATTTTCGTAGGTGATTTGTTCAGCGGCAAGGGCGGTGATAATAATCACCAAGGTTGCATGGCTGGATTGCATAATCACCGTGGCGGCAATACCTAAAAGGGCAAACAGAAACAAACCCGGATAACCTGCAACAGCAAAATCTTTGAGGTCGATGGTGGTTCTAAAAGCTTCAAAGCCCTCTTTCATATAATGAATACCAAGAAATAAAAAGCCCAAGCCTGCGAGAATATAACCCAGCCCTTTGAGGCTGCGGGATTTTTGGAAAATCATAATAATACCAAACACTAACATCGGCATGGCATAGGCAGAAATTTTAACTTTTAAGCCAAAACCGGCAATTAACCAAGCACCTGTGGTCGTGCCCAGGTTTGCACCAAAAATGATACCCACCCCAGCCGCTAGCCCGATAAGCCCAGCGCTTAAAAAAGAAATGGTAATCACAGAGACCAAGGAGCTAGATTGCATCAAGGTGGTGGAAATAACCCCAAAACTGAGGCTTTTCCAAAGTTTGTCAGTGGTTTTTTGCAGCAATTTTTCAAGAATACCGCCAGTAAAGGCTTTGAAGCCCTCTTCCATGAACAGCATCCCAAAGAGGAAAATAGCTACCCCAGCGGCAATTTCTTTGAAATCTGGGCTGATCCAAAAGCCATAGGTGAGAATGAGGAAAATGGTGGGGAGAAATATATTTTTTATCATAGTCTTGTGTGTGATGCTTACAAAGGTTTGGCTTTGCCTGTTTTGTTATCCGTAGGTTTGTTTAGCTTAGTATATCGTTAAGCTATACAACTTTGCTTACATAATGCTTTATTGCACCAATAAATCAAGTCCTGAATAGATATGAGGGTATTTTTATTCGACAAGACTTCGTGTTGTTACGTCTCTGATGTTACGCAAAGGCTTTTTTTTCTGCCTTAAGGGCAGAAAAAACCGCCATTGCTGCACGGCTAAGCTTCACTAGGCAAGTGGAAAATCACACTATTGTGATAAAAACCAGCTTAGTGCGTAACATCAGTTACGTCTCTACATTTTAGCGCTAATATGCTAAGCTTTCGCCCACTTAAAAAACAGCGAAGCAGCAGGATGAAGCCAGCCAACAGCGAGCAGCTTGTCGAGATAAAGGACTTATGCTTTTATCGTGGTGAGCGTGCCATTTTTGACCATATCAACATGTCGATCCCGCGTGGAAAAATCACCGCGATCATGGGGCCGAGTGGCACAGGTAAAACCACCCTTTTGCGCCTGATTGGTGGACAAATTATCCCCGAGCAAGGCGAGGTTTGGGTCGATGGTGAACACATCGGCGAACTCAGCCACAAGGGCTTATATCAATTGCGTAAACGCATGGGGATTTTATTCCAAAGCGGTGCGCTGCTCACCGACCTTAATGTCTTTGACAATGTTGCCTTTCCCCTGCGTGAACACAGCGATTTACCCGACGCTTTGATTAAAACCTTGGTGCATATGAAACTGCAAAGTGTCGGTTTGCGTGGGGCGGTCAAACTCATGCCCTCGGAGTTATCGGGCGGGATGGCACGGCGGGTGGCACTGGCGCGGGCAATTGCCTTGGATCCGATGATACTTTTGTATGATGAGCCATTTACCGGGCAAGACCCGATCAGTTTTGGGGTTTTAGCGCGTTTGATTCGTAGCCTCAATGATGCTCTACAACTGACCAGCGTGATTGTCTCTCATGATGTGCAAGAAACTTGTGAAATTGCCGATTATCTCTACATTATCGCCAATGGCAAAGTGGTCGGACAAGGCACGCCTGAGGAGCTGTATCAAAGTGATTCACCGTGGGTGCAGCAGTTCCTAAAAGCCAAACCCGATGGCCCAGTGCCATTTCATTATCCTGCCCCTGATTATGCCGAGGATTTAATCTGATGTTTGGTTTTTTCCAACGCCAAGGACAAGCAGTTTTTGCCACCTTTGCCCGTTTGGGGCGTGCGAGTTTTTTCCTCTGGCATAGTTTAATTGGTATTTTCAGTCTGATTAAACGCCCTTTGCTACTCATCCAACAATTGCATTATGTTGGCGTGCGCTCTTTGAGCATTATTTTGGTTTCGGGTTTATTTGTCGGCATGGTTTTGGGGTTGCAAGGCTATACCATTTTAGTCAACTTTGGCGTGACCGAATCGCTTGGGGTGATGGTCTCGCTAACGCTGGTGCGAGAATTAGGACCTGTGCTGACCGCGATTTTATTTGCTGGACGCGCAGGCTCGGCTTTAGCGGCAGAAATCGGCTTGATGAAAAGCACCGAGCAACTCTCGGCGATGGAAATGATGGCGGTAAATCCTCTGCACCGGATTATCGCCCCGCGTTTACTTGCGGGAATTATTTCTGTGCCGCTTTTAACTTTGATCTTTAATGCTGTCGGTTTTTTGGGCGGGCATGTAGTGGTAGTAAGCTTACTCGGCGTTGATGTCGGTTCTTATTGGGGCACAGCTGATAGTGTTGATTTTTATAATGATGTCATGAACGGCATCATCAAAAGCATGGTTTTTGGTTTTGTGGTGACTTGGATTGCTGTGTTTGAGGGCTACGATACCGCTCCCACCGCTGAGGGCGTTAGCCGTGCAACCACCCGCACCGTGGTCAATGGCGCACTTGCGACCTTGGGACTCGATTTTATCCTCACCGCTTTAATGTTTAGCTAGGACAGATTCATGAAACAAACTCAACAAATGGAAATTGCCGTTGGTTTTTTCTTTAGCTTAAGCCTGTTAGCGCTATTATTGCTGGCACTGAAGGTCAGTAATTTAGGCAGTTTTATCGCCAATGACAGCTATCAAGTCGAGGCATATTTTTCTAATATTGGCGGTTTGAAATTAAAGTCGCCGGTGAAAATGTCGGGCGTGCGCGTTGGTGAAGTGGCGGCAATTGATTTTGATAGCGAGCGCTATGAAGCCAAAGTCACGCTAAGTATCAAAGCTGCCTTTGATAAAATCCCTGCTGATAGCAGTGCCAGTATTTTTACCTCAGGTTTACTGGGTGAGCAATACATTGGCTTAGATGTCGGTGGCGATGATATGTTTTTGACTGAAGGTGATCAAATCGAATTAACCCAATCAGCAGTGGTCTTAGAGCGTTTAATTGGGCAGTTTTTATATCAAAAAGCCAGTGAATAAAATAGTGGTACTTGAGCGCGCTTATTCAAAACACTTTTGCACTCGCGGCGTAATATTGCTTAACAATTCATAAGAAATTGTGCCCGCTGCCTCAGCAATGCGTTCCACTGCCAAGTGATTACCCCATAATTCGACCAAATCGCCGATTTGCGCTTGCGGACAGCTGCGTAAATCCACCGCAATCATATCCATCGACACCCGCCCAATCAAAGGCACAGTTTGTCCGTGTAAATACACAGGCGTACCGCTGGGGGCGTGGCGCGGATAGCCATCGCCATAACCGACAGCAACAACCCCGATAGGCATGGTCTCAGGGCTTGTCCATGTCGCGCCATAACCAACACTCTCACCTGTTGCAATAGTTTTGCGGGCAATTAAGCGGCTTTGTAAAGACATCACCGCTTTCAGCCCTAAATCAGCGGCAGTTTTATCCTGTAGGGGTGACGCACCGTAGAGCATAATGCCGGGGCGCACCCAATCAGCATGACTTTGCGCCCAAGCGCACACGCCTGCGGAATTGGCTAAGGAGCGCTCGCCTGCCAAGCCTTGAGTCAAGGTTTGGAAGCGTTGAATTTGCCCTTGGGTTTGGGCATTATCCGGCTCGTCAGCACAGGCAAAATGGGTCATTAAATTCACAGGCTGTTGGACTTGTTTGCAAGCCAATGCCGCCAGTGCCGCAGGCACATCGGTGGGCAAAAAACCCAAGCGGTGCATTCCCGTGTCAATTTTGAGCCAGACTTTCAACGCTGTATTAATGGGGGCTTGGCGCAGTTGTTCAATTTGGGCTTGATGATGTACCACTGTCCAAACCTTGAGTGCCGCAAGCTTGGGAAGCTCATCGGCACTGAAAAAGCCTTCTAATAAAATAATCGGCTTAGAAATTCCCAAAGCGCGGATTTGTTCGGCTTCACAGAGGTTAAGAACGGCAAAAGCATCGACATGCGGAGTCAGCGCGCGAACACAATCATTTAAACCATGCCCATAAGCATTGGCTTTAATCGCCGCCATGATGCGTGAGTGCGGGGAAAAATCACGCACTCGCAGGGCATTATGCACCAGATGATTGAGCTGTATGGTCGCCCGCAGCGGTCTACTCATAAGCCCGCACTCAAGGTTTTGATAAAAATTTTAGATTGCCGTTGATAGTTATAGAGCTGTTTTTTTGCCATCGGTAAATCTTCTAATTCGGCAGCGATAAAACCACGTTCTTGAAACCAATGGGCGGTGCGGGTGGTCATGACAAATAAATGTTCGATTTGCTGTGCTTGGGCTTGCTGTTCCATAAAGGCAAGCAGAGCATCGCCGCGCTTAGTGCCATGATAACGCGGATGAACGGCAACACAGGCAAGCTCGGCCATTTTTTCATCCAAATAAGGATATAAAGCCGCACAGGCGATAATCACGCCATCACGTTCTTGGACAACAAAATAAGCAATTTCGGTCTCGAGTTTTTCCCGTGAACGTTTCACCAACACCCCCGCCTTTTCTAAGGGGGCAATCAAGGCAATAATGCCGCCGACATCATCAATTTGTGCTTGGCGTAGGTTCTCAAAGGGGTCTTTACTGAGCATCGTCCCCACCCCATCGCGGCTGAATAATTCCAGTAACAAACCGCCATCGAGTTGGCGTTCGACAAAATGCACCCGTTCGACACCATTTTCACAAGCACGAATGGCATTTTTTAATTGCCTGT
Source organism: Thiotrichales bacterium (assembly GCA_016745035.1). Classification (GTDB taxonomy): domain Bacteria; phylum Pseudomonadota; class Gammaproteobacteria; order Beggiatoales; family Beggiatoaceae; genus BB2. The sequence goes on from JADGDE010000002.1 coordinate 283,497, forward strand.
GTAAGTCTGCTTCTAGGCTTTGTTCTGCAAGTAATTGTGTCGCCGTTTGCATGGTCAAGTAACCGCTATGGCTAAGCGTGCCCGTGCTCTCGCTGAGGCTAACCCATTTATTCGCTTTGAGGGCAATGGCAACTGAGGTAGCGACATCTTCGATAGCAAGGTTAAAAATCTCTCCTGAGGGCGAATAGCCCAAGGGTGAAATCAAGACAATCGAGCCATGATTTAACTGCCGTTGTAATTCGGCATTATCAACCCGCCGCACTTCACCGGTATATTTAAAATCAATCCCGTGACGCACGCCAACGGGTTTAGCGGTGATAAAATTCCCTGAGCTGATTTTGATTTTTGCTGCATGTAGGGGTGAATTGCTCAAACCCATAGATAACAGCGCTTGGATTTCGCTACTGATTTGCCCGCAAGCACTTTTAACATGCTCAAGAGCAGTATTATCGGTGATACGCAGCCCATCGGCGTATTGTTGCGCGGCCAAGCCGCCTTGTTCAAGGTTGCGCTCAATGCGCAAGCGCGTGCCGTGAACTAAAACCAGATGAATACCCAAATTACTTAATAGGGCAATATCGTGCATTAAATGGCGAAAATTGGCGCTATCAACCGCCGCGCCATCAAAAGAGATAACAAAGGTTTTGCCATGGTGGGCATGAATATAGGGCGAGGCATGACGAAACCATGCGACGAATTGTTGATCATTATCGGTCATGAGACAAAGGCGCAATAAAAGAGCGCGATTTTAGCCCTTTAGTTTAACTTAGGCAAAGGCTACATAAAGTTCTATGCTATAAAATCGCAAATAAACGCGAATGAAGCAGATATTTTTGATAACTGATGTTACGCACTGATCGTTTTTTTGTCTCATTATTCAAGTTTTTTACTTGTCTAGTGATACTTAGCCTTTGCGTAACATCAGTTACTAGTTTAATCTCTCCCGAAATTGACTTTGAATTCTAGACGAAGCACTTGTTCTCCGGTTTGCTTATGCTTCTTTTCCTCAACAAATTTAAATCCATATTTCTCGTAAAAATTACGACCAACTAGGTTATTTTTAAACACCTCAACAACTAGATCTCCATGAAGTTCTTGGGCTTTATCTACCATCATTTTACCGAGCTTCTTTCCGTGTTCAATGGGCTGGAGGAATAGTCCCCCGATTTCATTTCCAATGAGTGCAATAAACCCAATAACTTCATTATCATCCACTACCACCCATGTTTCAGCATTAGGGAGATATAGTTCCCGTACATTAATTTTTTCCTGAGCTTGAAAATCTTTTGGTAGGAATGGGTGAGCAATTTCTTGTGTGTTTTCCCAAGCGGACAAAACAGCCTCTACGTCTGAATCTTGATATTTTCGAATTGTGGGCATTTCTACTTTCCTCATTTGCTAACGCCCAACTCAGCGGTAAATTGAAACACAGTGTCAATTTATCCGTTACAGTTGCTTGTTATGCATTTATTCGCTGCCTTCTTGCAGGAATACCATTTAATACTTTCACCCATTTTTCATCCTCATATATTTGGTAACTTTTGAAGGAGCACGGCAGGCCTTTGGCTTCTAGTAGGTTTGGCCCATCCATAAGTTGAAAGTGAAGATGAGGCGCTGTCGAATTACCTGAGTGACCAACTTGTGCCAGCTCTTGTCCTTCAGATACCCTATCGCCTTTTGATATCTTTATTGAAGCCGTTTTTGCGTGTGCAATGAGTGAAAAAAAGCCTTCATCACTTTTAAGAATAATGTAATTTCCCAACACACATTGCAAATCCTCGTTGCTATTTGCCTGAAATAAAAGCCCGTTTTTTATAACGATTGCCAGGTCACGGACCATATGAACTGGGTTTCGCTCCACAAGCCCATCTTTTGTTTCGATAACTTCTCCACTAAAAGGAGCGTATATTGGCTGTGACCAACAATAAGTATCGCTTAAAGCAACACCAAAAACCAAGCTTTGGAATGTTGATGTTTTATAAAATTTGTACCCTTTTTCTTTCCTCCAATCTATTTGTAAAAAGTCATATGCGTATCTCTGACCGAGCTGATTTGTTCCGTGGCTTGGCACTTTGTATCCCGGAGTGTTGACAGGACACCATTCTCCTTTTAGGGGAAAGCTCACCGAAATTGGGTCAATTTTTTCCAATGTAGTCCTCTCTGTTTATTTGCATACATAACGCCCCGCCTCACAGGAGAGTGAGCGTAGCGAACGATTCCTGTGGAGGCGCTTGTTAGGCATTTTGCGAATATTCAGCTGATATTTCATGACCCATAACATCTACAGTATCACCCTCCGTGAATATAAAATCTGGATGTATTGACGGATTAGAGAAATAGTTATGAACACCTCTAAAAGACCTGCTGCTTGTTTTAAACTCAATGTCTTCATCAAGAATGTAGCCGTATCGCTTAAACCCCTTTCCAAGGGTGTCGCTACCTCGTGACGACTTTTTAGGTATCCCTACCTAAAAACTACTCGCAAACGCGACGTTATCTTAGCCCTGATTCGTCCGTGTCACCTCCCAGCCTACGTATACCATTGCAGCACAAGCTGCTCGGTACACCTCCGGCATGAAGGCTCTCACATGACTTTACGGCAATCATACCGCTGCGCTCAGGCTACACTCCCTAGCGCTCATATACGCCTTCTCGGTCGGCATTGCCTATCACGGACTAAACGCCTTCGCGCGATCGCGCTTTCCATGGCGGTCAGCGATAGAGTCCATCCTCACCCTGAGGATAATTTTCATATTTTACTTCGTTGTATTTACTATCTAGTATTTTTATGAATGCCTTTTCCGCATCTGCTATTAGCCACACTTTATTTATAGCTGTCAGTAGTTCAATATCATCTTCAAAACCATATTGTGATATTTGAAGTTCTTCAATATCGAAAAAGAAAATATATATTTCATCAGTCAGGCGTCCTGTTGGAGTGATTTGCGTTTCATTGCTTAGTATCTTTGTTCTATTTTTATGTCCGTTCTTAAATAGCCTAGAAAAACTATCTTGTTTAGTTGAAATGCCAACATAATAGAGTTCGTATTTAGTGAACTTACGAATATCAAACTCACCTTTGATTACAAACCTTCCTCGCCATATGTCGTATAGTAATTTATCCGTTGTTGCCCAATATAGTAATGAATCGGTACTTTTTTCATTTTTTACTTCCCATATTTTAAATATTTGCGGGCCTATCTCGAACTCGACATTTTTATCAGAACATAAAACAATATCATCCAATTGAACTGAAAGCCTCGGTTGAATTACATTACCCATCGACAGTGTAAATTCGAAGCAATAAGTTTTTTCATTTATAGAGTAATCTTTAAATAGGACTTCTTGTCTCTGTGCCAGCATGTATAACTTGCTTCTGCTTATATATTCACGAGCTTCTTTTTCTTCCCATAGCCATTCAGCAGATTGGTTTGATACAGGGGGGTATACCAGTTGTAAGAAATTAATTAGTGCTTTCATCATTCTTGTGCCTAACTAACAGTTAACCCGATCCGTATATCCTTCCATTTTGAATAGTGATTCATATCTCAAAGCCTTAAACAATAACTTTTTCTAACGGGATATCATGCCAAAATGCGAGTTATACAGAAAACCATAAAACTTTTTGTTGCTTATTGTTGCAAACTTAGCTGGATGGTACAAGTAATTGAACCGTAGCACTCGTGGGCTGAGGCTTTGGTGGCATATTTTGAAGGGCGTTTGGATTGGGTAAGTTTACAGGCGTGGCTGTAGAGCCGTAGCACTGCTACGGCTCTACGTACGGCGTACGGCTTAGACCTTCTTATAAATCTCCCCGCCCTGCTCTTGGAACTGCACCGCTTGTTCGTGCATACCAATATCAATGGCACTATCGGTATCCACGCCTTTACTCTCAGCATAATCCCGTACTTCTTGGGAGATTTTCATTGAGCAAAAATGCGGGCCACACATGGAGCAAAAATGCGCGACTTTAGCGTTTTCTGCGGGCATGGTTTCGTCGTGATATTCACGCGCGCGCAGCGGGTCAAGTCCTAAATTAAACTGGTCTTCCCAACGGAATTCAAAGCGGGCTTTGGACATAGCGTTATCGCGGATTTGCGCGCCGGGATGTCCTTTTGCCAAGTCGGCGGCATGGGCGGCGATTTTATAGGCAATAATGCCCTCGCGCACGTCGTGTTTGTCAGGCAAACCTAAATGCTCTTTTGGCGTGACATAGCAGAGCATAGCGCAGCCATACCAGCCTATCATCGCCGCGCCAATGCCGGAGGTGATGTGGTCATAGCCGGGGGCAATGTCGGTGGTTAGCGGCCCTAAGGTGTAAAACGGCGCTTCGTCACAGACTTCTAGTTGTTTTTCCATGTTTTCTTTAATCATGTGCATGGGCACGTGTCCTGGCCCTTCAATCATGACTTGAATGTCGTGTTTCCATGCGATTTTGGTCAATTCACCCAAGGTTTCTAGCTCGGCAAATTGTGCCGCGTCGTTGGCATCAGCTAAAGAACCGGGGCGCAGTCCATCGCCCAAAGAGAAGCTGACATCATAGGCTTTCATGATTTCACAAATGTCCTCGAAATGGGTATAGAGGAAATTTTCTTTATGATGCGCCAAGCACCATTTTGCCATGATCGAGCCACCACGGGAGACGATGCCAGTGGTACGTTTGGCGGTTAGGGGCACGTAAGCTAAGCGCACGCCGGAGTGAATGGTGAAGTAGTCCACGCCTTGTTCGGCTTGTTCGATCAGGGTATCGCGGAATAATTCCCATGTTAGGTCTTCGGCTTTGCCGTTGACTTTTTCTAGGGCTTGATAAATTGGCACGGTACCAATGGGCACCGGCGAGTTGCGCAAAATCCACTCGCGGGTTTCGTGGATGTTTTTGCCGGTGGATAAGTCCATCACGGTATCGCCGCCCCAACGGGTAGACCAAATCATTTTTTCGACTTCTTCGGCGATGGAAGAGGTCACCGCCGAGTTACCGATATTGGCGTTGATTTTAACCAAGAAATTACGCCCGATAATCATCGGCTCAACTTCGGGGTGATTGATGTTGGCGGGGATAATTGCCCGCCCTTTGGCGATTTCATCGCGGACAAATTCGGCGGTGATTTTTTTTGGAATCGCCGCGCCAAAATCTTCGCCTGCGTGTTGTTCGAGTAGGTGCGCTGCGGTCACGGCTTCTAGGCGTTGGTTTTCACGAATGGCAACGTATTCCATTTCTGGGGTAATGATGCCTTGTTTGGCGTAGTGCATTTGGCTGACGTTTTTACCCGCTTTGGCTTTGCGGGGTAGGCGTAGGTTTTGAAACCGTAGCTCATCTAAACTATTGTCATCAAGGCGTTGCTGTCCGTAGGCAGAGCTAATTTTGTCTAGTTGCTCGGTGTCATCGCGCTCGTCAATCCATGCTTGGCGAATCGGCTCTAGTCCTTGGTGTAAATTAAGTTTGGCATCGGGGTCGCTAAAAGCACCTGAACTGTCGTAAACCGTCACCGGCGGGTTGTGTTCTACGCCTTTTTCGGTGTGGGTTTCAGCTAAGGAGATTTCCCGCATTGGTACGCGAATATCTGGGCGTGAGCCTTCAACGTAGATTTTTTTCGAGTTTGGAAACGGCTGAAGTGCCTCGGTGCTGAGTAAATCGGTTTGATTCAAGCTCGGATTTTGCGCTTTTTCAGGTGCATTCATAAATGGTTTTATCGGTGTGAGGGGTTGGTCATCCTGTCATTATGGGGTAACAAAGACCATCTCAAAAGGGGGGAGGGAAAAGTGCCAAAGCGATACTTTGGCACAAAGGTATTTTATTGTAAGCGCGCCCGCAAGCTGTTGACGACGGCATCACCCATCGCTGAGCAACTAATCGCGCTGTCGCCCTCGGCACAAATGTCTGCGGTTCGCAGTCCTTGGGTGAGTACATCAGAGACCGCGGCCTCGACTTTGTCTGCCGCCTCTGCCATCCCTAAGGAATAACGCAGAAGCATCGCCACTGATAAAATCGTTGCCAGTGGGTTTGCTTGGTCTTTGCCAGCAATATCGGGGGCAGAGCCGTGAATTGGCTCATACATGCCTTTGTTGTTCACATCTAACGAAGCTGAGGGCAACATGCCGATAGAACCGCTGAGCATGGAGGCCAAATCGGAGAGAATATCGCCGAACATATTGGTGGTCACCATCACATCGAATTGTTTTGGCGCACGGACTAATTGCATTGCCGCGTTGTCGACATACATATGGCTGAGTTCAACATCGGGGTAATCTTTGTGGACTTCGTTCATGATTTCGCGCCACAATTCGGTGCATTCGAGGACGTTGGCTTTATCGACTGAACACAAACGCTTATCGCGTTTTTGGGCGCTACTAAAGGCAACATGAGCAATGCGACGAATTTCGCTTTCGCTATAAACCAAGGTGTTATAGCCTTGGCGCTCGCCATTATCTAAGGTACGCACGCCGCGAGGTTGACCGAAATAAATCCCGCCTGTGAGTTCGCGGACGATAAGAATATCCAAGCCTGCAACCACTTCGGGTTTTAAAGTGGAGGCATTTGCTAATTGCTCGAATAATAAAGCGGGGCGTAAGTTGGCAAATAAGTCTAATTCAGCACGTAAGCCCAATAAGCCTTTTTCTGGGCGAATGGCAATGTCTAAGTTTTCCCACTGATAGCCGCCGACTGCACCGAGTAACACCGCATCAGAGGCTTTAGCCAATTCGAGGGTTTCAGCGGGTAAAGGGCCGCCTGTGGCATCAATTGCAGCACCGCCGACCAAGCCTGTGGGCAAGTCTAAGCTTAAGCCCATGTCTTGCTGTAAAACGGCCAATACTTTTTCGGCTTGGGCAACGATTTCAGGGCCGATACCGTCCCCTGCTAAAATAGCAATCTGATGACTCATGAATTCATTTCCATAGGATAAAAATAAAACAATGCAGCTTAATGGGTTGCGGGGGCTTATGCAAGTGTATCTGTGCTACCATGCCGAGATTAAGAGCAGGCTTTAGGGTGTTTTTAATCATTGATGTGACGCAAAGTATCACTAGGCAGGTAAAAAACTTGAATAATGAGACGTAACATCAATTAATAATATCTAAACGGCTTAACACATGAGTAATTGTTTAGAAATCAAATTTATATGGAAAATATACATCAATTAAACACACGGGAATGGTGGTTTTTTATTGTTAGCACGATTTTTCTTTCCATATGGATCATTGCTGCAGCCTACTCTTCTCCAATCTATAACTGGGATTTAATTCCTTATGTTGCCTCGGCATTAAGTTATGAAATAACAGACCCAACGCTATTACATAAAACTACGTATGACAGCATTAAAGCCACTGTGCCTGAACCTATTTTTGCGGCTTTAATCAGTGGTGCATATCCTCAACATATGTTTGAAAATGCCAAAGATTTTATCAGTCAGCTAAATTTTTATGAAATCAAGCCGTTATATATTTATCTGATCTATATCCTCAGCAGTATGGGTGTCCCTTTAGTTGCGGCAACCTTGGTTATTTCCAGTCTATCGGTGATCGCTGCCAATATACTTATTTATCATTGGTTAAGTCGATACTTGTCTGTTTATATCGCCTTTTTGGTCACTATCTGTGTGTCCGTTGCCTCAAGATTGGCTGATTTATCTAGGGCTTCAACACCGGATGCGTTATCAGCATTGGTTATATTAATAGCGCTTTACTTATTAATAGAAAAAAAACTATTTAAAACAACCTTGGTGTTATTAATTTTATCTTTATTTATTCGCTACAATAATATTATCTTTGTTGGCTTGTTTATGTTGTATTACATGTATTTTGATTTTTTAGCTAAAGCTAAGTTTAAATTTAGTTTTGTTCATGCTGCATTTATAGTCAGTATCTTCTCTTATTTTTTAATTAAAATGATTTACCAACCCTATGGTTGGTGGGTTTTATTTCATCATGGTTTTGTGAGTTATATTTATAATCCTGTAGGATTTGATGTGCCATTTTCATTGGCTCTATATATTGAAGCGCTGAAAACGGCTGCACTGTCTTTGTTTTTAGGCGGTGTGTCTTTACCCTCTGTGATTTATGGTTTTATACTCATTTCCATTATTGCTTTACATAACAGTAACTCATTAGTAAGACGATATAATTTTTTGATATATATTATTTATTTGAATTTTAGTGCTTATTTTTTCTTGTTTCCCGGCATTGCGCAATGGGATAGATTTTTTACACCTTTTTATGTGCTAGTCACTATTTTTGCTATCATCAATTACCGTAACAAAGGATTAACTGCCACAGCCTCCACATCAAAGGCATGAATGTCGTGCTGACAAAGGGTGAATGACTATTTTTTATTCATTTGCTGGGATTTTTGGAAAAGATGCTAGCGAGGATTAATTTCACACTACTCGACTTCGATTAACGCCCCCCGTACCTTCTCCCCCGTAAACTTAACCACCCTTTTTTGGTTTGGGCAATGATTTTAGAGCTGATGTCACCCCTAATAAAATAGTATTTTCATGAGGTATCAATTTATTTTTATCAAGATAAAAATAAAACGATGCAACTTCATAGATTGTGATGGAATCATTTAAGTGTGTCTGTGATACCATTTCAGATTTGATAAAAAAACTCATCGCGTTCTAAAGTGGAGAGCCGCATCTTGATAAAACTTAAATGGCCCATTACTTACTTATTGCTTGCGATAATACCGTTATTTTTTTTAGGGCAATTTATCAGTAAAGATGTATGGCTTTATGATGATCTAGGCATATTAAAAGGTATTGTTGAACATGGCATTTGGGCGCATTTTTACCACGCGGGCGTTTGGCAAAATTTAAGTCCATCTAATCTCACGCCATGGGTGATGGCATCTTATGGTTTTGACTGGTATATCAGTGGCTTAGATTCTACATTTTATTATCAACATCAATTAATTTCATTTGCAGTGGTGCTGCTGTTAGCTTTTGCAATCTTTAAGCGTTTTTTTCCCACTTGGGTTAGTGCAGTCAGCCTATTATTGTTTGTGATTTCCTTGCCAACGGCTAATGTTCTGCAACTTTTAATGACACGGCATTATCTTGAAGGGCTAGGTTTTAGTTTAATCGCTATTTGGGCTTATTTACAATCATGGTCAAGTCCACAACAAGCACTTAAGTACACGATGTTAGGCGTATTGGCTTATATCTTGGCAGCGACAGCCAAAGAAATTTATTTACCCTTGGTATTTTTATTGGCGTTATTGCCGCCTTATTTTCAAGTAAAACAATGGCAAGACTATGCTTGGCGCTTAGCACCTTATGCTATTGTTGCAACGCTATACACGCTTTGGCGATCTTATATGCTGCCGTCAGGGCAACTTATTCGTGGTTATGGGGAAATAGTCCCCGAATTAGATTGGTCAGCGCTTGCTGAAAATACGGTGAATTTATTGGCTTGGCAAGCTGTGTGGCAATGGGGAATCGCCCTTGTCGTTTTTCTCGGCTTGTTTGGCTTATTATGTCAACAACGACGCTGGGCTGCTTGTCGCTTAAGTATCGGTGTGGCGCTCTTGGTTTTCTTACCTTTATTACCCGTTTTATCGATTTTATCTTCACGGTATTTATTTTTACCCTATTTTATTTTTTGTGTGGCGATTGCGGCTTTTTTATCGTTATTGCAACAACGTCAACACATATACCTTGCCATTCTGGTATCGATAAGCCTGTTTGCAAGTCAGGGTTATAGTTTACAAAAAGGACAGGGTGTTTTTCAGCAACAAGCAGCTTTAGAACAAATTCGGACAGAAATTGCTTTTTTACTCAATAATAAGCAACCCGGTTGGTTAATCAACCCGGCCGCTACTTATAATGCACTGCCCAGCTTACGGGTTTCAAGCGCAGGCGTGCAGGCATGTTATGACCCCTGTGGCTGTTCTATTCAAGCAAATGACTCACTATATCAATACACGCAAGGCAAGATTAAACCCCTTGTTATGGATTTAGACCATTGTCAGCAACGCCCTTTAGAAAAAATGCAATTTCATTTTGATGGCACTTATTTGCATTGGGTTTTTGCCGATACTGAAGTATCACAATATGGTATATCCATTGATCAGCCCAGCTTTTTTCATCCGGTACAGGCTGTGGGTAAATATCCTCTAAATCAAAATATTTTAAAAAATTTAGAACGCATTATATTGAAATATAAAACACATACAGGAAAAGTCTTTTATACGCCGCCCGTTTTTATTCCGCATAAATTAAAACATTGGTCCTATCCGGAAAAATAGTAAATGATGTTCGTTACTGATGTTACACCTAGGTGTCTTTTTTCTATTTAAAGGTAAAAACTGATAAATTCGTAACATGAGTTAATTAGCAAACAGCCCTATATCACCTCGTTATAAAATACGCTATCATAAAGGGTTAGAATTGCTATTTTTTATTTACTGATGTTACGCAAAGGCTTCTTTTTCTGCCTTAAAGGCAGAAAAAACCGCCATTGCTGCACGGCTAAGCTTCACTAGGCAGGTGGAAAATCACACTGTTGTGATAAAAACCAAGTTAGTGCGTAACATCAGTTATTTATTGAGGAAATACACGGATTATGGAACAGTTGCAAAGCATCATTGATAATGCCTTTGAAAATCGCGCAGAAATTACCCCGAAAACGGCAACGGCTGAACTCAAAGCAGCGGTTGATGAAGTGATTCAATTGTTAGACAGCGGACAACAACGGGTTGCTGAAAAACAAGGCGATAGCTGGGTTGTGAATGAATGGCTGAAAAAAGCGGTGCTGTTATCTTTCCGCATTAATGACAATGTCGTTATTCGTGATGGCTATACCCAATATTACGATAAAGTCCCCCCTAAATATGCAGATTACAACAGCCGTGATTTTGCCGAAGCTGGCGTGCGGGTTGTGCCCTCAGCTAATGCCCGCCGTGGCGCATACATAGCACCTGGTACGGTACTCATGCCTTCTTATGTCAATATCGGCGCTTATGTTGATAGCGGCACGATGGTTGACACTTGGGCAACTGTGGGTTCTTGTGCCCAAATCGGTAAAAACGTCCATCTCTCTGGTGGTGTCGGTATCGGTGGCGTGTTAGAGCCTTTACAAGCTGCGCCCACTATTATTGAAGATAATTGCTTTATTGGTGCGCGTTCTGAAGTGGTTGAAGGCGTGATTGTCGGTGAAGGGGCTGTCATTTCTATGGGCGTTTATATCGGTAAAAGTACCCGTATTTATAATCGCATGACTGGCGAAATCAGCTATGGTTATATTCCACCGGGTTCTGTGGTGGTCTCTGGTAATTTACCTTCTAAAGATGGCACTTATAGCTTGTATTGCGCTGTGATCGTTAAGCAAGTGGATGCCAAAACTTTGAGTAAAGTTGGAATTAATGCGTTGTTGCGTGATATATAGTTGATGTTACGCACAGGCTTCTTGAGTCTATTAGGGTATTAAAAAGCGTTTGCGTGGGCGCTTGGTTTATTGACTGACCAAGCGCACATAACGCAAATAGTGGCGATTTCCTTGATAATCATTACCATTTTTAAATAAAACATTCCAAACTTTGTCTGTGCCAGCCACAAGAGATGCTGACCAAAATACATCCACAGGCGTATTTGGAAAAACATCCTGATCTAAAGTTGGGTAACTCGCCCCTTCAGGACAAGGCTCTAGCTCTTCTTTGCCCCAGTAATTGAGTTTAGCTTGGTTATCACACCGAACTAAGGTGCGTAACTCCGTGATACTTGGCAAACGCCAGTTTTTTCCATGCAGACGTTGCCTTAGGGTTTTGGCACTGTCCCAATTCATTTTTTGTGCTTCTCCTTTGCAGGTTTCTCCATTCCAACGTTGTCCGGTGGCACAGCGCATCCATAATAGCCCCGTATTTTTGTCCAAAACCAGCCCATGATCTTTTAATTGGTAACGTTTGAGCGCTTTTTCTTTTTTGAAAGAGGAGGATGTGGATATGTGTTTTGATAGCACGGGATAATAATGATTAGCCGCATGAATATAGCTATTTTTGAGACTTAAACCTGTGGTGTTAATACCGACTTCAATAAAGACCGGGTGGGTTTTTTGGCTGCTAAAAGCTTGTTTTGCCGCATCTGGAGGAATATTGATATAAGGTGCTTGATAATCAATATGAGGAAATAGGTGTTTTATAGCTGTGCCCCAGCTGAGTTGTAGACGCAAACGACTGCTGTCGGGATCGTAATCAATCATATTGGCATTGCCTGCTTGGTAATAGTCTAGTTTTGCCTGTTCTGCGACTGTTTCCCTCTCGCCTTTACCCCACCAGCCTCCGAGCCATTGTTTGGTCGAATGCCATGTGCTGTCAAAAAAACCTTGTTGACCGATGACTAAATTAAGTTTTTTTTCAAGGGCTTGCCATGCTTTTTTTTGCTCACTGGCAAATTCCTCTGAGGTTTGAAATTGCCCGCGCTGCTGTGCTTTAATGCGTTTGAGTTCATCTTCAACTTCTAACCAAACCGTGCTGCTGTCTTTGACCAAGTTGGGTTTTGGCGTTGGGTTTTGTGCCATCAAGCGGCGGTATTCTTTCATCAAGGTATTGATATCTGTGTTGCTCGCTTGGCTGGTACATGAGAACAGACCTAGAGCCAACACAAAAACAGTTTTTAACATAAGATAGCATTCCAATAATTTTTAGGGTTCGATATTTTTCCACTCTCCCTGCTCAAAAGCAACAGTCCGTTCTTTGGTTTGGGGATGGGAGGAAATATATTGAAAGCGTGCCTCAGCGGCTTCGCTGCCAGCACTGAGACGGTTCATGATATTGGCAAAATGTTGGGTTTCTAAACCGTGTTGTTTCAGGTAATCAAAGGCAAATTTATCTGCCTCGGTTTCAAAATCACGCGAGTATTTACTTTCAATTAATATGGGCGGCAAGGCGGCTAAAAAGCCTGCCGAGGAGCCAATATCACCTGCGACCAAGGAGACAATAATAAATACCGCCGAGCTTTGCAAAACTGTGCGCAAACTGTGGCGGTGTTGTACGTGCCCGATTTCATGTGCCAAAATCGCATAGAGTTCGCGGTCATCCTCAGCAAGTGCGACCAGTTCATCGGTCATGACTATCGTCCCTGAGGGCAGGGCAAAGGCATTAGCGCCAATTTCTGGACTGGCGCGAAATTGTAAATTATAAGGGTGTGAATGTTGAATCTGTGCCAACATTTGCTCAAAGCCTTGGCGTAATTGTGCTTGGCGATCCTCTTCCAAATCAGATGGCTCAAAAATCCAATCATCCAAACTCTCTAGTGCATGGCTGCCAAGCATTTGATCCGTTTCGGTGGGGATATTGTAGGCAATGTGTTTGGATAACACCGGCAAGCCTTGGGTGAAAAACACCCACGTAAAAGCTGCGGTGATAATTAATGCCAGTGCCGCATAACTAAACTTACTCTCCAGTGTATAGGCTAAAGATGCGCCTTTTTGTAGTTTTTTATCTGCTAGCCACGCATCAACCCAATCATTGTCTTCAACTTCATATTGTCCCCCTTGGGGGATAGCAAGCTGTCTGGGAATATTGCCTACCCGTGCCGAGACTTGTAATTGCTCGGCTTTATAATGGGCGCTGCGATGGGTATGGGTGACGACTAAAGCCCCGGTGTCACCCACTGATAAATACACCGTTTCTGGGCGGGCGCTTTTGCCATCATAAAATAGGGCTTCAATCGTACTCATGTTTATATGCCAATATCAATATCCATAAAATCACCAAACTCTTCACCAGTGGCACTGAGTTTTTCTTGTTCTTGGGCAACCACCGCTTGCAAGTCACCTGTGGCTAACAGACTAATGCAGTTGAGGCGATAACGTGCAAGGCGAATTTGCGCCCACGGAATCAGTAAACCGAATGAGAGTAAAATACCAAAAATATTGCTCAAATAGATAAAAAACAAGGGCAAGGTTTCCAGTTCTGATTTCAGTCGGTGTTGACCAATATAGCTGTGATTGAGGCTCAAGTTAGCAATACGAACGCTGATATGGACATAAATGAAGAAAAACAACACATAGATAGAAAAGACGATGCTGCTGGCAAAGCCACTTATTGCCTCTAAGAGTTTTATTTGTTCTTCATTGGGTTCACAGGCACATTTATCGGGATCACTACTGGTAGTCATGTCTGGCGCAGTTTCGTTATCAACGCTGGGATCAATGATGTCAGCATCATCTGGGTTAGCTGCTTCTGGGGCAGGGTCTATTTGCAACTGGGGTGACTCATCGCTATATTCGCCCTCGGCTTGTTCAGAAAAGAATTGTTCAAAATCTATCATCGAAGAAAATAATTTTGGGTCGGCAAATTGCTTGACCACAAACGCCAATGAGGCGATATATAAAATAAAGACTAAGATGAAGAGCATATAAGCGCGGAAATATTCACCATAAAATTGCCCTGCCGTTGCGCCAAATTGAAATTCTAACTGTCCATATTGGTGTTCGGCAATCAGTAAGTTTTGCCGTGCGCGGGCAAATAAGGGATAAGCCAGACCAAGCGTAATGAAGGTTAATAAGCCGTAGAGAATAAAAACGACAAGGGCTTGGCGATAGCTGGCTTTATATTGAAAACGGATGTGCTGATAGGCGCTATTTTGGGCATTAAAACGCACAGCGCTGACAAATAAAAACGGCAAAATCAGCAAAAACAGCACGGTGAAAATCGGTTCTGCCAGTGGTTCAATTTGGATCACGGCACCTGCAGCGAATAACACCCCGACAGCCAGTAATCGCCCTTTAAGGATTTGCATCGGTTGCGCTAGATAAGTAAAGCGCCCACCTGCAAGGGTGGTGTTACCATAAAAATAGCGCTTCTTGCGTACTTTTGCCCAAGCCGAATAGATCCCTAAACTCAAAATACTTAGGATCATATTCACAATCCAGATTTTGAAATATTCGCCGGCTTTACCAGTAAAAATAAATTTTTCTTTTTTATAGTTTATAGAATTATTTTCAATCATGATTTACTCTCAAGTACAATTCAATGCAACACGGGCATTGTAGAGATTTTTACTCAATTAAGCGACGTGCTAAAGCAAAATTTCTTCAATACCTTCTTGGCTCACTTGCTCTACAAAAGTTTTTTGCCAATGTTCTCCCAAGATTTGTTCGGCAAGATTGACCACAATATACTCGGTACGAATATTGACATCATCACGATAGCGTGCCAAGCCTTGTTGGCAGGCGGGGCAACTGGTGAGCACGGTCACGGTTTCGTTTGCTTGCACCCCCAAGCTTTGGATATTATCGCTCAATTCTTGTAATTTTCGCGAGCGCACTTGGGTGGCAATATCTGGGCGAGCAACGGCAAACGTACCCGACTCACCACAACATCTATCCGAGAGTGTGACCTTGCGCCCAAGCAAACGACTGGCGACCTCGGTGGGTTGGTGGCGTTTCATCGGTGTATGGCAGGGGTCGTGGTATAAATACGTCGGACTCTCCGCTTGGTGCGGCAAGGCAATGCCTTTTTCTAATAAAAACTCGTGAATATCCAATAGCTGACAACCGGGGAAAATTTGCTCAAACTCATATTTCAGCAATTGA
Source organism: Thiotrichales bacterium (assembly GCA_016745035.1). Lineage (GTDB taxonomy): Bacteria > Pseudomonadota > Gammaproteobacteria > Beggiatoales > Beggiatoaceae > BB2. The sequence continues at coordinate 299,028 of JADGDE010000002.1, forward strand.
TCCATGCACGTCCCACAAGAGACCAATACGGTTTTAATATCCAAATAATTGAGGGTATTGGCAATGCGGTGGAACAAAATCCGGTTAGCGGTGCTGATTTGCTGCCCCTGAACTTGCTCACCGCCCGCCGCTTGTGGATAGCCGCAGCATAAGTAGCCGGGGGGCAACACGGTTTGTACGCCGGTATGGTAAAGCATCGCCAAACTGGCGAGACCAATTTCACTAAACAAGCGCTCCGATCCACAACCGGGGAAATAAAACACCGCTTCGCCATTTTCTTGGGTTTTTTGGGGATTACGCAAAATCGGCACTTTGCGCTCGTCCTCGAGTTGTAATAATTGCCGTAGCGGTTTGTGGGCAAGCCCCGTGGGCAAGGGTTTATCAATAAAATGTACTACTTGCTCGATCATCTGCGGCTTCGCCGTGGTTTTTTTCGGAATGCTGGCAGTTTTCGGGGTCAGTTTGTGATATAGCCAACTGCCCGTGCGCTGCGCATAATAACCCATGCGAATCATTAAGAGGCGCATCGTCCCAATCACCCGTGGATGAGTGCTATTGAGAAACTGCATCGACAACCATTGCCCTAAATTGGTTTTTTTCTTACCGTGGGCTTTGAGAATTTCACGCATTTTCACTGTGACATCACCAAAATCAATATTCACCGGACACGGATTAAGGCAGCGATGGCAAACGGTGCAATGGTCGGCAACATCATGCAAAGCGGCATAATGCTCCAGCGCAATGCCTCGGCGGGTTTGTTCTTCATACAAAACCGCCTCGATTAACAAGCCAGTGGCAAGGATTTTATTTCGAGGTGAATAGAGCAAATTGGCTTTGGGCACATGGGTGGTGCAATGCGGTTTACATTTGCCACAGCGCAAGCAATCTTTAATCTCGGTATTTAAGTCCCCTAGCGCCGTGGCTTCTAAAATTAAAGCCTCTTGTGATAATAGCCGCAATGAAGGTGTGTAGGCCTGTTCTAGCTCGCTGCCTTGCAATAATTTGCCGCGATTAAAATAGCCTTTGGGATCGCAGCTTTCTTTATAGGCAGCGAAGGCATCGCGTTTGTCTTGATCTAAAAACTGCCATTTGGTGATCCCAATGCCATGCTCGCCAGAAATCACCCCGCCCAAATCAATCGCCAATTTCATAATTCGCTCGACCAATATTTCAGCGGTGTGCAACATGTGATAATCGTGGGAATTGACGGGGATATTGGTATGCACGTTACCATCGCCCGCGTGCATATGCAGGGCGACAAACAAGCGGCTGGCGCGTTTGTCGGCGTGAATTTCATCAAAACTTTGTCGTAGTTCGACAAATTGATCGCCAGGGAATATTTCTTTTAAGGGTTTTTCGATATATTGACGATAAGAGACCCGCAAAGCATGGGTTTGTAGCAAATAAAACAAGCTGGCTTCGCGTTGTTCTTGCAATTCGGGGTGTTCATCCAACAATTGCGGGTGATGTAATAATTCCTCGTCCATGTGTTCGAGCAAATATTGCCAGCGTTGCTGTACTTGGGTGATTAAAGCAATTGCCCGTTGCTGCTTGGCGTTAATAACTTTCTCAGCTTCGGGATCGGTGGCGACATGCAAGGTTTGCGGGTCACTGTCTAAATAAGCCAACACCGCTTTAACCGTATCAATTTTATTCAGAATCGATTGCTCGATATTCATATGCTCGATGCCGTCGCTATAATCCGCCAGCTTCGGCAAAGGAATCACCACGTCTTCATTGACTTTAAAGGCATTGGTGTGTGCGGCAATCGCCGCCGTGCGTTTGCGCTCAGCCCAAAAACGTGTCCGTGCTTCGGGACTGGTGGCGATAAAGCCCTCGCCTTGGCGTTTTTCGCAATATTCGGTGACGGCTATGGCAGCTTGCTCAACGCTGTCAGGATTATCGCCACTGATGTCAGCGACCAGCAGCATTTTGGGTAATTCTGAGCGGTTGGATTTGGTGCTATAACGCACGGCTTTGATATAGCGCTCATCAAGGTGTTCCAGCCCTGCAAGCATTACGCCTGATTGTTGTTCAAGGTGATCTATAATTTCGACAATCGCAGGCACTGCTTCACGCACTTGTCCAAAAAACTCCAAACACACCGTACAAGCATGTTTGGCTTGCTGATGAACAATAAAGCTCGCTGAGCTAATTAGCCCATCACAACCTTCTTTTTGTACCCCGGGTAGGGCTTGCAAGAGTTTGTCGGTGACATCTTTGCCTAGCCCTTGCTTGCGCAAGCTTGCACCTGCCATGCTCAAGATTTCAGGCGGATTTAAGGCAGTTTTGCCATCTAAGGCATAGCGACTGAGACGAAAACTCACCTCGGCTTGGCAATGAATTTTGCCCAAATTATGATTGAGTCGTTCTACTTCCAGCCAGTGTAATTGCTGTTCTTGATAATGGTGTTCTGGGGTACTGGGCACTAACATACGCCACGAAGCGAGGTTATCTAAGGTTGTGCCCCATAACACGGCTTTTTTACCGCCAGCGTTCATAGCAATATTACCACCGATGGTGGAGGCATCTTGTGAGGTGGGGTCTACGGCGAAAATATAGCCCGATTTAGCCGCCATTTTCGAGAGTTCGACTGTCACCGCACCCGCTTCAGCACGAATACAAGGCACAGCCGTATCTACGCCCACCAAGCTTTGCTTTTTAACAGGGGTAACATGATTGAGTTTTTCGGTATTGAGAACGATGCTATTGGCGTGCAAGGGCACGGCGCTACCCGTGTAACCTGTGCCGCCACCCCGGGGAATAATCGGGAAACCCAGTTCAATGCAGGCATTGACTAAATAACCTAGCTCTGCTTCGGTATCTGGGGTTAAGACCGCTAATGGCATTTCCACCCGCCAGTCAGTGGCATCGGTGGCGTGAGAAACGCGGCTAAGCCCATCAAAATTGATATTATCGCTAGCCGTATGGGGTTTTAAGGCTTTTTTCAGTTGTTTGCGCCATTGCCCTTGTTGAATTAAATCTTGCTCAAAGCGCTCGACCGCTGTTTCTGCCAAAGCGAGTAGGTCTAAAGCCCGTTGGTTATTGTCAGCACGGTTGCGGATTTGCTGTAAGCGGTGATAAATCGCCCCTATCAAGGCATCACGACGCGCTTTGTTTTGCAATAAGTCATCTTGAATAAAAGGATTGCGCTGGATAACCCACATATCCCCCAACACTTCAAACAACATCCGCGCCGAACGCCCGGTGCGCCGTTCTGTTCGCAAAGATTCGATGATGCCCCAGCCTGCTTTACCTAGAAAACGTAAAATGATTTCACGGTCAGAAAAAGAAGTATAGTTATAGGGGATCTCGCGGATACGCATCGCGCTGTCTTGTTTCATGAGTTTGTCGTTTGAGGGTGTTCGTGATTAGGCGAAGAGTTTAGCGTGTTTCAGCCAGTAGGTGTGCATTTTTCCCTTACCTTTAATGTCGATAAGTCCACGCGACTCACACTGAAAACGTTTTTCGATGGCTTGATAGGTCGATTGGCTGACTTGGATCATATCAGCTCTGCCTTGAGATTCCATGCGGCTAGCGATATTGACCGTATCGCCCCATAAATCATAATTAAATTTATATTTACCAATAATGCCCGCCACCACAGGCCCTGTGTGGATACCAACCCGAATTTGATAGTCGGTGTGGTTTTGGCTGTTAAGGCGAGAGATAGCATCGAGCATGTCGATGGACATCTCGGCGACTACGAGTGCATGGTTAGGCAATTCGGTCGGCACACCACCAACGAGCATATAGGCATCGCCAATGGTTTTGATTTTCTCCAGCCCATAGAGTTCGGCGAGAATATCAAAAGCGTGAAAAATTTCATTAAGCTGTTTGACCAAGTCCACTGGAGAAATTTGACTCGATAAGGAGGTAAAACCGACAATATCGGCAAACAAAACCGTTGCCTCATTGAAGCTATCAGCAATGGTGTTTTCGCCTTGCTTAAGCCTTTCAGCAATCGCTTGCGGTAAAATATTGAGCAGCAATTGTTCGGATTTTTCTTGCTCTTGTTTGAGTTGCTCGATAAACGCTTGCTCACGATCGCGCAGGTGTTTTTGTTCCAAATATGCATTGATTTTGGCGCGCAAAATCACCGGATTAAAGGGTTTTTGTAAATAATCTTGTGCGCCCATTTCGATACAACGCACCACACTATCAATTTCATCTAGGGCAGAAATAATTAATACTGGCAAACGCGCCAGCTTTTCATCTGCTTTTAAGCGCTCAAGGACATCATAGCCGTTCATATCCGGCATAATTAAATCCAATAATACCAGCTCAATATCATCCAATTCCGCCAGTAATTTCAAAGCCTGTTTACCGCTGTCAGCTTGGCTGACTTGATAACCATAACGCCCCAGTTGCCGTGAGAGCAAATCACGGTTACTGCTTTTATCATCGACAATTAAAATATGTCCGGTTTCATCTTGAGCAACGCGGGCTTTATATTTTTCTAGTTTGGGGTGATGTAGGCTTAATATATTGCTATCGAGTAAGCTTGGTTGCTCTAATTCTTCGAGTTTAGGTACGGGTTTGTCTACCTGCGTAAACTGCAATAAAGCATCAACCAAGCCTAAGAGATGGTGACCTGCATTGAGAATATTTTCGATATTGCCTTTGATAGTTTGGTTTGCGACCAAATCTTCGCAGTCTTCGAGGAGCATTTCCGAATAGCCAACCACCGCATTAATCGGGGTGCGTAAATCATGGCGCACGGTGGCGGAAAAATAGCTAAAGTCGATGGTTTGTCCTTCAGCAGGTGGCGAGAACAACTCATCTAAGAGTAAACGCATTTGCTCGATGGCAGATTGGATTTTGCCAACATCAGCAATCATGGCGGTGCGGGTCGCGTCTGCCCCCTGCTGGGGCGGGGATAATAATTCCAGCAGGGTATGGGCATGAATCAAGATGGTGCGAACAGAGATGCGTAACTGAGTCTCAAAGTCTTGTGCTGTAACTTGTTTATTCGCGGAAAAAACAGGGGTTTGTTCTTGCATCTTGGAAAATCTATGGGTATCGGACATCAGTCACCTAGGCGATACACCGGATGCTAGACTTATAGCAAGGTTTCGATTTTGCCCAATAAACGCGGTAATTCGATAGGCTTGGTATCGTAGTCATCACAGCCAGCCTCCAATGCTTGCTCGCGGTCGCCTGCCATTGCGTGTGCCGTTAAAGCAATCACCGGAATGCTGCGGGTGGCATCATCCGCTTTTAATTCTTTGGTTGCCGTCCAGCCGTCTTTAACCGGTAGACTCATATCCATTAAAATTAAATCCGGTTGTTCTGAATGCGCCATTTCGACACCTTGCCCACCATCAACGGCCATGATGATGTCATAACCTTTACGTTTGAGGCGGCGAGAAAGCATGTCTCGGTTCATTTCATTGTCTTCAACCAGCAATATTTTTGCCATTATTGACTCCTAGAAGTTCATCTTTATTGTCTTTAGAATCGGGTGTGCTATCGCAGTATCTCAACGGTAGTCATTCAAGCATCAGTACATCTCGGTCGGTGACCATTGTCGCCTTACATAACCTTGTTTATAAACTAAGCGCCTGAAACATTGTGCTAAATTCCAACCGTTTTCTCAATAGTGCGTCCATACTGTTCACACTAGATCTAGCAAACGGGTGTCATTTTACTGTTTTTTTAGCGATAAGGCTATTTCTATAGATAAAATCCTAAATTTAAGCTACGGATTTAATCTAGTTTGACCTCAATTTGATAAATTTGTTGCGCTTGAGCTTTACCTTTAAGATTGACGCTTTCACCAGCGATGATGGGCGGTTTTTTATCCCAATCTTGGAGTGCTAAATAAACACTCTTAGAAATAATAATTTTATCTTTACTGGCGATATTGGTTAGACGTGAAGCCACGTTTACCGTGTCACCAATCACCGTATAGTTCATATAATTGGGCGAACCGACATTGCCGACAATCATATCACCTTTGTTGACACCAATGCCGAGTCCGACCTCGCCATGGTATTTTTGTCGCCAATTCACTTGAATTTCGGCAAACTCTTGTTGCATTTCCAACGCTGCTTGGATAGCTTTACGGGTTGGGTAGTTGACCGAAAACGGCACACCAAAGCCAATTAGGAGGCAATCGCCTGCCATATTAAAAATCGTGCCTTCATGGCGATATGCTACCCGCGTGAGCATGGAGAAGAAATCATTGAGTAAAGACACAACTTCCAAAGGTTGCAAGCTTTCAGATAAAGCGGTAAATCCACGTAAATCCGCAAATAAAACCACAGCATCTTGACGATTGCGCTTATTGGTCAACGCCAATTCGGCTTTTTCTGGATTAACTAAAATTTTATCGACCAGCGCAGGGGAAATGTAACGCTTGAACATATTGGTTAATTGTTCATGATGCGCTGACTCTAGGGCTTTGCGTGCTTGTTGATAACGCAGTAACGAGCGCACGCGGGCGAGTAATTCTTCGCGGTTAATCGGTTTGGATAAAAATTCATCTGCGCCGGCTTTAATGCCCTCGATTCTATCGGACTGCCCTTCAAGCGCGGTAATCAATACCACTGGCATCAACACGCTTTGAGGGTCATTTTTAATCCGTCGACAAACTTCAAAACCATCCATCCCCGGCATCATTACGTCTAAAAGTACCATGTCGGGTTGGTTGATCATGATTTTATCTAAGGCATCCAAACCACTGTTAGCGGTAATGACTTGATAATTTTCTTCGACTAGATAGTTGCCTATGATCAAGGTTTCATAAGGTTGATCATCAACAATTAAAATTTTCTTTTGCTCTTGAATCCGTAATTCATCAACCGTTTGTTCTTGTTCTAATGAAACAACAGGCTGGGTTTCGACCTCTGCTGTTTCCTCATCATCAGATGCAGGGGCATAGCTGAAGCTGTCGGCATTATTTTGTTGTAATTTATTTAAAAGTTGCTTAAAGGCATGGTGTGTTTGATCATAAGCCTGTTCGATAGGCTCTAAACATTGTTTTTTATCGCCCAATTCTCCCGTTTTACTCACCTGTTCCAAATGTTGACAATGGTTTGCCAGCTCACTTGCACCTAGGTTTGCGCTACTGGATTTGAGCGTATGGGCAGCTAGATTGACATTATTATGATTCTGAGCATCACAAGCGGAACGCAAATCTTGCATGAGCTGCTCGCTACTTTCCAAGTAAGTTTCAATCAATTCAGACATGATTTCAGGGTCGTTATCACCGACCAATACTTGCATAGCATTTTCAAAAATAGATACTAATTGTGAATCATTATTTGAAGCATGGTTCGGTTCGTCGTCAGGTTGTGCATTATCTGCTGTACTGTCATCCTCTTCTTCCAAATTGACCATTTGCTTCAATACACGGATAACTTGTTGGTATAAGGCTAATGCTTCGTCTAAAGGCGCTTGTGCTGCACTTAAATCGCCGGCACGTCCTTTGAATTCTAAATCTTTGCACAATTCGCTCAAGCGCTGCGCCCCTAAGCTGCCACTACTTGATTTTAAACTATGTGCTGCCCGTTGCATTTGTTCTGGGTTGTTAGCGTCCCAAGCCGTTTGCATTTCTCCGGTCAGTTGTTGACCACCATCAAGATAGGCTTGCACTAATTCGGTCATAATATCCATATCACCAGCGGTGATTTCATTCATTGCCGCCACAATGTCGTCTTTTAATGCTGGGTCAATACTATTGCTATTAGCTTGGACGTGCTTATCATCATTCGTCGTCGTAACACTGAGATCTTCAGCATCGTTAGCTTCTTCTGCTGCCGGAGGTTCTATCATCGCCAGTAATTCGGGATTATGCGTTACACAACGTTCAAGCCCTTCTTGTAGTGCTTGTTTTTTTACCGGTTTAGAAATGTAATCATCCATGCCCGCTTCGAGACATTTTTCGCGATAACCTTGCATCGCATGAGCCGTCATGGCGATGATATAGGGGCGTTCTTTAGCATCAGGATAACGTTTATGAATTTCCTTGGTTGCTTGCATCCCATCCATCACCGGCATTTGCACGTCCATGAAAATGGCATGGTAGCTATTTTGTTCTAACAAGCTCAGTGCCTCAGCCCCATGATTGGCAATATCAACGCTAAAACCCAGTTTGCTTAACAACAATGCAGCCACTTTTTGATTGGTTTTATTATCTTCAACTAATAATAAATTCAATTCCTTGGGCAAACTCACATTGGATTGTATACGTTTTTCTTTTGAAAGCACATTCACCGAATTGGTTGAGAAAATTTTATCTAAACCTTTAAATAAGGCATGTAATTTCAATGGCTTAACTAAGTGGGCTATCAAGATATTTTCATCCGCTTCCCGTAAGCGATAACCTAGCTGACTGAGTAATGCCACGGGGGTTTGATGTAAATGTTTCACTGTTTTTGCAAACTCAATCCCCTCGATATGACTATCCAACATTTGATCACAGATTAATAAATCCACGGGGGTTTGTGGAGATTGGATATAATCCAAGGTTTCTTCTGTGGTATTGAAACTCGTGACTTGGCAGCCTAAAAAGTTTAATTGTGCTTTGAGGGAATGATGCGTGCCTGCGTGAGGACATAAAATGACAATTTGTTTTTGTTGCCACACATCGGGGCTGCGCCAAGCAAAATTGGTACTATTGGGTTCTGCCTTAGGTACAACAATGGTGAATTTGAAAATAGCTCCGGTCTCGTTACCGGTATTTTTTTCTAGCCAAATGCCACCGCCCATTAACTGACACAATTGCTTACTAATGACCAAACCTAAGCCTGTGCCACCATAACGTCGGGTGCTGGATGAATCAATTTGGCTAAAGGACTTAAATAAACGTTCGGCATCTTCGGCACTGATACCAATGCCACTGTCTTGAACACAAAATTCTAGCTGTAACTGTTGTTTTGCTAAACTTTGCATTTTTATTGATAAGCTAACTTGCCCAACATCAGTAAATTTCACCGCATTATTGAGTAAATTAATTAAAATTTGCCGCAGACGAATAATATCGCCAATGACTTCTGGTATATCTTGCGGTTCAAAATTAACCACCAATTCTAAATTTTTCTCCACCACTTTTGGCGTAATAATATCTAACGCAGATTCAACACAGTCACGAATGCTAAAGACATCATGTGCCAACTCTAATTTATCCGCATCAATTTTAGAAAAATCTAAAATGTCGTTAATTAAACGGATTAGAGAATCGCCACTGGTACGTGCTGTACGGAGCATATCTAATTGTTCATCACTCAATTTGGTGTCAAACAACATGTCGATCATACCGATAACCCCGTTCATCGGTGTGCGAATTTCATGACTCATATTGGCGAGGAAAGCACTTTTAGCGCGCGCAGCAACCACAGCCGCATCTTTAGCGGCTTTAAGATCGGTGATGGTATATTGCAGACGCTCATTGGTATTGGAGAGGTCTTTGGTACGAGCGCTGACTAAAGATTCGAGTTGATCACGATGATCTTTGAGCTGTTGATCCCGTTGTTCTACGCGGGTCAACATTTGATTAAAGGTGGTGACTAACTCGCCTAATTCATCATTATTAAAGCGTTTAGCCCGCAGTGAATAATCATTATGGGCGCGGACTTGGTTAGCAACATGAATTAATTGACTTAAGGGATGAGAAATCACCCGTTGCAGGCGTTTGGCAATCAAAAAACCAATAAAACTACTGATAACAAAAACCAGTAAACTGAAGATAAGAAAGTTCTTTAACAGGATAATCAAAGGCGTGGTACGCGCTTGTATATATAAAATCCCGTGAATTTTATTTTTCTTATCGGTTAAATTATGAAATTCATAAACGTAAGGTGCGGTCAAATCATGGTTATCTGCCATTAACGCTTGCGCTTTTTCAGGATTAAAAAAACTCGTTTCAGCTTGGCTATCGACTCTGACATAACGACTGAGTTCTTTGCCCTTGGCATCATAAACCGCAGCAGAAATGACATTCGGCTCAATCTCTAAACTGCTTAATTGTTTAGAAATTTGTTCTGTGTCTTTGAAACGAATCGCAACCTGGGTGTGAAAAGCAATACTTTTTGCGTGAATTTTGAGGGCGGTGAGTTTTTCATCACGAAGATTATGCGCCTGATTGAAGGCAAAAAAGGCGGAGGCAAGCAAGAGAGAGAACATATTGATCACCATCATCATGATGATCAGTTTGTTTTTGATGCGTGTATCAGCAAAGCGTTGGCGGATACTCATCAAGGTGCTCCGCAGTGACTATCTTTACTTAAATCAACCAACTCAAGTAGGGCACTTGCGACCCCCACTTTAGCTTGTTCAAGACGAGGATATTGCATATGTAAATTAATTCGATCACCAATAGATACTTCAAATTGCACCATGCCACAATATTCGGTGAAATCCTCCATATCAGACACGGTTAAAACAGCATGGTTGCTTAATACATTTAATAGATCTTTCATATCGACTAAGTCTTGTATGTCATCGTGTATAAATAAAATGTGACATGAACTGGCTTGTTCTAGCACTTGCTGATCTTTATCGAGTAGTTTTTTCGCCAATGCACTCTCAAATTCGACAATTTCTAACGGATGTCCATCTTCGGTGTTCACCTCGGAATCTACGGTGGTGTGTAAGGCAACAAGCAGAGCCTCATGTCCGCCGAGAACACAGATATTAAAAGGACTATCATCGCCAAGACGTTCCTCAGGCCAGGTCATAAATGAGCTGAAATTATAGAGAAACACTGCCTCAAGCTCTTCAAGCGTCGCCGCAGGCGTTGCACTGATTAGCCCGCCATGCAATGAAATGCAAAATAGCAAGAACAGCTTGTAAAAATGTTTAAGTTTTTTCATAAAAAATGTAAAAATTATGCAACACAGATTTTAATGTTTAGTATCTGAGTTACAGTCAATCACTAAATCATTACGCATGGGACTGCATATCTAAAGCCCATAATGTAATACCGCAGTTATGGTTGTTCATAAATATTAAGATTCCAAACCAAAGTGGATCTATGCTGTTGCAATCAATAGCGCCCGTTAGCACAAGGATAAAACCAATCATTGCCTTGTTTATCGTTCATGATTCAAGCACGCTATATTGCCCTAAAACTGCTTGGGCGGTATGTTAGCATTTGTCTGTGTGCAAATCACCTGTAATTTTATAAAATTCTGTGTTTAACAGGGCATTGTTACACAATAATAGCCTAGGCATGACAGCAAGTTATCAAACTTGTGAGGCTAAATACGCCTCAAGACAGCTTAACCAATCTGGGTGCGTTTGACTAAAAGTCAAAAAATAAGGATTAAGTAAACTATCTTTGCCATTATAAGGTAAACGTTCACGGGCTAAATTGGTCAACTGCCCACCTGCTTCCTCGACCACACATTGCGCCGCTGCCGTATCCCATTCCGATGTCAGTCCCAAACGCGGGTATAAATCAGCTTTACCCTCAGCCACCAGACACATTTTCAAAGAGCTGCCGATACTCATGCGTTTAATATCGCCAAGGCAAGACATAAAGTCTTCTAAAGCCCCAGAACCATGAGAGCGACTGCCGGCAATGCTTAACTGCCCCGATTGCCACGGACGCACTTGGATTTTCTCCGCCTCAGCATTGGCTGTTGCGCGTTTATATGCCCCTGTACCTGAGGCGGCATAATACACCACACCCGTAACAGGTACTAATACCACACCAATCACCGGAAAGCCCTGATGGATGAGCGCAATATTAACGGTAAACTCATCATTGCGTTTAATAAACTCTTTGGTGCCATCGAGCGGATCTATCAACCAATACGTTTGCCATTGTTGCCGCTCACTATAAGGAATATCTGCCGCTTCTTCAGACAAAATAGGAATATCTGCTGTGAGTTCAGCTAATGCCTGACAAATAATTTCGTGCGAAGCCTTATCTGCCCGCGTGAGAGGAGAATCATCACCTTTGGTTTCCACAGCAAAATCATCACTGTGATAAACAGCCAAAATGGCATCGGCTGCTTGCTCAGCAATTGTCACTAATGCAGGTAATAAACGCGCATAATCAGCTGTATTCAAAATCGATCCTCAACTCAATGATATTTACTGATATTACGCAAAAGCTTTCTTTTTGCCCCAAAAGGCAAAAAAACCGCCATTACTGCACGGCTGAATACCACTATGCAGGTGGAAAATCCGCCTATGGTGGCAAAAACTGTGTTAGTGCGTAACATCAGATATTTGCAAAAAACAGAACTCATATTCTAGCATTAAATCAGCATATATTTTTATCTCATTGTGCAAAAACCAGAGAGCAAAACTCCAGCTATCATAGTGAATTGAACGCGCTTACGTTACAATAGCAACGCTAAACGGATGTTACGCATTAAGCCTGTTTTGCCACAATAAGGGGCTTTTCATCTGCTCTATGGTATTTAGCTGTGAAGTAATGGCTTCTTTCTGTGCTTTAAAGGCACAGAAAGAAGCCTTGGCGTAACATCCGTAGGCAAGTTTTACGCCCTAATGGTAGGGCGCGATAAATGGATAACGTATGGATATAGAAAATCAAACAACGGATGTCGATCCGATTGAAACCCAAGAATGGCTGGATGCCTTAGCATCAGTTATTTCCCACGAAGGCGGCGAGCGCGCACATTACCTGCTAGAACGCCTTATCGACCAAACACGGCGCTCTGGGGTACATTTTCCTCACAGCCAAAACACCGCTTACCTCAACACCATTCCTGTTCAGCAACAAGAACCCTCGCCTGGAGATTTGGACAAAGAATGGCGTATTCGCTCTTGGATTCGTTGGAATGCCTTGGCCATGGTGGTACAAGCCAACCGTAAAAGCAGCGAATTAGGCGGGCATATCGCCTCGTTTGCCTCTTCGGCGACCCTTTATGACATCGGCTTTAACCACTTTTTCCACGCTCCCAGCCACGACCACGGCGGCGACTTGGTCTTCTTCCAAGGTCATTCCGCCCCCGGTATTTACGCCCGTGCTTTTCTCGAAGGCCGTATCACCGAAGAGCAAATGAATAACTTCCGCCAAGAAGTCGAAAACGATGGTTTGTCCTCTTACCCTCATCCGTGGTTAATGCCGGACTTTTGGCAATTCCCCACCGTCTCGATGGGGCTAGGGCCGATTATGGCAATTTACCAAGCGCGGTTTATGAAATACCTCTACCACCGCCAATTGGCAGAAACCTCGCAGCGTAAAGTCTGGGTGTTTGCAGGTGACGGTGAAATGGACGAGCCAGAATCACTCGGCGCTATCAGCCTTGCCGGACGCGAAAAACTCGATAACCTGATTTTCGTGGTCAACTGTAACTTACAACGCCTCGATGGACCCGTGCGTGGCAATGGCAAAATTGTCCAAGAACTTGAAGGCAGCTTCCGAGGCGCAGGCTGGAATGTGATTAAAGTGGTTTGGGGTTCTTATTGGGATCCTTTGCTTGCCCGTGATACCAAAGGCTTGTTACAAAAACGCATGGCAGAATGTGTCGATGGCGAGTACCAAAACTACAAAGCCAAAGGCGGCGCATACACCCGCGAGCATTTCTTTGGCAAATACCCCGAACTGAAGCAAATGGTCGCCCACCTCTCCGACCATGATATTTGGCGCTTAAACCGTGGCGGACACGACCCACACAAAGTCTATGCCGCTTATGCCTCTGCCGCCAAACACACGGGACAACCCACTGTGATTTTAGCCAAAACCGTCAAAGGCTACGGCATGGGCAGCGCTGGCGAAGGACAAAACGCCACCCACCAACAGAAAAAAATGAACGTCGAGGCATTAAAAGACTTCCGCGACCGTTTCCGTATTCCTATTTCAGATGAGGAAATCTCCGAAGCACCGTTTTATCGCCCAGCCGAAGACAGCCCCGAGATTAAATATCTCCACGAGCGTCGTAAGGCTTTGGGTGGCTATATGCCGACTCGGAAAGAAAATGTTGCCCCGATTAAAGTCCCTGAACTCAGCGCCTTTGATAAATTGCTGCAAAGCTCTGGCGACAAAGAAATGTCTACCACCATGGCATTTGTGCGCTGCCTAAGCACCTTACTCCGCGATAAACAAATCGGTAAAAACATCGTTCCTATCGTTCCCGACGAAGCCCGTACCTTTGGTATGGAAGGCATGTTCCGCCAGCTCGGTATTTACTCCTCGGTCGGACAACTCTACGAGCCACAAGATGCCGACCAAATCATGTACTACCGCGAAGATAAAAGTGGTCAGATTTTAGAAGAAGGCATCAACGAAGCCGGGGCATTCTGCTCGTGGATAGCGGCAGCGACTGCTTACAGTAACCACAGTTGCGCCATGATTCCTTTCTATGTTTACTACTCCATGTTCGGCTTCCAACGCATCGGCGATTTGGCATGGGCAGCGGGCGATATGCAAGCCCGTGGCTTCTTGCTCGGCGGCACAGCAGGGCGAACCACTTTAGCGGGCGAGGGCTTACAACACCAAGATGGTTATAGCCACATCAGCGCCAATATGATTCCTAACTGCCGCAGCTATGACCCTTGCTTTGCTTATGAGCTAGCCGTGGTGATTCAAGATGGACTCAAATGTATGTATCAAGACCAAGAAAACGTCTTCTACTACATCACCATCATGAACGAAAACTACAGCCATCCCGCCATGCCAGAAAATCAAGGCGTGGAAGAAGGCATTATCAAAGGCTTGTATCAATACCAAGATACCCAAGACGCACAAATCCAACTGATGGGCAGCGGCACAATTTTCCGCGAAGTGATTGCCGCCGCCGAACTGTTAGAAAAAGATTACGGCATCAAAGCCAATCTCTGGAGTGCGCCGAGCATGAACAACCTCCAGCGCGAAGCCAGTGATTGCGAACGCCATAACCGCCTGCATCCTGAAGCAGCGCCGAAAGTGCCTTATGTCACCGAATGCTTAGACGGACAAAAAGGCGTGGTTGTTGCCGCGACCGATTACATCCGCAGCTATGCCGACCAACTGCGTGCCTACATTCCTCAGCCTTACACCGTACTCGGTACAGACGGCTATGGACGCAGTGACACACGGAAAAAACTGCGGCATTTCTTTGAAGTAGACCGCTACCATATCACCATCGCCAGCCTTCATGCCTTGGCACAAAATGGCGATATAGACGCAAGCAAAGTCACCGAAGCCATGCAACGCTACAACATCAGCGCTGATAAGCCCAACCCCTTAACGGTATAAGGAGAAACATATGTTAATTAAAAACATTCCTGTACCGGATATTGGTGATTTTGACGCAGTTGAAGTCATTGAAATATTGGTCAATGTCGGCGACAAAGTAGCCCCTGATACCTCGCTCATCACCCTAGAAAGCGACAAAGCCGCGATGGAAATCCCTGCACCTGAAGCGGGGGTGGTGCATGAAATCCTCGCCCAAGTAGGCGACAGCGTTAAAGAAGGCGATGTGATTATGCGCTTTAGCGGCGTTGATGAAGCCGCCGCTGCTGACGATACCGCTGAAGTGGAAGAGCTAGAAGAGCTACCACCGCCCAAAACCCAAGCGCCAGAACCTGCCCCAGAGGCAGCGCCTGTGGTGAAACAGCCACCGCCTGAGCCGATTCATATCGACGACTCCCTGAGCCAACGCGCCCATGCCGGGCCTGCGGTGCGCCACTTTGCCCGCGATTTGGGTGTGGACTTAAACAAAGTCAAAGGCTCAGGACGCAAAGGGCGGATATTGCTCGAAGATGTGCAAGCCTTTGTTAAACAACAACTGAACAAACCCAAAGCCGAGGGCAGTGGTATCGGTCTGAATATCGCCGATGCACCAACTATCGACTTTAGCGAATTTGGAGAGATTGACGAGCAGCCCCTGAGCCGCATCAAAAAAATCTCCAGCACCACCTTGCACCGTAATTGGGTAACAGTCCCGCATGTGACTCAATTCGATGAAGCCGATATTACCGAGCTAGAAGCCTTTCGTAAGGGCTTAAAAGCACAGGCTGAGGCGCAAGGGGTGAAACTGACCTTGATGCCGATACTGATTAAAGCCGTGATTGGGGCGCTCAAAGCCTTCCCAGAAATCAATGCCTCGCTCAATCCAGCGGCAAATGCTTTGGTGATGAAAAAATACTTTCACATTGGCTTTGCGGTGGACACCCCAGATGGGCTACTCGTACCCGTGATACGCGATGCCGACAAACTGGGGTTGTTTGAAATCGCAGAGGAGCTGGGGCGTTTAAGCACCAAAGCCCGTGAAGGCAAGCTGACCCCGAAAGACATTCAAGGCGGCTGTTTTACCATCTCCAGCCTTGGCGGTATCGGCGGCACAGCTTTTACCCCGATTATCAATGCGCCTGAATTGGCGATATTGGGGGTCTCGCGCAGTCAAATGAAACCTGTCTATGAAGATGGGGAGTTTGTGCCACGTTTGATGTTGCCTTTGTCGCTGTCGTATGACCACCGGGCGATAGATGGCGCGCTGGCGGTGCGGTTTACGACTTATTTGAGCTTTCTGTTGACGGATGTCAGAAGATTGTTGTTATAATTTTTGTAGGGTGCGTTAGCGTAGCGTAACGCACCATTGAGGTCACAATATTAAATTATTAATATTTAATATTGTGGTTTTTAAATAGTAAATTTCTTAAAATCATTAAATTATAATGTATTGTTATGAATAAAACTGATATTGCGACTATAATTGGAACATTTGTAGCACTTATTCAACTACATAAATGGGGTTTATTTAAAAAAATAAAATCACTATATTATTTAAATAAGTGGGCAATCAATAAAAGCAATAACGAATTGTTATCTGTTTATAGAAAAAAAGAATTATATATTTATGATATAGGAAAAAAGCATAAAGAACTGAGAGAAAAATATTTAGAACTTAGCCTTAGAGAAATATCAAATATTTATAAAACACTATCCCCTCATGATATTGAACAATGTGAATTAGGAGAAAAAGAATTACCAAAGGAGTTTATTGAAAAACTTATAAATTTCTTTTTTATAGAAGAAGCATACCTTGATAAAGGAGAAAAACCTACCTTTAAAACAGTAGATTCTGATTTAGATAAATATGTAGGTGAAGGATATAATCCGTGGGTATTATGCCCTCCTGATGAGGAAAATGAAATATTTTCATCTTTATATTTCATAAAAAAAGAAAAAAGTATAGAAAGAAGCTTTCAATATGATAACTATTTAAATTTTCATTCATTACATGGAGGAAAAAATGATGTGCTTAAACTTATTTTTTCATTATTAAAAAATAATAAAGACACTCACATTCCTATAGTAAAAGTTGATTTAGAAATATGGAAGGAAATTAAATCACAAAATTTTTATTTGAAAGAGGAAAAATTGAGACGATTTAGAGCTAACTATGATTATCAAGAAGTTTATAATGACTGGGTAAATGAAGTTAAGGAACATAAAATATGAAAAAAATTATAGTGATTAATTAATATTTTATGAATATTAAAATAATCAAAACCACAATATTTCAGGCTTCGATAAAACCCATGCAAACCCCAAAACACCGTACCAGCAAAACACGGCTGAAGCCGTGATTCCGGAATCGGGACTTCAGTCCCGCACCTAACTTTGCTTCAACCTCTCCCTATTAACATATGCAAAAAACTCATCCCCACTTACACTACATCAACCTTAGAAACCATTATCAACTCATCGCAAATGCAGATACCCACAATATTTCAGGCTTCGATAAAACCCATGCAAACCTCAAAACACCGTGCCAGCAAAGCACGGCTGAAGCCGTGATTCCTGAATTGGGACTTCAGTCCCGCACTAACTTCACTTCAACCTCTCCCCATTAACATATGCAAAAAACTCATCCCCACTTACATCACACCGACCTTAAAAACCAGGTAGTCGTGTCTCAGTAGTGATAAGTGTAGAATACACGGGTTTAGTCAGCTAATTAAGGATAAACATGTTAAAATGCCCCCGTTGTCAATCGCAAGCTATTGTAAAGAATGGAAGTATTCATACAGGCAAACAATGATGCCTGTAAAGACTGTCGTCGCCAATTTGTAGAAAATCCACAAAATAGTAATCAAGCCATTCCCCCAGATACGATAGCTTTTATTGATAGATTATTACTCGAATGATTGGCTTTGAGTGCTATTGCTAGAGCTGTTGGTGTTTCTTTATCGTGGTTGCAAAGATATACGAATAAAAAATATGCACAAATACCACGTGAGGTACAGGTCAGAAAAAAGTCTAAACGCAGACTCACCATTGAATGTTATGAGATGTGGTCATTTGTGCAAAAGAAGAAAAATAAGCAATGGATATGGCTTGCTTTAGACCGTGAGACTCGAGAGATTGTTGGTGCATATGTTGGGAAACGTGATGCTCAGGCAGCTCAAAAACTTTGGGATTCTTTGCCCCCTGTCTATCGGCAGTGTGCCGTATCATACACTGACTATTGGGAAGCTTATCAAGTCGTTTTACCTAGCAAACGTCATCATGCTATTGGCAAAGAGACAGGACTTACCAATCATATTGAACGTTTTAATGGCACGATGAGGCAACGCATTTCCCGTTTGGTTAGAAAGGCTTTGTCTTTTTCTAAAAAAATCGAAAACCATATTGGCGCTATTTGGTATTTTATTCATCATTATAACCAGTCATTATGCTTTGATAATTGATTTTATACCACTACCCGTACACGACTACCAAAAACTCTTGTCGATGATCAGTTTAGAGTGGACAATCTTTCTTTAAGTCAGTGCTTGTCTATAAGTTGGGTTGAGTTAATATGAAATATATTTTACTCTATTTACATTATATCTATATTATCTAAATTTATGTCTTATTCTGAGGTCTCCCATGCTATGTATTAGATTATGAATAATAAAAAAATTTTTATGCTATTAATCATTATTTTTTTTATGGAAAATTGTTTTTCATTTGAAGAATTAGATATTGATAGTTTTATATCTTACTCTCTTAGGTGGCGTGTTAGTGAACATGATCCTAGATTGTTAGGAGTTGCAAGTATACCTAAATCAGGGACAGCTTATTCTGTAAATAATGACGACGGTAATTTAAATTATAATAGAGGAAACGTAGAGAACTTTTTAAAATTGGAAAATAAGTTAAATTTACCTATAAAAATTATAGATAATGTCTCTTCAAGTTTAATATTTAATCAAGATTTTTATTTAAATTTTGGATATAAAAATAACCATATAAAATCAAGAGTTTTAGACTTTTATGTTGCCAATGATTTCTATATTAATAACTCTCGAGTTATTTTATCTATAGGCAAGCAAAGTATAGAAGGATGGGGAAATTATATTATTAACCCTATAAATATACGAAAAACTCTTTTACCTAAAACAGATTTTTCAAAAATAAATACTATTTCAGTAAACATGTTTAGATCTCTTATTAAATTTTCAAAAAATCATACTTTTGATTTATTTTACCAATATGATTGGAAAAAAACGGAAACTGGTAATAATAAAAATTATTTTAGCACAAATGATTTTTCTTATGAAGGTGGAAGTTTTTTTAGTATGGGGCAAGGTATGATAGGAGATACTGTTCCTTTTATGAGAATTAAAAGACATAAAGATGAGTATCCGAGAAAACTTAACCAATATGGGTTAGCTTGGATTTGGTCCGTATTGAATGAAAACAGAATTATAAAGTTTTATTATATAAATTATCATAGTAATTTACCAATTATTAATGCCAAAACAGGAACAAAGGAAGGAATGCTTACTGCAAGTCATGAGAGAAATTTTATGGATTTTATAAATACTTATGGTAATACTGCAGGGTATTTTTTAAGCTTTCCTGAAAACATTCAATTGATTGGTATAGATTTTAATAAAAAGTGGAAAAATATTATTATAGACTCTAAATATCGATACACAAAAAACTCTCCTTTTCAAATAGATGATTCGAGCTTATTATATGCGGCATTGGGTTCTGTTAATAAAGAAATAGCAAGCATAAATCAAGTAGGAAATTACTATAATAAATTTGAAAAAAAAATACTTGGTTATCGTTTACATAACTCATCCTCTTTGTCTTTAAAATTTAGTTATATTAGCAAAATATGGTTAACTTTTTTTAGAGTAGAGTTTGAAAAAATCCATGGCATGGCTAAAAAAAATCAATTAAAATATGAATCAGATGGAACTTACTTGACTGGAAATAAAAATTTATCTAAATTTCAATTTATTGAAAACAATATAACAGAAGAAGATAAAAATTTTGCGGGAAATTTTTCTTGGGGGTATAGTCTTTTTATTCAAAAAAGAATTAAAAATATTTTCAATAATATTAAACTATATCCACGTATTGTATGGAATCATAATGTTAAGGGAAATAGCCCAAAACCTGCTGCTATATTTTTATCTGGACGAAAAGAATTAAGTTTTGGATTAAATATGAAATATAATAAAAAACTAAATATAGATATAAGTTATACAAATTATTTTGGCGCAGGTGCTTACAACCTTATAAATGACAGAGATAATATTTCATTTTCAGTTAAATATCATTTATATTAATGCCTATTTGCACTTGTCATGATATATTTCAGGCTTAACTCTGTCAAATACAGAAAAATCTATATTTTGGTTAAAACAATACATTTTTTCTTTATTATCCAATCCTTCTGCATGGTAGATCTTATTTTTAAGATCCATGTGGACTTGTAATGTTGTCCAGTAAAGAGGGACTTCATAATAGTTAATTCCATGAGCTTCAGATACATAACGTAAATTATTATTTTTATCATAATGTTCGGCGGCAACAATATTCCAACTATCTTCATCAATATAAAAAGTTTGCTTCTTATATACATGATTTTTTCCTGTTTTTAATTCGGCATTTATAATCCAAACCCTATGGATTTCATAACGTAATAGCTCTGGTTTAACAAAAAATGGAGTAAGAATGTCTTTATAGTTTAATTTATCACTATGAACCTTATAAGAATTATATGGGATATATTTTTCTTGAGGCTCTTTGTAATAATCAAAACTCCAATTAAAGGAAGAAAAAGCTCCTTCTCCTGAATCATTAAACATATCATACTGACCATTGGTTCTAATATTTTCTCTACCGGGATAATGAGCTTCATTATAATCAAAATCGTATCCTTTCCCACTTATTTGATAGCATAGTTCACCTTTATCACAATTAAAAACGCTATTATTACTTTTAGTTTTATCTAAAACATCATTTACTAATAAAATATTTTCATCTTCATTTATTTGTTTAAATTGAGCCCAGATGTTTTCATTTTCATTAAAATTAGGTTGGCTATATAAAAATGAAATTATAGTTTTTAGGGGAGGATGTATTATTTGTTTCTCATTTACAACAATAGCATCGCGCGAATATTCAATAACACTTCTTCCCCTATAATGAAATTTATGATTTAGCATAACTTCTATTGCTTTTTTAGGGAATCTAAATGGAATTGAAATTTTTGAATTTTTCACCCCTGAATTATTGACCAGTTTAGCATTTTCTCCATTTTCTATAATAGCATTATGTACCTCATCAGAGAAATAAGCTGTTCTATGAGATTTATAGATATACATCTTATAATTATTATATGTTTCAAAAAGTTTAATAGCTCCTTTTGTTAAAAGCCCCATGTTATTTTTATAATTATTTTTATCTATAAGAAAAATTGAATCTTCATTAAGGAAAGGATCTGGATGGTGCTCTCCTTCTGTATAATTTAAAGGAATTTTTATAATATCCTTTTCCCAATTAGGAATGTGAAGCCTTTCATTTTGATTTAGATTTCCAATCTTTTTTGAACCCATTGGAGTATATTCCATTTCATTTGCGTAAATGGTAGTAGGTAAAAAAATTATATTATATAATATGAAAAAAATGAGATTTAATTGCATGTTTTTATCCCTTTATGTTCTTTAACTAAGATCATATATGTTTTTTTTGGATCAAATCTTTTGTATGGCTTTATTTCACCTGATATTCCTATTTTTGATATCTTCATAGCAATACCTATCAATCCATCATCATGCTCTGAACTACATATATAAATTTCTGGTTTTTCATTTGGTTTATTTAATTTTTCAATTCTATCTAATTCATTAAAAAAAGGTTTAAATAATCTTTTTATCGGCTTTTTAATGTTATACCCCTGTACTAGGGAATCTAATTCTCTTATTTTTGGTAGTCTTTCCTTTTTATTTTTATTTGCAATTTCTCTAGCATCATAACATGATGCTTGTCTAAAAGAATCTAAAAGCCATATTATTTGAAATTTTTTATCTTTGACTTGTTTATTATTTTCAATAATAAACCTATCATTTAATGTGCAATCTTTTGAAAATGAATTTTTTGGTAAAATAAATATAAAATTAAACAATAAAAAATATATAATATATTTAATTACAGTAGATTTTCTAAAAAAAAGCATAATATAAAATTCTAGTTATTTATTATATCTAACTAGTCTAATATATTTATAGTTGTCAATGCTACCATCCTTAACATATCCTGTCATAAAATCCACATATCTGGCTTCATTATTATGGTTGTCAGAAGACCAGTACCCTCCTCTCCTATTATAAGGATATAAAGTTGAATCAATATTATTTGGGCTTAGTTCTCTATTTAATAAATATTCTGATAATTCATCAGAAGTGGGGAGTCTCCAGTCATCAAAACCACAATACTTAGAATTATTAACTCTATCCAAATAATCTATCACATTACAAGGACTTTTATATCCTTGACGTTGAAAACATTTTTCATAGTCATTAATGCCGGGATGTTTATTCCATCTATAAGTATCCTCTGGACTATGAAGATTAGAAGTGCTAGAACTACTCTTAATTTCCCAGACTAGATCGTATCTATTATCTACAACACAAGAAAAATCTCTTGAATTAATCGATAGTTTATTTCCATTTTTATCAATTTTTATATAATTTTCTTTTTCATAATAGTTATATATTACAGTTATTGTAGATATAAAAAATAAAAATATTATAAAATAAAATATTTTCATACTATGTTTAGTATTTGATATAATTTTAAAAATTGCTGAAGAAATTAACCCAATAAATACACCAGAAAATATAGACAAATAATTATTAATGATGATATTTGTAATAAAGTTAATCATTTCTCCCTCCCTTTAAGTTTTATTGAGCACGTAGCACGTAGCACGTAGGTCGCATAAGTGCAGCGCCATGCGACATCAATGGCGCAGTCTACAACGGCTCAAACAAGGCCAACAAATCCGTGGCTTCAAAACTTTGGCTGTTTTGTTGGGTAAACAAAGCATCGGCGAGTTGTTGTTTACGCTCTTGTAGGTCTTGGATTTTCTCTTCGATGCTGTGTTTGGCAAACAGTTTATAGACAAATACGGGTTTGTCTTGTCCGATACGATAAACGCGGTCGGTGGCTTGGTTTTCTACCGCTGGGTTCCACCACGGGTCGTAGTGGATGACGGTGTCGGCGGCGGTGAGGTTTAGCCCTGTGCCACCGGCTTTGAGGCTGATTAAAAACAGCGGCACTTCTTTATTTTGGAAGCTTTCGATGGCTTTTTGGCGGTCGCGGGTTTGCCCGGTGAGTTTGCTGTAGCGGATGCCTTTGGCTTTGACGGCTTTTTCTATCAAGTTCAACATGCTGGTGAACTGGGAAAACAAGAGGATGCGCCGCCCTTCTTCGAGCATTTCTGGCAACAGTTCCATTAGCATATTTAGCTTCGCCGATTCGGTGACTTCCTCGGCGGCTTTAAGTTTTAATAAGCGCGGGTCGCAGCAAATTTGTCTGAGTTTGAGTAGGGCATCAAGAATGATAATGTGATTTTTAGCGATGCCTTTTTGATTAATCAGTTGCTGAATTTTCTCGTGCATACTCAAACGAATAGTTTCGTATAAATCGCGTTGTCCGCCTTCTAAAGGTACGCTGCGGATAATGGTGGTTTTCTTCGGTAGCTCAGTGACCACCGCTTCTTTGGTGCGCCGGAGCATAAAGGGAGCAATGCGTTGGTTGAGAATTTGTTGCCGTTGGGCATCTTGGTTTTTTTCAATCGGCTGGCGGAACAGTTGTTGAAATTTGGCTAAATCGCCGAGTAAGCCCGGTAATAAGAAGTTAAACAACGACCATAATTCACCCAAATGGTTTTCCATCGGCGTGCCTGTGAGGCAGAGACGGTGGCGGGCGTGCAGTTGTTGCACTAACAGCGTTGCCTTGGCTTTGGGGTTTTTGATGTTTTGCGCTTCGTCCAAAATCAAGTAATGGTAATGCTGGGCGAGTAGGGCATCTTTGTCGCGCAATAGCAGCGAGTAGGTAGTCAGAACAAGGTCGTATTCGGACAGGTTATCGTGATGCTGGTGGCGTTCGTTGCCATGCAATATCAAGACGCGCAAATCGGGGGCGAATTGTTTGCATTCCATAAACCAGTTGTACATCAAGCTGGTCGGCGCGATGACGAGGCAAGGTTGGGTTAAGCGCCCTTGTTCTTTTTCCAGTAGCACATGAGCGAGGGCTTGGATGGTTTTACCCAGCCCCATGTCGTCAGCGAGAATGCCGCCGAGGTTGTAGTGGCGTAGGAATTGTAGCCAACTGATGCCAAAATGTTGGTAGCCGCGCAATTCGGTTTTAAAGCCTTTGGGCGGGTCAACCAATTCGATGCCTTGGAAGTTTTGTAGCCGTTGCCCTAAAAGCCTAAGTTTATCGCCACCAAACCAGCGTAAGCGCCCAGCTTGCATACTTTTTTCAAATTCGTTGAGTTGATTGGCTTGCAGGTTAAACAGTTGCAATTGTCCGCTAGGGTTGAGCGGGGTTTTGCTCATTAGTTCGGTCAGTGCGGTGAGAATATGGCGAATTTGCTGCACCGGAATCGGCAATATACGTTTGTCGGGCAAGGTTAGACTGATGCGGTGCTCATCGGGCAGGCTCTCTAAGTGTCCTAAAATATCTTGTTGTTCGACAGTGTGTAGCCAATCGACCAGCAACGGCAGTAGGTTGCGTTTTTTGCCACCTAGATACACGCCCAGCTCTAAATCAAACCAGTCTTGTTGTTTTTCTTGTTCGTTGATTTGAATATACCAGTCTTCCAGCTCTTCAGCTTCGACAGTTTGGTAGGGGTAGTCGTCGTCGATGTCGATGTGCCAGCCTTCTTCACGCAATTTGGGGATTTCGTAAAGGCTAAAGTCGAGCAGCCGTTGTTCGACTTTTTTGTCTAAAGGCCAATTTAAGGTTTCGATTAAATAGTTATGCTGTAAGCTTTTCGGCAGTTTGAGATGCTTGGTCAGCGGGTGTTTAGCCAGTATTTGCCAGTTTTTGTTGTGTAGGGTTTGCCCGGCGAGTTTTTCTTGTTTTAAATCACGTTTAATTTTAATCAGTTGTTGGCTAGTTAAATCGTAGTGATGCAAAATGGGGCTGTTGTTGCCTGCGGGCAATAGCGGCGTGTTGCGGTATTGGAACGATAAAACCGCGCAAGGCAATTCGATATGATCATCCTCATAGCGCCATGCTTGGCTTTCGGGCACATCTAGGGCGAGTTTAAATAAGCGTAAGTGAAACAGCGGCGTGCTTTCGATGGTTTTCGCCACCGTGAGATTCAGCGGGCTAGGCAAGCCGATTTGATGCTTTTGAAAATACTGTTGCACGGTGTCGATTTCGTGCGGGGCAATGGCGGGCGCTTGTAGCAAAGCCGTTGCCATTTCGTCGGGAAATGGGGTGCTAATATGTCCACAACTTTGGCTGTTTAAGTCAATATAGCAAGGCGGTGTGGTGGGTAAAATGGAATCAACAGCGGGGCTTAATTCATAGCTAAGGCTTTGTTTGCCATCGGGTTCGATTTGCCATTGAATCGTCGCCGGGCGCTCTTCTCCCCAGCGTAACAGGGTTTGGTGATGCGATTCCCAATAGCAACGTCCGGTTTGGCTTAGGTTTTGTAGCAAGGCCGGAATTGCCGCACCTTCAAGTTGATAACGGTCTATCTGTGTCTCATCGAGCCGAAATGGTGCGAGCGAGGCGAGAATCAAGTGGTCGATGGGGCGAATATAACCGGCTTGTAAGCTGTTAAAGCGCTGGCTTTGGCCATAGCCGCCTTGTTTGAGTCGGCGCACGGAAATCAGCCGTAATTGTAAACATGCCTTATGTTCTTCTTCGTTTTCACTCAGATTTAAAATATACACCAAACGCTGACGCAATTTGCTCGGATAGGCATTGGCATCGAGTAGCAGGCGTTCTTGTTCTAATTGTCCGAGCCAGTTGGATAGGGCTGGGTTGACTGTTTGATGGCTGCTTTTTTTATTGCTGGCACGGCTTGGGGCTTTTTTCGGGGTTTGATCGCCGTGGGCAAGGCTGTGGAGCAAAACCGCTACCACATGCTTGCACTGGTAGCCCAACGCGCAACTGCATTGCGGCTCGAAGCTGACTTGTCCTTTTTTACGCGCAACAAGGATCTCAACTTGATAGAAACCTGCCTTGGTGCTTTTGACTTTGGCGAGAATCCGCTGTTGATTGGTGTTAATTTGTTCAAATTGCAGCGTCTCAACCTGTCCTGATAGCCAGTAAGCTTTGCCTTTTTGAAAAGCAGGAAAAGGAATGGTTTGACGAATGTCAGTTTCGGTGAATAATAAAGGCAAGGACAACTCTCTTGTCAGCGGTAGAGTGGATTATTCCCGATGCAAACGTGGATAATCCTCGAAGATCAGTTGATTTTGTCCCGTTTGCAAGTCTGCCCAGTGTTCTATGGAGCATTGAAAGCCTAGCATTTTTGCGGTGGGCATTTCGTCAATACGATTGGGGCTTAATTGTTCACCCAGCCAGTGCATACCGGGGTTATGCCCGACTAGCAGCACCGTTTGCCATGCATTATCAAGACTTTGGGCCAGATAAAACAAGGTTTGAGTCGAGGCGGCATAGATTTTTTCCTCGGCTTGGATATTCGCTACGCGATAGCCCAGTTGCTCAGCCACCGCTTGTGCGGTTTCTTGGGTACGTTGGGCGCTGCTACAGACAATTTTATCTATTTTAAGTCCGCGCTTTGCCAGTTGCTCGCCCATGATGGGGGCATCGTGGCGACCGCGTTTATTTAAAACCCGGTCAAAGTCACTGGCACCGGGGTCATTCCAGCTTGATTTAGCATGACGCATTAAAATCAGGGTTTTCATGATGCTTCTTGTAACCAGAGCGCTACTTGTTTGCTGTAATAACTTAAAATCGCATCCGCGCCTGCGCGTTTCATGCTCAAGAGGGATTCTAACACAACCGCTTGCTCTACCAACCAACCATTTTGGCTTGCTGCCTTGAGCATGGCATATTCGCCGCTGACTTGGTAGACAAAGGTCGGCACACCGTATTCGTCTTTCAAGCGGCGAACGATGTCTAAGTAAGGCATCCCCGGTTTTACCATCAGCATGTCCGCGCCTTCTTGTAAGTCGAGTCCCGCTTCACGCAGGGCTTCGTCACTGTTGGCAGGATCCATTTGATAGGTGTATTTATTGCCCGTGCCTAAGTTGGCTGCTGAGCCGACCGCATCGCGAAACGGACCATAAAAGCTAGAGGCGTATTTAGCTGAATAAGACAAAATACGGGTATTAGTATAGCCGTGTTGTTCAAGGTTGCGACGAATTGCGCCAATGCGCCCGTCCATCATGTCCGAGGGTGCGACAATGTCTGCACCCGCCTCAGCATGAGATTGCGCTTGCTTGACCAAGACAGCGATGGTTTCATCATTGAGCACATAGCCGGAGTCATCAATCAGCCCATCTTGTCCGTGGGTGGTAAAAGGGTCTAAAGCGACATCGGTAATTACACCTAAATCGGGAAAGTTTTGTTTCAGCGCCCGTACCGCTCGCTGTGCTAAACCTTCAGGGTTAAAAGCTTCTTCAGCGTATTCGGATTTTTTCTCGCTGGGAACGACTGGGAACAAAGCCACGGCGGGAATACCCAACTTGACCAGTTCTGCCGCTTCTTTTAGGAGTAAATCTAAGCTCAAACGCTCGACACCGGGCATGGAGTCAATGACTTCGCGCTGATTTTCGCCTTCAATAATGAAAATTGGCAAAATCAAATCATCGACACTTAGCCCGCTCTCGCGCATTAACCGACGTGAAAAATCATCTCGACGCATCCGCCGAGGACGACTGAATGGGTGATGTTCTCCACTCGGATGGCTCATGCCTTATTCTCCTTGGTCTTTATCATCGGTTTTAGGCAGGTCGGTTTTTAAGCGAATCCCACGTTTACGCCCACTACCGGCTTTAGCCGCAGGTTTTTTCTCCGCTTCGGTTTTGGCAGGTTTTTCCGCTGCGCTGGCTTTGCTAGCGGGTTTCGCCGCGGCTTTTTTCGGCTGTGCTTTAGCGGGTTTTTCTGCTGCTTTTGGCGCTGCTGCCTCTGGCTTGTCAGCCGTTTTTTCAGGCTTAGGCTCTGCTTTAGGAGCAGGGGCTTTGGCTTGTTTCGGCGCAGGTGTCGGCGTTGGCGCAGGTTTGCTCACAGGGCTGGTCGGTGGGGGATTATTGGGTTTTTTCGTCAATAAACCTTTGATTAATTCAAACAGCATAATCACCACAGCGCGTACTAAGTAGAACAGCATCAAGAAAACGCTCATGATTTTGGTCAACCAGCTATCGCCATCTTTTGCTGCTTGCTCGCGTTTTAAGCGTTCATCTTCAGGAATACCACAGTTTGGATCCAGTCCGGCGGCTTGGCAGAGCGAGTAGCCGAAGGTGATACAACCCAGCGGAATGACAATAAGTGTCAAAATGGTGGAGACCAAGACCCCAGAGAGCAAGGATATCGCCATGCCTTGGAAAATCGG
Source organism: Thiotrichales bacterium (assembly GCA_016745035.1). GTDB lineage: Bacteria > Pseudomonadota > Gammaproteobacteria > Beggiatoales > Beggiatoaceae > BB2. The sequence continues at coordinate 327,764 of JADGDE010000002.1, forward strand.
GTCAGTCAAAATCACAGAGGAGCCACCGACCAGCGCAAAGGCGGTAATCATAATCGGACGAGTTCGCGTTTTACAAGCCAAAATCACCGCATCGTGAATCGAGGTACCGCGTTTTAATTCGAAAATAGAGTAATCCACCAACAGAATCGAGTTCCGAACGATAATCCCTGCCAATGCAATCCAGCCAATCATGGAGGTAGCGGTAAATTCAGCATCAGCAATCCAATGCGCGGGAATAATCCCCAGCAGCGTTAATGGAATCGGTGCCATGATGATGGCAGGGACAATGAAGTTACCAAATAAACCCACCACGAGGATGTAAATCAAGATGATCGCGACCCCGAAAGCAATTCCCATATCGCGGAAGGTCTCGTAGGTGACTGTCCATTCACCTGTCCACTCGAAGGCTGGGTGATTGTCATCTTCTGGTGCACCGGTGTAATAACCAACTGCATCCGAGCCATCAGCATTTTTATAGTCTTTGAGTTCTTCTTCGACTTCTAACATGCCATAAATAGGTGAACTTAAAGTATAGCTGTGGACATCGTTTTCCTCGACATGAACCCCAACCGAATCACCGACTACGTATTCCACCCGGCGTAAGTTTTTATGATAGATTGCCCGATCTTGCGGAATGCGGACAAAATGCCCGAGTTCTGCCAAAGGCAAGGTGCTTTGACGGTTAATGGTCGGTACAGGAATATCATAAAGCTGGGTTAACTGTGAGCGTACTTCTAAAGGCACTTGCATAATCAAGAAAGTTGGCTCTAAACGACCCCCACCTTTAATATCGCCTAAACGGTGTTCACCCATCGCCATGGCTAAAGTTTGGTTAATCGCATTCACCGATACACCTTTACGGGTGGCTTTTTCGGTATCGACGACAAAATGCCAAATATCATGATCGGTGGGCACATAATTATCGACATCATCGAGAATTTCGGTATGGGCAAAAATATCGGTGAGTTTATTAACTAACTCATCACGGCTCTTGTCATCGGGACCATAGACTTCGGCAACCACGGATTGTAATACGGGAGGACCTGGTGGCATTTCTACTACGGTCAATTTCGCCGGGCTTTTCAAGCGCTGGGTGATTTTGGTCACGATCCGGCGCGCTTCTAGGGCAATTTCATGACTAGAGCGAGAGCGGTCGGCTTTGTCTTTGAGTTGCAAGTGAATATCTGCCTGCCAAGGACGGCTACGCAGATAGTAATGCCGTACCATGCCGTTAAAGTCGAACGGTTGAGACGTGCCGACATAGGTTTGTAAGGCCATTACTTCAGGAATATCGCGCAGTGCTTCGGCTAACTGATAGGTTAAGTTAGCCGTTACAGGTAAGGCTGTGCCCTCTGGCATGTCGATAAAAACATTAAATTCAGGTTTATTATCCAGCGGTAGCATTTTCACTTCGACCATTTCGGTGTAGAACATCGAAATCGCGAGGAAGAAGGCGATAATTAAACCAACTAAAAATATCCTGCCTTTTTTGGCACTGGTAATCAGTGGAGTTAAGATACGGCGGAAGAGTTTTTCTAGCCAAGTATCAACTTTATGCTCGAATTCTTCACCTTTTTGCAATACTTCCATCGACGGTTTGAAAATCATTGCAAACCAAGGGGTGAAGATAAAGGCGGCAATTAAGGAAATAATCATCGCCACAGAACCGAGTGCTGGAATCGGCATCATATACGGTCCCATCATACCGCTGACAAAGCCCATAGGCAAGAGTGCTGCAACCACGGTAAAGGTGGCGAGAATGGTGGGATTACCCACTTCGCGCACGGCATCGACCGCCGTTTCAGTGTCGTTATCTTCAGCTAAGAGCCAACGCCTGTAGATGTTTTCCATCACCACGATGGCATCGTCCACCAAAATACCAATAGAGAAAATCAGCGCGAATAAACTCACGCGGTCAATGGTAAAGCCGAGGATAAAAGCGGCAAATACGGTAACGAGAATCACCACTGGAATCACCAAAGTGACGACCACAGCAGGTCGCCAGCCCAGCGCAACCCAGACCAGAATGGTCACAGCACCGGTGGCAATAAAGAGTTTTTTAATCAGACTGTTAACTTTATTATTGGCGGATTTACCATAATCACGGGTGACTTCCACATGGACATTATCAGGAATAATACGCCCTTTCATATTCTCTACTTGTTTGAGAATAGTATTGGCAACCGAAACACCATTAGTACCGATTTTTTTCGCAATCGCAATGGTGACCGCAGGTACGGCGTTGGCGGTGGGGATTTCTGTGCCTTCGGGGTGTGCTTGGTCGTAACGATAAGCTTGCCCGGTGTAATAGGTTACCATTTGTTTGGCAACTTCAGGGCCTTGTATTACGTTGGCAACATCGCGGATATATACAGGCATTCCTTGATGGCTACCGACAACTAAATTACCCACATCGGTGGCGGTGCGTAAAAAGTGTCCACTATAAACGGTGAGCTGTTGATCAGAGCTTTCAACATGACCGGTGGCAATTTCGGTGTTCGCCGCCTGCAAAACATTGGCAATTTGCTCAAGACCAATACCAAAGCCTGTGAGACGTTCGGGGATGATTTCAACCCGCATTTGTTCGGAACGACCACCGACAACAAAGCCTTGTCCAGTATCGGGAATCGCTTTTAAATCATTAAGAATATCAAGACCTAAACCGCGTAAAGAACCATCATCGAGTTCTTTTGACCACAGGGTTAGAGTGACAACAGGAACATCATCAATACCTTTAGGCTTAACGATGGGTTCAGAGACACCAGGGGGAATTTTGTCACGATAGCTTGAGAGTTTATCGTAGATTTTGAAAATGGATTTTTCCATTTCCTCACCGACTTTAAACTGTACGGTGATCATGCCATGCCCGTGCTCACTAACACCATAGACGTGTTTAACATCGGGAATTTCACTTAAAACAATCTGCAAAGGCTCAACTGCAAGGCTAGAGACTTGTTTGGCAGAAGCACCGGGATAGGCGACGAAAACATCGACCATCGGTACAGATATTTGCGGATCTTCTTGTCTTGGTGTTAGTACCAAGCCCATGAGACCCATTGCCAACATGGCAATAAATAATAACGGTGATAAAGGCGAGTGAATAAAGGCTTTAGCCATTACCCCGGCAATACCTAAATCCTTTTCTGCCTCGGTTGCATCTACCTCAGCATTTTTGTCCACAAGTTTTTGCGGCTGATCCTTCGCGTCGTGATTTTGTTCCATTGATAATCTACCTATGTACGTCGTCTATGATGTTCTACCTTAAAAGCGTGTTTGCTGAGATAGATTAAGGTTGGTTTTCGATCACTTCACCAGCTTTAAGGCCACTGATAACGGTGACTTCATCGCCATAGGTATTACCTAAGCGTAAGACGCGCAGCTCACGTTTGCCCTCATTGACCACATAAACGCTGGGTAAGCTACCGCGTGGAACTAAAGCAGAGCGTGGAATCACAGGCAGTTTTTTCGCATCAGAGCTGACATCATGCACTTCAACTTGAGCATATTGTCCCGCACCGGTGGTGGTGTTTTTAGGTAAATCAAATTTGACGGTAATGGTGTGACGTTTGCGATCGGCAATCGGGAAAATTTGTGCAACACGGACTTTTACCCAGCCGCCAACATCCAGTTTTGCGTTGAGAATCATGCCCTCGCTCAAGCCGGATATAAACCGTGCAGGCACTTCGACTTGAATTTGCAAATGGCTGATGTCAGCAAATTTTAATAAAGGCATCCCCGGCTGTACGGTGTCGCCAATTTCGACCATTTTCTCAATAATTACGCCATCAAAAGGTGCAAGCCCTTGGCTATCGCGTAATTTGGCATCAATGGCTTCGATTTGAAAACGGGCTTGAGATAAGCTACTGCGCGCTTGTTCGATTTGGCTATTGAATTTTTGCAGTGTCGCATAGCGATCCATACCTGGATCGGCATTTCCCATCATGTCGGACATCGGCTCGGTAATCATTTCATCGAATAAAAAAGGCAAGCCCATGCCACCGGGGGCTTTGTCGAGCGAGTCAGGAGAGACCAATTCACGCTGATATTGCACGCCTGCGGTACGCAAAGCCGAGTCGGCTTTCATCCATGTAGCAACAGCGGCCTGACGCTTAGCTTTAAGCTCAGTGTCATCAATGGCAATCAATATGGTGTCTTTAGGAAAGCGGTTGCCCTCTTCACCTGCAAGGACGTTAATGCGCCCAGGCAGTTGCGCCGATAAAGTCACTTCTTTTTCAGGGATAACCGTGCCACCAAGGGTAATAGTATTAACGATGGCACGTTCTTGTACCGTATAGGTAGCCGTGTTGTCTGTGTTTGCTGGGGTTTCTGCCCAAACTTGCGTGCTTAAAAGTAACAGCGCGGCGCTAGGTAAAAAAATCCGTTTTTTGAAATACCCGCTTAGAGGCATACAAGATTGTGTCGTTTTCCCCATTGTTAATACCTTAGGTTTAAATCAGTGATAGACAGACTCGCTGTCCTTTTGAATCGTCATCTCATGTGTGGATTAATAACAATCGCTTATGAATCATCAGTAAACTGAGTATTCATAAGCAATTGTTTAGCGGTAACGAGACTCGCTCGTTACCTGCTTTCAATTAAACTTTACCCATTACAGTAAAACTTAAAATGAAAGGTTTAGCCATGCGAGGTTCTTTAACCATGGCGCTATAATCGCCAACTTGGAATTTTAATTTACGTGAGGTGTAAGCCATACCCAAGCCCATCATGCCAAGACCTTTAGCGATCCACTTATTCCAGTTATCATTACTGGCACGTAAATCCCAGTTCAATTCTTCACCATTATAAGCGCCAGCAGCAACGGCTTTACCGTTTTCAACCACGAGGACACCTTTGGGTGTGTCGTCACCATCAAAACCGTAACCAATATTACTGGTAAATTCAATTTTAGCTAGCTCGTCAGATAAACCCGCTTCAGCATTCCATGCTTCCATGAAACTCTTCATCCACTCATCGCCAAATAAATCAGCCATATACATTTTCCTTATGGTATATAAAATTTGAGAAATTAATTTTCCCAGCTTAAGCCAGCATTGCATCAACTGCTGCTGCCAAATTGGCATAGACCTTGATGCTATTTAAATTATTGTGCTTAAGCAATAGCTGTGTTTTCTCTCCTTTGCCTGTCAATACCAACATCGGCTCTGCGCCAACGGTTTGTGCCGCTTGTAAATCACGCAAAGAATCACCGAGCACAGGGACATCTTGCAAAGACAGCCCTAAGCGTTCAGCGATTTGTTCAAACAAACCCGTATCAGGTTTGCGGCAATGACAGCCATCTCCTGACCCGTGTGGACAAAAAAACACAGCATCAACCTGTCCACCTACCTCAGCCAGCATCCGGTGCATTTTATCGTGTATCTGGTTTAAAGTCTCTATCGAAAACAAACCCCGTGCTAGCCCTGACTGGTTACTGGCAATAACGACTTGATAATCCGCTTGATTTAAGCGGGCAATGGCTTCTAAACTACCTTTGATAGGCTGCCATTCATCGGGGGATTTGATAAAGGCATCGGAGTCTTCGTTAATGACCCCATCTCTATCTAAAACGACCAGTTTCATTAATCCACATCTCGAAATTCAGATACCCGAATATGTCCATTAACAAAACGCGATTGGCGCTTGTCTAATTTTTCCATTTTGTCCCAAAAAGCTTGATTTAAATCGAAATCTGCAGCGATACCTGTGCCCATCAATAAAATCAATAAATCAGCCACCTCCTCGGCCAAGGCAGCTTTGGATTTACCTTTGGTGACGCAAGCGGCAATTTCGCCCAGCTCTTCTGCCATCAGGGCAAGACGGTAATTCATTTCTTCACCGCCGTTATTTTTAAAATCGTGTTTGTCATGGAACGCTTGCACCGCTGCAAGCATTTGTTGGTAAGAATCCTTTTCCGACATAAATTGCACTCAAGCCTTATAAACACCTAGCGGCTCATGATACCAGACTTTGCTTATCGAGCATCCTCCTAATTGGTTTTTTTTTCTGATTATTACTGATTTTTTCGTCATCGGGGTTGATGTAAGACTTAATTTTTTTAATTTTTGGATAACACTACCGCGAGCAGCAGTGCCTGATTTTATTTTGTATTGATGAGCTTCTTAACTGATGTTACGCAAAGCCTTCTCAATGCCCCAAAAGGCAAAAAAACCGCCATTGCTCCAGGGTTAAATACGACTAGGCAGGCGGAAAATCACTATAATTGTGCTAAAAACTGGCTTAGTGCGTAACATCAGTTCTTAAGAGTCTATGCGACATATGAATAATCTACTGCAAATCCGCTATTTTGGTCTAATTCCGCGCTTTTATTTCGTTAAATAACACGTTATTCGCCTCACAAAACCACGGAATTAGCCTCAAAATATCTGATTTTCGCGACAATCAATACCTCGCATAGACTCTAAGTGCTTACGCTTATGTTTTTGCTGTGTCAGTATATAAACAAACTTGGTTGCGTCCATTGTTTTTTGCCTGATATAGCGCATGATCGGCTTTGGTAATCAACTCAGATAAGCCCTCATCCACGCTAAGTTCCGCCACGCCAAAACTACAGCTCAGCGTGATCTGTTCGGGGAAATCATGCTTATAAATTTTGAGCCGGAATGCCTCTGCGGTGTTCATGCCCTCTGATGCTGTGGCACCTGGTATAGCCATGACAAATTCTTCGCCACCAATACGGGCAAAAATCATGTGTTCTTGTAAGTTTGACCTGAGTAATTGGGCAAAATCACGCAAGACACTATCCCCCACATCGTGTCCATATTGATCGTTGACATGCTTAAAAAGATCTAAATCAAACATCACGACACTAAAAGCTTGTTGTTGCTGCTTAGCTTGCTGGAGTGCTTGTTTAGCGAAGCGCATAAAACCCATTCGGTTATAAGTTTGGGTTAAAAAATCGGTGACAGATATGTCTTCTAGCTTTTTGTTTTTCTTTAAAATCAGCTGTTGTTGCACATCTAGGCGGCGAATAAAATAACTGATTAATACATAAATAGCTAATAAGGCAATAAAAGTGATGGAGGTGAATATATTGGCAATATATTGCCCATCAGCAATATAACTTTTTAGTGGAATACGAATTGAAATCAATGCCCGGATGTCTCCAATTTTTTCATAATAGCCATTGGCTTTGGGGTATTTCTCCACCATTTCTTTGGGCGCATCTTGCGGGTCACCATGACAGCGCAAACAGCCTTTTTTAACCGGTTTGGTTGGTAAGGCAATGTATAAAAATACTTGCCCCATTGCATCTTTGATCACTTCTTGGTATTTGTTCAGCACATCTGTATTCATTTGTTTTAACAAGGCGCTTTCTTGCGCATCAGCGCGGTTGATTTCATTGCGAGGGTTATTGGAAGCCAATTTAAAATAGACGGGGGGTAAGTTGTCTTTAGCCCGTTCTTGATTGAGAAAATCTTTAATGCCCCGTGCAGTGTAAGTAAATGATAGTGTTTTTGGGGAAAAATAACCGTCATAGAGTAATTTTTCATTCATCAAACGAAAGAGTTCTGGTCTGGATACCTTGTTAATGTATTGATGAATCGCACGGTGGGTAAGCAAAGCGTCGTGGGCTAATTTGTCGGCTTCAGCGAGTGCATAACGTTTGGTATATCCCTGAAAAGAAAGTGTCAACAACACAAATACGCTAGAAAAAACGGCGGCTAGAAACAGCAAGATAGAGCGATTTTTTGTGTGCATGGGGATTTATTGTTTTGCTAAAACTATTTGAAAGCCAGAGAGGGCGCTTATAAGAGCATAGAAGCCACTTTAAAACAAGCCTGTCAGCTTGATTAAAACCCCTATATATTAGATAATGCTTATATGTATGTTAAAGCGTGCAATCTATCAAAGACGAACATCTGTTTTAATGGAATAAGGCAGGTGAATTGTTGTTGAATAGCTTGTATTACTCAATATCAGTTTATCCAAAAAAACCACACCCCTAGGAGCAATATTTTTTATGAAACTTCTCTCTTATATTTTTGCCTCATTACTCATTGTGTTACCTTTAAGCAGCCACGCCGCACCCCCTCCTCCTTATTTATCTGCACTGGAAGCCAATAATGTTGACTTTGCAGGCAGCAGCTGTACTGCCGCCGCAAGTGAAATTTTAAAAGCCGATGGCTTTAGCCGTGTCATCACCAAAGGCAATATCGTTTTTGCCGCATTCAATGCTGGACGTGATTATAAATTCAAGGCTGCGATCAAATGTTACAATCATTATCAATTAGTAACCGTCACCGTCGTTTCCAATCGTTCTGGTGGCTTAAATAAAGCCCGCAGCTTAGTCAGCCAATTAAAAAATTATTCTGCAGCAGAGAGCAGCGAAGACGACAGTGATGCAGGTGATGAAGAAGAGGCCGAAGAAGAAGAGTATGAGGAAGAAGAAGAATACGAGGAAGAAGAATAATCCTGCTATTGATTCGATTAAAATTGCCCAATAAACGTTTACAATAGGGCAGTTTTCGATAAAACCTTCTAGGCGACTCAGATTGTGATTATCAAAGAGAAGCTAGAGGGTTTTTTTGTGCGTGAGAGGTGTTAAATGAAAAAAATCATTGTATTAGGCGCAGGACAAGTCGGCTCCTCTGTTGCTGCTAACTTGTCGATAGAAAAAAACGACATCACCGTTATCGACGTTGATCGACGTTTGTTGCGCAATTTAGAAGAACATTATGATTTACGGGTTGTCCAAGGTCATGGCGCACACCCCAGCGTACTTAAAGAAGCCCAAGCTGAAGATGCTGATATTTTACTGGCGGTTACCAACAGCGACGAAACCAATATGATCGCCTGCCAAGTCGCCCACACCTTATTTAAAATTCCGACCAAAATTGCCCGGGTGCGCGAACAAGATTATCTCGATTACACCGAGCTATTTCAAAATGAAGCGATTGCGATTGAAACCACCATTAGTCCAGAAAATTTGGTTATGCACGCGATCAAGCGTTTGATCGATTACCCAGGGGCTTTGCAGGTTTTAGATTTTGCCGATGGACGGGTGCAATTGGTCGCGGTTAAGGCTTACCGGGGCGGATCTTTAGTTGGTCATGCCCTGAGGGACTTACACAAACATATTCCGGGTGTGGAAACCTATGTAGTGGCGATTTATCGTGATGGCGAAGCCATTATTCCCGAAGGGCGTGAAATTATCGAACCCAATGACGAAGTATTTTTCCTTGCGTCTTCTGTCCATATTTTACGAGTGATTTCAGAATTACAACGCTTAGAACAACCAGTACACCGAATTATTTTAAGCGGCGGCGGCAACATCGGTAAACGCTTAGCCAAAAGCTTAGAAAATGATTATCGGGTCAAAGTCATCGAGCGCGATAATCTTCGCTGTCAGGAAATTTCTGCTGAATTAAAAAATTGTATCGTTTTGGAAGGCGATGCGGCTGACGCGGATTTATTGCACGAGGCACAAATCGAAAGCGCTGATGTTTATTGCGCGCTGACCAATGATGACCAGCTCAATATTCTCTCTGCCATGCTCGCCAAGCGCATGGGCGCGCACAAAGTCATGGCACTGATTAACCGCCCGGCTTTTGTCGAACTACTCGAAAGCAGCAATATTGATATTGCCATTTCCCCCCAACAAGCCACCATCGGTACATTACTCGCGCGGGTGCGCCGTGGCGATGTCACTGTGGTGCATTCACTGCGCCGGGGCGCAGCAGAGGCGATGGAAGCCATTGCTCATGGTGATAAAAATACCTCGCGCTTAGTCGGTCGCCAAATCGAACAAGTGGATTTACCCAAAGGCGTGACCATTGGCGCGATTGTCCGCGGTGATAAAGTCATTATGCCGCATCACCATGATTTAATTGAAGACAACGACCATGTGATTTTGTTTTTAACCGACAAAAGCAAACGCACCATTGCCCGCGTCGAGGCCTTATTCCAAGTCGGTTTACAATTCTTCTAAACGGCAAATTTCGTATGTTCGAGCATAAAACATTTTTAACCACCGTGCCGCAAACGCCAGGGGTGTATCAAATGTTTGATGCCAAACAGCGGATTTTATACGTCGGCAAAGCCAAAAATCTACAAAAACGCCTGCAAAGCTATTTCCGTAATCCAACACAACTCGCGCCAAAAACGCGGGCTTTGGTGATGAAAATTGCCGATATTCAACTGCAACACACGCACACCGAAACCGAGGCATTGATTTTAGAAAACACTTTAATCAAACGCCTACAACCGCCTTACAATATCCTTCTGCGCGATGACAAAGCCTATCCCTATTTACATATTTCCGCCGATGAGTTTCCGCGTTTAAGTTTACATCGGGGCGCAAAAACCAAGGCAGGCGAATATTTTGGCCCTTATCCACACGGGCGCGCGGTCAAACACAGCCTGCGTTTATTGCAGCGCTTGTTTCCGATTCGCCAATGCGATAACACGACCTATAAAAATCGCAGCCGCCCGTGTTTACAATATCAAATCAAGCGTTGCTCCGCGCCTTGTGTCAATCTGGTAAGCACGGAAGACTACCAACGCGACCTTGAACATACCCGCCTATTTTTACAAGGCAAAAACCAAATAATTATTCAAACCTTGGTCGATAAAATGCAGCAAGCCGCCAGCGCTTTGGATTTTGAAAAAGCGAGTATTTATCGTGACCAAATTGCCGAACTCAAACGTCTGCAAGCGCAGCAAAACATGGAAACCGGCAAAGCCATCAATGTGGATGTGATTTGTTGCCGCACCGAAGCCAACAGTGCCTTGGTCTATGTGCTGAATGTCCGTGCGGGCAGACATTTGGGCGGGCGGGTTTATCACCCTAAACAAGCGGGCTTGCACGACAGCCAAACCGTCTTAGCAGCGTTTTTGCCGCAATATTATTTAAACCCTGAGCGTGATTTACCTCAGCAATTGGTATTAGAACCAACACTCACAGACTTAGAGAGTTTATTTGCCGCCCTGCGCGCTCAAGGCAAAACCCCGCCGCGTTTACGTCGGCAAATTTCCGGCGTGTATCAACAATGGCTGAGTTTAGCCCAAGAAAGCCTAGCACAGCAGCGCTTGCGTCAAGCGCCCAAGCGCTATCGTGATGGACTTGCAGCGTTGGCTCTTGCCTTACAATTGGAAAGTTTACCCGAACGTTTGGAATGTTTTGATATTAGCCACAGCCTTGGCGAAGCCACCGTCGGTTCTTGTGTGGTGTTTAATCAAGAAGGTGCGGATAAAAACGCCTATCGGCGTTTTAATATTAAAGATGTCACCGCAGGTGACGATTATGCGGCAATGGCGCAAGCCTTAACACGTCACTATCAAAAGCAATTACAAACCGCACAAACCCTGCCGGATATTTTGTTTATTGATGGCGGTAAAGGACAAGTAAAGCAGGCGGTGGAGGTATTGGCGACGCTGAATATTGATAGCATCACTATCGTAGGCGTGGCAAAAGGCGCAGACAGACAAGTCGGCTTAGAGACCTTAATCCTTGCCCCTGCTTATAAGGCGGTGTCATTGGCAAAGACTGACCCAGCGCTATTAGTTATCCAACAAATTCGCGATGAGGCGCACCGCTTCGCCATCACCGGACACAGGCAGCAACGGCGCAAACACAAAGGGCGTAGCCAGTTACAGCAAATCGAGGGCATTGGCGAAAAACGCCGCGCCCAATTACTGCAACACTTTGGCAGCTTTGCCGCAGTCCAAGCCGCTGGCATCGCTGATTTATGCCAAATACCGGGGATTGGTAAAGCTTTAGCAGAAAAAATTTACCAGCAATTGCGGGCTTAAAACAAAGGCCCTCTATTTAAAAACTGCTGCAAATTATCCAACACACTCGTCCTAAAATCCGAGTCAGTGGCAATCAGTTTATACAACTGCAAATCCTGATCACGGCGCTTGAGCATAATGTCATCAAAGATACTTTCAAACGCCAATTTGCGGTTATGCACATCCGGGTTGTTTTTGTATTTTTCCTCAAAATCGAGGTGTGCTTGAATGCCATTAAACACGCTTAAAAACTTAACCCGTGCTTCTTCGGGCGTATCGCCCCAGCCATCTGCCCAACGCTGGTTAAAATGGCGGATAATCTCATCTAAGGGGTCTTGTTCTTCCTCGGCTAAGTGGCTGCTGCGTGGCTTAGGGTTTTGCGGTACTAATTCGCCTTCCTCTGCCTCCAGCTCAATGCGATGCCCGAGTTTAACCCGCTCCACCCCATAGGAAGACAAATCCACCACCGCTAAAATTTCATCAATGCTCTCTTGCTGCGGGTCTTTAAGCACCAATTTAGGCATCAGCAATTTTAAGAACCAGAACAACTGTTCCCAGACGATGATTTCATGCGGCATAATGGCTGCCATTTGTGCATAGATTTTCACAAACTGTTTCGCCTGTACCTTAAAATCAATGTGGTTCATGTTGTCATGGGCGCTGCCGCTTTGCGAACTGTGTGCCTCATCAATAATTACCGCAAAGCGCTTATTGCTTAAATTGGCAACGCCATCAACGATAAAAGGGAATTTTTGAATAGTGGTGATAATGATTTTTTTGCCCTGCTCCAAAGCGGTTTTTAATTCTGCCGAGTTATGCGCTGGGGCAAGGATGTTTTTTACCTCGGAAAAGCTTTTAATATTCTCGCGCAATTGCTTGTCTAATAAACGCCTATCGGTGACCACAATCACCGAATCAAACAAAGGCAAATCCAAGGCTTTTGCGCCTTTGACATCAATGTGGCGCGGATAAACATCAATCAATTGAAACGCCGCCCAAGTAATAGAATTGGATTTGCCAGAGCCTGCCGAGTGCTGGATGAGATAGCTACGCCCGACCCCATGCTCGGCAACATCACCGCGCCACATCCAACTGATGATAACGGGGGAAATGCAAAGTGCGCTTTGCCAATGCCTGACTGGCTGTGCCATCCAAGCGCACGAAATGCTCGATAATATTGGCAAGGCTGGCTTTGCTCAACACCCCACGCCAGAGATAGGCGGTTTTATGCCCATCTGGGTTGATAGGGTTGCCTGCACCGTGTTGCTTGCCGCGGTTAAACGGTAAAAAGCAAGTAGGGTGCGTTAGCAAAGCGTAACGCACCAATTGAACCCTCTAAACGAATTATTTCCACAATATTAACCGAAACCAATAACAAATATTGTTCGTATTGATATAGAAAACGGTGTGTTACGCTTTGCTAACGCACCCTACACAAAATAATCAATAACTGAGAGCCAATAAGAGAGCATCATAAAAACTGGCTTGAAAAAATGGACAATGCGAATAAGTTAGCTTCATTTATATCAAAGCATGACCTACCACCTGATTTAAATAAAAGCTCATGAACAAGCCACTAACCCCATCGAACTGTTCAAAAGGGATGGCGAAGTAACAAATGTGCAATACAACTTGACATCAACTAGCGCTTTCCTCAAGCTTAACGCCAATTCCCATCTTATGTAAGGATTTTCATGACCAGCAACGATGTGCTACGCCGGATTCGCTATATTTTTGATTTTAACGATGCCAAAATGATCGCTATTTTTGCTAAAGCCGATCACACGGTTACTCGTAGTGAAGTTAGTAATTGGCTTAAGCAAGAAGACGCACCAAATTATCAAAAATGTAATGATCTCACCTTAGCTCTGTTTCTAAACGGTTTGATTAATGATAAGCGCGGCAAGAAAGAGGGAGAAGCGCCTAAGGCTGAAAAACGCTTGAGCAATAATATGATTTTTATGAAATTGAAAATTGCGCTGAATCTCAAAGCTGAAGATGTCTTAGCCATTATGGAATTATCAGAGCTTAAAATTAGTAAACATGAATTAAGTGCGTTTTTTCGCAAACGCGATCATAAACATTATCGCGAGTGTAAAGATCAAATTTTGCGTAATTTTTTGATGGGTTTGCAGTTAAAGTATCACGATGAATCCTAAGATTTAACGTAAACGATAATTTGCATGACAGTTAGGTTTAGTAATATCTGTGGCTTTATCTATAGCATAAACGAAGCCTAAAAAATTAAGTTTTTCCCTTCTCAATTTTTTGGCTTCGGTCGGCGCATGGCAGCAAAGCTTTTATGCGCCTTATGGGCTAAAATTTTGCGTTAGGCACAGGGTGATTATCAACGACAAAATCAATGTCTTTGTCACCACGACCACTGAGATTGACCAAAATGCTTTTACCCTCTCCCAAGGTTTTCGCCAGTTTCATGGCATAAGCTACCGCGTGAGCAGACTCAAGTGCGGGAATAATGCCCTCTAATTGCGACAGTGTATAAAAAGCAGCAACCGCTTCTTCATCATCACACAAGCCGACTTGTGTGCGCCCGATTTCCTTAAGGTACGCATGTTCAGGGCCGACAGAAGGATAATCAATACCTGAACCAATCGAATAAACTGGGGCAGGTTCCCCTTTGTCATCTTTAAGCATAATTGAATTAAATCCATGCATTATGCCTTCTTCACCATAGGTTAAAGTGGCTGCATGTTCGCCTAGGTTTTCGCCTCTACCTAAGGGTTCTACGCCGTGCAGTTCTACATCCTCATCTTCAATAAACCCTGCAAACATACCCATCGCATTGGATCCACCGCCAACACAAGCAACCACAGCATCGGGCAAGCCTTTTTCGTGTTCGGCAAATTGTTCTTTAGATTCATATCCCAGCACAGCTTGAAAGTCTCGAACCATCATCGGAAAGGGGTGTGGACCTACGACTGAACCAATACAATAAATCGCCTCATCAGCTTGGGAGACGTAGCTTTCAAAGGCTGAGTCCACTGCTTCTTTTAAGGTTTTTAAGCCATGCGTTGCAGGTATAACCTTTGCGCCTAAGATTTTCATCCGCACCACATTGGGATGTTCTTTGGCAATATCGACTTCACCCATGTGAATTTCACATTCAAGACCAAAATAAGCCGCTGCAGTAGCCAGAGCAACGCCATGTTGACCCGCACCTGTTTCGGCGATAACTTTTTTCTTACCCAAATGTTTGGCTAAAATAACCTCTCCCATGCAATGGTTGAGTTTGTGCGCCCCTGTGTGGTTTAAGTCTTCTCTTTTTAAGTAAATTTTTGCCCCACCACAATGCGCGGTTAAATTTTTGGCAAAGAAAACTGGGGTCGGTCGCCCTTGATAATGCTTACGGACATATTTCAACTCATCTAAAAAAGCTTGAGAGTTTTTTATTTCTTTATAAGCTTTGGTGATTTCTGCAAAAGGGGCTTCTAAAACCGGGGGTACATATGCGCCACCAAATTTGCCAAAAAAACCATTTTCATCAGGCATGGTAGCTAAATAATTATCGTGCATTTATGTCATCCTTCATATCCGAACACAGACTCGGCTATTATAACGGATGATATGCCACAGCGACTTTTTAAATGGTGCTTATTTGCCACCACTATAATGGCGAAAATCTCCGCCTGAGGAGCCATAGCTGCTGCCAACACTGCCACTGCGATTACTATAGCTGGATTGAATTTGGGTTAAGCCCTGAAAATTGGGCGCAGGTACTTTGCTATCGGCATAGGTAAAATAGCCCATGCTACCAGCTAAACTTAATAAAACCCCATGCGCGAGCACTTTCATCGGCAAACCTGACTATCTTCGGTTAATAAGCGCACATCGGCACTGGGGTCGATGTACTGAATGGCTTTGACTGTTTCAGCTATGCGATTGTTAGGAATATCTAGCATAAGTAAAATTTCCCCACGTTCAATACACAATCCCACGCCATCAATTTCTTTTTTGGGAATACCAGAGGCAACCAAAGCGGAGACAGCTCCGCCAAAGCCTATCCCGGTGATGGTCGTGGTTAATAAGATCGCAGCACCGCCTAAGACTAAACCCGCAGGTGGAAAACTCACTACCAATAAACCTGAGAGTAATCCCGCTGTTCCACCGATACTTGCACCCAAACCTAAACCATATTTAATTTGGGTTTTATCACTTAGCTGTGCCGAGGGTAAGTCACTAATATCAATCCGCTCATGCGCCATAATATGAATGACTTTCTCACTTAAACCTGAAGATTTAAGTTCAAAAACAATCTCTCGACACAATTGGATATTGGGCAGAAGAAAGTAAAGGCGCTGTTGCTGGATCATATTATTGTGCTTGATCGATCATGTTTGTCATGACAACTTCGACTTCGGAGGCTAAGGTCTGTAACTGAGCATCATCATTGACCAAGCCTAATAATGCTGTGGGTTTAACCATATTAATTTGGGTTTGTCCATCAGGGTCTTGATAAACAGAAATTCGACAAGGTAAAGAGCTGCTGAGCGCCATATCCGTTTCTAACACTTGTTTGGCTTTCATGGGGTTGCAAATTTCTAAAACTTGGCAGGGGGCGCTAAAGTCCACCCCTTTGCTGGCAAAAATAGCGGTAAAATTATAAGTATGTAATACCCCAAATTTTTGCGCTTGAACCGCTGCTTGCAGATCAGTCACAGCTTGTTCAACGGTTTTTTTACTGCTCACTTGATAAATAGATGAAGACATACACGCTTCCTTGCATCATGGTAATGGATAGAGATAAAGCTAAGTCCAACGCCGCTTAATGAAGTGCGAAGACACTGATATCCATGTTATACATCAAATCCACTTGCGACAAGACAGTCGTTTTTCACCTGCCTTGTATTAGATGATATGAGTATAACATCCGCTATTAACAGTGCCGTATCAACTCCTTTTGTCAAAAAACTGCGTTGATAAGTGTTCTATTAATAACAGGTTAGCTTGCCAGATGCAAGGTAGAACCCGGCACGCGAAAAGATAATCGCGTCTGTTTTGTTGGGTTCTATTAAAGGTTTATTTTGGAGGGGTTTCTAAGCAGTCGCTTATTTGTGCCAGCATTTGCTGATGAATGCGTGGATTAGCAGCTAGAATATGTCCAGATTCGAGGTAATTATTGCCCCCGGCTAAATCGGTCACAATGCCACCAGCTTCTTGAACTAGCAATACACCTGCGGCAATATCCCAAGTGCTTAAGTCAAATTCCCAAAAACCATCAAAACGCCCAGAGGCAACATGGGCTAAATCCAGTGCCGCAGAGCCAGCACGGCGAATACCAACACACCGAGGAATAAAGTTTTTAAAGGTGGTGACATAATCATCTACCCAGCGGGCATTACGAAACGGAAAACCGGTGCCGAGCAAACTATTGCCTAAGCGGCGCTCTTGTGTGACTCGCATACGGCGATTATTGAGCTGCGCCCCTTCACCACGGCTGGCGGTGAATAATTCTTGACGCATGGGGTCATAAATTACTGCATGTTCGAGTTTACCGCGACACTGTAAGGCGATGGAGACCCCAAATTGCGGATAACCATGAATAAAGTTAGTCGTGCCATCTAAAGGATCAATAATCCAACAGCAATCTTGTACCCCTTCTTGCATCCCAGTCTCTTCGGCCAAAATGCTGTAATCGGGATACGACTGACGCAAGGTGTCAATAATGACTTTTTCCGCCTTTTTATCCACCTCGGTGACAAAATCGTTATAGCCTTTTTGCTGAACTTGAAAATGATCTTGTCTGTCCATCGCTTGCGTAATGACGCTGCCAGCACGACGTGCTGCCGTAATAGCGGTCTTGAGAATTGGCTGCATGAGGGTTCCTAAAAGCGACGGTGAATAATATAGTTGGCAAGCCAGTGTAGGGGCGTGACTTTGTCCGCGTCAAAATGCTTGAGGCTATCGAGGGCATCATTGACCAAATCAGCAGCGCGTATTTGCGCTTCTTTCAGCCCCAATAAAGCCGGATAAGTGGGTTTATTTAAGGCCTTATCTGCGCCTTGAGTTTTGCCCAGAGTGGCGGTATCAGCGGTCTCGTCTAAGACATCATCTTGAATTTGGAAAGCCAGGCCTATGCAATGGGCATAATGTAATAAGGCTTGTGTTTGTTCGGTGCTGATATGCTCGGCGGCATGAATGGCTAATTGCACTGAAGCACTGATCAGCGCCCCAGTTTTATGTAGGTGCATGTTTTCAAGTTCGGCTAAATTCAGTTGCTTGCCCACCGCAGCCATATCTAAGGCTTGTCCGCCAACCATACCGCGAGAACCAGCCGCACGAGCGAGGCTTTCGACCATTTTTAGGCGTTGTTCGGCACTTAAATCAGGGGCAGAACTCAACACTTGAAAAGCTAAGGTTTGTAGGGCATCACCGACTAATACTGCCGTTGGCTCATCAAAGGCTTTATGGCATGTAGGCTGTCCACGTCGCAAATCATCGTCATCCATGCAAGGTAAGTCATCATGGACTAAAGAATAAGCGTGGATTAATTCGAGCGCACAAGCAGGCGCATCTAAACGGGATACAGGAATATCGAGGGCTTTACCAGTTAGATAAACCAGCAAAGGGCGCAGGCGCTTACCGCCTTGCAAGACTGCATAACGCATCGCCTCATGCAAACGAAAAGGCAGGACATCTTTAGCCGTTAAACAGTCTTCAAGCTGTTTAGAAGCCCGCTGTTGATAGCTTTTAACATCCGCTTCAACAGCGCGTCCAAGACTCTCTTGAGCGTTCATCTGTCAATTTGCCAAAGGCAATTATTTGATTTTGGCTTCTTTATATTCAACGTGTTTACGAACAACCGGATCGTATTTTTTAAATACTAACTTACCTGTGGTGGTTCGTTTGTTTTTAGTCGTGGTATAAAAGTGACCGGTACCCGCACTTGAGACCAATTTGATTTTATCTCTCATGATAAGCTCCGATTAAACTTTTTCGCCATTGGCACGTAAATCAGCTAACACAGCATCAATGCCGCGTTTATCGATAGTGCGCATAGCTTTAGCGGTTAGACGCAATTTAACCCAACGGTTTTCGCTGGCAACCCAGAAACGATGGGTATGTAAATTAGGTAAAAAACGACGACGGGTTTTGTTGTGCGCGTGGGAAACATTGTTTCCAGCCGTTGCACGCTTACCCGTTACTTGGCAGACTCTAGACATGGCTATAAATTCTCAACATAAAGCTGTAAAAACAAAAGCCGACCACTATATAAGATAATCAACAAGATGGCAAGCTTTAACTTGTGTTTAATCAGGCTCATTTCCTATGAAGTAAATATCCTCTAAACTTATGGCGACGATCTTCTCCTCGTGGGGCTGTTAAATGTTCACCTCATTTTAAATTCATCGTTCATTACCCTTAGTTTACTGATGTTACGCACTAAGCCAATTTTTGTCACAATACTGTGATTTTCCACCTGCCTAGTGATATTTAGCCGTGGAGCAATGGCGGTTTTTTTACCTTTTGGGGTAAAAAAGAAGCCTTTGCGTAACATCAGTTAGCTTATTTCTTCATACTACACAAGCATAAGCCACCTGGTTTTGGGTAATTTTCATTATAAATAAACAACTTGTAAGAATTGTAAGCTGTTTTTTCTTATGTAACTCATTGAGTGTTTATTTTAGAGTTTTTAAATGAAACAACCCTGTGATAATAGTGTGTATTGGTAGACAAACATAACTATTGCGGCATAATATGTGCGTGTACCTGTCTCAAATTGAAAACTAAGTTCACAGACCGCCGAAGGGAAATACGGCAAATCACTAGCTAAGCACTATATTCATTTAACAACAACAATGTGACTTGAGATAAGGGTAAAACTCCACCAAATTAGGGTTTATCAGCACGATGAACAAAGTACATGAAACAGTTGCTAAACGCACTGTCCTGCTGACTTTTGTTGGTTTCATACTCATTTTAGGCGTGTTAATTTCAGCAATTACCGTCAGCCTAAATAGCTTTTGGCGTGAAAACCAACGTTTCGAGCAATTGTTCGATACCAATATGCAAAAATCTGAATATTTGCATATCATGCGCGATGCGGCATGGGAACGGGTTATGCGCGTTTTTATGATCGAAAGACTGCGCAATAGTCTCGATGCCATCGACCAATGGGAAGCTTTTAATGCCAGTGCCAGCGATTTTATGAGCGCGCGGGAAAAGCTCTTATTATTGCCCCTGACTGCCAAAGAAAAACTTACCCTAGAGCAACAACGCCAAGCCTTAAGTGTCGCTTATCAAACCTTTAACGAAGTGATTAGTGCTATTCACGAAGAAGATTACGCCTTAGCCGATGCCAAAATGGAACAAGTCGCAGAAACGGCTGAGTTGATTAAAAACAGTCTGGACCAATTGATTCAAGTCAGTAAAAAACAAGCTTATATTGAACTCCAAGATGCCAAGACCGCCTATGTAGAAGCCCGCGACCATGTGTCTGTTTTGGCATTGATTGCCATTTTCATTTCTATCGCCGTTGGGGTTTTTATCGTTACCCGCATTCGTCTGCAACAACAATTACTCAGTTATGCCCTCGATAGTATGCAGCAAAATATGGAACAGCTCAGCGATCGGGTATCGGCGCGAACTTTAGAACTCAAAGATGCGCGTGATGCCGCACTTAATGCCAGTCAAGTTAAATCGCGTTTTTTAGCCAATATGTCGCATGAATTGCGCACGCCGCTCAATGCTGTGATAGGTTACAGCGAAATGCTCAGCGAAGAAGCCGAGGCGCAAGGACAGTTTGAGACTTATCAAGACATCGAAAAAATCCATTCTGCGGGCAAATATCTCTTGGATTTAATCAACGATATTTTAGATATTTCCAAAATTGAAGCGGGGAAAATGGCTTTATACACCACCGAGTTTGAACTCAAACCCGTGATTGACGATGTGGTTAGTACGATTAAACCCTTGGTGCGCCGTAATCACAATCAATTCCAAGTTGATTTTGATAAAAACATTAAAAAAATCTACGCCGATCCAACCCGTGTGCGACAAATTTTGTTTAACTTGCTAAGTAATTCGGCAAAATTCACCGAAAAAGGTAAAGTTAGCTTAGAAGTCAAATCCTATCAAGACAATCAACAACGCCCTTGGCTACTGTATCGCATCGAAGATACCGGGATTGGTATTCCTAAAGACAAACAAGACCAGCTTTTCAAGGCCTTTTCGCAAATTGATGATCACAACCTTACCCACAAATATGGTGGCACTGGTCTTGGCTTGGTGATTTGTTTGCATTTTTGCAAAATGATGGGCGGCTATATCGAAGTCGATAGCGACACCGGACAAGGCAGTTGTTTTAGCGTTCATCTGCCACAGCATTGTGATGTCGTCGAATAGCTTGGCGCACAGTTCTATCTGCGCTATAGTGCGCCGTCACTGTCACTTGCCAACAATTCATTATGCAAACCAAAGATTTTGATTATCATCTCCCTAAGCACCTGATCGCCCAACACCCACCCGAAAACCGAGGGCAAAGTCGCTTATTATGCGTAGACAAACACACAGGTGTATTAGCAGATAAACAATTTGCCGATTTTGTTGATTTGGTTAATGCCGATGATTTGCTGGTGTTTAATAATACCCGCGTTTTGCCCGCACGTTTATTTGGGCATAAAAGCAGCGGTGGACAGGTAGAATTCATGCTCGAACGGGTGTTAGACCAGCGGCGGGTGCTGGCACAACTGCGGGTATCCAAAGCCCCGAAAGCGGGTAGCGTATTAGATTTTGCTGCCGCAGGCACAGCCGAAGTCTTAGGGCGCGAAGGGCGTTTTTTTGAATTACGTTTTGAAAAAGCGGTGGTTGAAATCTTGGAGCAACACGGCAAAATTCCCCTGCCACCTTATATCAAACGTGATACCGACAATGACGACTTAGAGCGCTATCAAACGGTTTATGCCCAAGTCCAAGGCGCGGTTGCCGCGCCTACCGCAGGTTTGCATTTTGATACAACACACTTAGAAGCGCTTAAAGCCAAAGGCGTAGCCCAAGCTTTCGTCACCTTGCATGTGGGCGCAGGCACATTTCAGCCTGTGCAAGTGGATGACTTAAGCCAGCATCAAATGCACGCCGAAAGCCTCGAAGTCTCGGCCGAGGTCTGTGAACAAATTGCCGCCACCAAAACGCGCGGCGGGCGGGTTATCGCTATTGGTACGACCACCGTGCGCGCCTTAGAAACGGCTGCCGCTGCCACAGGTAAACTCCAGCCCTACCAAGGCGATAGTCGTTTGTTTATCACCCCCGGCTATGAGTTTAAAGTCATTGATGCCCTGCTGACCAATTTTCACTTACCCGAATCAACACTATTGATGCTGGTCTCAGCTTTAGCCAACCGCGAACAAATGCTTAACGCTTACCAACACGCCATTGAAGCGGAATATCGCTTTTTTAGTTATGGCGATGCGATGTTTATTAACTGATGTTACGCAATGCGATTAGAACCCATATTTTAATTCCTTATGCAATAACAAATAAATGATAAGCCTAAAAAACCCAATCCCCTATGGATTAAAAGTCTATATTTCAAGTCCTTGTTTTCAAAAACTTAAGCCCTAATTTGATGTCAATGACACACATTTGGCAGGGATAAACTGCAAGAAGAACAGGTATCCCGCCTAGAGGACAAGTATTATGAATATGGACAAATTAACCACAAAATTTCACCAAGCTTTATCTGATGCGCAAAGTCTTGCTGTTGGTAAAGATCATCAATTTATTGAGCCGGTGCATTTGCTCAACAGCTTATTAGCACAAGCCGATGGCAATATTCGCCCACTGCTGTTGCAAACGGGGGCAAATGTCGGCGGCTTGCAACAATACTTAAGCCAAGCATTAAGCAAGTTCCCCAGCGTTTCTGGCGAGGTGGATGTGCAGGTCAGTCAACACTTGGGGCGCTTGCTCAACCAAACCGATAAACTGGCACAACAGCGCGGCGATGCCTATATCTCCAGCGAACTCTTTGTGCTCGCTTGCTGTGAAGACAGGCAGT
Source organism: Thiotrichales bacterium (assembly GCA_016745035.1). Lineage (GTDB taxonomy): Bacteria > Pseudomonadota > Gammaproteobacteria > Beggiatoales > Beggiatoaceae > BB2. The sequence goes on from JADGDE010000002.1 coordinate 350,526, forward strand.
TGAAAAACACTTTGCAACAATTCGGTATTGATAGCAAAACCCTCAGCGCTACCATTGATAAACTTCGGGGTGGGGATTCGGTACAAGACCAAAATGCTGAGGATCAACAACGGGCGCTGGCAAAGTACACCATCGATCTCACCGAGCGCGCTCAGCAAGGCAAACTGGATCCGGTGATTGGACGTGATGAAGAAATCCGCCGTACCATTCAAGTCTTACAACGGCGCACCAAAAATAACCCCGTCCTCATTGGCGAGCCGGGCGTGGGGAAAACTGCGATTGTCGAAGGACTAGCCCAGCGCGTCCTTAACGGCGAAGTCCCCGAAGGGCTGAAAAACAAGCGCGTGTTGACTTTGGACATGGGTTCACTGATTGCGGGGGCAAAATTTCGCGGCGAATTTGAAGAGCGCTTAAAAGCGGTGTTAAAAGAGTTGTCACAACAAGAAGGGCAAATCATCCTCTTTATTGATGAATTGCATACCATGGTTGGCGCAGGCAAAGCCGAAGGGGCGATGGATGCCGGGAATATGCTCAAGCCTGCACTGGCTCGCGGGGAGCTGCATTGTGTTGGTGCGACAACGCTGGACGAATACCGCCAATACATCGAAAAAGATGCCGCCCTTGAGCGACGTTTTCAAAAAGTCTTGGTCACCGAACCCAATACCAGCGATACCATTGCCATCTTACGCGGGCTCAAAGAACGCTACGAAGTCCATCATGGGGTCGATGTCACCGACCCGGCGATTGTGGCAGCCGCTGAGTTGTCACAGCGCTACATCACCGACCGCCAATTACCGGATAAAGCCATTGACCTTATTGACGAGGCGGCGAGCCGGATTCGGATGGAAATCGACTCCAAGCCCGAGCGCATGGACAGACTGGATCGGCGGGTGATTCAGCTTAAAATCGAGCGTGAAGCACTGAAAAAAGAAAAAGATAAACTCTCAAAACAGCGTTTAGAAAAACTCGATGCCGAAATTGCCGATTTATCCAAGCAATACGCTGATTTAGAAGAGGTGTGGAAAAAGGAAAAATCCGCCGTCCACGGCAGCCAAGACACCAAAGAGGCCTTGGAAAAAGCCCGCTTGGATGCCGAGGCAGCGCAGCGCGATGGCGATTTAGCCCGCGCCTCAGAGCTGCAATACAGCGTGATTCCTGAACTAGAAAAACGCCTCAGCGACATCTCGGAGACCGATAGCGAAAACTTTACCCTGTTGCGCAATAAAGTCACCGAAGCCGAGATTGCTGAAGTGGTCTCGCATTGGACAGGGATTCCGGTGAGCAAAATGCTCGAAGGCGAGCGCGATAAACTTTTACGGATGGAAGAGGGCTTACACCAGCAAGTGATTGGGCAAAATGAAGCCGTGCGTGCGGTTGCTGACGCGATTCGCCGCTCGCGGGCGGGTTTGTCTGACCCTAACCGCCCCAATGGTTCGTTTTTATTCATGGGGCCAACAGGCATCGGTAAAACCGAACTGACCAAGGCGCTGGCTAATTTCTTATTTGACAGCACCGAGGCGATGGTGCGCTTGGATATGTCCGAATTCATGGAAAAACACGCGGTCTCGCGCCTCGTTGGTGCGCCTCCGGGCTATGTCGGCTATGAAGAAGGCGGCTATCTCACCGAAGCGGTGCGGCGCAAACCTTATTCGGTGGTCTTACTCGATGAGGTCGAAAAAGCCCATCCTGATGTGTTTAATATTTTGCTGCAAGTCTTGGACGATGGACGCTTAACCGATGGGCAAGGGCGCACGGTCGATTTTCGTAACACCGTGATTGTGATGACTTCCAACCTCGGCTCGGATTTGATTCAAAACATGGCAACCGAGCAATATAGTGATATGAAGCAAATGTTAATGGATTTGGTCGGCAAACACTTCCGTCCCGAATTCGTTAATCGTATCGACGATATGGTGGTATTTCATCCCTTGGAAAAAGACCATATTCGTGATATTGCCCGCTTACAAATCGACTTGTTGCGTCAGCGCTTGCAAGCGCAGCATTTAGAATTGCAAATCAGCGATGATGCTTTGGATTACCTCGGCGAAGCAGGCTACGATCCGGTTTATGGCGCGCGCCCGCTTAAACGTGTGATTCAACAGCAGGTTGAAAACCCGCTTGCTCAAGCCTTGTTAGCCGGACGCTTCCATACTGGTGAGCAGATTTTAATGGATTATCACGAAGGAGATACCCAGCTCCAGATTAATTAGCACTTTTTTGATTTCTGTATAACATCTCATCTTTGGATGTTATACAGTCAAAAAACACCATAGCCACTTTATTAATCAGCTGATGTTACGCAAAGGCTTCTCAATACCTCAAAAGGTAAAAAAACCGCCATTGCTCCACGACCAAACACCACTATGCAGGTGGAAAACCATAATAGTGGGACAAAAACAGGCTTAGTGCGTAACATCAGTTAATCGGGTAAATTTAACTGTTCTAATTGTTTGATTAAATCAATCACATATGCTTCGGGAGTAAATTTTTGTAAAGCTTTCTCCTGCCCCCGATTTGCCATTTGCTGTAGTGTATCTTCATCTTTTAAATGTGTTCGTATTTTATCGACTAATTGCTCTGTGCGCTGGGCATAATTGAGATTAGAATTCGCTAAAATAACTTCATCGCTACTGACTTGATGCTCGATAAAAGGACTCGTTGAGGTTGCAGGCACAGCACCATTTAATAAAGCCTGTGGAATGCGCTCAGAAAAAAATGATAGACCATTTTGATAGGTATTGCTGATGACAATTTTAGCATCCGTATTCAGCATTTCATAAGCTTGATAAGGAATGGCAGCATGAATATGGAGTTGTTTATGATGCCCATATTTAGCTTTTACTTCGGCTGAATTGGTATAGATATGTGCTGCTACTTTTTGCCGTAATAATGCTGTTAATAATTGCTGCTGAAGCGTTTGGCGTTGGTATTTGTCTAAAAAATGATAGAGCTGGCGCAAAGCGTTTAGACCTCGTGGCACATCATCCAATGAAATGGGCGTAAGTTTTAATAAAGCCTCTAAATTTTGTCGTAAAAATTCATCGAATAAATAGACAGATTGATTTTGTCTTAAATGCTGCGCCAATGCATGGAAAGCTTGGCTTAATTCGGGAAATTGTTGCTTGTAATCGGCTAGAACTTTTGCCGGCGGAGTCATTGAGCTTGCCCACAAAACAGAGATGGGACGTTCTGTTATCGGTTTGATGTTTTTGCTCACCTGAAAACCTGTGGCAGGAAAAATTAAGGCATGATGGGGTGGAGTAGTTTTATTTTGCCAATGTAAACTATTGAGCCAACTATTATCTAATAGCTCTGGAATCACGTTTTTAGGAGATTGACCCACAGGAAAATAATAATAAGGATGATCGGCCAAGCTATTAATCACATAACAAGTTTGCAGAGCAGTTTTTTCTAAAAATACGGTTTCATTTTTGATATTTCCTAGTAGGTATGCCAGTTTTTTATAATTGGGATCTTTAAAATCCAACCACTTATTCTGATCAAAAAATATTTTATGCCCTTGTTTTTCAAATGCTTTGCAAAAACGCTTATCCGTTAAACCAAAAACATCATAAGCTGAAGAAATGGGTTTGAAAAAAACAGCGATTTTCAGGGGCATTGTTTTATATTCCTTTATTTATTTTATTTATCGCGACAGGCTTTGTGAATAAAAAAATTGAGAATTTATGCGAAGTTTCATAGCCTTGTCAAGATTACAAACTTCAGTTAGATTCAGCGAATGCCAATCACCGTGATTAGCTGTCCAGAGCAGCATTGGTTCGTGCCTAGAAAATAGTGATAATACGAAGGGATGTTATGATACTAAATCGTTTTTATATAAAAAATATTTGGTATCAAATTGGTTTTACTCAACTGAGTATAATATATACTTTTTAAGGAGTCTCAAATTGTTTAGAAAATCTGCTTATATTTATGATGAGCTATATAGCTTTTTAGATTACACCGCCGCATCTAATAAAGTACATGAATTAATCCAAAAACATCAGCCTGAGGCGAAGAATTTATTAGATGTGGCTTGTGGCTCAGGAAAATGTGTTGGACTTTTAGAACAACATTACCAAGCTCAAGGTTTAGATATTAGCCCTGAATTAGTTGATTTTGCCCAAACGCAATACCCTGACCTAAAGTTTCATCAAGGCGATATGCTCAATTTTAATTTAGATGAAAAATTTGATGTGATTACGTGTCTTTTTTGCTCTATTGCCTATACCAAAACCCTTGAAAATATAACCACCGCTATCGCTTGTATGGCTCAGCATTTACAGCCAGGCGGTCTATTAATGGTTGAGCCTTGGGTAAACCCTGATAATTATTGGGAAAATAAAGTCAACGCAGATTTTGTTAATAAACCCGAATTAAAAATCGTTAGAATGCATACCTATGCTCGTGAGGGAAATGTTTCGGTATTGGATTACCATTATATGGTAGGCACACCGGATGGTATCGAATCTTTTACTGAACGCACAGAATTAGGCTTATTTACGCAACAAGAATATCTCACCGCCTTTGAAAAAGCCGGTTTAGAAACAAGTTTTTATGATATAGCACTGTTTCCAAAGCATAAATATGGTGTTTATATGGGTGTCAAAAAAGACTAAGAGCCGTAGCAGTGTTAAGTTGAGCCGTAGCGGCTCTACGGTTCAGTTGTTTCGTATTGCCTTTTGCATTTGTGGCAGTAATTTTATTGTAGTTCATCCAATAATCATCAAACCATGGTTCTCCTAGTTTGTTGCTCACAATAGATTGTTTTTTATCGGTATTATCTAAATAAAAAGACTTTCTAAAATAAAAGGGTTCAGCAAAACTATAAAGGAGAATTTTAATCATTAATAAACCCTTTTCTAGCTTTTGGCGCTTAGAACATCAAATGTCTACTACTTTTTTCGACGTGGAGTCAATGGTTGTGTGGTAGGTTGGTAAGCTTTTAAACCCGCATCCCCTGTCAAAATTTCTACTTCAAAGCGCATTTGGGCGTAATATTCGGTAACATGTTTGATTATAGCCAGCTCTTGGGCGGCTAACGGTGGCCATTCTTGTATCAATGTTTCTAAGGACTCCTTTTTACACAGCAAATTTGAAAAGGCAGCCCAAGGACTTTGAGCATCTTTGGCTAGTTTGAGCATGTCCATCAATTGCGTTGCTAATTCAAAACGCTGAGATTTGGCTTGAGCAATGTGGTTGCCCGTTTCTATTAAGCTGGCTAAGGGCAAAATGAAGGTTGTGCCTTCGTTGTTGCTCTTGTTTTAACAGTAATACATTCCGACTTCTTTTCGGTAAGCTGTCCTACCGTATTTGCTGATAGGCTTGCAAACGTTTTTGTAAGGCTTCCTTGTCAGGATTAAAGGCAACGGCTTTTTCTTGATGCAGCAAGGCTTGTTCAAATTCTCCGGTCATAAAATACAAACTGGCTAAACTGTCGTGATATTCTGCGTTAGTTGGGTCTTTTTCTAGGGCGAAATTTTCCCACTTGAGTGCATCGGCGATTTTTTGCGCGACCAATTGATGCGCTGCCTCGGCAGTTTCTGGCACTTCATCACCACGCATGGCAACCTCATAGCTAGCCGTGTTTGCCTTGCTGGGTTCTAGCGCTTGGCTTTTGCCCTCTTGCGCTACAGTCATTTGTCCTTTTTCGGTGTGTAAACTCATGCCCTGTGTTTTGAAATTAAACGCAGGGGGGGAGCTTGCCAAAACCACGATAACAATGGCAGCACCAAAGGCGGCAAAAAATGTCCCTGGGGCGGCATTTTTGAAGCTTAAACGCCGATGCTCGCCAAATTGTGCTTCCATAGAAGTGACCACTTTACCATCGGTATCCACGACTTTGGTTTTTCTCATGCTTTGCACAAACAAACGGTAGCCAAGAAAAATACACAGCCCGCCCAAGAGAATAATTAAGAGGCGAAAGCCCATTAAATAGACTAAAGCGGCATAAATCAGGGTTGATTCCATTTTTAATTCCTTATAACCAATTGCCCATCAAAATAAACGCCGACCAATGAAACGGGTGGCGGTAATAATCCGGCAAATCAGACTGTTTGGCAGCAATAAAGGCTTGTTGCACTTTTTGTATCGCCTTGGCCTTGCTAATCGGGCTGGCAGCCTCAACGCTATACAATTGGCGCATAAACTCGGCAGTGCTTTGGTCGCTCACTGGCCACAAACTGGCTAAAACACTTTTTGCCCCGCGTTTGACCACTAATGTGCCCAAACCTTCGACTTCTGTGCCATCGCCTGTGTTTATGCCCATACCCGTATTACAAGCCGACAATGCCAGCATATCCAAGCCCTGCCAATCAAAGCGTTTGGTGGCAAAATCTGCCAAGCTTAAATGGCTGCCATCACCTAAGAGTAAAAACGAATCGGTGTCCTTGCCCACTTGCAGGCTAAAATGACTGGCGATATGTAAAACCGGAAAATCACGCAGCAAGACATCGGACAAGGTATTTTCCGTAAAATCGGCATCCAAATGAATTTCACCGGGGAGAATGCCGTCTTTATCCTGCGCCCCACGGCGGACAATGCTTTCAAGCTCGGTTTTAACCGCAGGCAAAGGCGCAAAGCCTTCATGTTTGCCACTCACGCCCAAACCCGCGACTTTCCACTGTGTTTGTGGTTCGGTTTTTAGGTGCATATCCGCCGCTGCGGTATACATCGCCAAGGCATAATCTTCTGCCAACCAGCCTTTACCACTGTGTAAAGCTGCCAGCGGTAAATAACGCATTTCTCCAGCTAAATAGACCATCAATACTTCGGCCTCAGCACGGCGTAAATCAGCGGCAATCGGTGCAATTAACCAATCATACAAAGGCTTGGCGGCGCTTTGTACTACCGTTAAATCCATCGGCGCAGCCATGTTGTTCGACGCGGTGGGCATATCCCAACCGCGTTTACGTCCCGCTTGTTTCAACGCCTCGCGCAAGGCTAGCACCGCCTTGCCCAAGTCTTCACGCTTCACCGCCACCTCACGGCGCACCGTTACCTCGGCGGTGCTGATTAAAATGTCTAAACGCTCAGCAAAGGGGACAAAATACACCAACACCGTGCCCTTGCCCAAATCCTTTAATAAACCGCGTAATTGCTCGCGTTTATCATCAAAAGCATTGAGCGCAGCTTGCATGTCTTCGGCTTTTAAATTGCCCAGCGCTGTGTTGGTGTTCTTAAACCAGGCTTGCAAGGCTTGTTCGGCAATACTTAAATCTACCGTTAATTGTTCTAAACGCTGTTGTTCTTGTGAACTCAAAGACAGCCCACGTTTTTTCTTCTCGCCCAATAAAGCATAGGCCTCGCCCAAAGTCACCAATTGCTTGGCAATGGCTTGATAACGCTCAAACCACGGCTGCTCTGGTGGGGTAAAACGCAGCCCATCGCTGGGGAGTTCTTCTGCGCGGGTGCGGCGGATGAAGTCAAAATATTCTTCTTGTTTTAATAAATCCAAGACTTTTTGGGCTTCAAATAAACGCCCTTGGCGCATGAGTAAATCTGCCAGGTCTTCGTAGACGTGTTTTTTATATTTTAAGAACGATTGGTGCAGGGATTTATCGTCTAATTGGGCGACATGGCTGCGCAGTTGTTGGATGGTATTGACGGCTTGTTTACCGTAGAAAATAGCGGCGTTGGGGTTGTTGAGTTTTTTGGTAACTCGATGTAGCCCATACCACACTTGCCATAAATTTTTTAAATCATTATATTTGAATAGGAATAATGTTCTTAAAAGGTGTTCTTGAGATTTAAGTGATTTTCCTTGTTTTTCATATAACATAGCAACGCCAAACAGAATAATACGTTCCATATTCAAGTCATTAAGTTCGTGTGCAATAGCTAATGCTTTTTCATATGCTTCTTGTGCTTTGGCATATTTCTCAATATTTGCATAAACATTTCCAATATCATTGAAAATTTCACTTTCCCCTCTACGATTACCAACTCCCTGATAGAGTATTAATATTTCATTATATTGTTCCAATGCTAACTGCTCTTGATTCCCAATACGAAAAATATTTGTTAAAAGATTAAGACTATTAGAAGTCCCTTTGTAATCTCCTGCTTCATCACTATTTTTTATTGCTTTTTTATAATAAAAAACTGCTTTATTGTATTTCCCAAGTTGTTCATATAAATAACCAATAGAACTACTAAATTTACCAATATAATAAAGATATTTTAGTTCTTCCGAGTGTTTTAAACCCTGTTCAAGTTCAAATAATCCTGCACGAAAATCATAAACATCTAATGCTTTCACACCTTTAATAAAAATTTTTTCTAATTTATCTACAGTTTCACGTCCTCTATTAGGATTTATTTTTAAATAAATCTGGCCATCTTGAGTGACACCAAAACCAGCACTGGGTCTCAAAAAAGTATTTTTAAGTAATGATGGCAAGATCCTTAAAAATGTTTTTTTTGATGTTTTTTTTATTGATATTCCATAATTTTCATGTGATATTTGTCCATTTTCAAATTTCCATTCACAAATTACTGCTTTTATTCCAGTTTTTTTAATATCAGTAGTTTTTTCCAAAGTAAAAAATCTAGGTTTATTTTCTTTTAAAGATAAAACAATATAATAAGCCTCTGTCGCCCTTTTAGGCTCAGGTAAGTCTATAATATACAATTTATTATTTTTTTTATTTATTATTTTTTCTACATGAATTTTATTTGGATTGATTTTTTTAAATTCATGTTTCTGTAAATCATTTAAGATACGCCTTAAATACCCCTCTTTTTCTGTATGTATTTTTTCAATAAAATATTGAGGATTTGAAAAAAATAAATTACGTAAAAGTATATGAGCATAAAAATAATGTGACTTTCGAGAAGATGTTAATTTATCAATATATGAAGGTATAGATGAGGGTTTTGAATGATTCCTTCCTAAATCATTTGGACCTGAACTGTAAGTGCAACCAGCTATGGATACCAATAATGTAAAAATTAAAAATATTTGGCTCATTATCTTGAACTTCATTAAATAAATACCTATTGCACTTAGAGGCGGAAAAGTTGTTATATAAAAGCATCAAATGCTAACGCTAGAATTGCTGATATTCTGCTGGTTGTCGTTTAAAAGACAACGATCTCTGTGCTCAACCTCAGCCTTCAAATCACTCACCCAAAAAACAAGCCCTCAAAAAACTAATAAACGCTTGCGATTGTCCCAGACTTTGTTTCAACCGCTCTGGCTGTTGCCCAAATACTTTTAACAAAGCGCGGCGGGCATTGAGCCGTGCCAGTTGCAGGTGTTTATTGTTGAGCCACAAAATATCAATCATGTAGTTTGCTTTGTCATTATCAGCAACGGCTTGTATTTCACCTGTTTGTTTATCATAACAAAAGTGCTGTTCTAGCCCTTTTTCAGTATTGGGGTTGAGAAAAAGTTCTGGCTCATATTCGTTATTTTTACGGTGTCCGCAGCTTTGTTTGTATTTATCACACTGGGCATCGTAGCCATCACAAGAGACGGCTAAGTTCTCATAAACAAAACGCAATTGGGGATAGTATTCTTGTGGCGCAAGGTGTTCGATGTGGCTGTTTTCAGTATCAAGTTTAGCCTCGCAATAAACACACAAGCCTTGTTGTTCTGTGCTTATGTGTTGGCGCAAAGCGGGTTTGTCTGCCAATCTTTTCCAAGTCTTAGCTTTGGCGCTGGCTTTTAGAAAAAATTCAGGGGCAGGTCTTTTTGCAATGCTTCTCATGAGAATGACCGCAAGTTAATCAATAATTGCATCTCTTGCATAAACTCAGAATTAAGGCTTTCTTGTTGCAAGATTTTTTCTCGCAAAGCTTTTGCCTCTGGGCTGTTTTCTTCTTCTGTCTCGATAAATTGGCGGTATTGTCGATACCAGTTTTCCAAATAACTGGGGCGAATATCAGCGCCCATAATCTCCTGCAAGATGGAGTTAATATCTCGCCCAATTGGTGCTTGCTTGCGGCTGATGGCGACAATTTTATTGTTTTCTTTCGCTAACAGTATCAAATGCTCTGCGGGGGTGTTGGCAATAATATAAGGCGAGTGGGTGGCGATGATAAATTGGTTGTTTTTACCAATGCGTTGGTAAATATTTAAAATTTCTTGTTGCCAGCGAGGATGTAGGGCTAATTCTGGTTCATCAATTAAGATTATCGAGTCTTCAGGGTTGTGAATCATCAAGGCCACGGCACGGGCATAGAGTTGTTTTTCACCATCGCTGAGTTGTTCGATGCTGAGTAAATCGCCATTGATGTTTTTGAACATCGGGCGGTTAAAGCCTTCATGGTGGCGGACATCGTGTAGTTTTGTCAGTAAATCCGCACCTTGGAAATGTTGGTTAAATTGCGCTACCGCATCAGCGGCGCGTGCTTGCGGGTCGGCTTTGTGGCTTTGGCGTTCTTGTGCTATGACGTATTCGCGGATGTAAAACTCGGCGTTGCCGAGTAGGTTTCCACCTACTTTAATGGATAAACCATTGTTTTGTTGTAATTGATGGATGGTTTTGTAATTAAAATCTAATTGAGCGGGGATGAGGATAATTTTTTCTTTTGGTTTCGCACTAAAATACTGTGACAAGTTGTTAATTTTTTCGTTGGTAGAAGAAAAAACACAGCATTTTAAGTTGTCTTTTAATGAAAAATCGTGGGGTCTAAAAAGAGAGTGCAATAAACTGGTTTTCCCGCAGCCATTCACCCCAGCAACCACATTCAAAACATTCTCACCATTTTTCGGTGCTTGAAAGGTTAGCTCTAAGTCTTTGAGAATTTTATATTGTTCAATTTTTATCGATTGAATATACATGCTTGCTGTTTATTTCGTAAAAGAGCCGTAGCAGTGCTACGGCTCTACGGTTTAGTCTTTATGGCGCATATGAGGGAATAGCAAGACATCACGAATAGTCGGCTTGTTCGCTAGCAACATCACTAAGCGGTCGATGCCGATGCCCTCGCCTGCGGTGGGGGGAAGGCCATATTCTAAGGCGCGGATGTAATCGGCATCGTAGTGCATCGCCTCATCGTCGCCTGCGTCTTTTTCTGCCACTTGAGCTTGGAAGCGTTCGGCTTGGTCTTCTGCATCGTTAAGCTCGGAGAAGCCATTGGCAATTTCGCGCCCGCCGATGAATAGCTCGAAGCGGTCGGTGACTTCTGGGTTGTCGTCGTTGCGTCGCGCTAAGGGCGATATTTCGGTGGGGTAAGCGGTGATGAAAGTTGGGTCTTTGAGTTGGTGTTCGCCTGTGGCTTCAAAGATTTCCATTTGTAGCTTGCCTACGCCGTCGGTGTCTTTGTAATGAATATTGTTTTCATCGGCAAAAGCACGCAGGGCTTCTAGGTCGTTGACATCACTATCGGAGATACTGGGGTTAAAGTGTTGTACCACTTCGACTACGGTCATGCGGGCGAAAGGTTTGCCAAAGTCGTAGGTTTCTTCGCCATAGGGCACTTGGCTGGTGCCTAAGATATTTTCGGCTAAACCTCGGAACAGGGTTTCGGTTAAATCCATCAAGTCGTGATAGTCGGCATAGGCTTGGTAAAATTCCAGCATGGTAAATTCGGGGTTATGCCGTGTCGATAAACCTTCGTTGCGGAAGTTGCGATTAACTTCAAACACGCGCTCAAAACCACCAACAACCAAGCGTTTGAGATAGAGTTCGGGCGCGATGCGCAAAAATATTTCCATATCCAAGGCGTTGTGATGGGTCACAAATGGGCGTGCAGTCGCACCGCCAGGGATGGTTTGCATCATCGGGGTTTCGACTTCCATAAAGTCGCGCCCTTCAAAGAAGTTACGAATATAGCTGATGGTGCGGCTGCGCAGCTTAAAGGTGTCCCGGCTGTCTTGGTTCATGATTAAATCAAGATAACGCTGACGATAACGGGTTTCTTGGTCGGTAAGACCGTGGAATTTTTCTGGCAATGGGCGCAGACATTTGGTCATCAGGCGGACGCTGGTGACTTTGATAGACAGTTCGTTGGTTTTGGTGCGAAATAACGTGCCTTCAGCGGCTAAGGTATCGCCTAAGTCCCAGTGTTTAAACTCGGTATTGTATACGCCTTCGGGTAGGTCATCGCGGCGCACGTAAAGCTGAATTTTACCGGACATGTCTTGCAAGGTGGCAAAGGAGGCTTTGCCCATGATGCGGCGGGTCATTAAGCGCCCAGCAACGCTGACTTTTATCGGGGTTTCTGCAAGGCTGTCTTTGTCGTGTTCGGCATAGTCGCTGTGGAGTTGGGCTGCGAGGTTTTCACGGCGAAAGTCGTTCGGAAAGGCGATCCCCTTATCTCGTAAGCTGCTGAGTTTTTGGCGGCGCAGGGCAATTTGCGCTTGTTCATCAGATTCGGAATGGGCAGGGGTAGCGTTAGCGTCACTCATTGTTTTTATTTAACTCATGTGAGCAGCCGTTATCGGAGGTAAGCTGCTAAGATTTAAGGGTAATAAGGTTTTATAGAATACTGTATAAGCGCTTTAATAAAACGGGCTGGTCGGCAAAGTCGCGGGCAAGGTGGGCATTGACATCAACGCCGCCACGCCTGAGAGTGTGTTCATCGACACAATCTAAAAGGACGTTGCTGTAGTGTTCGAGGTATTGGGATATTTCCGTAATCGGTGCATCTTCAGTCGGCACAGGTTCTGGAATTTTAAATTGATACAATGACATGGTCTTAGCTTATCGCGTGTTGTTTGAGTACGGCTATCAGTTCCGCTTGTTTGAGATGATAGCGGCAGATTTCTTGCTCACCCAGTGCCAACACGGGGATTTTGTCGTTATAGCGCAGGCGCAGCAGTTCGTCGGCATCAATATCGACCAGTTGTAGGGCGAATTGATATTCAGGCTGTAGCGCCGCGACGGCGGCTTGCATGTCGTCACACAAGTGGCAGCCCTCGCGGTGGTATAAGGTCAGGGTGAGCAAGGCAATTCCTCTATTCGGCGACTTTAATCGCAAGGAAGGTGGGCGAGCCTTTGCGGTTAATCAACACAGGTACGCGTTGACCGGGTTTTAGCTCGGCGACGATGCTAGCAAAGGCTTTAGGGTTGTCGATTTGTTGGCGGTTGATCATCACGATCACATCGCCGACTTTAATCCCCGCATCCACGCCATTGTTTTCGACTTTTTTCACTAATACCCCGCCTTCTTCAATCTTAGAGGCTTCGCGTGCAGCATCCGTCATATCGGTGATGGTGAGGCCGAGTTTGTCATAGTGTAAGCTACCATTGCTAGCGCCTGTGCTGCTGCGTAGTTCTGCATCCGTAGGGAGTTCGCCGACAGCGACTTCGATTTCAACCCGTTTACCATCGCGTAATACTTCAGCAATCACGGCTTTACCAACTGGGGTGCTGCCGACAATCGGGGGTAATTCGGAGGAAGAACCAACTTCTTTACCGTTGAATTTGACGATCACATCGCCAAGCTGGAAGCCCGCTTCTTTGGCAGGGCCGTTATCAAATAACTCGGCAACCAACGCGCCATGGGGTTTTTCCATCCCAAAAGATTCGGCTAAGTCGCGAGTAACTTCTTGAATCATGACCCCAAGCCAGCCGCGAGAAACTGAACCATTGTCTTGGATTTGTTTGATGACGTTTTTCATTAAATCGACTGGAATGGCGAAAGACAAGCCCATAAAGCCACCCGAACCGCTATAGATTTGCGCATTCACGCCGACAACTTCACCGTTAAGGTTGAATAAGGGCCCGCCAGAGTTGCCGGGGTTGATGGCAACATCGGTTTGAATGAAAGGCACATAATTGCTGTTACCGCTGGGCAGGCTGCGTTTTTTGGCGCTGACAATGCCAGCAGTCACAGAGTGTTCAAAACCAAAAGGTGAGCCAATTGCCAGTACCCATGCACCGACTTTTAACTTGTCAGATGAACCGAGTTTGACCACGGGTAAGCCTGTGGCTTCGACTTTGAGTAAGGCTAGGTCGGTACGTTTATCCGAGCCAATCAGTTTGGCTTCAAATTCGCGACGGTCGGTGAGGCGGACAATGATTTCGTCTGCGCCATCGACGACGTGGTGATTGGTGATAATGTAGCCATCAGCGGAGTAAATGAAACCAGAACCAAGGGATTTAGGTTTGGGTTGCTGTGAGCGCGGGCTGTCGTCTTTTTGCTGCTCTTTGGGCATTTCATCAAAGAAATGTTTGAATAAATCATACAAGGGGCTGTCTTCAGGCACGCCGCCAAAATGACGCTCTAGCTGTGAGCTTAAGCCCTTGCCTGCCGCTTTGGTGGTACTGATATTGACCACGGCCGCGCCTTCTTGTTCAACCAAGGCGGTAAAATCTGGTAAGCCTTGCACCAGCGTAGCATGGCTCGCTGGCAGGAAAAAATAAAGAGACAGTAGTAACAAATAACGCATATAGATTTTCCTAGATAAAGTTTAGTTTGATTCCACAGAAAGCATTAATACTTGGTAAGCCTGCTGATTTTGCCGGGTTTGCCAATAGCGTCCCAGCCCCATGCCCGCTAACAGTCCTAACATCGCTGACAAAAGGCTATGCGCATCATTAGGCGGGTTTGCCAGTGCTGTGTATAAGGCAGCGCCTAGCAATAAACCCAGCAAGGGCAACAGATAGACGCGAATCGCACTGTATAACAGGGCATTATCGGCAATGCCGAGCCGTACCGTGTCGCCGACTTGGGCATTTTGGCTGTTATGCACCACCAAGGCTTTGCTTCTTCCGGCTAAGAATTGGGTCAGTTGTCCCGTTCCACAAGCCCCTTGGCTTTGGCAATGTCCACAGCCTTGTTTGGCGCTGGTGCGTATCCAAGCTTGTGCGCTCTCAGCGTCGATAGCGACGACCGTGCCGTATTCTTCAATCATATCCATCATGGTTCAGCTAGTCAGGCGGCTATGATACCATAACCGAGTCCGCATAGCTGATAGACAAGCGGGTGAGATTCTGAAAAAAACGCAGCGCTTAAGCGCATAAGTTCAGTGCGGAGCATGGGGTTATATGAATAAGGATTTATTAAAAATTCAACAAGGCAGACACCACGATCCTTTCCGTGTTTTAGGGCGACATACGCTTGATGACGAGCGCGAGATATTACGGGTTTTTTTGCCACAAGCTGAACAGGTCGAAATCTTAGGATTGGGTTTATTAAACCGCATCGAAGGCTCGGATATGTTTGCGCAAATCCGGTCTAAATCAGAACCCTTAGAGACGCATTACCGTTTGCGCTGGCAAGTGAAAGGCACGGGCGAGTGGCAAGAGCAAATTTGCCCGTATAGTTTTTCTCCGCAATTAGGCGAAATGGATGTGCATTTATTTACCGAGGGCAAGCATCACCATGCTTATCGTTTTCTCGGTGCGCATCATCAGTGTATTGATGGCATTGACGGTTGTTTGTTTGCGCTTTGGGTTCCCAATGCCGAGCGCGTCAGTGTGGTCGGTGACTTTAATCAGTGGGATGGGCGCAGGCATCCGATGCGTTGTTTGGGCAGCTCGGGGATTTGGGAATTATTCATCCCTGAATTGCCGATTGGCGCGGCCTATAAATACGAAATCCGCAATCAGCATGGTCATTGCTTATTAAAAACCGACCCCTACGCGCAAGCGATGGCGCTACGCCCAGATAACACCTCTCACATTGCCGACCCCCAGCCTTTTGACTGGCAAGACCAAGCATGGCTCCAAAAGCGTGAGCAAAGCGATTGGCAACAACAGCCCTTAAGCATTTATGAAGTCCATGTCGGCTCTTGGCAGCGTGACCAAAACCATCATTTTCTCAATTGGCGCACACTGGCTAAAACCTTATTGCCTTATGTTAAAAGCATGGGTTACAGCCATATCGAATTATTACCGATTGCCGAGCACCCCTTGGATCAATCGTGGGGCTATCAAGTCACGGGATTTTTTGCCCCCAGCGCCCGTCATGGCAGCCCTGAGGATTTGCGTTATTTTATCGACCAATGCCATCAGCAGGGCGTTGGCGTGTTACTTGACTGGGTTCCGGCACATTTTCCCAAAGATGAATTTGCGCTAGCGAAGTTTAATGGCGAGGCGGTCTATGAACACGCCGATCCGCGCCAAGGTGAGCATCAAGACTGGGGCACGTTGATTTTTAATTATGGGCGCACCGAAGTGCGCAATTTTCTGATTACCAATGCGATTTATTGGCTGGAAGAATTTCATATTGATGGGCTGCGGGTTGATGCCGTCGCCTCCATGCTTTACTTGGATTATTCCCGTGAAGATGGGCAGTGGTTGCCCAATGCCCACGGCGGGCGCGAAAACTTAGAGGCGATTGCCTTTTTGCGTGATATGAACAGCACCGTGCATCAGCTCTTTCCCGGGGTGCTAACGATTGCCGAGGAGTCCACTGCCTGGCCGATGGTCACTCGCCCTGTCGATGTTGGCGGGCTGGGCTTTTCGATGAAATGGAACATGGGCTGGATGAATGATAATTTAAGCTATATCGAACTCGACCCGATTTATCGCCAATACCATCACGACCAGCTCACCTTTAGCCAAATGTACGCTTATAGCGAAAACTTTGTCTTGCCTTTGTCGCATGATGAGGTGGTGCATGGCAAACGCAGTTTGCTGTCGAAAATGCCCGGCAATGATTGGGAAAAAATGGCAAATTTACGCTTATTTTATGCTTGGCAGTTTGCCAATCCCGGCAAAAAGCTCTTGTTTATGGGCGGCGAATTGGGACAATGGCAAGAGTGGAACGAGGCAACAGCGCTGGCTTGGGATGAAGCCAGTACGCCCGCTCATCAAGGCATTCAAACCTTGGTGCGGGACTTAAATCAACTTTATCGCCAAGAGCCAGCACTGCATGAGTTAGATTTCAGCGCCGAGGGTTTCCAGTGGATTGATTGCCATGATGTGCAGCAATCGGTGTTGAGTTTTGTCCGTTGGTCAGCCGAGCATCAACAACACATCGTTTGTGTGCATAATTTTACCCCCTTGGTGCGGGCGCATTATCGCCTCGGTGTGCCTGCCTCTCACGCCTATAGGGAAATTTTTAACAGTGATTCACATTATTACGGCGGCAGTAATCAGGGCAATGCCGCCCATATTGAAGTCAGCGATAACCCGTGGATGGGTTTTTCCCACAGTATAGAAATCACCTTACCGCCTTTAGCCAGTCTGTTTTTGAAGGAGCGCCCATGAAAATTTTATTTGCCAGCAGTGAAGTATGGCCGTTGATAAAAACCGGTGGACTGGCTGATGTTAGCTATAGTCTGCCTCATGCGCTGAAAGCCCAAGGCGCTGAGGTCAGTTTGATGATTCCCGCCTATCGCGAGGTGCTTAAACAAGTCGAGCATATCAAGGTCGAGGCGTGGATCGAACTGCCCGACCATGAACTGGAAGTGCGGATTCTCAGCGCCGAACAACCTTTGTTTGATTTTCCCTTGTTATTAGTTGATGCGCCGAGTTTATTTGACCGCGAGGGCAATCCTTATTTAGATGCCAAGGGCAATGATTGGGCGGACAATGCCCGACGTTTTGCGGTGTTTTCGCAAGCGGTGAGCCTCTGGGCGCAGCAACAACGCCCCGATGTCGTGCATAGCAATGATTGGCAAACGGGTTTGGTCTCGGCATATTTAGAGGAGCTGAGTTATACACCTAAGCGGGTATTTACTATTCATAACCTCGCTTATGCAGGGCATTATAGCCATGATGATTTTAAGGCGCTGAATTTGCCCGAATCTTGGTGGCATCTCGATGGCGTGGAGTTTTACGGCGGTATGTCGATGCTTAAAGCCGGGCTAGTGTATAGTGACCAAATCACCACCGTTAGCCCCAGCTACGCCCGTGAGATTTGCACCCCCGCATTTTCCTATGGCATGGATGGCATTTTAGCCGCTAGACAAGACAAGCTCACAGGGATTTTAAATGGCATTGATTTAGCCGTTTGGAATCCAAAAACCGACCCCTATTTACCTGCGCATTATCACGCTAAGCGCCGCAACCCTGGCAAGCGGCAAAATAAACAAGCCTTATTGGAAGCGATGGGCGAAAACATCAGCCCAGCTTTAATGAAAGCGCCCCTGTTCGGTTCGGTGGGGCGTTTGGTAGAGCAAAAAGGCATTGATTTAATTTTGGATGTGATGCCAGAATTATTGGCACAAACCGAGGCAAATTTTGTCTTCATTGGCTCGGGTGATGTGCATTTAGAATGGCGCTTACAAGAACTCGCCGAACAACACCCCAGCCGCGTGTTGACTTATATCGGTTATTCCGAGCAGCGGGCGCACTTACTGGAGGCGGGCGCGGATATGTTTTTAATGCCCTCACGCTTTGAGCCGTGTGGCCTAAACCAGCTTTATAGTTTGCGTTATGGCACTGTGCCGATTGTTAATCGCACGGGAGGACTGGCGGATACGGTAGTGGATACGACTGATAACACGCTCAAAGACAAAACCGCCACCGGCTTTGTGATGAACGAAGCCCATTCGGACGCGTTGCTAAACTGTGTTTACCGTGCCTTAGACTGCTTTAAGCAAGCAGCTGTTTGGCAACAATTACAACGCACGGGGATGACTCAAGACTTTAGTTGGCCTCACAGTGCAAGCACTTATATGGCATTATATGCTGGCTAAACGCTTTTTCTTCCCCTTTTTTTGTTTCCAATTTTATGTCAACAACATCTCAACCGTGTGATAGCAATAAGCCCTGTCTTCCCCCTCGGCTGACGCGCTTATCCAATAAACCCGAAAGTATTCGCACGGCGTTTTTGCGTTATTTGACTTATCATTTGGGACGCTTTGAAAATTGCCCGCAACATTATTTGCTTGAAGCTCTCGCCTTAACTTTGCGCGACCGCTTGGTCGCCAATTGGCATAATACCCGGCTTGAGTATCACCAGCCCGAAGTCAAATGTGCGCATTATTTTTCCTTGGAGTTTTTGCTGGGGCGAGCGCTGGGCAATCATATTCTCAATTTAGATTTGGAGCAAAAAACCAAAACGGCGATGCAAGAGTTTTGTCTTAAGCTCGAGGACATCGAACAAGTGGAACATGATGCCGGTTTGGGCAATGGCGGCTTAGGGCGCTTAGCAGCCTGTTTTATGGACAGTTGTGCCAGTTTATCTTTGCCCGTGACTGGTTATGGGATTCGCTATCAATATGGTATGTTCCGCCAGCAGATTAAAAATGGTTATCAAGAAGAAGCCCCCGACCCGTGGCTCACAGGTGGCTATCCGTGGGAAATCAAACGCCCAGAATATAAACGCATTGTGCATTTTGGCGGGCGCACCGAGTTTTATCGCGATCACAAAGGGCAAGAAAAAGCCCGCTGGGTTGATACCTCCGATGTGTTTGCCATCCCCTATGATATTCCGATTTCCGGCTATCAAAACAATGTCGTCAATACTTTGCGGCTGTGGAAAGCAGCAGCAACCCACCAGTTTAACCTCGATGAATTTAACGCGGGCAGTTATACCGAGGCGGTGGCGGCGAAAGACCATGCCGAGCAAATTTCGATGGTGCTTTATCCCAATGATAGCAGCGAAAATGGCAAAGACTTGCGCCTCAAACAACAATATTTTCTCGCCTCGGCGAGTTTGCAAGATGTGATCGCACATTGGGAACAGCGCAAAAAAAGTGATTTTAGCCATTTTGCCGATAAAAATGTCTTCCAAATGAACGATACCCATCCGAGTATTGCCGTAGCGGAATTAATGCGGATTTTAATCGATGAAAAAGATTTAAGTTGGGATGCAGCGTGGCAAATTGTTACCCAAACCATGGCGTATACTAACCATACTTTACTGCCTGAGGCGCTAGAAAAATGGCCGGTGCGTTTATTTCAAAAACTCTTGCCACGCTTACTCGACATTATTTACGAAATCAATGCCCATTTTTTACATCAAGTGGCGATGAAATGGCCCGGTGACACCGACAGACAATGGCGCATGTCTTTGATTGAAGAGGGCGACGAACCACAAATTCGCATGGCACACTTGGCGATGGTTGGCAGTTTTTCGGTGAATGGGGTCGCGGCTTTACATTCCGAATTATTACGCAGTACCTTGTTTCACGATTTTTATCAACTTTGGCCTGAAAAGTTTAATAATAAAACCAATGGCGTAACCCCTAGGCGCTGGATTGCTCATGCTAACCCAAAAATGACCGCTTTAATCAAACGTCATATTGGCACGGACTGGCTCTCGGACTTAAGCCAAATCAATGCCTTATTACCTTATGCTGAGCGAGGACAACAAGATTTTTATCAACAATGGTGGGCGATTAAACAAGCGAATAAACAGCGCCTTGCACAATTGGTTGCTGATAAATGTGGGGTGGTATTTGATACCGAGGCTTTATTTGATGTGCAAGTCAAACGTATTCATGAATATAAACGTCAATTATTAAATGTTTTGCATATTATCCATTTGTACAATCGTATTAAAGCCGGTGACTGCCAGCATTGGACCAAACGCTGCGTGCTTATCGGCGGTAAAGCTGCGCCTGGCTACGAGATGGCAAAAACCATCATCAAATTAATTAACAATGTCGCCCAAGTGATTAATCAAGATGCCGATGTCGGCGATAAGCTCAAAGTGGCTTTTTTACCCAATTATGATGTCTCCAGCATGGAAATCATTGCGCCAGGTACGGATTTATCTGAACAAATTTCCACTGCTGGCAAAGAAGCCTCCGGCACGGGCAATATGAAATTTATGATGAATGGCGCGATCACCATTGGCACTTATGATGGCGCAAATATCGAAATTTTAGAGGCGGTGGGGGCGGAGAATTTCTTTTTATTTGGTTTGGATGCTGCTGCTGTGGAGGCGCAAAAAACCGATTATGACCCCAGACAATTGCTTGCTGAGGACAAGGATTTAGCCGCTGTGATGCAGTTATTGCGCTCAGGGCATTTTAATGCTTATGAGCCGGGCATTTTTGACCGAGTCATTGAGGCACTGTTATCCCCTCAAGACCCTTGGCTGACTTTGGCTGATTTTCGCAGTTATATCGCCGCACAAACACAAGTAGCAGATGCATGGCAAAATCGACAGCGTTGGATTCAAATGAGTATTCTTAACACTGCCAGCAGCGGTCGCTTTTCCAGTGATCGCACCATTTTGCAATATAATGATGAAATTTGGCAATTAAAAGCCATTAAGACATAATGGTTCCCTCTCGGCTTTATGGAAAACATAGATGAGTAACATGGCTAAAGCCAGTATTTTGGTGGTTGATGATACCCCGCTAAACTTGGAATTATTAAAAAATATTCTCGTACCGCAAAATTATGTGGTACGTACTTTATCGAATAGTTTAGCAGTGTTGGATGAAGTGTTAAATGAACCACCCGATTTGATTTTATTAGATATACTCATGCCCAATATGGATGGCTATGAGGTCTGTCGGCGTTTAAAAAGCCATCCTCAAAGTGTGCATATCCCGGTGATTTTCATCAGTGCCTTGCGAGAAATGGAAGAAAAGGTCGAGGCCTTTGATAGTGGTGGTGTGGATTATATCGGCAAGCCTTTCCAAGCCCAAGAAGTGCGCGCGCGTGTCAATACCCATTTGCATTTACGTGCCTTACAAAAATCTTTATCAGCAACCAATCAACAACTTGAGCATTTTCTCAAACAACATCAACATATTTTAAATTCGGTCGGTGAAGGGATCTTTGGCTTAGATCAAAACTTGCAAATCACCTTTATTAACCCTAAAGCTCTCACACAGCTAGGTTATGATATTGGCAGTTTAATTGGGCATAATTTCCACGATTTAATTCATCATCCAGACGAAGAACAAGCGACTACACACGCAGAAATTTGTCCTATCATGCAAATAGCCAACACGGGGGGCACACAATTTGTCGCCCAAGACAGTTTTTATCATCAGCAAGGACATCCTTTTCCGGTGGAATATACGGTGTCATGCTCAAAAGGGGCGCGTGAAAAAGGGCTGGTGATTGTGGTTTTTCGTGATATTAGCGAACAATTACAACTTAAACGTCGTATTGAAGAAGCGGCAACCGTCTTTGAAGTCAGCAGCGAAGGTATTTTACTCAGTGATGCCAATGGCATTATTCAACAAGTCAATCCGGCTTTTACCGAAATCACCGGCTATTTGCCTAAAGACGTGATCGGCAAAACCCCAAGCATTTTAAAGTCGGGGCATCACAAAGAAGAATTTTACCGCGAAATTTGGCAAGCGCTAAGCCGTACTGGCTATTGGGAGGGCGAGATTTGGAATCGACGCAAAGATGGCTCGATTCATCCTGAATGGGAAATGATCACCGCTATTTCGGATAACCAAGGTAAAGCCATTGGCTATGTGTCGCAATTTAGCAATATTACTCGGCGTAAATTAACCGAAAAAGAAATTCGCTATCGCGGTAATTATGATGCCCTCACAGGACTTGCCAACCGTTCTTTATTAATGGAACGCTTGGAGCAAGCAATCAAAGTACATCAGCTTAAAAAACAGCAATTGAGCCTGTTATTTTTAGATGTCGATAAATTCAAACAAATCAATGATGGCATTAGCCATGCGGCGGGGGACTTATTATTAAAACAAGTTGCCGAGCGGATTCAAAAGACTCTAGGAACCGCTGATACCGCAGCACGCCTTAGCAGTGATGAGTTTGTGATCATGTTGCCCTCGCAAACCAAACAAACCACCTGTGAGCAAGTGGCTCTCAAGTTACTGAAACAACTCTCCAAGCCGTTTGAGCTAGAAGGCAGCCAAATTTCCATCGGTATTAGCATCGGTATTGCCATTTTTCCCAATGATGGTGATCAGGTTGAGAGTTTATTGCGCAGTGCCAATTTGGCAATGGAGCGCTCCAAAGCTAACGGCGGACAGCAAGTCCAATTTTTCACCGAATCGATGGAACAAGAATTTGTTGAAAATAGCCGCCTAGAAACCGCCTTACGGCAAGCAATGGAATTAGAGCAATTGCAGGTTTATTATCAACCGATAATTGATTTAAAAACCAATGAAATTGTCGGGGTGGAATCTTTAATTCGTTGGTTTCATCCCGACATGGGCATGATTCCACCGAGTAAATTTATTCCCATTGCCGAAGAATCGGGGCTGATTAATGCCATTGGCGCTTGGGTTATTGCCACAGTTTGTCAGCAATTAGCCAAGTGGCACGCTCAGGGTTTCAAATTATATGCCTCGGTAAATGTCTCTGCCCAACAAGTGCCGCATAGCATTAATTTAGATTGGCTCGGTGAGCAATTACAACAAGGCAATTTCCCCCCTGAGAGTTTAGTACTGGAAGTCACCGAAAGCGTATTTGTTAAAGATATGGACTTATTAGCCGCATGGCTGCGTGATGTACGCCAATTAGGGATTCGCGTTTATTTGGATGATTTTGGCACAGGCTATTCATCACTGTCTTACCTGAAGCGTTTTCCTGTCGATGCCGTAAAAATTGATCAAGTTTTTGTTCGGGAAGTGAACCAAATGAGCAGTGATCAAGCCTTGGTGCGTGCCATTATTGCTATGAGCGAAGGCTTAGGGCTACAAGTGGTTGCCGAAGGGATTGAAACTGAGGCACAAGCACAGATTTTACGCGACTTTAATTGTCCCTATGGGCAAGGATATTTATTCTCCAAACCTTTATCCTTGCTTGACTTGGAGTCTTTGTTTAAGCCTTAGAGTCTATGCGAAATATGAATAATCTGCTGCAAACCCACTATTTTGGTCTAATTCCGCGCTTTTATTCGTTAAATAACGCGTTATTCACCTCAGTATGTCCTGAAGAAAGGAGCAACCTTTCATGCTGTACTAATGATGAGAGTAGGTCTCTCGGTTTCGGCAACCAGATGCTGGAATCAAACCACCTTATGCGGCTTTTGTAAAGAGCAGAGGTCGTGAGTGATAAGGAAAAGGCGGTAAAGAAACCGTCAGGTATGTGTTGTGGAGATGAACGCAAGTGAACCCTTGATGAGGTGTCGAAATAAATATGATGTTGTCAAAACCTGATTCCTGAGGTAAATCAGGGATGAGTATCAACGTTAACTGGATTACGGATGATACGGCAACCGGGATAGAGAGGGCATGAACACAATATGGGCGTTAGTATGGAACAGGAGAACCTGTCGTTTTGATGTTAAGGGAGAAATTCAAGCGCAAACACGCAAGAATGAGAGTACCGATACAAAGCACAGGGGCGGATTAGCTCGTAGTAGTGATGAAGTTTCTGTAATGGAAATGGAGCAAAGGGGCTAACATGTCCAAAATAGACTTAATCTCAACCAGAAATGGGAGGAAGATTAAGTTTACGCAAACTTGGTACTTTGCAAGGGATATGAAGAGCCGGATGAAATGAGAGTTTCACGTCCGGTTCTGTGAGAGACTGAGGGGGAAGTTCCCTCGGTCTACTCGACCAAAACCACGAAATTAGCCTCAAAATATCTGATTTTCGCGACGATTCCCATACTCCGCATAGACTCTTAGTCAACTAATCCTCATCTGGACGCGGACGATACAACACACTGATAAGCCCGATCATTTGCACCAAATCAGCGCCACTGGCATTGCATAATTCGCTGGTAATTTCTTTACGTCCAGCTTTGTCTGTACCGGCAATATGCACTTTGATTAATTCATGGGCGTTGAGTGCAGTATCCAGTTCTGCCAGCAGTCCTTCGCTAATGCCTTTCGCCCCAATTTGTAATACCACTTTTAAATGGTGGGCTTGTGCCTTAAGGGCTTTGATTTCACTTTTGCTTAAAGACATAGTTGCTTACTCCGCGTCGCTAACATCGGCAAGGTAAGTGCCGGAAAAATGGTCATGTAATGTCCAATGATTGGCATTGAACACGCGCCATAAATAACCCAGTCCAAAAATTAACCAAGAAAATAGGGCTAGAAAAAAACGTAAATTTGCCTGTGGCAAGCTAGGAGCACTCCCCGTTTGAGAACGGAGTTTAAATTTCCAAGTCCGCATCCCTAAGGTTTGTCCGCTACGTAGCCACGGAAAAACAAAATACAAATAGCTAAAGGCAAACAAATAGATTTGATAAGCAACACTTTGATTAACTTCTTCAATGGCGTAGCCAAAAATATAATCTGCCACCGTAAAATATAAGTAGCTAACCATAATTAACAGGGCACAAAGCAAAATGCTGTCATAAACAATGGCAAAAAAATGCCGAAAAATACCAACGTTTTTGTGAGAATGAGAGGTCGTTTGCATAAGTTTGATGTTGGTCAAATTTTGGACAAAAAAAAAGCCAAGCATAAAACTTGGCTTTTTTGCAGGGGCTAAGATAAAACCTTATGCCATTGCAACGATGCTTTTATTTAAGCGACTTTTATGACGCGCAGCTTTATTCTTGTGAATTAAGCCTTTAGATGCCGCCATGTCAATCATAGGCACTGCTTCTTTATAAGCAGACTGAGCATTGTCTTTTTCACCTGCTTCTACGGCATAAACGACTTTCTTGATGTAAGTCCGTAAAGATGAACGTTGAGCGGCATTGTGTTGGCGACTTTTTTCCGCCTGCCGAGCACGTTTTCTCGCTTGAGCTGTATTAGCCAACCTAATGTCCTCGTTAAAACAATAATCTAAGGTTTTGTATCTACACAAAACCTCGTAAATAAATGGCGCGCCCGGAGAGATTCGAACTCCCGACCGCCTGGTTCGTAGCCAGGTACTCTATCCAGCTGAGCTACGGGCGCACACTAAAAACTGTAAACTGAAACCACCACTATTATAAATGGTGGAGAGAGAGGGATTCGAACCCTCGATAGGGGATTAGCCTATACTCCCTTAGCAGGGGAGCGCCTTCAGCCACTCGGCCACCTCTCCATCAGTTGAAGCGCGCCATTATATATAAGTTTTTAGAAAATGCAAAGACTTTTTTCACTGAGTTGCAAAAATAATCATCAATGTAAGACAAGACTAGCCTGAGCAATAGAATGCTTTTGTTCTTTAAAAGCACAGGTTAAACTGCGATGACCGCAGAAAGTATATGAATGCTGCTGGCTCCCAGAGCATTTTTTTCTTCAAGGAATCTGAATGTCTCAATTATCGATGGCTGCTTTAGGTCTGTTGTGTCTCAGCTTGTTATTGTGGTTACGCGCGCGCCCACAAAAACAATTAGCTCATGCGCTGCAACGTGCTCAAGAAGTACGTCCCAATGAATTGCAAGAATGGTATCAACGTTCGCAACAATTGCTTGATGATCGGGGATGGTTGGTATTTTGTCGGGGGCAGGTGAGCCAAGCCAATTTAACCACGCCAATGAGTGCCGTTAGCTGTGCTGCCTATCAAAGCAAAATAGAACGGGTGGCATCACGTAATACTTACCAATCACGCACCATCGTTTATCAGCAACAGGTACAGGGGCATTGTTTTATCTGTGATGATAAAGCTGATGTGCCGCTTTATCTTGAACAAGGCGCAGAGATTGACCCCGCCTTATACCAATCACAACGCGATGAGTTTTCGCCACAAAAACCCGCACAGCCAAGCTTCCCTGTCCCAGCAGATGATCGACAAACCTTGGGGTTTCAATTGCATGAATCGGCATTAACCAATGGACAAAGCCTGTCTGTTTTTGCCGAGGCAAAAGTGCGCCAAGGGGTATTCAGCCTCGCCAAACCAGAAAAATTAACCCATTGTTTACTCAGTCCGCTCTCTAAAGCAGCATTGGTATCACAACAGGGCAAAATCGCCCATGAAAATGCCTTCAGTGTTTGGCTTTTGTGTGTGCTTGCCGGCTTATTAGTAGGGGTAGAAAAAGATGGTTTGGCAACAACAACGGCTTTTTGGAGTTGTTCGGGGTTTTTTTCCTTATTGTTTCTTGCCTATCATTTGCGCTCTTTATCCTTTTCTAAAAATAAAGCCCAAGCCAGCTTAGGGCTTGCACTGTTATTTGCCTTCTCTGCGTGGTGGTTAAGTCCTGAAACAACACCAATACCAACATCAACGCCCAACGAAACCCTTATCTCTAAGCCGCACATAAGTGCCTCAAAAAAACCAAAGCCCTCATTACACCCGCCTAAATTAGCTGTGCCAGATATTAATTTAAATCCACAAACTGCCGCTTTAGAGCAACAATATTTTGTTTTATATCAACGCTTAGAGCAGGTGGCAAAAGAAATGAAATATACCTTAATAGCTTTACAGCTCCCAGAGGGGTTTCGTTACAGTCAGGCTGATTGGCAAGCTTATGAACAAAGTTTAGCTGCTGCAATGGCACACAAACCCGATTTAAAACCCTTGCTAGATAAAGACCTCAATAAAGACCAAGCACGTAAATTGATGCAGCCCTATCGCTTTGATATAGCCACTTTCGATCAAGATATTGCCAATATCACCGGGTTGCCTGTCCATCACATCGCCTTATACCGTGAAGTTAAAGGTAAATACCGATTAAAACAATGGCTAGAGGATTTGCCAAGTGTCGCCAATAGGCAATGGCTGGCGTGGTATTTTGCTTTAGCTGCCTATAAAACCCCGAAAGAAGCCTTATTTATTGATGATGGCACAACGCAAATGGTCGCCGCGCAGATGCGTGTTAAATTTTCAGCTATCACGGCTGAATTTATGACGCATAAACGTTTATTGCTCAAATCAATACAACAGCAATTAGCACAAACAAGCGAACCTGTGCATAAAAACCAATTGCTTAGCCGTTTAGTGATTTATAAAATTTTGGCATACCATGCTGGGCGAGTGACAGGCTTTGCTAGAAATCTGGCAGGCTATCCAGCACTGAGGGCAAAAAGAAAACATTACCCTAAAGCGGCCGCTTTATCCGAACACTTAGGTGTGGCGTTTAGTGAATTGGCATTTATTCAACGCAAAGGGGTCAAGGGATTGAAATTACGTCAGTTAGTTGATGAACTCACCTGGTTAGATAAACGCGCTGCTTTATATGCAATAACGCATTAAACCCAGGTTGAGTCACCGTTATTGACTATCTGATGTGACGCAAAGGCTGCTTTTACTCTACGGCAAAAGATCACTAGGCAAGTGGAAAAGCACCTTATTGTGGTAAAAACAGGCTGAGTACGTCACATCAGTTACTATCTTGCTAGACCAAGCCACCATAGATCCATTACAATGAGGCACAAACAGTGCAGGGTGGATACGCTTTGCCACTTATGGTCATTTAGTACAAGGGGGAGGCATGTCCAAATACCGTTTAGTAACACGCAGTGATTTTGATGGGTTAATCTGTGCGGTTTTACTTAAAGAAAAAGACCTCATTGATGAAATCAAATTTGTACATCCAAAAGATATGCAAGATGGCAAAATTGAAATCACAGACAGGGATATTACTACCAATCTCCCCTATGTTGCAGGCGCGCATTTGGTCTTTGATCATCACTCTAGCGAGGCTGTTCGTAATGCCGATGCCAGTTGTGACAATTATATCCTCGACCCAGATGCCCCCTCGGCGGCGCGTGTGGTTTATAACTATTACGGCGGAGCTGAGACATTTCCTAGCATTAGCGAAGAAATGATGAATGCAGTCGATAAAGCAGATTCAGCCCAATTCAGTCGTGAAGAAATTTTGTTTCCCAAAGGCTGGAGCTTGCTCAATTATTTGATGGATGCACGCACAGGGCTAGGGCGCTTTAAGCGTTTTCGTATTTCTAACCACGCTTTGATGATGGCTTTGATTGATTATTGCAAAGATCATACGATTGAAGAAGTATTGGAAATGCCGGATGTGCAAGAACGGGTCGAATTATATTTTGAACACCAACGCGCATCCATGATGCAAATTGAACGTTGCGCAACCACTCATGGCAATTTAATTGTATTGGATTTGCGTAATGAAGAGGAAATTTATGCCTCTAATCGGTTTATGATTTACGCCCTCTATCCTGAGTGTAATGTGTCTGTTCATGTGATGTGGGGCCTTAAACAACAAAATACCGTTTTTGCTGTGGGTGCTTCGATTATTAGTCGTACCTCTAATACGGACATCGGTGCTTTGATGCTCAAATATGGCGGTGGTGGTCATCGCAAGGCGGGGACTTGCCAAGTGCCTAATGATCAAGCGGATGAAGTCTTAAACGCCTTAATTTCTACCATCAATGCTGATGGTTAATTACTGATGTTATGCAAAGGCTTCTTTTTGGCTCCAAAAAGCCAAAAAACCGCCATTGCTGCACGGCTAAATACCACTAGTACAGCAATTGACAAATACCTATAATTGCAACATGTTGTAATTATATGGTTTTCTGTTAAAAAACCTTATCGATATTTAGTGAATGCTGTACTAGGCAGGCGGAAAATCACCCTATTGTGACAAAAACTGGCTTAATGCGTAACATCAGTTATTTATTTCGCTATCAGACGTTACGTAAAGGTTTTTTGTCGACTTCTATAGTGAGGTTTAGTCGAGTGTTAGCAAGCACTCCCCCCAGATTTCCAAGCCCTAAAACCTAAGACATAAACACAAAGTGTTTCTACTCAGATCCAACCCTTGATCCGTACCAAGACTTTCAAGAAAAAAGTTTAAGCATTGATCATTGAACTAAATTCGAGATAGTATTTACCCGCCAAACCCTTATAAAAGCCGACTTTTATAGTACGCTTATTCATCTCGTTTACCCTATTGCAACCATAAGTGAACCCATTATGGCAACAGAAAAAAACCAAGATTTAGCCATCATTGGGATGGGCTGTCGTTTTCCCGGTAATGCCCATAACCCCAAAGCTTTTTGGGAAATGTTATGCCAAGGTGAGGATGGTGTTGTCGAAGTGCCAAAAACACGTTGGAGTCTCCAGCGCTTTTATAATCCCAATCCCGAACAAATTGGCAAGACCCATGTCAAACACGGCGGTTATTTACAGCAGCGTATTGATGAGTTTGATGCCTTGTTCTTTGGTATTTCTCCCCGTGAAGCCGAGACCTTAGACCCACAACAGCGTTTATTATTAGAGGTGGCGTGGGAAGCTTTGGAAGATGCAGGTTTGGTCGCCAGTCAGTTGGCAGGCACAGACACCGGGGTCTTTATCGGTGGTTTTATGATGGATCACCTTTCCTCTCAAACCAGTTTACTCAACCGCCATTTAATCAATACCCACAGCGCGGTAAGTTTTAGCCAAACCTTATTATCTGCGCGCTTGGCTTATACCTTTGATTTACAAGGGCCTTGTTTTTCTATGGACACCGCCTGCTCCTCGTCTTTGGTCGCTATGCATCAAGCTTGTCAGGCGATTTGGCGCGGTGAATGTCAACAAGCTTTGGTCGGTGGGGTTAATGTCATGTATCGCCCTGAGACCTTGATCACCATGGTTAAGGGGCAGTTTTTAGCCGCTGATGGACGCAGTAAAAGTTTTGATGTCCGTGCCGATGGTTATGGGCGCGGTGAAGGCGCAGGGCTGGTCGTTATCAAACCCCTCGCACAAGCACAAAAAGATGGCGATTTAATCTATGCCAGTATCGTCGGTACAGGGATTAATCAAGATGGACATACCGATGGCATTACCGTGCCTAACCCCAAAGCTCAAGCGCGTTTGATTCGCTCAGTATTAAATAAAGCCAAAGTCAAAGCCGAGGACATCGCCTATGTTGAGGCGCATGGAACAGGCACGGCTATCGGTGACCCACTAGAATGCCAAGCTTTAGGAGAATCACTACAAGCGTCACGGCAAGCGCCTTGCTGGGTCGGCTCAGTCAAAGCCAATATTGGTCATTTAGAATCAGCCGCCGGGATTGCTGGAGTGATTAAAACCGCTTTGTGTTTAGCGCATAAACAAATTCCTCCGGTTGCCAATTTACAAACCCCCAATCCTCGAATTGCCTTTAGCGAATTAGGGCTACGCTTACCGCGTCGGCTGGAGAACTTTAGCGCCGATAGCCCTTATGCAGGAATCAACTCTTTTGGTTATGGCGGAACCAATGCCCACGCTATCTTAAAGCATGTCCACACACAGCAAAAAAACAGCATTGATAGCCCGGATGAATTTTATTCTTTACCCATCTCTGCCCGCAGTGAAAAAGCCCTGCAAGCTTTGGCACAACGTTATCAAACGCTATTAACCGATGAGGATTTATCGCTTCAGGATATTTGTTATTCTGCCGCCACCCGCCGTGAACATCACCGCTATCGTTTGGTCTTACAAGCCAAAACTCGCTTGGATCTACAACAGCAATTAAACCAATTTATTGAAGGTAAAGGCACGCATTTACCACAAGGCAAAGCCTCACCGAAAAAAAGAAAAGCGGTGTTTGTCCTCACGGGCATGGGGCCACAATGGTGGGCGATGGGGCAGAACTTATACCAACAAGAGCCAGTGTTTAGAGACATGGTGCAACGTTGTGATAACCTTTTTAAACAAATCGCTGGTTGGTCTATTTTTGCGGAAATGAACAAGCCGGAGTCGGAGTCACGCATGGCCGAGACGCAGATTGCCCAGCCTGCCAATTTTGTTTTACAAGTGAGCTTGGCAGCCTTGTGGCGCGCCAAAGGCATTGAACCGGCGGCGATTGTCGGTCACAGCGTTGGCGATGTCAGCGCCTCTTATCTCTCTGGCGTGCTTAGTTTAGAAGATGCGCTGTTGGTCAGCTATCAGCGTGGGCGCTTACAACAAAGCCAAGCCGGGCAAGGCAAAATGTTGGCGGTGGGTTTATCAGCAGAAAAAGCCAGCGCCTATGTAGAGCGCTTTGGCAATAAAGTGGATTTTGCCGCTATTAACGGCGTGGCTTCTGTGACCCTCTCTGGTGACGCTGAGGCGTTAGAACAAATTGCTGCCGAGCTAGAAGCACAAGAGATTTTTAACCGCTTTTTACGGGTCGAATTGGCCTATCACAGCACGGTGATGGAAGCGATTAAAGATGAGTTGCTCAACGCGCTAGAGGGCATCAAACCTGGCTTACCGAAGATAGATTTATACTCGACCGTGACCGGGAAAAAAGTCGAGACGGTGTTATATGATGCGCCTTATTGGTATCAAAACGTGCGCCAGCCGGTCTTATTTGCTGACAGCATTCGCTCCTTGGCACGCCAAGGGCATGATTTGTTTTTAGAAATTGGCCCGCACCCCGTGTTGGCGGTGGCGATAAAAGAAGTCATGAGCGCAGAAAAAGTCCATGCCGATGTGGTGGCGAGTTTACGCCGGGAATTGGACGAGCAAAGTTTGTTTTATCAAGCTTGGGGTAATTTGTATTGCTTGGGCGCAACGCCAGATTGGCAAACTTGCTACCCTGATGGTGGACAGTTTGTACGCTTACCCTTATACCCTTGGCAACGCAGTCATTATTGGCATGAAAGTCAGGCAGCCATTATTGACCGTTGTGGTCATGAAGGCGATCACCCCTTGTTGGGTCATCGTGCCAATGCCCCGACCCCGACTTGGCAACAACCGTTGAATAATCAATATTTACCGTGGTTACCGGAACATCAAGTGCAAAGTTTGGTGGTTTTGCCGGGGGCGGCTTATGTCGAAATTGGTTTACAAATACAGCAACAAATTCAAAAAAATAAACACATTCGCTTAGAGCAATTGCAGTTTAAACGTGCTTTAGTGATCAATGATTTGGATGAACCAGAATTACACAATGATTATAGTGCTGATGATCAAAGTTTTCGGATTTATAGCCGCCGTCGTGATGGGCAAGAATGGACTTTACATGCCCAAGGGCAAGTACAAGGTTTGGAGGCGCTCCCCAGTGTTCAGGTTGATTTGGCACAGCTACAAGCCCAATGCCCCAATGCCCTCGCTATTGATGTCTTATATGCGCAATTAGGTAGCCGAAATTTACATTATGGCAATGAATTTCGCACCATCAAACACGCTTGGCGTGGTGAGCAAGAAATCTTAGTGCAATTGGTGGCACAAGCACCTTTAGAAGGCTATGCCTTACATCCCACTCTATTAGATGGCGCGTTCCAATCTTTAATCGGTTTATTGGATGGGGGAGATGAACGCAGCTTTGTCCCAGTCGCCATTGAAAAACTGGATTTTTATGCCAGTCCCAGTAGCACACTGTGGGCGCACAGCATGATCACTCAACAAGATGAGCATTCTCTCTTGGCGGATATTGGCGTATATGATGAACAAGGCGTGTGTATTGTTAAGATTAATAACTTACGCTGTCAGGCGATTAATGAACAAAAACCCAAGCGCCATGTCGAAGACTGGTTGTATCAGGTCGATTGGCAAGCCAAAGCCTTAGCCCCAGTAGAAACGCCCTTAAAAGGCAACTGGCTGGTGTTTATGGATCAACAAGGCTTAAGTGATGCCTTAATTCCCAAGCTAGCGGTAGGGCAAGTCATCCGTGTCTATCCCGGTGATAGCTTTAAAAAAATCTCACCAAGTGAATTTCATATTCGTCCGCAACAAGAGGGCGATATGAAAAACTTAATACAAGGTTTAAATACACAAGCACTCAGCGGGGTGTTGTTTGCTTGGGCGCTAGACTTAGTCCCGGCACAAGATGAAGATGGGACCTTGATGAGTACTGCCTTATTGTATTGCGCCCGTCAATGTATGGCGATTAATCAAGATAACTTACATTTTTTTGTGCTAAGCATTGGCGCGCAAAGCCTCGCCCAAACCCCAGCCATCAATGCTGCCCAAGCTTCTGTCGTTGGTTTGAGTCGGGTTATTAGTAATGAATATACCCTGCGTTGTAAAAGTATTGATTTAGAAGACAGTCAAGATCCCGCCATTCACCAAGCTCTGATAAACGAGCTGTTGGCACAAGACGAGGAGCCAGAAGTCGCGCTTTATCAGCAGCAGCGCTTGGTATATCGGGTCAATCGCTGGCACAGCCAACAATCGAGCAGTATTAGCCTGAGTTTGGATGATTATTTTCAGCTGCAAGCAGGTGAAAAACACAACTATTGGCAACAAACACAAGCGGCTGATGTGGCTGCCAATGAAATTGAATTACAGATCGATCATCTGATTTTACCCAAAGCCTTTCAGCTAGCTAAAGCCCAAACTTTAATGGTGGCAGGTCATATCAAACGTAGCCAACACAGCGACTTTAGTCCGCAACAAAAACTGCTGGTTCTAGCGCCTGTGAGCAGCTTATCCAGCCATTTATGCCTTGATGTCAAACAAGCTGAAATTATTCCACTTGCGGCTGAACAAAGTTTATCGAGCTTGGAGCAAGTACAAATCAGCGCTTGTTTACCCGCCTTTAGCCAAGCGGCATATTGTTTACAAACGCTATTGCCGTTACAAAAACAACAACGGCTGTTCATTCATGCCAGTGAGGATGATTTTGATTTGGCCTGTGCGCAGTTAGCATTGCAAAGTGGCTGTGATGTGAGCGCCAGTTATCACTCGGAGCGTAAAAAACAAGCCTTAGCGACCTTGGGCATCCAGCAATTGTATGCTCTTGAGGACAAGCAAACCATTGCTGCGGAACTGGATGTCATTATCAGCACGCGTGTGGATGAATTTATCAAACAAAGCCTAAGCCAACTCAAGCCCTTTGCTCGGCTGTTATTAGTCGATACACAAATCGATCATGTCAGTTTACAACAACTTAAAAATATTCAAATACTCCAATTTGATAGCCAAGATTTTGCCCAACAGCACAAAGCCCACTATCAGCAAAGCCTTGCCCAAACCTTGGCACGTTTACAACAAGGACAATTAAGCCCCGCGCCTATCGAAGTGTTTGACTTAAAACACCATGAACAAGCCTTACAAGCCACGGCACAACATAGCGTCGCGATACAAATGAGCACCACCGCGACCATAGAAGCACAAGCGTTGCCGCAAGCCTTAGCGTTGCAACAAGGCAGTTACCTTATCACGGGTGGTTTTGGTGGCTTTGGTCTGAAGCTGGCCGCATGGCTGGTAAAACAAGGTGTGAAACAACTGATTCTCGTTGGGCGCAGAGGTGCTGCTAGCGATGATGCCAAACGCACCTTGGCTTTATTAAAACAAAGCGGGGCGCAAATAGAAGAAGCCAAGGTCGATATTACTCAAGCGGAACAGGTACAAGACTTAATCAAGCATATCCAACAACATTGCCTGCCATTGGTGGGCGTATTTCATACCGCAGCAGTCTTAGATGATGCCATGCTCAATGACTTAAGTGCTGAGCGCTTGGCAGCGGTGATGCTACCCAAAGCCAAAGGCGCATGGTATTTGCACCAAGCGACCAAGGACCTGAATTTAGCCTATTTTGTCTTGTTCTCATCTATCTCCGCTTTGGTGGGTAAACCGGGGCAAAGTAATTATGTCGCGGCCAATGCGTATTTGGATCAGCTGGCACACTATCGCCGCGCCCAAGGGCTGCACGGGCTAAGCCTTAACTGGGGGGTCTTATCCGAGGTTGGTATGGCAGCCAGACAAAATGTTGAAGCACGCTTACAGCGCATGGGCATTGGCAGCTTTAATCCCGACGAAGCCATGCAATTATTGGCATTGTCACTGCAAAGCCAACAAGGGCAATTAGGGCTGATGAATATAGATTGGCAAGCCTTTTGGCAAACCAATAGTAACCGCAATGTGGCTTTGCGTTATGCTGATTTACTGGAACCCGAATGGCTAATAACGACTAGCCCATTACAACAACTATATGATGAACTCAAAGGTCGTGAGTTTGAAGAACGTCAGCATTATCTACAAAACTTATTACGTACATGGATTACCGACATCATGCGTTTACCCGCAGACAACTTAGAGCTGGACATGTCCTTAAACCATTTTGGTCTCGATTCGCTCATGGCAGTGGAAGTTCAAGGCAAAATCGAGAGCCAAACGGGGGTGTCTTTATCCGTCTTGGAAGTGATGCAAGACAATAGCATTGAGCAACTCAGTGATAAATTATTAAGCCGCCTACAAGCTCAGTTATAAAGGATTTATCATGCCAAATTTACTCAACCATTTAGAGGCTTTTGAAAAACAAACTTTTATCGCTGGCGAGCATATTATCAAACAGGATGAAAACAGCCGGGTGCTTTATATCTTACTCTCTGGGCAAGTGGGTATTGTCGGTGAGCATGGAATTCACATCAGCCAAATCAGCAAAGCAGGTAGCCTGATTGGTGAATTGTCGGCTTTATTAAACATTCCTAGAACGGCCAGTGTCCAAGCCCGCAGCCTGTGTGAGTGTGTGGTGATAGATGATGTGCAAGCGCTGTTTAAGCAACACAATGATGTCGCCCTTAGCCTTATCAAACAAAGTCTTGAGCGTTTGAATATCTTAATCGGGGCTTTGTTACAATTTAAGCAACAATTTTTACAAACCATCAACAGTGTCAGCCTGAATATTGAATATTTGCCTTTATTACAAGATTACATGCACGATTGGGATGAGATTCAAAACCAATTATCCAGTGCCTACCCGTTTATTTTGCAAACACAATTTAGTGCAGAGTATGAGCTTAACTTAGAAGCGGGGCAAATCTTGATAGAAGAGGGCGAATATGCCGATGCTTTTTATGTGCTCAAACACGGTAAGACCGAACAAACCCGCCGCGATAATGCTTTTTATTGTCAATATAGCCAAACCGGAACGGTGTTAAATATTGGTACGCAATTAGTCTGTGCCTCGCTTGCCACCATCACAGCAACCGAGACAACCAAGGTAAGCGTTATTGAAGATGTCAGTAATCTATTAAGCAACGACAAACTGGGGCTGGAATTATTAAGCCAAATTGCCGAGCGCATTGTTCAATACACCGATATTTATGTCAAAATGAAAAGTCGCTTTTTGAGCATGGATAATAATATCGCACCGATTTATCGCCAACGAATGCAAAAAGTTGTGTCTTTGATGCAGGAGCAGGAAAAACGGATTCCGTTTTGAGTCTCTCATGTATTAGCGGGACTAAAGTCCCGCTCACACGGCTAAAACCAAGCCCGAACCCCAAGCACCCATTGCAGCTCAGCCGCGTCTTCATCATGATGTTGAAAATCTGCGGTTTTGCCAAAGCTGCGGTGGTATTGCACGCCGATATAAGGCGCAAATTCACGTTTTATTTCATAACCCAAACGCAAGCCAAGGTGCATATCACTCAAACCCGCGCCGATGCCGCGCTCTTCATCGTCTTTGCTGTGCAAGTTTAAGCTCAATTCTGGCATTAGCACCAAGCGTTGGGTCAACATCAACTCATACTCGGTTTTTAGCCGTGCTGCCAAATGCCCCGACTCGCCGACAAACAAAGACACATCGGTCTCAAAATAATACGGCGCGACCCCATGTAAACCCAGCGCCAACCAATGGCGTTTTGGTTCAGGGCGTAAATCCCCGCGCCAGCCAATTTGAATATCCCAGTAGGGATCTATGGCGCGGCTGTAGCGCAGTTGCAGCTCCGCCTCCTCCCATTCATTATCGACCCACTCGATATCAGTTTTCAGCCACAATTTATGTAAATCTGTGCCCAACCAAGCATCGGCTTCTAAGACCCAAGGCCGGTGGGCTTCATCACTGCTACGGGTTTCTAATTGATGGATTTTGACCATACCTAAGATTGGGTCATCATCAATCCCCATCGCTTGCACTTGTGCTAAAGAAAAAGCCATTAACCATAATAAATATTTCATCTTCTTTCTCCCTAGCTAACCACGACTTCACGGAACATACCGAGCATGTGATAGAGCAAATGACAGTGGTATGCCCAACGGCCTTTGGCATCGGCAGTGACTCGATAACTGATTTTTGCCCCTGGTTGCACAATTACCGTGTGCTTACGCGGCAAACGGCTATCATCTCCGGTTTCCAAATCACTCCATAAACCGTGTAAATGAATCGGGTGGTTCATCATAGTGTCATTGACCAAGGTAATGCGTACCCGCTCGCCATATTTCAGTTTTAGCGGCTCGGCATCAGCGAACTTCACCCCGTTAATCGACCACATATAGCGGTGCATATTGCCCGTGAGATGTAATTCAATCTCGCGCTCTGGCTCCGGGTCATGGGTGGGATAAAGATTGCGCAACTGGCTATAGGTCAGCACCTCACGGCCATTATCACGCAAACCGACACCGGGGTCGTCGAGACGGTATTGCGGGTTATCTGCGCGCATATCGACATGCGCCCCATACTCGGTCTTGGCATGTTGCTGCTTCGCCATTTGATGTCCGTGATGATGGTGGTGATGTCCTGCCCCCATCATCATGCCCATGCCCATATCGGCGTGGGTCAACACAGGCTGGGGGTCTAAGGCGGGCATATCGGCTTTGAGGCTGGCATCGGGACTGAGATTACCCAAAGCATAGCCCGTGCGGTCAATGGCTTGGGCAAACAAGGCATAAGCACGGTCAGATTGTGGCTCAACCAAGACATCATAAGTCTCCGCCACCCCAATGCGGATTTCATCAACGCTGATTGGCTCTACATATTGCCCATCATTGGCAACCACGGTCATTTTTAAATCAGGGATACGAAAATCAA
This sequence comes from Thiotrichales bacterium, assembly GCA_016745035.1. Taxonomy (GTDB): domain Bacteria; phylum Pseudomonadota; class Gammaproteobacteria; order Beggiatoales; family Beggiatoaceae; genus BB2. The sequence continues at coordinate 388,782 of JADGDE010000002.1, forward strand.
ACAAGGTCATTGCCGCTGCGTTAATCAGCCGCAACAAGATTTTCTCGCCTTTTTTAAATGGCGCTTGCCAGCGATTCTCTGGCGTTTGCCCGTTGAGCAAATAGGTATAGGTATAGCCGGTGACATCGGATATGTCCCTGTCACTCATGCGCATGTCATTCCACATGGCACGCTCTGCCCAAGTTTTCTCTACCCCTTGAGCTTTAATCTCACGCCACAAATCTTGCGCGGTACGCTCGGAGAAATTGTAATAATGGCTTTTTTTCTTCAGGGTGTGATAAATATCCAAGGGTTTTTCATCACTCCAATCGGAGAGCATCAAGACGTATTCACGGTCAAAATGAAACGGGTAAGCCGCTTTGGGTTCAATCACAATTGCGCCATACATCCCCGTTTGTTCTTGAAAGCCTGAATGGCTGTGATACCAATAGGTTCCCGATTGATTGAGGGGGAATTGATAACGGAAAGTCTCACCGGGTTTGATGCCCGCAAAAGTCATCCCCGGCACGCCATCCATCGCATTGGGCAGAATAATGCCATGCCAATGAATCGAGCTGTCCACGGGCAAGGTATTGGTGACATTCAAAGTCACGGTATCGCCCTCACGCCAACGTAAAATGGGCGCGGGCAAGGAGTTATTCACCGTCGTCGCTGGGCGCTCAGTGCCAGTGAAATTCACCGTTTGGCTACCGATGGTTAAATTAAATTGCTTGCCACTTAAGGTAGGGACAGCATCGCGGGGCGCGGCATGGGCAAGGCCCGTCAGACCTAAACCACAAACTCCGCTGGCTAGCGCAAAATCGTGCAGAAATTGCCGCCGAGAGATAAAAGAAGACATAAAACACCTCGTTGTCTAAAAAATAAAAACAAAATGAAGGAGGTGTTAAATTAGCGGCGGTCTAACCGGGGGGCTGGGAGGGGATAAGTGGTAAAAAATTGCTTGAGCTTGGGTGGTTTCTGAATACAAGGACAGCAAAGGCAAAACGTACAAACTGTTGAGATACAAAGGCGCACAAATAGAACAATCATGACAAGCCGCTGTATTAGCTTCCTGACAACAATCCATCGTCTGCTCCACTGCGACAGAATGACAATCATCCATAGCACTGGCATTGCTAGGATAAGTAATCACTAGCAACGATAGAATTAATATATAGCGTAAAGCTTGTTGCATAGACATGAAAACATTCTATAACAAATTCTCAGATAAATGTATTTAATTATCTGATCTGACACACTAAGCCTGTTTTGCCATAATAAGACGCTTTTCCATCTGTCTAGTAATATTTAGCCTTTGCGTAACATCAGTCAATAATTATCCAGCCAAAACATCATCATCTCACCCAGTTCTGCATGGCTTGTGATGCCTTTGACTTGATCTGCCAGCGTTTGAATACCCATGGCTGTCACCGTCACTGGGGTGGCTGTGTGCGTCCCTGTTGCCCAAACTGTGCATTGATGTTTGGCAAGCACACGTCCAATCAGATCGCCACGAATATCTTTACCATAAACATAAAAGCTTTCAAAATCATCAACTTTTGGAAAAACAGCAGCATCCAGATATTTATGCCCCGGTACGCGATGATGATTGGGTTCTGTTGCCAAGACTTTTGCAGCCTCAGCGCTAGTGATGGGAAAACCGGTTTTTTCTTCTAGTAAACGGGCTAGGTCTAATGGGGTTTGTTGCGCCTCGGGCAAGGCATCAAAAGTTTTGATAATATTGTAAAAGCTCGCTTTTTGTTGGTAGATTTTATCCAACACCGTGCGGTCACAAAAATTAAAATTGGGCTGAAACAAACGGTTTTTAAATGCCTCTGTTGCCAGTGCTTTGCCTTGAGGCACGTTGAAGCGGTTATAACTAAAACCAAAGCCCCCCGTTTCATGGTCAGCGGTCAACACCACAACGGTATCTTCTCTATCGCGACTCCAGTCATAGACCACCTGCACTGCCTCATCAAACTTAATCATTTCATGCAATAGCGCACTGGCATCATTACCATGTCCCGCCCAATCAATTTGTCCGCCTTCAACCATCAGAAAAAAGCCCGACTCACTCTCAGCCAGTAAATCCAGCGCTTTATGCGTCATCTCAGCGAGTGTTGGCTCTTGGCGTTGCGGATGGTGTTTTTCTTGGCTATTGCGAATACCATCGGACATCCCCGCATAAGCAAACAAACCCAAGACCTTATCTTTCGCTGTCGCAAGGCTGTGTTTATCAAACACCGTGCTATAGCCCATTGCCATCGCCTCGGCAAGCAAATCTTGATCATCGGTGCGCTTGGATTTTATTTTGATATGTCCGCCCGTTAATTGCGCATAATGTTGTTGCAGTTTCTCGTCATCATTGACGCTTACAGGCAACCAATAGCTTATCCCGCCAGAGAGCAACACATCCATATTTTGTTGCAACATTTGCGCGGCAATTTCAGTTTCAAGCGAGCGGTGCGGCTGATGGGCTGCAAAAGCGGCGGGGGTTGCGTGTGTGATGCGGGTATCTGAGACCAAACCAACCTTGCGTCCCTGAGATTTTGCTTGTTCCAAAATCGTGCGAACAGCGCGCCCTTGAGCATCCAGTCCAATCATTTCTGAGCCACTGATATGCCCCGTTGCCAACTGGGTCGCAGAACAAGCTGAATCAACCACGATTTTGTCCTCAGGATGAGTTAAAGACAAACCGGTTTGCCCATGATTAAACAAGCTTTCAATCGCAGTTAAGCGCCCTTTATAAATGGAGTTGGGCGCAAGTTTGGCATAAGTTTGCAATAAACCTATTTGTTGAGGTCCCATACCATCGCCAATTAATAAAATAAGGTTTTTTAGCTGGGTCGGTTTCTCGGCAGCGAAAAGGGGCAAAGCTGTGATCAGCGACAAGAAGATACAGCCCCGTAATACGAATTTGTACAGAATCATCCCACTTACGTGCATAGCCTATTGTCTCGCTTTTAACCAGAAGGCTTCCAATTTTACTATGATTTAAATACTTGCACATGATAAAGCACACTGATGGGTATTTAGTTTTTATTTTCCAGTTGCGATAGTCAAAACTATGCACTTTCAGTGCAAGACTTTTAGTATACTGAGGTGATGAAGAAGT
>JADGDE010000030.1 GCA_016745035.1 Thiotrichales bacterium
AACACTATTTGACTGTTAATTGAGGTAATAATAATATTGTAGTGTGGTATAAATTATCTGCATTCTTCATTTTGCTTTTTTTGCAACACAGTTCTGTATTGGTATGTACCTCTTTTCAATTGTGCTATTTACTGTCACCAGTCTAAACTACGTGGCAAGACCCCCTGGTCCTTCTGATCCAAACCTAGATCAAAATTATGACATCTTTGTGGGTACAATATTAGCATTCAATGCAAATGTTTTGCACGCCCCCAACCGTGTCCGGTCCGAAATTCGGAAAGATCCTTCAGTTACGCTGTTTTTTGGTCGTACTTCACTGTCAAATAGAAATATTGTCCTAGCAATACTCTTGCTGGCTGGTGATGTACATCCTAACCCAGGGCCAATCAACAGGGAAACAATTTACCCCTGTGGTTACTGTCAGCAGCATGTAGGTTGGTCCTGTTCTGGAGTTGGTTGTGAAACTTGTAACGTCTGGTACCACAGAGAATGTGTATCAATAACACACTCACACTATTTGGCTCTTAATAATTCGGCTCATGTTTGGATTTGTTTCAAGTGCCAGACCCCAAACTTTAGCAACTCCAGTATTTCGATTACAGGATCACCAGAAATTAACTTTAATTCTCAAAATTCTTTTGCTGTTCTGTCAGACCTCACGGGTAAGGATGATGTCTTCCTAAGATCTCCATTGGCCACTCTTTTTAACCCTCCTCTCTTTAGCACTCCCACTGGTGACACTTCCTCATTTTCAAATTTTAGATACACATTAAGCAGCTCGGGAATGTCAAACTCAACTAGCTCAAACATTTCAAATAGTCAGATCAAAAAATCCCAGAGCTGGAGAACATTAGTTATAAACATTAACAGTGCACCAGGCAAAAGAGCAGAACTTGAAAATTTGATTAACTACACTGACCCTGACCTCATAATTATGACTGAAACAAAAATTGATGAACAGGTCAAGGCTTCGGAATTTTTGCCCAAAGGCTATACTGGAGATATTAGGAAAGATCGGTGTAAGGGAGGTGGTGGAGTTATGATTGCGACGAAGCAGGAATACGATATTCAAGGCATAGAATTGGAGGCAAACATTTCGGCAGAAACTGTCTGGGCGACTATTTCTCTCAAAGACCAGCGTAAACTGGTAGTCGGGAGTTATTATCGACCTCCAGACAGTGGGTCAGATTCAATTGATGACCTTGAGAGTGTACTTTCTTTTATAACTGAAAAATTTCGAAACAACCCTCAGTGTACTATTATTTTAGGCGGAGACTTTAATGCAGGTGACATAGATTGGGAAAGTCACACAGTCTGCGAACACTCTCTAAACAGGCAAATTAACGAAAAAATTCTTTCTGTAATTAGTTCCTCCGGTCTAGTTCAAATTCAAAAAGATTTTACAAGAAACGACAAAATTCTAGACCTTTCTGGTTCTGGTTCTGGTTTATACTCAGGAGGGCTCACTTGGAGCATAGTACTGAGGTGTGATGATCACACAGGTATTTTTACGTGCGATGGTTGCGCCCGGGACCCGTACTTTTATGTGCCCGCCGAGACACAGAGCTATGTGATTAAACTTTCTTGCTCAAGGAAAGTCCTTGCCGCCAGCGGGGATTGAACTCGGA
>JADGDE010000031.1 GCA_016745035.1 Thiotrichales bacterium
ACATGATATATTGTCCTATCGAGCTCTCATTCTCATGACCTTTCACATCTTCTCAATAACTTTTTCCAAATACCTCACTATCTCTGTCAGTAGCAACTAAAACTGGAAAAATGCATTTGTTGATTGAACATTTAAACCAATTGCTCTGAATGTGGCTTAACCCTATACGATCCGGGGGGGGGCTTTAAAAGCCCCCCCCTCCGATTTTTTGCTCTCACGCATTTAATTTTGGAGCTGCATTATTGTGCGTTGGTGACTTTTCCCAAAAAATAGTTTAACACCGTGTGGCGAAAAAAATTTTTTGATGGGGGGTCATGATTTGGCTGTAAGGGGGGTCTCAAAATATAAAGTTGACATGATTTTCATAATTTTTCGTGAATTCAACACGATGTTGGAAATAGTTGATTCATAGCTTTATTATTAGACCTAAACAGGTAAATAAGTAGTCAAAATGACGGGAAGAACCTCCAGAATCTGAAAATATACCTTATATTTTCTAAAAATCTGTATTTTTTTTAAAAATGGCGATTTTGTTGAAAATATTTTGGAAAAAAAGTTGATTTTTTTTCTTGCGATTTTGACATTTTTTATGGCAGCATTGGATGCGCAACGAAATTTCATGCCGACGAGATATAATTTTTTTCTTTCTATCTCTTTTTGATCAAAAGTTATAGCGTTTTTTGTCAAAAAGTTGCCAAAGTTGAACATACTATCTGTGATTGCAATTGACTGAGTCAAGATATTCAAATAAACTAAAAACCATTTAGCTCATTTCACAAAGGTCTAACAACTTTTTTTGAAAAAAATGACCTACTGAAAGTGTTTCCGGTTCCTGGCAACTTTGGTGGTCTGTGCTACACAACTTGGCAACTATGCTGTGGAAATAATTCAAATGACCGTGGAATCGGCTTGGATATATGAAATACACCATTTTCCGTTAAAATTTGTGTCCATTTATCGTAAAAAAATTAAAATTATGGCACTTACATATTTCTTGGCAACTTTGCCCATTTTGGCCACTAAAATTGCAATTACGCGTTACCTAGTAATCGTATCGATCTGGGACTAGTTGCATTAGATTCGCATTAAAATTCCGCGTCTTTTGGTGTATTTGAAGTCTATTTTAAACAAAATAACAAAAATATTATTTTTACAACTATTTTCGCTACTTTTTATTTTGAAATCGCTGTAAAATGGTCAAAATCGCGAATTTTTGAAAAATTCCAATTGGATCATGCCAAAAACACCTGGTAAAATTCACATGTATGATATGGTGAAGATTGACACAATAGTTTTCGAGATCGTAGGGGGGGGCTTTTAAAGCCCCCCCCCCGGATCGTTAACTGTCTGAAATAGCCCGGATCGGATAGGGTTAAGGGGGGCCTCCCCAATGCCATACCTCCAACTGAAGTCAAACTATGTCGCATGTTTTTGTCGAAATAAAGTTATTCTTATCTTATCGGTATGAATGAAAGATATCTAGGTCAATTCCTGAACTGACGGAGTTCATGTGTCCTGCTTTACCAC
>JADGDE010000032.1 GCA_016745035.1 Thiotrichales bacterium
AAAAAATTACAAATAATTTACAGTACCTTTATGAGAATCCAATATCCTGGTCTTATTCACAATAGTGCCTTGCATGCAGGCAAAAACGCCGTTGCCACGCTGGGCAAATTGCATTAGCCTTGATGATGAGTATATCCTCCGTTACCACGTAGAACAAACTGACACAGAGATGTAAACACTTTGACTATTGAGTCGATACTGCCACAAAGAGCTCTTTGTCACTGCCCACTATCAATCGCGCGGACGTAATGGAAGTACCCACAGGATTCGCGCCAAAATTGAAGACATTTATAACATACCAATTTTTGTGTTTGTTTGCGTAGTGTATACTAGAAATGTAAAGCACTACTTAATAACAAATATTATATATAATTATAATTAAAAACTAGTGTGTGTTAGGCACGTAAGGTAATTATATATTGGTTGAATAAAATTAATGGAAATATATACAAAATTGCATTTAACTTAAAGAATAGATGTATATTTCAAGCATGAATGCGCCTGCTAAGAAGACACACAGGCACAGGCCAGGTACTGTCGCATTCCGTCAGTACCACCGTTACCGAAAGATTCTCCCAATGGTTGTACAACTCTAGACGTTTGTTTTCTAGAGTTTTTGGGAGGCTCCTCAAATCAGTATGCCGTCTTGTAGGCTACATCGACGCAATTATATATTGGTTTATCAAAGAATAGATGTGTTGTTTTATGTGATATTTCAAGCATGAATGCGCCTGCTAAGAAGACACACAGGCACAGGCCAGGTACTGTCGCAGTCCGTCAGTACCACCGTTACCGAAAGATTCTCCCAATGGTTGTACAACTCCAGACGTTCGTTATCTGGAGTTTTTGGGAGGCTCCTCAAATCAGTGTGCCGTCTTGTAGGCTACATCGACGCAATTATTTATTGGTTTGATAAGATAAATGGTACTAGAAACAAAATTGCAATTTAAATATTATGTATAATTATAATTAGAAACTAGTGTGTGTTAGGCACCTAAGGTAATTATATATTGGTTGAATAAAATTAATGGAAATAGATACAAAATTACTTTTAACTTAAAGAATAGATGTATATGATAGAATTACAAGGCACTATTTAATAATAAATATTACAAATAATTATAATAAGAATCTAGTGTGTGTTAGGCACCTATATAACTTAAAGAATAGATGTGGTTTCACATCTTTTAAATTAAAGAAAGGATTATATAATAGAAATACAACGCACTATTTAATAAGAAATATTACAAATAATTAAAATAAGAAACTAGTGTGTGTTAGGCACCTAAGGTAACTATATAACTTAAAGAATAGATGTGTGGTTTTAAGGGATATTTCAAGCATGAACGCGCCTGTCACGGCGGCGTCAAGAAGAAACACAAGTATAACAGCGGATGGTTACTGTGATTCACCTTTGTTCTATCATTAATATCACTTAAAAAA
>JADGDE010000033.1 GCA_016745035.1 Thiotrichales bacterium
CTATAAGAGACTTCTATTTAAATTTCGCGGTTCCGCATGAGTGATTACAGATCATGACTACTCACAGCTAGTGACCCGGGTATTGAACTACTGCACGTACATTAGGCTATGAGCCAGCAGACCTTACCGTGCACCCCCCACCAAAACGATCGAGGGTGGGTTCATTTTTTTCGCATAGGTGTCTAGTGCCACCAAAATTTTTTCCCCAAAGAAAAAGTGGATTTTGTAGGAGATATTCGCATTAGAACGCACAAAACCGTGGTTTTACGTCATAACCACTCAAACCCAATTTCAACAAGGTTGACATTATTTGATAGTATCGAGTAACATATCATTCTACAGGTTTCATTGAGACGAAGAAATTGCATTATTAATTTAGTCATATATCTAATGGTAATGTAGAGATAAGTCGGATTAAAGTGCTAAATTTGACCTATTTTTCACATTTTTTTATGAAAGTTATCCTCCTGAATCTAATAGTTGGTTCACCATATGGTGATATATATCAAAATTTGTAGAAAATTGTTTTGAAGATAAAGTATCATTTAGTTGACCATCTAGCTATTACCACTTTTTTGGTATTGCCATTTTTAGCTCTGGAAACATGGTGTTTTTCAGAACATTTCTATATTTCGAGAGCATTCATAAAATTTCCGTACGTCATAGCAAAATCATCTATATCAGCGGAATAAGACAACGGAAAATATTGTGCTTTACATAATTATTTTTGTCAAGATGTCCAGAGTTCAATAGTATATTTATTTTTTCAAAAAATAAGTTTTTTCGAAGTGTTATCACCTTTACAGCGTGATAAAAGTGGTTTTGTACTACTCCCATGACGTAGCCACTTTTGATCACTTTCTAATAATCTGATTTTAATTTTGAATAGCGCAAATTGAAGTGTACTCCCAAGAGAATATTTCCATATTTAATAAATTGTTTTTTTATTGGATGGGTCTTGTGATAGACCCGAAGATGCGCAATCTTCAGGAAATAATAGGATTTTTGACAAAAATTCAGTTATATTTAAATCTGTATGCTTTAATAATGACCGTGTAATAACACAACACGCACCAAAATGTGTAGAAAATTGTTCTGATCATTAAAGATCATATATTTGTTCATCTAATTATTACTAGTTTTTCTGTAACCTTGATTATAACTCTGAAAACAGTGTGTTTTTTCGTTAAATACCAGACCAACTCTCTTGTTGTGCATAAAGCGTGACCAATACTGACTATTAAAACAGCGCACGATATCGCGCAAAATGTTGTTGTTTATTGGCACATAATTGGTCATAAGAGAAATTCTCTTATAGTTACGATATACTTTTTAAAAATAAATTAACCAGAACAATATTTTGCATCCACTGATATTAAATCTGAAGCACTACGACCGGCATTTCCTTCAATATTACTACTTTTTAAG
>JADGDE010000034.1 GCA_016745035.1 Thiotrichales bacterium
CGATTTTTCCTCGATTTTTCCTCGATTTTTCCTCGATTTTTCCTCGATTTTTCCTCGATTTTTCCTCGATTTTTCCTAGCGATTTTTCCTCGACCGAGTTAGATAAACTCGGAGTAAAGCACCTAATGAGTGAGGTCAATTTCCTTGGCGAAGATAACGGCAGATTTATTTGCTGATAAATCAACTGAAGCCGAGATGGGAGAAGACGGTGCGATTAGATTAGCTTGATCGACCATAAAAGAAACACCGACACTATCACCAACTCCGCCTTTGTCAGCTACAAAGCTGATGCTGCTAACAGTTCCCGTGATTTGCACAGCAAAACCATCGTTATTGGTGTTGGTTCCACTAGAACTGGTAATGACATTACCTGCCCCAATGGTTGCGCTAGCAGCAGGAGATGCATCAAGCACATTCAGGGTGAGACTATCAGCAAAATTAAAGGTCATTGTGCCATTGGTAAAATTGATAAGTAAAATGGGGTTGGTGATGGTATAACCACCACTTAAACTAATCGTCGTTATTGTTCCTACTGTAGTCCACTGTGAAGTAGATCCTTCATTGACAATACCCACGTCGCCAGCACCTGTTGCACCATCTGTTGCTGTGAGAACCCCCCAAGGAGCTGCGACTAAACCCCCTCCAACACTAGAACTGTTAGTCAGCGTAACAGGGGCAGAACCAGACCCTAAAGTACCGTTTTGTGTACCACCAGATCCCGCTGTTGTCCAATCAACGCTGACATAGTTGGTCGCAGCATAAATAGGTGTTGTGGTAATACACAGTAGAGCTGCCATCATTTGGGTTTTGGCAAATTTCATGGAAAATTTCCTTCTTTCTTAGATTTGTATAGTTAGTTATAATTGTAAATACAAGGAGTTGCCACTCCTGAGGGCGCTATTATATTTGAATAATCACCGAAAAGCATTAGATTAGAGAAGTAGAAAATAAGAAAAAAAAGAATAAAAAGAGAGATATCTAAAAAATAACTGTCAAAAGAAGAGTCATTGGAAAATTATGCGGTTAGTATTTAAATCCAAGCAATAACATTATTTTATTTGAAATTCAGACAAAACAATCCATAGCCTGATATTTGGGCTACTGAATAAATAGAAAAAAGAGAGCTTTGTTTATTGATAAAGCTGTTTTACAGCCCCTTGTCCTTTCAACCAGCGCTTACCCTGTTCAATTTGCTCGGTGACCATATGGCGAAGCAAGCCAATAACACGATAAAAACGTCGCCCAAAATGTTCAACACCATCAACCCATTCATGCTCATTGATTTCTAAACGTTGCAAAATGGGGGAAAGGTCAGCAGGAATAGCCCCACGTTTACCTTCTTTGATTTTCCGCCCTGTCCAATCGACTAATTTAAGATATTCATCCTGCTCAATTGGTAAACATAAAAGCGCTGATCCTTCGATTTT
>JADGDE010000035.1 GCA_016745035.1 Thiotrichales bacterium
ATATGATATATGTTGATGGGCCTTCATGGCATTTTCAATATGAATAAGCATGAAGTATTAAGCAATTTTGTGCGTTTTGTTACGACAGAAATCAATGTTTTTTAATGCTAAATTTTAGTTAATAGTACGACAATCTCAACAAATTAGAACAATTTCGAAAGTGTACACAAAAATATAACAAATATATTGTCCATTTCTTTTCTGAAAATTTTGGGGGCCAAAAATAATCCCGTGAGATCTTCAAGTGACCAATATTAATATTTTCTAAGAAAATCAAATATTTAAAACAAATTTTAAACACAACTTTCTATTAAAATATATACCAAAACGCACAAAATTGCTCTATATTTCATATTTATTCATAGGGAAAATGCCCTGAAAGCCCATCAACATATATCATATTGTTTTATAGAAAGATATCACCTTTAAAAAAAACAAATTTAATACAAAATCTGATCAAAATATTCACCAAGACGCATTAAATTGCACATTTTTTCAAAATTTTCTCGCAGGGTAGCATGCCCCCTAGCATGTGTGCAGCTGATATCATTATTTCTATTTGAAAAGAACCATTTTTTCATTCAAAATGCAATCAAAATATACACTAAAACGCATGAATTATGACATGTTTTCCCCAAAAAATTCCGAGAGCTATAACTATACCTCATAGCAAACGAGTAGCTATAATAATTATTTTTTATATAAAAATATATTAATTTTCAAGATACAATCTGATCAAAATATACACCAAAACGTACCAAAACTGCACCATATTTTCAAAATTTTCTCATGTAGCATATGCCCCCGAGCCCCTAGCACATATGAGTGCAAATAAACTATAATTATTTTTTTATGAAAATAGCCATTTTAGTTTCAAAGTATACACCAAAACGCATCAATCGTAACAGGTTTTCAAAAATTTCTTCACGAGAAATACCCCATAACAAATGTGTATCTAAAATATTTATTTTTTATATAAAAAATGGCATTTTTTGAAAAAAATAAAGACAAAATCTGATCAAAATACACCCTAAAACGCACCAAATTGCACCGTTTTAAAAAATTTTCTCGGGGGAGCATGCCCCCGAACCCCCCTAGCAAACACGCCACACGCGCTTCGCGCCATGCAAATACCCCCACTTTTCCAGAAAAAATTTGAACCCCCCCGAAATGAAATCCTAGATACGCCACTGAGTTATTGCATAATGATGTGCCTGTTTTTATTGTTAAAATACTAGTATATTGGTACTCTCACCAAGAAATGTTTATACGGTGGGGTAACTCTTGCTCAAATAAATTTTATGTCACGAATGGAGTCAAACAGGGTGGTATATTG
>JADGDE010000036.1 GCA_016745035.1 Thiotrichales bacterium
GCCTTGAACCATGACTGTGACGGGACTTTCTCTAGTTCCCACGCGCCTTGAGACTGTAAAAGAACCCCGTCTCAGGAGCCTGAACACGCAATTTTGGGTTTGAAATCTAAAAAATAGAACCCGAGCCACTAAAACAGATCATCCCAGTCCATTTTTCAGCCAAAAATAAGAGAAAAATGGGCTTTTTTCATCCGTTTAAGCCATTTTTCGTTGTTCTCAGTGAATTTTAAAGGCCTCTATCCCAATGATGTTTAACACCCGTTTGAAGTTGTAGCTAAGCATGAGTCGGTTCATTTCTGCACGCACTTTGTCAAGACCGCGCAATAGGACACTTCTCCAACCCATCGCTTCTTTCAAAGTGCCAAAAGGAGGCTCGGCGGTAGCCGCGCGAGTACTCATGCGTTCGCGCCCTTGCTCTTTCATACGAGCTTTGTGGGCATCAATCACCTCTTCATGTTCCCATCGGTACAGTGGTTTGTCAGTGGCTTTTTCAGTTAAGCATTGTTCACGCTTCTCACACTGGGCGCACACATTGGCATCTGAGACAGACTTGTGATTGATTTTATTGTTTTTCTTTTGCTGACCTTTGCGTGTGAGTATCTGTTCAGCGGGGCAAATATAGGTGTCAGTTTTGGCATCATAGCTGAACATGGAGCGTTCAAAACGCCCACTGTTGCGTTGAGGGGCTTCTTTGTCGGGGACGGCTACATAAGGGGTTACACCTGCCTCCTCGCACGCTTTGATTTGGGCTTTATCGTAGTCACCTGCGTCTGTATCGGCTTCAAGCGTATCAACACCCCGTGTTTCCTTAGCGGCTAATGCGACGGGGGCGAGTGGCTGGGTGTCGTTACCGTCGTTTACCACATCACAATGCCCCCGTAGTTTATGTTCACAATCCACGGCGATTTGCACATTAAAACCGGCCCGTGTTTGTCTGCGTTTGCTCAGGCGACGTGCATCGGGGTCTGTTTCGGAGATTTGGGTCTCGCCACTGTCTTCAAGCTGAGCTCAATGGTTCTGGCACTGTGTCTGGCGCTCCTGAAGCTTTTCGAGCTTTTCTCTCAACTGCGCGTCTTCAATCACCTCATCCTGCTCAGTTTTGTCATTGTGCTCAAGCTGTTCGGTGTACTCATCAATCCGTTTATTCAGGATGTCCCGTTGTTTCTCCAGCTTTTCTTGTGTGTGAATACTGCCCATGCTGGCGTGACCGCTCACAAACCTACCATCAATGCCGATGTCCTTTGCACCGTATAAACCCCACTCTCGACAGACC
>JADGDE010000037.1 GCA_016745035.1 Thiotrichales bacterium
TTAAATATTTAATGCTGACTTGAATTTTATCTGAAAAGCTGAGAAATAGCTATATTTAGTGGGTGTCCTTAAGTTTTTTTAGTGGGTGTCCTTAAGTTTTTTTGGGTGTCCTTAAATTTTTTGTTTAAATATTTAATGCTGACTTGAATTTTATCTGAAAAGCTGAGAAATAGCTATATTTAGTGGGTGTCCTTAAGTTTTTTTAGTGGGTGTCCTTAAGTTTTTTTGGGTGTCCTTAAATTTTTTGTTTAAATATTTAATGCTGACTTGAATTTTATCTGAAAAGCTGAGAAATAGCTATATTTAGTGGGTGTCCTTAAGTTTTATCCCTTAAGTTTTATCCTTAAGTTTTCTTATTAAGTTTTCTTATCCTTAAGTTTTCTTAAGTTTTTAGGTGTCCTTAAGTTTTTCTATTAAGTTTTTTTTCCTTAAGTTTTTTGCTTAAGTTTTTTGTATTAGGATTCTATAATTTATAATTTACCCAAAAAACTTTTACACTTTTAATTTTAATATTGCTTTTTATAAATATTTTCTTAAATTCCATATTTTCTTTTATTTTTTTATTCATATTCATATTAAAGTAAATATAATTATTTTTATTAATTTTCGATAAATCTAGGCTATTTGTTGCAAAATCAATGTTATTTAAAATAAATTTATTATCATCTACATCTACTAATCTTATAAAAAGCTTCCCCGAAAATTTTTTTTGTAAATTAAACTCATTGTATTCAAAGTTTCTAATTTCATTAAAAATAGCATTATCAATATTTATATTTACACTAAAATGAGCCCCCATAGTAACTAATCTAATAGGATTTTTTGGTGAAATATCTAACCAACTATTAGATAAATCTATCGGGTTTTGTGTTAATAACATAGAATTGCCCAGAAAAACTATTTTAAAAAAAACAAATAAATCATTAAATAATTGCATTATAAAACAATCCTTATAATATATAAAAAAATACTAAAAACCCATTCACTTCACCACTAAGAAATTAGCAAAACCGGACACCCATGTAAATAGAAATAGTAGATTTATTTAGTCTGTTATTTAGATGGGTGTCCGGTTTCTTCCCGGTTTCTTCGGTTTCCGGTTTCTTCGGTTCCTAAAATTTAATAGAATACGTAGTTACAAAGATATAATATAATATATAAA
>JADGDE010000038.1 GCA_016745035.1 Thiotrichales bacterium
CATTTAAGATAGCGCGCTATCCAGTTAAGATAATATTACATAAATTAGGTAGATTTAAATATTTATGGCGGGGAGGGTCACAAATGTCTATTTCTAACGCGCTATCAATGTACCATAGAGCGTCGATAAACTACATTAAAATATAATAGTATTTTACGATAGCGCGTTATTATATTTAGATAACGCGCTATCTTAAATATTGATGAATATACGCTTATAACTGTTATGTGACGCTTTAAAGTCTTACCTGTCCCTCTAGATTTTTCCGATGCTAATTTGTGTCCTTTAAATTCTGGTCCTTTAGATTTAAACCGTTTAAAAATTATCGATGACATTTTAAACCGTCTAAAATGTCAAAATGTGAAGTGTCAAAAACACATAACTGAGGAGCCAATAAGAAAACACTTCATATCAATGCCCTGAACAGTAGTCTCTTCCAAATTCGGAGTTAATTTCATCACCATTACGAATGTAATTTTATTGGTAATCTACATAATAATTGCAGCATCCTTAGATCTAACATCGCAGAAGTTATACCGAACAACCATAATCTGATTCTCACCATGGTTATTACATGTATGTCAACAGTGTAGTCACGGGGACAACCAAGGTCATACATGGCAGTATGCTGGCAGTATTTGGCAGTATGCTGGCCCGATTGGGGATCACATCATAACTGATGTGCGATTGTTGGTTGTGCTCCTATTGAATGAAAATATAATTATTTGAAAAAACATAAAAATTTCTTGAATTTTTACCAAAACCTAATCTCATGCCTGCAATACAGAACTTCGGTCTCCTTGTAAGACTTGGGTCTTGGAACAGTGCATTAAACTTAATGTGATTGGTTGATGTAGTTGTTTCGTTTTGCCGAGTCTGGCTGCATTTTTAACGCTCTAAAAATACCTTTCGATTTTCACGACGCTCTAGATTTGTGATCTCTAGATCTAGAACGTTTAGATTTTATTGGTTTATTTCTAGCGCGCTATCTAAATTTCTAACGCGCTATCCTAATTTTAAACGGTTTAAACTTAATAATTATGACCCTCCTCGCCATAAACATAAAAAATCTTTAATTCAATGTAATTTTTAACGCGCTATCTTAATTC
>JADGDE010000039.1 GCA_016745035.1 Thiotrichales bacterium
GTGCATACCAACCTGCTGATTGTCTGGTTACTCTTTGGTTTTATGGGTGCAGCTTACTACATGATCCCGGAAGAATCCGAAACAGAACTGTTCAGCCCATTATTGGCGATACTGCTTTTCTGGATATTCCTTGCCGCGGGTGCAGCAACTATTTTAGGTTACTTATTAGTGCCTTATGCCACACTGGCTGAGCTGACCATGAATGACTTATTACCGACGATGGGTCGAGAGTTTCTCGAACAACCGACCATTACCAAAATCGGTATTGTTATCGTGGCACTGGGCTTCTTGTTCAACATCGGTATGACCATGTTAAAAGGTCGTAAAACCGTTATCAGCATGATCATGTTTATCGGTTTAACCGGTTTAGCGGTCTTCTTCTTATTCTCCTTTGTGAATCCTTCCAACCTGATTGAAGATAAATTCTGGTGGTGGTGGGTTGTCCATCTGTGGGTTGAAGGTGTTTGGGAACTGATAATGGGCGCAATGCTGGCCTTCGTTCTGATCAAAACCACGGGTGTTGACCGTGAAATCATTGAAAAATGGTTATACATCATCATCGCCATGAGCTTAATCACCGGTCTGATTGGTACGGGTCACCACTATTACTGGATTGGTACACCTGAGTACTGGCAGTGGTGGGGTTCAATCTTCTCAGCGATGGAGCCAATTCCCTTCTTCATGATGGTGCTTTATGCTTTCAATATGGTGAACCAGCGTCGTCGTGAGCATCCTAACAAAGCCGCTGTTTTATGGGCACAGGGTACGGCAGTCATGGCCTTCTTAGGCGCCGGTGTTTGGGGCTTTATCCACACCTTAGCACCAGTGAACTACTACACTCACGGTACACAAATCACAGCAGCCCACGGTCATATGGCCTTCTATGGTGCTTATGTGATGATTAACCTGGCGGTTATCTCCTATGCCATGCCGCTATTGCGTGGTCGTGCAGCGGCTATCTGCAATGCGTCTCGGGTTATTGAAATGTGGTCCTTCTGGTTAATGACCATCTCTCTGG
>JADGDE010000003.1 GCA_016745035.1 Thiotrichales bacterium
GCATCAGAAAGAATTGCAGTAGAAAATAGTATTGCAGGTCTTAAAAGGTTTCGTGTTCTATCTGATAGATTAAGAATTCATGATATTGATTTATATGATGAAATTCTTGGTATCTGTGCTGGATTATGGAATTTTAATTTGCATAACTGATTGTTTTATATAGTCACAACAAGTCTACTGAATTATCGGTTTTTTACTGAAAATTCATTGATAAAACGAAAAAAATTGTTGACTTCTGTGGGGTGTCCATATATGTCTTTCTTTTTTCTTTTCTTTTCAAAAATAGAAAAGAAATTATTAATACTTGGTAAAATTAAAGGTAAATACATCAAACCGAGGTATAATGAAAAGAATAACGAGAAAGAAACCGGATGCCCATTAAAATTTTAAGGAAAACTGAACAAAAACTAAGATAATTTAATAGGTGTCCTTATTCTTTCTGCTTATTCTTTTTATTCTTTGGTGTCTTTATTCTTTAGGTGTTTGTCCTTCTTTTTTCATTCTTTTTTCGCTAGAGACGTAGGACGTAGCACTAAATGGATGGAGGTGGGACTTTAGTCCCGCTCACACGGCTAAAACCGTGCCTCCATGATTAGTTTAGAATCAAACCCACATTACCTTATCATTAGCGTTGATGAAGAAAATCCGATAACACATCATTGATTGTCAAAAATAGACAAGACTAATGCTCGCGATGATGAACAGAATCATCGGCCAAAAAATGACCTTTGAAATGAAATTATCTTGATAATGCATAAAATTCAAAGCTTTGCAGCGGTAATCAACCGCAAAGAAGTAAACATTTAATGATAATAACAAAATGACCGCATATATCGTCAGATAGAATTGTTCGATATAGACGATACCTGCACCAGGGAACTGTTCACGCACCTGAATATGGGCGAGCATAACCACAAAGAATAAGGCCGCTGCGGTACTGAGTGCGCCTGAGACTGAGAATCCAAACTTTTCTATTCTGGTTTTATCAGAGGTTGTGGTCATTAGCACAGAAAATAACATGGAGGCAACGATAATTAAAGGTACTAGGTTAATGATAAAGGCATTTTTAAAATCTCTGCCAACAACAATATTAAAATGTAATTCAGGAAACCCATTTTTCCCAACATAATTATCAATACCAAAATTAGTGTCATAACGCCCATCTTGATATTGAAAAAAGGTTTCAAGAATGGTCCAGCCTCCTGGTACAATATCGGGATCTAGACCGAACGTATCTTGATACCGAGTTGAATCATAAGCATCGAGGTCAGGTGTGAGAATGACATTACGATCAAAGTCTTTGTGCCACATGCGTATCCACACTTTTTGTTTATCTAGCGGATAGTTTGAATAATCAAAAGGCTGCCGCAAGGTGACATCAAAGTACCAACCAATCACCTCAGCATTGCCATTTTTGCGTCTATATCCTTCATTGTTAACCGTACTACTGGAGCTAACTTGCTCCGGAAAAATCACACCACGGCTAATATCCTCCGGCACATCATCACTATACTCTTGCCAAATATACCCGGTTATATTGGCATCACTGGCATTAACAAATTTTAAGGACTGAATAAATATCCCTGTGGGAATCCGAATTTGTGAGTTTTCAACCGTCGTATGATTTTCAAGATAGGTTTCTACAGTCGAGTTATTAACCAATTGATCCTGTGCGGGTTCATAATGTCGAACTTCATGCTGCCAAATAAAATAAATAAACCCCACCAAAATGAGAGAAATCACCAAAGAAATATACCACCAAAATTTTTCAGTCATTATGCCTTTTTCCATTTGTTGAAAATAAAAAACCTTACATTACATTGCGTTGAGATAAAAAACTCAACACAATGATGTCAAGAAACCATATAAATATTAGGTTTCACAAACTTACGTGCGGTGATCCCATTTAGGTCGTGGTCTAGGGATAACACCCCTTGAATGGGTGTTATCCTTTAGCGGAAGTCCAGTTTGTTTCAGCATGAATCGTACACGGTCAATCCAGACTCATTTGACCGACGGAAACAAAAGTCTGCCGCCTGGCGCAGTCTTATTCCCAATCCTTTTTAATGTCCATCGACCATTCCCATGCTAAGTGGACGTTCTTATCGTCATCGATAAGCTTGCTTTTTATCTTGTAATGCCCTCGAGATATCAAGCCCTTTGGTGCTTCGTCTGGGGGCGTAAGATAGTTATGTGATTCCACTTTCGGTCCATAGCTACCCACCATGTAAGACTGCTTATCAACGTTGATTCCCTTTCTTGAAACGACGTGGTGGTAACGCAACCCAGAGACGATTTCATGCTGCACGCGAAATGTCACCTTAATTCGATACTCGATGCCCTCTTTAACAATAATCGTTTTTTCTTTGAGAGAGTTCAGATCACCGGTCAGGTTCAGATTCACGTCTTCGCGACCATCGACCACAAAAGTCATTTGTTGAACCACTACGCGGCGGGAGTCATCGGTGATAGCCACCGCTGGTTCCACATCGCTCAGTAACGTTTCTTTATACTTGAGCAGTGATTTGTCATCAGCATCTAGGCTATTGATTTCATCCAGCGATTTCTGTTGAGGTGCTATATATCCCGGCGTTGCTTCGGGTTCTTCGTTCTCAATCGGCGCGGGGTTCTCGGTACTACTGACACTGAATGGAACTAGGGAAAGCATTATACCTGCAATTAAAAGGTTTCTATTTTTTTTCATTGTATATAATTCTTGTTGCTGGGGAACGGATAATAACATGTTTATTCTGATTAACTGACTAAAGCCATGTATTCTACATTTATCATTGCTGAGACACGACCACCAAATTAAAACTGCTGGATAAGAGAACAAAATCACTATGTTTAGCCACAATTTATTCAAAAATTTACCACAAGCCCTACGCACCGAAGTATTTGAAACGTTATTTGCCCAAGGGGAAATAAAAATCGAGCGCATTATCTCAAAAGGTAACGATAGCGACTGGATGACTCAAGCACAAGATGAATGGGTGGCGCTGTTACAAGGTGAGGCAATTTTAGCTTTTGAAGACGACATGGAAGTTTTTTTACACGCTGGAGATTGCCTCCACATCCCCGCTGGGCAAAAACACAGGGTTAAATGGACAACCGCAGCACAAAAAAGTATTTGGCTAGCAATACATTTCCCGCCCCAAAAAATCTAATCATGCTTGATAGCAAGCGTCAATGATGGACTCGATTTAGCCCTGTTCGGGCGCGGCTGAAGCCGTGATTGCCGTTATTGGTGCTTTTTATCTTGTGCTTGGTATTGCCAATGTGTTTATAGAAAATCAGCATAAGACATTGAAAATAAGGTATATAATTATTTTTTAAACATGTTGGTACTTTTGTTGGTTTCTTTTGTTTTTATTTTTATAAATATACTTTATAAAACAGCTTATTAAAACTAAAATTCAATTGTTAGTCCAACAATTGAAAATGTTTACGTAACAACAAAAAACCCCAGACAAAAGCCAAGCACATCAAGAGTATGCCAAAGCTATCGACAGCATCAGCAATGCGGTGGTCATATGACATCCAGCCGAGGATACCTAAGACGGTTTCCCAATCGTGATACCCTGTACTTTCAGCCCCCGTTGTCCCGCCTAACAGGATGATTTGCCCATTGCGAGCATCGTTGATATAGGGGGCTAAATCCATCAAACTTTGCCCCAGCCACCATAAGCCAATCGATGCGGCAAAGGTTTGTTGTTCTTTGAATAAAAACACTAGCATCACCACCAGCGGCACGATTAACTGAAATAAAGAGCCACCGAGCATCATCATAAAATAACCAAAAGGGCGAAATAACACATGCCCGGCTTCATGAAACACCAGATTAATGTTGTGCATAAAGGATTGAAAAATATCTGGCAAAGGGTCATCGATACGGCTGCCGATTTGATAATAGGCGTAATCCATAGCGATAAATTGCCAGCCCCAAATTAAAAACAGCATGTACAGCAAACAATAGCCGTAAAAATGTAGGCGCTCAACGGGTTCTTGCACATACATGAGACTGGTTTGTAAGCGTTGCCAAAAGGAGTCGGTTTCTGGTTCAAGCTCCCAATCGAGTTCTGGGGCTTCAGGAGCGCGATATTGTTGTTTGAGGTATTTTTTAAAAATTAGCCCACAGGCAGGGCAAACTTCTTTGGGGCTGCTATCGTCATCGGTACGGGTATGCCCGCATTTGGGACAGGTTTTGTACATCCGTTTAGCCTAATTGCCAACGCCAATAACGTAGCCAATCACCCCAGAGGCTGGTTTGTAGGCGATAACTAAAAATTTTATCACGCCCGTATAAATTAAAGCGTGATTGTTCCAAAATTTGGTTATTTGCCATGCTAGAGGCGTAGGCGTGTTGATAGCCTGCCTCTGCAACCAGCGCTAAAGTGTCTTCGCTATAGCTGCCATAGGGATAGGCTAGATGAGTGACGGCGTTGCCCAGTTTGTCTTCGATGGTTTGTTTTGATTGTTTGAGTTCTTTTAGGGCGGTTTGTTTTTCGGTACGCGCCAAATCGACATGGTTTTCGGTGTGGCTTTGAAAATCTATCCCGTAGCGCTGCATTTCTTCAATTTGTGCCCATGTCAGCATGGGATATTGGCTTTGAGTCCAGTGGCTATGTTTGCCCATCCGAGCTGTAACCAAAAAAATTGTTGCCTTAAAGCCGTATTGCTCAAGGATAGGAAACGCTTGCTGATAATTATCGGCAAAGCCATCATCAAAACTGATGACCACTTGTTTTTGTGCGCTGGCTTGTGCTTGGGTTAGCTGGTCTAAACTTAAGGTTTGATAGCTTTGTTGCTTTAAATAAGCCATTTGCGCAGCAAAACGTTCAGGGGGAATTGCCATGCGCTCGGGGTCTTCTGCAACGCTGGTAGTGGCAATTTGATGATAAGTGATGATGGGAATGCGGCGGTGGGGCAGGTAGTTTTTGATATTCATAAGCGCTTTAGAGGCGTTGATAGGGAACGCGAACGGGACTTAAATCCCGTCTCCATGCCCTTAGCTGAGGGTGTTTTTAATCTCTGCTAACACCGTTTGTTCACGCGGGTCTAGCGTACCATCGGCCTCGGCCACCGCTTGCCCTAGTTGATATAAGGCAGCAGCTGCCTCGGGCTTGG
Organism: Thiotrichales bacterium; assembly: GCA_016745035.1. Taxonomy (GTDB): domain Bacteria; phylum Pseudomonadota; class Gammaproteobacteria; order Beggiatoales; family Beggiatoaceae; genus BB2. Next base: position 5,128 of record JADGDE010000003.1, read on the forward strand.
CTTTGCATTTGGCAATGGTTTGCAAGGCGGTGCTGCGTCCGATGTTGACATTAAAGCTGAAATTGGTCAGTGCTTGGTTTAATAAGTTATCAAAGTCGGTGCTAGCAAACACTTGTAGCAGTGGATGCGTACGAGCAAAGTTGATAAAGCTTTGTTTTTCACTTTCATCAACCTGTTCATCGGCATAAGCGACTAATAAAGCGGTGGCAATACAGGCTTCTAAAAATTCTTTGTCACTGGCAGCCGCTTGGTAGGTGCTGATGGTGGGGGCAGGGGCTGCGGCTGGTGCGGGCGCAGGTGTTGGCGCGGCGCTTTGTGGTGCAGCCGGGGCAGGGCTTATAGGTGCTGTTATTGTCGCACTTAGGTTAAATTCTGCTGGGTCTAGTTGTAATTCTTGACACATGTCCATGACCACGGTTTGTTCACTGGGGCTAAATTCGCCATCAGCCATGCCAATAGCGCTACAGACGCGGATTAATAAACGTGCTGCCTCTGGGTTGCTGCGCAGTACACCAATGGCTTTGAGTGCTTCGGCTTTGCCGATAAAAGCATCAAATTCAAAGCCTTCGGCAAATTTGTTAAATTGCGCAATCACCTCGGACATATCGAAAACTTTAAGTTCGTCGGTACGTTGAATAAAACCGACCATTTTTTGTTTTTCTGCGGCGCTAATATCACCATCGGCAGCGGCGACTAAAGCGCAACCGGCGACAATGGCTTGCATAAATTCTTTATTTTTAAAACGGGTAACTGCATCACCCAGATGGGTTTTTTGTTGATTCACCCAGTCTTTTAGATTATTGCCAAAACTCATGGGGGTTTCCTGTGAAAAGGTGGGCTGTGATGGGGCTAGGCAAAGTCCGAAGGACTTTGCCTAAGGTCGGGATTAACCGACGATGGTTAGGAGTTGTTCTAAGGTTTTAAGCCCTTTGAGTGTCCCTGCGCTACTGCTGTTAATCAGTTTTGCTCCCATAGCGCTGCTGTTGTCGATGGTGGCGATGCAAGCCACGTTACCTGTATCACCCGTGTTTAGCGGTACAGTGACAGTTTTGCCACTGTCATCAATAATGCTTAAGCCGACATCAGAACCATCAAAACGTGCGGCTTGTCCAGTTTGGACTTGACCATAGTCCCAGCAGAAAATCCAAATTTTATTCATATCATCTAAGCGAGTAATACGCATGGTTTCTTCGTTTTCACCACCGCTATCGCCTACGCCTTCGTCGCCACTGAGCTGCATATAAGGAAAAGCATTCATATCGCCCAAGTCGCCAAAGTAAACCATGCCTTGTTTACCATCTTTAGTTTCATAAGCCGCTGCGAGATCAAAATCTGCCGCCGTGCTCCATTTCATAGAAACCATTAATTGTTTAACAGGAATAAATGCTTCTGCGCCTTTTTGTGCTAATTCCATTGTTTTTCCTCTCCTAGGATAAATTGCTCAAAACAAATGATTATGTGACAGCTTTTAATCATGTACTTCGTGTTCACAATTTTCTTTGCGACACATCCCATAAATATATAGGCAATGATCGGTGATATTAAAGTCTAAACCTTCAGCAATTTCTTTTTGTTTTTGTTCAATCTCTTCGCTGACAAATTCAAAAATTTTACCGCAACGAACACAAAGCAGGTGATCGTGGTGATTACCTTTATTGAGTTCAAATACGGATAACCCCCCTTCAAAATGATGGCGAGTTACAATGCCTGCGGTCTCAAACTGGGTCAACACCCGGTAAACCGTTGCCAAGCCGACATCCTCGCCGCTGGCAAGCAAAGCTTTGTAGACATCTTCTGCACTTAAATGCCGACGATCTGTCTCTTCGAGCAACTGTAACACCCGCATTCTCGGTAAAGTTGCCTTAAGACCCAGTTTTTTTAAGTTTCGGCTGGACATTTTGCCCCCATATTAGCGATCATAGTCCCTTAGTCGTTCAACGCCATCAGGAAGTTCCACTTATGCTGACACGCTGCAATCATACTGCACTTAATTACAACATCCGCCCCCTATTGCGGTCAAGTCTTATTGTTGGGCTTATCTCGCTGAGCTTATTCACGAGCGGTTGCCTTTACCGTATCGACGTTCAGCAAGGCAATATCGTTAGTGCTGATGCGCTTGCCAAACTTAAGCAAGGCATGACCCCGGAACAAGTCCGCTATATTTTGGGTACGCCCTTACTGGTAGACGTATTCCATGAGCAACGTTGGGATTATTATTACAGTCTCAAACCAGGACAAGGCGAATTGGAGGAGAAAAAAGTCCAATTGTATTTTGATAATGAGCGCCTCAGTCGTATTGCTGCTGACAAGAGCATTGAAGTGCCCAAGCTCAGCCCTTTAGAGCGTCCTAATGCCCCTAGCCGCCCACCGCTACTATAAGCATCAAGAGATATAGCCCAGCTATATCTCTATTTTATCAAGGCTTGGCATTATTTTTTTCTTCTAATGCTTGAAGTCTGCGCTCTAAATCATTGACATCTGAGCCGAGAATATCCACCGCTTGTGCCCATGCTTGAATGGCGGCTTTTGGCGGTAGCACTTGGGCTTCTTCTTGGAAATATTCGAGCATATTATCTTGCCATGTTTGCCCTAAGCCTCGTAATTTGTCATGGGCAAAACGCAGTACACGCCCGACTTGATGGGCAGCAACATCTCCAACGCGTTTGGAAAGGGCTTCTTCCCAATCAATATCCAGTTGTAATAAACACTGGCTGAATTGTTGTGCAATCGCAGCATCGCCACTGATATGCACATCCCCCGCTTGCAGGGCATCTGGGTCAGCTAATAGGGCTAGGCGCATTAGGGTAAAGGGACTGGCTTCGATACGCACATCGGTTTTATGTGGTAAGGGACTGAGTTCGATGCCTTGTTCTAAAACACAAATATACACCGGCTCAAAATCGCTTGGCACAAGACAGAGAATTTTCCCGGCTAAAGTGGCGAGTTTTTCTTGGGTAAACGGATCGGTGGCAAGGGCTTGATTAAATAAACGCTCAGCACCTTGTAAACCTAAAGATAAAAATAAACTCAGCGCGGGTGCTTGCGCGTCTAATAATTCACCTGTATCGGCATCCACCGTGGTCATAATTTATAGCCTCGATGCAGCGCGACAATCCCTCCGGTGAAGTTATGATATTGGCATTGTCCAAAGCCTGCCTCTTCAAGCATGGCTTGCAAGGTTTTTTGGTCGGGGTGCATACGGATAGACTCGGCCAAATAGCGATAGCTCTCGGCATCATGGGCGACTTTTTCCCCTAGCCACGGTAAAACTTTAAAAGAATAGACATCATATAAGGCTTTGAGTGGTGGGACTTTGACTTTGGAAAATTCGAGTATGAGTAATTGTCCACCGGGTTTGAGACAGCGGTACATCGAGCGCAAGGCTTTGTCTTTATCAGTGACATTGCGCAAGCCAAAGGCGATGGTAATACAGTCAAAATAGTCATCTGGAAAGGGTAAATATTGTGCATCGGCTTGAACGTATTGCACCTTATCAATGCCCTTATCCAGCAAACGGTCGCGCCCGTGACCGAGCATTTCGGCATTAATGTCGGATAAAATCACCGTGCCGTCTACGCCAACTTGCTCAGCAAATTTGGCGGCCAAATCACCCGTGCCACCAGCTAAATCTAAGACCCGTTGCCCAGCGCGTACCCGGGCAGCATTAATCGTAAAATGTTTCCATACTCGATGAATGCCCATCGACATCAAATCGTTCATGACATCATAACGCGATGCCACCGAGTCAAAAACAGCGGCGACTTTATTCGCCTTTTCTTCGATTGGCACTTCGCTAAAGCCAAAGTGTGTGGTTTCCCCAGTGTGTTTGTCTGCCATTATCTAAGCTCAGTTTTAAGAATGAAAGTCTCAGCAAGGGAACATGGTAACATAAGCCTTCTCTTATCTGTTTAATAGTGGGAATCAATTCATGGCTTGTGATTGCGATAGTGTTCAACAAACGCGCTTAAATTCCGTTGAAGAAGCACTCAGTTTATTATTGGCGGGCGTACAGCCGCTTGAAGACCTAGAAACGTTAGGCTTAGAGGCAGCGCTTGGGCGCGTGCTGGCGTTTGATGTTGTCTCTGATATGAATGTGCCGCCGCATGACAATAGCGCAATGGACGGTTATGTTTTACACACAGAAGACATGGCAGGAGAACAAACAAGGCTGCCTTTAAGCGGGCGTATTTGTGCTGGCGATGTGCCCAGCGAACACCAGCGAGGCACGGCCGAGCGTATTTTTACTGGCGCACCGATTCCCGCTGGTGCGGATATGGTGGTAATGCAGGAATTATGTGAGGCTGAGGACGGGCAGGTATTAATCAAAACCCCAGCTAAAGTCGGTAGCAATATTCGTAAAGCGGGCGAGGACATCCAACAAGGACAAGTGGTGTTAGAGCGCGGTCGGGTCTTGCGTCCACAAGAATTGGGCTTATTAGCCTCGGTTGGCGTTGCCGAAGTCAGTGTGTATCGTCGCCTTAAAGTTGCCGTATTTTTTACTGGCGATGAACTCAAAAACCCCGGCGAAACCCTTGCTCCCGGACAGATTTATAATACCAATCAATATACGCTCACGGGTTTATTACAGCGTTTAGGTTGTGAAGTGATTCCCTTAGGTATTGTGGCTGATACCTTGGAGGCGACTAAAACGGCACTGACCCAAGCAGCTAAAGAGGCCGATTTAATCATGACCTCAGGCGGTGTGTCGGTTGGTGAAGAGGACTATGTCCGTATCGCCTTAGAGCAGCTCGGTCAGCTTAATTTGTGGCGCATTGCCATGAAACCCGGTAAACCGCTCGCCTTTGGACATATAGATGGGGTGAGTTTTATCGGTTTACCGGGGAACCCTGTTTCGGTGTTTGCAACCTTTTGTATGATAGCCCGCGATGTGGTGGCGAAGATGCAAGGGCGCAAACAGATTAGCGCGGCTGCCTTGCCAGTGATGGCAGATTTTGATTGGAAAAAAGCCGGCCCTCGGCGCGAATTTGTGCGGGTACGTTTACAAACCAACCGCGAAGGGCAAACCTGTTTGGGGCTTTATCCACACCAAGGCTCAGGGGTATTAATGTCCACCAGTTGGGCCGATGGCATGGCGGTCATTCCTGAGCATAGTCAAGTACAAACAGGGGAATTACTCGCATTTTATAGTTTTAATGAATTATTAAGCTAGTTGCTAATCAGTCGCTTAAACCGATTTAAGGCGCACTTGAATGCGCCTATCTCTCAATTCACACCATTAATCTTTTGCCTTGGGTAAATGGCTTTAGCTTCGCAGTTTGAATTGCTATACTCAAGGCTGGTGGTGTTGAAAATCAACACATGCATCAACCTAAAATTAAAGTTCAGGAGTCGGACAATGACTATTAGAGTAAGTATGAAAAAGGCCGCTTTAGCAGCGGCGGCTGGTGGTTTAGCAATGCAATCTACCTTGGTATCAGCAGATACTGGGACAAAATTTGATGTAGAACAAGCGCAGCGTCCTGATGGGCAATTACCGCCTTTGCATATGGATCAAATCTGTCAGCCTTTAGACGTTTGTACCATGCCAACCGATGACTTTATCAAAGATTTTGATCAAGACGAATTCAGTGGTGTTGGTGGTAAATTTGCTTCAGGTATGACTCGTCGTGCTGATGGTGATATGGGCGGTAAAACCCCTACTTATGATGAAGATTATGCCGATCGTAAAAAATTGGATCGTCCGCAACAATTCTCTCCTGTCGGGGTAATTTTTGCTGGTGACATTGATGATTTTGACAATGATGCGCAAAATCGCCGTCCGCAAATGAAATTTATTGTCAGTGGCGTGCGCAATGATGTCCCTGTGGACTTATTGTTAGTTTATAACGATCGTAAAGCCAAACCTGAAGAACAAATTTTAACCAGTTCTGTGGGTGGTGGTAACATCGGAGTTCCTGTCAATTTTGACCCAGCTGCAGCAGAGCAAAAAGATAAGTTACAAATCATCGCAGGTGTCACCTTACAACCTCAAATCCCCATGCCTCTCATGGGTCTTTTACCTGACACACCCTTTGGTTCTGATCGGGGGCAAAATAAACTTCGTACCGCAGTGATTTCTATTCCTGTCGCTGATATTACCCAAATGGTTGCCGATGGTCGCTTACCTGATGAAATCTTCTTCCAAGCCATTGCCGCAGAGCATCACGCTGATGGCAGCTTAGATTTCGCTAAAGCCCAATACTCTGATGTGGATCTCTTTCTTGTCGATGTGCCTTTCGATGGTGGTCCTGGTGATACCGGTGGTAAAGCGGGTAGTTTCGTCGCTGATGAGGGTGAAACCCCAGAGCCTACCGATTCATTTGGTAAATTGACAGGTACAACCACGCCAACTGACCCAGCGCCTAGTGATGGTAATGATGGTAGTAAAGTAACCCCATAATCAAAGCGAAATCATAGCTTGATAAAAGGCGGCTTAGGTCGCCTTTTTTTATGCTTTATAGGCATGAAAATGGTTGCACAGCGGCACATTTTAGAGAATTGATGGAATTATTATTGCCTTTGTCTATAAAAGGCAGTATGTTAAGCGCGTTTCCAAAATAATGTGCAACAGGTCATGCAATATAATATTCTCTTACCTACCTTAAGTTTCCCCCTTAATGCTTATGCTCAAGCCTTGTTTTTACATTTAGAAGAGCTGAATTATTTGCATTATGGCTTGTGGGATAAAGAAGATGATACCCTAGCCAGCGCTCAACAACATGCCAGTGATCTGCTTTGGCAACATTTACCCGACCCTAAAGACAAACCGCGCTTACTCGAAGTGGGTATTGGTTTGGGAACCAGTGCTCAATATTTAGTCAAACACGGTTTTGACTACACGGGGATTACCCCTGATAATCATCAAATACTCTATGCCTATCAACGCTATGGGCGTGGTGCTGCCTTTGTTAATCATGCTTTTGAACAGCATACATGTATGCAAGCGTATGATGCGATTTTATTTCAAGAATCAGCCCAATACATTCAAGCCCAAACCTTATTGCAACGCTCAGGGCAATTATTAAATCCCACTGGTGAAGTGATCATCATGGATGAAATCCCGCAACTATTGCTCGATAACCTGGAACAGTCATTGACTAATTTTGGTTTTAAATTGACCGAGCAACAAGATTTAACCCAGCGTGCTGCGCCTTCGATCACTTATCTTTGCGATGTGATTAGCTCCAAAGCCACTGAGGTGTGTCGTGATTTAAATATCCCAGCAAGAAATTTGGAAGGTTTATTGCAGAGTTTGCGTGCTAGAGAAGCTGCTTATGCCAATGGCAGTTACCGTTATCAATTAATTCGATTTAGCCGATGATCCCTAAAGCGACCTTATTTATTTCCTCACCTGGCGACGTTAACGAAGAACGGGTCATTTCCGCGCGCGTGATTCAGCGTTTGAGTGAAGAATTTAAACATCGTGTTTTGTTGGATCCGATTTTTTGGGAACATGAGCCGATGCTCATGACCGATGGTTTTCAAACCCAAATCATGCCGCCTTCGCAGACTGAGATTTTTATCGGCATTTTATGGGCGCGCATGGGCACACGCTTACCCGCCAATATCACCCGTGAAGATGGTAGCCGTTATCAATCCGGCACGGAATACGAATTTGAAGATGCTTGGCGCGGTTATGAAAAAAATGGCAACCCCAATATTTTGGTTTACCGTAAAACCGCTAAACCTTTGTTTAATCCTGATGCGCCTGATTTTGAGGATAAAGTTCAGCAAAAGAAAACCCTCGATTTATTTTGTAAGCGCTGGTTTCAAGATGACGAGGGCAGTTTTGTTGCGGCTTTCAATCCCTTTGCCGATTTAGCCGAATTTGAAGAACGGCTAGAAATTCATTTACGTAAACTGCTCAACCGCTTATATCCACCGAATGCCGCCGATCAAGAACAACGCATGGTTACTTGGCAACAAGGCTCCCCTTTTCGTGGCTTATCGGTATTTGACGCTGAACATGCGCCCGTATTTTTTGGTCGTACCCGTGCTATCAGTGAAATCATTGCCACCTTAAGAAAAGCTTCACAAGACGGGCACGCTTTCACCATGGTTTTAGGAACCAGTGGTGCGGGTAAATCCTCTTTGGTACGTGCTGGGGTTTTGCCTTTACTCATACAGCCTGGTGTTATCGAAGGCGTGGGGGCTTGGAAACATTGCATTTTCCGTCCCAGTGATGGCGGACATGAGTTGCTAGAAAAATTTGCCAAAGGTTTATTAAGTGCCGATGGGCTTAACCCTGAAGATGAATATGACAGTGATGAGCTAACGCTATTACTCAAACAAGTTGGCAATGCCCCCAAAGACTATATTGGGCGCACACAAAATATCCCCTACGCCAGCTTGTGCAAAGACCTGCAAGGCTTTATTAACCAGCGTCTTAATCGGGCTGCCCACCAAATGGGGCTGCAAGATGGGCAAATGAATTTAGCGCTGGTCATCGACCAATGGGAAGAACTCTACACCTTAGAATATATCAGCCCCAAACTACGGCATTTATTTATCAATATTATTGCCGCTTTAGCGCGTTTGGATAATGTCTGGCTGATCAGCACTTGTCGCAGTGATTTTTATCATCGCTGCACCGAGCACCCCGCTTTAGTTGCCTTGATGAAAGAACACGGACAATACTTGTTGACCGCACCCAGTGTAAGCGAAATCACGCAAATGATTCGCTCTCCAGCCCAAGCAGCGGGTTTATCTTATGGGCAAGATAAAGACAGCAAACGCAAGCTCGATGATGTCTTGCTCGATACCATGGTACAACATCCAAATAACTTGGCTTTATTACAATTTACCTTGGATGCCTTGTATCAACGCCGTGATGATCAACAGGAATTGAGTTATCAGGTTTACCAAGAAATGGGCGGTATTGAAGGCGCGTTGGCACAACGGGCTGAAGATATTTATCGGCAACTGAGTTTTGCTGCCCAAGCGGCTTTCGCTCCTCTAATGCGCACCTTGATTACCATCGAGGTCAGTGATGATACCCCAATTGCTGGGCGGCGCATGTTGCTCGGCACTGATAAAGTCAGCACCGCCTTGCAAGAAATCCTCGATGCTTATATCAATGCCCGTTTAGTGGTCACTGATATCGAACCCGATGGCACAGCCGTGGCGCGTTTGGCGCATGATGCCCTGATTCATCACTGGAGCCGTTTAAAAAACTGGATCGAAGAAGAGCGCCACTTGTTGCGCGTGCGCGTGCGTACCAAAGAAGCCGCACGACATTGGGTCGATGAGGGCCGTCCTAACGAACTGTTGTTGCATGAAGGGCATACCTTATCTCAGGCTGAAGAATTATTGCATCAATGGCAAGATTCTATCGAAAGCTTTGTTAAAAATTATATTGAAAAATCCCTTGCGCATGTCAATCAGCAACAAGAACAAGACAAATTACAACAACAGCAACGCTTAAAAAGCAGCCGTCGTCTTAATAGCATACTGGCAGGCTTAAGTATTATTGCGACTTTGGGAGCCAGTTATGGTCTGTATGCCCGCTATCAAGCCAATCAAGCCGCAGACAGTGCTAAAACGGCTAAAATCAAAGCTGAAAATGCCTTAAGTCTTGCCGAGCGCAATAGCCAATCTGCTTATCGACAAGCTAAGCGTGCCAATAAAATTGCCAAACTTGCCAGTGAAGAGCGTAACAAAGCCTTACGCTCGCAAACCTTGTATTTAAGCGCTTTGGCCAAACACGAAATTCATGAGGGTGACGCGGTAACTGGCGCGTTATTAGCTTTGGGCGGTTTACCGCGTGCAGAGGACAAAAGCACCCGTCCTTATATGCCTCAAGCTGAGGCACAATTGCAAATTGCCTTACAACAACAACACGAATATAAGGTTTTATCTGAGCATCAAGCAGATGTGTTACAAGTGGTTTTTAGTCCTGATGGTAAACAGATAGCAACGATTTCAGCCGACCACCATGCCCGTATTTGGGATAGCCACACAGGACAACTGCTGCAAACCTTGCAAGGTCATGAGGCGGCGGTTTGGTCAATACAATTCAACCCTGCAGGCGATCAACTCCTCACGGCTTCTTTAGATAAAAGCGTGATCGTCTGGCAAGTCGGTGATGGTAAAAAACGTTTGGTCTTCAAAGGGCATCACGCCGGGTTAAATAGCGCCCACTATAGCCCTGATGGACAACAAATTATCAGTGCTGATATGGATGGGCATTTGTATTTTTGGGACGCTGACAGTGGCGAATCTTTGCACAGTGCCCATGCCCATCACGACCGCATTACCAGTTTAAGTTTCAGCCCTGATGGTGAACATATGTTGACGACTTCGCGAGATAGAACCGCGAGTCTGTGGTCATTGAGCACGATGCAGCGTTTGTTTGAACTTGAGGGGCATCAGCGTGATGTCAATGCGGCCGATTTTTCCAGTAATGGCGATCATATCGTCACCGCCTCCGATGATAAAACCGCCCGAATTTGGTCGCGCACAAGTGGCGCATCTTTGCTGGAACTTAAAGGGCATATCCGTGAAATACAAAAAGTCCGCTTTAGTCCTGATGGGCGCTACGTGGTTACCGCCTCAAAAGATCACCGTTTAGGGGTTTGGGATGTCCATACGGGTGAAAGGCGTTTTTGGCTGCGCAGACATCAGCACGGGATTACCGATATTGAGTTTCACCCACAAAACCCAGATCAACTGCTCAGTGCCTCGCGTGATGGCAGTATGATTTTATGGTCATTGAACACAGGGGATATGTTGGTACGCTTTGCTGGACACCAAGACAGACTAAATGCCGTAAGCTTTAGCCCTGATGGGCTGCGTATTGCTAGCGCCTCCAGTGATAAAACCGCCAGACTTTGGCGCATTGAACCACTGACACAAATAGCCACCCTTGCCTTTGATAGCGCACCGCAAGATATACAACTTCATCCTGATGGCAACAATATTTGGGCCGCTGTGGGTGCACAACTGCAACAGTGGCAAATTGATGTCAAGGGTTTAAGTCAAATCGTGCAACAAGACAATCAATCCGCAATTTTACACACCCGCCATCGTCCTGATGGCAAGCAAGTGTTGTGTGCCAGTGCCGATACGCTCAAGCTTTGGGATATTGAAGCCAAACAATGGCACTTACTTGCCGAACAACAACGCACCGACTTCATGGGTTTTAGTTCTGATAGCCGCTATATTTTCAGCGCCAATGCCGAGAAAAGCTATCTTTGGAGCCATAATCAACGTTTAATCAGCCAACTCCCCAGCCAAACTTCAGCATTGGTTGATTTTAGTTTCAGTCATGATAATCAATATTTAGCCACCGCCTATGCCAATGGCAAACTGGCCCTTTGGCGTTTACCTGATGGCGCATTATTAAAGCAATGGCAAGCTGATGAACAAGCCGTGCGAGGGATATATTTTCATCCTGAAAATCGGCAATTATTAAGCCTTGGGCATAGCCAAGGCGCTCGTTTGTGGCATATTCCAGCCGCTGAATTAAATGTGCGTTATGATGCCAGTGCGCAAACTCAATTCCAACAAGCACAATTTAGCCCTGATGGTCATTTATTAGCTTTAAGTGATAATGAAGGCGATATTTTACTCTGGGATACCCATACTGGGATGGAAAAAGCCCGGCTACGGGGGCATAAAAGTGCGGTGAGCTTGCTAAGGTTTGGTCATAGCAATCAACGTCTGATCAGTGTTGCCCATGATGGCGTGCAGTTATGGGATTTAAGCGCCTATATTGCCATTATGCGCCTAGAGCAAAGTTTGGCCGCGCCTGAAAAAACCCAGATCAGCGCTAATATGCAGCGCTTACTCGCTTTTAAGGATGCTAACACGGTGCAATTATGGCAATTGTTCCCAGAAACCCAGACCGTAGTAAAACATGCGGAACAAGTATTGCCACGCCAATTAAGCGATGCGCAACGCCGAAGCTTTTTTCTTGAGTGATGGAATTAAGCAAAGGCTAAGTTTCACAATGATTTTATCCACTCGTTATAGGAGATTTTTTATGCTTTTTTTAAAACGCCTGCTTGGTATTGCCTTGATGACGGTTTGGTTAGTCGCTTGCTCATCCCCGGTTAGTCAAGCCAATTATGACAAAATCCAAAATGGCATGAGTCTCACCGAAGTAAAAGCCATTTTAGGTGAACCTGCCGAAACCCAAACCATGGGGATTGGTGGTTTGTCTGGAACCAGTGCCACGTGGGCAAATGATAAGGGGCTTAAAATCAGTATTCAGTTTGTTAATGACAAAGTACAACTGAAAAACTTATTGCAATAAACAAAAGCACACCTTAGCAAGACTAAATTCTGCTAAGGTGCAGCAGCAATATAAGTCGGTTTTAGCGCCAGTTAGTTGGGATGCACCAAGGGCTGTTCCATAATACTCAAACGTTGCCAAACATCTTCATCAATCAAATTTTGGCTTTGTAATCGAGTCAGTAATTGCTTGGCAATATCACAAAGAATTTGTTGTTGCTGCATATCAAATAAGCTCATCGCCGCCCGCAAACTGGGTTCATCCTCACTGAGTAAAGTCGGAACCAGTTCGTTTTGACCGATGGGTGAATCTTCACGTAATAAATGCGCAATCACCGCATTTTCCAGCAGGGTAAAGTGCATCTGCCTTGCCATTTCTGCCTGTTCCAGCTCTTCCAAAACATTGGCTTCGTGTTGTCCACTATTTAAAATCGCCTGATAAATTAAAGCACTGAGTTTTTTTAACCCAGCTTTTTCTTCCCGAAAATCACCGCCATTGCCTGCACACTCACTATACAGTTGATCGATGCGGCTTTGTAAATCGAAAATTTTCTCACTATCGGCTTGCGGCTTGAGCTGGGTAAACTCCTCGAGCAACGCATGAAACCTTTCAATGAATTGTTGCCGTGCTTCTTGGTCTTTATGCTGAGCAACATCGACTTGGCGCTGATTAATAAGCGGCGCGGTTTCAATAAATAAAGGGTTATTATACTGGCGCTGTAATTGTCGCTCCCAGCATCCGGGTTGTGTGCTGAATTTTAGGCTCATGGTTTCTCAAAAAGTCGGTAACAGTGATTTATCGCTTAGTCTTGCCAACGGTTTTGCTCAAAGCTAACCCGTTTATAGCTGGCGATGAATAATAGCAAAAGGCTGAGTAAGACAAAATAGAGGACAAAACGCAAGGGGATGCCTTCTTGGCTTAGGCGAATGCTAAGTGGCGGTAATGTCTTTCTTGTCGTTTTGGACGGTGTTTTGGCTTTAGCACTTGTTGTAGCAACAGGAACCCTTGGGTGTATATATAGGGTATAAATACCAGCGGGAAGTCGCAGCCATACATCAACATCTGCGGCATCTTGCGACCAGTGCGAATATTGACCAATATCGGTCTTATTCAATGCTTTTTTCAAACTAAAGACGTTTTTTGCTTGTGTATCGAGAATATCAACTTCATACCAAGTGTTTTTTTTGCTTGGCTGTGCGATTAAATTCAATTTTAATAAAGGCTGTTTTTGTTTTATTTCAAAAGTTTTTTTGATAGATAAATCGGCAGAAGTATGTTGGTATTCGAGTATTGTTGAGCTGCTATTAAAAAACCAGAAAATAATCAGTAAAAATAAGGAAGTAAGAAAATAATCCGGCGCAATTTTTTCCATCGCCCCCCACATCCCTTGCTCTGGATAGGGTTGTAGAGGATGCACATGGCTAGGCTGGTGCTTCAGTGGCGCTAAGTTAAAAGCTTGAAACAATTCATCGCGGTTTAGATATTCTTCCCAGCTATATTCTAACTCTTTGCCATTGCTCTCATAACTGAGTCCATAAGGCGGCGCAATGGCATCCACAGTTTTACTGGATTGTCCCAGTTTAGCTATCCAAGTTAGTTCGCCTTCAACATAGGTGATTTTGCTTTGATATTTTTCAAATAGTTTTAATTTTTTGCCTTTGATGCGAACCGTTTTTTTTGCCTTAAATTGTTTCACTTGGCTGGGGGTGGGTATGCTACGAACACGTCGGGTAAAACTATAATGTCCTTGTGATTGACTCAGCCAAGCATAGCCGTGGGTGGGTGAGTAAAGTTGAAAATCTAACCAGCGCTCCCCCTCGGACTCATATTCAACCATGCCAATGAGGGTAAACAGCACTTGTTTGATTTTACCTTGCATCCCCAACTTAAAAGGGCTTAAAGGGCGTTCGCTGGTATTTTGATGCGCTTTGATGATTTGATAATCTTTGTGCGCATCCATTTGGCTGCCACAATAACCACAGGTAAGACTACGGACTTTATGTCCGCCATGTAGGTCTAAAGGCGCGCCACATTGTGTACATTGAACGCTACGAGCCGCAGAGGTTTCACTCATGTCTGTGCCCCTTGTTCCATACTGATTTCAAACGGATCTAGCCATTGTCCTTCATAAGCCAGTAGCCCTCTGGTGGTCATTTCTAGGGTTAATAAACGGTTTTTGCTGGCGCTTAAATGGGCATAACTCATTTGCTCACCGACTTGAATCAGCTCAGGCAGCTCGCCTTCAAGCCCGATACATTCGGCTGTGTCGTGTTCAGTAATCAGCCAATGAGTGCCGTCAATTTCAATATGCTGTCCAAGCTTGAGTTCTGGAAATAAAATCGGCTGTTTGAGTTCAATGGCTTGCTCTAAAGCCATATCGCCCTCATCGACACTCAACCACGCGCCCTCGCCTTTATTATCGAGCACCCACCATTCGTCCCAATAGCCGTGGCTGTATTGATAACGTACGCGCCCCACCGGATAATATTCGGCTTTTTTATGCACAAAAGGCAGCCCTAATTGCAATAGGCTTGGATATTCTGCCATCACCGAGGATTTGCCGCGTAATTTGAGCGCCTCATCTTCCAAAATCACATCACTATTACAGTGCTGACAATTAATCAGTTTGCTATAGCGAAACTTAATACTTAAAGGCGCGCCACAACTAGGGCAACGATAATCGGACTCAGTCATAAGGTATTTGCGAGTGTTTGAAAAAAGCTATCACTGTCTTCGCGCTTTTTCATCCCTAAAAAGTTTTTGACCGTACTGCGTATCGACAAAAGGATCCATAGCATAGCACCGCAACCGATCAGCATTTGCATTCTAACCCGTAAATTTGCCAGCATGTGTTTTCCTTCGTTCTAAAAAACGGCCACAAGTGCGACCATGATCGCGCAAAATGCGGGCTTAAGTCAAACATCTAAACAGCTTAAGTGATTGATGTTACGCAAAGGCTTCTTTTTGGCTTTAACAAGCCAAAAAACCGTCATCGCTCCACGGCTAAATTCCACTAGGCAGGTGGAAAACCACAATATTGAGATAAAAACAGGCTTAGTGCGTAACATCAGTTAAGTGATAATGGAATTTATTATTGCTATAAAATAAAACTATGAAAAACCAATAGCTTAATGTTGCACCGACAAAATTTGAAAAAGTCCGCATTTGTTTAACACATTTCAGCTATTTTTACTTTTATCAGGGCAATCATAACAAGCGGATGCCTAGAACAATAAGTGTGGTGCGTGCTATCATGCCCGCTCGATTAGAACCTAATTAGCTTGAGGTGAGAAGATTGATTGACCAAACGATTGATTTTGATGCGGATTTAATTAAACGCTACGATGGGGCAGGACCGCGCTACACCTCTTATCCAACCGCTGTGCAATTCAATGACAGTATGGATAATGCGACCTATGAGCGCTTAGCCAAAGACAGCAATGCCGGTGGCTCACCTTTATCTTTATATTTCCATATTCCTTTTTGTAATACCGTCTGTTTTTATTGTGCTTGTAACAAAATTGCCTCGAAAGATTACAGCAAAGGCGCACCCTATTTAGAACGTGTTTATAAAGAAATGGCGATGCAAAGCGCCTTATTTGATGATAAGCGCGAAGTAGAACAATTACATTGGGGCGGCGGCACACCGACTTTTATCAGCCATGATGAAATGACCCAGCTAATGGAAAACACGGGTAAATATTTCCAGCTTAAAGATGACGATACGGGCGAGTATTCGATTGAAATTGACCCTCGCGAAGCGGATGAATCCACTATTACCTTGTTGCGTCAATTAGGTTTTAATCGTTTAAGCTTAGGCGTGCAAGATTTTGATCCGGTGGTGCAAAAAGCCGTGAACCGGATTCAGAGCTTGGAAGAGACCAAAGCGGTCGTAGACGCAGCGCGGGGTAATAATTTTAAATCGGTGAGTGTGGATTTGATTTATGGTCTGCCGTTCCAAAGCAGCAGCCGTTTTTTGAATACCTTAGAGACCGTATTAGAAATGGATCCCGACCGGATTTCGATTTTTAACTATGCGCATTTACCAAAAATCTTTAAGCCCCAGCGCCGTATTAATGAAACGGATTTGCCTGTGCCTGCGGAAAAACTATTGATTTTCCAACAAGCGATTCAATATTTAATTCAAGCGGGGTATGTTTATATCGGCATGGATCATTTTGCGAAGCCTGAAGACGAACTGGCACAAGCACAGCGTAACGGCAGCTTGTACCGTAATTTCCAAGGCTACTCCACCCACGCCGATTGCGATATGATTTCTCTGGGGGTCACTTCTATCGGTAAAGTTGGCAACAGCTACAGCCAAAACCAGCGCGATATTAACGAATATTACAATGCCATTGATAGCGGCAAGCTCGCAGTTTTTCGTGGCATTGAACTCAATGACGATGATGTTTTGCGCCGCGAAGTCATTAGCCAATTGATGTGCCATTTCCGTTTGGACATCAAAAAAATTGAGCAACAGTTCAAGATTAACTTTATGAGCTATTTTGCTGATGCCCTCCCAGGGCTGGCAACCATGCAACAAGACGGTTTGCTGAACTATGATAATCATTGCATTGAAGTTAAACCCGCTGGCAAGCTTTTGATTCGCTCAGTGTGTATGCTTTTTGATGCTTACATTAAGCAAAGTCAGCAAAGCTTCTCTAAAGTGATTTAAAGGTGCAGGCCATGGCTATCTTAACTGAAGAAAATATCATGGCACTGCTGGCAGCAACCCCCTTATGCTCATCTTTGACACCGAAGCAATTGAGCTATTTGGCATCAGGTACGCGGCTAACTCATACTAAAAGTGGACAGGTCTTACATCGCAAAGGCGAATTTCCCGGCGGCTTTTATTATGTGATTAGTGGGCAGGTGAAGTTATCGGTTTTTTCTAACAAAGGCACAGAAAAAATCATTGATGTGATGCGCACCGGACAAACCTTTGGTGAAGCTTTGGTATTTTTACATAAACCATTGCCCCTAAACATTGAGAGTCTCAGTGCCTGCCAACTGCTGAAAATCAATGATCACACGATTATCAATGCAATTAAGCTGTGGCCAGATTTTTCTTTACACTTACTTGCAGGCTTGAGCCAACACTTGCATCATTTGGTTGCCGACTTAGAAAGTTGTTGTCTGCAATCAGCGACCCAGCGGGTGGTGAATTATTTGTTGGTCGAAATGCAATTGGCGGGCTTGGATGAACACCAAATGCCCTTGCATTTAAACTTAAGTACCAGCAAAACCACCATTGCCGCGCAACTGAATCTCTCGCCAGAGACTTTTTCCCGTACACTCAAAAGCCTTGCAGAAAAAAACCTACTGACTTGCCAAGGTCGAGGCATAGAAATTCACGACTTAGCCACACTGCGGCTGCAACACTAGGTTCAAGATGGACAAAAACCCAGAAATCATTGAACAAATCATCAATGACTTAAACGATGCTCAACGCCAAGCGGTATGCGCACCAGCAGCACAGCATCAACTGGTTTTAGCCGGGGCGGGCAGTGGTAAAACCCGCGTCCTGATTCATCGCATTGCCTGGCTATCGCAAGTTGAGGATGTCTCGCTGTATAAACAACTGGCGGTGACTTTTACCAATAAAGCCGCCGCTGAAATGCGCCAGCGCCTGAGTAGCCTTTTAAACCTATCCTTGTCTGGTTTATGGGTCGGGACGTTTCATGGCCTTGCGCACCGCTTATTGCGTATTCATTGGCATGAAGCGCAATTAACCCAGCATTTTCAAATCATTGACAGCGATGACCAACTGCGCTTGATTCGACGGATTGTCAAAGACTTACAAATTGATGACAAAGCCTATCCGCCCAAACAAATGCAAGGTGAAATCAACCGCTACAAAGAGCGCTGTATTCGCCCGCAACACATCCCCGCGCCGCAAAACACCTATGAGCAAATTTGCTTAGAGATTTATCAACGCTATCACAACCATTGCCAGCGCAGCAGCTTGGTGGATTTTGCCGAGATTTTATTGCGCGCGTATGAGCTGCTAGAAGCACACCCGCCGTTATTAACCCATTATCGCCAACGCTTTAGCCATATTTTGGTTGATGAATTTCAAGACACCAACCAACTGCAATATGCGTGGATACAACTGCTACTCGGTGAGCAAGGGCGCTTATTTGTGGTCGGCGATGATGACCAATCCATTTATGGCTGGCGCGGTGCACAAGCAGATAATCTGCAAAAACTGCAAACCGACCTCAAAGGCATTGAACTGATTCGCCTAGAGCAAAACTACCGCTCCACGGGCATGATTTTGGATGCCGCCAATGCCTTAATCAAACACAACGATAAACGCTTGGGCAAACAATTATGGACAGCCGGGGACAAAGGGCAGGCAATCCAAATCTATCATGGTGTCAATGCCGAAGATGAAGCCCGTTTTATCGTCGAGCGGATTCAAAGCTGGACAGAAAAGCAAGCCGGACGCGATTATCAACAATGCGCGGTGCTATACCGTACCAACGCCCTTTCACGGCTCTTGGAAGAGAAGTTATTACAAAAACAAATCCCTTATCGGGTCTATGGCGGTTTGCGCTTTTTCGAGCGCATGGAAATCAAAGACACCTTGGCGTATTTGCGTTTGCTACTGAATAAAGACGATGACAGCGCCTTTGAGCGCGTCGTCAACCACCCACCGCGCGGCATTGGTGGGCGCAGCATCGAACAACTGCGCGCTATCGCCAGAGGACAAGGCTTATCCCTATGGCAAGCGGCAGAACAGGCAATTAAAACCGAGGCATTTGCTAAACGCAGCCTCAGCGCTATCGGCAAATTTTTAAGCCTGATTCAAAACCTTGCCGGAGAAAACGAAGAACTATCGGCATTGACGCATAAAGTCATTCACCAAAGCGGTTTGTGGCAACACTTCAAGCAGAAAAAACAAGAAACCGAGCAAATGCGCCTCGACAACCTAGAGGAGCTGATTCTCGCCACCGAAAGCTATGAAACCGACCCCGATACACCGATGTCAGACTTGCAAGCCTTTTTAAGCGATACGGTTTTAGATGCCGGAGAAGGGCAAAGCAGCAGCGATAATGCCGTGCAATTGATGACCTTACACAATGCCAAAGGGCTAGAATTTCCGCTGGTGTTTCTCTGCGGCATGGAAGAAGAACTATTCCCCCACCGTATGGCGCTACAAGCCCCGCAAGGCTTGGAAGAAGAGCGGCGTTTATGCTATGTCGGTATCACCCGCGCGATGCAGCAACTTTACATTTCTCATGTCGAATCACGGCGTTTACATGGCAATCAACTCTACCCCCGTCCTTCACGGTTTTTATTAGAAATTCCGCAAGAACTGCTCGAAGAAGTGCGTTTACAAACCCCTGTGAATCTGTATCAACAATATGGCAATTACCAAGCTAAAGTTGCGAAAGATACGCCCAATAATCTTGAAAACTGGATCGGACAACGGGTGCAGCATCCCCGCTTTGGTGAGGGCATGGTCACCGACCAAGAAGGCGCAGGCAAAGCAGCTAGAATCCAAGTGATGTTCTATCAGAATGGGGCAAAATGGCTGGTGCTGGAATACGCACAGCTAGAAAAATTACCCTAAACCTTGCCGTGTAGCCTTAGCTACTTCCCAATCCTATTCCCAATCCTAAAAGAAAAAAATGTGGTAGTCGTGTCTCAGTAGTGATAAGTGTAGAATACACGGGTTTAGTCAGCTAATAAGGATGAACATGTTAAAATGCCCCCGTTGTCAATCGCAAGCTATTGTAAAAAATGGAAGTATTCATACAGGCAAACAAAAATGCCTGTAAAGACTGTCGTCGCCAATTTGTAGAAAATCCACAAAATAGTAATCAAGCCATTCCCCCAGATACGATAGCGCTTATTGATAGATTATTACTCGAACGATTAGCTTTGAGTGCTATTGCTAGAGCTGTTGGTGTTTCTTTATCGTGGTTGCAAAGATATACGAATAAAAAATATGCACAAATACCACGTGAGGTACAGGTCAGAAAAAAGTCTAAACGCAGACTCACCATTGAATGTGATGAGATGTGGTCATTTGTGCAAAAGAAGAAAAATAAGCAATGGATATGGCTTGCTTTAGACCGTGAGACTCGAGAGATTGTTGGTGCATATGTTGGAAAACGTGATGCTCAGGCAGCTCAAAAACTTTGGGATTCTTTGCCCCCTGTCTATCGGCAGTGTGCCGTATCATACACTGACTATTGGGAAGCTTATCAAGTCGTTTTACCTAGCAGACGTCATCATGCTATTGGCAAAGAGACAGGACTTACCAATCATATTGAACGTTTTAATGGCACGATGAGGCAACGCATTTCCCGTTTGGTTAGAAAGGCTTTGTCTTTTTCTAAAAAAATCGAAAACCATATTGGCGCTCAGGTATTTTATTCATAATTATAACCAGTCATTATGCTTAGATAATTGAATTTATACCACTACCCATACACGACTACCCTATCATTTAATATACTTCCAGATTTATTATAATATTATTTAGAGAATAATTTTAATAATATCTCAAATTGATTTTTATTAACACCTAAAGATGCTTTCCATTGCCTTTCATTTCTTAAGTCTAATTTTGTGAACTTCATTGATAACCTTTTTTAAATTAATTTACAATTAAATGGTTATTATATATTAAACTTAGATTGTCACAACAACTCTAATATGCCAAAGCACAAGAGTACACTAACATCAAAAAACTGTTTTATCCCGCTAATATCAGCAAAGCCTGTTAATAAAACAATAGCAATCAACACCCAGTACCAGAAAACATAAGAAATTTGAATGCGTTGTTGTTCGTTTTCACCCATCCGATATTCTCATGGCTAACGCTGCAATTTACCGGAGGTGAATTGCATAGCGAGGAACAAGTGGCACTTTTTACAGTCCGTGTGTAATTGTCTTGTTATGTGTTTACTTTTCATTGGAAACTTTGAACTCAATACCTTCATGCAGCCCCTTAGCAATTAAGAATACACAATGAGCATATAATTCATAGTTTGGTGAATCATTTTCAACGTACTCTATTTCACTAACCATGTAATTTGTACCAAATGATGAATTAGCCTTTGCAACACCTTCAATGACGCTGTTCCTTATCCTTTTTAGATTGAGTGTGCCGTGATTACACTCACCCAGAGTACCCAAGCTGGTTAAAGCAATATTTTTAGATTCACCGAATAACAACCCCAACAATATATGTTGGGGACCTGTGATATATGAGGCTCGGTAGCTTTTCCCTGATTTAGTGTATTGAGGCATATTATTCTTTACACATAACGTTGTGTTCAGTTTTCAAAGGGACTTCCAGAGAATAATATTAAAAAAGGAAAGCCTTTCGTTATTTTCTGAATTTTAATAATCGCCAAACCCCTGTGATACACTGCGGTCTGGTTATATTTTCTCAAATTATGAAATGCTACTTGAGTTTTTAAAATAGCTTGAATCAAAATGGTCACAGTCCAATTAAAACAAGTTCCAAGTAGTCTCTATGTGGGCTATCTGCTAAAACTGAAGCATAAAAGTCAACAACTTTCGAATCTTTCCAGCAATTAGACGAATCAAAATCATCTAAATCTTTTTGTGAATCTATTGTTGTCCAGTTCATAGTATCTAATAAATATAACAATAGAAATCAAGAAAATCACGCTCAAGCCGGGTTTTTGCTGTTATTGATTATTACTCACATCCGTCGCCAAACCAATTTGGCTAATGCCTTGGCGTTGGATCGCGTCCATGGCTTTGACCACGCTACGGTGGGGGGCATCGGCATCGGCGTTGATTAGCACGCTGGGGTTTTTAATCCCTTGCATGGCTTCGCTTAGCGCTTGCTTGATGGTTGCCTCTTGGGTGTTTAAGAGGACTTTACTATTAATCGAAAAGCGACTGCGGGCATCAATGCTAAAGACGATGACATCGGGCTTGGCTTGTTGCTCGGCTTCGCTGGTCGCCTCGGGCAAGTTAATATCCAGCTTTGACTCGCGGCTAAAGGTGGTCGAGACCATGAAGAAAATTAGGAGGATAAACACCACATCGATCAAAGGCGCGAGATCGATGAGGTTATCCCCATCATCATTGAGATAACGGCGAAAATTCATGCAATAAACCTATGGTTGCGAACGCAGTCTTTCTAAGTGGGCTAAGAAAAACTCAACATCTTTAAAACCGGTTAAACGAAAGCCGCGACGCTCTTGTCCGGTTTTTGGATCGAAGAATAAAATCGCGGGCGGCCCGCTGATTTTGTAGCGTTTTAATAAACCCTTGTCCAAATCATCATTGGCGGTGACATCGGCTTGCACTTTGATCATATCGCTCATTGCTGCCCGTACGCTGGGGTCAGCAAAGGTGATGTGTTCCCATTCTTTACAGGTCACGCACCAGTCGGCATAGAAGTCGAGCATCAGCCATTTTTGTTGGGCATTGGCTTCGGTCAGTGCGGTGTCCAACCCGTCTGTGCCTTTAATCAAGGTAAATAAAGGCTCTTCGGCGGCGGCTACCGCGCCGCCTTGAGCGCTGATCACAGGTTTAGGCAGGGGCTGGAAGACATTACGCCCGCCGGATGCCATGCCGATAAGGATAATCGTGCCATAAATTAGCAGGATAACGCCTAGCCCTTTCCAAAGTTTACGCCAACCGCTGGCGGCTTTGTCGAGGGTCTCTAGCGCGCCAAGATAGACCGCAGAGATGATTAATAAACTTGCATATAAGAACATGGTCAACCACGCAGGGGCAATGCGTTCGAGCATCCAGATACCGGTGGCGAGTAATAAGACCCCAAAGACGTATTTGACGTTGTCCATCCAGCCACCAGCGCGCGGGAGCATTTTGCCTGCCGATGCGCCGATGATCAGCAGCGGGATGCCCATGCCGATACTGAGGAGGAATAAGGATAAACCGCCTAAGACCACATCGCCTGTTTGCCCGATGTATAACAACGCGCCCGCCAACGGTGGGGCAACGCAAGGGCCAACAATCAAGGCAGATAAAAAGCCCATGATGCTAACGCCAATTAAATCCCCACTTTTTTGTTTATTACTCAGTTGGGTGACTTTGTTTTGTAGGCTGCTGGGCAGTTGTAATTCATAGAAGCCAAACATCGACAGCGACAGCGCCACAAAAATCAACACAAACGTGCTAATCGCCCACGGGTTTTGTAGCGCCGCTTGTAAATTCTCACCTAAAATGGCTGCTAAGACCCCGGCGACACTGTAAGTCAGCGCCATAGATAAGACATAGACCAAGGAAATGATAAAGCCTTGGCGTGGGGTCATATCGCCTTTATTTTGCCCAACGATGATGCTGGAGAGAATCGGAATCATGGGGAAAATGCATGGGGTCAATGAGAGCAATAAACCCATACCAAAGAAGATTGCCAAGACCATCAGCATATTTTGGTCTTGCAACATTTTGGCGATGTCTTGTTCTTCAGATAACGGCTCGTTATTATTTGCCCGCGACATGCTGCTATCACTGCTCACCGCAGGTGCAGGAGCTTTGGAGGCGGGGATTTCGCCGGGCATCGCTGCTAATTGGCTAATCACGCCGTTATCAACACTAAAGAATTTTTTCTCAGGTGGATAACACAAACCCGCTTCAGCACAGCCTTGGTAGCCAACCACCAAGACCCCGGTTTGTTCTCGGTAAGCACTTAAATCGACATCAATACTGATGGATTTTTGATAAATTTCTATTAAACCAAAATAGGGGTCGTCTTTTTCTTTGCCTTTGGGTAAGTTTGGTTTTAACTCATCAGGCTGGGGTTTATTGCTCACCCACTCAAAAATAAAGCGATCTTTATAGAGATAATAAGCATCGGCAATTGTCCACGTTAGGTTGATGGTGTCATTTTTGCCCGTTTGCGTCAGTTCGAAGGCTTGGTCAACTTCTAAAAAGTCGTCCATGCCTTGGGTCATGCTATTAAAGGCTGTGTCTTCGCCTAAGTTATCTAAGGATTTGAGAAAATCGGCTTCGGATTGGGTGGCGTTGCTAGCCGCTTCTGTTGTGCCCGTGATAGCAGGTAAGGTAATCGGCAATTCAATGGTTTGTGGCGGATAGCAAATCGCCCCAGCGGCGCAGCCTTGGTAGTTGACTTGTAGAGTCAGGTCTTTCTCTGGGCTGTCGATGTCTAGGCTGACGCTAAAGTCCTGCGGATAAACCATCACCTCGCCAAAATAATCATCTTGTTTAAGCAGGGCTTTGGGTAACAAAATGTCTTTAATCTTGCCCTTGCCTTGGCTGAGTTTAAAATGTAATTTGTTTTGATATAAATAATAGCCATCAGCGATTTTCCAGCGCACATAGACACGGCGCTGTTGCTCGTCGACTTCGGTGCTGTAGCGAAACGCCTCTTCAACCATCAAATATTCGGGTTCAGCATATTGCGACAAAGGGTCTGCCACGGTGCTGACGGGGGTAACAGCGGTCTCTGGTGCGCTTTCTTGTTCTTGTTTGTTTTCACCTAAGCCCAATTCAAAGCTTTGGCTGTGTTGCGGATAGCATTGGCTGAAACTTTGACAGACTTGATATTGCAGACTGAATTTTAGCGGGCTGGGGTTTTGGTTTTCCCGTGCCATTGGTGCGCTGATGTGTAGCTTGTTGCGATAAACCGAATGTTCACCAAAAAAATCATCTTTGATGGTTTCCGCTTCGGGCAGCTTGAGGCTACCGAGTTCAATGCCTTCGGTTTGACTGTGGAGGCGAATTTTTTGCTGAAAAACAAAATAGTCTGGCTGGATTGTCCAATCGAGTTGAATTTGTTGCGATGCCGACACACGCGCCTCGACTTGCACCACGTCATCAATCGGCGGTAAAGCGTCTGCTGCCAAGGTGGTACTGGCACAAAGACCGAGCCAAGCCGCCAAGCTACGCAGCCGTGTGTGATTCCACAACATAAATTTTCCTCTGTAAAGTAATAGTCAAGAGCGCAGTTTAGGACGGCTGTGCCACGAAGGCATCAGCCTTATGTCCTAAAATGCGCATTTATGCGACAAAGCGCCTATTGTTGTTGCAGGATTTGTTTCACTTCCTGAGTGACTAGGGGTTTGCTATTAGCGGCGTGATAGACATTTTCTGAGACGGCGCTCCACGCATCAATACGGCCACGAAATTCTTGGAAGGCTTTATAAATGCGCGCAAACTCTGGATCTTTCGCCGCTTCTTCAGCCAAAACTTCATCGGTCAGGCTTTTGAGTTTCGCCAGCACATCGCTAGGGAAGTATTGCACTTCGATGTTATGTTCTTGCTGTAATTTTTGCAACGCCCCAAGGTTGAGGGTTTCAAATTGGGCATACATCCATTGATTGGTCGCTGTGGCAGCGGTTTCGACGATTTTTTGTAAGTCTTTTGGCAAACCATCCCAAGCAGTTTTATTCACAACCAGTTCTAAAGTTGTGCCGGGTTCATGCCAACCGGGGGCATAATAGTATTTGGCGGCACGATGCAAACCTAAGCGCTCGTCATGATACGGGCCGACCCATTCGGTGGCATCCAGTGTGCCGCGCTCAAGGGCGGTGTAGAGTTCGCCGCCCGACATCAAGACCGGATTGCCGCCCGCTTTAGCAAAGACTTTACCGCCAAGGCCTGGGATACGCATTTTTAAGCCTTTGATGTCATCAAGGCTGTTGATTTTTTTATTAAACCAGCCGCCCATTTGCACGCCAGAGTTGCCCATAGGAAAAGGCACAACATTAAATGGCTCGTATAATTCGCGCCAAAGTTTTAGCCCATCACCGCCATAAAACCACGCATTCATGCCTTTTGCGGTCATGCCAAAGGGCACAGCCGACATAAATTGTGCCGCGGGGACTTTGCCTGCCCAGTAATACGCCGCACCGTGTCCCATTTGTACGCTGCCTTGGGAGACGGCATCAAAGCTTTGCAGCGCGGGGACGAGTTGACCGCCAGCAAAGACTTGGATTTTCATCCGCCCATCACTCATGGTTTCAATGTCTTTGGCAAAACGCTCAACGCCATCTTGGAAGACCGG
This sequence comes from Thiotrichales bacterium, assembly GCA_016745035.1. GTDB lineage: Bacteria > Pseudomonadota > Gammaproteobacteria > Beggiatoales > Beggiatoaceae > BB2. The sequence continues at coordinate 31,356 of JADGDE010000003.1, forward strand.
GAAATTTGGTGGCCAGGTGCTAACCATTTTCCATTGGTAGGTTTGTTGTTTTTGTGTGTTAGCAGCGCCTGTGTCGTCGCTGGCTTTATCATTACAGCCACTGAGTAAAAAACTACTCATCACCACCAGCCCAAGGCCGAGCGTCTTTAACATGCGAAAACTCCTTAAACGATTCTGTTTTTATGCGCTTGTTACGCCACGGCTACACCACTAGGCAAGTAAAAAACTTGAATAATGAGGCAAAAAACGATCAGTGCGCAACATCCGTTATGTTGATATTTTTTCAGAATGCGCATTCTGGCGTGTCACTGAAAAATAGTCAAATATTCCCCAACTTTGGCATCCAAGTAGGGAGCTATGCTATCCTCTAGCCTCGCCCATTAGCTTAAACATAGAATCCTGCCATGCGTCGTTGGTTATTATCCCTATTTCTCGTTCCCATTGTTCTCATTATCGTCCTGCTGGCGCTGTTATTAGCGCTGCTGATGACCGACTCCGGTTTGCGTTTTTTGCACTCACAAGCCAGCTATTGGGTTGAGGGCGTTGAGGTTGGCAGCAGTCAGGGCAACCTTTGGCAAGGCTTTGAGCTGAAAGACATTCGCTACGACAACCCACAAAACCAAGTCAGCATCGCCCTAGTTCGGCTCGATTGGGATAACAGCCGAATTTGGGATAAAACTTTTCATGTCAATGCCTTAGACGCAAAAAAAATCAAGGTAGTGCAAACGGGCGTGCCTGCACCAGAACCGGAACAGCCCAGCGAGCCGATGACCGAATTGGCGGATATAGAACTGCCGCTGGCGATTAAACTCGAACACATCCAAATCAATGATATTGAAATCCAAGCACCCGATGGCAAGGTGCAGCGTGTGGATGAAGTGATTTTAAGTGCGGATATAGACAAGCAACTGGCGCTGCAAAACCTCAGTATTAAAGCCCCCGAATTTAGCGCCAAAGCCCAAGGTGAGTTTGATTTATACAATCCGCATCCGCTGGATTTAACTTTGGACTGGCAAGCGCAGTTACCAGAAAACCCCGACTTGCCCAGCCTTGCCCAAGGTCAGGCACAGATTCAAGGTGATTTTGAAAAACTCAGTATTAAACATCAAGCGCAAGCGCCTTTAAGCCTTAACTTAGATGTCGAAGTGCGCCAGCCGCTGAAAAAACTGGCATGGCAAGCACAAATTGACTGGCAAAATCTGCGCTGGCCATTAAACCCCGAACAAGCGGCGCAAGTCGAAAGCCCGCAAGGTTTGTTACAACTGCAAGGCGATTTGAACGCATGGCAGCTTGAGGGCAAAACAGCCGTCAAAGGCGGACAAGTGCCCGCAACCGCACTAAATTTTGTCATCAAAGGTAGCCAAACCGCGGCGAATATTGAAAATTTCCACGCCGATGTCCTCAAAGGCACAGTGGATTTAAGCGGTGATGTCGCGTGGCAAGATAAACCGACGGCGGAGTTAAAGCTAGAAGTCGCAGGGATTTCTATTAAAGACTATTGGGCAGACTGGGCGGATGAATTGGGGATTAATACTGAACTGGCGCTGCATTTTGCCGATGATAAACTCAATATCACCGATTTAAACTTAAGCTTGCCGCCGAGTAAAGCGCTTGCTCAAGGACAAGTGCAAGTCGATTTAAGCGGCGCAGAGCCGGATATACAAACCGATTTAACTTGGCAACAAATCCAATGGCCATTGACAGGTGATGCTTTGGCAGAAATCGCCACGGGCAAGCTAAATTTTACCGGCACGCCGAAAGCCTACCAACTGGCACTAGAAACCCAAGTCGATGGCGAGAGCATTCCTGCAGGGACTTGGGCGCTCACAGGGCAAGGCGATGCGGAAAAACTCGAAGACCTACAGCTAACGGGCAAACTCTTAGAAGGACAACTTGATTTAACTGGGCAAGCAGCATGGGCACCGAGTCCTTTTGCTAGCCTTGATTTAGCCAGCCAAGAGATTGATTTAACCGAACTGTGGGCAGATTGGCCAGCGGCTTTGCGTTTAGCGCAAAACCTACATTTAGAGTTTGCTGATAATAAGCTCGAAATCAGCGACCTTAAGATTTCCTTGCCGCCAGAACAAACCCAAATCAGCGGACAAGCACAAGTCGATTTAAACCAAGAGCCGATTAGCCTTGCTGCCGATTTGGACTGGCAAGCCGTGCAATGGCCTTTAGTCAGCAGCGATAGCCCAGCCCTTGCTGAACTGAAAGCGGGCAAGCTTAGCCTCACCGGGACGCTGGATGCTTATCAGCTCGAACTCAACACCGACATCAACACCCCCGAATTAAACAACGCCAAGCTAAGGCTTAATGCCGAGGGCGACCAGCAGCAACTGACCCAATTTGAAGTCCTCGCCGACTTGTTACAAGGGCACGCCAGCATCGAAGGCACAGCGGCATGGCAACCAGAACTCAAAGCTCAAGCACAAGTGGCAACCGAGGGGATTCGCTTAAGTCAATTTGTCCCTGAACTCAGCGAAGAGCGCCTTAATACGGGCTTTGCTGTTAGCTTTGCCCAGCAACAACTGAAAATAAAAGAGTTAAGTTTGAACTTGTTGCCGCATCCGCTCGCCCTCAAAGGCTCAGCCGAGGTGCAACTGCCAAGCAAGCCCGAACAAGCCCCGCAAATTAACGCCGCACTGAATTGGAAAGCGATTCAATGGCCGCTAAACCTGCCCGCCGAGGAAGCGCAAGTGCAACTGCCGGTCGGGCAACTGAGTTTTAAAGGCACGCCGGATGATTACACAGTGGAAATGGACACCGATGTCGAGGGCAAAGACCTACCGCCAAGCCAGTGGCAAGCGCTAATCACAGGCAACAGCCAACAAGCCAAAATTGAAAAAATCGACAGCCAATTGCTCGCAGGCACATTGCACAGCGCCGGCACGGTGCAATGGCAGCCGCACTTAAACTGGGATATTAAACTCAGCGGCAAAGACCTCAACCCAGCGGAAAAATGGGCAGAATGGCCGGGGAAACTGGGGCTAAACATCCAAACCCAAGGGCAACAAAAACAAGGCGAAGCCCTCAAAGCCGAGGTCAATATCGAAAAAATCGGCGGTAAACTGCGCGATTATCCGCTCAAACTCACCGGCAAACTCGAAGCAGGAGAAAAGGGCTATCAGGTGAAAAAACTGCGCTTTAATAGCGGCGATGCCAAACTTGCCGCCGATTTGAGCATGGATACCAAAGAACGCCTCAAAGGCACGCTGGATATTAATATTGCCGATTTGGGGCAAGTGTTGCCGAAAGCCAAAGGCAGCATCAAAGGCAAAGGCACGATTGCGGGCACGGTCAAAGACCCCAGCGCCAAGCTAAACATCAACGCCAAGGGCATCAAAGCCCAAGGGCAAAAACTTGAACAGCTAGAGGCGCAACTGAACTTAAGCCAAGGGCAAAAAATCCAACTGAGCCTCACAGCGGATAAACTGCGCCAAGGTGAGCAAGTGTTGCTGAATAAACTCGGCTTAAAGCTCAAAGGTAAACTAAATAAACACCAACTGACAGCCGATATTGACAGCCCACAAGCGCAAGTTGCTTTAGCACTTAACGGTGGGGTCAATGACAAACAACAATGGCGCGGACAGATTAACACCTTAAAACTTGAAAGCCCCGAGTTTGATACCTGGCAATTAACCCAGGCTGTGCCTGTGGAAGCCAGCGCCGAGCAAGCCAAGCTGCAAAACTTTTGCTGGCAAGCACAACAAAGCCAAGCCCAATTTTGCCTTAAAGGTGGCTGGAGTCCAGTCAAAGGCACACAAGTCAATTTAGACATTGCCAGTTTGCCCTTTACCCTGCTGAAATCGGTCTTGCCTGAGACCACCGAAATTGATGGCGGCATTCAAGGCACGGTAAATGCCCGCATCAGCCCTGATGGCAAGCTCAATAATCAAATCGATTTAGAACTGACCCGTGGCGAAGTGCGCTCATGGTTTGCGGGCGAACAACACCGTTTCCCCTTCCAAGGCGGGACGATTAATCTGAGCATGGATAAAAACGGCACACAAGCGCAAACGGATTTACGCTTTTTAGAACACAGCCTCATCAAAGGACGTTTACGCCTGCCGCAATTTAAACAACTGAACTTTAATCAAGACCAGCGCCTTGAGGGCAACTTACAGATTCAACTGGCGGACTTGGGGATTTTACCCAGCCTTGTGCCACAACTAGAAAACACCAGCGGACAGCTCAGCGTTGACTTAACACTCGACGGACAATTGAGCCAGCCAAATATGCGCGGGCAAGCGGTGCTTAAAGCCGCCAGTGACTTGCCTGTGTTGGGTTTAGAATTACGCGATTTGCACACCTATATCGACGCACAAGGCGAACAAATCCACATCTCCGGCGGCGTACAATCCGGCGAGGGCAAAACCGAATGGCAAGGCAATATCAACCTGGTCGAACTCTCCAACTGGCAAGCAGCACTCAGCCTCAAAGGCGAGCGTTTTACCCTGATGAACAACGACGGCATTCAAGCACTGTTAAATTCGGATTTAAAAATTGAAGCCAATCCCAAAGCCCTCGATATTCAAGGACAAATCGCCATTCCAGAGGCAATGATTAGCCCCAATATTGCCGCAATGGGTGGCTTGAGCGATAACGCCGTTGCCGTCTCTGAAGATGCGATTATTATCGACACCGACAGCGATACCACCACCAAAAAAGACAAAACCCCAGCGATGAAAATCACCGCCAAAGTCTTGGTGCTATTAAACGAAGATATTATTCTCGATGTTGCCGACTTTAAGAGCAGCATCGATGGCGCGCTGTTGATTTCCCTGCAAGAAAATGGAGAACTCACAGGCAATGGCGCGGTGCAAATTGTCAACGGCACGTATAGGGCTTATGGGCAAGACTTAAAAATTCACCAAGGCTTTATTATTTTCCCCGACGTGCCGCTGGCAGACCCGGTGCTGAATATTAAAGCGGTGCGCAAAATTCACGGCGACACCAACGAGCCGCCCGTAGAAGAAGCGGGCTTACACATCACCGGCTCCGGTAGCCTGCCTGTGGTCTCGCTGTTCTCCGAGCCAATGACCGAAGAGGCGAATATTCTCTCTTATATCGTCACCGGCGCAGCTTTGGCGGGCGATGTTAAACGTAGCTCCTTATCCTTGGGCACATACGTCGCCCCGCACATTTACGCCAGTTTCGGCTTGGACTTATTCGACCAATCGAAAGAATTTACCGTCCGCTATGACATCAGTAAAAAATGGGGTGTCGATGCCACCGTCGGCGACCGCGATTCGGGGGTGGATATTACCTATAGCATCGGGCGTTAGTCCTTATGATAAAGAAGAAGGCTAAGTGGTGAAAGACATCACCAATTTGTATACTGAAACCCCAGAAGTGCAAGGAGGCGAATAACGCGTTATTTAACGAATAAAAGCGCGGAATTAGACCAAAATAGCGGATTTGCAGCAGATTATTCATATTTCGCATAAACTCTAAGGAAAACTGAGTGAAAATGAGATGATTTGGTGGGTGTCTGGTTTCTCTTATAATATACGACTTAGGTCAAGTCCTAATCGAAAAAACCACCCTCTTTCAAAGGATTATTTTTTTTAAAATTTTAATTGCCTAAGGCAAAACCAAACCCGTCTGTTCAAACCCATATTATGAGATAGAAGCCTTAGAGGTTTAACATTTAAAATGCAAATGATGAATAGTTGATAGCGTTTGCGTACCTTTAGCGCCTCTCGTGTCTTTTGCGTTGAAAATAGATTTCAGAATTGAACAGCCATTACATATTTAGCCCCTATTGAGATTGCTTGTGACTGCCAAACATATCCTCGAAAAAATACAAAAAAACCAAGCTGAGCAAGAGAGCGTGCTGGATTTGCGCGGTCAATCGCTGCGCCAAATCCCCGAACAAGTCCGTGAGCTAAGCCACTTAAAACAACTGTTATTAGCCGATAACCAGATCCAAAGCCTGCCTTCGTGGCTTTCAGAGTTAAAAAACGTAGACTTTATCCAACTGAACATGAACCCGTTGCATGATGTCGGTGCAGTAGAAAATTTAGTGCTGGATTGGGGCGTGTGGTGGCGTTTGCGCCAAAGTGGCAAGCTCAGCGATGTGCAAATCGCCGGCTTGTGGCTGCGTTGGGAAGAGGGGGATATGTTAGAGGCTGCACTGGCTTTGCCCTTGCGTTGGTTGGACTTGAGTGATCAGCGTTTGCGCTCAGTGCCGGATAGGGTTTGTCAATGTGAAAAACTGCAAATACTGTACCTCAATAACAATAAACTTAGCATTTTGCCAGCGGAAATCGGGCAACTGCAAAACCTCTCGCAGCTAAATCTCTTTAATAATCAACTCAGCACCCTGCCAGCGGAAATCGGGCAACTGCAAAACCTCTCGCAGCTTTACCTCAGCAGCAATAAGTTCAGCACCCTGCCAGCGGAAATCGGGCAACTGCAAAATCTCTCGCAGCTTGACCTCCGCAGCAATAAGTTCAGCACCCTGCCAGCGGAAATCGGGCAACTGCAAAACCTCTCGCAGCTTTACCTCAGCAGCAATCAGTTCAGCACCCTGCCAGCGGAAATCGGGCAACTGCAAAACCTCTCGCAGCTTGACCTCAGCAGCAATCAGTTCAGCACCCTGCCAGCACAAATCGGGCAACTGCAAAACCTCTCACAGCTTTACCTCAGCAGCAATAAGTTCAGCACCCTGCCAGCGGAAATCGGGCAACTGCAAAACCTCTCGCTGCTTTACCTCCGCAGCAATCAGTTCAGCACCCTGCCAGCGGAAATCGGGCAACTGCAAAACCTCTCGCAGCTTTACCTCAGCAACAATCAGTTCAGCACCCTGCCAGCGGAAATCGGGCAACTGCAAAACCTCTCGCAGCTTTGCCTCGGCAGCAATAAGTTCAGCATCCTGCCAGCGGAAATCGGGCAACTGCAAAACCTCTCGCTGCTTGTCCTTATAGACAACGAACTCAGCACCCTGCCAGCACAAATCGGGCAACTGCAAAACCTCTCGCAGCTTGACCTCGGCAGCAATCAGTTCAGCACCCTGCCAGCGGAAATCGGGCAACTGCAAAACCTCTCGCTGCTTGACCTCAGCAGCAATCAGTTCAGCACCCTGCCAGCGGAAATCGGGCAACTGCAAAACCTCTCGCTGCTTCACCTCAAAAATAATGGCCTCAGCACCCTGCCAGCACAAATAGGGCAACTGCAAAACCTCTCGCAGCTTTACCTCGGCAACAATAAGTTCAGCACCCTGCCAGCACAAATCGGGCAACTGCAAAACCTCTCGCAGCTTTACCTCGGGCATAATGGTCTCAGCACCCTGCCAGCACAAATCGGGCAACTGCAAAACCTCTCGCTGCTTGACCTCAGCAGCAATCAGTTCAGCACCCTGCCAGCGGAAATCGGGCAACTGCAAAACCTCTCGCAGCTTTACCTCGGGCATAATGGTCTCAGCACCCTGCCAGCGGAAATCGGGCAACTACAAAACCTCTCGCTGCTTGACCTCAGCAGCAATCAGTTCAGCACCCTGCCAGCGGAAATCGGGCAACTGCATGATCTACGCGCCTTAGCCCTAAAAGATAATCCTTTAGAAAAACCACCTCTTGCCTCGCTTGATCCAGAAGATCTTTCAATTGGTGGTTATTTTTTGGAAGGCGCTGTCAATATCAGCAAACTACGCATCTGGCTCCGTGATGCCGCCGCCCAAAACTTAGAGCCAATTTACGAAGCCAAAACATTGATTATCGGCGAAGGTGGCGCAGGCAAAACCAGCTTGGCATGGCGTTTAATCAAACCCGATGGACAGATGCCCAACGAAGAGCAAAGCACCGAGGGCATTGATATTTGGCAAAAGGATTTAGACTGCTTGCTTGAGGGGAAAAGACAAAACTTGCGTTTAAATATCTGGGATTTTGGCGGTCAAGACATTTACCACGCCACCCACCAGTTTTTCCTCAGTCACAATGCCTTATATATTTTGGTCGCCGATACCCGCCGTGATGATACTGACTTTTATTGGTGGCTGAGCATTGTTGAGAAACTTGGCGGCGATAGTCCGGTGTTATTGGTCAAAAACGAGCGTGATGAGCGGCTAGTTCATATCGACGAAGGTAGTTTACGCAAACGCTTTGCCCATCTGAAAAACATTCTTTCCAGTAATTTAGCCACAAAACGCGGTTTGGATGAGATTGTCAGCGATATCCGTCACCATGCCAGCCAGCTAAAGCATGTCGGCGAGCTATACCCCAAACTGTGGAAACAAGTACGCGAAGCCTTGGAGCAGCACCCCAAGCCCCATATTACTTGGGATGAATATATCAAGATTTGCTGTGATATTGGCTTGCAAGAGGACTCTGCCAGCGCTTTGATGACTTTGCTACATAACCTCGGCGTGTGTTTGTATTTTGAAGATGTGCCCTTATTGGCAAAAACGGTGATACTGAAACCGACATGGGCAACCGAGGCGGTGTATCGGGTGCTGGATGACCGCGAAGTACAAATGCAAACCGGATATTTTACGCTGGCAGATGTGCAGCGGATTTGGCAAACCCAGAAAAAGATGCGCCAAAGCCGTTTTGCTGATTGTCTGCTCCAGCATGAATGGCAGCCTGAGGATTATAAGCATATGCACCACGAGTTGCTGGCGATGATGCAAAAGTTTGAATTGTGCTACAGCTTACCCAACGAAGAGGGCTATATCGCCCCGTCTTTATTGCAAAAAGACAGCAAACAAGGCAGTTATGATTTCCCCGACGGCGGCTTGTTAATTTTGTACGGTTACAGCGGTTTTATGCCCAAGGGTTTAACCGGACATTTATTGGTGCGCCGTTTTCAGTGGATTGAAGAAGCCCGCACCCGCGCTTGGCGTTATGGCGCAGTCTTAGACCATGACAATACTCGCGCAGAAATCATCGAAGACCGTGAACGGCGCGAATTTAGCCTGCGCTTGGTGGGGATGAATTGTCGCGATATGGCAACGGTGTTGATGGATGAGATGGCGACGATTCACAAGCGTTTTAAGGGCTTGGATTTTAAGGTCTCGATTCCTTGTCAATGTGGTCAAAAACCAGAAGGGCGTTTTGATTTAGACTATTTACGCAGGGCTATCTATAAACAAAAACCTGCCTCTTGCCCTGAATGTTTTGATAGCTGTGATGCCGAGCAAATCTTAAACGGGGTTTTCACGCCCAACGGTCTAAGAAAATTCCAAGCTCAACCATCAAATTTTAGTAGCAATGAAGAGAGAACTATGATGAGCGTAGAAAAACCCACGGGACACACAAATATTAATATTAACGCAGGCGGTGATGTCAGTATCGGTGATGATTTTACTGGCGGCGCTAAAACCACCATCGACAGCTATAACAACAACGCCCCTGAATCCCTTGTCAGCTTGTTACAACAACTAAGCGAGAGTTTAGCCACAGCACAGCAAACCACCGATGTGGAGACCGCCAAAGCCATCGCAGAACAAATGCACAATGCTGCAAAAGCCGATAAACCTAACAAGGGCTTTTTAAACATTACTGTCAAAGGTTTATTGGAGGCGACAAAAACCGTCGTCGGTATTGTCCCGAATGCATTTAAAATTGCCACGCTAATCAAGCAAGTATTAGATGAAGAGGAAAAGGGATAACACCTCTTGGAGGGGTGTTATCCCTAGACCCCGCCATGTAAAGCACAGTTTTTCCCTTAAGTCTCTAGTCATTCTGCTAACGCATATGCCAGACAAATGGCTTTAATCCGTTTATAATACGCCGTTGATTTATCGTTTCTTTAGGAATACAACATGTCTAATTACCTCACGGTAGAAGGGAATTTTACCGCCGCCGATCAAGAAGGTGTGCAATATGCAATCGTCGTCGCGCGTTTCAACAGTTTTGTGGTTGAGAGCTTGCTTGAGGGGACGCTTGATACCTTAAAACGTCATGGTATTGCAGAAGAAGCGGTAACGGTGATTCGTGTCCCTGGTGCGTATGAAATCCCTATCGCGACTCAACGTTTGGCAATGACCAAACAATACGATGCGATCATTGCTTTGGGTGCAGTGATTCGTGGCGGTACACCGCACTTTGATTATGTCGCCGGTGAGTGTGTTAAAGGTTTATCACAAGTAGGTTTACAGTTTAATGTGCCTGTGACTTTCGGTGTTTTGACCGTTGATACCATTGAGCAAGCCATTGAACGTTCTGGTACTAAAGCGGGTAATAAAGGTGCTGAAGCGGCTTTATCTGCGATTGAAATGGTCAGTTTATTGCGCCAATTACCCCATGGGTAAGCCTGCAGTTAATGCCCGAACGTTTGCGCGTGAGCGTATTATTCAAGCCTTATATCAATGGCAACTTAACGGTGAACATTTAGAGGATATTCATCGTATAGAAAGCCAGTTTATGCAGGAGCAAGACATGCAGCGGGTGGATAAGAGCTATTTCAAAAAATTGTTGTTAGCGATTCCAACGCATGTCGAAAATTTAGATCAGCGCTTATCAGAATTTGTTGATAGACCTGTGGCACAATTGACACCGATTGAGCTGGCTATTTTGCGTTTGGGTGCTTATGAATTGTTAGAAACCAATGTGCCGTTTCGGGTGGCTATTAATGAAGCGGTTGAGTTAGCCAAACGCTTTGGTGCGGATAAAAGCCACCGTTATGTCAATGGGGTTTTAGATAAATTGGCACAAACTAAAGTCAAATCGTCTTAGGGGATTATGATGCTGGGTTTACCGAAATTATTGTTGCTATTGGTATTGGCATGGTTAGCTTGGCGTGTGTACAAGCGTTGGCAAACTCAGCGTTTATCGTTACCGAAAACGCAAAAACCCGGGCAGCCCCCAGCAAGCAGTAGCGAAGACATGGTGCGTTGTCGTCAATGTCAGGTATTTTTCCCGGCATCACAAGCCATTTACGCTCAAGGTGATAGTTTTTGTTGTGAGGCACATCGCAAACAGTTTTTAAGCGACACTTAAATGCCTTTGGCACGGCATGAATCCTGCTAAAATTCAGCGTATCTTTCAGTCTAAAGAGAAACCCGCATGAAGCATTCTATTTTTTCTCCCTATTTACGTTATCTGGGTATCGCTGGTTTATTGTGTTTAAGCCCGGTTCATGCTGAAACCTATGTGGAACATTTGCCGCTGGATTGCCGCTCGGAAAATAATCTGATCAGCGATGCTTGTTTGCAACAAGATTATCAAAGAGCGGATGCCAATTTGAACCGCATCTATAAACAAATTGTGCGCAATTCTACCGTCGGCAACCACATTCGCCCACCACAACGGGCTTGGGTCAGCTTTCGAGATGCACATTGTAGTGCTTGGCAAGCCAAAAAAAACCATGTCAGCCCAGAGGCAAGTCGTAATCATTGTTTGACGATTTTAACCAATGAGCGTTTGTATACCTTGCAAAACCATATTTTAGCGCAGCGTCCTTATCCTGCTGGGAATTTTTCTGCGCAGGATTTACGTTTGAACCAGGTTTATAAAACCTATAAATCCAATTTAAATGCCTTGGATAAAGAGCGTTTACTCAGAGCACAGCGCGCATGGCTGACCTTTCGTGATGCCAGTTGCCCTACTAAGCAAACCCAATGTTTAGCTTACTTTACCCGTTATCGCGTGTCGGGTTTACAACAATTGTACGCGCAACGCACCAGTGTGCCCATTAGCTCGAATAACAATGAGGATGCAGTTGCGACAGCGAATCTAAACCCTAATTTAGCCATGAATTTGCTCGGTATTTGGAAGCAACAACAATCGGGGAATGAAGAGACTTTATTGGAGTTTGGTATTCGTAATGGCGTGCACCATTATCTGTTACGTTTAGATAATTTGCCCTTTGAAGCCGGACAATGGTTGCTTCAGGGGCAAACCTTAAGTTTGGTTGATAGCGATGGCACAGAGCGACATTTGTATCGTAACGTCAACATTCAACGCGGTTTTTTAACCATGACCACTAGCAATGGGGATACGTTAAGTTATCAGCGAGTGGGTGCAAATTAATCTTAAGACTGGTATATTAGTAGATGCTAATATAATTCTGAGTTTAATCGGGCGGGTGATGGGCTTTGTCGAGAAGCCTAACACTGCCCTATTGAACTGGTCTTGATGAATATCTCTAACGCTGAATATGAATAATTCTATCTATCATTGTCACCTCCAACCCTACCAGCGCCTATTCATCTATTGGAATTTGATCGCGTGTTTGGCTTTTATGCCTTCAAGTTATGCCGATCACACACACACACCAGCATCCCAATCACACACACAGTCCCACAATATCAAAGTTAATGATAAATACTGGTATTTTGGGATGTCTACGGCGTTAACGGGGCCAACCAGAGAATTGGGCACAGCCGTACGCGATGGGGTATTATTGGGCTTTCATCATATGAACGATGCTGGCGGTATTCAAGGTAAACCTTTGCGTTTACAGGTGTTAGATGATGGCTATGAGCCGCACCTTGCCTTGCCCAATGTCGAAAAATTATTAGCTGACGAGAAAATTCTCGGTATCATTGGCAATATTGGTACACCTACCAGCATTGCGGTTTTGCCTTTGATTGAAGAACATAAAATCGTGTTTTTTGCCCCGGTCTCTGGCAGTATGACCTTGCGGCGTAATTCACCTTATATCATTCATTATCGTGCCAGTTATCAAGAGGAAATGGCAGCGATGGTCGATGCATTGGTGCAGCGTTATCAAATCAAATTGGATGAAATTGCCTTTTTTAGTCAACGTGACAGTTATGGTGATGCGGGGGTTAATGCGGGCTTTAGTGCCTTAAAGCAGCATGGACTAAGCAATAAAAATGAAATTTTGCATGTCCGTTATGAGCGCAATAGCTTGGCGGTAGAAAATGCCCTGGCTGATATTTTGCTTGCGCCCAAATTGCCTAAGGCGATTATTATGGTTGGGGCTTATGCGCCTTGTGCTAAATTTATCCGTTTGGCGAAACAATATGGCTTAGAGGATACTTTATTTTTGAATGTCTCTTTTGTTGGCGGAGATTTATTGGCACGGCATCTTGGCTCCAGTGATTATGCTAAAAACGTCATCGTCACCCAAGTCGTACCGCATTACAATGCCAATACGGCTTTAACCCAAACCTATTTGGCTGAACTTAAACGTTTTATGCCGATGAAATCCCCTTCTTTTGCCAGTTTGGAGGGCTATATTGCTGCCCGTATTTTAGGTCTGGCTTTATTGCAACTCGATGAGCGACCTAGCCGTAATAATTTGATTCAAGCCCTAAAGAATTTAGGCGAATTTGATATTGGCTCTGGGCAATTGTTTCTCTCCCAGCAAGATCTACAAGCCAGCCATTCTGTTTGGGCGACGCTACTTAAAGACGGAAAAACAGCGCCGTTTTCCTGGTCTAAAGCTGAGCTAAATTGAGAGGCTGACAATGGACTTTATGCATAATCGAAAAGTAATTTTAAGCCTGGTTTGGGGGCTGATTACTTTATCGATTGCACTAGCCAGCCTATTATTATTTAACCTCGATCGTACTTTAAATGAGTTAAATAAAGATCAAAAAAACTGGTTTTCTGAGCAGCAACAGCTCAAACATATCAGTCAATCTTTGTGGCAATGGTATGAAATTAACTATAACCGCAGCCAGATGCAGCTCAAGCCACAGCAACAAAATAATTATGGCGAGAATACCGAACTTAATGCTGCCCGTGCTTTTGAGATTTTGGCACAAGTACCCAACAATATTGAACGGCTGAAAGCCTTTGATTTTTCCAAAACACACAGGCAAATTCAGCAGTTACAAACCCGATGGCAATCGATTCAAGATTGGCGCACCGCTTACAACTATATTTATAGCGATATTAATCAACAACACAGTTTGAAAAAAAGCCGCGCCTTATTGCACCAGCTCCACGCGGGAATGGATATCCTGATGGGGAAAAACAAACTGCGGATTATTCGGGTATTAAAGCGTTATCAAGCCGATAAACGCTATGAAGATGCTGAGCAATTGGCGGATATGCTCTATGATTTGTTACGCCAGCAAGGGCAAGGGCTGCAAGTAGAACTCACCGAAATTGGGCGTTTGATTGAACAAATTGCCGGGGCGCAAAATCTTGGACAGCTCCACAGCCTGCAAAATAATTCGCTAATCCCCGCCCTTGAACGGCTTAGCCGCCATATTGATAAACTGTATCAGCATCAATCTTTGGATGATTCTCTCGAAACCGTTAAGCATTTTTACGGTGATGAACACGTATTTATTCCTGAAATTATTAGCCAAAAGAGTTTGACGCAATTAAAACAAAGTTTATTTGGGCAAGGTTATTATTTTGATGAGCAAGAACAGCAATTATATTTGGGTGAATACATCGCTGATCCGGGTCTCATTCACCGTTATCAATGGTGGATTAAATTAGGGCAACAACGGCTAAAACTTGAACAAGAAATGGAAACCGCCTTTACTGCCTTAGAAAAACAATTACAACAACTCAATCATGAAGTCCATGCTACCGAGGGGCAAACCATTGATAAAGTCAACGCCACACTGGGGCTGGTTTGGTATAAAAATTTGTATTTGTGGCTTGGCAGTTTGGTGATTTTCTTATTACTGGGGGGCGCAATCATTTTCAGTGTCCATCAACAAATGATTATTATCGAAACGGCGCATAAAATTGCTAAAGAAAACATGCAAGCACGAAATCAATTTGTCGCCAATATGAGCCATGAGCTACGCACGCCGCTTAATGCCGTAATTGGCTATAGTGAGATTTTAATCGAAGATGCCAATGATGCTGAGGAAGAAGAACAACTGCCCGATTTATATAAAATTCACGATGCGGGACAATATTTACTCCACCTTGTCGATGAGGTGTTGGACTTATCTAAACTCGATGCTGAAAAAATGGATATTCGTTGGGAGCTTATCGACTTAAAAGCCCTGCTGAAGCAATTAAAACACACCATTGCCCCGGTTTTAGAAAAAAATGCCAACCAATATCAGCAATACTGTGATCCGCAGTTATTATATTTGCGCGTCGATTTAGAAAAACTCCGGCATATTTTGCTCAATTTGCTTAGCAATGCTTGTAAATTCACCGAACAAGGTCAGGTATTTGTTTGCATTAGTCGCCAAGACGGTGAGATTGTATTTGAAGTCGCTGACAGTGGTATTGGTATCCCTGAGGACAAACGCGAACATATTTTCATTCCCTTTAGCCAAGCCGATAACTCCAGCACCCGTGAATACGATGGCACGGGCTTAGGGCTGACCATTTGCCGTGAGTTTGTCGAGTTAATGGGTGGGCGGATTCATGTTGATAGCAGTGAACAAGTTGGCAGTGTGTTTGCCGCCTCTTTCCCCGAAAACATCCTGATTTTTGATTATGAGCAGCATTGCAGTCATTATCAGGCTTTGGAAGAGGCTTTAGATCCCCACAATGTCTCTGTCTGTGAACATTGCGAAACCCTTGGCAGCCATGCACAAACGGGCTGCCCTCATTTACAATCCCTGAACCGAAATACTTAGGACACGTCCATGAAACTAAGTCATTATTTCATTTTTGCATTATGGCTATACAGTCCCTTGAGTTGGGCTTATCAAGTCGAAGAGGGACAAATCCTCAATGATAAGACCGAGCAAATCCAACTCCGTGGGGTTAATTGGTTTGGGTTCGAGACTGAAAACTATGTCGCTCATGGTTTATGGGCGCGCTCATGGTCAGATATGATCGCACAAATGCAAACGCTAGGCTTTAATGCTGTGCGCTTACCGTTTTGTCCTGCGACGCTCAAAGGACAAACCCCAAATAGCATTGATTACAGTAAAAATCCCGATTTAGAGGGCTTAAACAGCCTTGAAATTTTAGACAAGGTCATGGCTGAATTTGAACGCCAGCAAATCTATGTGTTGCTCGACCATCATCGCCCCGATTGCAAAGCCATCAGTGAATTATGGTATACCGACAGTTATAGCGAAGCTGACTGGATTGAAGACCTGAATTTTATCGTCAAGCGTTATGCTAACAACCCTTATTTACTCGGCATTGATTTAAAAAACGAACCCCACGGCAAAGCCACTTGGGGCACAAATGATAATACTGATTGGCGACGAGCGGCTGAGCGCGCTGCCAGTAGTCTCATGCAACATAACGATAAGATTTTATTTTTTGTTGAAGGCGTGGGTGAAAACCCCGATTGCAGCAGTGACACGGCTCACTGGTGGGGCGGTAATCTCGAACCCATGCGTTGCTATCCTTTGGCGATTCCTAAAAACCGTCTGGTGCTGAGTCCGCATGTCTACGGTCCGGATGTTTTTGCCCAAGATTATTTCAATCAGCCTGACTTCCCTATCAATATGCCCGCGATTTGGGATCAACATTTTGGTTTTTTACTGGAACAGGGCTATGCGGTTATTTTTGGCGAATTTGGTGGGCGTTATGGGCATGGTGGCAAGCCAGAAGACGTAACATGGCAAAATGCTTTGGTAGCGTATATGCGCGACAAAGGCATGGCGAATTATTTTTATTGGTCATGGAATCCCAATAGCGGCGATACCGGCGGCATTTTGCAAGATGATTGGTACAGCGTCTGGGATGACAAAGTCAAACTCTTACAAACATTGCAAATGACCGACGATATAAGCCCAACGCCGACGGCAACGGATGGTAACAATGATGGGACGACGGATAATCCCCCAGCAACTACGCCAGCCCCCGTGGATGATGACACTAACAACGGTACAACAACCAATATTCCGCCGACAACGGATAAGCCCGCGCCTGTGAGCATTAGCAGCGCCAACCAAGCGTGCGAATTAAGCTACGTGATTGATAGCCAATGGCAAACCGGAGCGGTGGTGCGCTTTACAGTCAATAATCACAGCGATAAACCTTTGTATGCTTGGCAAGTTCAGTGGCAACTGGACGAGGCTAGCCGTATTACTGATTTTTGGAGTGTAGACTTAAATCGCCAAGGCACGGCCGTCACGGCTCTGCCTTTGGATTGGAATCAACAAATTCCACCTCAGCAAGCGACCCAGTTTGGAATGAAAATCGAAGGCGATGCCATCAGCTTTCCTGAAGGTTTGCAGCTTAACGCCCCCCTATGTGACGGGACTCAAATCGCTCCTAAAAACAATGAGAATAATGCCGATTATGTTGCAGGCTACCAAGCCGGTATCGCTCATTGCCAGCAAAACCCAGCCGCTTGTGGTCTTGCGGGGCAATTTGACGATCAAAGCGGCGGGTTATTTGTGCCACAAATTCAAATCCCCGGCAGTCGCTGGCGTGCGCAACTAAAATACACTCCGGTGGAGCGTTGTGCCGATGACAGTAATGCAATTTTATTTCAGGTTTTTCAATTAAGCCCTCTCACCGAATAAGGACACACACCGCATAATGAACGCAAGGCAAGGCGTGGCTAAGACACGCCGCTGGATTATTAAAATTGGCAGTGCCCTGATTACCGATGATGGGCGTGGTTTGGACAAAGTCGCGATCCAAAATTGGGTCGCACAAATGGCAAAGCTACGCCAACAAGGCATAGAACTGGTCTTAGTCTCCTCGGGGGCAGTCGCCGAGGGTATCCAGCGTTTGGGCTGGCAACAGCGCCCCAAGGCTTTATATCAACTGCAAGCGGCAGCAGCAGTGGGGCAAATGGGCGTGGTGCAAGCCTATGAAAACAGCTTCAAACAACACGGCTTACACACTGCGCAAATTTTGCTCACCCACGAGGACATGAGCAACCGCACTCGCTACCTCAATGCCCGCAGCACCTTGTGTCAGCTCTTAAGCCTTGGCGTTGTCCCTGTCGTGAATGAAAACGACACGGTGGCAACCGATGAAATTCGTTTTGGCGATAACGACAGCCTAGGCGGTTTGGTGGCAAACTTGGTCGAGGCGGAACTCTTGGTCATTCTTACCGACCAACAAGGCTTATATGACAGCGATCCGCGCCAAAACCCCGAGGCACAACTGGTCAGCCTTGGGCGTGCTGGCGATCCTAAACTCAGCGCGATGGCAAGTGATAGTAAAGGTATTTTAGGGCGCGGTGGAATGCAAACCAAACTCCGCGCCGCCGAGTTGGCTGCTCATTCAGGCGCAAGCACATGGATAGCTTACGGGCGCGAGCCTGATGTGTTATTACGCATTGCCGCCGCTGAGGAATTCGGTACGTTACTAAGCCCACAACAACTGCCCAGCACGGCACGAAAACGTTGGCTATTATCGCATTTGAATGTCAAAGGACAGCTACAACTGGATAAAGGTGCGGTCAGTTGTTTACAACATGAAGGCGCAAGTTTACTCGCTGTTGGGGTGAAAAAAGTCCAAGGAGACTTTAACCGCGGCGAAGTGGTTTGTTGTGTTGATGAGAAGGGGGAAGAAATTGCGCGTGGGCTGATTAATTACAGCGCCGAGGAAACGGGACGTATTGCTGGCAAAAGCAGCCAAGCGATTTTTGATATGCTCGGTTATGTCGATGAGCCAGAGTTGATTCATCGGGATAATTTGGTGTTGCTCAAGCCTTAAGGTCGCACGATTTAACTGTTTTTAATCATCGTGCCGCATCTATCGGCTACTCAGTAGCCGAAATCGCTCTGGCTTGTAGTTGTTTCCGCAAAGCCTTATCTTCCAAGTTTTTGAAACAACCACATTCCGCCTTCATGGTAGAAGAATATGGCTTTTTTACCTGCTTCGATGGAAAATATACCATCTTCATAATAACCAAGCGTAAATGCTTCTTCAATTTTCACATAAATAGGTTGCTCTTGAAAATCCCAATAAATGCCTTGCGTTTCCTTAGGTAAGATTGATTCATCTTTAATTTCTTTGGCAAAATTAAAATCAAGCAAATGCTCTAATTTATGACTGTCTCTATAAGCTCTTTTAGATTGTTTTTGTGCTAAATAAATCCAGTGTTTATTTCTTTGTTTGGGCATAAATGCTTTAAAAAAGCTTAACAAATGAAGATCGGCTATTGCTTTTTTACATGGTTTGGCTTGGTCGTAAATCTCGTATCTGTCCATTTTCATAGAAAATTATTGGTGCTTATTTAAAACAATTTTTGCCGTTTCTTTAGCGATGCCAATGCGGGCAATCGAGCCACTGTTAAAGCGTAAAAAATCAGCTTCAATCCCATCACTGAAAATAATGCCGCTGTTGGGCATCAAGGACTCGATGGTGAGTTTGTGCTGGTTTTTAATAATGCCGGCGACGATTTGTGTTTGCGTCACTTGGCTTTGAAATGGCTCTCTGACCGCAAACACCAATTCATTGTGTTTCAATCTGAGTCTTTTCGGTTTGAGGTCTTTTTCAAACAAGCCCGTAACCCCATAAGCCATATTAAAAACCGAACTGAGCCAGCCTGTCGATCCGGCTTTGGTGGAAACAATCAGACCGCTGGAAGAATGCTCTTCGCTCTGCTCTTGAAAGGAGATTTTATAACGGGCGGAAATATGCGAGCTAGGGCCGATAAACAAGTCATTAAAGGCCAATAATCGTTGTCCATCATTGAGCTTGGCTTCGGCAAATTGCATTTTCTCACAGGCATAATCATTTGCCATCACTTGCTCAATGCCTTGGATAAAATCAGTGCTGTCAAAAGGTAACAAGACCCCATCATAGCGCTGTTTATCAGGATTGACCGCCACAATCGGGACATTGTTGGCGTATTTAGCCGTATTGGCAACCAGCCCATCTTGCCCGATAACAACAATCAGGTTTTTTTCGCTGAAAATAAAAGAGGGGACATAGGTGCGGTCAACGATTTTATATTTAATCAGCTTTGAGAGTTGCGATTGCAGTGAGTTTAATGACGCATAAAAAATTTCATGTTCTAGCTCATAGTCGGCAAAATTGCCGCCCAAACTTTCAATATAAAACTTAGCCTGCGACTTGGTATTAAAACGCTGAATGAGTGACTCAAGTCGGGTTTGGTTTTTTACAATAATGGCATATTCTATGCTCATTTTCGGCGCGGTTTATTGTGGTTTAACATCGAGTCTAGCAAATCAGGGCTGATGTTTAAGTTACCAATTTTATCGGCATTTTCTGCCAATTCCCGAAAGGCCAAAGAAATATTAAATTTAGCATCGGCATTATTATTTAAGGCGGTGAGTAATTTCCAATCAATGTCTTTATAAGGTGCTAACTGGGTTTCAATGACAAAGCCTTGGGTTTCGGCTTCTTGTTTATCGTTGGCAGTTTTTTTCTCAATGAGTTTTGCCCGTTGCTCCTCAACCGCAATATCGGCTTCAAGCTGCATCTCTCTGAGCTTTCTATCGTTTTCTGCCTGTTGAATATCAGTTTCCATTTTCTTTTCGGCAATTTGTTTTTGCTTCTCTTCAATAGCGATTTCTGTGTTAAGTTCGGATTCTTGAATCATTCGCTCTTGTTCGACCGCAAAGTTTCTGCGTTCATAAATGGCTAAATCGGCTTCTTGTTGCAGTTTTTCGCGGGTTTCGGTTTCCAGCGCCCGTGCCATTTCAGGGCTGGCGGTGATAGCGAGAATATTGGCTCCTAATATTTCGATACCCAACAAATTAATCGCCGCAGAGGCTTTTAATCCCTCTAAAATTTGTGCTTCAATATTTTTAGCCGAGCGAATAGCCTCTTTGAGTGTTATTTCATGAATATAAGACGAGGTGGCGGTTTGAGCTTCGTTGATAATGCGTTGATTCAAGTTTTCAATGTCATTTTTTTTATAATTACCCTTATCATCAAGGGTAAAATCGAGCACATCAGCCAACATTTTTGGTTGGCTGATTTTATAACTGATTTGCCCTTGAATGGAGACAGTTTGATAATCTTGGCTCGATTCATTGAAAATAAAGGGCAAATCATTACTGCCCATCGGGATGGCGACAATCGAGCTATTAGGGGCAAAATAAAAGAATGACAAGCCCCGATCTTCTCTTTTAATCACGCCATTTTTAAAATGCATGACATAGGTCATCGCGTCGAATTTGATGTGTTTAATGCCGAGCATGATTTTGATTCCTTATTTTATCGGACAGATAACTGATGTTACGCACTAAGCCGTTATCACAATAGTGTGATTTTCCACCTGCCTAGTGAAGCCTTTGCGTAACATCAGCAGATAAGTTTACGCCATCTGCCATGTCGAAGCCCTGAAATGTAGGATATGTGAACAGTTTTTAGGTCGTATAATTCCTACAAGCCATTAAAGTTCATGTGAATCAACAAATTATACTGATTAGTTCATTTTAAACCAAACGATAAAAAGAACCATATACTTTGCAAGTAATTGATTTTTTAAAAGCTTAAATTTTAAAAAATGTAGCTGATGTTACACATTAAGCCAGTTTTTGCCTCAATGTAGTGATTTTCTACCTGCCTAGTGGTATTTAGCCGTGGAGCAATGGTGGTTTTTTTGCCTTTTGGGGCATTGAGAAGCCTTTGCGTAACATCAGAAATGTAATAATTTTGGGAAAGCCGCGCAGAAAATTTTCTAGGTGCTTAAATTGATATTAAAAGACATTAATGTGTTTTGTAAAATAATTTTATCAATGTATTTCACCTCAGGGAAAATTTCATGTTAAGCTAAACGATTAGAAAGGCTTTAAAAAAAACTAATTACTAAGCAAATAGAATAACTAAACATTAATATTCTTAGCTAGTTAATTATATTTGCAGCTAAATTTGGTGAAATAAAGCCTCATTCCCCCACATTAAAACCCTTTTGCATTTCTGAGAGGAGATCAAGAAAATGCGTATGAAAAAATTATCCAAAGCCTTATTACTGGCTTTAGGTGGTGGTAGTCTTATAGCGGCGCAAAGCTTAGCGGCTGCCGAAGATCCACGTCCTAATATCCTGTTATTCTTAGCTGATGATATGGGTTATTCCGACATCGGTGCTTATGGCGGTGAAGTGCAAACCCCGAATTTAGACGAGTTATCAAAAAACGCGCTGAATTTCACTAACTACTACGCTTCTGCCTCTTGCACCCCGACCCGCGCTATTATCATGAGTGGTGTTGATAATCATCGTAATGGTGTTGGCTCAATGGCAAGTAATATCCGTGGCACCACTACCCAAAAAGGTCAGCCCGGTTATGAAGGTATTCTTAACGAACACGTCGTTAGTACCGCAAGACGCTTAAAAGATGCCGGTTATCACACCTATATGGTTGGTAAATGGCATTTGGGTGAAGAAGAAGGCACGCGTCCTCATGACCGTGGTTTTGAGCAAACTTTTGCCCTTTTAGAAGGTGCGGCTAGTCACTATGCCGATCAAATGGGTTTTGTTCCCTTCCAACCTAAAGTCCATTACAGTGCCAATGGTCAAGATGTCCCTAGCGAAAGTATTCCAGCGGATTTCTATTCCACTAAATATTATACCGACAAGATGATTGAGTTTATTGACTCAAATGTCCAAGATGGCAAGCCTTTCTTCTCTTACATGGCTTACACCGCACCCCACGCACCTTTACACGCACCGAAAGAAAACATCGATAAATATAAAGATGTCTATACCAAAGGTTGGGATGCGATTCGCGCCGAGCGCTTTACCCGTATGCAAAACATGGGCATTATCCCTGATTACATCAGCTTACCACCAAGTTGGAAAGATGCTAAAACCGGCGAAGAAGTCGTTACCCCTTGGGATCAGTTAAGTGCTGAAGATCAAGAATTTAATGCCCGTTTGATGGCCGTTTATGCCGGTATGATCGATTATTTAGACTTTAGTATTGGTCGCATGATTGATCATCTGAAAACCATTGGCGAATATGATAACAGTATCATGATTTTCCAATCAGACAATGGCCCTCACGAACGTGATCGTCCGAACGTAGAACCCTATAAACCCACTTATGATAAATGGTTTGCTGACGCAGCTGATCCCAATATCGATAAGTGGCCCAACTTTGCTATTGATAACAGCACTGAAAACATGGGTCTACCCCGTTCTTTCATCATGCCAGGTTATGGATGGGCACAAGTGTCCTCTACCCCTTTATTTGGTACTAAATCTACCATGGCAGAAGGCGGTATTCGTGTTCCCTTCATGGTTTCTTTTTCAAATCATATCACCCCTGGGCGCACCACTGCGTTTGCATCTATCATCGACTTGTTACCCACATTCCTCGATTATGCCAACGTGCCAGAGCCTAACACCGTTTATAACGTCAACGACACCGAAAAATGTGTATTTAGCTTAGATGGCCGTTCTATGCGTGCGGTTTGGGAAGGTCGTCGCGATGAAGTCTACACCGACAATGACAACGTCGCCTTTGAATTGTTCGGGACTATTAATAAAGCCCTTTACAATGGTGATTGGAAAATTCTGCGTTTAGGTGATGAAGTCTGGGGTACAGGTAATGAGCAACCTTGGAAATTATTCAATATTGCCATGGATCCTCGTGAATTGTTTGACCTCTCGGCGTTTTATCCAGAAAAATTGGCAGAAATGCAAGTAGCGTACGATCAATATGAAAAAGACGTGGGCTTTATCAGTGATGCTTTAACTGACAAAATGCCAACCAATGCGACTGACCACCCAAGCAGTGATAATGCTTTGATTTTGCGTGATGCGCCTTCGCGTTTTGCAGTCTCTAGCAAAGCTGTTCGTGATTTGGTGATTAAATCAGGTAAAGATGTCAATTACAATGGCACGGCAATGAGTGCAGCGAGCTTCTTAGGTTTAGCTAACTTACCGAAGAAACAATATGCTATTTGGGGTCAGCAAGGCTTAGCTATCTTTGATGATGGCGCAGCGATGCGTGCAGCGATTGCCGCTAACGGTGCTAAGTTGGTTAGCAATGCCAATGTTGCTGATTTGCAAGGTATGTCTATTGTTTATGATGGGGTGAGTTTTGCGGCTAAAGACTACTTACCATTATTCCGCGCTCAACCTAATGTCCAATTACCCTTGGCAATGGTTGTCGGTACGCGTTATGGCGAAACCATCTTATATGCAAGTGGTGCAGCAGCAAATGCAGAAGCCATGGCAAACAACAAGCCACGTCAATGCTCTGACCTGACTGGTAAACCAGAGCTTGATTTGACTGCTCAAGCAGCCGAAGCAGCAGCAGCTAAAGCAGCCGCTGACGCGGCAGCAGCGGCATCTGCCGATCCTGCTAGCGCAAGCTAAAATGGAGGCGTGGCTTTAGCCACGCTTGTGCGGGACGCAAGTCCCGCCTCCAGCTTGTTTCTCCAAAGTTCCCAAGGAGAAACATCCCCTCTCCCCGCCTTCCTATTCATAAGATATTACGCAAACCGATGAAAAACTGCTAGAATCAAGCGGTCAGTTTCAAAGGCAGAATTTGCATTATGAACAAAAGCACAGGCTTTACCTTTATTGAACTGTTAATCGTTATTTGGATTATTGCGGTATTAGCCGCTGTGGCGATACCCGCTTATAGTGATTATTTAGAAAGAGCCAGAGCCATAGAAGGCTTAATTTTAGGGCAAGTGCTCAAACGTCCTGTGAGCGAATATTACCAATATCACGGGCGTTTACCCGCCGATAATCAAGCAGCCGGAACCCATACCCCAGAGCATTGGCGCAGTCAATATGTACAAAGCATTGCCATTGTAAAGGGGCAAATTCGAGTCAATTTGCAACTGGTAAATATCCAAGGGCAATTACACTTATCCCCGCAAATTAACCCCCATGATCCCTTGCAAATCAGTGCTTGGCATTGCACCTCTGCGGATTTACCTATGCAATATTTACCCGCCACTTGCCAATAGGAGAGACACATGCGACTAAAACACAGCGGTTTTACTCTGATTGAACTCATGACAGTGGTCGCCATTATTGGCATTTTGGCAGCGGTGGCGATTCCCAATTATAGTGTTTACCTGAAACAAGCCAAAGTCATTGAAGGCGTGAACCTGATCCCACGCTTTAGTAAACTAATTGGCGAATTTTATGCCCACCGGGGTCATTTTCCAGCGGATAATGCCAGCCTCGCGCTAGCCGCTCCTGAGCAACTCCAAGGCAATCATATCGAAGCAATTAGCATAGAAAACGGCGCAATTCACCTGACTTACAAAAGCAAGAGCCTATACACCGACGATGTTGAACCGACACGGTTAAGCTTTCGCCCAGCACTACATCGCGATGCCCCTCATACGCCAGTGATTGTTTGGGTTTGCAATGACAACAAAGCCCCCGAAGGGATGCGTCTTTATGGCGAAAACAAAACCCATATGCCCTATGAATACCTCCCCCCTGCCTGTCAATAAAAGTGAGTCTGCCAATGAAACCGCATTTACAATCCGCTTTTACCCTCATCGAGCTGATGATCGTTGTTGCCATCATCGGTATTCTCTCTACGATGGCGATTCCGACTTATCAAGACTATGTGATTCGCACCCAAGTTAAAGAAGCCTTATTACTGGGAGAAGCCGCACAAAAAGGCGTGAACGAATATTACCAAAATTATCGCCAATTTCCGCCCAATAATGCCGCCGCCTCCCTGCCTGCACCTGAACACCTGATTGGCAACTATGTCAGCGCCGTCAATGTTAAAGATGGTGTGGTCAATATTACCCTAGGCAACCGCATCAACGCCTTGGCTGCGGGAAAAATTCTCAGCCTGCGCCCAGCCTATGTCAGTGCAAACCCCAGTTCTCCGATTGCATGGCTATGTGGCTATGCCGAGGCAGTCTCTGGGATGCAAGCCTTTGGTGAAATTCCACCTGCCTACCTCGCCCCCGATTGTCGAAAATGGCAGCCCTCAGTCTCTAAAAATTAATAGTTTTAATATAATGGATAAATTACAAGCTGCCCGTTGGCAAGATAATCATTTACAATTACTTGACCAACGTTTGCTACCGCAACAGCATACCTATATCGACCTCGAAACCGCGACCGATACGGCAAGAGCAATTACCGATATGGTGGTGCGCGGCGCGCCTGCCATTGGGGTCACAGCCGCTTATGGTGTGGTTTTAGCCGCCCGTAGTGCTTATGCCGAAGCCGGAGATAACTGGCGCGAGCAAATTCAAGCAGAAATGAAAATACTTGCCGCCGCCCGCCCGACCGCGATTAATCTGCACTGGGCTTTGGTACGCTTAGAAGGGCTGTTCGCCGATTTGAGTGGCAACCCCGAAGCCAAACTACTAGAAGAAGCCAAAGCCATTCACGCCGAGGATATTGCTGCCAATCAAACCATGGGCAACTTAGGCGCAGCGTTTTTCGCCGACAACACCCGTGTGCTAACGCACTGCAACGCTGGCGCATTGGCAACCGGTGGTTATGGCACAGCTTTGGGTGTCATTCGTAGCGGTCATGCTCAAGCTAAAATCACCCAAGTTTATGCTGACGAAACCCGTCCGTGGTTACAAGGCGCACGCCTGACCGCGTGGGAGCTGTTATACGATAATATTCCCGTAACTTTGCTTGCTGACAGTGCCGCAGCGACCTTGATGCAACAAGGCAAAATTGACTGGATTGTGGTCGGCTCGGATAGAATCGCTGCCAATGGTGATGTGGCAAACAAAATCGGCACGTACAGTTTGGCAGTGCTAGCCAAACATCATGGCGTGAAGTTCATGGTGGTCGCACCCTTATCCACAGTCGATTATGACACCCCCGAAGGCGCACAAATCCCCATCGAAACCCGTCCCGAATCCGAGGTTTTAGGTGTATTTGAGCAACACATTGCCGCTGAGGGTGCAAGTGCTTGGAACCCTGTGTTTGATGTCACCCCCGCTGAATTGGTCGATGTGATTGTGACCGAAAAAGGTGTGGTCGAAAATCCTACACGGGAAAAAATGGCAGCATTATTGGACTAACACCCATTTTTTCATGTTGGTTCATTTGATATGACTTCAGATGACCAACAATGACGCAACTTTATCTGTGAGCGGTAATCGAGCGAATAAGATGGTTTCCCTATGTCCGTGATTTTTTCATTTGAAAATCATGCTTTCAGCTTGAAATAGCTTAGCAAGGCTTGTAATTCAGCTAGATTTTGTCGCATATCCTCAGCAGTACCGGAAAGTTGTTCTGAGGCACTGGCATTTTGTTGGGTGACTTTATCTAGCTGTGCCATTACTTGATTAATCTGGGCAACACCTGAATTTTGCTCGGCAGATGCCAAGGTAATTTCAGCAACTAAATCAGCCGTTTTTTGCGCACTGGGAACCATTGCCTGTGAATATTCCCCTGCCATTTTAGCAATGCCCATACTGTCGTTTGCTAGTGTGCGGATTTCTTGCGCGGCAATTTGGCTATTTTCTGCCAACTTGCGCACTTCACTGGCAACCACGGCAAAGCCTTTGCCACGTTCACCAGCGCGAGCCGCCTCAATAGCAGCATTTAAGGCGAGCAAATTGGTTTGATAAGCAATTTCTTCAACCAAGCTAATTTTATCTATAATTTGTCGCATCGCTTCCAATGTCTGTTGCATGGCTTTACCACCTGCCCCGGCCTTTTTAGCTGTTTGGGCGGCAATATCATTGGTTCGACTTGCACCTGCGGCATTTTGTTCAATAGATGAGGACATTTGTTCTATCGAGGCGCTAATTTCTTCTACGCCAGCCGCTTGTGTGCTGGCATCACGGCTCAAGGTTTGTGCGGTTTGCGTCAATTGTTCTGAGGCTTCCAATAATGTACCCGCATGTGTCTGCACTTTAGAGACAACCAATCCTAATTTCTCAGACATATGCCCTATGCCTTTGAGAATCCCTGTGTCATGGGTTTGTTGTTCCAGCCGTAAATCCCCTTTAGCAATCTTTTCGGCAACATTAATGATTTCGGCAGGTTCGCCACCGACTTCGCCAATGACTTTACGGGTCACATGCACCGCAATACCGATAGATAACATCACTAAAAATAAGGTCAGCACTTGAGCGATGAATAGTAAACGTGTCGAAATAGTCGCTTGAGCATCGACTTCGTTTTTAGTACGTATATCCAATAGCTGTAGAAACTCATCAATCGGTTGCATGATTTTAGCTTTATCGGCATGGTATTGACCATCGTGCATCAAACGCGTTGCCATCTCCGGGTCGGGCATGGCTTCTTTGACATAAGCCCCTGTGCCATCATCATATAAACCTTTCATCGCATTCATGGCAATGATTTCGGTGGTTACTAAGGCATCGGAGTTATTTTGTGCTTCACGGAGTTTAGAAAACTCCTGCTCGCTAAATCCTGCTTGTTGCATGAGGTTTTTTAAGGGGATAGCTGTGCCATCAGGGCGAAATTTTTCACCATAATTTAGAATTAAATCCCAATAAATCCGGTCATAAGCTTCAGGTCTAGGTTTTTCGCCATTACGAATGGCGAGAATATCCCAATAAATATGCTCATATTGAGCATTACCTGTAATCACATAAGTTCTTGCCATGCGGGTTAAATCATCAGAACTTTGACGTAATTGATCCGCGAGCCGATAAGAATCAAAGCGTTTTTCTTGCTTATCGGCAAGGCTTTTACCGCTCTGATTGATAAGTATCGTTAGTCCACTGAGGATGATAATACCGATAATAATCAGGGCATAACTAAAAATGAGTAATTTTTTCATGATATGGCATCTCATCTATTTGTTATCGGTATAAGCATTGAGATTAAGCTTGCTCAGCGTAAAGTTCAGCCTCACGCGCTATTAGTATATCAGCTAAAAACTGATATGCCTCTGCCCATGCTGCTTGCATCTCGGCGTTAATCACATCACTACCTAAGACATCAACCATAGCGTTGAGCAATGCATCAGCCACCATGGGATAATGTTTGGCTTCTACGTGGGTTTTCACATGGCTAGTTGCCATTTTTTCCACAGCGCCACCTAAATTGTCTAATTTATCAATATTAGCAGCATAAGCACCAACAGCAGCAGCGAGTTTACTCGGCTGATTTTCTGCGCGTTCAAATAAAGCTTGGGTTTCTGGGTATTTACTAAACAAAATTTCATACATACGGGTGGTTACCGCTTCCCCTTCTGCTTGTAATAGCGGTACGCAACTTTTGACTAAGTCAATGGTGTTGGGAGATAAACTCATAAATTTTCCTTAAAATAACGGATGTTACGTTTTGTTTCGTAACATAGGGTTGGGGTTAAGGTCCTTTTGGACCCACATTCGTTAGTAACAGATTTATATCCTGTCATTGTCAATTAAATACAAGTACCAAACATCAGTTAATCAAATTAAATACAAGCCCATCAATTTTTTTAGCTTGTTTTAATAAAAATAATCGGGCAAAATCAGTCGGTTTTGGCACTTTCTGTCAACTCTATCATTAACTAAGAAATCTCAATGTCCGAATTTAATACCCTAGGCTTAGCAGCGCCCGTTTTAGAAGCACTGACAAAGGTGGGTTATGAAACCCCCTCACCGATTCAAGCCGCGACCATTCCCGTGCTGCTCGAAGGGCAAGATTTAATCGGACAAGCACAAACCGGCACGGGTAAAACAGCAGCCTTTGCTCTGCCCATGCTCTCGACCATCGACCTTAAAGCCAATGTCCGCACAGAGGGGATTTCGGCGTTGATTTTGACCCCAACCCGCGAGCTGGCAATTCAAGTCGCCGAGGCGTGTCAAAAATATGCACATTTTCTCCCTAATTTCCACGTACTGCCTATTTATGGTGGGCAAGGCTATGATCATCAATTACGTCAATTGCGCCGTGGTGTACATGTAGTCGTTGGTACGCCAGGCCGGGTGATGGATCATATCCGCCGGGGTACATTAAATTTAAGCCGCTTACAAATGTTAGTGCTAGATGAAGCTGACGAAATGCTGCGCATGGGCTTTATTGATGATGTTGAGTGGATTTTATCCCGTACCCCCGAAGAGCGCCAAATCGCTCTGTTTTCAGCGACCATGCCGCCACCGATTCGCAAAGTGGCACAACGCTATTTGAACAATCCACAAGAAATTAAAATTAAGGCCAAAACCGAAACTGCGACCACCATTTCGCAGCGTTATTGGCAAGTCAGTGGGCTACACAAACTTGATGCGCTCACCCGCATTTTAGAAGTGGAAGAGTTCGATGCGGTGATCATTTTTGTGCGTACTAAAACCATGACCACCGAACTGAGCGAGCGTCTCAATGCCCGGGGTTATGATTGTGAAGCCTTAAATGGTGATATTCCGCAAAACTTGCGTGAGCGCACCATCGAAAAACTCAAAGCGAAAAAAATTGATTTTGTTGTTGCCACCGATGTCGCTGCCCGGGGCTTAGATGTACCGCGTATCAGTCATGTGGTCAACTACGATATTCCGCAAGATATTGAATCTTATGTACATCGAATCGGGCGTACCGGACGGGCGGGCAATACCGGAGAGGCGATTTTGTTTGTCTCCAACCGTGAGCGGCATTTATTGCGGGCGATTGAAAAACACACCCGGCAAAAAATCACCTCGATGCAGTTACCCAGCACTGATGCGGTCAACGAGCAACGCCGCTCGCGCTTTAAGGCACGGATTACCGAAACCTTAGATGGCAAAGACTTGGACTTATTCGAGCAAGTGGTATCGGAATATCAAGAAGAATTCGAGACCGATCCGGCACGCATTGCCGCAGCCCTTGCTTATTTAGTCCAAGGCGAAACCCCGCTATTTATTAAAGACCAACCACGTCGGGCGCGGCGTGAACATGATGATTTTAAAGGTAAATCAGAGCGGCAAGGTAAAAATTTTGAACGTGAACCTCGGCGCAAAAAACAGCGTCCTGATAGCAAAGCTCGCCCACTCAAAGACGACAGTGGCGTAGAAATGAAACGCTTTCAAGTGCAAGTGGGCTATGATCACGAAGTCACGCCACGGCATATTGTCGGCGCGATTGCCAATGAAGCCAACCTCGATAGTCGTTACATCGGTCAAATTGAAATTCACGATGATTTTACCACCGTCGATTTACCCGCTAATCTCAGCCCAGAGGCGATGAAAGATTTACAAAAAGCTTGGGTCTGTGGTCGACGCTTGGCGATTCATGTCTATGGTGAAGCCGCACCTGCCGCGAAAGCCGATGGTCGTCCACCGAAAAAGAAATACGGTAATTCCAAAAAAGCCAAGAATTTTAAGAAAAACAAATCCAAGCAAGCTGCGGGGGATCAGCCCTTAAAACGTCAACGCAAACGTAAACCAAAATTGGATTGAAGCCAGCTAGCGAGATTGATAAGCCTAGTTTAGAATAGGTGGTTGCGCGATGTTGCAAAAATAAGGATAAATAAAAGTATGGAACCAAAAAGTAGTTATGCACGCGAAGAATTGATCGCTTGTGCCCAAGGTCAAATGTTTGGC
This sequence comes from Thiotrichales bacterium, assembly GCA_016745035.1. Taxonomy (GTDB): domain Bacteria; phylum Pseudomonadota; class Gammaproteobacteria; order Beggiatoales; family Beggiatoaceae; genus BB2. Next base: position 62,525 of record JADGDE010000003.1, read on the forward strand.
GAAGGCAATGCCCAGTTACCGATGCCGCCAATGCTGATGTTTGATCGCATTATCGACATTAATGACACCGGTGGCAGTGCAGGCAAAGGCGAAATTATTGCCGAACTCGACATTAATCCTGACCTTTGGTTCTTTGATTGCCATTTCCCTGGTGATCCGGTCATGCCCGGTTGTTTAGGACTGGATGCCATGTGGCAATTAGTCGGCTTTTTCCTCGGCTGGAAAGGTGGCCCAGGTCACGGTCGTGCGCTTGGCAGTGGTGAAGTCAAATTTACCGGACAAGTAACTCCTAAAGCTAAAAAAGTGACTTACCGTATCGACATGCAACGGGTTATTATGCGTAAATTGGTCATGGGTATTGGTAATGGCACGATGGAAGTGGACGGGCGCGAAATCTATAAAGCCAATGATTTACGCGTGGGCTTGTTCACCTCTACTGATAATTTCTAATAAGGGGGCTTTCGTGAAACGTGTTGTTATTACAGGTATCGGTATTGTCTCCAGTATCGGTACAACCAAAGAAGCGGTCACAGAGGCTTTGCGTGAGGGTAAATCCGGCATTAGCTTTAGCCAAACCTATGCTGACTTAGGCTTTCGTAGCCATCTCCATGGCGCGATTGATATTGATTTAACTAAAGAAATCGACCGTAAACTCAAGCGTTTTATGGGCGATGCCGCTGCGTTTAACTATATCGCCATGCGTGATGCCATCGCTGATGCGGGTCTCTCGGATGAACAAGTATCCAATCCACGCACAGGGCTTATCGTCGGCTCTGGTGGCGGCTCGCCCGAACACCAAATTGAAGCGGCAGATATTCTCCGCGATAAAGGCTTGCGCCGTGTCGGCCCTTACCGCGTGCCGCGCACCATGTCCAGCACCACCTCCGCTTGCTTAAGTACCGCTTTCAAAATCAAAGGCGTGAACTACTCCCTAAGCTCGGCTTGCTCAACCAGCGCCCACTGTATTGGTAATGCTTGCGAACAAATCCAACTCGGTAAACAAGACATGGTCTTTGCTGGCGGTGGTGAAGAAGTCCATTGGGGCATGACGGTCTTATTCGATGCCATGGGCGCACTGTCCTCCAAATACAATGACAACCCCACCGTGGCTTCTCGTGCCTATGACGCTGAGCGTGATGGCTTTGTTATCTCTGGCGGTGGCGGCGTAGTCGTCCTCGAATCGCTAGAACACGCCCAAACGCGTGGGGCAAAAATTTACGCTGAAGTCACCGGCTATGGAGCGACCTCTGACGGTTTCGACATGGTACAACCCTCAGGCGAGGGCGCTGTGCGTTGTATGCAACAAGCCATGAGCACCGCGACGGCTCCTGTGGACTACATCAATGCCCACGGCACTAGCACCCCAGTCGGCGATGTGCGTGAGCTGGAAGCAGTGCGCACTGTGTTTGCTGATGCGGAGAAAAAACCTTATATCGGCTCGACCAAATCCCTCACTGGACATGCCTTAGGCGCTGCGGGTGTCAATGAAGCCATTTATAGCTTGTTGATGATGGAAAACAACTTCATCGCCGCCTCGCCCAATATCGACAATCTCGACCCTGAAATTGGCGATTATCCGGTGGTGCGTGAGCGTATCGACAATGCCGAAATCAATACCGTGCTCTCCAATAGCTTCGGCTTTGGTGGCACGAATGCTTGCTTGGTGATGCAGCGCTTCAATGGCTAAACGCGCGGTTTTAATCACCGGTTGCTCCAGCGGCATCGGGCTTGATGTCGCCTTGCGGCTGCAACAACGCGGCTACCGCGTGTTTGCCAGCGTCCGCAACCCAGATGATATAGCCGCCCTAGAAAAACAGGGCTTAGAAGCGTTACATCTGGACTTGCGCGACTCGGCGAGTATTCACACTGCGGTAAACACGGTGTTAGAAAAAACCGATGGCAAACTCTATGGGCTATTTAATAATGGTGCGTATGGACAGCCGGGCGCAGTCGAAGACTTAAGCCGTGATATGCTCCGCCGCCAGTTTGAAACCAACCTCTTTGGTTGGCACGAACTCACCGCTTTGGTGATTCCCGCTATGCGGGCGCAAAAAGAAGGGCGAATTATTCAAAACAGCTCTATCGCAGGCTTTGTACCCTTGCCGATGCGTGGTGCGTATGTTGCCAGTAAATACGCCCTAGAAGGCTTGATGGGTTGCTTGCGCCTTGAGCTTCATGACACAGGCATTCACGTTAGCTCGATTCAACCCGGCCCCGTGCTATCGAAATTCCGCGCTAATGCTTACAAAGCTTACCAAGAAGACCTAGAACAACGCCTCAAAACTCACCCCAGCCCGCATCAAGACAGCTATACCCGTATGGAACAGCGGATGCAGAAAAAAGGCGCAGCAATGGCGTTTACCGTCACCCCAGAAGCGGTGCTTAAGCGCGTGATTCATGCTTTAGAAAGTAAGCGTCCACAGATTTATTACTACGTCACCACTCCAACGTATTTAGCTGGTTTTGCCCAGCGGATTTTGCCTGCGCGTTGGCTCGATTTTGTGATTCGGCATTTTCCTGCCTAAACAAGGATAATTTACAGTCTCTACAGGTGCATTGAATGGGAGTGAAAGAATTCAAAGTCTTGTTACGTGCGCTTTTTTATGTCTTTTTCATGATGCTGAGCATAGAACTAAGAAACAACTATCCAGCTATTTGGGATATGTTAGTTTATGCCTTGTTGCTACTGTTTCCCGTGATACTCCCATACCTGATTAAAGTGGATGAAAGAGCCACGTCCATCTTGGTTTGGGGTCTTAGCATCACCCTAGTCTTGCTATGGTTTTTCTTCATTGCTTGGCTGATGTGGATACAAGCAGAACAAACGTTATATTTTATTCGCAGCTTTTTATACGGCAGTCTCCTCCTCTCTAGCCCTGCCCTATTATTGCTGATGATTACAGTGGGCAACGAAGCTAACAAAACAGCCGAAGATTATGATCCCGCCGTGACTTATGCCGCGCTATTTTTTATGTTGGTATGGATTGCGGGAGCTTATTTTTTCTTTATTAAACATGGCACACCTATCGTCTTTCCTAGTAAGATTGTACATTAGAGGCTATTGACGTTTCACATTAGTAATATAACTACTCTAACCGATAAAAAAACTGACAAATGCAAATAAATATAGCCTACCCGTTTTATGATAGTACATAAGGGAGGGAGTGCGTAACATCAGTTACCAAGGCATTTAGCAAAACACGCAAGGCAACAGGAGTATTTGATGATTATGAACATGGAACCGCACCAACCTTCCATGAGATACGCTCATTAGGTTCTAAGCGATACGAAGATGCTGGAACGGATAAGCGCCTTATTCAAGCACTGTTAGGGCATACGAATGAGAAAATGACCGATGTGTATCTTGACCGTTACGAAATAAAATGGTCAGACATAAATATAAGCAATGCTAATATTTTTTGATAAGTTATACAGGAATTCTTTGTCAATCATTTTGCAAATAAATTACAAATGATTTGCAAGGGATTTTTAAGAATTTGCCGAAAGGCTAGGAGAAAATGGCTCCCCGGGACGGGCTCGAACCGCCGACCCAATGATTAACAGTCATTTGCTCTACCAACTGAGCTACCGGGGAATTGCAATGTGCAACGAAGCGCGTATAGTACAGCTCTATTATCTCGTTGTCAAATGTTTTTATTCTAAATGATGCTGATGTCATTTATTTGTACGGTTTGAGTTTAAGGCATAAGCTGTTTTTTAACATACAAAGCACCATTATCTCATCACTAAACTCTATTTCACCAGGTCGCAAACAGGCTCTGGGTTAAAAATGCTATTGAACCTTCATTGGTAAAATGATGGCTATTCAAAATAGCTGGGGCTTAATCCCCCCTTTATCATTATTACTAATAGCTGCGGGTCAGATGTAAATATAACAAAGGCAATTCTTTCGGTAAATCAGCGGGGTTATGAATCAACACATAACGTTGCTGCCCAAAGATATGCGGTAGATAATCATTGGCTTTTTCATCAATGGTGATACAAAATACTTGTAAGCCTTGGCGACGCGCTTCTAGCAAGCTCATGCGCGTATCTTCAATCCCATAACGGCCTTCATAAACATCAATATCATTGGGTTTACCATCGGTGAGCAATAATAATAAACGTTGCTCGCTTTTTTGTTCTGATAATAAACGCGTGGCTTGGCGAATGGCAGCGCCCATGCGGGTATAGTTCTGCGGGCTTAAACTGGCAATGCGTTGTTGGACTACGGGTTGATGGCGCTCAGAAAAGCTTTTAATGCTTTGCAGTTGCACATCATGGCGGCTATTGGAGTGGAAACCATAGAGGGCAAACTGATCACCACTGGCACTGAGTGCTTCGGCAAACAAACATAAACTGTCTTTGATGACATCGATCACCCGCGCCTCGTTATTAACCCAAGCATCGGTAGACAAAGACAAATCTGCCAACAATAAACAAGATAAATCCCGTTGTTTGCCACGATAGTCTTGATAAAGCTTATGCTCTCCCGTGTCTTTACCCAATAAGGCATCACTGCGTTGGTGCATATAGGCTTCTAAATCGATCTCACAGCCATCAGCCTGTGCCTTATACCATTGCTTTTGCGGTTGTAAGGCGGCAAATTGTTGTCGTAAACGCCGTGCAAAAGGGCGCAACTTGGCAGGAATCTCAGCACTGGCATCGTCTTTAATCGCTATGGGTTGTTGGTTTAGGCAGCAGTAATCAGGCTGCATCATGGCTTTTTTATAATGCCACTCAGGTAAGTAAATCTCCGCTTCTGCCAATGGTGCATCATAATCCAAGCGAGATAACTCCAAGTCCACCGACAACGTTGCAGCCTCGGTGTCTTCTTGATCACGGCTGATGCTGAGCTTATCGACATCGTCTAAGGCTTGCTGGGCTTGGGATATGTCTTGTTCTTCATCACAAGTACGATCGACTTTGATGAAATCGGCCAAAGAAAACAAACTCTCAAGACGAAAAGCCAATAAACCGCTTTTACTGTCTTGATTCTCGACCCGCTCGGCTTGACGGCGGCGCGTGTCTTTGGCTTGTTGTGTTTGTTTATTTTTGCGTTTGGCTTGCTTATCAGGGCGTTTTTTTACGACTTGGCTTGCTAAGGCACAAGGTGGTTCGGGATGCAGCCATAAATACATCGCCGGCGTGCTATCCGCGCAAAAAGGTAGATGCTCAACGCTGTTGGGTTGTTGCAAAGCTTGAATCAAAGCCTGCTTACATTCTTTAGCACCTTTATATTCAGTCCACAAGGCAATTTGGGCTTCGACTAAGCGCTCGTAAGTCTCATGCAAACCAGCGTAATTATCTAATACGTGTTGGCTCAATAGCTGGTTTTTATTAAACCAAGGCAGGTTTTGACCTTTGTCTTGCGCTGCCAAGGCGGTGAGCCAATAATATAAGTCTTGATTAAGCTGTTGTTCTGGAAAAACGCTTAAGCGTTGGGGTAGGTGTAAATTTTCATCATCCACCCACGTCAGTTCGATTTTTTCCTCAGCATAGGCCACGCGGCGCAAAAAACCGCCGCGCTTTTGACTTTGGCTGGCATGGCTGGCGTGCAAGCCTATCCCAGCCTCTCCACCTAAAGCGCGAAAATACAGCCCCAAGGCCTTTTCAATCTCAGCCAGTTCGACTGCTGCCTCAGGATAATCATCACGCACCAAGCCCGTTATCCAACGGTGCCATAATTTACCAACCGCTTCTTCCATGACTAACGCCCAAAACTGGCGCTGACTACATTCATTAAAGCGGCAACGGTTTCAGGGTCATCACTTAAAGGCTCGACCATCGCCGCCCTGCAAGCCTCTACGGGGTCAAAACTGCTGTTAATCAAGTGCGCGGCATAAACCAACAAACGGGTCGATGCGCCCTCTTCAATGTCATGGTCTTGCAAACGTCGCAAGGCATTGCTCAAGTTCACTAAGCGTTTGGCCATGTCAGTATCAATTTGGGTTTCTTGCTCGACAATTTTTTGCTCTAAGCTTGGTTTGGGGTAATCAAAGCGCATAGAAATAAAGCGTTGACGGGTGCTGGGTTTGAGGGTTTTTAATAGGTTTTGATAACCAGGATTATAAGAGATAACCAGCATAAACTCAGGCGGCGCTTGCAATTGCTCGTTGAGGCGCTCTAGGGGCAAAATCCGGCGGTCATCGGTGAGCGGGTGCATAATCACGGTGGTATCTTTACGCGCCTCAACCACTTCATCCAAATAGCAAATCCCTCCAGTCCGCACGGCTTGGGTTAAAGGGCCATCTTGCCAATACGTGCCTTGCTCATTAATCAAATGCCGTCCGACCAGATCCGCTGCGCTCAAGTCATCATGACAAGCAACGGTGAATAAAGGCCTGTCTAATTTTGCCGCCATGTGGCTAACAAAGCGGGTTTTACCACAGCCCGTCGGCCCTTTGAGTAAAACAGGTAATTGTTTTTGATAGGCATGTTCAAACAATTGCACTTCGTTGCCCGTGGGCTGGTAAAAAGGTAGATTCATAATGACTCAACTTGAAAATTGGCAATGATTTTAGGATTTAGGCAGCTCCTTAAAAATTGTTTCATTGCTGTTGTATCGGCGTTTAAATAAAACGTTAACATCAACTGGTTAAATTCCTGCTGCCTTTTAGCTGGGACGTTGATAATAGGGTAGCCCTCAGAAAGTAAGATGCCATTCATCATAAAACGCCCCATAGGTTTATTCACATTCCAAAAGAATTGTGTCCTTGCCATCTGCAAAAATGCGCTCATGGCTTTGTCATAAACATCAGTCATTTTGTTAAGTTCTGATGTTATTACTAGCCAAATCCTATCTAATTTATTTGCTGGTGGTGGTTCATAATCAGAGCCACTGATAGTGACATAACCTGCACGAAAAGCTCCCCAATCTAAGGCTTCTTCTTTGCCTGCAATTGTGTGTAACTCTAAGGCAATGTTTTTTGAAAAGCTAAAAGTTTTATTGTCGATTAACTGAAATAAATGCTTCCATGTATTTGCTTGGTTAATCGCCATATTTTGGTCACTAATTTTATGACCACCTACAGTAATCCCATCTAAAATAGTCTGAATCTCAGGCAAGGTCATGGCAACGCCTTCAAGGTTTACCGCATCGCAAACTAATGAGGGAATATCACGAATCGCCAATTGTTTGGCCATTGCGTGGTTGGGAGTCATGTTCCAGATCGTGTCTGTGGTTTGTGGCATGAGGATATACTCTTGATTTTTTAGCTTGTGCCACCCTATGTAAACGCGTTCTATACACATTGCAGGTTAATACCCTTTCATGACGTTTGAATATATCGAGTCGGACAGCTATAAAGCTTCTGCCTCCCATTGTCACGAAGATAGACTCAAAGTACAAGTGCTTAAAGACTATAATCCCGCCCAAAACCACAGCCAACCATGCCCAATAATAACGGATGTTACGCAAAAGCTCTGTGCCTTAATGGCTCAGAAAACCGCCATTATTCCACGGCTACATCATTAGGCAGGTGGAAAAGCACTTTATTTGTGGTAAATGGGGCTTAGTGCGTCACATCAGATAATAAAATACGCCACAGCAGCAGCGCTCCTTTTTAGTGAGGCTTGGTTTTTTCGTGCTCCAAGCCCCAAGCTCCAACCCAATTTGCTCAAAACTCTTGACAGCATTGTTTTCGTTCGGTTCGGATAAATGCTAAAATCCCCGTCTCTTTAAGGCTTGGTGAGAAAGACGGAATGAAAAAAACAATCTTCGCTCTGATAGCAACGCTATTTGTTGCCAATTGTACAGTTGCCCCTGAAAAAGTTGATTACACCGGCTGTGGCGCACGCACCTTGTTTTGGGCAATAGGTCCTCAAGCGGAAGAAAAATATTTAGATGTCTGTTACACCGACATCAATGCCACCGAAATTGTGAAATATTTTGATTTTGTCCCCATCAGTGGCATTAACCAAGACACCCGCCAAGCTCTGGACGCTAACCGTGATGGCATTTCTGGCAATGGACGCTTATTAAACACCACCGACGGCGGTAAAATCATCCGCTGGGGGGGCAATGCTTGTAAACAATATGCTCGGCGCATTAGCCAACAAAATTGCAGCGGTTTAAGTGACATGCTCCGTACGGGCGGCTGCGAGTGGTTTGCGCTGCAAGTGATCCCGAAAAAAGGTATTCCAGAGGCTTATGTTAAATTTGAGTTGAGATCACGGGTGCGCAAAGCAGATGGGCACGAATATTACAATGAAAACAAACGTCCCATTACCACCGGTTTTGTTAACTGCCCCTAAGTCTTTCCCTATAGGATATATGCCGCTGCCATGTTAATTCCCGATAAAACCCCTCAGGATCCCTTTGCTTTGTTTTTTAAGGCAGCGGCATTACTGAAACAAGTCTTGCCACAAATCCTGCTCGCCAGTCTAAGTTTGGCGGTGCTCAGTGTTCTGACCACTAACCAGTTTATTCAGGAACTCGACACCAGCAATCCCGATGCTTGGCAAGCCTTGCTCAATTCGGATTTTTTCCCTTATTTATTGGTTTATGGGTTGATTTCGACTTATTTGGGCAGTGTGATTTTATTTAGTTTTGGACAGGCTTATTTGCCGCATGTCTCGGGCAATGCTTACACGCGCGCAGCACAAACCTTATTGCCGATGTTGATTGCTAATTTTTTATATTATTTCTTGGCCTTTTTAGGCTCTTTTGCTTTGGTATTGCCCGGTATTTTTCTTTTAATTAGTTTGGCTTTTGCCAGTTCGTCAATCTTGTTTGAAAATAAATCTGTGATGCAAAGCTTGGGCTTTAGTGCTTTTTTGGTCAAAGATAATTGGTGGCATACGGCCTCAACTTATGCCTTGCCTTTGTTGATTATGCTGTTGCTGGCTGGTGTACTTAGCAGCTTTTTTTCCCCCTCTGCTGATGCGGCTTTATTGCCTGAGACCACACCTGAAATCAGCCCCTTACAATATATTTTGGATATTGCCATCGAAACCGTGCTGACTCCGTTATTTTATGCAGTGACGGTGGTGATTTTTTACGATTTAAAATTACGCCGTTTGCCCAGTAGCGATAATAATGACGACGATTACTTGGCTGCTTAAGGATAGCGAATGAACACATCAAAAACACTGTTAGCCGTTTTACTTAGCAGCCTTATATTACAAGGTTGCAGCGAAGGCAATGCTGGCTGGGTGGCGGCTTTAGGGACTTTGGTTGCCGTTGGTGCTGGCGCAGGTGGGGGTGGCGGCGGTGGCAGCAGTGATAGCAGCACTGACAACACAAGCAATGATACCGAGGTCAACGACGGTATGGTTATCACCCGTTTTGATGGTGAAAGCGATGATTTGCTCACGGCAGGTCTTGGTGCAGATGGATTAGCGCAAAGCCCTAAGTTTGCCGATAGCATCAACCCAACGGCTAGTGAGCTGCGCCGTTTGGCGGTGGCAAGCGCCTATCAAAACGCTTATGACATGCGCAGTGATAGCGGTTTTGGACGTTTATATGGCCCTGGGGTTGCTGGCACATTTGCGCAAATATCGGTCACGGGTAAAGTCGCGGGCAAAGAATTTTTACGCGCTGATGATAAAAACAATACCCAGTTATTGCAGTTACCGGATCAATTCGATTTAACCAACCCGTGTTTGATTGCGGTTGCCACTCCCGCCGCGAGCAGTGTCTATGCGGGTATTCCCGTGCTTGGCGAATGGGGCTTAAAAAACCGCTGTGCGGTGGTTTATAGTGACAAAGGCGCAGGCAGTGGTGTGCATGATATTCAAACCGATACCATCAGCCTTGTTGATGGCACACGCAGCAGCACAAAAGATAAAAGCCAGTTTACTGCCACGGGTAACGAGGTCAGTGATTTAGCCGCCTTTGCCTCGGTCTATCCTGAGCGGGTGGCGCTTAAGCACGCACATAACCAAAACAATCCCGAAGCCAATTGGGATAATGCCTTACTCGATAGCATTGATTTTGCGTTTGAAATTCTCAACCGTGAAGATGTGTTTGGGCAAGTCACCAGCATTGGCACCAGCAATACCGTGGTGATTGCGGCGGGTTTATCCACAGGCGGCGCGGCGGCATTGCGAGCAGCAGAACTTGACAGTGGGCAACGCATTGATGGGGTGCTTGCTATCTCGCCTGCCATCAGCCAGCGCAATCCGGCGCGTTTAGGCATTCGCCAAGGTGGGAACAATTACTATATCAATGATAAACAGCCCAATTTCTTGGCAACCATGGCAGATTATGCCGTGTATCAACCTTGTGCCAGTGCCAGCAGCACTTTTTCTGGTACGGCTTTAGGTTTGCCGGGGCGTTGCAGTGCGCTCAGCAGCTTAGGTTTAATTACCAGCAGCACTGCAGTCAATGCTAAAACCAAGGATGCGGCAAGCAAGCTGCAAGCGCTTAACGCGCTGACCGAGGCGCAAACCCTCGCGCACTTATACACCGCTGAATCCTATTACACCGCCTATGCTAATGCCTATGCCAACAGCTATGGGCGCTTTAGTGTGGTGGATAATCTTTGCGATTACAGTTATGGCGCAGTTAGTAGCAATGGACGCTTGAGCAGCAAGTCACAAGCAGACTTAGCCGATGAGTTTGCCACGGGTAACGGTATCAGTCCGAGCAGCAACACTACCTTATTGCATAACCGCAGCGATAGCGACGGTTTGGCGGTGTATTATCGCCGCAGCACCGATGCTGACAGACAAATTGATGGTCACCTTGCTGGGGCTTTATGCTTGCAACAATTGGCACAAACCGCAATCAGCACGACACCAGGGCTTGCGGCTGATAATCAACAGCGGGTGCAAGACGGGCTAAAAGACAGTTTGGCACTGGCAGATTTGCGCGGTAAACCCGGAATTATTGTTCACGGTCGCCAAGATCCTTTTGCTCATGTGAATTTAACCAGCCGTTTGTATTATGCTAACAATAAACGCTACTACGGCACACAAAGCCAATTGGTGTATTTAGAAGTGGATAATGCTCACCATGTCGATGCCCTGAACCAAAGCTATCAGCGCCGCGACCAAGTGCCATTGATGTATTATGCCCAAGCCGCCTTGGATAAATTATTTACCCACCTCAAATATCAACTGAGCTTGCCTAGCAGCCAAGTGATTGCCAGCCGTGGTATCAGCGTGCTTGATAGCAATCAACAACTCAACACGCGTACGCATTTGCCTGCGATTGGCTCTCGTAACAACTGTGCTATCAGTTATGGCAGTAATACCTTGACCATACCGGAGTGTTAAATGTTTGATAAATTGCCCAGCATTGCTAAAACCGGTCTGTTGTTGATGCTGTTTGCCATTGTCGGTACCAGCATGGTCAGTTTTAGTTATCAACAAACCGCCGAGCAAATCGTACTCAATGAGCGCGAAGCACTGCTCGATAGCATTCATGCCCTGCTACCGCCTGAGACCTGTGATAATCAGATTCTCACCGATACCATCAGCGTGCAGAACCCGAGTTTATTAGGCACAGATGACTCGGTCACCGTTTACCGTGGGCGTAAACAAGGCAAGCCGGTGGCGGTGTTGTTCATGCCCAGTGCCCCCGATGGTTATAGTGGGCAAATCAAATTTTTAATTGGCATTGACTACGCCGGTAAGGTGCTTGGCATTCGGGTCTTATCCCACCGTGAAACCCCTGGGCTGGGTGATGCCATCGAGCATCAGCGCAGCGATTGGGATCAACAATTTGTCGGTAAAAGCATCACCAACCCCGAACAACCGGCTTGGGGTGTTAAACGCGATGGCGGCGCATTTGATCAGATCACGGGGGCAACCATTACGCCCCGCGCAGTAGTGAAAGCTATCCGCCAAAGCTTGGTATTTTATAATAGCCACCGCGAGCAACTATTTGCCACCGCAGCCCCTGAAAACCCTTAGGAAGTCTTTATGTTTGTTATCACGAAAATCCCTTTATTTTTATACTTATTGATTGTTTATAACCTCATCGCTTTTGGTGGCGATACCAATTTACTCGACGAAACCTTTATTTCTTGGCAAATGATGTCAGGGGCAAACCTGACCTTAAGTAATAGCCATTTTTTATTGGTACTCGGTGTTTTTGCGCTGTATTTTGAAATTTTTAAATCCACCCGTTCAACCATTAGCTCGATGATAGAACAAAGCGTTTCCATGATCTTGTTCATTGTCTTTTTAGCTGAATTTCTGCTGGTTAAACAAGCGGGAACCGCAACTTTTTTACTTTTGACCTTGATGCAGTTAATGGACGTGATGTCCGGTGTCATGGTCTCTGTTTCCAGCGCTCGACGAGATATGACCATCGGGGAGTAACATGCTTTACATTCATCCAGACAATCCACAACCACGCCTTATCAAACAAGTTGTTGAAACCATACGTGATGGTGGGCTGATTGCCTACCCGACCGATTCTTGCTACGCGCTTGGTTGCCAAGTGGGTAATAAACAGGCGATGGAGCGGATCTACCGCTTGCGCGAACTCGACAAAACCCATAATTTTACTTTAGTCTGTCGTGACCTTTCGGAATTGGCAAATTATGCCAAAGTCGGCAATAAAGCGTTTCGTTTGATGAAATCCCTAACGCCGGGAGCCTATACTTTTATCCTCAAAGCCACTCACGAAGTCCCACGGCGTTTGCAAAACCCCAAGCGTAAAACCATCGGTTTGCGCGTGCCGGATAACAACGTCGCCCAAGCGATTTTGACCGAACTCGGCGAGCCGTTGATGAGTTCAACCTTGATTTTACCCGATGCTGATTATCCCGAAACCGACCCCGAAGATATTGAGATGAAACTGGAAAAACACGTGGACTTGATTGTCAACGGTGGAATTTGCGGCTTTGATGCCACCACTGTGATCGACTTGCAAAATGATGTGCCTGAAATCGTGCGCGAGGGCAAGGGCGAGATTGATGGGTTGGTATAAACAGATCAAATGCGACTAAAAGCGCTGATGCTAGCCGTTTAGCTAAAGTGTCTCTGTTGTATCCAAATGTTGAATCATATCCAACAAGTCCTCTTGTCGATAACTGCCTTTTTGATAAATAGCGATGACATTATGGGCGGTGAGATAGGTACGCTCATCTTGGTTTAGGTCAATTGCCGTCATGACTATCACGGGTAAAGCCGTTTTTTGTGGTATTTTTTTCAAACGCTGTAAAAATTCAAAGCCATCTACTTCTGGCATCATTAAATCTAAAATTACCAAATCAACCGAATATTTCTCCAGTTGTTCTAGGGCAATGCGTCCATTTTCAGCTTTTAACACGTCGATACCCGATTTGTGTAATAAATGGCTGAGCATATTGCGGCTGTTAAAATCGTCCTCAACCACCATGATGCATGTTTTTGTATTTTGCTTGGTTGGTTTTTGTAGAGATTTTTTCTGGGTATCTACATCATTGTGTACGGTAGCCATTTTAGCTTGATTCTCTGGTGGCTCGGTAGGTAGCCAAATAGTAAAACAACTGCCATTGCCTAATTGACTAGACAAACTCATTGTACCGCCCATCAGTTCGATAAAGCGTTTACTAATCACCAGCCCAAGGCCCGTGCCGCCATATTGACGGGTCGTGGACGCATCCGCTTGTACAAAGGGTTGAAAAAGCTTTTTTTGTTGCTCTTCACTCATACCAATGCCACTGTCTTTCACTTTAATTAGCAGCCATTGCCTAGAACTGATGTGTTTGCTATCAATCTCAACACAAACCTTGCCCGCTTCGGTAAATTTGAGCGCATTGCTGACAAGATTAAATAAACATTGGCGAATTTTAGTCATATCCGTACAAATTGTTCCGGGATTTTGGATATAAACGATTTCTAGATGATTGTGATGTTGTTGGGCTGTGGGCTTAAATGTGCTGATCACATCATCAATCAAAGTATTTAATTCAAACGATTCATTATAAATATCCATGCGTTCGGCTTCGATTTTAGAAATATCTAACACGTTATTAATCAAATTAAGTAAATGTTTACCTGCACTGTGAATACTCTCTAGATCACCAACGGCCTGTTCATCCTCGGCATCTTTGGCATCATCGCGTAGCATTTCACTATAGCCAATAATGGCATTGAGCGGGGTGCGCAATTCATGGCTCATATTGGCAATAAAACGGCTTTTGGCTTGGTTGGCTTCTTCGGCAACAGCTTTAGCATCTTCTAAGGCTTGTTCCGAATGATTAATTGCGCTGATCATTTGGTTAAAACCTTGTGCTAACACACCGATTTCATTGGTTTGGCTGTCATCTGCTTGGAGTTTACGTTCGCCATGGCGTACACGGTAGACAATTTCGGTTAATTGTTCGATAGGGCGGGTAATGCGGGCATTAATTTTTAAGGCAATGATAATGGTTAAAGCTAACATAATGAACAACACAATATACAACGTATTACGCAAATCATTGACATTGTGTAATACCGATTGCGTGTCATTATGGGCAATTAATGACCAGTGCCCAAGCCCTTTAACAGCGACTTTGCTAAAGGTAAAAATCATATATGAGCTTAAAAACTGACCATTATTATATTTGCGCATAGATTTAGATTCGAGAGGGTAGTCTTGATCTAAACGATAACCACTATCTAAGTCTCTTGGACTACCCCAGCGTTTGCTTTCATCTAGGTGGTTTAAATAAAAACCAGCTTGATCAATTAATAAATTTTGTTCGGCAAAGGCTAAAATACTTGCGGCATCGACATTGGTAATCACAATGCCTGCCTCGTCTCCGTCCGGCTCATAGACTTTACGAGCATAGCGAATCACGGGTTTATGGGGGACTTCAATTTGTCCTCGTTCACGATTCAAATCTAAAGGCGATACAAACAAGTCATTTCTTGACAGCTTCATGGTGTCGCTAAAATAATAGCGATCCGCTTTATTTTGTAAATATTCTGGTGAAATAATGTGGCTTTTTTCACCATCAAAATCCACACGAATAATTTCTTGTCCGTGCTCATCTAAATAGCGCACTTGATAATACATCGGGTGCGTGGCTGAAAAGGCGGCAAATTCACTGACCAATCGGGAACGGGCTTGTGCCAATTGTGCGGGCGTATGTTGGGGATTACCTCGAACTTGTAAATACGCTTCGATAGGGTAATTTAAGCCTAAAAAATTTAAATCGTCTTCGGTGGTGGATAAAAAGGTTTCAATGCCATTTTTTTGCCGATTAAGGATGACGGTTTGGGCTTTAAGTTCTTTTTCTATCAGGGTCTTGCTGCTGGTATGGATAGCATAAAAACCAATGGTGAGGGCAGGCAATAAAGCCACCAGCAGCAAAACGACTGCGAGACGGTTGCGGATGCGGTGGTAATATTTCATGCCTGCTTATCTCAAAATTATTTAGCAGCTTTTTCAGTGCTGGCAGGGGCAGCCGTGGTTTTAGGCTGTTGGCTCAGAGCCTGATTTAATAAAGCTGCCAATTTGCGCGCATTATTAGGGGTCATAGCAATACGGCTATGAATTGGCAAATGGTTTTCACCTGCTGGGTCAGGCATCATACCAGAAGAAAAGTTAATAACAATTTCTTCTTCGCTCATGTTTAAGACAAATTGTGCGGCATATTCTGCACGGGTTTGCTCATAACGCACTTTAACCATTTGTTGTTTTTGCGCTTCGGTTTTTTTATCAGCCATTTTTTTCCCTTAGGTTGATTAAGATTCGGTGTGATACTGAACAAACACCGAATCGATGAAATTGCTTGCTTACGGGTGTTACGCAAAGGCTTCATTATGCAGGTAAAAAACCTGAATAATAAGGCAAAAAACGATAAGTTCCTATTGCTCGGGTACTGGGCTTGCTTCAACGTCATGTACCAAACATTTAAGACCACTGCGTAGTTTGCCTGTTTGGTTATCTAATTTCAAACGCACTTCGACCGTATCACTGCCCGCATCGGTAATCGGGGAAATAAAATCAATTTGACTTTGATGTACGCCCAGTTCAGGCAGGGCGCTAAATTCAACTTTTAAGCTATCGCCTTCCTGCAAGCTCAATGCCGTTGTCGTCGGTACTTGTAGACTTAAACGCAATGGATTGACACGCGCCACTGTCATGACCGCAGGTTCGTTACCCCCGACCCATTCAGCCACTTCTTTATGAACTTCTGTCACTACGCCATCGAGAGGGCTTCTTAATATACGCCGATTGATTTGTGCTTGAATTTGTTTGACCGATAAACTGTTAATATATTGCTGCTCTTTGGCAGTTTTGACCTCGGCTTTAGCCACGGCTAAATCTGCGCGGGTATCATCGATTTCAGCTTGTTGAGCCAAGCCTCTGGATAACAAGGGCAATAAACGATTAAGGCGTTGTTGATGTAAGCGTTGACGCGCCTTTGCCGCTACTACCGCGCCTTTAGCTGCTGCCTTGGCTTTAGCCACATTTAAACTGGCGTTTAAGACTTGATTATCTAATTGCGCCAACTTTTGACCATTTTTGATTTGATCACCTGCTTTGACCTCCACTTTGGCTAAAATGCCCGGCTCTGCCATCGCAACAGCAACGGCTAAGTCTGGTTCGGTAAAGCCTTCAAAAGGCCAAGCATGGCTAAGCTGTGGCAGCGAGAATAATAGGACAAGGGAATAAACAAACAACGGTCTTTTATTGAACATGGTTTCACAAATGATTTTGACTTGTTTTATCAGTCTATTTAGTCTAGCATCCCAGTCTACGTTACCTTCAGGGGACGGACAATTCTAAACTGAGCCTATGCCGCCCAATCGAACGGTAGGCTATAGCACCTTATACAGGATTAGATTTATGATAACAAGCTTGTATCAGCGATTTTTAATTATCGGCACTGTGATTTTAGGATTGCAAAGTTGTGCGCCCTCCGTCGATGCTTTGCGCCCTGTTGCCCAGCAAAATATACAGAACATTCAAGCCCTATCACAAAATATACAGGTATTATTATCCCTTTATAGACCATTATTACAGGCATCTGGAGATGCCTTGATGTTTCAGCATATTGCTCGAATTCAATCAGAAATGATTGCCGTTTTAGGTCCTCCAACTTTAAAGGTTAAAGGCAATACTTGGGAAGAGGTATTTAAAAAGTCTGCCCGCTCTTTTATCGGCAAACGTGGTAAGTTTAGTGAACGCTATCAATCAGTGAAAACTACCTTAGAGCGTGGCATTGATGCCGAGGATACCCAGCGCTTAAAGCGCCGTGAAGGCTGGGTCTTTACCGCAGCAGCTGACCCCAGCTTTACCCCACAAAAAGCCCATTCTTTACTCAAAACTTTGGCTGAACTCAAGCGCACTGCCAGCGAAGGACAAACCAAACTTTTTTATAATGAGGCAACAACCCGGCTATTACCCCATGATCCCAATTTAGCCTTTCGCAAACAAGCCATTGATGGTGCTTTAGTGCTTTTAGATGCCTTGCAACAAGAAATGAATCAGCAACTACAAATGCTCAACGGTCATAGCCTTGCCATGCTCAATTACACCCAAAGCGAAATCGACATGAAAGGCGCATTCAAAGGCCTATTAAGTTCCGAAACCGTGGGAGAAGTGCTTAATATTCTTGGCTCCAAATACATCAAAGACGCTGGGCAAAGAGAAGCGGCATTGAATCTTTTAATCAGTGGCGCTAGCTCGTTTAAATAACGGATGTTACGCACTAAGCCTGTTTTTATCACAATAAGGTGGTTTTCTACCTGTTTAGTGGTATTTAGCCTTTGCCTAACATCAGTTAAACAACAATAATCCCTGTTACACCCCAATATCAAGGAGTTCCCATGCCTTTAACCCCAGAGCAAATTGCCAAGTTTGAAGCCGCACTCGAAGAGGCAGGTCCCGACAGCGATCCCAATTGGGCGGTGACCAAACAACTTTTAACCCTAGTCACGGTACAAGGGCGAGAAGTTATTGAATTACAAGCACAATTAGAAGCTTATATGGGGGCAGGAGAAGCAGCTTCAGATGCCTTGTTTAATGCCCTGCAAAAAGATGCGGATTTTGATGCCGTCAGTAATGGCATCAGTCAAGCAGAAGCCAATGAAGCCATGAATGGACTCAATGATGCCATCGAAGCTTATCGAAACGGTGCTCAGATTGCCAGTTATGCAGGTAATGTTCTGAAATTTGCTGCTGCGATTATCCTTTAATTTCCCTTGCCTAAACACAGTCGATGTTTAGGTTGTCTACATACCTTCTTTGACCACTATTAGCGAGTTTATGAACAAAGCCATTGCCTTAGGTGTAAATATCGATCACGTGGCGACTTTACGCCAAGCCCGTGGAACCCGTTATCCCGATCCGATTCAAGCTGCTTTATTAGCCGAGCAAGCGGGGGCTGATGCGATTACTTTACATTTGCGCGAAGACCGTCGCCATATTCAAGACCGCGATGTCTTTATGCTTAAAGACATACTCACCACCCGCATGAACCTTGAAATGGCGGTGACTGAAGAAATGATTGCCATTGTTAGCAAAGTAAAGCCGGCTGATTGTTGTCTTGTACCGGAAAAACGTGAAGAGCTAACCACTGAAGGTGGCTTAGATGTCGCCGGGCAACAAGACAAAATCAAAGATGCTTGCGCTCGTTTAGCTGAAGCGGGTGTGCGCGTATCTTTATTTATTGATGCTGACCCAGAGCAAATTGAGGCGGCAAAAGCCTGCGGTGCGCCTGTGATTGAAATTCACACAGGTCATTATGCTGATGCCACTAACCCTGAAGAACAAGCACAGATTTTTGCAGCGATTAAAGCCGGGGCAACCCAAGCCCATGCTTTAGGGCTACAAGTCAACGCTGGGCATGGTTTGCATTATCATAACGTCAAAACGATTGCTGCTTTGCCTGAGATTATCGAATTGAATATTGGTCATGCTATCATTGCCAGGGCGGTTTTTACGGGTTTAGAAGAAGCCGTTAGCGAAATGCATACTTTAATGCAGCAAGCTCGTTTGTAATTGTAGTATACAAACATTAAAAAAATTTAACGAAATTTGTTTATTCGCGTTAAAATGGAAGCGAATAACATCACATATAATGGGGAGATTAGAGGTATGCGTATTTGTATCGTTGGTGCGGGGGTATCTGCACTGACCACCGCCAAAGAACTTAAGTCAAAAAACTTTGATGTTGAGATGTTTGATAAACGCTCAAACGTCGGTGGACTTTGGCATTTTGATAAAAAAACCTCGACCGTATCTGACCATACCGTCCTCAGTACCTCGGTATCCTTTATTCAATTTTCAGATTTTCCTGAAATGGATGCTACCAATGAAGGCTATTTCCCCAACTACAAGGTATATTTAACTTACTTAGAAAAATATATTCAAAAACATGATCTCCTGCCTTTAATAAAACTCGAACATGAAGTCACCAAAACGGTGCGTAATGGTGATAAATGGGATGTCACCATTGCCAACAAAGACGGCGAAACCACAAAAACTTACGATTATGTTGTGGTTTGCACGGGCTTAAACCATGAACCTTTAGTTCCGCGCTTTGAAGGTGATGAAAGCTTTAAGGGACAAAATATTCATTCATCCTTGCTTGAGAGTACAGACAGCCTCAAAGATAAAAAAATCTTGATTGTTGGTGGTGGCGAAAGTGCGGCCGACTTGGCTCATGCGGTATTGCCTTATGCCAAAAGCATATCCATGGCATTGCGTAAAGGACATATTGTCACCTTAAGCAAAGGGCCCGGACAACGCCCGGCTGACCACGGCTCTTTCCGAGCTAAAATCTGGCTGCCAAAACCATTTTTACATGATTTTCATCATTGCTGTATTCCTAAAGTACAAGATCAATTTTCCTCTTTTCGGACTTTCTACACCTTCTTAGTCTTGCCGATTTTGTTACTGACCTTACAAATTCGTCCCTTTTTCAAATTCTTTTTCAGCCTATTTGATTATCGCACTTGGCGGGCTTTATTTACGACACCCGAACGCCATGGACCCGCTTCTGGGGTCGAACTCAGCAAAGCGATTGCCGACATTTCTAAAAACCCACCTAAATCCGAGGCAGAAGTCGAGCAACGTTTTTGGCAGTACCGTAAACTGTTTAACTGGTTCTCAGGCGGCACGCACAGCACCCAGCCGTTCACCAAAAGCCCCGCGTTTTTCTATGATATTGCCCGGGGTGATATTAACATTCGCCCGGGTATCAAACGCTATCACGAACACGGGGTAGAGTTTGATGATGGTTCGGTTGAGGAATATGATGCAGTGATTTTGTGTACGGGCTTTCGTATGTTGCTGCCGTTTTTAGATAATATGACCTTAGATGGGCGTACCTTGTATAAAAACACCTTTATGCCCGAATTGCCGAATATGGCTTTTGTTGGTTTTGCCCGTGGTAGCATTGGCGCAACCCCACCCGTGCCTGAAATGCAAGCGCGTTGGCTCTCAGGTTTATTAACTGGGCGCTTACAATTACCAAGCGTTGAGGAAATGAACAAGACCATTAAATGTGATGCTGACGAATATAATCGCCGTCGTCC
Source organism: Thiotrichales bacterium (assembly GCA_016745035.1). Lineage (GTDB taxonomy): Bacteria > Pseudomonadota > Gammaproteobacteria > Beggiatoales > Beggiatoaceae > BB2. The sequence goes on from JADGDE010000003.1 coordinate 82,943, forward strand.
CAATCACGCCCAACGTTTAACCTTCTTAGTTGATTATCATGGCTTGATGGAAGGCTTGGCCGGTATTATTGGTTGCAAACCACAATTGTGGCGCTTGATCACCAAGCCCAGAATTTTATATGCGGTCTTATTTGGTCCAATGGCGTGCTATCAATACCGTATTCATGGTCCAGATACCGACATAGCAGCGGTAGAAAAAGCCATTGCTAAACTGCCACCACCGATGTTTTTCCGTGTGATTCAAGGGACGGTCTTGTTTATTTTTATGAAGCCCGTCTTTAGCTTGTTAGGTGCGCTGGGTTTCAAAAAATTTAAACCCACGGTCTAACGTATAGCCTTTGCTCCACGATAATTATCTAAACTATGCAAAAAGCAGATGAGAAACTGGCTGATGCGCGCGAGACTTGGGATGGCATGGACATCCAAAAAGTCCGCGATGTCAGCTGGATATCTATTCCCACCGTCAATGAGTACGAGTTTTTACGCTTTGGTCGCCAAACCAGTCGGCAGCTGTATCGCCGCTTGTTGCGTGAGCGTTATACCAATCAAGACGGCAAACCCTTGCTGGGAGCGGCATTGGTTTGCGGGGATATGATTGGCGAAAGCCGCTTTTTTGCCAATCGGCATGGGGTCAGTTTTAGTGAGGTTGACGGTTATGATCTCAGTGGCGTTTCGCTCAATCGCTTTCAACACCAAGACTTTCAATTTAACCCCCATGAACAAGATGCCAATGATTTGGTGCTTGAACCCGAACGCTATCATTTAATTGTTGGCTTGCATGGCGTTCACCATGTCTACAATCTCGGCGGCATCTTCTTTCAAGCCCATAAAGGACTTAAAGAAAACGGTGTATTGGTCTTGGACGAGTGGATAGGTCCGCCGTATTTACAAATCCCCTTGCGCAATCACCTTATCGCCAGTTTCTTGCTCTTGTTGCTGTTTCCAAGTAAAGCCTTGCGTACCAATCATGATGGCTGGGTCAAAGGCGTGTGGTTACAATATCGCCCTGCGGCATTTGACCCCTCCGAAGCCTGTAACAGCAACGAACTCGTCCCGCAGCTCAAACGCTATTTTAAGCCCTTGAGCTGGGCAACTTATGGCGGTTTATGCTACCCGATGTTTGAAGGTTTGGGACATCAACTTCAAGACGATATGTGGACGCGCTGGCGCTTAAAATTTATTTGTGTGCTGGAATATGTGCTAACCCAATTACGCATTATCCGCCCGCTGTTTTTATCTGCGGTGTTAGAAAAACGCCCACTTAATAGCAACCAAGCCAACGCCTTTGATGCTTGGCTCTCAAAACAACATTGGCTCAAACGCCTGCTGACCAAAAAATAAACCATGCTACAGCGGATTATCTACACCCTGAAACAGACGATCTCATATCGTCGACAACTTGGGCAAATTGCTCGCCAACAAGCAGGTATTATTACCACGCAAATTGCCGGTGAAATGTTACAAAACTACCAAGCTTTAATACTCGATTTTGATGGGGTATTGGCAGCGCATGGCGAGATACAAGCCAGAGCCGATGTTGAAATGTGGTTAGATAAATGTTTCGAGAGTTTAGGCGACAAGCCCATATTTATCTTGAGCAATAAGCCCATGCCTAAACGCATTGCTTATTTTAAAAAGCGCTTTCCCAGCATTCAATTTGTTACCGGGGTGGCAAAAAAACCGTATCCTGATGGTCTTAAGCATATTGCCAAACAGCAAGGGTTTAAGCCCAAAGAATTGGTTTTGGTTGATGATAGGTTGCTCACAGGCGTGCTTGCCAGTTGCATCGCTGGGACAGAGGTGATTTATATCTCCCCAGCTTATAGCAACTTTAAAAAACACCCGCTACAAGAGAGCTTTTTTGCCAGCTTACGGCTCTTAGAGCGACAAATTTTACGCTGGTTTTAAGCCATTTGGCGTTCGCGAATTTCGTCTTTACTCTTACAATCAATGCATTGAGTTGCCGTTGGACGCGCTTCTAAGCGACGCAAACCAATTTCAACCCCACAGCTATCGCAATAGCCATAATCTTTGGTATCGATTTGTTTTAAGGATTGGTCGATTTTCTTTAATAGTTTCCGTTCGCGATCACGAGTACGCAACTCCAATGCAAACTCCTCTTCTTGTGTCGCTCTGTCGTTAGGGTCTGGAAAACTATCGACATCATCTTTCATATGCTTCAAGGTGTGATCAACCTCTTCCATCAACTCCTGTTTCCAGCTCAATAAAATTTGTGCAAAATGCTGTAATTGCTGCGTGTTCATATACTCTTCCCCTTCAGTGATGTGATAGGGGGTGAAATGGTGCGCTAGCTCATTATAATCAGACATTGAACATCTCCTTGAGTGAATGTCTTAATCTCTGATGTTATGCAAAGGCTAAATACCACTAGTGGATAATCCCCTTATTGCGGCAAAAACTAGCTTAGTGCGTAACATCAGTTAATCTTTTTTTTGTTGATAAAAGACAAGGCTGCTGGAAACGGATCCCAGCTAAATCGGGCTATTATACGCAAATACAACACCAAATCTATGGAAATTTGGTACATTGAGCGATTTTTTGACAAAAAGACTGGCTTTACCCCCCCTCTATTATCCTTTTATATCAAAGCGAATAAGACGGCTGCGAGAATTAAACGATAGATAACAAAGGGCATCATACCAATTTGGTTTAATAGCTTTAAGAAATAAAAGATACAGCCATAGGCGACGATAGCCGAAAGTGCAAAGCCAAACGCCAACGCGCCCCAATTAACAGCGACTTTATGGGTAACTAAATAATGCGTTTCCAAACCCGCCGCCAGAATAATCACCGGAATTGAGAGCAAAAAAGAAAACCGTGCCGCGGCGGTGCGCTTAAAGCCCAGTAATAAAGCCGCACTCATGGTCACTCCTGAACGTGAAGTGCCCGGAATTAAAGCAAAGGCTTGGGCAATACCGATAATCAAGACATCTTTAGCCCGCATTTGATATTCATCACGTTGGCGTTTACCATAAAAATCTGCCACTCCTAAAAGAATACCAAAAACCAAGGTCGCTACAGCAATGACTCCCATGTGGCGTGAATAACCATCCATTAAATCAGCCACCATAATACCGATCAAGCCAACCGGAATTGTGCCAAAACCCACTGCCCACACAAGGCGACTTTCGGCACTGTTTTTACCAAAACGTATATGCTGCCACCATGCTTGCGCTAGCATTTTTATGTCGCGCCAAAAATACACAACCACTGCAAGCAAGCTTCCGAGGTGTAGGGCAACATCAAAGGCAATGCCTTGATCTGCCCAATTCGATAACTCGGGCAATAAAATTAAATGCGCTGAACTGGAAATGGGTAAAAATTCCGTGAGTCCTTGAATTAAACCAAGAACCATAACTTGTAAACTATCCATGTTTTACCTAAATGAGCTTAAGGGCTGGGGTGGGGCGTTGGGTTAAAATGTCGTCCTTGAATCGGAAAACGTGGAGCTTGGGTCTCATTCATGTCTGTGCTTACAACATAGGTATAACCACTCAGCGCTTGCGTACGAGAATTTTGGCTAAAACGAATATAGCGAGTATCACTGGCTGTTTTAGCGGTGAGCAAATACGTATCTCGATTGGCTTCATAAACCACGTAAACACCCGTTGTTTCATCCGACATATCACGCCCTTGCAATGCATCAGTGATATTTGAATGGTTTTCCAACTGAAAACGTAAATCAATGACTTGATTATTGTCTACATAGCTGATCTGCCATAAACCGACTAAATGATTTAAGGGCTGAAATCGGGCATCACTGATAAATGTGGTTGTTTGATAATCAACATACCCCTCAAAGAACCGTTGTGCAGCAGTATAATCAAACACATGTTCTGACCAGACTTTCCAATAATAGCGCCCGCCTGGTACGCCAAGATTATCTAATAAGGCTTGAGGATTATAGCTATGTAAGTTATCACCGCACGCTGCCGGCACTTGTACCGCTTTCCCTTTGTGATCATAAAGGTCGATACAATAATAATCATCCTGAAAACGACAGCCCCACTGCAATTGCTCTATATCAGATTGATAAGGTAAGCCACAAGACTTTCCTACCGTTACTTTCCCTTCAAAACCCTTGCCGCCATAGCCATTAACGGACCACACACGCCAATAAAATTCTGAACCGTGAGGCAAATCTTCTTGATAAAGGGATCTGACATAATCGCGCGGCGAGAATTCATATAAATCCGTGCCACAAGTGATGGCTTGCAAGCCATCTAATACCTGAAACTTAGCATCGGTTATATCTAAGCAATAATATAAACCCGTTTGATAACGCGGCTCCCATTGAATCCGCTCATACGTGGATTCATAAGCATGAGCTGGAAAAACTGCACAAATAAGCCATAAAAAACCATAAAGATTCATATTCATGTTTGTATATCTCGCAACTGTTTCGGCGCACCTGCGGTCAGGTTTTCATGCCCTTTTGTGGTGACGACGATATTATCTTCAATCCGCACCCCAATACCGCGCCATTTTTTACCGATGCTCGGTTGCCCTTTAATGGCTTGAGCGCGGGGGTGAATATAAATCCCCGGTTCAACGGTAAACACATGTCCCGCCTGGAGTAAGCGTGATTGTCCTTGTTGCTGATAATCCCCGACATCATGCACATCCATGCCCAGCCAATGCCCTGTGCCATGCATGAAAAACGGACGATACGCCCCTTGCTCAATCAGCCCGTCCAAATCGCCTTTAAGCAATTTCAAATCAGACAAACCTTGGCAAATGACCTGCACGGCAGTGGCATGAATCTCACTGTAAGGCAGTTTTGGTTTCACTTTGGCAATTGCTGCTTCTTGAGCATCTAAGACAATTTGATAAATTGCCGCCTGCCGTGCACTAAAACGCCCATTCACAGGCAGTGTTCGGGTAATATCCGCATTATAATAATCGTACATGGCAGCGGCATCGATGAGTAATAAATCCCCATCGCGCATTTTGCGGCGATTTTCGGTGTAATGTAGGATACAAGCATTGGTGCCTGAGGCGACAATAGAGGGGTAAGCATAGCATCCGCCAGCCGTGAGAAATTGCTGCTCTAACAGGGCTTGAATTTGGTATTCATACATCCCCGGCTCTAAGGTTTTTAGGACGGCTTTATGGGCTTTGACCGATATTTTTGCCGCTTTGCGCATCCGCCGAATTTCGGCCGCATCTTTATGTAAACGCATTTCGTGCAAAATACTCGCAGGCTCGTGCAAACTTTGGGTGCTATCGCCACTGCGTTGTCCTAGCTGCATCCCCTTTTGGCGCTCAGATAAAACTAAGCGATCTAGTTCGGCATCCATGCCTAAGTGATAATATAAAGCCTGACTGCTACCTAAATATTCGTGTAAACGCTGCGGTAATTCACTGATGGGGTAGGCTTTATCCGCGCCATAAGATTTTTCCGCGCCATGCACACCGACGCGCTCACCTTCCCAAATTTCGGCAAGCAAGTCTTTCTCGCGTAAAAACAAGGTGTACGGATGTTCATGCCACGGGGCAAAAATGGCGATGGCATCGGGTTCGGATAAACCGGTAAGATATTGAAAATCGCTGTGTTGACGGTAGGGCCATTCAACATCACGGTGCATGGTGACGGCAGGTGCAGCGGCGATAATCGCTGTTTGTCCATCAAGTTGCTCTAAAAAAGCTTGACGACGTTGGGCATGGTAAGTCTGTTTCATAGGAAGTGCTTGGCTGTGTTGTTAATTGGAGCAATTATAAACCAAGCACCTAAACCTATGCGGAAAAACTAGGAAGGTTTTAAGTGAAAAAAGCGCCCCAAGGTTTTATCCAGCCAACTGGGATTAAGGGTTTTATTCACCAATTGCGCATATTCTCGATCTTCTTCTTTGATGTGATTTAAAAGCCAAGTTTTAAGCTCATACATCAATTGCATAGTGACTTGATGACCTTTTTCATGCTGCGCTTGATAATCTCTAACCCGCTGGATAAATTCAGCATGAATTTTTTTGTGCGGTTCAGTGAGTGGATAGCCTGCGTTTTCCATGAGTTTTTCCTCGAAGGAAAAATGACTGTGGGTATAATCAATCACATGCGCGAGTACCTCAGCAACTTTTTCCTTATCCTTCGCCTGATGGGCATCATCCAATTCATTAATATAATCAATAATGCGATGATGTTGTTTATCGATCACATCAATACCAATATTGTATGACGCATCCCAAGTGCAATATCCCATAATGCCTCCTTATCTCCACTGCTTAATTTTGTTTTTGTAGCAACACAAGCTTTATTCATTGTTAGTATAGATACATGTGCTGTTTATTATGTAATACAGAGGAAGTTGTGTTTAGGTGAAAAAATTATTGCCAGAAACAATAACCTTATGAAATGCAGACTAATATAAAAACCTCAGCAATTCAAACTTTAAACACAATAACATTCATTATAATTGCACACCAAGACCTTGTAAGCCACAGTAACCTAAGGGATTTTTATCCAAATATTGCTGGTGATCTTGCTCAGCATAAAAAAACACATCCAAAGGTTTAATTTCCGTAGTTAAAGGACCGTGCCCTAACGCATTTAAACGTGTTTGACAATGTAAATAACTCTCCTGAGCCAGACGTTGCTGTTCATCACTTTGGGTATAAATCGCTGAGCGATATTGCGTGCCGCGATCATTGCCTTGACGCATTCCCTGAGTGGGATCATGGTTTTCCCAAAAAGTTTTCAATAAACGATCATCACTGATAAGGCTGGGATCAAAAACCACCAAAACCACTTCCGCGTGAGCCGTACGCCCGCTACAGACTTCTTTATAAGTAGGATTAGGCGTATAACCGCCCGCATAGCCGACAGCCGTGCTATAAACGCCTTTTAACTTCCAAAATAAACGTTCAGCTCCCCAAAAGCAGCCCATGGCAAACACCCACTGCCGCATCCCCTCTGGAAAAGGGGGTTTAACCGAATGACCATTGACATGATGCAAGTCATTGACACTCAAAGCTTGTTTACGTCCAGAAAGCGCTTGCTCTTTCGTAACCAAGTTTAATTTATAAGCCATATCTGGCTGAGAGAAAAAATTAGGCATAGATCATCATCGAGTTTAATAATAGAAATCAAAAACAGCAGCACCCATACTACCATCGCCGCAAACATTGAAAAGCACCGGACTATAACCCCATAAATAGGTACAGCCAAAGCACAATTCCACCACCAATGCACCTGTGAGCCAACTTATGAGCGTCAGTCACGAAGCCCTAGAAAACAAACTCGCCGCCGCGCGTACCCGTTTAATCTTAGACAAACCTTTTCTCGGTGCTTTGGTGTTACGCTTACCCATGCAAGCCGCTGAACCGGAATGGTGTCCCACCAGTGCCACAGATGCGCGTAAATTTTACTACAATCCCGACTATGTCGATGCCCTTAACTTAAACCAATTACAATTTGTTCTCGCCCACGAAGCCCTGCATTGTGCGCTATCGCATTTTGCCAGACGCGGACACCGCAACAAAATGCGCTGGGACATGGCCTGTGATCATGCCGTCAACCCCTTATTACTCAAAGAAGGTTTTGTACCACCGCCCGGGGTTTGGGTAGAAGAAGGTTATTTAGGCATGACCGCCGAGGAAATTTACCCCACCATCGACGAAAACAACAACGATGAGCCAATGGATGGACATTTATACGATAATAGCGACGGCGACAGCCCACCGCCACCGAGCAAACTGCCGCCGCAAGAGGATAAAGGCGGGCAAGGCAACAACAAAGAGACGCAAGACAGCGGCTCTGGACAAAGTAGCAGCGATAGCGAGCAAGGCGGGCACGACCCCGAAGCCAGCCAACCGCCGCCTTTAAATCACGAAGAGCGCGAACAACTCAGCATTCAATGGCAACAACGTCTTGCTGGCGCTGCTCAACAAGCCAAACAAGCGGGCAAAATGGGCGAGGACATGGCGCGTTTAGTTGATCATCTGTTACAACCGCAACTGCCTTGGCGGATGTTATTGGCGCGTTATATGAGCCTCAGCGCCCATGATGACTACAGCTATATGCGTCCCTCACGTCGCGAAGGCGATGCCATCATGCCCAGCCTACGCAGCCAGCAAATGAACATGGTCGTGGCGTTGGATGTCAGCGGTTCGGTCTCTGATGCAGAAATGTCTCAATGTATTGCCGAGGTCAATGCCATTAAAGGGCAAACCCGCGCCCAAGTGACTTTGCTTAGTTGTGATAGTAAAATCACCGATGAGCCGCTGCGCTTTGAAGCATGGGAACCTTGCGAAAGCCCGAAAGCTCTTCAAGGGGGCGGCGGCACGAGTTTTATTCCCGTGTTTGATTGGGTAGCTGCGCAAGATACAGCCCCCGATGTTGTCTTATATTTTACCGATGCGATTGGCAAGTTTCCCAAGCACGCACCGCATTATCCGGTGGTGTGGCTGGTTAAAGGACGCGGACAAGTACCGTGGGGGCAACGGATTCAATTGAATTGATAACGGTTTAGGCTGTATTCATGGGCATTTTATTCGTCGAAAATCACCCAATATTTGCTCAGATTGTGCGTAAAAAATTTTTATCCAATTATGATGTCGATATTGTTCCATCACTCGAAAGTGCATTCAACTTAATAACACGCAAAGACTACGAGTGTGTCTTGGTTGATTATGATTTAGATGATGGCAAGGGGGATGTTTTCGTCCAAGTTATCCAAGAGACACATCCTCAGCTTAAAATTGTTGCGATTTCTTCTCATGAAGCAGGGAATATGGCGATGTTAGCTGTGGGTGCTCATGCTGTCTGCCCTAAAATGAAATTCAAACAAATTAACGCTATTTTGAAGGATATAAGCGTTAGCATGAGAGAAAAATGAAATATTTTATATTTTTTTCGCTATTGTCTGCCTACACTTTACACTTATTTGGCAACACTGATAGTTATTGGAGTTGCTTGCTCATATGGCTTTTTATCTCCTTTTCAGTTTTAGCATTGGCGTATTTTTTAAATATTCCATTTCTTGTCTTAGGAAAAACCTCTGCTGGTACATATTCGTTTTTGATTATCTGTTTAAATTTACCTTGGCTTATGTTTACTTGGGCAGTGTGGTACATCATTGTGAAATTGAGCAAAGAAGATTTACTGAACCAAATAGGCAATACCAATGTATTTATATCCCGATACCCCTTATCTAAAGAAATACAAGACCAATATGATCTGGTCGTTGATTTAACAGCAGAATTTCCACCCTCTACAACAAACGGACAGAATTATACTTATCTGCCTTGCTTAGATGGTATTGCGCCAACAGACATCCAGTTTCCCCAACATATAACACGACAATCAAAAATACTGGTTCATTGCGCTCAGGGACATGGTCGAAGCGCAACGTATACGGTTTTTTTACTCAAAAAACTAGGATATGTTGATTCTATCAATGAGTCATACAGCTTGATTAAGCAAAGTCGACCACAAGCAAAAGTCAGCAAAGAGCAATTTTATTATATTCAGCACCATTCCATTGCTAATATGCTAACTCCACTGTGCTGCTATTGATAAAAATATGGATACCAATTGCAATATTAATTTTGCCCCAATGATGGAATCGGGACTTTAGTCCCGTTCAGGCGCGGCTGAAGCCGCGATTCCAGCAGAAGTTATCGCCTTGTTGCAAAAAGTTTGTACGGTTAGTGTCGAGACAATGAGGGTAATTGAGGCGATGTCCCATCATCCTCAAAAATAAGTTTTGGCGTAGCCGCTTTTTTAAGCCGCTTCTTTTTTAGGTGTCTCTTCTTCGACCAGCGTTTGTTCGGCTTCTAAAGCAGGTTGGGCTGATTTTTTCTGTGAAAACATCGGCATCAGTGCGGCATTGGCAAGCCCCATAAATAAACTGCTCATGTTTAAAAATACCGTTTGTGGTAAACCAAAGCCGAGTAAAAATGCGCCGCCTGCGCCGATAATTGCCGGAGTGAGCATGATACGGAAGCTTCTGTCCATGTTTTCATTAAAGCGCTCGGCTATATCAAATAGGGTATTGAGGTGCGCGAGGCCTTTGTCCATCAAGACAATTTGGGCAGTATCAGTGGCGATGGAAGACGCGCCATGCAAAGACACCGACACTTGCGCTTGTTTGAGGGCAATCGAGTCATTAATGCCATCACCGACATAGCAGACAAAGCGCCCTTGTGCTTGCAATTCCTTGATTAAATTGGCTTTATTCTCTGGCAGGGTTTCGGCGAAATAGTCATCAATACCCAGCTCTTTTGCCATTTTTTTGGTCGGGATTTCATTATCACCGGAGATAATATAGGTTTTTGTGATTTGCGCTCGGCTTTTTAGCGCTTGAATCACTTTTTTGGCTTCAGCACGTACGGTCGGCAATAATTCAATTGCGCCAATCAGCTCATGATTACGGGCAACCATGACTAAAGTGTAGCCTTCGTGTTCGCATAGGGTTTGTGCTGCGGCAATCTCTGCGGGTATCTCAATGCCTTCGGTTTGCATAAAGCGGTCACTGCCGACCATGATCAGCTCACCGTCAATATGTACCGATAAACCATAGCCAACTTTGTAGGCACTGTCTTCAATGCTCGCGAGTTCCAAATCACGTTTGTCTGCCTCGGCGATAATCGCTAAAGCAAGTGGGTGCTTTTGTTTATATTCAGCGGCGGCGGCATAGGCGAGAATGCTGTTTTCATCTTCATCGACACAGAGGTGGATTTTGCCAACATGGGGCTGTTCTTCGGTCAAGGTGCCAGTTTTATCAAAAATAATCGTATCGACTTGGGCTAAAAGTTCCAGTGAGCGTCCATCTTTAATAAGCAAGCCTTCTTTCGAGGCTTGGCGTAAATAGGTCATGATGGTAATCGGGGCGATAATCATCAGCTTATTTTTCGGGTGTGAATTGATCACAGCCAAGGCGCTGCCCAATCCTAAAGTCGGTAGGGCAACCCCGCCTGCGATTAAGGCAGGTTTAACCAGTTTTTTCGATAATTGTTCAGCGCGTAATTGAGTCGTGGATTTATATTCGATGGTTTCATTAAGGATTTGGGTGATTTTCGCCACCGTGCTGTCTTGCCCCATGTGCTCGACTTTGACATATATTTTGCCAGAGAGCATCACGGTTGAGGCAAACACTTCTTCTCCCTCGCCGCGTTCAACTGGGCGGGCCTCACCTGTGAGAATGTGCTGATCAATGCTCGCCATGCCTTCGATGATATGTCCGTCAGCCGGGATTAACTCTCCGGCATGAACCACGACAATGTCCCCAGCTTTTAAGTCATTAAAAGCAATTTTGGTTTCAATTTCGTTGACTAAGACCCAAACAAAATCGGCTTGTTGCTCGAAGGAGCCAAACAGTTCTTTTTTCGAGTCATGGGTAATTTTACTGGTTAGACGGGTGGCTAAACGCAAAAGGACGGTGATTAAACTCGCAACCAAGAAGCGCCCGGTTGCCATACAGCCTATCAGGGTAATACTGACCAAGGTGTCAATCCCGACTTTGCCCTCACGCATGTCTTTGATGGCTTTAAGGTGGGCGCGGCGGCTGGTATAAATGACAAAAGGAATACTTAAAATCCCCACGGCTGTATGCACAAGCAAACCTGTGGTCGAGAGCACAAGACCTGTGCTAGCAATGATTAAGCTACGGCTGTTTTCACTTTGAAAAGCGCCTTTGATATGTTGTTTTAGGTTTTTGGGTTGTCCATTGTCATTGCGATCATGCCCGTCTTGAATTGTGCCTTTAACAATATAACTGAGGCTGTCTTCCTCTGGTTTAGCGGCTTGGTTGTCTTCGCCTGTTGCCGCTAGGTGTTCTTGGCGGCGTTTTTCTAGGCGGCGTTGTTTTTTGTTTTGTTGGTAGGTTCCGTAAAGTGCGCCGCCAATGACTAAACTTTCTAAAATCATTTATTTGCGTCCTCTGTGGCTATGCCATCAAAATCGTAGCCAAAAAGGGCAATATCTTCGGCAAAATGCTCAGCAACCAGTGCGCGTGTGGCATCGGTGTAATAATCACGGTAATCGGTGTGTTTGCTGCGGTTATGGTGCGGAAGCTTAGCTTCTACGCCCGCAAGCTCACAAGCCTTGGCAAAGTCTGTTTGTAAATTTTCATAACGACCGACAAAATCGACCATTAGCTTGCCATTTTCATCACAAATCACATCTTTTTGAAATTTGGTTGCACCTTTAGGGTAAGGCTTATCGGTTGCAATTATCCAGTCTAAATAGGCAGCGAAATCTGGCATGGCAGAAACCAGTTTGTAGCGAATATGGGTCGGTTCCCGCAAAATAAAATGATACATGGACACTTGCCAATCCCAAGGATTACGGACAAATGCAAATTTGAAACTCTCTGTAAATAAATTATCAGGTAAATATTTGTTCGCGTCTTGCGTGGTCACGTGTAATAAAAAAGCTTCCCAAGCGCCATACATGGGATTGGGTTTGCCATCAGCCAAGGTGGCTTTTGGACGTTGAATACGAAAAAAATCAGGTTCTTGAATATAATCTTCTAAAGCGGTGCGCATACTCATGCCAGCGACTTTGGCAACATGAAAGAAAATAAATTTTTGTTGGTAGGAAATTAACATAGTGGCGGGGCATCGACTTTTGGGACAGGGCGTGACAAAAGGGGGGGGTTAAAAAATAAAATCAACCATGACTATGATTGATTTTATTCGTTTAACCAGCTTAAGCGCTTGTGGCTTCGGCTTCTGCGGTTTCAGCATCAGCGCCTTCGGCTTCAGCAGCTTTACGCTTTTTCATCCAATAGTAAGCGCCAGCAGCAATAGCGCCACCACCGATAACAGCTAAAGATACAGGGTGTGCTGCCACAAAGGCTTTACTTGAAGTGAGGACACCAGAAGCGGTTTTTTCAACGATACCAGACATATTGTTCTCCTAAATAAGTTGATAGCTATGCTCGAGAATTTTATTATAAGGGATAATTCGACATCTTACACCCCCTTGATAATCTAATTTTGTGAAAACAGACATTAACTTAGCTAATTTGTTAGCCCCTCATATTAAAACCTTGCAACGCATTGACTTGCCCCAAGCCTGGTGTCAACAAGTGCCTGAACACGTGCGTTGTTTTGTCGCTGATAAACAACCGAAAAGGCTAAGCGACTGCTTGCTTTGGCATCAGGGCTTAAAGCGTTATTCGGCGCTGGATTATTTTAACCAAGCCTATGATAGCCTGCCAATGGAAGGGCAATTGATTTGTGTCGATAGTTTACATCGGCATCCACAAAAGCGTCCTTACCGCCCCTATGTCTTAGAACAGGCTAAACGCTGTGGTTTTAAGCTGACAGCCGAATATGACACGGGCAAAAAAAATATTTTGGTGTTTAAAAAGCATAAACAATTGCGTTGGCGTACCCAATGGCTAGCGATTGAGCAACAACAAGCCATGCGAGATTTATTCAAGCAAGTGTTCCAAGAAGCGATGGACTCAAAGTTATGGCATTGGAAATACGGTGATGGGCGAGGTGTGGCGATTGGCATTTGGCAACAAGACAGTTTGGTTGCTCACTATGGCGGCATGTATAAGCGTTTGTATTATTTTGGTAAAAAAATCAAAGGTATGCAGGTCGGCGATGTGATGGTTGCCCCGCAAGAACGGGCGCGTTTAACCCGGCAAGGGCCGTTTTATTTAAGCGCCACTTGCTTTGCCGAGCAATATTTAGGTTATGGTAATCCTGCCTTGGTTGCTTATGGCTTTCCCAATGCCAGGGCGATAAAAATTGCCCAGCGTTTAGGTGTTTATCAAGCGGTAGACAATATCATTGAGTTACGTTGGCAAGCTGGTGATAGTAATGTCGTAGGCAGCATCTTTGGCTGGAAAAAAAAACCGCGTTGGCAACGGCGTTTGGCTTATAACTATTTATGGCGACAAATGCGTTTTGAGCAACAAGCACACATCATTGGTATTCGAGACTGGGCGTATTTGCGTCACCGCTATCGTGAGCACCCGCAAAAAAAATATGAGCTATTTTGGTATCAACAAGGCGCGTTTCCTAAAGCGTTGTTGGTGATACATAAAGGTACGGATCAATGTCGCTTAATGGATTATATCGGCAGCCAAAAATATACCCGCTCAGCTTTAAATGCACTGAGCCAATATTTAAGCGAACAAGGTATTTCAGAGTATCGAGGCTGGTTTAGTCGTTGTGCTGCGGATAAATTAGGAAAAAGCCATGCCAGCGAGCATGAAACCGAAATTGTGATTCCCACCAGTAGTTGGTCGAAAGGCCCTGGGGTTCAGGACTTGAAAGGGCATTGGTGGCTGACTACGGGAGATACCGATTTTTTGTAGGTAAAGATAGGCTCGATTTAACCTTGAAGTGCTAAATCGAGCCTAGATTTTATGAAGTGATATGTCATCCGTTTTAGCGAAACTCAGTTCAATTAAAGCCCTTAGGTAGAACTGTGAGTAAAATAAAGCGAATGTTGACTATTTTTCTTCAGTAAAAAATTGTTGACGGAATTTGATGGTGTGGCTTTTGCCACTGACTTCGGGGTCAACATCAATACTAAAGTCCAAGGTTTCGGTATTACTAATATTGAATACGCCAATGTAATAAATTGCCCCACCATCATGAATTTCGCGCATTTTAATGTTTTGTAATTGTTTACTTAAGTTGGCTGCTGTTGCAGTGACATTGCCATTCACAGCACTGTCTTGCATGGCGTTACCTGCGCCTTTTTTACGAATAGAGATATTTAAAAATGCTCGGTTTTTACTGCGTACAATTTTGTAGGAGCGGGCAATATCCGGCTGTAATAAGCTGGTATTAACGGCATTGTAGTGAATCATATAATCACCAACGGTCTCAAACTGGGCAGCAAAACCTTGAGCACTTAAAAATAATAAGCTCATGCCTAACCATTGACTCATACGAGTGAAGATTTTCATTGCTTTCATGATTGACTCCTTTGTCATTAAAAACCTCTCGATTACGATTCTGCGCCCACTGGCGCAGAAAATCAAGACTAAGTTGAGTCATTTACTCGGAATTAAAATCCCCGAAGAAAAGGGAATATAGCGGGACTTTGTCCCGCTTAATTTTAGCGTCCCCGCCCATAGCGTAAATATTTATCGATTTCTAGCACGATAAAGCCTGGCAATAAACAAGGTAAAATTACCAGCCACCATTCCAGCGGAAATTCAGCGGTTCTGAACAAGCTGGCAAACTCAGGGATAAAGGTGGGAAGAAAACGCGCCAAAATGCTGATTATAATCCCAGCGAGCAGCCAACGGTTACTAAAGGGACTGAAACTAAAGGCCGAGCGCCTGGTGGAGCGCGCACTCATGACAAAGCCAAAATGCACCAATAACACCGCCCAAAAAGCCGCTGTTTGTGCTTGGGTAAGTAATAGAGGATTAACCACCACACCATCGACGACCGCTGCTGCACCAAAATGGTGATAAACAAAGAAAGTCGGCAAGGCAATCGCTAGACCAATTAGTAAAACTCGCTGGAAAAACAGCGCATCGGCAATTTTGGCGTTGGCGTTCCTCGGCGGGTGTTTAAGTAGATTGGGGGATTTTTTCTCCATCATCAGCGGCATGGTTAAAAATACCGAATCAAATAAGTTAATCCACAAAATTTGCACAGGTTCCAGTGGTAAACGCGCACCAAATAAGGGGATGAAAGGCGAGAGCAATAGTGCGCCCATGACCAGCAAAGCTTGTCCGCCATTGGTCGGCAAGGTGTATAAAATCGCTTTAGCCAAGTTATGCCAAGCATGACGACCTTCCTCGACTGCACCGACAATGCTAGAGAAATTATCATCGGTGAGTACCATGCTTGAGGCTTCTTTGCTGACCTCTGTACCGCTGCCCATCGCAATACCAATATCGGCAGCTTTCAGCGCGGGGGCATCATTAACCCCGTCGCCTGTGATAGCGGTGACGTGTCCGTGGCGCTGGAGTTGTTGCACCACGCGCAATTTATGTTCGGGGGCAACACGGGCATAGACCGAGACATCCTCGACCACAGCAAACAAATCATCATCATCCATTTGCGCCAATTCTTCGCCGATAATAATGCGCTGATTATCGCCTTCAACAATCCCCAGTTGTTCAGCAATCGCATGAGCGGTTAAGCGATGATCGCCTGTGATCATGACTGTACGAATGCCTGCGGTTTTACATTTAGCCACCGCGCCCATCACCTCGTCTCTGGGCGGATCCATCATGCCTTGTAAGCCTAGAAAGCAAGCACCAAGCAAATCCTCATCGGATAACTCTGTACAAGTTTTCGGCACAGTTTTCTCGGCCATAGCCAGCACACGCAGGGCATCTTTTGCCATGTGTTCGACTTGGGCTAAAATCGTTTTCTGTTCTGCCTCGCTTAAAGGTGCTAGCCCTTGCTTGTGTTTATAATTTTCACACAAGCCCATGATCACTTCAGGCGAGCCTTTGATATAAAGATGATTTTCGTTTTCGCCTTCATACAAAGTCGCCATATACATACGCCCGGAATCAAACGGAATTTCATCTAAAGCAGGGGCTGAAGGTTTGTCGATGTCGGCTTTGGCAGCAGAGACCAATAAAGCGCCTTCGGTGGGGTCGCCGATAATGCCGTGATGCCCATTTTTATCGCTGAGCGCGGCATTGTTACAATACATACCAGTACGCAGGGTATCGGTTAAAACCGAAGGTATTTCATTGATCACTTCGCCCGCTTGCTTAAATTGCCCCTTTGGTTCATAACCACTGCCGCTGAGCTGATAATTTTCCCCAGCGCTATAAAGTTGCACTACGGTCATTTCATTACGGGTTAATGTGCCTGTTTTATCCGAGCAAATCACCGAGGTACAACCGAGGGTTTCTGCCGCAGGCAAGCGCCGGATTAAGGCATTACGTTTCGCCATGATAGAAGCCGATAGCGCTAAAATCGCCGTGACAATCATCGGCAACATTTCAGGAATTGCCGCCACAATCAGGGATACCGAGGCCAAGAAAATATAAGCGGCAGGATAGCCAATAAACAGCCCGAGAATAAAGTTAAGTAAACCCACTACCAAAATGAGCATAATCAGCGTGCGGGTAAATTCGCTGATTTTCTTTTGTAAGGGGGTGGCAACTTGTTCTGTTTGTGACATCATCGCTGCGATTTTGCCAAACTCGGTATTTAGCCCGGTGCTGGTCACTAAACCTTTGGTAAAGCCACTGACTAAAAATGTGCCACTAAAGGCCATGCAGCTTTGATCGCCTGGGGGCAAATCAGGATTATCTAAGGCCTCGGTTTGTTTTTTGACCGGTAACGATTCGCCGGTTAGCGCCGCCTCATCAACATGCAAATCACGGCTATCTAATAAGCGTAAATCCGCGGGGACTTTATCGCCGCCTTCAAGCACGACAATATCACCCGGTACGAGCGTGCGAGTGGGAATGGTTTGCTCTTTGCCATCGCGAATCACGATGGTTTCAGAAACCAACATATCTTGTAGGGCAGACAAAGCATTTTCGGCTTTGCCTTCTTGGAAAAAGCCTAAAATGGCATTGAGCACCACCACGCTTAAAATCACGATGGTATCGGCAAGCATGTCTTTGCCGTTAAGGGTTAAAACTGCGGTGGTGGTTGCCGAAATCAGCAGAATATAAACCAGCGGGTTATTGAATTGACGGATAAATCGCAGCCACGGACTGGTTTTTTTCGCTTCAATTTCATTGAAACCATAGTTTTCTAAGCGTTCTTGGGCCGTTTGGCTATCGAGTCCTTGCTCATGACAAGCAAGCTGCTCTAAGCTTTCGCTAACGCTACACTGGTAAAACTTTTTATCCATAAACTCGATTCCAAAGTAGATAGCTAGAAACACTCGATTATAACATTGTTATTAATCGGCTGAGCCATCTTTGAATGATGAGTAAGGGGATGCTCTAACAGTTTAATCCAAATATAAGTAACGAACTTTATCCATTAAGGCGATGTAGTCCTCAGTAATTAAATCCGCTTGCATTGCGGTACGCCATGCAGGACCATCAATATTATTGATAAGTTGGGTCAATGTGTCTTTGTCTTCTTGCAAACTGGCTGCTCGAAAATCTTGATAAGTCAGGGCATTAAAATGCGGTAAGGCGGTATTCCCCATCAAACCATAGAGTTGTTGTAAGCGAGGGCTATTGCAAGGAATAAAATCGGCATCTAAGTAGTTTTCTAAACACCGTTGCAGTTCATGTAATTTGAATGGCGGTAATAAATTGCTTTTGAACTTATCATTAATTTGCCAACTTTTAATTAAAATGCGCGGGCAAAGTTGGTAAGTTTCGCTTAGATCTAAATCGGTGAGGCTATCACTGAAAATAATGTCTAATTGTTGCCCGCTGAGTAAGGGACGGTGATGCGGATGAATAAGGACTTTACTAAAGCCCAAATAATATAGACGCTGCTGTAAGCTTAAGACACTGACAGGTTCATCAGTCAAAATAATCGCTTGATAAGATTGTGTGGGTGCAAGTTGCCAACAATGTGCCGTTTTTTGTGAGGGTATATCGACGATGTGTGGCAAATATAAGCTTAATTCAAACCCAGACCAATTATCCATTTGTTGAATAAGACGCAGGTCGCCATGATAATAACGCGCTAAGCGTCTAGCAATCCCTAATCCATGGTGTTTAAAACTGCCATCATTATTGAATTGGTAAAAATCAAATAAATCCTCATCTTCAGGCAGGTTGATATATTGCCCCATCACTTTAAACGTATATAGATCTTTTTGAGCCGTACTGTACCATGTGAATTTATTGGCTGCTGATATGTGTTGCAACATATGTTGTAGTATTTGCCGCAAAATAAAACGCACTTGAAAAGCATTGGCTGAGACGTAATGAGAGAGGCGTAATTTATTATTATTAATTATATCAATGCCTTTAGTAGCAAAATGGTCGTGGTAAATATTAAATAATTGTTGTTGTAATTGATGTAAATCAAACGCTTTATAATCTTGGTTTAAATAGCTTTGTTCTAGGTGAAAAAACTGCTGCCAACGTTGGGATATATGTAAATTATTTTTGTCTTTTTGACGCAAGTCTTGTAGCAAGGGTTTTTTATCATCGTCAACAAATGCCAATAATTGTTGTAAATGAAAATGGCCATCATTAAGGTTTTTTTGTAATTTTATTTCTCTTTGTAGCAATGCGCTCACCATTTTGTATTGGGTTTTTAGACTACCAATATTGGTGGCGGATAATTCATTTTTATAGCGCCGCAACATGCAGTTAATTTGTTCTATCAAAGGTTTGAGGCTGTCTTCGTACTCGCTTTTTGTCAATTCATGCAGATGCTCTTCATGTCGCATGTTCTTCATGGTGTTTTTTAAATAATTCACCGAGGTGCTAATATTTCTTTTGTAGCTATTGATTAGCCAATAACTCACAAAAGCCAACACCATAATACTGATTCCAATAAAACCTAAGCGTTGTGACACTTGAGTGTAATAGTTGGTGGCATTACTTAGTAAGTAGACCCGAGTGTCCCCCGCGCCATAGACACTGTAGAAATAGCCGCCATTTTGATGCCAATGCAAGTCACCGCTGGCAGGATGAATACCCGCTAAAATGTACCAGTCTTGTATTTCACCATAATTTATCGGCTGTTGTTGCATCCTCTGAAGACGAATGCTGTGTAAATCATCCAAGGTTTGATAAAACGCCTCAAGGAGGACTAGGTTGCTACTTAAGGTCAAAATTTGTTGACTTAATTTGCTTAGGCGCTGTTCTTCTTGTTGATCAAACTGTTCAATGGTTAGGAAAGTAGAGGTGAGGAGTAAACCGAACATGGTTAAAAAATAGATGGTGTTACTGCTCGGTTTTTTTAAACGGAGTTTGGGCAGGGCTGGCAAGCGCAAGAAGGAGAAAAGCCAAGCGATATCTTGCTTAAATTTAGCCGCACCGTGTTTTAACTGGGCTTTGTTCATAAAAAACACTCGATTTTCAGACTAATCTGAAAATCAAGATCAGCCATTAAAGTTCTAAGATTTCAAAATTAGGCTCTTCTGCCCAATCTAAGCAGTCATCATCAGGTGCATTATACGGACTTTTTAAGAACTTTTTGGCTAAAACTGCCGCGCAATTATCGCTATCAATCACGGCATGACCAATATCATTGAATTGAAATACGTGGCTATAGACAAAATTTTCTTGGGTTTCATATGCCCAAGTAGAAGGGGTCACGGGGTCATATTTTCCGGTAAGAAATAACGTGGGAACCGTGCTGTGTACAGGCTCTCGTTCACGGGCATTACTATGACCTGAGTCCCAAACCTCGCAAGGATTATAGCGCCACAGATCTTTGATATAAGGGGCAATCAAAGGATATTTACGCACCTCAGCTAAATAATCTAATTCGTGAAGTTCAGCATTTTCATCATGACACTCTACCGATAAATTCATGCCGTCGCTAAAATCATTATCAAATAAATTGACGATATACTCATCGAGCAAACGTTGCATATTGTCATATTTACCTTTCGCCACCGTATGTAGGGTTAAAGGTAATAATTCAATTAAATCCCAATGATATAGACCATTGAAGACCATATTAATAAATCGTGATGGAGTAACAACCACCTCGATGGTTTCGTCTTTTTCTTCCAAATGTGCATAAAGCACCGCAGGTTCAGTTGCCAAAGCGGCTAATATAGTTTCAAAATCAAGACGTAAGTCAGGAAAACGTTTACGACAAACCACATTTTCTTCACAGCCTTTGAATAGGTTTTCTAAGGCTTGATGGGTGGATGAGGGAATATTAAATAAACTGTCTTTATTTGGTGGATAAATGGAATCAAGCACCGCACTTCTGACCTGATTGGGATAATCACGTAACACGGTCAATCCCAAGCGTGTGCCATAGGAAACGCCATATAAGTTCCAATGCTCATACCCTAATGCTGTCATTAAGTCATACACATCTTTGCTGCTGTGCTGGGTGGTAAATTCATGTAAATTAATCCCCTCGGCTTTAAGACGGTAATAACATTGACTATAAGCAGAACGAAATTGTTGCATTTCCTCGGCAACGCTCATCTCTTGTTGTAACAGCATTTCCATTATTTGATTGACTTCGGTATGGCAACGTAAATCAGGCTCTCCAAGTCCTGTGCCTCGCTGATCAAATAAGACCAGATCATGTTCCCAACCATTCCCCTTAAGCCATTGTCGCCAATAAGCAATACCCCCTGCATCTAAATAAGCGCTGCCACCTGGTCCACCGGCAAGATATAACACCGGACTGTTATTAAAAAAAGGCAAAAAGCTGTGCTTTAAGAGCACCACGGGAATGCGAATACGGTTACCGGGTTTATCAACTCTAGGGGCTGGGTAAAAATGAGCACATTGGGTATTGCTTAGCCAAGCATTTTCAAACCAGCATTTAGTCGGTACAAGACGGGAACCGTTATTTAATACCACGGTTTGGTGTGTCAAATAGAGTTTTAAGGCAAAAGCCAATAAACCGAAAACAATACTAAGTAATAGTATACGGGTTAAATACAAGCGATACGTTGAGGTGGAAGGCTTAACATGGCCAGCATCAAGAGAATTTTGTGCAAGTGATTTAGATAGCGCTGACATGGATAAAAATCATCTGTATTATTGTGAGAATCGTAAATGACAATGATGCCAAGTAATTAAGCATGTCATTATGTGGGTATCAATCCAGCTCAAACCTAAGATTTTATACCGCACTGAGTTGATACAAAAAATATACCAACACTTTCTTAAAAAGCAGCTCACTTTTTAATGCAAGTTTGCAGAACGGAATCAATGCTTGGGAACGGTGGGCATTTTTCTCCTACCAAAATGCCCTTCCAACATTACAATAAAGGGGTATATTAATCAACTAAGGGGCGGTTAATACACAGGGTAAATGTTTAATTAAAATGATAAAACAGATTTTTTTTTATAATTTTCAGTGGGTTTTACGGACTGATTTATGGGTTCGCCGCCATATCAGTGTGACGGGTATTGTGGTTCTGAGCTTTTTAATCATTGCCGCTGTTTTTGGTATTGATACCCGTCAATCCTTGGCTTATCAATTATTTAGTCTCTTATTTAGCCTTTTATTTATCGCTGCTATTTTAAGTTTTTTTCAAACGTGCCATTTCCGATTTAAACGACATTTACCTCGCTTTAGTACGGTAGGACAGCCTTTGGTTTATGAGGTGAAAATTAAAAATTTAGGCAAAAAAAATTTAGCGCATTTATTATTGCATGAACAACTATACAGTCCCCTACCCAGTTTCCAAGCATTTCAAAGTTATAAAAAAAATTACCCGGAGTATTTTAATTGGTTTGATCGCCATATTGGTTATCCTCAATGGCGTGATTTAGTTAAACGCCAACAAGGCGGTTTTATTGATAATGTCGCTATCACGCATTTGCCTAGCCAAAAAACACAAACCGTCAAAATGTGCTTAGAACCACAACGTCGAGGCATTATTTATTTTAAACATATGAGCTTATTACAACCGGAGCCTTTGGGACTCATTCATTCAGTTCATACCGAAACCTTAAGTGATAGTGTGGTGATTTTACCCAAACGTTACCCCGTACCTCCCTTAAAATTACATCAAGGACGACGTTTTTTACCCGGAGGTATATCTCAAGTATCCTCTGTTGGGGATTCCACCGAATTTATGTCACTACGAGAATATAAACCCGGTGATCCCTGGCAACATATTCATTGGAAAAGCTGGGCGCGCCAAGGCAAGCCGATTGTGAAAGAATTTCAAGATGAGTTTTTTGTCCGGGCAGCTTTAATACTTGATACCTTTGCACAGCATCAGCCTGAAAATTATTTTGAGGCGGCTGTATCGATAGCCAGCTCTTGTGTTGAGGGTTTAAGCCATCAAGACAGTTTATTGGATTTAATGTTTATGGGCACTGAAGCGCATTGTTTTACCAGTGGGCGGGGGTTGGGAGAAGTTGATGATATGTTAGAACTGCTCGCTTGTGTGCAAGCCAATTTTGACAAAAATATTGATAGTTTATACCCATTATTAACACAATATGCCGAGCACCTCAGTGCTTGCGTTTGTGTGTTTTTAACCTGGGATCCGGCACGGGAAAAACTCCTAAAATATTTGGATAAGGCCCGTATTTCTTACCGCTGCTTTATTATTTGTGCAGAATTCCCCGAACAAAAACTGCCTGCCCATTGTTATTATTTGCGCCATCATGCCTTAGCAGAGGATTTAACCGCCTTAGACATTTGAGGTATTGATAACAACGTGTTAATCGGTTGAGGACGGCTTACGCCATAGCCCTGAGCAAAATCAACACCCATTTTTTCTAGTTCATGAATAACCGCATCATTTTCAGCATATTCGGCAATGGTTTGCATTTGTAACACATGTCCTATTTGATTAATTGCCGAAACAATGGCTAAATTTACCGCATTCTCGGCAATATCATGGACAAAACTGCCATCAATTTTTAAGTAATCCACCGGTAAGTGACGTAAATAGGCAAAGGAAGATAAACCCGTACCAAAATCGTCTAAAGCAAAATGGCAACCTTTACCTTGTAGTTCACGGATAAATTGGGCGGTGTGTTGCAAATTATTGATAGCAGCAGTTTCGGTGATTTCAAAACAAATTCGGTTAGTTGGAATCGAAAAGCGCTCCAACTGCTCACAAATATAGTCTAAAAATTTATCGTCATTTAAGGAATTGCCGGATAAATTCAGAGAAAAATATAACTGGCTTTGGTTTTTGGCGTAATGATGATAGACGCGGAATGCCTCGTGAATTACCCAGCGGTCAATTGCCCCGATGAGGTTATAACGCTCAGCGGCCGGAATCAGCGTGCCTGGCATCAATAATTTACCGTTATCATCATAACAACGTAATAAAATTTCGTAATGAGCGCTATTATCGGTTGATTCATGGTGCTTAAGCGGCTGAATGCGCTGGCAATAGAGTTGGAATTGATTATCATCCAAGGCTTTTTGAATATTCGCTGCCCAATGTAATTCTTCCCAGCGTTGGCGCAATTCTGCGTTGGAACTGTGATGCACTTGCACACGGTTACGTCCCATATCTTTGGCAATGTAACAGGCGACATCGGCTTGGGTTAATAAATCCTCCATGGTCTCTGAATTTTCAGAAATCATCACCAATCCGATACTTACGCCAATTTCAAATAAACGCTCTTGCCAATTAAAACGGAAACTGCGCATATTAAAGCAAATTTCCTCTGCGATTTTTTTTGCTTGTTCCAGTTCAATGTCATATAACAAAACCCCAAATTCATCGCCGCCCAAACGTCCAAGTAAATGTTCTATTTCAATTTGAGTTTGTAATAAGCCGGTGATTTGTTTTAACAGTTCATCCCCAGCCCCATGTCCACAGGTATCATTGACGACCTTAAATTGATCCAAATCCAAATAACATAGGGCATGTTGACGTTTTTCTTTTTGTGCTTGTAACAAGCCTTGTTTGAGGCGCTCTTCAAAAGCACGGCGATTGTATAGACCGGTGAGCATGTCATGGCTGGCTTGATAACTTAAGGCACGCTGAATTTCTTTGCGTTCTAAAATTTCCATGGCCATGCCGCGATTGGCCTCGGCCAGGGCTTTGGTACTGCCATTGAGGCGTAAAAATAAATAAATCAAATAAAATAACAATAATAAAGAGACCAGATATAACAAGGTTTGATAAATCTGCGTTTGTCCATCAACCAAATCATAATGGGTCATATAACTGTTTTTGAGATTATCCAGTTGTCTATCTAAAGTCGCATTGACCGTTGATTGCAAAAACGCATCAACAATATCTAAATTTTTAATGATTAATTCACTGTGACGGCGGAGTAAATTTACTTGAACTTTGATTTGCGCGTTATCTGTATGCTCAAGCATAGAAAAAAAATGCCGAAATGTTTGCGACAATTCGCGCCGTCCTTGTGGGGTTTTGGGATCAGCGATTTGACTAAAACGTAAGACTTTATTAACGAGTTGATGGAGGAGAATTAGGTGGGTGTGATAAGCCTGCTGAGATTTATTCATCTCGGCTGCGAGTACATTACTGCTTAAAAAAAAATAATACAGCGAATTGTATAACAGTGCATTTTTGGTTTTAATTTTTTCTGAAACACTTTCTTTTTGCTGCAAAATGGTGTGCAAACGGGCAACTTGATCGACAATCACTTGCTCACTGTTGCCATATGCGCCATGTTTGGCGGCCTGTTTTAAGTCCCGAATAGATTGAGTTAGGGTTTGATAAGCGGTATTGATGTCATCGTAATGGCTGACCAAACCGATGCGTAATAGCAACAAGTCGCGGTTAAGCTGCGCCTCGGCCGCTTTCATATTATGAATTGCCGCCAGCACTTTGACATGCTGACCGCTGGTTTTACCAAGCCGCGCACTATGGACGAACAACCATGTCAATAACAAAGATAAGCCAATGACAATGAGAAACGAACGCCAAAAGTTTGCGGCTTGTTTCATGCACTAAGGCCCTACCGTAATTTGAGACATTTTTTCAAGTTGTAAGCGTTTTTGAAAAGCGCTACGAATTTGCTCAGGGGTGACGGCTTTAATCTTATTAATCCAAGTGCTTAAATAATCCAAAGGTAGGTCATAGGCGGCAATCATAGCGATTTGCTGCAAGAGTTTTTTATTGCTATCAAGATTCAGGGCAAAACTGCCAATCATGTTTTTCTTCGCCGCTAACACTTCCTCGTCGGTCACGCCATTTTTAATAAAATCTTGCAAAATCTCGCGACTGAGTTGCAGTGCTTCGGCTTTATTTTTTTTCGCGGTTTGCAAGCTGAGGATAAAAGGCCCCGGGCGCTGCATCGGAATAAAATGGCTGTAGACGCTATAAGACAACCCCCTTTCTTCCCGAATTTGGTGCGATAAGCGCGATACCAAACCGCCACCGCCGAGGGTGTAATTGCCTAAGTATAAGGGAAAATAATCCGGGTCACCGCGTGTATACAAGGCTTGACCGAGGAGAATATGCACCTGATCACCGCTGTGTTCGACATGGCGTTGTATGCCCTGTGCCTCTGGTACAGGTGGCAAAGGCTCAGCAGGTTTGCCCAGCACCATGTGTTGCTCTAGCTTGGCGACCAAGGCTTCAACCGCTGCTCGGTCTAAATTACCGACCACGGCCACCACCGCATTGGCTGCGACATAATAACGCTGATAAAAAGCCATGACTTGCTCGCGGCTGATTTTTTCCACCGTTTCAATCATCCCAGCGCTGGGGTGTCCATAGGGATGGTTTGGGTACAAGGCCGCATAAAGCGCGTTGCTTGCCAAACTACCGGGCGATTGCTGATCATACTTTAAGCTTTGCAATAAGCGCTGTTGCTCACGTAAAAAGGCTTTTTCAGGAAAATCGGCTTTGGCGATGATGTTAGCAAAGGTCTCAAGCGCAGGCTCTAGTTGCGCAGGGGCGGACAAACTCCGCAACTTAACCCATGCCATATCACGGGCGACACCGTTGCCAAACTCAGCGCCAACGGCATCAAAAGCTTCGGATAATTGCGCCGCAGATAAGCCCCCCGCGCCCTCTGCCAACAAGCCATTGGTCAAATTTGCTAAACCAAAATGCTCACCATCGCGGGCAGCGGCGGCCTTAAACACCAATTCAATATCCATCATCGGCAATTCAGGTGAGTGAATAAAATACACCTGCATCCCCTTGGGGCTTTGCCAGCGCTGGATTTCAGGTAAAGCCATTAATTGGCTGCTGAACAAGGATAAACTCAATAAACACGCAATCATATATTTCATGGCTTATTCCCCTGCCTTTGCGGTTTTCTCAGCATTCAGCGGCTCTAATACACCCACGGTCAAGCCTTTGTCCTGTAAATAACGCTTAGCCACGGTTTGCAGTTGCGCGGGGGTGATTGCCATGACTTTATCGGGATATTGCTCTAATAAACGCCAATCCAAGCCGACACAGAACAGTTGTCCAATCTGCATCCCCTGATAAAACATCGAATCTTGTTCGAAGACTTTGGAGGCAAGTAATTGTGCTTTGACGCGGGCGAGTTCATCTTCGCTGACAAGACTGTTTTGTAATTTGTCAATTTGCGTCCGAATCGCTGTTTCTAAATCGGCAATACTGTGCCCTTGGCTGGGCACACCGCCAAAACTAAACAAGGTATTTAAGCGGTCATACAAACCATAACTGGCGCTGACCACGGTCGCCACTTCTTGCTCGCGGACTAATTGGCTCGACAAGCGTGCGCTAGCGCCCCCATCGAGAACCCATGCGAGCAGTTCTAAGGCATAAGCTTCCCAAGGTTCAGCAGCTTTGGCTAAAGCGGGGGCTTTATAGCCCATCATCAAATACGGCAATTTGGCTTCACGCTTGATGACAAGGCGCTTAATGCCTTGCTGCTCGACTTCAGGGCGGGCAATATCTGTAGGCGGCGTAGGATTGGCAGGAATGCTACCGAACCATTTTTTCGCCAGTTCATAAACCGCATCCGGTTCGACATCACCAATCACCACCAACATGGCATTATTAGGGCTATACCAGGTTTGATACCAGTGTTCTAAGTCCTTAATGGTCATGTTTTCCAAATCACTGCGCCAGCCAATGGTGGGGTTGCGATAAGGACTGACTTGCCACGCGGTGGCTTGGAAGCTTTCTTGTAAAAAGCTAATGGGTTGGTCATCGGTGCGTAATAAACGCTCCTCAATCACTACTTGGCGCTCTTTTTGAAATTCGGCATTATCAAAAATTAAATTACGCATCCGGTCGGCTTCTAACTCAAAGCTAATCGGCAAACGGCTTTTTTCGAGGCGCTGAAAATAGGCGGTATAATCGCGGCTGGTAAAAGCGTTTTCTTTCGCGCCATTCTCGGCCATGATTTTTGAAAACTCACCGGCTTTGACTTTTTCAGTACCCTTAAACATCATATGCTCAAGCACATGCGAGAGACCCGTTTTCCCGGTTTGCTCATAACTCGCGCCAAGGCGATACCATATTTGTGAGACCACCACCGGTGCACGGTGATCGGGCTTGACCACCAACTGCAAACCATTATCGAGCGTATAACTCACAGGCTCGGTGCTCGCGAGGGCTTGCCAACTTAATAAACTACTGGCGAATAAAGAAATAAGTATTTTTTTCATCACATTAACTTTGAGTAAATTTTTGATATTCCGCAAAGGCTTCTTTTTGGCTTTCAGAAGCCAAAAAACCGCCATTGCTCCATGGCTGTACCACTGTGCAGGTGGCGAAGCTACCATCCTGACAAAAATGGGGCTAATGCGTCCCATTAGTAAACTTATCCAGTGCCGCTTGGGCTTTTTGTAAATAATCTTGGCTTAAGGGAATCGGTTTGGGGGCTTTGGCAGTAATATCACGCTTTAATAAACGCGAGGACAAGCGTGCTAGCCGTTTGTTATCGCGAAACTCAGGTTCGAGCAAACCATTTTGATACAAATCAATGTAACCGTGACGCTCATGCCAAATATGTTGGCGTAAACAACCCTCTTGCGTTAAACCCAGCTGTAAAGTGTTGGCTTGCGAATAGTTGTTATACCCGTAAACAAAACTGATCAGCTTACGTAGTTCTAGTTGATTAAAGGCAAAGTCTAAAACCAATAAACTGGCTTCGAGGGCAATGCCAGCTTTTTGTGCCGCCTTATCTTTAATTCCAATTAAAAATTCGCCGCGTTGATGCGGGCGTTGATAATCGGCAATCGCCGCGAGGCCAATTGGCTCACCGGGCTTGTTCCGCCTTTCTATCACCCATTCATAACGCTTGAGGTTTTCGGGTAAAGTTTCTTGCTCTTTGGCGAGACGGTTTTTGATTTGCTCCTCAGACTCGCACCGACTTTGATTCAGTCGATATAAGTCCATGAACGCCATATCTTGCGTACACTCGAAGAAAAAAGCCGCATGTTCAGGCGCTCGACGTACCAAACGTACCCGCGCGCCCGACAATTCATTCAGCCCTAATAATTGTGCTTGTAACATAGATCAACAGTACTTGTGTCAGATGGGGATTGATTGGGTTCAGGAATCAATGGTTCTTTTTGGATATTTCCGCTGGCATTATAGCAAGAAAGGCGCAGGCAACAATGCTAAGCTTGAGCTTTAATTCAACAGCTTCACTTTCAAGCCTTTAATCGCATTGGGTAACTGGGTTGTGACGATTTCCATATCAGGACTTAAGTCAGCACTGCGCAATAATAAATCGCTACGGTTACTGTCTTTGACAGGCATTCGAGCAACAATATTGACAGAAACCGCTTGCATTCTATCGTTCTCAACCACATAGACTTTCGAGCCGGAATAGATCGCTGCTTGTGGTAACTTATATACCGCCTCTAATGTCGGCAGTTGTAATTGTACCGAGACAAATTGCCCTAAGCGTAACGCTGTTTCGGGTTGGGTAAGTACAAATAAGGCATCAACACCCGCAGTTTTAGCCAAACGCTCACCTGCCAAACGTTGCAGATGCCATTGCACACCATTGCTTTGTTTCGCAACCAGTTTTTGCGCCATCAAATCGTCAGCGATATGGCTTGCATAGCTATCGGGAATTTGTGCCCGTAATTGCAATTGTTGAGGATTATATAAGCGCAATAATTTATCCCCCTGACGTACCCTTATCCCCCGTGCCGATTCCAATTTAGCAATAATACCGGAAAAAGGGGCTTTGATATGGCAGCGTTGTAGTTGTAATTTGGCTAAGTCTAATTGTGTTTGGCGCAAAGTTTGTCTGGCTTTGAGTTGCTTTAAGATATGAGGATACTGGTTAATTTTCTGCTCACGGGCTTTAATTTTGAGTTGTTGTTGTACCACGGTTTGTCGTGCTTGATCGGTCGCTGCTTGCGTGCCTAAGTTTTTTTTCTGTAATTGTAGCGCCCGTTTAACGGCTGTTTGATTTAATTTTAATAAGCGTTTTTCTAAAGGCAAATTGTCTTTATCATGCTGTCGTTGGCGTTGCTGTTGGGCAATTTGGGCACTAATATCAACCAATTCAGCTTGACGCTGTTGCACTTGCAATTCAAATTCCTCTGCATCCAATTGAATCAACAATTGCCCAGTTTCCACACGTTGTCCTTCTTTAACTAATACCTCGATCACTTCAGCGGCAACAGCTGCTTTGAGATGGGCTTGCTCAGGGGCTTCTAAGCGCCCATATAAGGGAATGCTGGGTGTGGCACTTTCCAAGACCAAGCGTTGTGTACTCACCGGCCAAGCTTTTTCTTCAATCACTTGTGCGGGTTTACTCGGGCGGTTTTTAAATAAATGTAAACTGCCAGCGATGCTAGCGCCCACAATCAATAAAGCGATCAGCACATGAAAAAAACGCATGGTTAAATTATCCGTTAAAAATATAAATTAATTGATGTGACGCACGCAATACGTCGGCTTTTGCCTGCCTAGTTAAGTTTAGCCGTGGAGCAATGGCGGTTTTTTGGCTCAGAGAGCCAAAAAGAAGCCTTTGCGTAACATCAGCTGGTAGAGTATAGCAAAAGCCCATCCGAATCTTTGCAAGCCAAAATCAGCGTGCTAAGCTATGCCCTCATCATTCACACTCAGGGCAACGCATGAGCGCCAGCAAACAACTCCCCCACTTAATTGATGAAATTGGGACAATTATTTTGGGCAAACCCAAACAAATTCAACAAATTCTCACCTGTATACTGGCACAAGGGCATGTATTAATTGAAGACTTGCCGGGTGTGGGTAAAACCACCCTCGCCCATGTTCTAGCTAAGGCTTTAGGTTTAAGTTTTCAACGGGTGCAATTTACCAGTGATTTATTACCAGCGGATATTTTGGGTGTGTCGATTTATGATCAGCAAAATGCCCAATTCAAATTTCATAAAGGTGCAGTCTTCACTCAACTATTGCTCGCCGATGAAATCAACCGCGCCACCCCAAAAACCCAAAGTGCGCTCCTCGAGGCGATGGAAGAAAAACAAGTCACCATTGAGGGCGAAACCTATGCCTTGCCTGCGCCGTTTGTGGTGATTGCGACCCAAAACCCCAGCGAACAAATCGGCACGTTTCCGCTGCCAGAATCACAACTGGATCGCTTTACCATGCGTATTTCTTTAGGCTATCCCGATAAAAATGCCGAAAGGCAGCTCCTACAAGGCACAAATCGGCGTGATTTATTGGAGCAACTCAACACAGTTTTAGCCGTTGAGCAGTTACACATGCTACAGGTCCAAGTACAACAACAAACCGTCAGCGAAACCTTACTCGATTATATTCAAGCCTTATTACAATACAGTCGTGAATCGGGCAACTATCGTCATGGGCTGTCGCCAAGGGCGGGCTTGACTTTATTGCATAGCGCTCAAGCATGGGCTTTATTTCAACAACGCGATTATGTGGTTCCAGAAGATGTGCAAGCGATTTTAGAACCAGTGGCAGGACACCGTTTGTTTGCTATCGATGATCCACAGCCCAGCAGTGAATTAATCAGAAAATTGATAGAAGCCGTACCGGTTCCGATTTAAGCCCTATCAGGTCAGTAAATCGCCCCACTGTGCTTGGCACAAAGCCAAAATACTCAAGGTCGCGGTTTCGGTGCGTAATACCCGCGGACCTAAGCGGACTAATTCAAAACCAGCGCTGATAATATCGCCGCGTTCTTCATCGCTAAAGCCCCCCTCAGCACCGACAATCACGCTTAAATCACTTGGTTTAGGGCTGAAATCCGGCAAACCTGCCTGCTTGGCATAAGGATCGGGACAAATGCCGACACCATCGCGAGGGGCAGCAAGATAATCTTGTAAAGTGATGGCAGGACTGATGTAGGGTAATAGATTGCGCCCACTTTGCGCGGCGGCTTGTTGGGTTATTTGTTGCCAGCGCAGACTTTGCTTTTCTAAACGCGCGCCTTTCATGCCTTGCGAGCGCGCCGTCCACACAGGGACAATCTGAGTCACGCCGAGTTCCACGGCTTTTTGCAAGGCATAGCTCATATGCTCAGAGCGGGCGATGCCCTGTACCAAGGTTAAATTCAGTGGTGACTGGTGATTTTCGGGCAAATAATCGTGGGTTTGGATCTCAACGCTGTGTTTATGACTGGCAATGATTTCGCTGTGATACTCGCCACCTTGACCATTAAACAAGCTGAGTTTATCACCGACCTTGAGGCGCAAAACCGTGTGTAAATAATGGCTATTGGCTTTATCCAGTTTTAGGCTTTGCCCCAGCTGTAAATCTTCGGTAATAAAACAACGCGACATGCGCATGAGATTAATCAGGCTTGATGTGGCGCAAAATGCCACTGATGCGCATTTTCTTTTTCAAATCGCGCAATTGTTGCCGAGCCTGATTTTTATCAGTTTGTGACTGCAAGCGCACCGCATACCACTCGCCACTTTTAGCCACATAGGCATCGAATTTATTGGTTTGCAGGCGTTTAACCATTTTTTCCGCCGCTTGCGGATCTTTAAAACTTGCGGTTTGTACGTACCAATATTCTTCATCTAAATTGTTGAGATTGGCACTGCTGTAGGCCGTTTTAACCACGCTATTACCCTCTCCCATCGGCCGGCCTTGTAAATTCAAAAACACAAACTCGTTACTAAACAGCTCTTTTGTGGTTTTGGTTTCCGTACCCATAGGCAATGCGCTACTGTCGGTATTTTGTTGTACCAGCTCTTCTTGCAATGGTGTGGTCAAGGCGTGTTTAACCCCCGTATCGGAGATACCTAAAATGGCTTTTAAGATCAGATACAAGATCATCATCAACGAGATCAAGACCACCGCACCAACGGCGCGCTGGGTTGGGTCGTAAAATGATGACTCGGATTGGCGTAAGGGCTTAGCTTGCTTACTATGTGCGTTCATGTGGCGTTTCTGTGCTGTTCGATATCATCCCTCATTATAGAACAAAAAGACCTAGAGGGATAACAAGGACTATGCCGTAGGATCAGGGTTTTCACTCTCAGGTAAGTCGGGCAAACTCTCTGCAAACCCACATTCTTTTTGTGGGCAGACTTTTTGTCGTCCCCAGCGTTTAGTGGTTTTGATGGTCAAAATCGGCCAGCCACAATCAGGGCAGCTTTCTATCAAAGGGGGATTCCAAACCGCATATTTGCAATCGGGATAACGCTCGCAAGAATAGAAAATTTTACCAAAACGGGATTTACGTTCAAGTAAAGTGGCTTGATGACATTCAGGGCACTCAATCCCCGTGTCTTTGGGTTTTTCCAAAGGCTCGATGTGTTTACACTTGGGATAATTACTACAGCCGATGAATTTGCCATAGCGTCCTTGTTTGATGTGTAAATCCGAATCACATTTAGGACACTGACGACCTTCGACCACTTCTGGCTCATCGCTAGATTCACTGCTGCCATCGAGGTTACGGGTGTAGTTACATTCGGGATAATTGGTACAACCGACAAAACGCCCGCGTTTGCCTAAACGAATCGACAATTGCGATTCACACTTGGGACATTTTTCGTCCAAGGCTTCGTGGGTGACATCGCTACGCTTGATACTGCCCTCTTTTTCATCAATGCGGCTTTTGAATTTCTCCCAAAAGCTCGACATCAGCGGAATCCAGGCTTTTTCCCCCCGCGAGACTTCATCGAGTTCATCTTCGAGTTTAGCGGTGAAATCATAATTGACATAGGTTTCAAAATGGTCGGTGAGAAACTTATTCACTACCCGCCCGACATCAGTGGGGGTAAAGCGTTTTTTATCTAAGACCACGTACTCGCGTTGCTGCAAGGTTGAAATAATGCTGGCATACGTTGAAGGGCGACCAATACCGTATTCTTCCAAGGTTTTTACCAAACGCGCTTCACTATAGCGAGGCGGTGGCTCGGTGAAATGTTGATCGGCTTGCACTTTGTGCAACAGCACTTGCTCACCTTCTTTTAATGGTGGCAACAGCTTGGCATCTTCTTCGTCTTCTTGGTCGTCCACGCCTTCCAAATAGACTAAACGGAAACCGGCATTAGCGAGAGTCGAACCGTTAGCGCGAAAGACATTGTTTTCATCACCACAATAAAAATCAATCGCCACGGTATCTAAGGTCGCGTGAATCATTTGGCAAGCGACGGTGCGTTGCCAAATCAAGGTATACAGCTTCAATTGCTCAGGACTCAAATGCCCTTTAATATCGGCAGGAAAGCGCGCCGCTGCGGTGGGGCGAATTGCCTCATGCGCCTCTTGGGCATTTTTAGATTTGGTTTTAAATATTTGTGGTTTTTTCGGTAAATTTTCTTTGCCATAACGATCAGTAATGACTTGGCGCAATTCATCAATTGCCTCATCAGCAAGGTTTACCGAGTCAGTCCGCATATAGCTGATCAAGCCCTCTGTACCTGAGCCGACATCAATGCCTTCATAGAGTTGCTGCGCCACGCGCATGGTACGTTGAGCGGTGAAGCCCAGCTTACGCGCCGCTTCTTGCTGTAGGGTTGAGGTGGTAAAAGGCGCAGTCGGCTGCTGTTTACGTTGTTTTTTCGTGACTTTGGCAACGGTTAATATGCCTTGTGCCAGTTCGGTGAGGGTATCACGAGCGCTGTGAGCCTTTTCTTCATTATTAATGGTAAATTGGCTGACCCGCTTGCCTTGGTATTTGGTTAGTTTTGCTTTCATTTGCCGAGGTTTGCGGCGTTTATCCTGAGGCTGGTTTTCCACATGGGCATCCAGCGTCCAATATTCTTTCGGCTTAAAGGCTTCGATTTCGAGTTCGCGTTCGACAATCAAGCGCAGCGCCGGGCTTTGTACCCGACCTGCGGATAAACCCTTACGGACTTTTTTCCACAATAAAGGCGAGAGATTAAAGCCGACCAAATAATCCAGCGCCCGGCGGGCTTGCTGAGCATTGATTAAATCCATCGACAAATCACGCGGATGAGCGACC
Organism: Thiotrichales bacterium; assembly: GCA_016745035.1. Classification (GTDB taxonomy): domain Bacteria; phylum Pseudomonadota; class Gammaproteobacteria; order Beggiatoales; family Beggiatoaceae; genus BB2. Next base: position 117,759 of record JADGDE010000003.1, read on the forward strand.
GCTTCTTGAATGGCATGTTTGGTGATTTCATGAAACACCACCCGCCCGACGGTTTTATCTTTCAGGGCATTTTTTTCTTCTAAAAGCTGTTGTAAATGCCAAGAAATCGCCTCACCCTCGCGATCAGGGTCAGTGGCAAGATAAAGGGAATCGGCGTTTTTTAAGAGGCGTTCAATGGTTTGCACATGCTTGGCATTGCGATCAATGACCGCATATTTCATCGCAAAATCGTTATCGGTATCCACCGCGCCGTTTTTTGGCAATAAATCCCGCACATGACCGTAAGAGGCGACGACATCAAAATCTTTGCCCAAATATTTTTTTATAGTTTTAGCTTTGGCAGGTGACTCTACCACAACGACATGTTTGCTCATATTGTCCTGTATTCTCTATGCAATAAAATAGAATTAGGCTGATCATTGAACTGGGGTGGATCGGCAAGGCTCCACATTCTATAAGATAAGGATTCCTAAACGCAATGCTTTTCCCAACAAGCCATCCTCCGCATTTGGGCTTTATTCTTAATTGATGTTACGCAAAGGCTTCTATCAATGTTTGGCTTTCATCCCTTACTCTAAAAAGTTTTCAGGCAATTTGCCCATGCCCTCTGGTATTAATTTTTGTTGATAACGGCTTAGGTGTTGTAGTGCGCGAACGGGTTCACATTGTTGCAAGTCGATATTGTTTTGTAAAAAATCGCTCTCATCTCGAAGTAATTGACTGCTTAAGTCTTCACTATTACTGACTCGAATCGTCCCATCGACACCCAAACGTGAAGAGGCAGTCAAGAGGCTATCACTGGAGCGCAGCAAAGGATTGGCGGTTAATTCAATATTGCCACCTGCCCCCTCATCAGCATTGGCGCGAATCTCTGATTGATTCAAACTGGCAGCAGCGCTGGCGGTAATGGTGATATTGCCACCAGAGCCTGTGCCTTGACCGACACTGGTGCTGATGCGGGAATCAAATAATTGTAATTGTGCTGTATCAATCACAATATTGCCACCGCCGCCATTTTGACGGGTCTCGGTGTTGATTACCCCTTGTTCAAGCGTTATTTTCTCAGCATTGAGTTGAATATCACCCGCCTCTCCTGTTCCTAGTTGGCTGGTACTGATTTCTGCGCCCGCTTGAATATGGATTTTTCCGGCATCAATGTGAACAGAACCCGTGTTTTGATTGCCAATGCGACTTAAAGCGGCGGCTGAAATTCGGCTGGAGCCGAGAAAATCGCGCCAATCGAGTTGTAATAGCGTAAGAGTCTATGCGAAATATGAATAATCTGCTGCAAATCCGCTATTTTGGTCTAATTCCGCGCTTTTATTCGTTAAATAACGCGTTATTCGCCTCACAAAACCACGCAATTAGCCTCAAAATATCTGATTTTCGCAACGACTCCCATACTCCGCATAGACTCTAAATACCCCGTCGCTCATCCTATCTAGGTCACGAAACAGTTGTTCACTCTCAGCTTCTAAGGCGCGACCATGAAGCGTTAATTGTTCACGGATATTTAAGTGAATATTGCCCGATTTGCCCACGCCTGTGGATACCTCGCCAATATTAGAGCCAGCGTGCAAAGACAAGTTTTGAGCCTGAATATCAATATCACCCGCTTGCCCCGATAAAAAAATTGTAGTTTGGATCAAAGATTGGTTTTTTAAGCGGATTTCCTCAGCTTGAATATCAATAAGAAATGGGGCGAATAACAACTTTTCTGGGTACAAATCAATTTTCCCCACTTCCGCTTTAGAAATATCTAACTGATGTTACGCAAAGGCTTCTCAATGCCCCAAAAGGCAAAAAAACCGCCATTGCTACACGGCTAAATACCACTATGCAGGTGGAAAACTTAGCTATTCTGACAAAAACCATATTAGTGCGTAACATCAGATATCTAAAATATCGTTAATCAAATGTAATCAACAACTATGGACTACAAGTCCATAGTTTCAAATTGCGACTGGAAGTCGCTGTTTCGGCTAAAGCCGACTGAAAGCTATCTGTCTAAAGACAGTTCAAGGTTTGACTAAAAGTCAGCCTACAGTGAAATCATCATCTTTGTGCTGGGGGTGTTCCATATGATGTTTTATGTATTCTTTTATCATCTCGTCCGTGATTTGCCCCGAACTAAACGCAGCATACCCTATCGCCCAAAAATGCTTACCCCAATAGAGCTTGCCTAACTGAGGAAATTCATCTTGGATGCGTCTTGAGGAACGTCCCTTTAGTCGCTTAACAATCTCGCTTACCGATAATTTAGGAGGATATGATATGTATATATGTACGTGGTCTTTTCCTACATGTCCTTGAATAATTTCTATATCGTTTGAATCACATATCTGCCTTAATATATCTCGGATTCTTTCAGCTATTGAGCGGGTTAAAGTTTTATAGAGGTATTTCGTCACCCAAATTAAATGAACCTTCAACTCATGAACTGTATGTGAACTTTTTTATACTTTTTCATCACCAAAGCATACTAAAAGTCTTGCACTGAAAGTGCATAGTTTTGACTATCGCAACTGGAAAATAAAAAACAGCGATTATATTTTGCAAGCCTATTCATTTGTTGCAGTACAAGTGCAAGTTTTGCTGACAATCACAAGAATGCCTCAAGTGATAAAAAGGTCAAAGGGGAGCGCATCAGCCTCCCTACCCGTAGTGAAGACGTTGCTCAAGCGCTCGACCGTATTGTAGTCGAACAAGGTGGGATTGTGTGCTATTCCACCTTAGCTAACTTAAAATTTTGGCGCGCAGATGCCCGTCATGCCAGTTGGTTATTCATACAAAGCGGCGCAAAAAAACAGCGCTTAGCGTGGGCAAGTCAAGAAACCACACTGCCTTGGTCAATGGATAAAAATTTTAGCAATCACCAGAAAGAATATCTGATCGAATACGAAGGCATTTTACAATCGGTGATATTATTGGCACTGCCAACAACATTCGGTAGTAACGAAGCGCAAGCTCAATGGATGCGCCAGCAAGGGTGCTTATAATGCCGCGGGGAATGTATCTGCTTGTGCTGTGGTTTTTGTGTAAGCCAACTGGCAAGCTTTTTACAGCGGTCAATTTGCCCAATAGCGAGCCTGAGCGGGCGCAAACCCAAGCCAGCGCCTTATTAATTATTAAAAGCTGCCATCGCTGAGTCCGACGAGAAGCTGCGTTTAGGGATTTTATTCACCAAACTCTGGCTAGCGCAAGCAAAGCCGCTAAAAGCAGAAAACCGCGCCCAACAAGCGGTAACACTCTTGAACACCTTAGAAAAACCGCTATTTTTAGCTCAGGCACTCAACCAATGGGGAAACGCTTTAAATAGCAATCTACAAGAGGCACAAGCAGCAGACAAATACCAACAAGCCCAGCATCTCTTGCCTGTTGAGAATGAGCTGTGGAAAAAAATTCATATCAATCATTTAAAACTCATTTTAACCGTAAAGACGCTAAAGCAAGCACTCACATTGGCTGATGCTTGGGAAGATAAATACAGCCAATTATTTGCCCTGCTCGATCTTATCAACAGCGCACACAATCAATTTGTCGATGCTTTCGATACCTATACTTATTATTTGTCTCGCCTGGCTTCATTGCTGAGGATAACTTGATTTCCTCGAACACTCCTTATCCAAACTCCGCTCATCAGGTTTCCTTAGGAAATACGGGGACTTTTCTCGGCGCATCCATTATAGAGTTCGGGCTTGTAACCCCCTCTCCACAAGACTGCGTGACTTCAGATTGGAACGGCAGCTCGAACTCCACGAGAGCTAAAGCTTCTACTTTCTACTGTCTCCGCTTCGACATGACAGAGGGTTCTGGATTTATGACCGTGAAGATGAACACCTCTGCCAACGCGTTTGATCCGAGCGTCAGTAACTTTGCCTCGACTATTCGACCTATTTCCGCATCTACTGGTAGTTATCTACACTTGATCGATGCATTGCTCCTCCTATGTTTCATTCCGATTATTCGTGTATTTCGAACGTCTGGCACGTAGATAATACGATGGAATAAGGATCGCAACACCGTTGATGTTTGCGATTCTTTCGCAAATGACAATTCTGAAACTTGCCATATAACTATCACGCCTCAGGCAAACTTACTTCCGTATGCTGGCATCGCTTATACAGGGACTTTAGCGCGCGATGGTGATATTTATACTTTGACTGATGGCGAAGTTTGCGGAGGCTCCTATAGCCCTTGTGCTACCCCCCCCCTATTTCTGCCCCAACTAAATCTCATTTGTGGTTTCTTTTTAGTGTTTTTTCCCTGTTGAGTATCGGGTTTTATCGTTATCGACGACGTTTATCTGGTTTGTAGTTTGTATGCAGTCTGTTTACATAGACTCAAGCATTTTACCTTGCGGGCATAGTTGTATATGAGTGCATTGCAAGGCGCTATGGATAAACGTAATTCGTCACCCCCGTTAGCTCAGAAAAAATTGCCCGTACATGAATCAAGTGTCGCTATAATAAACAGTGCTCGTGATCAGCAAACACACCGTTTTATAGCAGAGTCCGTTTTTAGCCCGTTTACACTTGAAGGTAACGTCCCTTTATGCCTATTGTTTCGATTTCCAATCTGTCCAAAACCTATAACGATGGTTTTCAGGCATTAAAAAACATCGACCTAGAAATACAGCGTGGAGAAATACTCGCCTTACTGGGACCGAACGGTGCAGGTAAAACCACACTGATTTCAATTATCTGCGGCATTGTCAACGCCAGCAAGGGGACGGTGACAGTGGATGGTGCTGATATTGTCAAAGACTACCGCACCACACGCGAACTTATCGGGCTAGTCCCCCAAGAATTGGCTTTAGGCGCTTTTGAAAAGGTATGGGACAGCGTCTGTTTCAGCCGTGGTTTATTCGCGAAAAAACCCGACCCAGCTTACATAGAAAAAGTGCTCAGAGACTTGTCCTTGTGGGATAAGCGCAATTCCTTGCTGATGGAATTATCCGGCGGCATGAAACGCCGCGTGCTTATTGCCAAAGCCTTGGTGCATGAGCCTCGGGTGTTGTTTTTGGATGAACCAACAGCAGGTGTCGATGTGGAATTACGCAAAGACATGTGGGCGCTAGTCGAACAATTACGCCAGGCTGGTGTGACCATTATCCTCACCACGCATTATATTGAAGAAGCCGAAGCCATCGCCGACCGGGTCGGCGTTATTAACCGCGGTGAATTATTGGTGGTGGACGAGAAACAGGCATTGATGCATAAGTTAGGCAAACGCCAACTGGAAATTGAACTGGCATCGCCTGTCAGCGAACTGCCCGCCTCCCTAAGCAACGTCGCACTTGAAGTGTCACAGGACGGGCATGTGCTCATCTATACCTATGACCCGCATAAAACCGATACGGGTATTGATGCATTGATGAAAACCATCGCTGCGGCGGGTTTAATCATTAAAGATATGAACACAGTCAAAAGCTCATTGGAAGAGATTTTTGTCAAGCTAATCAAAAACGGTGGGGAGGAGCTGGCATGAATATGTACGCTATCCAAATGATTTACAAATATGAAATGAAACGCGCTTTTACCACCATAGGACAGAGTTTCGCCTCACCGATACTCTCCACGGTGCTGTATTTTGTCGTGTTTGGCTCGGCCATCGGTTCCCGCATCGAGGCGGTGGATAACATTCCCTACGGTTTGTTCATCGTACCGGGCTTGGTCATGCTAGCAATCTTGACCCAAAGCGTTGCCAACGCCTCATTTGGGATATTTTTTCCGCGTTTCACCGGGCAAATCTATGAAGTGCTATCAGCACCGGTGTCTTTTATCGAAATCGTCATCGGCTATGTCGGTGCAGCAGCCACCAAGTCGCTGATTATCGCAGGCATTATTTTGTTGACCGCCAGCTTTTTCGTTGAAATGCACATCGCCCACCCTGTATGGATGCTAGCCTTTTTGCTTTTGACCTGTATTTCCTTCAGCCTGTTCGGTTTTATTATCGGTTTATGGGCAAAGGATTTCGAGAACCTGCAAATTATCCCCTTATTGGTCATTACCCCGCTGGTGTTTTTAGGCGGCAGTTTTTATTCCATCAACATGTTGCCGCCATTCTGGCAGACCGTCAGCCTGTTCAATCCCGTGGTGTATTTAATCAGCGGCTTTCGTTGGAGTTTTTTTGGAGTAGCTGATGTCAGCGTTGGCTTAAGCTTGTTTATGGTGGCGCTATTTCTGCTGGCTTGTTTGCTGATTGTGTGGTGGATGTTTAAGACGGGGTATCGTTTGAAACAGTAATGGGCTATAGCCTTGATAACGTTTTAGCTTGGCTCTGGGCTTTGTGGACTCTAACATTTGCATCATTCGCAAGGTATAAGCATAGCGCCATACAGCATAAACGAATCCTTAAAATTTAGGCTTTCCCTGAATTTTTTGGCTTCGATTGGTGCAGGGTGGTAAAACCTTATGCATCCTAACGAGTTCGCAAGAGAAGTTGGCAAATCTGCAAAAGCCGTCACCAAGGCGCTGACCGCTCACGCTTACCTGCGTCTTAGTGCCGGCTTTTGCCCCCTGCTGGCTGGCTCACGTCTGAACTTGGAGACAACGGAAACCTTGGTAATTTTCGCTCAGATTTGGCACGCGCTGGTGACGGTATGCAGCACGTATACCACGCGCGTAACCGCGCCAAGAACCACCGCGTGAAACATGCGAGTTACTCTTAGCCGTCCCGACAGGGTTGAGTTGTGGCTCAAGCGAATAATCTTCCCAATAATCCTCGCACCATTCCCAGACATTACCGAGCATGTCATACAGCCCCCAAGCATTGGCTTGTTTCAAAGCCACCGGATGCGTGCCAGCCCGCTTATGTTGGTACTGTTTTTCTGACCAGCCAGAACTGTCCCAACCATTTTCCAATTCAAAATCCACCCCGCTGTTGCCGCCATACCAAGCCATCTTGTCTAACAGTGGCGCGTTGCTTTCACCTAAAATATCCAAGTCCCCAGCATAGGTCGCGGTTTGGGTCTCAGCACGGCAAGCGTATTCCCACTGCGCCTCAGTTGGCAAGCGCAAAGCTAAATCGGGCAGGGCTTGGTTAATTTTGTCAATAAATGTTTGGCAATCGTCCCAACTGACTTGTTCTACTGGTCTGTTGGGGCTTTTGAAATAACTTGGGTTCTCTCCCATCACCGCTTGCCATAAAGCTTGTGTCACCGGCGTATCAAACAGCCAAAAGCCTTGGCTCAAACTAACTTCATGTTGGGCTTCGTCATTATTATGCCCAGCTTCTGATGCTGGCGAGCCCATAAGAAACGTTCCCGCAGGTATCCAGCGCAAACGCTGGCTAACTTCCTTGAACTCGAACGCCACCCAAGCGCCGTACTCATCTTGCCCCCAAGCGTCTGCCCAAGCAGGGGGGATGCCGTTGGCAAGGGGATGATGAATCATAGGAACTCCAATAAAAAATCGCCTGAATCAGTATGGTGTGGCAGTGAAACATAGCCAAATTATAACGCAAGCACAGCGACATGCTGCCGCCAATCATCAAGTGCCACGATAAAACCCCAACGGGGTTTTGTCTATCAGCCAAGGGTTGCGCCGCTAAGCGCTACCCTTGGGAGAGAAAAACAACGGGCAAGCCTGTAGGGGTTGAAGGGGCGGGGGTATCATTGCCCCAGGGTAGCCTTTGGCGAGGCAACCCATGGGCTGGTTTATATCACCCCGTTGGGGTTAGGCGGGGCAAAAGCCCCGGCTCCTGCGTTTCGTGTTCAAAATAGCATGGCTTTCTAAGAAACGTGCACGAATTAATTTATGCAACTGTTTTTGCCACGCCGATAGCCCTGAAAGGGCGTAATTAATAAAGCCTAGGGCAACGCCCTAGGATAGAGAAAATAATGATGATTAAGCCCTGAAGGGGCGATATAACTTTCGTATTTTTATGTCGCCCCTTCAGGGCTAAAATATATTGACATCAATCACCTATGGCGTTGCCCTAGGCTATATAAATGTCGCCCCGTTGGGGCTTTTAATTTAAAAAGGGGAAGCATATCAGAAAAAGTTGTTGAAGTTATTTTTGCATGTTCCTAAAAAGCGGTTGAGTTGTTCCGAGGCCGCTTGCGGGGATAAGACGGGAATGCTGAAAAAAGCCAGTTTCATGGTGTCTCTCAAGTCAAAAATCGCGCTGAGCGCTGGCATTTTATCAAGTATTACGTTTAAAAAATCGGCTAAAGCGCTAAAACAAACCACCCGCTTCCTCGCTGGTCGCTGCCGCTTCCTTGCTCGGTAACTGAGTGTTTTGTTTAACCTGTTTATTTGCTTGCTTTAGCTCACGCTGAACTTGGAGACAACGGAAACCTAGCTTGTAGTTACGGTTATCCGGCTCGTAGTGGCTACGGCACGCGGCACGCACGTTACGCGCGCTAACGAACCAAGAGCCGCCGCGCACAACACGCGAGTTTCCGTTAGTAGCACCTTTGGGGTCGGTTTGTGGCTCAGCCGAGTAATCCCCCCAATAATCCACACACCATTCATAAACATTACCGTGCATTTCATACAAACCCCAAACATTGGCTGGCAAGGATTTTACCACGACGGTTTTTTTCCGCTTATAACCATAATTTACCTGTTTTTGAGTGATGTTATCACCAAAATAAAAGGCTGTCTGTGTCCCAGCACGACAAGCATATTCCCACTGCGCCTCCGTTGGCAAGCTCAAAGCCAAATCGGGCAGGGCTTGGTTAATCTTGTTAATAAACTTCTTGCAATCATTCCAACTTACCTGTTCCACTGGTTTATGTGGGTCTTGAAAATTACTAGGATTCTTACCCATCACCACCTGCCACAAGGCTTGTGGCACGGCGGTATCAAACAGCCAAAAGCCTTGTGTTAAAGTCACTTCATGTTGTATTTCGTTACCCAAAAGATCCGGCTCTGATTTTGGCGACCCCATCATAAACTGCCCCGGTGGAATCCAGCGCAAGCGTTGGCGGACTTTTTGAGCTTCTTCACCGAGCACAAATTCCGCCCAAAGCCCATAACGGTCACGACCGATATTGCTCGCCCAACGGGGTTTTGGCGCAGCAGAGACATGCAGCGTGCCCGCATCGGAGCGCAAGATAAAATCAGCGGCTTGTGGCCAAGCCATTTGGTAAAAGCCCGCTTCTTCGAGTTGTAGCAAACTTCCCGCTACGCCTTGTTGCGGTTGCTGTGTCCAGCTTCCTCTCGGGCCGGCCACTGCCTCCGCAACCTGCTGCGCTAGCACCGAACTTGCCTTTGCCTGAACTTGGAGACAACGGAAACCTAGCTTGAGACCACGGTAATCTGGCACGTAGTGGTTACGGTACGCGGCACGCACGATACGCGCGAAATTGAACCAAGAGCCGCCGCGCACAACACGCGAGCTACCATCAGCTACCCCCGTGGGGTTGGTTTGTATTTCGACGCTATAGTCGCCCCAATAGTCTTCGCACCACTCATCAATATTGCCCAGCATGTCATACAAACCCCAAGCATTGGCTTGTTTTAACGCCACGGGGTGCGTGCCAGCTTGCTGGTATTGCTTTTCCTCCCAGTATGAGCTGTCATAGCCATTTTCCAACTCAAAATCCACCCCGCTATTACCAGCGTACCAAGCAATCTTGTCCAACAGTGGCGCGTTGAGTTCACCTAAAATATCCAAATCACCTGCATAGGTCGCCGTTTGGGTATCAGCACGGCAAGCGTATTCCCATTGAGCTTCCGAAGGCAGTGTTAATTCCAAATCAGGAAGAAGGCTGTTTAATTTCTCAATAAAAGCTTTAGCATCCTCCCAGCTTACCTGTTCCACGGGTCTCTCTGGGCTTTGGAAACGACTGGGATTCTCTCCCATCACCGCCACCCACAAAGCTTGCGTCACTGCCGTATCAAACAGCCAAAAGCCCTCGCTTAAATTAACTTGGTGTTGGGTTTCATCATCCCTACGCCCTTCCTCCGAGGCTGGCGACCCCATCAGAAAATGCCCCGCAGGTATCCAGCGCAAACGTTGCCTTACTTCAGCAAAACAAAACTCGACCCAGAGACCATAGGCATCTTGCCCCCAAGCATCTGCCCACGCGGGGGCTTGACCTAGCCAAAACGGCAGCCCTTCGCTCAAGCTGACTTGCCCATTGCGACTTTGCAACTGCCCCAGCCAACTGCCGCCTTGACCTTCAACAGCGCCTGAATGCGCTGCTTCCAAGAGCAGCAAAGACTCGTGTTGCTGGTAGATCTGCCAAGTACGCAAGGGGGCATCGCTGGGAATGTGAACCGGGTCGTAACCTGCTGGCACGCTGCTCTGGCGCTCATCGGCGTGGGCGATGTGGTGCAAACGGTCTAAATCCCGTTGTAAGCTGTCCGGTTGCTCGGCACGGTTGGCAATACGTGGTTCCATACGCCGCACCCATGCGCGGGCATCGGCATCTGCTGGCGCGGTGCTGAGGGTTTCGCCCAGATAGGCATAAAACTCCTCGGCGCGGCAAATATATTTTTTTAGCTTTGGGTGCTGGGCTAACAGTTCGCGGGTGCGAGGCGAGGAGGCATAACATTCCTCAATCCAGATTTCTGCGGGCAGCCCATCGCGCCACTGGCATAAATGCGCCAGCAAGCTTGTTCGACATTGCTGATCTAGCCCATCAAAACGGGCGCGTAGGGGCTTGGCGTGGTCGGGGTTTAAGGTGGCGGCGACGCTGGAAATCCCCGTTAAGGCGGGGTGTTGCCAAAAAGCCGTTTCAACGGCAGCATCTAGCCCTAATAATTGTCGCACCGCACGCAATAAGCCCGGTTCGATGCGAATGGCAGGGGAGAGCAAGGTCAGCAGTTGTTCTACAGGGGCTGCGTCGATAAATGCCTTGGCAAAGGCGGTTTGAGCCGGAGACCTGCGACACTCCCAAGCGAAATGTTGCCACGGTGGGTTAGGTCTGTGTTTGCCCGTGGGCAGCAGCGCCAAGGGGCGACAACCGCGCTCTTGTAGGCGCTCGCCTAAATCGCGCCAGATTTTTTGCGGGCGTTTATCGGTGCTGAAAAACCCCAAATCGCCCAAGACCAACACCAAGGTGTCGGGGGCGGGTAAACGGTAGGGGGAAAGGGCTTCATTATCAAACACAGGCGCGTCCATGCCGTCCCAATATAAGGCAGTGCTGACGCTATCGACGGGAAACAGGTGTTGAATTTGTTGCAATACGTCTAATTGGTCTTGCCAATAGGGGATTAAGCGGCGGCTGCGGTCTAAAATGACCTGCGCTTGCATTCCCCAAGCGCGGCGGGATTTGCGCGGCAGCTTGGGCAGCAATTCGCCACGGCTAAGACGGCGCACTGTGGCTTTGAGGTCGGGCTGAGCGCTGGGGGCAGCGCGCATAGCAACGCGGCGTAAATAGGGCAGTAAGACGGGCCATGTGCTTAGTGGCTTGGTGGTCGGTGGGGCGGCGAGTTCTTCGGGGTAATGTTGTGGCGGTGTACTTATGTCGCCTTTGGCTTTGGCTTTTTCTGGCTGGTTGATGGGGTGGTGGTATTGGCAGGCTGTGACGCGCCAGAAGGGAATGACGAGGCTGGTTTCTTGCGCTTCGGTGCTTGCTTCGGTTTTTGGGCTTGGGGTTTTACCTTGGCTGGGGGCGACCGTGTTCTTGTCCGTTGCGGGTTTTGCTGTAATCTCCTCAAACCCGAGCAGTCTTGCCATGTCCGGTAGTAAATCCGCTGGGACGAGGAGTAAATCAGCCCGTCCGCAAAGGGATTTGCTCATGCCTAGGGCTTGTTTGGGTTTGCCGTTGTTCATGTTATACCCGGTTTTTCATAACGGTTGGTACGCGCCGCTGGAGCGACGCAGTAGGCATTCCCACCGTGGACGGTGGGAACGAGTCAACGCCCTAGGAATCGTAAATGATAATGGCTTAACCCTGAAAGGGCGATATAAAAAAACCATCTATTATCACGCCCCTTCAGGGCTTTAAGCTTACGTTTCCTAAACCTAGGGCGTTGCCCTAGGCTATATGGATGTCGCCCCGTTGGGGCTTAATTTAATCGTGGTCATCATCTACGCTGGGGACGGGTAATACGCCTATTCACTGCCCCCATGTTTTTGCAACACAAAGCAGGCGATTTCATCTAATTTTGCTTGTTGTTTATCAGCATCATCTGGGGCAATATGGTTCAGCGCCCGTAATAAGTCCAAATATTCAGCTTGTCCGGGCAAGGGTTTTAATTGCTTATTCGTGGCGTGTTGGCGGTCGGTTTGTAATTGTTTCGCCGCTTTGCGTAACACCTTTTCATCCATGTCTTTAAAATGCGCCCGTCCACGTTTGACTAAGTGTTCTATCAGGTCTTCGCCCTCTTTGACCAACTGTATGTACAAGACTAAACAGCGGCGCAAAAAAGCGAGCGGCAAGGCGCGTTCTTCATTGGTGGTGATAATCACCAAAGGCGTTGTACCAGCGGCACAAATTGGCTCGCCCCAGCCCTCTGGAGTGAAACAGCCCTCGCCCAAGGCTTCCAAGAGACCGTTGGGCACGTCCATTTCGGCTTTGTCGATTTCGTCAATCAACAAGACGCAGCCATTGTCGGGGCTGCTGTCTTTTTCCTGTATTCGCGCTGGTATGTTGCGTTTTTGTGCTTGTCTTTGGGCGCTGTGCCAATCGAATGCCCACCACAAAGGCCCTGGGGTTAAATAATTTTTTAGGCGCAGTTTTTTCTCTAAGGCATCGGCTCCGAGGTTAGCAGCTTGACCTAATTGCGCATCCGCCAAGCGTTGCACGGCATCAAAGCGCCACATCAAATCTTGGGACTCGCAATGGACATCAATCACATGTTGGACAAAAACCCGATTTAAGGCTTTTGCCGCTGCACGGGCGAGCTGGCTTTTGCCGATACCCGGCTCGCCACGAATCAACAAGGGGCGTTTGGCTGCCAGCGCGGCATCAATGGCACGGATAGAGTCGCTATCAAAGACGTGGACACGTTCTAGGCCACCGTGTGATGTTAGGGTGACTTCGCTGCCATCTTTAATCTCTGGGTCTAAAAAATCCATTATATTTGTTCCGTTTTGATTTCTTGCATGTCTGAGATTTTGTACATATTGAGGCGTTCTTTTTTATAATGCTCACCATCATATTGATTAAGTTCGATAAAAACCAGATATGGGTATTGGTGCTGAATTTCTTCTATCAATTCGATAAACTTTTTTTTGTCTATTTCCTTGGTAGGCATTTTATACGTACAGTATTGGGTTTGTTGTTCATAACTATTGGTCGCCAGTTGTTCGATGCGCAAGGCTGCGCTATTACGACTTTCCTCACTTGGCGAAAAAATCCTTATCATATGCGCATGAAAATCTCGGATATAACTTTCTTTAGCCTGATTACGAAAACCGCTTTCTGGCGGTAATTCCTTATCATGGTTAAATATACCACGTGGTAATTCACTTTTTTTTACCAACGCCTCGAAAAGTACCGCCCTTTGATCTACGCCTGCCATGATGATTTCTGCTGTGGTTTTCGTGGCAATCTCGGTGCTAAAAATCAAATGGGTAATGTTATTTTTTTGTTGGCGCAATTCAGCAATTAGCCTGTGATTGGACAGTACAGGCAGCAAAATATTTAATATGGAGCGAATACAGGTAACTGAGCACTCATCTTTTCGTTTTTGAAAACGAACCCTAAGTTTATTGAGTAAATCAAGACAGTTCGACAAAGGAAGGTCATCTAATAGCCTTTCACTGATACGTTCTGGTTCGGTATCCAGTTCCTTGCCTATATCTAAGAGATCTCTTAATTGTTTTAAAAGTCGGGAATTTTCATCTTGTACTTCTAGTAATAGGGTGATTTCTTCCTGCGCCCACGCTCGCCTTTGTTCGCGTTCTTGTTCTTCATCAATATCTTCTCCGAGTTTTTGCTTAAATTCTGCAATTTCTAGCAGTTTCCAAGTTGGTGTGGCTTTAAAACGATTACCGTCAAAGGGTTTTTGATAAGAAATAATGATACCGATGATAGTATCATCGACGAATATTGGACTGCCGGATGCACCTTGCCAGAGTTTAGCGCCTTTGACTGGGTCATCAACGCCAAGTTCAAACCAATCTTGTGTTTCTGCGGCTTTATAGGTTTTGCCTTTTAAGGCGACTGCTTCTCGGTGTTCGTCACGTTGTCCAGCTTCGGCAAAGCCTTCGCTTTCCCAACATTCATTGGTGGTAGGTTTTTTAGCAGATAAAGGCGCACGCTCTTTGACTGGGGATTGACAACGCAATAGGGCAACATCGAGCGTTTCATCTTCCCAGACAATATCGGTCAGTTTCAGCGTTTGCCAAGCCCGTTTTTCGCCTTTTTGATGATGCCAGCGCAATTCAATACTTAAGGCTTGTTTGCCATCGGGATATAACGCATGGTAAGCCGTAATTACGCGGTTGTTTGCCACCGGATAGCCTGTGGAGATATAGCCCTCTGTCTCACCGACATCAACAAAAATTTCTACCAGTAGATTTTTGTTCATATTTATAACAACCCTCAGAGTATTTGCTTAAGCGCGGCTAAAGCCGCGACTCCAAGATTGCTATTATTCAGGTCTTTTAGCTTTGCTAGTAACTTTCACATCACCGCCATCCGCCGTTTCAGGCTTCATTTTCAGCTTCACCTTATGCACCGTTTGCGAGGCAGTCTCATCCCCAGCTTCAGCATTAACCACCCAAAATTTAATGCCGCCTTTTGTTGTGTCTTTTTTACTGGTGGTGAATTGAACTTCTACTTCGATATCTTCGAGTAAAAATTTTAGGTCTTGGTCTTGGTCTTTGGCTTGGTTTTGCGCTGTTTGCAATTCGCTACGTAGCGCGATCAGCATGTCGGCAAGTTGTAGTTTGTCGTCCATGTTATTGCCTTTTTTTGATAGGGGAGAAATCGTGGCTTTAGCTGAGCTTGAACGGGACTAAAGTCCCGATTTCATTTATGGTGTTACGATTTAGTCTTCCACCAAACCAACAAGCCGACTACGACCAACGCAGCTAAACCCATCCATTCAGGATGAATGTGCATATCGTGGGCTAGGTGGGCTTGAGCGCTCAGGGGTAATAAGCCTAGGCTTAAAGCTAACAATTTTTGTTTCATGATAACTATCCTTTATAAGCCCTGAAAGGGCGGAATTTATAAAGCCTAGGGCAACGCCCTAGGGATAATGTACGACGAGGAATTAGCCCTGAAGGGGCGTTATAGCCGCCCTTTCAGGGCTTAAATTTTTATTTATCCTCTACCTAGGGCGTTGCCCTAGGCTGTAGAAATGTCACCCCGTTGGGGTTTCTTACCTCACCTTAACCTTAACCAATTCTTCCCCATCGGGGTCAGAGACATGCACCGCGCAGGCGATACAGGGGTCGTAGCTGTGGATGGTGCGCAAAATCTCAATCGGTTGCTTGGGATCGTGGAGTTGGTGATTGTCGGTCAGCGCCGCTTCATAAGGCCCGTCTTGTCCTTCTGAGTCGCGCGGCCCTGCGTTCCATGTCGAGGGCACGACGGCTTGATAATTGTCGATTTTCTCATCTTTAATCACAATCCAATGCGCTAGCGCACCCCGGGGGGCTTCCATAAAGCCCACGCCTCGGGCTTCTTTTGGCCAAGTGCAAGGATCCCAGAGTTTGTCATTGTGTACTGACAGGTCTCCAGCTTTGATGTTGATAATCAAATTATCCAGCCATGTGTGCATTTGGTCGCCGATGAGTTTGGTCTCTAAAGTCCGTGCGGCGGTGCGCCCTAGGGTTGAGAACAGGGCATCAATCGGCACGTCTAACTGGGTTAGGACTTTGGTCGCTAACTCTACGGTGGGTTCGTGTCCGGTGGCATAGAGGGTCAAGACGCGCGCCAGTGGCCCGACTTCCATCGGTTGCCCTTTCCAGCGCGGCGATTTGAGCCATGAGTAGCTGTTTTCGACATCGAGGAAATCATACGGCGGTTTTGGCCCTGAGTAGTTGAGATTGGTCTCGCCGTCATAGGGGTGCAAACCTGCATCTTTGCCGACGCTGTAATCGTAATAAGAGTGAGAAATAAACTCTTTGATTTGCTCGGGGTCGTTGAGGTCAATCGGGTGGATTTTGGTTAAATCCCGATCCAAAATTGCGCCGCCAGGGATAAAGTAGCTGCTGGGGTCGTCCATGCCTTTTTCGGGCATGTCGCCGAAGGTCATGAAGTTACGCACGCCGGAGCCGCGTTTGAACCAGTCTTTGTAAAAGCCTGCAATCGCTAGGGTGTCGGGGATGTAGACTTGGTCAACAAAGGTCATCATTTTGTTGATGATGTCGCGGATTTGCATCAGTGTGACCATGTTCAGCGCTGTGCCTGCCGAGGCATCGGCGGTGGCACTGATAGGCGAGGGCGCACCGCCGACCAAGAAGTTCGGATGTGGGTTTTTACCGCCAAAAATGGTGTGAATTTGTACCACGTCGCGCTGCCATGACAGGGCTTCGAGGTAATGCGCCACTGCCATGAGGTTAGCTTCTGGCGGTAATTTATACGCCGGATGTCCCCAATAGCCGTTGGTGAAAATCCCTAGTTGCCCAGATTCGACAAAGTTTTTAATTTTCTTTTGTGTATCGGCAAAGTAACCGGGGGAGGATTTTGGCCAGCCCGACAGGGATTGTGCCAGCTCGGAGGTGGCTTTGGGGTCGGCATTCAGCGCTGAGACCACATCGACCCAATCGAGGGCGTGGAGGTGATAAAAGTGCATCACATGGTCGTGGACATATTGCGCCGCAATCATCAGGTTACGAATTAGCTGCGCATTGGCTGGGATGCTGTATTGCAGGGCGTTTTCGACCGAACGCACCGAGGCGATGCCGTGTACAAGGGTACAAACCCCGCAAATCCGCTGCGCGTATGCCCACGCATCACGCGGATCACGGCCTTTGAGGATGGTTTCAATCCCGCGCACCATCGTGCCCGCGCTGGATGCGCCGGTGATGTTGCCGCCCTCGTCGGTATCGACTTCGATACGCAGGTGTCCTTCAATACGGGTGATCGGGTCAACCACAATCCGATTGCTCATGATTCATTCTCCTTGAGTAAGTGGTTGGCTACCGCTTCGGTTAAGCCGATGACATTCACGTCCATGCTGTTGTTCTCTAAGCCTTCTTCAAGGGTGTTGCGACAGGTCGCGCACATGGTCACCACGGTATTAACCCCCAATTCGTCGATTTGGCGTTTTTTGCGGTGGAAAATGCGTTTGCGCAGCTCTTCGGTTTTCTCTAGCGAGCCGACACCGCCGCCACCACCACAGCACCAGTTACAAGCCGAATGTTGTTTCATTTCCACAAAGTTACTGCTCATCATGTTGAGCAAGTTACGTTGCGGCTGATTGACACCGCCACGGCGCGCCGCTTGGCAAGGGTCGTGGAAGGTGATTGGCTCTTCGGTGCAGCAGGCATTGGTTTTGAGTTTGCCTTGTTCGCGCAGTTGGTCTAAGACTTCGATAATATGGAAGACTTTGAACGGATAGGGGCGACCGATGACGTTTGGCCCGTCCCAGCGAATCGCCATGTAGGCGTGACCACATTCGGGGCTGATGACGTTTTTAACCTTTAGCTCTTCAGCGGCGGCGACCATTTGCTCGATTTGCTGGGCTTCGATGTCTTTCGCGCCCATGTGCATCCCGGGGTTGGCGGCTTCGTGGGCTTTGGAGCTAAATGTCCAAGTCACGCCCGCTTGTTTGAAGATTTTTGCCAGCGAGCCAATGATTTCATCAAATTGCACCACCTCGGCTGAGGACAGCAGCAGCATATAATCGACATTGGGTTCATCAATATTGATTTTAATCCCGGTTTCTTTTTCCGCTGCTCGCACTTGGGCGGCGAGGGTTTCCATCGGAAAGCCCATGACGCTGCCTTTTTCAATCGCGCGTACCGCTGCGCCTTTGAGTTCGGGCGGGGCTAAGCCTGCCGCCGTCAACGCGCCACGCATTTTTTTAATCATGTAAACGATGTCATTGCCGACGGGACAAATCATCGAGCAACGTCCACAGGTAGTGCAGCTCTCGAAATTGAGTTCGACCGCCGCTTCCATGTCTGCTTGGGTAATGGCTTTGCTGAGTCCGATAAGTTTTTTCAGTCTGCCGAGCACGGTGTATTCTTGTTCCCACAAGCGTTTCATTGGCTCTAGGCGGTTCATCGGCGTGTATTTGGCTTCGCCGGTTTCGGTGTAAAAAATACAGGCATAGGCGCAAATGCCGCAATGCACACAGCTAGAGAAATAAGAAGCGGTGGGCGCATCAATCGCGGCTTTAAGGGTGTTAATGCCTTGTTCTAGTGAAGTCGTCATTATAAAGTCCCCCGCTTACCAAAAGCTGACCCAGTGTACCAACGCGAAATCGCAAAACTGAAAGAATGGCTCAGTTTGCTAAAGGGCAACACAATCATCAAAAGTTCAACGCTAAGAATATGAATCGCTAACATGCAGGTATAATCGCCGACGAAACGGTGAAAAGTCATATAGCCTGTGATCACGGGTAAGAACGTCACCGCCCAGACCAGATAATCAGAAAACACGGTCATGATGCGCCGTGAGGGATTGGTAAAGCGTGACATCAGGGTGTAAATCATGCCGCCGATGGTTAGAACGCTAAAAATGTCGATGATAAAATTAGGCAAGGCTGGCCAAGAAAAGCCCAGCACCGATTCAAACATCAGAATGTGGGGCATAAAGAAGAAAATCACCACAAACAGCCCGACGTGGAAAAGGTAGGCTGCGCCAATATAGCGCCAGTAACGCGGCTCAGGAATTGAGCGCTGGATAATGGTTTTTATCCCGCCCATCGCGCCGCTGCTACGCACTTCGGCGTATTCTTTGGCTTTGCCGAGCGAGAAGATTTCAAACAGGCGCAGGATAATGCCAAACACCATGATAAAACTGGCTCCGACCAGCCCCGGGCCACGCGCCCAGTTCAATAACTCGACTTCGTTCATGCGTCTGACTCCTTCATATCATCCAAAGTGATTTCCGTTTTATCGCTTTCGGCTTGCTTGTGGCTGTGTCGGTTCGCCAAGGCAGCAGCTGCACCAACGACTGCCCCTGCGCCCAAGGCAACGCCTGCCCAGTGACCGGGTTCGGCATTACTGGTAGACAGGGCTTTATAAAAACCGCCTGCGTCCCAGAAGTCTGGCTCGGAGCAACCAATACAGCCATGACCGGATTGAATTGGGAACGAGGTGCCGTTGTTCCATTTCAGGGTTGCGCAAGCATTGTGGGTCACAGGGCCTTTGCAGCCGACTTCGTATAAGCACCAGCCTTTGCGCGCGCCGTCATCATCAAAACTTTTGGCAAACAAGCCTTGGTCATAAAACGGACGACGATAGCAGCGGTCGTGGATGCTGTCGCCATAAAACGCCACGGGGCGACCATGTGAGTCCAGTTCGGGAATGCCGAGCGTCAGCACATGGGCGAGTACGCCCGTCATCACCACCGGAATCGGTGGGCAACCAGGGATATTAATAATCGGTTTGTCTTTGATAATTTCCGAGACCGATTGCGCGCCAGTCGGGTTGGGTGCGGCTTTGGGCAGCCCACCGTAAGCGGCGCAAGTGCCGATAGAGACAATCGCGGCGGCATCTTTGGCGACTTCTTTGAGCATGTCGAGGTTGGTCATCCCAGCGATGGTAGAATAAACCCCGTCGTCTTTGGTTGGAATCGAGCCATCAACGATTAAAATATATTTGCCTTTGTGGGCGTGCATGGCTTGCTCACGCGCCAGCTCCGCCGCATCACCCGATGCTGCTTGCAGCGTGTGGTGATAGTCCAGCGAGATAAAATCAAAAATCAGGCTTTCGATGCTGGGTTTGTGTGAGCGGGTCAGCGACTCGGTGCAGCCAGTGCATTCTTGGAAAGAGAGCCAAATCACCGATTGGCGTTGGACTTTTTCCAGCGTTTCAGCCATGACATTGGCTGCCATCGGCGGCAGTGCCATTGCCGATGCCATCGCGGTACAAAATTTCAAAAAACTCCGGCGCGATATGCCGTGTTTTTGTAGCTCATCGCTTAATCTATGCGTCTTTTTAGTCATCCGCTGATCTCCTTGTTGCTACGGTTTTGAGTGTGACGGCTGCCCGACTTATGTCCTCTTGATGCGGAATAAGAATGGCAGGCACGCTACAAATTTCAATTAATTCGGTCAGTAAACGCCCTTCAGTATCAAAATGGCTCAGCCACCAGATGCCTGCGTAGGCGGTTTCGTAAATTTGACTCTCGCCCATGCTTTGTAGGGTGATATTGACCTCGCCTTGCCCTAGTGCTTGCTTGAGTGCGGCGCGGTCGGCATCGTTCATCGGCAGGCTGTGGAGGTCGATGCTGTGCGGGGTTTGCTCTTTGGCAAAGGTCTCGAGAAAATCGGCTAATTCCATCAAAATGGCATCTGCCATCCCCGTTTCTACCTCTGGACTGCTGATGGCAATATCGGCTAAAGTCTCACTCATGCCCATGTCTCCAATAAATCTTTGACCGCAAGGCAGGCTGTGGGAATCGCAGTTTCGACCGCTGGGGTCGGCTGCTCACCCCAATCGAGTTTTTGCGGTTGAATGCCGACCAAGGCGCGTTTTTTCGGCAAGCTGTCGTTGAGTAGGGCGATAGATAAAACATCGGCCAAGCCGACTTCATGCACGCTTTTTTTGTTGCCGGAGGTGACAAAGCTATCCATCGCTTCATTGGTAAACACTTTGACCGTGCCCGCGCTTGCCTTGAGTTCAGAGGCATCGACCACCACCAAGTGATCACAGTCTTCGATGGCATCGGCGAGGGTAAAGCTCAGCGTGCCACCATCCATATAAGTGATACCCGCAGGCTGTGGCGGCGCTTTTTGTAAAGCATTTAATACATGGATACCAATGCCCTCGTCGGACAACAAGGTATTACCAATCCCCAAAATCAATGTTTTCATCAAAACCTCTTGGTTGTATTAATCGGCTTTTATTGCTGTTCCATATAAACCTTATGGGACTAATGTTATTATACACCCATAGAATTAGGAGATGACAATGTGTTTAGGCATTCCCATGCAGATTATTGAAATCGACGGCTATAACGCCCGTTGTGAAGCCAAAGGCGTTGAGCGCACAGTAAGTTTGTTTATGCTCCAAGACCAAGAATTGGCGGTCGGTGATCATGTGATGATTCATGTCGGCTATGCGATTCAGAAAATGAGCCAGCAAGAGGCGCAAAGTGCGTGGGATTTGTATGATGAGATGTTTGAGAAGATGGATGCGCCTGAAGCTTAGACGCAGAGCAACCGAGGGCGGTTGCTCTATCTGAGCTTAGTGGATGGTTGAATTATCGGTCTCGTAAACCAAGTCTTCCATCCATGTGAAATTGGCTTCTTGCCCCGGTTGGTTGAATAGCACCATCAGCGTTACCCATTTGAGTTGCTCAAGGCTGACTTCATCCTCTTCGAGGGCAAAACTGCGGGTAATCACCAGCTCGCGGGTGGCGGCGTTTAATACACCTAAGTTTTCTAAAAAGATTAAAAAGCCTTGGCACTGGCCATCGAGGCGTTGGTTTTCATAGGCACTATAAACCCGAATCGATGGGTTTTCGCTGTTAGGTGCTTGGGTTAATTTAGCTTGGTCATTCGCCAAGTCGGCAAGCCAATCAAGGGCTTTTTGAATCCCTGTGGTGGAAAAACCCGCCTCATGTAAATCAGTTTTAATGCTGCTTTGGTCTTGGATAGCTAATTGCTCATCATCCATGTAATTTTCAAACAAGTGCATTAAAATATCTAAAGTATTTTCTTTCAAAACGATCTGTCCTATCTGGTTTCGATAGCGTAAATAGATGCGCATTGTCTCACAATCGGTTAAGTTGTGGCAAAAACTTCTCAATGCTCATCATGATGATTCGATGTAGGCATCATTCTTCGCTAACACTTGGAAAATCACTTATACCTCACAACTAGTACCCATTTCGGTATTGTTTACCGGTGTTACGCAAAGACTTCTTTTTGGTCCTCTAAGCCAAAAAACCGCCATTGCTCCACAGCTAGGTTTGATTAGGCAGGTGGAAAAGCACCTTGATTGTGTCAAAAACAAGCTTAGTGCGTAACATCAGTTATTTACACCAAACATGAAGGTGAATCTGTGTTTTCTCTCAGGTGTCGCTAAAGCTGCGTTTTTAAAACGCAGCGTCTACTGTAATTGGAATGATTCATTCAACCCTAAAAGATAACGGGTCAGCATTATAGATTAAAGTGCCATCTTGTAATTGATAGCCAAGGAAAAAGAGATATGTCGCTTGAAGTGGCACTGCGCCAACATATATGGGTATCTCGATTGTTTCAGGTAGCTTATCTATATGTTGATCATAAACGAAAGGTGTATTTCCTCCCCACAAGACCCAATCTAAACCATTTTGTCGCAACCAGCGCATTTGTCCACCATTTGGATCAATAATTACCCCTAATAAAACTAAGTTAGCTGCTTGATCCACATGATTTGAATCAGGCGTTACGGAGATACTTAAGTTCAGCATATCTTGTATTGTTACCGTAGTACCAAGCGATAGTACTCGACCGTTAGCAGTGATGTTATTGGAGAAAATTGTTTTAGGTAAGATACCGTTATCACTGGAATTTAGGACTTGGGCATTACCAACGAAGATGTCTAAGCTGACAGCTGGGCTAATACCATCTGAAATGTTGATAACGCCATCCCAAGCATTATTTGCCATCATGTGAATCACGCTGTTTTCACTGTCGTAGTAAAGATTAATATTTTCCTTAAATCCCCCCTCAAATTGAAGCGTATCTTGTGCGCCACTAACCGATATTTCAGCACTTTCACCTTTGAATAATTGTAGTTGCTCGTGAGACAATTGTAAGTTTGTCGTGATAGCATCAACATCTTCAGGAATTAGTTCTGGCTCAGGAGTCTGATCTGGTTCTGCGCCAGGGATTATAGTGACATTGCGTAGCTTATTACTACTCAAACCATCAGCGGTCGTCTTATTAATAAAAGTCATGCCGCTATCGGTAGAAATTGATAAACCGTCAATAGTTGCCGCATATATCTTGCTACCGTTAACCGTGACGGCGTACATTCTATTGCTGCCCAAGCCATCTGCCTTGGTCTTATGACTAAAATTTACCCCCCCATCAGTGGAAATAGATAAGCCGCCAATACTAGAGAAGATGGCATATACGGTGTCACCATTGACCGCTACATCGCTTACAGTAGAGAGTTTCAAATCACCGGCAGCAGTCTTATTGCTAAATGTTGCACCCCCATCGGTGGAAATCGACAAACCACGGTTGGTCGCCGCATACACTGTATTACCATTGACCCCGACACTGGTGACAAAATTATCTCCCAAGCCATCAGCCGTGGTCTTATTGCTAAAATTCATCCCCCCATTGGTGGAAATAGATAAGCCGCCCTTAGTCGCTGCGTACACGGTATTGCCATTGACCACAACCTGAGCAATCTGATTATCCCCCAAACCGTCTTCAGTGGTTTTATTGCTGAAACTCTCGCCAGCATCAGTGGAAATAGATAAGCCGCCAGCAGTGGCGACATACACTGTGCCATCATTGACTGTGACACCGAGTATATAGTCATCTCCCAAACCATTGACCGTGGTTTTGTTACTGAAACTCTCGCCCTTATTGGTAGACACGGATAAGCCACTGCGGGTTCCTACATAGGTCATGTCACCATTGACTGCAACACCTCCGCGCACTTCATTATCTCCCAAGCCATCAGTGACACTTTTGTTGATAAAGCTCTTGCCGCCATCTTCGGAAATGGATAAACCATCAAAAGAGGCAACATAAACCGTATCATACATAGATTTTGGCTCGGCAATAGGTTCAGGATCTGGCTCAAAGACAAGTATGGTGACATCGCGTACAAAGTAATACCCTAAGCCATCTGCTTCGGTCTTATTGCTAAAGCTTGCGCCACTGTCAGTGGAAACCGATAAACCATTAGCAGTGGCGACGTACACGTTGCTGTTGTTAAACACAACACCGTTGACAAAATTATCTCCTAAGCCATCAGCCGTGGTTTTATTAATAAAAGTTGTGCCGCCATCAGTGGATATTGATAAGCCGTTTAGGGTTGCTGCATATACAATATTCCCATTAACCGCAACATCACCGACCGTATTATCCCCCAAGCCATCGGCAGTGGTTTTATTAGTGAAAGTATTTCCCTTGTCAGTGGATATTGATAAACCGTCAAGTGTTGCTGCATATACAATGCTGTCATTGATTTCAATATCGATTACTTGGTTATTTCCTAAGCCATCAGCAGTGGTTTTATTACTGAAGCTCGTGCCACCATCGCTGGAAATCGATAAACCGCCACCGGTCGCCGCATACACAGTCTCACCCTGAACCGTGACAGCAAACACCTCATTATCTCCCAAACCATCAGCCGTGGTTTTATTGTTAAACACCGCTCCGCCATCAGTGGAAATCGATAAGCCTCCCTGAGTTGCGGCGTACACGGTGTTGTCGTTATTGGCAACACCCCATACAAAATTGTTTCCTAAGCCATCAACTGTGGTCTTATTGCTGAAACTTAGCCCCCCATCGATAGAAACCGATAAGCCCTCATAGGTTGCTGCATACACAGTGTCGCCATGAACTGAAACACCCGTTATTCGGTTATCCCCTAGCCCCTCGGTAATCGTCTTGTTGCTAAAAGTCATCCCATCATTATTCGAAATTGATAAACCGTTACTCGTTGCCGCATAAATCGTATTTGCAGCGTGGGCAACATTAAAACTGAAAATAAGTCCTATCAAACTTCCATATAATAAGCAGAATACTCGGCTGAGATGTTGATAATGTTGTGTGGTTGGAGGACACCGCTTCAAAATTATGCTCATTTTTAATCTTCCTCTCTCAATGTAAGTGATGGGTTAAATCGACTACCCGTGTCAGTTCATCTAAACTGGTAATGCCTTCGCGTACCCGGCGTATGCCATCATCAGCTAGGGCAAAAAAACCATTATCTTGGGCTTTGTGGCGCAATTCATGGATATTGCAACGCGCAGCAATCATCCCGCGCAGGATATCATCAATGCGTAAAATTTCTAATAGCGCTAAACGACCCTTATAACCTTGATAACACCGATCGCAGCCTTGGGCGCTGTAAAGTTGTAAGGATTCATCGGTATCCAGTTTAAGTAAATGTCTTTCTAATTGGGTCGGGCTATAGGCTTGTTTGCAATGTGGGCACAGTTTACGCAGCAGACGTTGTCCGACAATCCCAATAATATTATCAGCCAGAATATCGGGCAATACGCCAATGTCCAATAATCGGGTAATGGCGCTGATGGCAGAATTGGTGTGCAAAGTTGAGTACACTTGGTGTCCGGTCATCGCTGCTCTAAACGCCATTTCAGCGGTATCCTCGTCACGAATTTCACCGATGAGCAAAATATCGGGATCTTGACGTAACAGCGCCCGAATCCCGGTGCTAAAATCCAGTTTGACGCTCTCGTTGACTGCCGTTTGCCGTAGCATCATTTGCTGGTATTCGACCGGATCTTCTAGGGTCATAATGTTGACGCTTTCTTGATTGAGATGATTGAGCAAAGAATATAGCGTCGTGGTTTTGCCGCTGCCTGTGGGACCGGTGAGTAAAATAATTCCCTCAGGGCGTGCCATCATCAGTTGCAATAATTGCAGGCTATCGTCTGGCAAGCCCAATTGCTGCATGGTCAAAATGCCTTTTTCTCTGTCTAAAATCCGCAAGACAATGTTTTCACCGTGGATAGTGGGCAAACTCGATACCCGAAAATCCACCGCTTGTCCTGAAAATACCATCGAGATACGCCCATCTTGAGGAATGCGGGTTTCGGCAATATTCAGCCCGGCCATGACTTTGATGCGCACCACAATCGCTGACCAATAGTTTTTATGTAAACTGCGCACTTGTTGCAACACGCCATCAATCCGATAACGAATGCGTAAAAAAGTCGCTTCTGGTTCAAAGTGAATATCTGAGGCACCACGTTTGACGGCATCAGCAAGCAAGGCATTTACTAGCCGTACCAGAGGCTGGCTGTATTCTTGCTGGCTAGCTGCCATTTGCGCGTCAATTTCGCCCGTTTCTAATTCGTGCAAAATTCCGTCGATAGATAAATCAAAACCATAAGCGGTGTCCAAGGCTTGCATAATATCGCGCTCACCTGCGAGCAAAGGGGTGATTTTGATTTGATCCCCCAAGCTGGCATTGAGTTTATCGATAGCAATCACATCAAAGACGTTGCTCATCGCCACTTTTAATTCTTGTTTTTGTGTATTAAAGCTAATGGGCAATAAATGTTGAGCGCGGGCTAGGGTTTGCGGGACTTTGGCAAGTGCTTCCGGGTCGGCAACGAGGTGAGCTAGGTCAATGCTTTCTTGCTGTTCAGTATTACTGATAAAGTCTCGCAGCACTTTTTCTGAAATAAACCCTAAAGTCACTAAAATGCTGCCGAGTTTATTATCAGTTCTTTTTTGTTCGGTAAGGGCTATACGTAATTGATCAGCGCTGATAATACCCGCTTCACAGAGAGCATCACCTAAACGGGCTTTATTATCGCTCATGGGCTTTGGTGTTTTAATAATTGAATCCGGTTTTCAACCGTCGCGAGGGAAAAGCTGACTTCTTGACCATCAACGGCAAGACCTCTAGCGATTTTATAGTAGCGTAAGGCGGCATCACTTTGATCGAGTTTTTCTAAGCTGACGGCTAAATCAAAGGCATAGTTGGGGTTCTGGTCGGCATAACGATAAGCTTCAAAATAGGCATCTTTGGCCATGTCCCAGTGTTGGCGCTGCATATATAAATGCCCAAGCAAGGCATGAAGGTTCGAGGAGGTGGTGTTATATTTAATTTTTTTCTTAATCTTCACCACTTGTTGTTGCCATTGTTTTTCTGAGTCACTTTGATCGCTGAGCATAATCAGCCCGACTTCAGCATACATATCTTCAGGATAGGTGTTGAGTAAGATTTGATAATATTGCTCAGCTTGCGACATTTTACCCAGACGAATGCTCACGGTGGCAATCCCTAGCAGGGCATCATAATTACCCGGATTTAACTCCAATACATCGCGGTAATAAAGTGCGGCGCTGGCATCGTCACGATTAATATAGGCTTGATATGCCAGCTTAAGCAAACGGTTGGTTTTTTGCTGCAATAAGTCTTCTTCTGCACTATGTACTGTCACCTGCGGCACATTACTAGATAAAACATCGGCTTTATCTTCGTGCTGCTGTTGTACCTCAGACGTTAGCGGGGAGGTATCCGGTTCATCTTTTTTAAAACGGGCAATCACACGCGCTAATAAATTCGGCTCCTTAGTCTCTATCGCCGTTTCTGGGGTATTCACTGTGGTGAGCGTTTCTGTGGCAGTGTTTTTTTCTGTTTCGCTGCTGCTAGGATTGGCGGCAGTTGTCACTGTGGGGATAGGTTCGACCTCGGGTTTTAATAAAGTTTCAGGTAAAGGCGGTACTGGGGTAATTTGTGTACTTTCGTCACTCACAGGGGGCGGGACGATTGTTTCAATGCTCTCTTGCGCATTTTGTCTCCCACGTAAACGCATTTGTAACTCTTCAGTCGCGACTTGTGTTTGTGTCGTTATACTAAAATGACTATTTTCTAAACGTTGTAATTCTATGTAAACATAATAACCCGCTAATAGGGAAATCAGTGATAAAACCAGCAAGGTGATATACAGGGGTAAATGATTGTTTTTTGTTTGTAATGGATTATGAACCAACAGCGGATTAATATCTTCGCGTTGGTTTTTGGCTTCAATAGCAGCCAGTGTATCTTCAATATCAGGTAAATTAGGCGCGGGAATAATACAGGTCTCAGACACAGGGACGGATGTGCTGGCTGAAGGCGCAGGTTTAGTGGCTTTATCCTTTATTGGGGGAGGGGGGGGGGCTGGCTCTGGCTCAGTTTCAAGTTGTAAGTCTAAAGGGGCTGGTTTTTCTTCGTTGTGTAATGGCTCTTTCAGGGCTAAAGCGGCATGTTTTGTTGTCGGCGTTTGTTCCTTTTCATCACTGACAATGGCTAAAATTTCATCAATTTCTGGTATTTTCGGCACAGGTGGGAAATCAATAGCACTTTTATCGGGTTTATCGTCGATATTAGGTAAATCGCTTAATTCTTCACTCCATTCATAAGATGGGCTATCGTGTGCGGTCGTGTTTGTTACATCGGGGGTAACAGGGGTGTCTTCTAAGGTTTGCGAATCATTATTTTTTTGATTAATGGCGTTTTCTGTTGCCGCAAGGGAACCTTCTTCTTCAGTAAGACTTGGGTCAGTTGTATTGTGTTCTGCCTTATTCAAGGCATCCATTAATAAACTCATGGCACTTAGAGCATGTGATTGACTTGGTTGAATTAAATACTGATGTTACGCAAAGGCTTCTTTTTCTGCTTTAAGGGCAGAAAAAACCGCCATTGCTGCACGGCTAAGCTTCACTAGGCAGGTGGAAAATCACACTATTGTGATAAAAACCAGATTAGTGCGTAACATCAGTTAAATAGTGCTTCATTCAGACGAAGCACTAAAATTGCGGTTATTTTGCAGCTAAATGCTTAACTTTACCCCATCAATTTAATGGCTTTTCAAGCTTAAATTGAAATGATATTGGCATTGTATCGTTCATAAGCTGCAAGTTAAATTTAATTTTGCCTCGTCCCCAGCACTAAAATACGCTGTATTAGTCTACAGTTTGAGTTAAATCTAATTGGCAAATACCGCGTTGGTTTAAATACTTAGCAATGATTCGTACGGATTCTTCTAAACTTTGTTTATCGGTATCAATCAAAATATCGGGATTGTCGGGTTGTTCGTAAGGGGAAGAAATCCCAGTAAATTGCTTAATTTCACCGGCACGGGCTTTCTTGTATAAACCTTTAACATCACGTTTTTCACAAGTATTTAAACTGCAATCACAAAAAATTTCAATAAAATCGCGCTCACCAATCAATTGCCGGGCTTGGGCGCGATCCGCTTTTAGCGGCGAAATGAAAGCGGTTAAGGTGATGTTGCCACTTTCAACAAATAATTTACCCAGCTCACCTAAGCGACGCATATTTTCACTGCGATCTTCGATGGAAAAGCCTAAATCGGCACAGAGACCATGACGGACATTATCACCATCCAAGACAAAGGTACGGCATTGTTGTTGGTGTAAATATTCTTCTAAGGCGTGAGCCAGGGTTGATTTGCCCGACCCAGATAAACCGGTAAACCAAAGCACGGCACTTTGATGATGATTTAAGCGCTCTCTACGAACGCGAGTGACAGTTGCATGATGCCAGACAGTATTGCTGCTATGCTTTTGGTTCATATAATCCTACGCGCTAAAGCGCGTCTCTCCCTAATTTATACTATTTTTTCTCGTGCCATTTAGGCTTGTTTATTTGTAATAAGCTTCTTACAATACGCCGATTATATTTGAATGATGTGACAATGACAAAAATACGCACCCGATTTGCTCCCAGTCCTACTGGCTATTTACACATAGGCGGCGTTCGCACCGCTTTATTTTCTTGGTTATACGCGCGCCATCATGGCGGTGAATTCATCTTAAGGATTGAAGACACCGACCGCGAGCGCTCAACCCAAGCCTCGGTCGATGCCATTTTACAAGGCATGGCTTGGCTGGGCTTGGATGCGGATGAAGGGCCTTTTTATCAGACCCAGCGCTTTGATCGTTACAAAGAAGTGATTCAACAATTGCTGGATCAAGGCGACGCTTATTATTGCCGTTGCTCCAAAGAGCGTTTAACGAACTTACGTGAAGAGCAAATGGCGGCAAAACAAAAACCCCGTTATGACGGTTGCTGTCGTGATGCGGGTCTCAAACCTGAGGCAGGCGATCAGTATGTGATTCGTTTTCGTAACCCTGATAGCGGTTCGGTGGT
Source organism: Thiotrichales bacterium (assembly GCA_016745035.1). Taxonomy (GTDB): domain Bacteria; phylum Pseudomonadota; class Gammaproteobacteria; order Beggiatoales; family Beggiatoaceae; genus BB2. The sequence continues at coordinate 147,603 of JADGDE010000003.1, forward strand.
GATTGATGATCAAGTCAAGGGTAAAATTGAAATCAGCAATGGCGAATTAGATGATTTAATTATCGCCCGTGGTGATGGCACACCCACCTATAATTTAACCGTGGTGGTTGATGACTGGGATATGGGCATTAATCACGTTATTCGCGGTGATGATCATATTAACAATACCCCAAGACAAATCAATATTCTCAAAGCCCTCGGCGCTGAGATTCCCGTTTACGCCCATGTACCGATGATTTTGGGTGCAGATGGGCAGCGCTTATCCAAACGCCACGGTGCGGTCAGTGTGTTGCAATACCGGGATGCAGGCTATTTGCCCCATGCGCTGCTGAATTATTTATTGCGTTTAGGTTGGTCTCACGGCGATAAAGAGATTTTCTCTTTGGAGGAAATGATCGATGAGTTTAGCTTAGCTGGCGCAAATAAAGCTGCCGCCACTTTTGACCCGGATAAACTCGATTGGCTCAACCAGCACTATATTAAGGCTACCACACCAGCGGAGTTATTGCCTGTGTTTGAAAGCCACTGCCAAGCACTCGGTATTGATTTAAGCCAAGGGCCAAGCCCCACCGAGGTCATTGCCTTACAGCAAGAAAGGGCAAAAAACCTCAAAGATTTAGCGGAAATCAGTCATTATTTTTATCAAGATTTTGATGGATTTGATGCCAATGCAGCCAAGAAAAACCTGCGCCCGGTGGCTTTGCCACCTTTTAAAGCCTTACATAGCGCTTTAGAAGCCTTGGATGATTGGAATGCCGAGGTGATTCACACAGCGATTGAAGCCGTATTAGCTGAGTTTGAATTAAAACTGGGTAAAATTGCCCAGCCTTTACGGGTGGCGGTCACGGGTGCTGGTGCATCACCCAGTATTGATGCCACCGTTGCCTTAATTGGCAAGGAACGCTGTTTGCATAGAATGCAGAAAGCGATTGATTTTATGCAGGCACGCGCTGAAGCCTAATGCGTGCTTATCTGTGCGGTGCTATTGAAAAGCACCGTGTGGGTAATCATCAAATCAATAACGGATGTGACGCACTGATTATTTTTTGCCTCAAAAAGCCAAAAAGAAGCCTTTGTGTAACATCAAGCAATAACGAGTTTTGTCAATCAGACGGGAGTAAAAGCGATGGTAGGTTCAGTCAGTGCTTGGAAAAAAATTCCAGTCAAAGTCGATATAGCCGGGGGCACAATACTCAGAGGCTGCTTTGTGGTTGCTAGAGATGCGCGTCTATCGGATTTTCTTAATAACCCGAAAAAAACTTTTATTGTATTGGTGGATGATGATCAAAATACTCATATCCTCAACAAACAGCACATTATCCAAGTCAGCGAAGTTAAATCCGTGGATTAGTCGCAAGACAAGTTGAACTAGGATATTCAACTTGTCTTCAAGGTTCCAACTGTTTTGAGCTTAAGCTTCTTCAGCCAAAATGCGACGCAATAAAGGATAAATCTTTTCTTGCTCATCTTGGATGCGGTTCAAGACAATATCAAAAAATTCATTAGTTTCGCTAATAAAACGCTCATGATCTTTGATTTTGAAACTTTGCTTTTTGGTACGGCACCATTCATTCATGTACTGCTTCAGAACTCGCTTAATTTCTTTCGAGCCATTCATGAAATTGGTTGCCATATTCACCGTTTGTTGATCATCATCATTCAAAAGGTGCATATAAAATTGACGACCGCTGCTATCTAAATGTTGATTTACCTTACCAATGTAGTCAAAAAACAAACTACAAGTGATATCAGTATCACAAATTAAACGGTTTTCAATTAGATAAGACAAAACCCGTGAATATTCTGCAATTTCGTGGTTTTCTTGGTTTAATGCCTCAAAATCAACCATGATATTTTCTCCTCTCTATATAATATTAGTGTTGACTAAATAAAGGCCCTATGGAAGTGTGTCGTCTTGCCTATGTTCGAGCCTAAAAATGACCATATGTGTAATTTTTGTTATATGCTCAGTGTTATCCTATTTTCCTTGATCTTTGTCAAGTTTTTTTCCACACAGGTCAAGATTTTTTTGCCAATTTCTCCATTTTTTCTACTTCTAGATCCCGGCGCTGATTGAGGTCTTGTTGCAAAGCTTTTTTGAAATTAGGACCTGTTTGCTCTAATTTTTCCTTGTACTTAGGAATATTTTCCAATTCGATACTTAAATGCAAAGATTTAAACAAACGTGGAAAACGTTGCCCAGGGATTTGTACGTGGTGTAAACCGCCACTATAAGCCAACAATAACTGCCCTTCGTTGACATTACTTAAAATATCGGCAATCCCACCTCTGACCGTCATCGCTTTACCGTGTTTATCCAGCTTGTTCTCACGCATCATCCGCCCTTCGGGCAAAATTAAAATTAGGCTGTTTTTATCATCAATATTAGCGATAACCTGTTGCCACGTGTGATCGGCTTTGCGACTAATCGGAATCACCCGGCGGGTCAATAACTTAAAAAACGCGCCAATGATGGGGCGTTTAGTGGTAATGTCAGCGATAGGGATCACTGCATGGGCGGCGATATGCGGCAGTAGGCGCAAAGGCAGCGCTGATATAAACAGCCACTCATACAAGCTGGTGTGATTTAAAAGCGCAATCACCCGAATATCTTGCCAAGGTAAATCGCCTAGAGGCGCAGGGCTTTGTTTGTGTAAACGATAAAAGCCACGGGCAAATAGCCAACAAAGAAAAAGAAAAAAGGTACTTAGGATAATTCTAAGCTGTTGCACCAGAGGCTCCTTGTTGATAAGCGGTACTATCAGCTAATAAACTGCGGGCATGGGCAAGGCTCTCGGCCGAGCGCTCTATGCCACCGGACATCCGTGCCAGCTCTTCAATACGTTGGGCGGCATTCAGGCAGTATAATCGACTGATGGTTTGTTGTTTTTTATTGAGTTTTTCGACTAAAAAATGCTGATTGCCATAGGCGGCAACTTGGGCTAAATGGGTAATACAAATCACTTGGCGTTGCTGGCTTAAATCTGACAATTGTTGCCCAATGACCTCGGCAACGGCACCACCGACACCGACATCGACCTCATCAAAAATCAAACAATCGACCCCATGTCCTTGGGATAAAATCACTTGAATCGCAAGGCTGATGCGGGACAACTCACCACCAGAGGCAACTTTGTGTAAAGGGCGCAAAGGTTGCTTGAGATTGGTGCTGACCAAAAAATCGACCTCATCAGAACCATATTGGCTAGGATTGCGCTGGATTTTGAAATTTACCGCTATATCAAGCTTGCCTTGCTCCATGCCCAAGTGGGCAATGCGTTCGGTAATGGCTTTACCCAATTGTTTGGCACTTTTTTGCCGTTGTTTGGAGAGTTTTTCCGCCATTTTTTGGTAATGTAATAAACACTGTTGTTTATCGGCATCAATACTTAAAGCCAGTTGTTCAGCTTCTTGTAAAGTCTGTAGTTGGGCGCTTAAATCCTCCAGCAAAGCCGGTAGTTTCTCAACTCGACATTGATGCTTGCGAGCTAAGTCTTGTAGCTGGGCTAAGCGTTGTTCTAAGGTGATGAGTAATTCCGGGTCGATGACCAACTGCGAGAGATAACGGTTAAGTTCGGCAAAAGCCTCGTCAGCATTGATAGCGGCTTGTTCGATTAGGTGTGTGCTTTCAGCGACATGGTCATCATGGTTTTGCATTTGGCTTAAATCACGCTCAGCCTGATGCAATAAAGCCAGCACGCCCACTTGCTCGCCGCTGTCATCTTGCAACACCGTCAGGACTTGCTGTGCTTGAGCTTGTAGTTGTGCCGCATGAGCGAGACGCTGGTGTTCGTCTTCGAGTTCTTCCAAATCGCCACATTCGGATAACACCGTATCGAGTTCATCAATTTGATAACGTAGCAAAGTCATGCGGTTTTCCCGCTCTTGCTTATCGCCACCCAAGCTGCGCCAACGGGCTTCCAAATTTTGCCACGCTTGCCATGCTGACACCACCGCAGCAAGCGCTGGGTTGGGGTTCACCAGCGCATCGAGCAAGGCGCGTTGCTGTTCAGTTTTGAGTAGGGCTTGATGGGCGTGTTGGCTGTGTATATCAATTAAACACTCCCCCAAAGCAGCAAGGTTGTGCAAATTGGTCAGTTGATCGTTGATATAAGCCCGCGAACGACTTTTATCACCAATCACTCGGCGAATCACACACTGGTCGCTGGCAAAATCATGCTGTTTAAGCCACGCTTTAGCTAAGGTCGTGACTTCAAAGCTAACGCTCAAACGCGCCTGTTTAGCGCCCGGGCGAATCACACTGGTATCCGCACGCCCACCGAGCAATAAATTCAAGGCTGCGAGCATGATCGATTTGCCCGCCCCTGTTTCACCCGTGATCACACTCAGTCCTGAGTCAAATTCTAAACACAGGTTTTCAATAATAATAAAATCTTGAATACACAGTTGCTGGATCATGACTTAGGTATTAGTGGCATGGAAATAATATTGTGGTTCACCCAAATAACCGTGGAAATAAGACCAATATTGGCACAAAGCCATATCAGCAAAGCCAGCGGCGCGAAAATCATCGAGCATATCCCAGCCATAATCATGAAAGACCAAGGAGCCTTGCTCTGATAAAGGGTTGCCGTGATATTGTTCTGGTAAATGGTGTACCAGTTCGCCGTTTTCAATTCCGGCGCGGCGCTGGCTTTGTTCACGGTCAATATAAAAAGGCACGCTCATCAACACCTGCCCTTGCGGTTTTAATACCCGCTGCATTTCCTTGATCGCCATTTGTGGATCATTGACATGCTCTAAGACATCGTTAGAGACGATTAAATCAAAACTGTCATCGGCAAAACTCAAGGCTTCCACATTCTCATGGCGCATCGCGGGCATAATGCCATCGACCAGCGTGCCGCCTGTGACATCTTCGCCTAAGTATTCACTACCGATGCATTCGACATCCGTCAAATGACTGCTGAGCCATTGAAACAAAGGCGTAATTTGCTCCATCGCATAGAGTTTTAAAGCGCTTTTATCACCGACTTGAGTCAAGGCATGTTTAATCGCGTGAATCATCGCCCGCTGGCGGTTATTGAGTTGGCATTCAGGACAACTTAAGCGCTCGCGCCAATTCGGTTGCCAGCCTTGTTCGGTGATTTGTGAGCCATAAAGTTTATCAACGATAAACGGTTGGGGTTTTTCACAAGCCTGGCAAAAGCCATCTAAAGTGAAGCTATCAAGATCTTGACGGTTTTTCATCAAGGCTTGTTCAAATTGTTTATGTACCTGCGTGTGTTTATCATCCGCTAAATAGGCACTAAATGCTTGTTTATCCTCAAATCGTTTGATTTTCATTGATCCGATTCCGCTATGCTGGCAAAAGGCGCTATTGTACCTGATTTGCCGCCGAAATGGGATTGGGAACCAAACTTATCTGCTGATGTTACGCAAAGGCTTCTCAATGCCCTAAAAGGCAAAAAAATCGCCATTGCTCCACGGCTGTACCACTATGCAGGTGGAAAACCACAATATTGAGACAAAAACAGGCTTAGTGCGTAACATCAGTTATCTGTTTCTATTTTGCCTCATTGTGCAAAAAAATACCCTGTCGAATTAAATTACCGATGTGACTCATTATCTTAAAACCAAATAACAGTGTTTATTTTATGGGAAAATTAACCCATAATTTTATTTTTGATATATAGCCATACATCCTATTTAATCATGACGTTTATCATGTTTTATATAATTTGGGTTTTTTTTACCAAATTTTATCGTATACTATTGCCCATACACTGCATTAACAAGGACGTGATATGCAGTTATATCTAAATTCATGGGAATAAAAGGAAAGTATTATGCAAGCTCTACTTCGCAGCGCCATCATCGCCAGTTTAAGTTTATCTTTAAGCTTGCCTGTGCAAGCCGCAGGTAATGGGGCGGGTAGTGGGCAACAAGCGCAAACTCAGCAAAATACAGAAATTAATACCGATGCGAGCTTAAATCAGAGTGAAATTGATTATTTACTCTTAATGCGTGAAGAAGAGAAAGTCGCACGGGATGTCTATTTAGCCTTATATGAACAATGGTCATTGCGCCCGTTTAGTAATATCGCTGGCTCCGAGCAAGGACACATGGATCAAGTTAAAGCGGTGATGGACGCTTATGGCTTGGCAGATATAGCTCTAAGTGAGCGCGGACAATTTAACAACCCCGACTTGCAAGCACTTTATGATGACTTGATTCAAAAAGGCGCAGTCTCTGCTAATGTGGCTTTATTGGTTGGAGCCTTAGTGGAAGAAGTCGACATCAAAGACTTAAAAGATGCTATTGCAGGAACAAATAACCCTAGCTTAATTGCTATGTACAGCAACTTATTAACCGCCTCAGAAAACCACCTACGGGCATTTGTCAAAAATGCCGGACAAAGTTTAGGCAGCTATAGCGCCCAAGTGCTTTCTCAAGCGGATGTTGATACTATTTTAAACGGTGGCAATATTGACACCGGACATACAGAACCCACTGATAGTAGCGCCAATACCGCTATGCTATTGGATTTGGATAATAATAGCCAAGCCTCTAGCAATGCTAGCTTTACGCCCATGTTTGCCAATCACCTTGATAATGTCAGTGAGTTTAATGCCAATGATAGCTTAAACTTAACTGTGCGCTGGAATATTGACCCCGCTCATCAACAACAGCAAGCCGATATTGTGGTTGTGGCTTTATATCAAGCTCAGGCCGGATCTCCCTTATTAAGCTTTGCAAAAACCAACAACGGTTGGCGTATGTGGAATGGTAATTTGCAGCAAATCCCGGTCTTAAATCAGGTGAGCTTGGGACAAAACTTATCTGTTGCCGCTTTATCTAATTTATCTTTAGGTGGGCTAACAGGGCAATTTATGCTTTACACCGGTTATCGTCTTGGCAATCAGCTGATCACGCAAGCACAACCCACCCAATTTAGAGTGGTGGAATAACGACCTATTGTCCTTGCAAAAAAGTCAGTAAATTGGCTTTTTCCTGCAAGGTGCAATCGCGCCCAAACGTCCATTCACAATTATGCTTTAGCCATTTTTCGATTTTTTTAACGTCCTGGAGGCGTTTTGGATTGACTGACGGTGCCATTGGCTCAATTTTAATCCCGCTGCGTTGATACTTTCCTGCTTGTTTTATATCTTTTCCGTGACAATCGGTACAACTACGTTTTTGCCCAGTTTTCATATTCAAATGTACTTGCTGCCATAAAGCTTGACCTTTTCTTGCATTAAAACTGCTGATGCCCTCCGCAAGGTATGCTTTTAATAAAGTTGAAATAGCATTTTCCCCCGCGCTACTGCTTGGCATATAAACCAACATAGCAAATAAGATCCCATAGCCGCTATAACTGAGTTTTTTAATAAATGGCTGATGACGCATAACTGCTCTCCTTGATACAAAATCAAGCGATGCACCGCAGTATTCGCGCCAAAAACCAGCGCTTCCCCCTGCACTTTGACAAACGACTATGCTAAGCTGTGAAATCCGCTAAAGGAGCGCTACATCATGCCAAGCCTACAAGATCCACATGGTCGCAACATTAATTATTTGCGTATTTCTGTCACTGATAAATGTAATTTGCGCTGTTTTTATTGCCTACCCAAAGGTAGCAAAGGCTTTTATCAGAAAGATGATTATTTAAGCCTGCATGAATTTCAACGAGTGATGCGTGCCTTTGCTGACTTAGGCGTAAAACGTATGCGCTTAACTGGCGGTGAACCACTGATTCGTCCGGACTTAATTCAATTGGTTGAAGCCATCAACACCGCAGATGTGGATGATATTTCCCTTAGTACCAACGCCAGCTTATTAGCCGAACAAGCTGATGATCTCAAAGCAGCGGGGGTAATGCGTATTAATGTCAGCCTCGATACTCTAAAACCAGATCGTTTTCTGCAAATCACTGGCGGCGAGCTTGCCCCTGTGATTGAGGGATTAATGGCGGCTAAACAAGCGGGCTTTGAGTCGATTAAAATCAATATGGTGGTGATGAAAGGCGTAAATGAGGACGAGGTTGAGGATTTACTCAAGTTTTGCCAAACCCACGGTTTTACCCTGCGCTATATCGAAACCATGCCCGTAGGCGATGGCGGGCGCACCGCAGCCGACCAATATGTCGATTTAGCCGAGATTAAACAACAATTAGAACAAAGCCAAAACTTAATCCCCAGTACGGTTTCAGGCGCAGGGCCAGCACGCTATTTCAAGGTCGAAAACAGTGATTTACATATCGGCTTTATCACGCCGATGTCGCAGCATTTTTGTGAAACTTGTAATCGTGTGCGCCTCTCGGCCGATGGCACCTTATACTTATGTTTGGGGAAAGAACATACCTTTGCACTGCGCCCCTTATTACGCGCAGGCATTGACGATGAAGGCTTAAAACAAGCGATTATCGAAGCTTTGGAACTGAAACCTTTGAAGCATGAATTTAACGAAAAACCCGAACACGTGGTGCGTTTTATGTCTTTAACGGGAGGGTAAGGATAATACCCCTTCAAGGGGTGTTATCCCTGAAATTTTTGGAGAATGATTAAATGCAAGAACCGATGAGCGACTTTACCGCCTTACTTATTATCTTTGTGGTCTTTATTGTACCGCTATGGCTGATTTTGTATTTTCGCCACAAAGACAAAGTCTTGGCAGGCTCTTTAGCCAATGAGGACCGGGTGCGGCTACAAGAACTCGAACAACAAGCCAATCATCTAAAACAACGGCTCAAAACCCTAGAAAAAATCTTGCAAGACCTCGATCCCAATTGGCGTGGGGACTAACAATGCTCTACAGAGATAAAAAAAACGCGTGGATTTCCGGTGTGTGTGCGGGACTGGCAAAACAATTTGACCTCAACGTTATTGGCATCCGTTTAGTATTTATTGTCCTCGGTGTGGTGACCTATCTATTAGTTGTTATCACCTATCTGATTTTAACCTTTGCGCTCAAACCTTATCCTTACAAAGAAGAAGACGACGATACCAACAAGATCAAACGCCAAGCCAAAAAACAATTACCAACACTAGAAAGCAATTTAACGGATATGGATAGCCGTGTCAGTGAGATAGAAAATTATGTGATTTCTGAGCGTTTTTCCTTTCAACGCCAACTGCATTCCAAGGACTGAGTATGCATATTAAAGTTCAAAGCGAAGATTTTGACAGTGCTGAATGGCAAAAACAACTTTGCCAAGGGCGGGTTGATATTGGTGCGGTGGTCAGTTTTACCGGATTGGTGCGTGATTTTGGCGAAGCCAGCGCCGTCACGGCGATGACCCTAGAACATTACCCCGGCATGACCGAACGCGCTTTGGAAAAAATTGCTGCCGAAGCCAAACAACGCTGGGATATTATCGACTTGGTGATGATTCACCGCGTCGGTTATCTTGAAGCCGGGGACAATATTGTTTTAGTGATGGTCGCCAGCAGTCACCGCCTTGATGCCTTTCAAGCGGCGATGTTTTTAATGGATTACCTAAAAACCCAAGCGCCCTTTTGGAAAAAAGAACACCTAGAAAACGGTGATGTTTGGGTCAGTGCCAAAGACAGCGACGAAGAAGCCGCTGCCCGCTGGTTAGAATGATGCAAACAAACCTTAGCCCAGAGATCGCCATCGACTACGCCAAGTCGATGGGTTTATTGATGTTGAATAAACAAGGGCAGTTGGATCATATTCCCTTTGCCCTTGCCCCCAGCCCTTTTCCCAAACCTGCATTTAAGCAAGCTTTGCAACTGGCGGATGATTTTGCTGTTTTGATGCCCGAGGTAGCCAATGACAGCGATTTTTTAACCGATATACTGGCACGCCTTGGTGATGCTGACCCTTTTAGCCAAGCTTTGGGCAAACTCTATCGCCAAGTTTATATTGACAGCCAGCCAAGCCAAACGATGAGTTTAGGCATTTGGCGCTCGGACTATTTAGTCGATAAAAATTTAGGGCTGCGTCAGGTAGAAATTAACCTCATCGCCTCCGCCTTCCCCGCCTTTGCCAGCCGCATTAGCCGCTTACATCGCTGGTTATATCCCAACTTAAGCCCGCAATTACCGGAAAACGCTGCCTTTGACGAGACCATTCAAGGTTTTGTGCAAGCGTGGCAAGCCTACGGGCGTGAAGATGCCTGTATTTGCTTTGTCCAACAACTGAGCGAGCGCAACCGTTTTGACCAATTGGCCTTAGCACAAGCCCTCAGCGAGCATTTTGGCATTCGCAGCTTATTCAAAACCCTGCCCGAACTGGCAGCCGAGGCGAGTTTGCGTGGTGAGCGCTTATATCTGGGCGCGGACGAAATCGCCGTGGTCTATTTTCGCGCCTGCTATGTCCCTGATGATTTTAGTCATGAATCGATTTGGGCTGTGCGTTTATTGCTGGAACAAAGCGCTGCGATTAAATGCCCGAGTTTGCCCTATCAACTCAGCGGCATGAAATTGGTACAACAACAACTGACCCGCCCCGAAGTCTTAAAACAATTTGTCCCCGCTGATGTCAGCGCACGCTTACAAGCCTGTTTTATGCCGTTTTTAGGCTTAGATGAAGACATCAGCGCCGCTTTAGCCGAGCCGCACGCCTATGTGCTCAAACCCCAACGCGAAGGCGGCGGGCACAATCTTTATGGCGAGGCATGGCCAACACATATCAAACAACTTTCCGCCCAGCAACAACAAGCATGGGTATTAATGCGCTTAATTGATACCCAAAGCACAAATAATCAATTACTGATGCAAGGCGAGGTGTTTGCCCCCGAAGCGGTTATCAGCGAGCTAGGGATTTATCAAAGCTGTTTACTCGATGGCAATCATTGCCAATCCCAACAAAGCGGGCATTTATTACGGAGTAAATTTGCCCACAACCAAGAAGGCGGGATTGCCGCCGGCTTTGCCGCTTTAGATAGTCCCCTGTTGATTTAGCTGATGTTACGCAATGGCTATCACCTTGTTGTGGCAAAAACTGGCTTAGTGCGTCACATCAGTGATTTAAAAGATATGCTATGGCATTAACACCAAGCTTATGGGATAGCCATGTTTAAAATTAGAACTTATGAAGAGAAAGATTTGGCAGCTGTGTGGGCCATCATTGAATCGGTGTTCAGAGCTGGGACGAGCTATGCTTTTTCACCGAAAATAACCGAAACAGAGGCAAAAAAGGTCTGGTTGGAAGTGCCGAAAGCGACCTATGTCTGTGAAAATGAAGCGGGTAATATACTAGCGACCTATTATATCAAACCCAACCAACCCACGCTTGGCGCGCATGTGTGTAACTGTGGTTATATCGTCTCAGAACACGTAAGAGGTCAAGGCATCGCGTCCAGCATGTGCCAACACTCACAACAAGAAGCGCTAGGTTTAGGTTTTAAAGCCATGCAATACAATTTGGTAGTTGCAAGCAATGAGGGGGCAATCCGACTATGGAAAAAGCTGGGTTTTTCGGTAATTGGTGTGTTACCTAAAGCTTTTCAACACCCGCAATTGGGTTTTGTTGATGCCATGATTATGTATAAGCAGCTTGAAAAATAACGGATAAAAGCCTATTACCTTGGAATCAGCTGCGAAGCTTAACGTATAATGATCATATCCATATCCATTGCCCACCCACCTCATGCAAAAAATTTATCAAGCTTATTTTAATAATAACCACAGCGACCCGCATTGCTTTGATAATCCACAAAGCATTGCTGTGCCTGAGACGATTGGCACTTGTGATTTGCAAGTGCATAGCTTGCCCTACAACACCGCTTTGGCTTATAAACAAGCTAATTTGCATCAAGACACCGAATTAAAACTGCAAACCAATCGCGGGATGAATATTTATGTCTATGATAAAAATTATTTTGGCGGTGCACGCTACCGTTTTTCCAAACATGAGCAAGAATGTCTGTTTCGCAAAGACATGATGAATGTTCATTTGGAAAATGATTTATCGGAATACTTTTTCCACGCAGGGAAATTTAATACCTTGGTGTTATACCTCACAACCGAAATGCTAGAGCATGTTTTGAGGATGACACAGATTAATGTTGATAAACGCATTAAAAGCTTTCTAAGCGGACAGCAGTTTATCCCCAACTTACTCCAAATTCCGCTGTCTTTAGCCGCACAACAAACCATTGCCCAAATTCGCCAATGTCCTTATGAAGAGTCGGGTTTACAGCAAATGTATATCGAAGCCAAAGTGCAAGAATGGCTGATGCATTTACTTGCAGCTTTAGATAAAAACAAACACATAAGTACCGAAACCAGTCTCAGTTACGCAGATAAAGCCAAAGTATTGGAGGCCAAAGAGCGTTTATTGGCTGATTTACGCTATCCACCTAGCCTGCAAATGTTGGCACATGCGGTCGGCACGAATGAGAAAAAACTCACCGCAGGGTTTAAGGCGCTGTTTGGGATGCCCGTCTTTGCTTGGCTGCGCGAGCAGCGCTTGCAACAGGCGATGCAGTTATTGCAAGAGCAGCAACTCAGCATTAAAAGCATCGCCCATTATTGTGGTTATAAGCACCAATCGGATTTTAGCAACGCGTTTAAAGCGCGCTTTAAGGTAAGCCCATCACAGGTACGTTATAGCACGCTATAAATAGGGCGCTAGTTTGCCGCGTGCATGAACTGAATTTCCATTTGCTGTAAACGTTCTTTGACTTGCTGGTTATCCGCTTTTAACTCAGCAATCTCGGCTTTTTGGGCTTGCAGTAGTTGATACAGTCCTTGAATCGCTGCTAGTGCCACGCCGTCCGCATCTACGGTATTGATGGTTTTATCACTTGTACCTAAACCAAAGGCGGCATGGAAGTCTTGCGCCATCGGTCCGATGTGACGAATCTCATCTTCTTGAGCTTTGTAATTCCATGTTTCAATCGGCATGGTGGCGATTTTTTCTAGCACTTCTACGCCATTGACTGCGTTGAAGTTCTCTTTCTTGTTGCGGTCGCTGATGCTGTTCCAACTGCCGCCGCCTGCGGCTAAAGTAGAACCTGCTGTGACTGCCCCTGAAACATTATTAATTCCCGTTACCATACGCACCCCCCCTAAGGCACGAACAGCAAATTCATTATTTGCTGTTGAGACAAAATCAGTGGTGTGATAGCTGGAAAATAACATCGCCCCTTCGTGAGTGACTTTTGCTTTATATCCACTGGCAAGTGCATAACGATTAGATATGGCATTATCTATCCCGCCAAGAATGGTGGAATGACGATGATCATCACCGTTTGTGCCAATTTTGTTACGCTGTCCACCTAAAACATTGGAATATAAGCCATGCACTTCATTCTGAATACCACCAGCAATCACTGCATATTGTTTAGTGATGGTATTTTCTGAACCGCCAGAAATCGTTGCAGAATCACCACTGACAACATTTAAAATACCCCCTCCCACGCTGGCATAAGGCGCTGAAGTAGCATTACGAAATCCACCCGCAACGGTTCCGTACTTTTGAAAAGTGGTCCCGTCACCACTATCTCCAACCGTATTCATACTACCACCACCAATAGCGCCATAATCATCATAGATTTGATTCAGTCCGCTGCTAGTTCCCCCCCCACTAATTGTGATACCTTTAACGCCTGCTGTAATGAGATTACCTGAATAGCCCCCAATAATATTAGGGGAGTCACCTGGTGCCCCCGTATGTTCAATGCGCAAGACACGTTCATTTTTCACCCGAAAATTAAGCGGTATATTATCTGTTGTGCCAATGAAGTTCGTACCATCAGATAACCCGCTGTCGCCTGTCAGTCCCCAGCCAGAACCACCTCCACTCGGTGCTGCACTACAATTCCAAACATTACTGCCCGCACTGGTTAAAATCTCACCGCTAGCACAAGCCGTGGCAGGTTCGACCACAGCCGTGCCATCAAGCGCGGGTAAGGTGACGGTTTTTGTTGGTGTGCCACTGCCATCAATTGCTTGTACAAAACGCACGCCGCCTGTGGCGCGGACGGCGAATTCGTTCGGTGCGATGGAATTGAAAGCTAGAGCACCTGCGGTTATACCTAAGCTATCTGAAAATAAGAAACTACCTCCGTGACCTGCTGCGATTTTAGCTTTATAACCCGTGGCAAAACTATAAGGAGCATTAATGGTATTACCCCATCCTCCGGGAATAGTGGATAAATCACCATATATTTCATTAGCATATCCGCCGGCAATCGTGGAGGATTCACTGTTCATAATTACATTAGTATTACCTCCAGCCACTGTGGATAGCTCTGCTGCTTCTATGTGATTTCCAAACCCGCCTGCAATCGTCGCATTGTCGCTGTTGATGATCTCATTTTTATCTCCACCACCAATGCTAGTGCCTCTACCGGAAACACTGTTTTCAGATCCACCAACAACCACACTACTATTGCCAGAGGCGGTGTTTTTCCAGCCGCCCCCTACGAATGAGTAAAATGCATTTCTGACATTGCCATCATCACTACCACAGGTATTTTCCGTCCCACCTGCAATCACACAGTAGCTATCATAAATCGTATTAATTTCTTCACCGCCACCATCAAAATTAGTACCGCCGCCAGAAATAACAGAACCAATCACATTGGGATCGCCAATGGTGTTATTGATATAACCAGCCACAATATTGGGGCTGTTTTCAGTGGCATCGGGTGTGGAGATACGCAATACAATTTTATTGTTACTTTTGAAAACCAAGCCTTGCGCGTCCGTTGTACCAATAAAATTTGTACCTGGTGTCGTACCACTGTTACCGCCTAACTTCCAATCGCTAGAACCTGTGATTGTGCCCCAAGCAGCATTGCCAGTCGCATCAGATATTAATATTTTTCCTGCACTAGGTGTGCTGGAAGTGATTTGTAATGCACCATTGATGGTAACAGCGTCTGTGCTGGCATCACCTAATGTGGTGTTACCATTGACTGTGACATTACCAGCCGCCGTGGTGTTTGCTCCGCTATCAGCCCATGCGCTAGTACCCGCAGGCCCTGTTGGCCCAGCTGCTCCTGCAGGGCCCGCGGGCCCTGTTGCCCCCGCCGGACCGACAGGTCCTATAGACCCTGTGGCTCCTGTTGCGCCAACAGCGCCGGGAGAACCATCAGCCCCTATAGACCCAACTAAACTGGTCGCAACACCCCAAGCCCCGGTGGTTTTCGGGCCATAAATAGCCTTGGCTGTGGTATCAATATAAAAGTCGCCGTCTGTGCCTAAACCTGCTGCTGGGACACCGCTACCGTTAAGCACGGTTTTACCATCAGCCCCATCACTGCCATCTGCGCCGTCTGCACCATTAGCCCCCGCAGGGCCGGGTAATCCATCAGACCCGTTTGCGCCGCTGGCTCCAGTGGCACCACTTGAGCCTCTCGACCCGGTTTGTCCTTGTGGACCGACCAAGCTCACCGCAGCCGTTGACCAGCCTTGTGCTGTTTTAGGGCCATAGAGTTTGGCTGCTGTTAGGTCGATATAAAAGTCACCTTCATTGCCTGTGGCATTATCTGGTTGTGCTTGTCCGCTGAGAAAACGGTTTGCATCCATGCCATCTACGCCATTTTGCCCATCAGTCCCATCTTGACCATCGCGCCCACTAGACCCTGCTGTACCTGCGGTTCCTTTGGCAACCAATAATTGCCAAACACTGCTATTGCTTGGAACTAAGCCAGCATTATTAGCGCTCAAACTAATATAACTATTGCCTTGATAATGCACAGCATCATTTTCAGCATAAGTACGGCCGTTGTCCCAATCGTTTTGCCAACGCAACCCCGGCTTACCATCTATGCCTGCTATCCCCATCTTGCCCGGTTCACCTTTTTCACCTCTCTCGCCTTTATCTCCCTTTTCGCCTTTTTCTCCTCGCTGACCTTGTTTGCCAGCGCTACCATCAGCACCGTTTAGAGCGAGGCTGGTAATTCGATAATGCAGTACAGCATCAATATAATGTTGCTCGATTTGCGCCCGGTAATTAAGCACTTGTCCATTTTTAATTACCAAAATTTCAGGAATCACCCCAAGACCATCGGAAGGAAAGTAAAAGGCTTGAAACTCATCTTGATTCTGCTCGCTCAGTGCGGTTGCCGCAAAAATAGCGCCTTCAATCAAATAACCAGAGGGTTTATCTATCCGTTGTAAAAGAGTACTTAGACCTCGTACACGGCGTTGAGTATCATCTAAATTAACCACCAGCGGGATATACAGTTCCCCACTACCGACATCATAGGCAGCAGCATTCTGGGGACGTAAGCGACTTACTTTAAGGGTATTGTTATCTGTCCGGTTCAAAATGACATCATAAGCAAAGGTTTTTCCCTGGGGTTGGGCAACCAAATTGGGGATCGTGACTTGTCCCGCTAAACTGTCGTATTGACTATCAGCTATCTGGTCGGCACTATTTCCCACCGCCTGTAAGGCAAACTCACTGCCCATTTGCAATAAACCTGAACTATCGAGCAATTTCAATTCAATATTATCAATCTGCTGATGCCCATCAATACTCACAGCTTGTAGGTATAACACCCCATCAACAGGGTTAAACTGGCTGTTTGCCAAACTGTTGGCGCTGCTGCAAAGTAGGCTGGCAGCTAAAATGCCGTGAATACTGCTGCTTAAGGTTCGGTGATTCATGTTGAGGCTCTCCTTAGAGATTCAAAGGTTCGAGCTTCATCATAAATAAAACATTTTAGGGGCAAAGGAAAAGGGTTTAGGTTTGCGGGAATTTTGACAAAGGTCAGGAAAGATCGGAACGTTTAAGGATAATATGTAGCACTCAAGTCCGAACCCCCGTTGCCCACCAAATCCGACAAGCCCCTTCATCTGAGACCATACAAGGTCCAATCGGTGTGCGCGGCGTACAGGCTTTGCCATACAGTTGGCATTGATTCGGGTATTTTTTCCCCAACACCACTTGAGCGCAACCACAGCCCGCGGGCATTTGCCCTTGGCGCTTGCGCACAGTTTCAGTGTAATCAGGGTAATGTAAACGGGCATTATGGGCTGCATATTTGGCGTTTAATTCAAAGCCAGAACGGGGAATCATACCAATGCCACGCCAATTGGCATCCACCACATCCAAGACGCTGTGCATTTGTTGCTGAGCATATTGGTTGCCCTGCGCTGTGACCAATTCGGGATAACAATTGTCTAAAAACAAACGCCCGCTTTGCTGTTGGCGCAAAACTGAATAAGTCGCCGCCAATAAACTCTCTGGCATAAAGCCCGCCACCGCCGCTGGAATTTGGTGTTTTTTCACCACAAAGCGCCATTCCTCAGCGCCCATCACTGTCGCCACATGTCCTGGGGCTATCAAAGCATCAAAGCCTGCTGTCTCGGAGTCCAACAGCATCGCAACCGCTGGCCACGTTAAACGTGCTGATAACAACAAATGTACATGATCAGGTAAACCTTGTTTCACCAGTGCAGCCACCGGGGCGGTGGTGGTTTCGAAGCCAGCGGCAAAAAAGACCACGGGCTTAGTGCTTTCTGCGGCAATGCTTAAAACATCCAAAGGGCTGGCAACCGGGCGAATATCTGCTCCCGCAGCGCGGGCTTGCTCCAAACTGCGCGGCTGTGATTTGGGTACATTCACAGGCACACGCAACATATCACCAAAGGCGAGCAGAATCAGATCGTGATTTAATGCCAGCTGAATCGCCTGATAAATATCCTCTTCAGGACAGACACACACGGGGCAACCAGGTCCTGGGATTAATTCGATGGCTGTCGGCAAAGCCGTACGCAAACCTGCCATTGAAATTGCCCGCTCATGCCCTCCACAAACATTCATGACTTTAATTGCTTGCGGAAAATCTAATTGTTGGATTTGAGTCAGCCAATCTTTAGCGGAGCGTGAGTTCATGGTAAGCCGTCACTTGGGTTATTTGCATCAGAACATTCTATATTTTTCACTGATGTGATGCACTAATCTGGTTTTTATCACCATAGTGTGATTTTCCACCTGCCTAGTGAAGCTTAGCCGTGTAGCAATGGCGGTTTTTTCTGCCTTTAAGGCAGAAAAAGAAGCCTTTGCGTAACATCAGTTTTTCAGATACTGTTGACTTGCTGCGAAGGCTGCTGTCAAGTTGCTGTGAAATGGAAGAAAAAAGAGGGCTAAAAGCGTTTTTTTAGTTGATGCCAGACACTGTTTTCTTCCCAAAGGATTTTTAACTCCTGTTGCTGCTGGCTAGAGAGCGCCTGAGGGGCAATTGGGTGACTAAAACCTTCTTTAACTGCACGAAAATAATAGCCATATTCACCACATTGAATGCTACGAATCAAACCAAAACACAAACGTGAGAAAATATAGTAACTGGCATAAGGCAAGGGTAAATAACGCCGCAACAGCCAAATGGTGTTACGGGTCGGATAAAATACCCGTCGCCAATTGGGGCGGTTATTCGGCGACTCGCGGTGTACTACCGGGCTGTCAGGTAAATAATGTATGGCAAGGTTGCGTCGCCGCAATTGTATCGCCACTTCGATTTCGTTTTGGTACAAGAAAAAGTCCGCAGGATACCAACCCACTGCCTCAAAAGTGGCACGACGAATAAAAAAACCACAACCAATAAATGCCAGTGCGCTGGTAACTTTATCTGAATGCGGAATATGCCAAGAGCGCACGGTTTCCCCCTCAGGGGTTTCGATACGACAAGCGACGGCAGCCACCTCGGCATGTTGGTCTAAATACTCAAGCGCATGATCAATGCTTGCGGCACTTTTGGGGTGCGAATCATCATCCAAGACTAAAATATACTCGCCTTGGGCTTTGGCAAAGCCTTGATTATAACCGGCAATTCCGGTGTTATCGTCTAAACACAAGGCAGTGACATCAGCTTGGGCGCGTAAATAGTCCCCCGTGCCATCATGAGAATTATTATCGACAGCAATGATTTCGACATCATCACGGTGGGCGCAATGCAGGCGCAATTGTTCGATGGTATAACGGGTTTCGGCAAGCCGATTATAGTTTAGAAAAACCACACTAAGTTTCATCTTTCTTGCTCCAAAATTTTGCGCACAGGGGCAAAGCTGCGCCGATGCCAACGAGTAATCCCATGTTTTGCCATGCCCTCAAGGTGTGCCTTGGTGCCATAACCTGCGTTTTTTTCCCACGCATAATAAGGATAGCGCAAGGCAAGCTGTTGCATCAAGCGATCCCGTACCACTTTAGCGATGATGGACGCAGCGGCGATGCTGTAGCTATGGCTGTCGCCTTTAATAATCGGTGTATGCACGCCTAAATCGTGTTTTTTTGTGCCCTTGCCATCAATTAAAGCATGATCATAAGGTTGTAAACGTGCCATCGCCCGCTGCATGGCAAGATAAGTGGCATTGAGGATATTCAATTGGTCGATTTCCTCCACCGATGCTGCACCAATAGCAAAGCCCAAAGCTTGGGCTTTAATCTCCAGGTATAAGGCTTCGCGACGTTTTTGACTCAGTTTTTTTGAGTCTTGCACCATGGCTAAAGGCTGACAATCAGGGGCAAACATCACCGCAGCGGTAATCACAGGGCCGCTGAGACATCCACGCCCGACTTCATCCACACCGATCACCCGTGTTTGCCCTTGCGTCCACAAGGCTTGCTCATAACTAAAATTTTCTTGGTTCATTATGTAAAAGATTGTGTCCTCGAAATCGCCACATCAATAGGCAGGTGGGAAATCACCATATTATGATAAAAACTGACTTAGTGCGTAACATCAGTTATATATTATTTTTTCACTCATCATAGGAGTCGAACATACCTGTGTGCAGAGCATCAAAAAATAACGGTTCTAGGTCTATGCTGCTTTTTTGTGCCCTTAGAGGCACAAAAAAGCCTTTGCCTCACAGTCGCTATTTAGAGAAAAAACGCCCAGCTAAATTTAAAGCACCTTCAATACCACCAATAGAATCGAGTAAACTCCCACCACTGCTGGCATTATCAATCATTTTCGGTAAAGCTTCGGATAAACCGCCTGCGGCTTCTTCTTCACTTAAACCCAGTTTTTTAGCAAAATCGGAAATTTTATCCGATCCCAGCGCTTCACTGACTTGTTCAGGAGAGACCGCTTCATTATTACCATCTCCTAGCCAAGAACTCACCACACCGCCTAGCTCTCCTGCATTGAAGCCATCAACCAAACTTTTAATATCGACATTGTTTTGATCTCCCATCAATTCTGATAAGGCAGAAGACAAGTTATTGAGATCTAATTGGCTACCCGCTTCGCCACTCATATCGCTTTGGCTAAACAATTGTGCCCCTAGTTTTAATAATTCATTCATGTCCATCCATATCACCCAATTTGGTTAAAATACGCCTAAGCTATGTTCATCAACATAGCTTGTGGTTTTTTATCATCAGTTATGATCACTCGATAAGCTTTGACTTTAAAACAATGCGCCCGGAGGTACAAGTTTTCTGATAGGAAAGATTAAATCACTGATGTTACACACTAAGCTGGTTTTTATCACAATAGTGTGATTTTCCACCTGCCTAGTGAATCTTAGTCGTGCAGCAATGGCGGTTTTTTCTGCCCTTAAGGCAGAAAAAGAAGCCTTTGCGTAACATCAGTTAAATCATCAAAGAATAGATGTTGCTATAATGAGCCAAAAATAAAGATACGTAAATATTAAGGAGAATAATATGCTGCGTTTTATCTTATCTTTGTGTGCAAGCTGGTTACTTTTACAACCGGTGGTCATGGCTGAAGAAACTATTGAATTGAATGTGCCCAATAGCAATAATCGGGTGTTGGCTAATTATTTAGCCGGTGATACAGATAAAGTTGCTGTCATTATTTTGCATGGTTTTTTACAAACCAAAGACTTTTCGACTGTGAAACAATTGGGCGAAAGTCTGAATTTTGAGGGTTATACCGTCTTACAACCAACGCTAAGCCTTGGGATTGACCGGCGCAAAAATAGCCTCCGTTGTAGTTCTATTCATACACATAAATTAGAAGACAGTATTAACGAACTGGGTTTATGGGTAAACTGGCTGCAACAACAAGGTTTTAATAAAGTGGTGGGCATTGGGCATAGTTTTGGTAGCCTGCGCCTGATTGCCTATCAATCTCAAGTTAAGACGGTAAAATTTGAGAATTTAATTTTAACCAGCTTGGTTTATATAGGACAAGGTTTTACCCCAAGTTCACGCCAGCAAATCATGACTAAAGCCGAAACAGCCATCGATTCCAAACAGCTCATGCCCGCAGATTACCAACTGAGTTTTTGTAAAAAATACACCAGTCTTCCCGATGCTTTTTTATCGTATATGCGCTGGAATGCAAGCCATACGGCAAAAACACTCAATGATATGAATACCATCGCACGGATTATTATCGGCAGTGATGACAATCGTATTCATGAAGATTGGATTCAACAATTGAAAGCACCCAATGTACAAATTCAAACCATTGAGGGGGCAAACCATTTTTTTGATGCTGAACATGAATTTGAAATTCAAGAAAAAGTTTTGCAAAACCTCATTGATTTTGGCTTTTAGTGTATGCCCTTTTTATCTCGATCACGTTTATCGTTGCCATTTTATATCTATGCCTTGTTTTTTTTAGGCATCGCTATTTTATTGTTTGCATTGCTGGCTAATTACGTCTTGAATCAAATTGAATCGATTCAAACAGCTTTGCATGATAGAGATCAACAAGCTGCCATGGTAGAAATGCGTAAGACGGCAAAAAATAGCATAACTCATATTCAAGCACTGGCAGAACGCTTAACTGATTGGGATGAAAGCCGTCAGCAACTACAAAACCCGGTCTATTATGGTTATTGGCGTAATAGTCGAGTTGCTGATATTGGTTTGCCCTCTTATGTCCTAGCCGTTGAGTTGTACCATGCCGATGGTAAAGGACTTGCGGGCAAAGCAAAACCAAAACACCTCGATAAGCTACCAAGCCAATTGAGCACACAACAACAATCAAGCCCTGGCTTATATTTGTATCAAGGCAAAAAGCAATTATCAGGGGCGTATTTTGCCCCTTTATATGAGCAAACGGAATTAAAAGGTTTTGTTGGTTTACAACTGGATTTCAAAGCATTATTTCTGAGCATTAACCGTTTTCGTTTCATTAATCCCAAAACCTTAAATTTTCCTCATCATCAAGAGAAAGCGGTGGATACACTGACGTTGGCAAACGGCATAGCCTATGAGCTAGAACAGTCTTATGATAACAGTGCGTTTGAACAAATTATCCACCAACACCTGTGGCATATGATAGGACTATTGTTGGGTTTATTTGTGGGATTTAACTTATTATTTATTTGGCTGTTTGGCTTACCTTTGCGTCATTTGGTTAAACATATTCGCCAATTAAAACAATATGAGTCAAATAGACAATTAAATTATCAACAGCCGTTGCTGGCTGTAGACGAATTGGAACAGCTGAGCCATGCTTTTGGTGAATACCAACGTGATTTAGATAAAGCCCAGCAAGACTTGTTACAACAAAACCAAGCATTAAGCTTGGCAACAGAAGAAGCTCAAGCAGCCAACCATGCAAAAAGTCGCTTTTTAGCTAACATGAGTCATGAATTACGCACACCACTCAATGCTATTATCGGTTATAGCGAGTTATTGGCAGAGGAAGCCAGTGTTGAAGGCTATCCTGATAGCGCCAGCGAATTGGTTCATATACACAAAGCCGGACGGCATTTGCTGAGCTTGATTAATGATATTTTAGATTTATCGAAGATTGAAGCGGGGCGGATGAATTTATATATTGAGCCATTTGAATTACTGCCCTTAGTCGAAGAAATACAACAAACGCTAGAACCCTCTTTACAAGCACGTGATAACCACTTAACGCTAACCGTAGCACAAGCGCCAACACATTTACGTGCAGATATGGTGAAACTCAAACAAAATCTATTTAACCTTATCGGTAATGCCAATAAATTTTCTAAAAACAATGAAATTAAGCTAGAGATTATCGAACAAGAAAACCAAGCCCAAGCGGGGGTTTTATTCCGCATTGTCGATCAAGGCATTGGTATGACAGAACAGCAGTTAGACAAACTTTTCCAACCCTTTAGCCAAGCAGATGTCTCGACCACACGTCGTTATGGCGGTACAGGGCTGGGCTTACACATCACTCAACATTTTTGCCAAATGCAAGGCGGTCATGTCCGCGCAACGAGTGTTTATAAGCAAGGGTCGACTTTTGAAATGTGGCTACCCTTAAATGTGGCAGAGGTTTTGACTTAAAAAATTTTTATCTCAAGGTTTTTCCGTGTCAGCGGCTATCATCGCTGCAACTTTTTTGAGCATTTCACCGAGTTGCTGTAATTGTTCGGCATAAGGCGTATCTGCACTCACTTGACTGAGTTGATCATAAATATTTTGGACTTGCTCAGGGTTTTCACGTACCAATCTTTCTAAACTTGCCCCATCTTGAGCTTTCACCGCCGCCTGAAAGCGACTCATAAATTCTGTCTCCGACAATTCTGCCCAACTTAAGGGACTGTAACAGCTCAGAAAAACAGCCAATAAAGCGGCAACAAAAGGACGATAAAGCATAGGTATTCCTAAGAGTTAGAATTGGGGCATTTCATGGTTTTGAGAATGTATTGTTGTCCATCAAATGCCATGATGGCGCGATCATGTTCCAGATGAATACGGCTGTGCAATTCTGCTGGCTCTTTGCCATAATAAATCGTGCCTATCAAATGAATCGCATCCGCTTGTTGTTTGCCAAACAAACGAAAACGGGTGGCATTGCCATCAGGCAGCATACGGGTGCTATATAAAGCTTCAACAATATTGCCATAAAATTGTAGGTGTAATAGCCGCGTCATCTGTGTGCGGTTTTCGGCACTGCCAGCGGCAGTTTTACTATAAAAACATTGTTGTTTTTGTGACAAGGTGATATTTAAGTCAATGGGCTTGTCTTTAATTTCAACCCATTGTAAACGCGTGGGGTAACCTTTTTGACTGACGCTAAGGTGATAAGCGCCCGGTTCCAATAACATACCTTGATCAAATTTTTCTTCATGATTCAACAAGGCAATATGCGCATCTTGTGGTTGGGTTTGAATTGTCAGTCGATAATGGCTGGCAAGCGCTGGGGTTGCGATATGGCTAATCGGTGCTTCGGCATTAGCTTTAAGCGCTTGTTTGGCTGTGTTTGTCGCTGGCTCAGCTTGCTTTTTACGCTGAGCCAATACTAAGGCTTCGGCTTCCCGTTTGGCAATCGGCTCTAAGTTAATACCCAAATACAGATCGTGATCAAGGATTTCTATCCAGCGTCGGCGCATTTTATAGCCGGGGCTGGTAATTTGAATATCATAGCGCCCGGATTCTAAAGGCATTCCTTGATAGAAAGGCTGTTTAATATTCCAGATAATAATTTCAGTGCCGGGCGGCAGCGCACTGATAAACAAAGCAAATTTAAGCTTTTCAATGCTATTTTCAGTTGCTGAAGCATCAATAGACTCTAATGTCAGCCCGATTTTGGTGCTAGATTTTACCCTAACCGTTTTATATAAGGTTTTATATTTAGGGTGGGATATTTTTAAATCATATGAACCCGGCTTGAGATCCATGCCTTGTCGAAATTTAGGCATAATATTCATCACCTGCACTTTGGCATCTGCGGGGGTAACGTTTACATGCAAGGGGTAAGTGTTGGCGGCATTATTTTTTTGCTGAATTTGTTTGCCTTTGGGCAGCAGTTTTATCTTAATGTGTCTACTTTTATTTTTAATCGTAACCCAGCCGCGATAAGCTTTGTAACCCGCTTTATGCACTTGTAAATCATAACGCCCCGGTGCTAAACGCATATTTTGCTTAAATGGAGTTTTAATATTCCAAATGGTAATTTTGGCGTTGCTGGGTATGGCTTTGACACTCAGTCGATAAGTTTGTGCCGCTTGAGCAAGCGGTTGAAATATAAACAAGCCCAAACCAATGGCTAGCAAATAAGAGGACAATACACGCATGAAGAGCTTCCCTTACTGAATGATCTGGTGTTACGCACTTCTCATTTTTTTGTTTCATTATTCAAGTTTTTTACTTGCCTAATGAAGCTTAGCCTTTGCGTAACATGAGTAAATGAGTTTGAAAACTGACATTAAAACACGAAATAGCGCATCTGTTAATTTTGAAATGGAATACAATTGGGATAAAAGCAGGCTGAGAAGCATCGGTCACAGCAAACCATGACCGAACCGAATTAACAGATGTTACTCACTAAACCAGTTTTTGTCACAATAGTGTGATTTTCCACCTGCCTAGTCGTATTTAGCCGTGCAGCAATGGCGGTTTTTTGGCCTTTTGGAGCCAAAAAGAAGCCTTTGCGTAACATCAATTAATTTATTCCACTGTACTGGCTTGAGCCAAGGCAGCTGCTTCAACCAGTTTTAATTCTGCTGTCCCAAATTGGTCACGTTTATTTTGTACCCACAGTCGATGCTTACCTTCAAGACCGTTGATTGCACCCAATGCGGTATCATACGCGGCTTTTGCCTCATCAAAGCGTTGCTGTGCCCAATAAATATCTCCTTGAACATCGGCTTTGAGCGCAATAAATTGGACATTATCAATCGCAGCTAACTGTTGTTCAGCCGCGGCATAATCTGCTTCAGCAACTTTCACCCGAGCGAGGCGTAAATGAGCAATATCGACTAAAGCCGGCATCGTGCCGTTATCAATTGCCCATTGTAAATGCACGTTGGCAACATCCCATTGCTTGGCTTTAACGGCTTGTTCTGCGGATAAAAAGCTAGAAAACACCGCGTAAGGGCTGTCAGGGCTATCGTTGAGAATATTTTGGCTAAATTGTTGCAGTTGAACCGCATTTTGCATGTCTTTTGCCATCAAGGCTTGCTCATAATTAAGTGAGGCAACTTCTGCTTGCTGTGCTTCATAAGCTTGCCAATAGCGCCAGCCAAATAGTATGGCAAAGCCTAAGCTTGCACCAATTATCGTCATCTTGCCATTTTCAGCCCACCACTTTTTAAGGGCTTCAACTTGTTCTTCTTCATGCGTATCAATAGGTGGCATGAGCACTCCTTATACGTTATATCGGTTTAATTTTTAATTTGGACTAAGGTTGCCAGCATCAATGCCTGAACTGGCTATCTCACAATTATCTTTAGCTTGGTCGTTGCGTTTTGCTTCGAGTGCATCAAGGTAGTCTTTATCAACATTGCCGGTCACATACGCGGCATTAAAACAAGAACTGTCAAAATGCTTGATGTGTTGATTACCCGCTTGCGCCGCTTGAATCAGATCGTCTAAATCTTGATAAACCAAGTGATCTGCACCAATTTTTACCGCAATTTCCGCATCTGTGCGCCCGTGAGCTAATAATTCATTGACTGAAGGCATATCAATACCATAGACATTAGGATGGCGTACAGGCGGAGAAGCGGAGGCGAAATAGACTTTTTTAGCGCCCGCTTCGCGTGCCATTTGGATGATTTGCTTGGAGGTTGTGCCACGGACAATGGAGTCATCGACCAGCAAAACATTTTTACCTTTGAATTCTAAATCAATCGCATTGAGTTTTTGCCTGACAGATTTTTTGCGCATACTTTGCCCGGGCATGATAAAAGTGCGGGGAATATAGCGATTTTTAACAAAGCCCTCGCGGTATTTAACCCCAAGCTCATAGGCCAAAGGTAAAGCGGCAGTACGACTGGTATCGGGAATCGGAATCACCACATCAATATCATTGTCCGGCCATTCACGCAGAATTTTTTTCGCCAGCATTTTCCCCATCCGCAAGCGGGCTTTATATACCGACACCCCATCAATAATCGAATCAGGGCGAGCAAAATAGACATGCTCAAAAATGCACGGATTCAGTGCGGCATTATCATGGCATTGTTGGCTAAAAAACTGCCCGTCAGTGGTGATATAAACCGCCTCGCCTGGGGCGACATCACGTTCTAGCTCAAACCCTAAAGACAAAAGCGCGACACTTTCAGAGGCAACCATATAATCCGTGCTGCCATCTTCATTTTCTTTTTTACCAAACACCAAAGGACGGATGCCGTTGGGGTCACGAAAGGCGACTAAGCCATGCCCTGTGATCAAACCAATCGCCGCATAACCACCTTGGCAGCGCTTATGTACACCTTCAATGGCTTTGAAAATATCTTTATGGCTAATATCCAAACGCCCTTGCTCATCGAGTTCATGGGCAAACACATTCAAAAGCACTTCAGAATCAGAATTGGTATTAATATGGCGGCGGTCAGTGCAAAATAATTCGTGCTGCAACACCTCGGCATTGATAAGGTTGCCGTTATGCGCCATGGTGATGCCATAAGGCGAATTGACATAAAAAGGCTGGGCTTCGGCTGAAGAAGAGCAACCGGCGGTAGGGTAACGCACATGACCTATGCCCATTGAGCCACGGAGCTTGATCATATGGCGGGTGTGAAACACATCCTTAACCAGCCCATTGTCTTTGCGCAGGTGTAACCTTTGTCCTTCACAAGTGACAATGCCAGCAGCATCCTGCCCTCGATGCTGGAGCACCGTTAGACCATCATAAATAAGTTGATTAACGCTGTCGTTAGAGACAATACCGATAACACCACACATGCGGGGGTCTCATTGCTAAGGTCTAGAACTGAGACTATAAAAGCTCGGCTCGATAGACTGGATTAAAAAAGACTGTTGCCACCATTGATAATGCGATAAATTCAACAGGTACGCAGTAAAGGCAAGAAGGTATACGATAAGTCCGCCGCGTGCAAGCCCAAATATAGCGGCTAAGTAGCGTTCAGAAAGGGTGTTTTGGTCAATGGGATAGGCTTGTAAGACTAAATAACTCAAAATAGCCATGAGTAAAAAACCACAACTAAGCAAGAATACAAAAGCACTCAAAAGACGAATCGAGGGATTTAAATTGCTTAAAATCCAGCTTAGGGATTGAAAAAAAGCCAGACTGATCACAGCGGTGACTAACCAACTTGCAAAAGATAATAGCGAGCGCAATAGCCCTTGGGAAAAGGCAAGTCCAAAAGATAAGAGGACGATTAGAAAAACGATACTGTCAACCCAGTTCATAGGCGGCGTATCACTTGTTCAAAAAAGCTGGGCTTGGTATACCAAGCCCAAACCTTAGGCTTTATTCGTCGTCATCATCAGCCGCAACGTCCACAGGACGATCGACTAATTCAACGATAGCCATTGGGGCTTTATCGCCTTGGCGAAAACCACATTTGAGCACACGTAAATAACCACCTGGGCGGCTTTCATAACGTGGACCTAACTCATTAAACAGTTTGGTAACCATTTCACGATCGCGGGTACGCGCAAATGCGAGGCGACGGTTAGCAACGCTGTCTTTTTTACCCAAGGTAATCAAAGGCTCGGCATAACCGCGCAATTCTTTGGCTTTAGGTAAGGTGGTTTTGATGATTTCATGGCGCAGCAACGAAACCACCATGTTCTTAAACATGGCCTTTCTGTGGCTAGAATTACGCCCAAACTGCCGACCGGCGTGACGATGACGCATGATAGACTATCCTGTTTTTAATAAAAGCTGCCCTTAGCAGCTATGAAACTGATTAAGGTATTGAGCCAGGCTCAATACCTCTTAATAATTTGCAATTGACACGATTGCAACGACAATCACTGTTGTGTCTTAGGCTTTTTCTTCTTCGTGTAAACCAGTAGGTGGCCAGTTTTCGAGTTTGACCCCTAAAGACAAGCCACGCGAGGCGAGCACATCTTTAATTTCGGTCAGAGATTTTTTACCTAAGTTAGGGGTTTTCAGCAGTTCATTTTCTGTGCGTTGAATCAAATCACCGATATAGTAAATTGCCTCTGCTTTTAAGCAGTTAGCAGAACGGACGGTGAGTTCTAATTCATCCACAGGTCGCAACAACATCGGATCGATTTCAGCTTCATCAGGTTCAGGCTCTTCCTCGGCCTCGCCTTTTAGCTCCACAATCACAGATAATTGATCTTGCAAGATACTCGCAGCTTGACGCACCGCCGACTCAGGGTCAATAGTGCCATTGGTTTCTAGCTCGATAATCAGTTTATCAAGATCGGTACGCTGCTCAACCCGCGCGCTTTGTACTTCATAGGCAATGCGGTTAATTGGGCTGAATGAGGCATCGACTTCTAACAAACCTGAAATCACCCCTTCTTCTTCAAGACGGTTAGTTGCAGGCTCATAACCCCGACCCATGCGAATATTTAAACGCATATCTAAGCTGCCATTTTCTGACAAATGCGCAATCACATGGTCTGGGTTGACGATTTCTACATCGTGATCGAGTTCAATGTCAGAGGCAAGTACCACACCTTGACCTTCTTTTTTCAGCGACAAAGTGACGTCTTGCCGACCCAGCATCCGAATAGCCAGACCTTTGAGGTTTAAGAGAATGTCAGTGACATCCTCTTGCACGCCATCAATGCCCATATATTCATGCTCAACCCCTTCGATTTCGACATTAACCACAGCCGAACCAGGGAGAGAAGACAGTAAGACACGACGTAAAGCATTCCCCAAGGTATGACCAAAGCCCCGATCTAAGGGTTCCAAGGTCACCTGCGCGCACGTTTCATTAATATGCTTAACATCAACAATACGCGGCTTCAGCAATTCCATCACATTGGACTGCATATAATACCCCTTTAATAGCTCTAATTATTTAGAATAGAGTTCCACAACCAACTGTTCGTTAATGTCTTGAGCCAATTCAGCACGTTCAGGTACATTTCTGAAAGTACCGCTCATGTCTTTAACGCTGACATCAATCCACTCAGAAAAACCAAAATTATCGGCACTTTCTAAAGCAGATTTGATGCGTAATTGCGAACGGCTTTTTTCACGGATAGCAACCGTATCGCCCGCTTTAACTTGGTAGGATGGGATATTAACGTTGCCACCATTGACTTCAATGGCTTTGTGGCTGACGAGTTGACGAGCCTCAGCGCGTGTTGCACCAAAACCCATACGGTAAACCACGTTATCCAAACGACATTCAAGTAGCTGTAACAAGTTTTCACCTGTTGAGCCTTGACGACGCACCGCTTCTTTATAGTAGTTACGGAATTGTTTTTCCAACACCCCATAAATGCGACGCATTTTTTGCTTTTCGCGCAACTGCAACGCGTACTCAGACAAACGCTGACGACGCTCACCATGTTGCCCCGGAATTTTATCGAAACGACATTTGGTGTCTAAAGCGCGATCGCGACTTTTTAATAATAAATCAGTGCCTTCACGACGACTGAGTTTACAAGTAGGTCCTAAATATCTAGCCATGATTCTCTACCTCTTATACTCTGCGTCGCTTAGGAGGACGACACCCATTGTGAGGAATAGGGGTCACGTCAGTAATGCTGGTAATTTTAAAGCCGTTGGCATTTAAAGCACGAACCGCTGATTCACGACCAGGGCCGGGACCTTTAATGCGCACTTCAATGTTTTTCATGCCAAATTCTTTGACAATATTACCAACGCGTTCGGCTGCAACCTGCGCAGCAAACGGGGTGCTTTTACGAGAACCACGAAAACCACTGCCACCGGAGGTTGCCCAAGCGAGGGCATTACCTTGACGGTCAGTAATGGTTATGATGGTGTTGTTAAAAGAAGCGTGAACGTGGGCGATGCCTTCAGACACCGACTTTTTCACTTTCTTCTTTTGGGTACTTTTACTTGGTTTTGCCATGTTTTAGTATCTTAATGAATAATTTAATCTTTACCGAATCGCTTTACGCGGCCCTTTACGGGTGCGGGCGTTGGTTTGAGTGCGCTGACCTCTGACAGGTAAGCCACGACGATGACGAATGCCACGATAACAACCGAGGTCCATCAAGCGCTTAATATTCATTGCAATTTCACGACGTAAGTCACCTTCAATGGTGAACTTAGTGACTTCGCCACGGAGCGCTTCTAGTTGCTCTTCGGTTAAATCACGTACTTTAGTGTCAATTGCAATGCCCGTTGCAGCACAGATATTGTGTGCACGAGTGGCACCAATACCGTAAATCGCTTCTAAAGCAATTACTATATGCTTATGCACCGGGATATTGATACCAGCTATACGAGCCATATAAATCTCCAAGTTTTGGTGGGGAAAAAAAGATGTTCCATTGACAATAGCCAATAAAATCATCAGGGGTTAAAAAGACTCCCCAGTATACGCTGGATTTGAAAGTCTTTCAAGTTAATTTTAAGGGCTTAACTTGCTGATAGCACTGGGATAAGCCAAACCCCCCTGCCACAAACTCAGTTTTTCTTTTCTTGTATATGCTGAGTTCGGCACTTTTCTTACAATATTTCTTCCCGTAGCCAACGCCCGAGTACCTTGATTGATAATGCTTGGTTTTTATACAAGCAACGCTGCTCAAGCCAGCGCCGCTGACGGCGGTTTAAATCTACCGATTGACCCTGCGCCAAAGCCAATAATAACGGCTGCAAATCCGCTGGGGTTTGCCCCCAAATATTATGAAAATAATGCCCTGCTTGGTCTAACAATACTTGCTCCCAACGCTCAAAATCGGCGACATCAGCCTCGGTTTGTTTGCGCGCGTTTAAGTCGGCAACAATAACCGAGCCATAAAATTGCACCAAAAAAGGCAAACCATCACTGCGTTGCTGGACTTTCGCCGCTAACTCAGGGCTAATTGTTTGGCTCGGAAACTCAGGAATCGGGCGGCATAAGAGCTTTTCTGTGGTCGCTGCTGCAAAATGGCGTAAATGAATCACGCGGGTATTGATTAAATGGTCTGTCCACAAGCTATCCAACTCATTAAACGCCGCGACCCCAGAGACCAAAATACGTACCTGTTGTTTGTGTTGGATGATAGCGCGCAACAAACCTAATAACCGCAATAATTCACTGCGATTATCGGGGAATAATTCTGGCAAGCGCTCAAACTCATCCAAGCACAATAACACCCGTTTATCGGCAGCTTTTGCAGCTTGTTCTAAGGCATCAAACCACTGTTTTGCTGCTTCAAAACCAGCATTATTTGCCAAGTCGGGCATGCTTAAATCTTGGCGCTGTTGATTCGCTTCTAGGCAAGCTTGATGGATAGCACGGAACAGCCCCGCGCTGGAATCGATGGGATTGTCTTGTAAGTCATAAAACACACACAAGCTATCGGGTAATAAACTCGGTAGCATTTTTAATAAACTGCTTTTACCACAGCGGCGCGGGCCCAAGAGGGCAATGCTGTGGTTTTGTTGGCTATCGGCAAGCAAGGCTTCGATTTGTTGGACTTCTGCCTCGCGACCGTTGAACAGCTCTGCCCCCGCCTCGGGCATTAAAGGATTGCCCGTGCGAAAAGGGTTGGGAATTTCGGCGCTGGCTTCGGTTTGCGCTGCCTTTGAAGCTTCGGTGATATATTCTGCCCAAATGGTTTCATATTCGCGCAGGGGGGCGACATAATCGCAGGGGTTTTCGAGTAAATAATTTTGTAATTGCTGCCATGCCTGTTTGGCTTTGTCTAAGTGCTGCAAACGCTGATAAGGCAGGCTGGTGGCTTTGGCAGCGAGGAGATAAGCGGCGATTTGGTTTAGGCGCTTGAGTACGGGATGCGCCTCGTCTTTCCCAGAAAGCCATTGTCCGCGCAATGCGACGCAATCGTCGAGTTGCTGGGCTTGTAGTTGTTGGCTCAGTTCGCGGATGCGTAAATGCGCCAAGGCACGTTTGCCGTTTTGTTGTTGTCCTGGGGCAATACTACAGGCATCTAAAACCCGCCTTGCCAGTTGGGGCTGTTCGCTAGCGCTGTCGATGATTTGCTGGCTTAGGAAGGGGTAGGGGAGATAGCTTAGGTTAAAAAATAAAACGGGGTGGTAGCGTAGTGGATTAGGGGCGAAGAGTTTTAGGGCTAGACACCAGAGCCAGTCTAGGGGGTAGCGGGGGAGGCGTAAGTAAAAAATAAAAGTGAGTAAACCACTCAAAATACCAATGGCAAGGTCGGTTTCTAGCGTTAGGTTAAATCGTACATACAGAAAAAAAATAACCACGCCAATAGCTATTGAACTCCACTGAAGTGCATCTGTGTTTGAAGGATAGTGACCTTTTTCTAAACTATCAGCCACGCCCCCAGCCACGCCCAAAGCCACGCCCAAAGCCACGCCCAAAGCCACGCCCACAGCCACGCCCACAGCCACGCCCACAGCCACGCCCACAGCCACGCCCACAGCCACGCCCACAGCCACGCCCACAGCCACGCCAAAAGCCACGCCCCCAGCCACGCCCACAGCCACGCCCACGCCCAAAGCCACGATAGCTGTTAAACGAATAAAATCCACCGTAATCCCCACGCTGTGCAACGCATAACCCAGCGCAAAAGCCAGCACAGGTGTGATTAACAACAATAACCCCATGCTATAACGCAAATAACGCCGATATTCAGGGTCTTTAGTCAACCAGACTTTGTAAGCAGGCGCTCTTGGCTCTATACCCCAAGCCTTAAGCAAACGATGTAAGGTAATCGGCTGCATCCAAAACAACCAAGCAAAGCGTAAAAAACTGGGGAAGGCAGGGCGGTTGGTTGGCATGTGAAACCTGTGGCTTTAGCCCCAAAGGGGCGGCATTTATATAGCCTAGGGCAACGCCCTAGGAAAATGGAATATTAGTCATTTCAGCCCTGACGGGGCGATATAAGTGCGGGGAGTAGGGATAACACCGCTTCAAGCGGTGTTATCCCTTCTTGTTCTCCCGCCACCAGCGCTTAAGCACGTCTCCAAACAATTCGTCCTCATCATCCAACAAAGCATATTGTTTCAAAAAACGCCCTGTTGCTAGCGGCTGCCCTTGCAATTTTTTTTGCAAAGCATGTTGTTCGCGTTCGGGTAACACCTGCCATAAACACTCGAGTTGTTTATCCGCCTCATCTTGGAAATCGTCCAAACGCGCATCCAAGCTACGCTCTGGCGAGCTGAGCAACATGCGCCCGCATAATTGCAAATAAAACGGATGCCCTCCGGCATGATACGCCATCACTTGGCTTAATTCCTCAGAACCCACCCGCGCCCGTAAAGTCTCTGCCGCCTCTTGGTCTAACAATTTCAAATACAACAACTGAATCTGGTTTTCAAACGGCGAGGTGCTGTGATTTTTGTTTTGATAAGCAATATTGAGGTTTTGACGGCTGGCAAACACCCAAATAATCTGCCCGAGTAAACCGCGCAAACGCTTAAAAAACTGCACCGGAAAAGTCTCAATGATATGGTCGGCTTCATCGAGTAAAATAATCGGTGGCTGTGGGAACTGCGCCGCCCAGCTTTGTAATTGGTCAGCAGCGCCATCAGCATCATCCGAGCCTTGTTTGCCGGTGATTTTGTTAATAAAGGCAGCTAATTGCTGGCATTCGCTGTCCTCGGCGCTCAGTTGTAATACATGGCGCTGCTGGGTTTGTAAACTTAGCGCCCAAGTGGCTAACAGCGAGCTTTTGCCGATTCGATAACTGCCAACAATGGCAAGGCTTTCGTTTTTCACCAGCGCATCTGCCAGTTTTTTCAGCTCGGTCGTCCGTCCAACAAATTGTGGCGGCGTGACCGGAGTCCAGGGCTGAAAAGGCGAAGCCTTGGGCGCATCGACTTGTTGCGCTTTGGCATAGGCAACAATGGCGAACAAAATCAGCCCGAGGCTAGCTAGACCTAAAACAATGCTCCAGCCCCACGAAAATTGCAGGGCGATAAAAATCCCTATCGCCGTGACCAATATGCCAAGCAAAGTCACAGCGACATCAATCTCGGTCAGGTTTTTTTCGCTGACCGGAATATTGATGCGCTTAAAAAAGTAACGTAAAGGGGCAGTGAGTAACATCGAGACATTATAAACAATGAATCGATGTTTCTACCAGTGTTAGTGCGGACTAATGCGGGTAGTTTGAAACATCAGCGTGCTGGCATCTAACAATTCCAAACGCACTGAAAATGCCGTTTCGCCGACATTGACATGCGGCAGATTAATACGAAAAGTATCCATATCAAGACTGGGCAAGCCTTGTTCGCTGTGTGTACCCAACTCTTCTACGGCGACCGCTTGAAACAATAAATTATCAGGGTTATTCTCGGCAAATCCCATCCATAATAAAGTTGCGCTGAATAATTGACCGGAGACATCCAACAGCGGTATCTCAAACACTAACACTTGCATCTCGGTATCCATATAGACTTGAGGGGCGGGGTTTAAGTGGCTTAGTTGTAAGCGGGGACTATAATAAAAACCCGTCAACGCCCGAGAAAAATCAGCCGAGACATCATACAAGTCTTTATTGACTTCAAATAATTTGCCTTGCCCGTCAGTGTGTAAATAATAAGAAGTCAGCGAAAACCCGTAAGTGCCGCCAGGCCCTGCGACATAGGTATTTAAGAGGAGTAAAGAGCCATCTTGATTAAGAAGAAAATTACCAGGCGCGGTCAGTGTCTCTTCTAACAAAGCTTGCGTTTGTCCGCCCGCAAAACTGTTTTTATACAATAGCGAGTCTCCCCCATCTCCACGTTCGGCATAAACCACCACTTCGCCATCGCCAGACAAGGCGACATAATTCCCCGCCCCCGCCGTCATTTGTGCAATCTCATGGGCGTTGCTGCCATCACTATTGACCCCGATGATTTTGCCATCGCCAACGGCTTGATAAACCACCCGAGAACCATCAGCACTGAGGTCAAAGAACTTATGATGCTGAGGGTCAATAAAACTCACCAATTTAATATCACTGCCATCAGCGGCTTTGTCTTGGTTTAAGCGCACAGGCGAGAGAGTATCGGCGGTAAGGGAAATTGCGATTAATTCTTGGCGCTTGCTCGACTCTAAATAATCTATGCTCCAAGTGGAGGTTGAAGTATCGGCGGCGGGTTCATAGGCAAACACCACGGTGGAATTATCGGCACTGAGTTTTAAGGGCACAGCATCGGGGCTAAAACCGGCAACAGTGAAATTAGCAATTTCTGCCGTCTTTTGGGTTTCGGTATTAATCGCCAATAAATGCAATTGATTGCTAATGGCATCACGCGCACCATTAAAAGCGGTGCTGTGATAGGCCAGCACGACCAACGAGCCATCATAATTAATATCAACTGAAAAACTCGATTCTAAACTTTGTAACACCATCGAGCCATCAACCGTGGCGCTGGCAAATTGACCCTGATAGATAGCATTATGTGTGTCGGTGGCAATATCATAAAGATAGACTTTGGCGGCAGCATCAGCTTCCCAAGCCGTATCTCTAGCCGCTAACCAACCCGATAAGCTTAAATCAAAACCGCTGCTGGTCTCGACATAAACGATTTTGCTACCATCGCCAGATAGCCGTGCATCCTCATTAAAGCGCTTGAACTCATGGTCGGCAAAACTGTCTAATTCACGATAACTGGCGCTTAAATGCGCGGCTTGACTACTGCTAAACAGCACCAAGAGTAAAACCAGTGAATAAAAAATTTGCATCGCATCACTCCTTAAGTTAAGCCTAAGATTATTTTTAAGCTTTGTATTCTATCGGTTATAGAACGGTTATTAGGATTATGCAATTTTTATGAGAATAACGAATAGTCTGCTTTTATTTACTGATGTTACGCAAAGGCTTCACTAGGCAGGTGAAAAACCCCAATATCGTGATAAAAACTGACTTAAAGTTAGCTTTTGTTTCATATCATTATCTAATAAACCCGAGCTTTGGGGGGGATACTCTCGACTTCATCGGTGAGCGTGTGTAAATGCACCGGGCGATAAGCCAGTTTTACCTCACCCTTGGAATTTAACCATGTCAAACTGTGTTTAAGCCAGTTGTCATCGTCTCTGTCGGGGTAGTCTTCTCTGGCATGTGCGCCGCGACTTTCGGTGCGATTGTAGGCGGCGTTAATCGTGACTAGGGCTTGCGCGCGCAGGTTATCTAGTTCTAGGGTTTCTAATAAATCCGTATTCCAAACCAAACTATTATCACTGATGCGAATGTCTTCAAATTGCTGGAAAATCGCTTGCATGGCTTTAATGCCTGCTTGCAGATTGTCTCCGGTACGAAACACGGCTGCGTGTTTTTGCATGGTTTTTTGCATCTCTAAACGCAGCGCAGCAGTGCTGGTATTGCCTTTAGCTTGACGGAGTTTTTCTAGGCGTTCGAGAATCGGCGCTTCCCATTCGGGGTTGCTTAAATGCGGATGTCTGTCAACGTCGGCTAGTTGTTTGAGTTGTTTCTCACAGCGTTTGGCTGCGGCGCGCCCGAAGACAATAATATCGAGCAGGGAATTAGAACCCAGACGGTTCGCGCCATGCACCGAGACGCAAGCGCATTCACCGATAGCCATCAAGCCTTGAACCACGGCATCGGGATTGTCTTCTGTTGGGCAAATCACCTCGCCGTGATAATTAGTCGGAATGCCGCCCATATTGTAATGCACGGTCGGTAACACCGGAATCGGTTCGCGGCTGACATCAACACCAGCAAAAATTTTCGCTGATTCGGCGATGCCGGGTAGGCGTTCGTGGATTAAGTCCGTGCCCAAGTGTTCGAGGTGTAGGTGTAGATGGTCGGCTTCTTTACCGACCCCGCGTCCGGCGTTAATTTCTTGGGTCATGGCGCGGCTAACGACATCGCGGGAGGCGAGGTCTTTGGCATTGGGGGCGTAGCGTCCCATAAAGGCTTCGCCATCGCTGTTGCTTAAATAACCGCCTTCGCCGCGCACGCCTTCGGTGATGAGGCAGCCAGAGCCATAAATACCTGTGGGGTGAAATTGAATGAACTCCATGTCTTGTAGCGCCAGCCCTGCGCGCAATACCATGCCGTTGCCATCGCCTGTGCAGGTGTGCGCCGAGGTGGCGGAAAAATAGGCTCTGCCATAGCCGCCGGTGGCAAGCACGGTGCGATGGGCGCGAAAACGGTGTAGTTGTCCGGTGGCAATTTCCAGTGCCAAAATCCCCCGACACACGCCGTCATCGTCCATGATTAAATCAAGGGCAAAAAATTCAATAAAAAATTCGGCGTGATGTTTAACCGCTTGCTGGTAAAGCGTGTGTAGAATCGCATGTCCGGTACGGTCAGCCGCCGCACAAGTGCGCTGGGCTGTGCCTTCGCCATTGTGGGTGGTCATGCCACCAAAGGGGCGTTGGTAAATCTCGCCTTGTTCGGTGCGGGAAAAAGGCACGCCATAGTGTTCGAGTTCAATCACCGCAGGCACAGCTTCACGGCAGAGGTATTCGATAGCATCTTGGTCGCCGAGCCAGTCCGAGCCTTTGATGGTATCGTACATATGCCAGCGCCAATCATCTTCGCCCATATTGCCAAGCGCAGCGCTGATGCCACCTTGGGCGGCTACCGTGTGGCTACGGGTGGGAAAGACTTTGCTAATGCAGGCGGTGTGCAGCTCTGCCGTTGCCATGCCGAGGGTCGCACGCAAACCCGCACCGCCTGCGCCGACGACAATCACATCATAGCTGTGGTCAATGATTTCAGTCACGCGGCAACTCTTCTAATAATTGATGTAAGGCTTGCATTTCGGGATAACGGGCACTGACTTTGAGGAGGTAGTAATAGACTTTGGGAATATCGTCGAGATAATCAGTTTTGCCATCCCGGTGCGCAAGGCGGGCAAAAATACCCACAACTTTAATATGGCGTTGTAAGCCCATCCAATCAAACCATTGGCTAAATTGTTCGGGGCTGATGTCATCGTTCAATAAACCGGAATGTTTGGCGAGTTTGTAATAGCCTTGGACATAATCCTCAATCAGATTTTGTGGCAAGACAAAATAAGCATCGCGCAGTAAGGAGACCAAATCGTAAGTGATCGCGCCACAGACGGCATCTTGAAAGTCGATAATGCCAGGGTTATGCGTGGCTTTGAGTAGGTTGCGGCTGTGGTAGTCTCGGTGTACAAACACTTGCGGTTGCTCAAGGGCGCTTTGGCTCAGTTGGGCAAACGTTTCACTTAAGATAGCGCTTTCGGCATCGCTGGGCGTGTAGTTTAAGTGTTTTTTTAGATACCAGTCGAGAAATAAGCTCATTTCAAATTGCAATAATTCAGCATCATAGGCAGGCAAGCCTTCAGGGTTGATACCCGCTTGCATGACTGCTAGAGCGCTGAGCGCGTCGCTATACAGTCGCTCATTGTCACGTTGTTGTTTTAATTCGCCTAAATAGAGTTGCTCACCCAAATCACTGAGGCGTAAAAAGCCTTGTTCGAGGTCTTGGGCGTGGATTTCTGGGGCATTGAGTCCGGCATCACGAATTTGCTCGGCAATATGGATAAATTCTTTTAGCGATTCTTTTTCCGGCGGCGCGTCCATAAGAATATAGCTTTGACCTTTGCTATCTTGGCAGCGGAAATAACGCCGAAAACTGGCATCGGCACTGGCAACGTCTAGCTTGGCTGTTTCAAAGCCGCTTTGTTGTTGTAGCCAGCGGGCAAGGGCGGTTTGGCGAATATCGGTCATATCAGTGCTTTATAAAGGTATTAGGGGTAGCTAAGAGGCTGCTAATTTGTTCTAGGGAAAGGATTTTGTCCACCGCATCGAGTCCGATAGCGACTTTAGGCATTCCAAAAACCACGCTGCTGGCCTCATCTTGGGCAATGGTAAGCGCGCCTGCATTGCGCATGTCCAGCAGCCCTTTTGCGCCATCATCGCCCATGCCGGTCATTAAAACCCCGACAGCGGCGTGTCCCATGACTTGTGAGACGGAACGAAACAGCACATCGACTGAGGGGCGGTGGCGATTAATCAACGGGCCTTGTTTAAGTTCAACCAAGTATTTGCCTTGGTGATATTGCAGCAGCATGTGTTGGTGTCCAGGGGCAATTAAAACCTTACCAGGCGTGATTTCATCAAAGTGTTCGGCTTCTTTAATCTCCAATTGACTTAGGCTGTTGAGGCGTTCAGCAAAGGCGGCGGTAAAGCCCTCGGACATGTGTTGGACAATGACAATCCCCGGTGTGGTTTTAGGTAACTGCTTCAGCACCACTTCTAGTGCCAACGTCCCCCCTGTTGATGCCCCTAGGGCGATAATCGTTGGGGCATTTTGCAAATGTGGGTGCGTTTTTCTTGCTGGAATCAGGGCATCAACACCGAGTTTGGGACTGGCTTGTAGCGGTGTAACGGCTTTTTTTGTCTGGATTTGTGGACGTGATGGGATGGAGGAATCTAGCAATTGATGATTGCGTTTTAAGCGTTTCAAATCAGCTTGTGCCGCCGCTCTTAAAATATCTAATAATTGCTGGCGGCTGTCGTGTAAAAATGCCCCCACGGCATTTTTAGGTTTGCTGATAATGTCTAACGCACCAGCGGAAAATACTTGTGCGTGAATACGACTATTAGAACCTAAAAGGCTTGAACACATGACCACGGGCGTGGGACGCTCGGCCATAATCCGGCGCAAAAAGCTCACGCCGTCCATTTCTGGCATTTCAATATCGAGAATAATCAGTTCCGGCCATTGTTTACGCATTTTTTGCTGCGCGATTAAAGGGTTAGCTGCGGTGGCGATCAGCTCTAAATCGGGGGTATGCGCCAGAATTTCGGTAAAGGCTTGACGAACAACGGCAGAGTCATCAATGACCATGATTTTAATTGGGGATGAACGGTTCATAATACTAAAGCTTCATCCTTGCCATTATTTTCAGGATTATGAAAAACCTGAACTTTACCTGTTTGCATATTAAAAATAATCCGACGATAACCAATACCGCCCAAGTGTGTTTCTTGAATACGAAAACCTTGTTGTTTGAGTAAAATTTGTGCCACTTCTAAATTACGTTGCCCAATGGCGTTATTACGTGATTTTAGCATCGGAAACATATTGCCGCCGCCAAACACTTTGACCTGATATTGGCTTGGCTGGCTATTGTGGTATTTGATTTCGCGCATAAACATAAAAATAGAATCTTCAGCATAGCGTCCATCAAGTTGATTCATATTTGGCGTATTCGGATTGCTGAGCATATAGTGGCACATACCACCAAACATTAATTGCGGATGCCAAATTGTAATCGCAACACAAGAGCCTAAAATGGTACGAACCCGTGTCGGAGCTTGCCCAAAATACAATTCTCCAGGGCGTAAAAAGACATTTTTTTCATTGCCAGTATTCATTTACATCCTCAGTTTTTTTGATACACACTGGGGTGTAAAGTGGTTAATTGGGCTAATAAGTAGTCATCAGCAATACCAAGTAAACTCTCGGCATGGCCCAAAATTAAATAGCCACCTGATTTGAGTTGTGATAGTACCCGTGAAATGAGTTTTTGTTTCATCGGTAATTGGAAGTAAATTAAAATATTACGCAAAAAAATCACGTCAAACTCTCCAACCACGGGCAAGGGCATATTCAAATTAATTTGTGCAAATTTAACCCGTCTTTGTATTTCTGGCTTGATCAAAAACTGTCCTTCTTGAGAGCGTACCCCGCGCAAGCAAAAGCGATGTAAATAATCATGGGACAATTCGGTCGATTCGTGCAAAGGATATAAAGCCTGTTTGGCTTCCTCGACCACTTTTGAGCTGACATCTGAGGCAAAAATTTCCCACGCATTGTGCGCGCCTAATTTATCCATGCATAGCATAGCTAAACTATAAGG
The DNA here is from genome assembly GCA_016745035.1 of Thiotrichales bacterium. Lineage (GTDB taxonomy): Bacteria > Pseudomonadota > Gammaproteobacteria > Beggiatoales > Beggiatoaceae > BB2. The sequence goes on from JADGDE010000003.1 coordinate 189,031, forward strand.
TTCTTGCCCCGATGAGCAAGCAGCACTCCATGCCTTAAAAGTTTGTTGCGGTTTTAATTGTCTGAACACCTCATCACGAATAAAATCAAAATGGCTTGGTTCTCTGAAAAAATGGGTTTCATTGGTGGTGAGTAAATCAATCATCAATTGCCGTTCATCAGCAGCATTGGGAGCATCGAGTAGGGTTAAATACTCTTGATAAGAACTCAGACCATAAGCCCGGAGACGTTTATTCAGCCGCCCTGCTACTAGCATTTGTTTACTGTCGTTGAGCGAAATACCCGTGACTGCCTGAAAGCGTTTGCGAATCTGGTTAAATTCCTGTTGCGAAAGCGCAGGCATTATAGTAGCTTGAGACATGATAAATTTGTAGACAGCGGCTGGGATGTAGGTTTATGCAAACGCAAGCACAAAATGAACAACAGCACGATATAGATAAGCGTTATCTTAGCGTGCATCTAAACGGAAGAGCTTATGGGATTGCTGTCAATTATGTCAAGGAGATTATTGCTTATACTCGCTTGACCCGTTTACCGATGACACCGGCTTATATTCGTGGGATTTTAAATTTGCGCGGTAGTATTATTCCAATTATTGATTTAGGGCTACGTTTAAATGTCGGTGAAAGTAACACCAGCGAGAATAGTTGTATTGTGATTACTGAAGTGATGGCAAGTGCGCAACAAAAAACCACCTTGGGTATATTGGTGGATGATGTCAATGATGTGTTGTTATTTGAGCCAGAACAATTAGAAACAGCGCCGCCCTTTGGTAATGATATACCGCAAACTTTCATTCAGTATGTGGTACAAATGCCCAAGAGTTTTCTTACCGTTTTAGCTGTGGAACAGGTATTATCTGTCAGTGAACTTGCCCTCCCCCCTGCTTAACGCACCTTCGATGACTTTATCTTTACGTTTTTTTATTTTTATTTGGCTATTGGGTCGCGCTTCTGTGTCAATTGCACTAGAAGCCGATGAAGAGGCAAATATCTTAGCTTTATGCGCCAAACATTTGGCAGCAGGTAGTTTGATTACCGGGCGTAGTGGCACGGCCTACGCCTGTTACCATGAAATTTTGGGCGAAAACCCAAAGCACCCCAAAGCATTGGCAGGGATTAAAAAAATTGAACAAATTTATGCCGATTGGTCATGGCAGGCGTTACAACGTAAACACAAAATCAATAGCCATAAATTTATCAGTCGTTTGAGTTTGGTCAATCGAAATTCAAAACATTTAGCCGATTTACGACAAGCCTATCAAAAAACTTTTCCCAATCAGCCACTACCAACTGGAAAATTACCTAAGCCGCCTTTATATGATCAAATCCATGGTGATGTCGGTGATTTGAAAATCCAACTCAATACCTTAAAACAGCAATTTCTCGATATTGAACAAGCCTTGGATAAAAAGCTGATCACTGATATTCAAGCGAGTGAATTAACCGAGGTAAAACAACGTTTTGAGCGCTTGCAACAAGAATTTTATGCCATCAAAGACCCGAGCCAAATATTTTATGCGGTCATCATTACCTTGTGGCAACAATTAAAACACACGGAAGAAAAACTCATTGAAGCCCAAGCCCAAGTTGATGAACATAATACTATCTATGCTGCTTTGAGCGAACGTGATGAACAACTAGATAGCCAATATAAGACACAAGTAGATGAGTTATCACAATTAAGATCTGAGGCTGAAACCTTGCGTAGTAATAATCAAAGGCTGACCCATGAACAACAACAAAACCGACAACGTATCTCACAATTGAGCACAGATAAACAACAATTAACACAAAGCAGTGAACAATACCGTAATCAATATTATGACAGTCAGCAGGCTTATCATGCTGAGAGAAGACAAGCCGAAAAACTCGTCCTACAAATTGATCGGCTACAAAATACCATTCAGGGAATCAAAGACAAAATTGCTAAAACTTGTAGCAAAGAACGTTTACATGTGTGTCGTAATCAAGCTAGCTGTGCCGGGGCTGGCGGGGTTTGGGAACTGGGAGAGTGCTTAAAAGAAAGCCAATGCCATGCTGGCAACCCTCAAGGCTGTCGTATACCAACGCTGTGTGAGGGCATTCAAGCCGTATGGACAGAGGAGACTGGCTGTGATTATGCCTTGCCTTGTCATGCTGATAGTTTACTCGAATGTAGTAACCCTATTAGTTGTGTCAAAGCTGGTGGACGTTGGCATCACAGCTGTTTACCCAGTGAATTATTGCATTGAGTTGTGTTCGCTTGATACGCCATGAGCAAAGGTTCTAGCTGTGCCACAGGCGCAGGCTTATGATAAAAATAGCCTTGGATTTCATTGCAGCCATGTGCCAGCAAAAAATCTTGTTGTGCCTGTGTTTCTACCCCTTCGGCAATCACATTGAGACCTAAGCCCGATGCCATAGAAATAATCGTTCGCGTGATTTCCATGTCGTCATTGTCATGGGGAATATTTTCGATAAAAGAGCGATCAATTTTAAGCTTATCCAAGGGCAGTTTTTTCAAATATGCCAGCGATGAATAGCCCGTACCAAAATCATCAATCGCTAGCTTGATGCCCAAATCTCGTAACATCTCGAAAGTTTTAATCGCCTTTTTGGGGTTTTTCATAATTTGGCTTTCGGTGATCTCAAAACATAGCGGCACACTGGTCGCTTGATGCTTTTTTAACATATGCTTGAGATGACTGAGAAAACTAGGTTTTTCTAAGCGTAACATTGATAAGTTCAACGATAAGGTGCCGATTTCAAAGCCTTGTGCTTGCCAAGACTGCCATTGTTTAATGCTCTCTTGCATCCCCCATTCATCCAAGGTGACAATAAACCCAGTTTCCTCAGCTAAAGGGATAAATTTATCCGGCGATAACAGTCCTTTTTCAGGATGATGCCAGCGTAATAAGGCTTCCATCCCAATCAAGGTTTGGGTGTTGGCATTGATTTGCAGTTGGTAATAAACCTGCATTTCGCCTTTATCAATTGATTGGCGCAATTGGGTTTCTAAGGTAATCCGCTCTAGGGCGCGGGCGGTCATATCTTCGGTGTAGAACTGATAAGTATCACGGCCGTTATTTTTGGCTTTATACATCGCCGCATCAGCATTTTTAAGTAAGGTTTCGGGGCTATCGCCATCGTTAGGATAAATAGCAATGCCGATACTTAAACTGACAAAAATTTCATGCCCAGCTATCATGATCGGCTGGTGCAGCACTTTATTTAACTGATTGGATAAGCCAATCACGTGCTTGAGTGTACAGATATGCTCACAAATAATGGCAAACTCATCCCCACCTAAACGTGCAACTATGCCATCTTGATACATATTATCGGCAAAACGTTGTGCAACTTGTTTCAATAGTTGATCGCCAACTAAGTGCCCCAGTGAATCATTGACAGCTTTAAAATGATCCAAATCAATGAAAAAAACGGCGAGTTTTTCTTCTTGGCTTTTAGCCTCAAGCAGTGATTTATGTAATCTATCTAAAAAAAGCACCCGGTTGGGTAAACCCGTTAGCGCATCATGTTCAGCTTGATGTTGCAGGTTTTTTTGCGCCTCGGTCAGCTTGGTTATATCATGCCCCGATTCAATAATACTGTGGACATTGCCTTGTTCATCAAACAAGGGCACAATATTAAATTGCATATGAATTTTTCTACCTTGCTTATCAAAGCGAGTATGCATGGTTGTCAGCGATTTTTTATGATTAATCACATCCTGTAATGGGCAATGATACCCATCATTTTGACAAGGGGTGGTGCGTTGATGCATGGCTTCATAACAGCGAGGGTGCTCAGGATCTGAGATCACCGTCTTATCCATCATTGCCTTTGCCATATCATTCATCAAGCTCACATGATAATTTTTATCGATAACCATGATCGAGTCGCCCACACTATTGATCACCGATTGTAAAAAATCATGCTGTTGTTTCAAGGCTTTTTGTGCTTGCACACGCTCTGTAATATCCACTCCAGAACTGAGTAGACCTATCACTTCGTTTTTATCATTAAATAATAAGGATGAACGAAAACTAAACACCAAGCGTTGACCGTGGCGGTTTAAAAGTTCATGCTCAGCCTCGGTACTCATGTCCGGCAAATGAGCGGTGGCGAGTAATTCGTGAAAAAATTGCCGAATATTCTCGGCAATGGGTTCGGGCAATACGCCAATTTCAAACCAAACTTTGCCGAGTAATTCCGCTTCGCTAAAACCAAGCAATTCCTCACCTTTACGGTTTAGCATCGTAATACGGGCTTTCTTATCTAAGGCGATTAACAACACCTCTGCGGTATCTAAATACTGTTGACTGCGATCTCGCTCGGCTTTATAGGCTTGTTGTACTGCCACCAACTCGGTTAAGTCGACATGCGTACCGATAAGTCGATGGACTACCCCTTGTTCGTTATATTGTTTTTGAGCGCGTGAGAGAATCGGCACGTAATGACCGTCTTTATGACGCATTCGAAAATGAGTAGAAAACCGATCTTCAACATCTTTACTATTGATAAAGCGATCTAACTCTTCCCAAGTTGGAGCAATATCGTCGGGATGTACCAACTCTTCCCAGATACTAAAATGGTTCTCTAATTCATGATCTTCATAGCCTAAAATCAATTTCCAGCGCGGAGAATAGTAGACCGTATTTGTGCCTAAATACCAATCCCATAAACCGTCATTTCCTCCTTGCATAGCATAGCTTAAGCGCTCTTGGCTTAGCTGTTTTTCTTCCACTAAGCGCATATGTTCGGTAATATCAAACACAATAGAAAACAATAACTTTTTATCATCAATTTCCATCGGGCCAGAATAGACCTCGACATCGTGTATAGAACCATCGGCAAGGCGGTGTTTGAAATGAAATAAATTTTGTTTCTCTGCAATTGCCGCCTTAATTTCTGCGGCAATCGCCTCGGCACTTAAGGTATTAATATCCGCCATGGATTTTTTCAGCATTTCCTCATAACTGTAACCATAAAAAGCCAACGCTTTATCATTACAATCAAAAATACGTTGGCTTTCTTGCTCGATGAGCAGAGCAATGGCTTGATTATTCTTAAATAAAGACCGATAACGGTATTCACTTTTTTCCAGTTCTTGTTGTAAATGCTTACGTAGGGAAATATCACTAACAACCCATAACACACCTTTACTTAAATCGGCTGGAATCTGTTCATCTAAAGCGGTTCCTGAGAGTTCACACCAAATCGGTTCGCCATTTTTTTTTCTCAATTGATATTCAATATTGCGCCTGACTCCCATGCGCAAGCTATCAAAATTCATTGCACCATAATCAATAAAACGCTGCTCGGAAAGATGCAAATGGCGCATACTGATGCCTTGCATTTCATCAGGCGAGTCATAGCCAAAAATTTCAGCAACTCGCTGATTTGCTGAAAGTAAAATGCGCTCGCTATTGATATACATAAGACCGACTTGTGCGCTCTCAAATAAGCGTTGTTGCTCATGCTGATGCAGACTGAGCTTTGATGTCGATATTTCCAGCCAGCGCAAGTGTTTTTGTAAGCGCCATTGCCGAAACACACTCAAACCCAACAAAATGGATAAGGCAATTATCCAAATATTCATCATTTAAGTCCCTTATTGCTTTATTTAATTAGCCTAAGTTCGATGTGGTCTTCATTCCTAGCTATCGCTTAGAAAACCGACGACACCTCACAGCTAAGTTTTTAATTGTTAGTCGATGAAGCAAATATTTTTCTTTAAAAATCTGACGTTGAATTCAAGTTAATTCACTGATGTGACGCAAAGGCTTGTACCACTAGGCAAGTGGAAAAGCACCTTTTGTGGCAAAAACAGGCTTAGTGCATCACATCAGTTATTTAAAAACAATTTCCCTGTGTACATGGTAACGTTTTGCAAACAGTGCAAGCAGGATAAAGAGCTTTTAAACTTTTTTAAAACCCTTTGTGTGCGTGACTTGCTTTTTTTAATAAAAAACAATAGAATTACCCGGTTTAGGTATCCCTGTACAAGAGTCACCTCAACTCAATCTCGGCGCTTAGAGCGCAACCTGTTGCAACTGTCTATGCCAAAGCCATTGCGTGCAATAGACTAGGCATAGAATGAGGAAGGATGTCACAGGTCAAACGCCTATCAATGAAGCGGCACTTTAAGTGCCATGTCTCACTTTTTAGGAACAGAAAACGCATGTACGCTGTCATTAAAACCGGTGGAAAACAATACACCGTTCGCCAAGGCGATAGCCTCAAAGTTGAAAAATTAGATTTAGACGCAGGCGCAGCCGTCGAATTTGCCCCCTTAATGGTCGGCAATGGCGACGAAGTCAGCATTGGCGCACCTAGCGTTGATGGGGCGACTGTAAACGCTGAAGTGGCAAGCCACGGTCGCGGCGATAAAATCGAAATCATCAAATTCCGTCGCCGGAAACATCACCGTAAGCAAATGGGTCATCGCCAAGCGTATACCGAACTCAAAATCACCAGCATTTCTGCAGGTTAGTTTTTTGACGCATAGGCTAAGATCGACTAGGCAGGCTGCCTAAACCTAGCTTGTGCTTCAGATGAATTTTTATTTTTCAGACTTAGGGGCTAAATAATGGCACATAAGAAAGCTGGCGGTAGTAGCCGTAATGGACGCGATTCGGAATCTAAACGCTTAGGCGTTAAGCGCTTTGGTGGTCAACAAGTAAACGCAGGCAACATCTTAGTTCGCCAACGTGGTACTCACTTTCACCCTGGCGTAAACGTTGGTTGTGGTAAAGACCACACCTTGTTTGCTCTGGCTGATGGCGTAGTTAAATTTGAACGTAAAGGCGAACATAACCGTCGTTTCGTGACTGTTGAAGCTAACGCTTAAGATTCGCAAGAATCTATTAGAGTCTATGCGAAGTATGAGAGTCGTGGCGAAAATCAAATATTTTGAGGCTAATTTCGTGGTTTTGTGAAGCGAATAACGTGTTATTTAACGAATAAAAGCATGAAATTAGACCAAAATAGCGGATTTGCAGCCGATTTTCATATTTCGTATAGAATCTCCAGTTCCAGCGCCCTGCTGGAACTCTGTTTCCCTCTTTAATTATCCAAAGCTTTTGCAAGTTCGATTAGATTAATAAATTCCGCCCGATAGCCAAACGTATCTTCTCCACGTCCTTTGCGCGCCAAATCGGCAATCTGTACATAAGAAAACTCACCCAAATACTCGCCACCGCGTAATAACTGCCCGAAAGCAGCGACGGCATTGGCAAAATCAACTTCAGGATTATTCCCCTCTGTCATTGCTGTACTGATCGGCGTTTCAATTAAACGGCTTTTGCTCTCACCAGGGGCTTTATAACGCAAACGTAAAAACGCCAGTTCTTGCTTAAAATCATGGCTATCGGCTGGTTTTTCTTTATCTTTTTGCTGATAACGCAATGTGGGTAAGGACTCAGCCCCAGCGCCAGAGAGCGCTAATTCATAAATCGCCGTGACCTGATGCCCTGCACCGATTTCTCCCGCATCGACTTTATCATTATCAAAATCCTCATCTTTCAAGGCGCGGTTTTCATAACCAATCAAACGGTATTCTGAGACTTGAGCTGGGTTAAATTCAATTTGAATTTTGACATCACTGGCGATGGTAAACAAAGTCGAATTAATTTGCTCCACCAAGACTTTGCGCGCCTCGTTCAAGGTGTCAATATAGGCGTAATGCCCGTTACCGACATCGGCGAGTTGTTCCATTAAATGGTCGTTATAATTGCCTGTACCAAAACCCAAGGTCGTCAGTGACACGCCATTTTCACGTTTACGCGCCACCATATCTTTTAGCCCTTCAAAATTGACATTACCGACATTAAAGTCGCCATCAGTTGCCAATAAAATCCGGTTAATGCCGCCTTTAATAAATGCCGCCTCGGCGCTGCTATAAGCTAACTCAATCCCTTGCCCGCCATTGGTAGAGCCGCCGGCTTGCAATTGATCCAAAGCTTGGTTAATTTTTGCGGTGTTATTGCCCGCAGTGGTTGGTAAAACTAAACCGGCTGCGCCTGCATAAACCACGATAGTAACCTTGTCTTGCTCACTTAGGTTTTGGCTTAACATTTTCAGAGCTGATTTTAATAAGCCCAGTTTATCAGTGCTGTTCATTGAGCCGGAAACATCAAGCAAAAAGACTAAATTCGCCGCTGGACGTTCTTTATTGTCGATGGCATAACCTTGAATGCCGATATGCAGCACATGTTTTTTAGCGTTCCAAGAACTGGCTTGTAAATGCGTATGCACGGAAAAAGGCGGGATTTTCTCGCTAGGTTTAGCATAAGCATAAGGAAAATAATTAATCATTTCCTCAACCCGCACCGCGTCTTTGCGTGGCATACGCCCGTTATTAAGCATCCGCCGAATATTACTATAAGCCCCTGTATCGACATCAATACTAAAGGTTGATAAAGGCGCATCACTGACCCGCTTGAGGGGATTATTATCAAAATGGGCGTAATTTTCGCGGTCGGTTGGCTCTAACTGTGGCGAAGGCGACATTAAATGCTGACCTTTTAACATATCCCGCCGCATTGGAGTAGCCGGAGCTGCTTCGCGAACTGTAAGGGTAGGGCTAGGGCTGGGTTTTGCGGGCATAGGTATTTCCTCGTCAACTTCCAACTCCATTTTATACTCTGACGCTTTGCCACAACCGTGTTTATCGACTGTCACTCCCGCTGGCGTATTGGGGCATTTATCGAAATAATCTCCAACGCCATCGCCATCGGAGTCTTTAGGACAGCCTTCTTTATCCACGCCAGCAGCTAATTCCGCTACAGTATTGACAGGACATTTATCTAAGGCATCAATCACGCCGTCGCGATCTTCGTCAGCTGTAGCATGGCTTAGCATCATCGATGTTAAACACAGACTCCAGCATAAGGATTTAATAATAGACATAATATCTCCTAGATAAACAATAGAAAAAGTATATCAGTTATTTATAGCCTTATAACTTGTTACATATAAAAATAGTATGGAGAGCAAGTTAAGATGCTCCCAGAAAAAAATGATAAAACTCCCCATTTATGTATATTTCTTGCTAGAGCTGATATAGGAACCATAGTTAATAGGTCGCAGGGATGTTTAAGTTTAGCATTTACGCCTTATTAATTAATCATATTAGGAGGCGTTTACTCATGGACTCAGAATTAACTCTTGAAGATATTAATGCTTTATTAAATAAAGCGCAGCCCCAAACAGTACGCCGAGTGCTGCCAAAGGATTTTATTGAGCGTTTTTTACGCAAACATTTACAAGAAATCCAAACAATGATGGATTCTTTCAATGCTGTGCTGACTTTTCCGACTGATGAACGTCGTTTGCCTGAGCTGGTTAAACAAAAAATCGAACGCCAATTGTGTCATGACTTAGACCAAAGTCAGGAAAAAATCCAAACTGAGGTTGATGATTTATTGCAAAAAGTCGCGCAGCAACAGTTATTGCAATCATCGATTATGCTCAATGTGGTTGCCAAGCGTCCGTTTCCCTTTTGCTTATTAAATAGCATCAGCTTTGAGTGGCGTAAAAAGGAGTTTATCCCCTGCTATGTCATTTTGTGGGCGCAACATGAAAAAAGCCAAGAACCGATTAAATTATGGTTAGAACTAGCACCACGTTATGCTGAGCATTGGAAATATCTACCCGCCCACATTCGGCGCTCAAAAGTGCAGTATTTGCGTTTTCCGATGGGGCAAATTGATTTTTATGCTTTTAATACGGTGGTGTCAGTGATTTTGCATAATTTACCCACAGAAGCTGAAGCGACGCTCATGGGTAAAAGTCGTCAACAAATTATGCAAGACTTAGTCAATTTACGCGAAAAACTGGTGCGGAAAAAAGGTCAAAAAGGCAATTTTTTACACCTGACTTGGCGACACCACCAAGTATCGACAACCGGATTATTACCCATTCAAGAAGTGAGTTTTTCTTAATCAATGGCTTTTGAATGAACACAGATATAAAAATATCCGCGTTATCCTTGAAATGGGTATTAGTTTGCTGCTTTGTCCATATTACGGTAACAAAGCAGCTTCTAATAACTGCAATTGCAAATCAGCGCCTTCTAAGCGCAATACGACACGATAGCGCTCAATGCCAGCATCTACTTTCACGCTCAGGCTCGGCAGTTGCAATATCTGCGTCTCAGGGTTAAAACTCGCATCGGATGTCGTTGCCACATAGCTTGAGGGCAATTGAATTAAGCTATCTAACAAGACTTGAAAGCGTATCGGCTGGGTATTCACCAGCGCTAAATCTAATTGATAAGCTTGATTGCCGATCTCCAAATAGTGCATATGTAGTTTTTGACGGTCCAAGTCTAAATGGCTCTCAGGGACTAAACGCCAGACCACGCCGGACTTATCCGTGGTATTACCGGTGTCATTGCCTAAAACATAGAGATTGCCTTGGGCATCTTCAGCAAAACCTAAGACCAATAAGCCCAGATGCTCTCTATCCAAGAAACTCAGGCTTTGTATTGCCTCACCTGCGCGCCAAGCAAATAAACGCCCGCCATTTTTAAAGTTTTTGGCATAATCAGCAAATAAATAATAGCCATTGGCTGGTGAGGGTTGAGCTAAATTCTGCACAAAACCACCAATAATCGAAATGCCCTCGTCATGGTCATAGGCCGCCACGGGGTCAATCAAGCTTTGGTCGTCAAGCTGGGCATCGGTGACAAAGCCACGTCCGCTGCCATTGGCATCAAAAGCAAAACTGCCTTCTTTCAGCGGCCAGCCATAATTGCCGCCAGCAGTGATTTTGTTTACTTCTTCAATCTGATGCTGCCCGACATCAGCGGCATAAATATCTCCTGAAACTTTATCAATACTCAAACGGAAGGGGTTGCGTAAACCATAAGCAAATATCTCTGGCACAACATCGGTTTGATTAATAAAAGGATTGTCGCTAGGAATACCATAGCGACCATTATTACTGTTTGAGCCTAAAGGGTCGATACGCAAAATACTGCCCAGCGGGGTTTGTAAATTTTGCCCATTGCCATAGGCATCATCTGCGCCGCCCCCATCACCAAGGGCGATATAAAGTAAACCTTGGGCATCGAAGACCATGCCGCCGCCATTATGGTTACGGGCAGGTTGGGCGATGCGTAACAATTCTTGTGCTTGAGCGGGGTGGGCATCGGGGTTTTGTGGCTCAAGCTGCCAGACTTTGATCACACTGTCATGGTCGGCTTTATCAAGGGCAAAATCGGCGCTGGCTTGCGCAGGATCTGAGGTGTAAGTATAGAGCAGCCCATTGTCAGCATAATTAGGATGGAAAGCAAACCCCAAAAAACCACGCTCATCATAGCTGTTATTGAGTGTGATCAAATCACTGGAAAAATCAGCAAAAGCGATTTTTTCGCCGCTGTCTAAGTTAATACGCCATAAAATCCCCGGTTGGTCACTAACATATAAATGCGCATTATCACCGGGAGCAAATGTGCCGAAATTGGGCGCAACCATATTATCGGCAAGCGGCTTGAGGCTAAAATGTAAATCCCCTGTTGCGATAGGTTCGGGGAACGGATCGGTGATGGGGTTCACAATCGGTTCGCCGCCGTGGTATTCGATTTCTAATTGTGGCTGCAAAGCGCTATCGGCAAATTCACGACTATTAAAGCGTTTTGCGGTCAGGTTTTGACTTTCATCGCCGATAATAATCCAGCCAAAATTGGTTTCAGGTTGTGCTATCCATTGTTGTACATCGGCAAGTAGCTCGGGTGTTGAACCCCAAGTATAGCTATTATTCGGCGTGTCTGGGGTTTGGCTAGCACTGGCTCTAGTGACAAAATCGCCTCCAGCTTGTTGCCATAAGGTGTTGCTAAACTGACTGTGAATCCAAGTGCTATCGCCAATTTTGGCATCAGCGCCGCCGCCTTCTTGACCGCCTGCCTTAGAGCTGCCCTCGCCCCAATCTTGCTCAAGGCGATGCAAACTTAAAGCGCTGGGCGCTGCGATGGTTTTGGATAAGTGTAGGCGTAGTCGCACCGCATCAATGGTCGCGCCTTTGGGGAGTTTTTCGGTAACAGGGAAAGCCAATACAGCGCGGCGGATGCTACCGCTGGAAGTTTTGCCAACAAATAAATACTGTCCTTGCCCGTTGCTCAAGTGTCCGGTTTCAGACTCGTATAAGCTGTTGTCCTTGCTTGGGTTTAGAATCAAGGTGTCGGCAAAAACCGAGGATGTGAATAAAGCCGATAAAATAATCGCCCAGCGCATAAGTGCTCCTTAGAGAATATCTAAATCATCCCACAAATCATCAATACGTTGCTTGATAGCCTTGTCCATGACAATCGGTACGCCCCATTCGCGTTGGGTTTCGCCTTGCCATTTGTTGGTGGCATCAAAGCCGATTTTGCCACCCAGACCTGAAACAGGCGAGGCAAAATCAAGGTAATCAATCGGGGTATTATCGATCAAGGTGGTATCGCGCACTGGATCCATGCGCGTGGTCATCGCCCAAATCACATCTTGCCAGTTGCGGGTATTAATATCTTCATCAACGATAATGATAAATTTGGTATACATAAACTGGCGCAAAAATGACCACACGCCCATCATTACCCGTTTGGCGTGTCCGGGATATTGTTTGCGAATACTGACCACTGCCATGCGGTAAGAGCAGCCCTCGGGCGGCAGGTAAAAATCGACAATTTCAGGGAATTGTTTTTGTAAAATCGGCACAAAGACCTCGTTTAGTGCTACGCCTAAAATCGCTGGCTCATCTGGGGGTCTGCCGGTGTAAGTGCTGTGATAAATCAGGTTTTCGCGGTGGCTGATATGCTCGACAGTAAACACAGGGAAACTATCGACTTCATTATAGTAGCCGGTGTGGTCGCCAAAAGGCCCTTCATCAGCCATATCATCGGGGTAAATATAGCCCTCTAAAACAATTTCAGCATGGGCGGGGACTTGTAAATCATGCAAGTGACATTGCGCCAGTTCGGTGCGTCCACCGCGCAACAAGCCCGCAAAGGCATATTCGGATAAGGTATCGGGAATCGGTGTCACCGCTGCCAAGGTGGTTGCTGGATCTGCGCCCAAGACCACCGCCACCGGAAACGGATCGCCGGGGTGCGCTTGTTGCCAGTCGCGTAAATCTAAAGCGCCACCACGGTGCGAGAGCCAGCGCATAATTAAACGGTTTTCTGATAATAATTGCTGGCGATAAATGCCTAGATTTTGGCGTTTTTTTAACGGCCCTTTGGTAATCACCAAGCCCCAGCTTAATAAGGGCGCAACATCGCCCGGCCAACAGGTTTGTATCGGTAACATACCTAAATCGACGTGTTTGCCGCTGATTTGAATTTGTTGACAGGGCGCTTGTTTCGTCTGCTTGGGAGCCATGTTTAAGACTTGCTTAAAAATCGGCAATTTTTCCCACGCATCTTTCATGCCTTTGGGTGGGTCTGGTTCTTTCAAAAAGGCGAGCAAGCGCCCGATTTCACGCAAGGCGTTGACATCGGTTTGCCCCATGCCCAAAGCTACCCGCTCTGGTGTGCCAAATAAATTCGCCAGCAAAGGTATTTGGCTGCGTTTGGGATTTTCAAATAGTAAGGCTGGCCCTTGGGCGCGCAAGGTACGGTCGCAAACTTCGGTGATTTCCAGATTTGGATCAAGCGCGGTTTCAATGCGTTTGAGCTGCCCCATCTGTTCGAGTTTGCTTAAAAATTCGCGTAGGTCTTTATACACAAACGCAGGTTTATCTAGCATGTCTAGCCCTCGATTAGCCCGTGATAAAAGGCATCCGAATCACATTGCGCTGGCGGCGCTTGCCAACCCGTCCGGTTTTCTCATTAATCCAGCGCCATTGTACCCGTGGTGGTAATTCGTTTTCTAAAGGACGCGGCTGGGTGCGTTGCATAAAGTCCGCCCACACCCGCATCGCGCCACTGCTGCCGCTGAGATTAATCGGTTTGTTATCATCATTGCCCAGCCAAGAAACGGCTAAGACATCGCGTCCAAAGCCTGCAAACCAGCTATCGCGATAGCTGTTAGTCGTGCCAGTTTTACCTGCGAGTTGCCCAACGTCTTTGAGCATATCATTAGCAATGTGTTGACCTGTACCGCTACTGACCACGTATTGCAGGGCATAATTCAACACAAACACCGAGGCGGGGTCAAAGCGTTGTTCTACTGATAAATCATAGCGCCGCAAGGGCTGGCTGTCATGGGTCATGACATCACGAATGGTGCGCAAGGGCACACGAAAACCGCCACTTGCCAAGGTTTGATACATTTGCGCGACTTCCAGCGGGGTGAGGGAAATACCGCCAAGCAGCATGGAAGGGTAGACCGGGAACTGACGTTCAACCCCCAAGCGCAACAGGGTATAACGAACCTTATCTAGCCCTAGATGATTAAAACCTAAATCAACGGTGGCTAAGTTATAAGATGCGCCCAAGGCTTTGAATAAAGGCACACGTCCATGCTCTTTGCCGTCATAATTACGCGGTTGCCAGACTTCGCCGGTTTTTTCATCTTCCCAATAAAAATCTTTATCTTCCAGTTTTGAAACCAAGGAATAATTTTTATATTTCTCTAAAGCTGCCAAGTAAACGGCGGGTTTGACCAAGGAGCCAATCGGGCGCAAGGTATCTAGGGCGCGGTTAAAACCACTGTAACGCGGATTACGCCCACCGACCAAAGCGAGGACTTCACCGCTTTGGGTGTCGGTGACCACCATCGCCGCTTCTAGCTTGTTTTTGATTTTTTTGTTGTTTTCTTCCAGGGATAATAAGCGCTCTTTAACCGCATTTTCGGCTTGTGTTTGTCGGATGGGATCTAAAGTGGTGAAAATTTGTAGCCCTTCGCTGCGTAAATCTTCTTCGCGGTAATCGCGTTTTAATTGTCTGCGGACTAAATCCAAAAACGCAGGATAAGCCGATCGGCTACGTTGGACTTTTTTGGTTAAGTTCATGCCCGCCAGTTTTGCACGTTCCGCCGCTTCCAAAGAAATACGCCCTTGTTGTGCCATCAGCGTCAGCACCAAGTTTCGACGTTTGAGTACCCGCTCAGGGTGTTTACGCGGGTTATAATGTGATGCACCGCGCACCAAGGCGACTAACAAAGCCAGTTCCGGTAATTCGAGTTGTGATAGTGGGCGATTAAAATAAAACACCGAGCCTGTGCCCATGCCATGAATGGCGGTTTCGCCGTTTTGCCCTAGATAAACCTCATTGAGATAAGCCTCGAGGATTTCTTCTTTGCTGTAATGCCATTCCAGAGAAATCGCCATCACCGCTTCTTTGACTTTACGGGTTAAAGTTCGGTCAGAGGTTAAATAATGATTTTTTATCAACTGCTGGGTTAGCGTACTGCCGCCTTGCACCCAGCCTCCGGCTTTAATATTCGCCACCATCGCCCGGGCTAAACCTCTGAGACTGATACCGCTATGCTCATAAAAACTGCGGTCTTCCATCGCCAATAAGGCATCTATAAGTAAGGGTGGCACTTCTTTGAGTTTGACCAAATCCCGATCTTCTTTATGGGTCGGATAAATTTTGCCAATTAATACCGGCTCGATGCGCAGCAAGGCGATTTGCTGCTGCTCGTCCAAATCGGCTATTTGTTGCAGACCTTGTTCTTTAGCAAAACGAAAGCGCAAGCGTTGTGCGGTTTGTTTTTGATCCCAAAAGGCAAAAGGGCGGGTGTAAACATAAAAAGTATTGCCTTTGCGATGATAGTCCCCCGGTTCGGCAAGGCGTTGATTTTTACGGTAATTGAGGGCATCGAGTTCTTTAGCAAAGTCCTCGGCGCGTAAATCCATCCCCGGATAAACTTCTAAAGGACGGGCAAACACCCGCGCAGGCAAGGCCCAACGCTGACCGCTAAATTCGGCTCGGATTTGACTGTCTAAGGTAACGACAAAGGAGATGACGGGGATAAATAGCACCAAAATCACAATCCAGCGCAGGCGCACAAATAAATAACGGCTTAAGCCACCGCTAGAGGGGCGATGACCGTCGCTACCACCGCCACTTGGTGGTTTAGTCACAGGACGACGAGGGATGCGCTTTTGTGGTTTTTCTGGGGCTTTTTTCACCGTCCTAGAAACGGGGCGTGCGCTACCATTGGCCCCGGTATTTTTTACCGTGCGGTGTAATGGTGGCAGTTTACTACCTCGTTTCGGCGGTGTTGACGAGGCGACACGTCGATGTGAGGTTCCTCGGCGAAAATCTCTCATAAATCCTTATAAAATAATTACTTAGGCTACTATAGCTAAGTTTTCACTTCAAAAAACTATCTGGAGTGTCTGATAATACGTGATATTTACGGGAAAGGATATAGGGGGGAAACAAATTTTCGCTTTTTAAAGCCGAGATCCTCGGCTATTAGTCGCTGTAAAAAGCAGCCGCGCATGGTATCACATTCACTGAAGGGGTAAAAGCACTCGCTTGCAAATAGAACCGTTGTTCGGTATATTGCGGATCATGACAACATCGGACAGGCCGCGTGGGGCGGCACTACGGCAGCAAGTACTGGATACGGCCTTGGCTTTGTTTTCCCAGCAAGGCTATTTTAATACCTCAATTCATGATATTCGCAAGGAAGCCAATGTCAGTATTGGCGCAATTTACCACCATTTTGGTAATAAAGAGCGTTTGGCAAAAGCCTTATATGATAATTTGCTTGAGGCGATGGCAGAGGAAGTTGCCAACGCCACAGCGCCCCATCACGGTTGTTTAGGTCAGTGTCGTGCGGTGATTGCTGTCTTGTTTCAACTCAGCGAACAGCAACCCCAAGTGATGCAATTTGTACTAATGGCCAAACATCGCGAATTTTTACGCGAAGAGCCACCCATTTGCTCATCGCGTCCTTTCGCGGCCATGCGTTTGATTTTAGAACAAGGCATAGCGAGCGGTGAAGTGCGCAATATAGAACCTTGGGTCGCGGCAACTGCTATGTTTGGCGGCGCATTACGGATGATGAATTTAGCCTTGGATGGCGTATTAACGCAGCCTTTAGACAGCTATCTCGATGAGGTAGTGGAATGTGGTTGGCGCGCGGTACAGGCTTAGTTGGGTGTTGTCATACCCCAAACACGCGGTTTTAGCCGTGGAGTGGGACTAAACCCCGATGCCATAGTTAAGGCAGATGGATTTTTGTGTGTTTTAAAATAGAACGAATATTCGTTTTAATAGGAGTTTCATTATGACGATGATCAAAAACCTTTTTTTAGTGCTCGGTCTAAGCCTCGCTTTAATCAACCCTATCAGTGCCGCTGATAAGCCTGACGATGCCGATGCCCTTAAAGGCGTAAAAGTGGGTAAAGTTTTGTTTGATGTCAATATCAGTAATGCGAAAAAAATGTCTCTGTATTTAAGTGTGGTACAAGAAACAGTTACCGATTTTGAACGCCAAGGCGTGAAGCCCGATGTGATTTTGGCTTTTCGTGGTCATGCGGTCAAAATTGTTTCAACTAATCAAGAAAACACCGAATTGCCAGAATTAGAAAATGTCGAAAAAGTGGCCGCACAATTGGCTGATTTAAGCGCTAAAGGGGTACGCATGGAGGCCTGCTCGGTGGCAACACGCTTATTTGGGGTCGATAATGCCAGTATGTTGCCAGGCATTAAAGTCGTCGGTAATACTTTTGTCTCTTTGACGGGTTATCAAGCTCAAGGCTATGCGATTATTCCTTTGTATTAATATTTGATGTTACGCAAAGACTTCCTTCTGTGCCTTAAAGGCACAGAAAACCACCATGACTCCACGACTACATCATTAGGCAGGTGGAAAAGCATCTTATTGTGGAAAAATAGCCTTAGTGCTAACATCAATTAATCTTACGGAAATGTGGGTTTAGCCACACTTAGGCGGGATTTAAGTCCCGCTACCATACCTAGCTTAAGCCATGAAACTGCGCCTCGGGCACTTGCCAGCGCGTGGTTAAGCCTTGTTTTATTTCCTCAACAAAAGCTGTTTCCCCAGCGACATAGACTTGACGGCGGCTCAAGCGGTCATAGTCCGAGCCAACCGCGCTTAATAACCACGCCGCATCACTCCCGCCATCATGGGCTAATAGCGGTGTGTAATTAAAATTATCCAGCGCATCATGCCAGGCTCGACACAGATTATTCATATAATGCCCCGCAGGGTTTTGCGCCAGCCAATACAAATGAATCGACTCGGTTCTATCCATCGACACGGCTTGTTCTATCAGGCTTTTGAGTCCTATAAAACCATCATCTTGAGCGATAAAGACCAAAGGCGCAGTTTCATCACCGCTTAAGGTAAATTCACCAAAAGGGCCGGCGACTTCCACCGCATCTCCGACTTGTGAATGAGTAAATAATTGCTGACAAAAGTCGTCCTGATCTTGGCAGCGAATATGAAATTGCAGATTTTGCCCATCACACGGACAGCTAGCGACCGTGTGTTGTCCACGTTTATTTGCCAGTTGTAATTGCACGCTTTGCCCGGCCATAAAGCGTAAATTATTGGTTTTCGGGGTTTTGACTTGTAAAATCATCAAGTCCTCAGAGGGCTTGGTGATTTGTTTAATCTCGGCTTCAATGTTTTGCTCAGCAATGTCTGCCATGCTTTGCGCTTCAGCTGCTTCGATAATCATATCGGTGACGGCGGTATAAGAGCACATGAGAATATAGCCGAGATTTTTTTCTGTGGTGCTGATTTCATATTCATGGTCGCGGACTTTCAAACAATCACCGGAGACCACGCGGGCTTTACATGCACCACAATTGCCGCTGGAGCAACCATAGCTAATATTTAACCCGCCATTGAGCGCCGCTTCTAATAGGCTTTGCTGCCCTTCGACAAAAAATTCATGACCGCTGGGAATCAGTTTCACCGAGGCAGAAATCATCCGTAAAAAGGTGTCTTTGACCAATAGGGCGGTTTTGCGTTCAGATTGTTGTTGATGACCAGCAAGGTTTTTTTGTAACCAAGTCAACAGCGCTTGAGTTTTAGGCGTGTCTTCGCTTTCTAAGCGCTTGACTAACTCGGCCATTAAGCCGCTATAGTGTTGTAATTCGCTTTGTGCCTCGACCAAGGTTTGGCTCAACGACGTTAAGCGGCTGGCAAGCACTTCGGGGCTGGGTAAGCTGGGTTTTTCTCTATCGGCGGGGGTGGCATTGGCTTTGATGTTCCGCACCCGCTCTAGGGCGCTGTCATCTTCGAGTTTAGCTTCGGGGTAGGCGCGCAATAAATCCGAGGCTTTGACCATGCCCTCGAAGGTTTCTAATTCATTTTTATGGATTTTGCGTTGTAAAGCCCCGCGACTGACACCAACTAAGCGTGCAGCCCGCGAGACGGTTAATAATTGTGGCATCCTCTCTCCTCCTCTCCAGTAGGCTATTGTGTCACGGTGCTGACGGTCATCTCAGGTTGTGCCAGCAGGGTTTTTTTAACGCTGCATTCATTGACAACTCGTGTCAGGGCTTTGTGGTATTTGGCGGGGAAACTCTCAGGTAGGGTGATTTCGATGTGGATACTGTCCGCCAGCCCGCGCTCTTTATCCCAAGTATTGCTTAAGCTCAGGGCAATGCCTTCGGTAGGTAAATCACGAGACTGGCAAAATTTGGCGACAAAAAATCCGGCGCAACTGGCAAGTCCTGCTAAAAAATAGGAAAAGGGATCGGGGTGTTCGCCACCACCGCCTACGGCTTTGGGTTGATCGGTGTGTACGGTAAAACCATTAAAATGGGCATCGACACGTAAATCGCCTGCCAAACTGACTTGTATTTCCATTAGTCCTCCTAATAAAGCCTTTGTTGATTGTAGCCGTGAAGCAATGGCGGTTTTTTGTGCCCTCAAGGCACAAAAAGAAGCCCTTGCGTAACACCTCTTATTACACCGCCCAACTGTGTACGGGTAAACCACTGCGTTGATAGCGGTGATAGGTTTGGGTTAAGCGGCTCATGTCTGCGCCGTGTTTGGCCACAAATGCCCGCTGCCATGTCGCGCCATTGCGCCCGCGTTGAATCCGCGCTTGGATAATAGCAAGATAATAATCAATATCACTGCGATCAAGCCCTAAGATTTGCAAACCTTCGTGGGCGGCAGGTAACAGTTGTTGTCCGAGTAAACGCCTGAGTTTGTAGCGCTCGCCATTCCACCATGTCACTTGGGCATTCATGCCATAGCGGGCAGCTTGATAAAAATTATCGCGGCATTGGCTAAAAGGCAAACCGTGTTCGGGACTACAGTTTTGTTGTCCTAAGGCTTGGGTTAGCCCAAGGAAAAAAGCCACATTGGCGATGCTATCAACGAGGCTCGGGCCGCTGGCAACAATGCGTTGTTCAATGCGCAAATGCGGTTCTGTGCCGTTGGTATCAATAATCGGGCGCACCCAACGCCAAATCGTGCCATTATGCAGACGCAAATGTTGTAAGTCTTCGGTGGCGCTGTCTTGGCACAAAGGCAATAAGGGCGGATAGTGTTGGAGATTTTCTTGGAAACATTCAAACAAAGAGTGCTGAATATAATCGCTGCCCAAGCCAACCCGCCGCAAAGGCCCGCGCATGGTCGCGGCATAACCGCCTAAACCGATGGCTTGCTCAAACACAGGGATACGGGTTTCGTCCCACAAGTCGCGCCCAAATAAAAATGGCGAGTTGGCACTGATGGCGACCAAAGGTGCGGCGGTAATCAGCGCCGCATTGTACATGCGCTTGGCATTATCAAGATTCACCTGTAAATGAATTTGTAACGAGGTGGTCGCCGCCTCTAACATGACATTGTATTGCTGGCGCTGGATGTGTTCACGCCCGAGAATTTCCAAATCAATCGGGCGACCTTGGCGCTGGTTCCAAATTTGTTCATTGAGGGCATGATAGCGCGATAAGGGCGACATATTCGCCAAGCTCAGTTGCTGGGCTTCTAGGGTCGGTAAAATCCCGACCATCAACAAATGATTGTCATGCTCGGCGTTGGCGTGGTCATGGGCGTGTTGCCACAATAAAGCCATTTCTCGATGTAAATCTTGTAAAACATGCCCTTGGAGTGGGTGAGGATTACTATTAAATTCGATATTAAATTTGGCTAGCTCAGGGACAATTTGTGGGTGTTGAATGCTGTCAATATAGGCTTCGTTATTGGGCGCAGGCTGCATGTGTGGGTCAAGCATCCATGCTTCCAACTCGATGCCTATCATGCTGTTGCGACTGAAGGGATCTTGGTTAAATAAGTCGCTGACATGGCGGGTTTCCATGTCTAAGTTGTGTTTAAAACGGCGAAAATCCTGTGCTGAAAACGCCGTATGGCTGATTTCCTCTCCCATGATTAAGGCGTACTGCGCAGACGATGTACCAAGGCATCGCCTAATTGTTTTACCGCCATCGCATAACGGCGGCTGTGGTTATAACGGGTGATGCTATAAAAATTATCCCGTGCCAGCCAATACGCTGTGCCTAATTCGGTTTTGAGTTCCATCACGCTGGCAATCACCGCATCATCAACCGCGGGGCTGATTAAACCTTGGGTTTTGAGTTCAGCTATGGATAATTTGGGTTTGAGTCCCAGTGCGATTAAAGCCTCTGCCTGCTCGGTGCTAGCTGGGGTAGGAATCGCGTGTAAAATCGGCTCGCCGCGTTTCCAGCCATGTTGCTGCAAATAGTGGGCGACACTGGCAATCGCATCATTGACTTGCCAGAGATTAATTTTGTTATCACCATCGCCGTCAACGGCATAATTTCGGTAACTGCTGGGCATGAATTGCCCGATACCCATCGCACCGGCGTAAGAGCCTTTGGGATAGCTGATGTCAAAACCTTGCTCATGACACAGCTGGAGAAATTCAATCAGTTCTTTTTGAAAAAATTTCGCCCGCCGTGGGAAGTGAAAGGCTAAGGTATACAGCGCATCCCAAACCCGAAAGCTACCGATATTACGCCCGTAAGAGGTTTCGACTCCAATAATTGCGGCGATGATTTCAGCCGGTACGCCATAGCTTTGTTCTGCTGCGGCTAGGGCTTTTTGATGGGTTTTCATGAAGGCTGCGCCTTGACGAATCCGGCGTTCGGTAAGAAATAGCTTACGGTATTGATGCCAAGGTTTTGCCTCTGAGGGGCGGTTCATGGCTTTGATAATCGATTTTTTGAGTTTTGCCTGCCCCAGCCAAGTACGCAGTTTTTTAGCTTCAAACCCGTGTGTATGACTGACACTGGCAACAAAACCCGCCTCAGTTTTGAAAACCTCAGCTTGTGTTGTTGACAAAGCTTGGAGAGATAATAAGGCAGCTAGCCCTAGTTTTAAGGTGTTTGATACCACTTCATAACCCGTTTAACGTATTTTTGAGTTTCTGGATACGGCGGAATTTTATTGCCATATCTGATCACGGCGTTTTCACCGGCATTATAAGCCGCAACCGCCAATTTTGTATCCTGCTTAAATTGTTTCAGTAAGTCGCGCAAATAGCGTGTACCGCCATTGATATTATCTGCCGGATCATAGCGATCAGTCACGCCATAGCGTTTGGCTGTCCCTGGCATTAATTGCATTAAACCCACCGCACCTTTAGGCGAGAGCGCATCTGAGCGGTAGGACGACTCAGCCTTAATCACCGCATGTAATAAATCAGCATCAACCCCAAAGCGACTGGAAGCACTTTGAATCAGGGCATCATAATCGCTGCGATGGGCTTTGACCGACCAGCCGAGTTTTTCCCATTGTTTCATATTGGGATTGACATTGCCCATATAAACCAAATTATATTTTTCATTCGGTGGTGTGTTGGTCAAGTGTACTACGCCCTCGGCATTGACGTATTTGTAAATCCGCACGCGGTTATTGCTGACATTGCCAAAAAAGACCTGTTTACGGTTTTTTTTCGGTTTAATGGCTTTTTGTTTGCCAATCGGCTTGTCACTAAAGAGCCAATGGCCATCCTTATCTTGATAGCGATAAATTTCCGCCATCAAAGGTGCTTGATAACACAATAAAAATAAAAGAAAATAGCGTAACATAAGCGTGAGTCAGTTATAGAAAGGTCAGTGTCGAGCTTATTAAAAACATTGAGTTATGTCAACTTTCTCGAAACCAGTTGAACTACTAAGGACATAGCATGTGTTACATCAATCCCAAAGTCGATTTTGCTTTCAAAAAATTATTTGGCAGTGAGGAAAATAAGGATTTACTGATTTCTTTAATCAATGCCATTATCTCTAAAGAACAACAAGTCGCTGATATTGAATTAAAAAATCCCTATAATCTTGCCGATTACCAAGCGGGGAAAATGTCAATTTTGGACATTAAAGCCTGCGATAGCCAAGGGCGTTGGTTTAATATTGAAATGCAAGTCGGGGAAGATTTATTGTTCGATAAACGGGCGATTTATTATTGGGCAAAATTGGTCACTGAGCAACTTGGCAAAGGCATGTTATATAAACAATTGACCAAAACCATCAGTATTAATATCTTAGATTTTAATTTTGTTCCCGATAACCCCAAGAATAAAACCCCATTTCACAATTGTTATAAAATCGCCAACACCACCACCGGGGAAGATGACGGCTTGCATGATGTGTTTGAATTGCATTATTTGGAGCTACGCAAATTTGAGAAATCGTTTAACGAAGTCAATAATGCCTTAGATCGTTGGTTAAGCTTCTTATCCAAAGCGCATGAGCTGGATAAAAATAATTTACCCAACAATTTTGCTGGCGACCCACAAATCATCAAGGCAATTCAAGCAGTGGATCGAATGTTTGATGAGGAAGAGCGCCGTGTTTATGACATAAGAAAGCAGTCTTTAATGGAAGTGGAGAATAAAATTGCCAATGCTGAAGAAAAAGGCTTGCGAAAAGGGATGCAGCGAGGGCTTGAGAAGGGACTTGAAAAAGGGCTTGAGAAGGGTATTGAAAAAGGTATTGAAAAAGGTATTGAGCAAGGCATTGAGAAAAACCAACAAAACACGGTTTTACGCGCACATGAACAAGGCTTAAATAGCGATATGATTGCCTCAGTCACGGGTTTAAGCCTAGAGACCATCCAGCAAATTTTAACTAATGAGGGCAAGTAGCATGTGTTATATCAATCCCAAAGTCGATTTTGCTTTCAAAAAATTATTTGGCAGTGAAGAAAATAAGGATTTACTGATTTCCTTAATCAACGCCATTATCTCTAAAGAACAGCAAGTTGCTGATATTGAATTAAAAAACCCCTATAACTTGGCGGATTACCAAGCCGGAAAAATGTCAATTTTAGATATTAAAGCCTGTGATAGTAAAGGGCGTTGGTTTAATATTGAAATGCAAGTCGGGGAAGATTTATTGTTCGATAAGTGGGCAATTTATTATTGGGCAAAATTGGTCACAGAACAGCTTGGCAAGGGCATGTTATACAAACAACTGACTAAAACCATCAGCATCAATATCTTAGATTTTAATTTTGTCCCCGATAATCCCAAGAATAAAACCCCGTTTCACAATTGTTATAAAATTGCCAACACCACCACCGGGGAAGATGATGGTTTGCATGATGTGTTTGAATTGCATTATTTAGAGTTGCGTAAATTTGAGAAATCGTTTAACGAAGTCAGCAGCGCTTTAGATCGTTGGTTGAGCTTCTTATCCAAAGCACATGAATTGGATAAAAATAATTTACCTAACAATTTTGCAGGCGACCCGCAAATCATCAAGGCAATTCAGGCGGTGGATCGCATGTTTGATGAGGAAGAGCGCCGTGTTTATGACATAAGAAAGCAGTCTTTAATGGAAGTGGAGAATAAAATTGCCAATGCTGAAGAAAAAGGCCTGCGAAAAGGGATGCAGCGAGGGCTTGAAAAGGGACTTGAAAAAGGGCTTGAGCAGGGTATTGAAAAAGGTATAGAACAAGGGATTGAACAAGGCATAGAGCAGGGTATCGAAAAAGGAGCGGCTGCGGCACAACAAGCTTTGGTTTTACGTTCTCATCAACAAGGTTTGGATATTGATACGATTGCAACGATTACCGGTTTAGCAGCAAATGCAATCAAAGCGATGATTCGTAATCAAGATGGAGACTGACTCTCTACTAATTGCGCTGGAGCGTCTGAGCAAATTACATGCAGCCCCTGTTAGTCTCACGCGTTTAAGACAATACCAACAACAATTAAGCCCTGAGCAAGCCCCTGTCCTTGAACTTTCCAAGCGTTGTGGTTTGCAAGCCTTATCCGTTGACAAACCTGCAAAACAATTGAATGATGCAGATTGCCCCTTATTGCTGCAAGTCAATGATGAACATATTATTTTGTTAGCAGTGAATAATGATGGCTATCGTATTTGGCAAAGTCAGCGCTCAGACGCAGAAATCATCGAAAAAGCTGATTTTCTCACTAAAAACCCCAATCAAGTTTGGCAAATCAAGCGCCCATTTAATTGGCAACAAGCAGCGCAATTTGAGCAACAGCAACAAGCCAAACACTGGTTTTTGCACAGTTTGCGCCCAGCTACCGGCTTGTATTTTGAAGTTTTGCTAGCCGCTTTTTTTATCAATGTCTTTGCTTTAACCACGCCTTTATTTGTCATGAATGTCTATGACCGCGTGATTCCTAACCAAGCCTTAGAAAGTCTTTGGGTGCTAGCTAGCGGCGCATTATTAATTTTTATATTTGATTTTATCTTGCGCAGTCTGCGGGCTTGGTTTATCGACCATGCCGCGCAAGGGGTGGATTTACGCCTATCAGAACGGGTGTTTAAAAACCTATTAGCCCGCCCCGTGTCCGAACAACCGCAATCGGTCGGCAGTTTTGCCAATCAGCTACAAGAATTTAATAGTTTTCGCGAATTTTTCACCACCAGCAGTTTAATCACCTTATTAGACTTGCCTTTTAGCTTGCTATTTCTACTCGTCATTTATCATCTTGGCGGTGAACTGGTTTATATTCCTTTGGCTGCCATGGGTATCTTAGTGCTGCTTGCTTTGTTACTACAATTCCCCTTAGCTTACGCGGTTAAACACAGTTTACAGCGTGGCGGTGAGCGCCAAGCGTGGCTATTAGAGCGTTTACAAAACTTAAGCAGCTTACAAGTTCTCAGTGCCGAAAACCGCAGCCAACAACAATGGCAAACGCTAAGCGAACGCAGCCTCAAAGCCAACTTAAGTTTGCGTTTGTGGTCAAACTTGATGCTAAATATCAGTGTGTTATTGCAGCAACTGAGTTATGTGTTTTTAGTTGTCGCAGGGGTTTATCAAATTCAAGCGGGGATTTTGAGTTTAGGTAGCTTGATTGCCTGCACCTTATTATCTGGGCGAGCGCTGATGCCCTTGGCACAATTAGCGAATTTATTTAGCCGTTATCACCAAGCTAAATCAGCAGTCAAATCCTTAGATGATCTTATGATAGGTAAAACCACCGATACAAATTTAGAGCGTCCCTTATTACAAGGCGATATTCAGTTTCAACACGTCGAATTTAGCTACCCTCACAGCAAACCCAGCTTATACAAACTCAATTTTCATATCAAAGCCGGGGAAAAAGTTGCGATTATCGGGCGCGTTGGTGCAGGCAAAAGCACGGTGGCACAACTACTTCACGGGCTTTACTCTGCTGAGCAAGGGCATATTTTGCTTGATGGCATGGATATTCGCCATTGGGACAGCCGCGAGGTACGCGCCCAAATCGGCTATTTACCCCAGCGGGTTGATTTATTTGCCGGTACACTAAAAGACAATTTACGTTTTGCCAAAGCGGCTGCCAGTGATCAAGAACTGATGCAAGCGGCCGAATTAGCGGGCTTAGATAGCTTTATCCAATCCCACCCTTTAGGCATGACGCTGCCGATTGGAGAGCAAGGACGGGGTTTATCAGGAGGGCAAATTCAAGCGATAGGCTTAGCCCGCTGCTTATTACAACAAAACCCCGTGTTGATTTTAGACGAACCCAGCAACGGACTCGATAGCATGGCAGAGCGGCAACTACAGCAAAACCTACAGCGTTATTGTGTCGATAAAACCTTAATTTTAATCACCCAACGCAGTCAATTATTAAACTTGGTTGATAGGATAATCGTCTTGGAGCAAGGACAAGTCTTAGCCGATGGGCAACGGGATCAAGTCTTACAGGCTTTGCAAAAAGGTACATTAGCTGAAAAAACGTGACTTTAACGGGGTCTCAAGACGCTTTGTGTTGAGGTAAAGCCCGAAATAACCAATAGTCACTGCCGATATAATCTTGTAGAGCAACATATAGCTGTGCTAATTCGGTATCAAGATCATGGTTTTGTAAATCAATAATGGCTTGATAAATTAATTCAAGACTTAAACGGTTGGCTTTATCCATATATAAAAACTGTCCATTGTCACTGTTTTTCAGCTTTTCAATTTCAATTTTACCCACTCGCCCGCGAATAAGGGCTTCACGTTGATCACGAAACAAAACAAAGCGCTTTTGTTTATGTGAGATCACCAGTTCATTAAAATTTTTCAAACGTGGCACAAAACTCGATGGGGTCACATGCAAAAAACCGATAACCACTTGTTTTTGAGGATAAACCAAGCTGACATGTTCGGGTAAACGCCGTTTACCCAGACGCAACACTTCCATATCAAAGCTGAATAAAGTTTGTAGCGCAGTTAATATGGTGTGCAGTTTGCCGCTATCATCACTATCAGAAATAATCATGCTTTGTTGATAGCCTGCGGCGAGTTTTTCTGCTTGGATGCTTAAATATTGTGTTAGATTTTTATCCGTGCTTAGCGTTTGAGAGCTGATGTCGTGGCTGCCGGGAATGTTCAAATGTACTTGAATACGGTTTAGTGCTTGATTAATCGCATTTAATTGTATTTGGATACGGTCTTGATCTATTTTTTGACGCTCAAGTTCAGGCAGGGGTAAATTTTCTAAGCGGTAGCGGTAATAATCAGCGGCCCGATTGAGAATTTTACGAATCGTCGTTTGTGCCAATATGTCATTCAAATCCTCAGGGGTAAATATATCTGCTACATCACAGCCTACCTCTTGGGCTTTTAGTTTTAACATGCGCTCTAGCACTGAGGGTTCTGGGGTTTGTAATTGTAGTTGATATTGTCCCATCCGGTCTGTGATAGAAGCATCAAAAAATTGTTGTAAATAATGCCAACGATCGGGAAATAAATTAAAAATAACCAAACTGTTGGGAACATGGGTAAAGATTTCTTTCACCGCCTCGCCAAATTGGGTCAGCAAATGCTGGTTATATTTTAAGCCTTCAAGTTGATCAAAAATAATAATCAAGGGTTCATCAATGATCGAAAGTTTCCCAAAGACCTCTAAGGCTGAAAGGGCAAATTCTTCACGGGTGAGATCACTTTCCCAGTTTTCAAGACCGATACGTTTCAGTTCTTCTGCTTCCAGTTGATCTCCGGCAAGCCAACGTTGCACCTGAGCGCGGCGCACAGGCTCGACATAATAGCAATATTTGATTAAGCCTTTAATCACCGCACTGGCATAACCGCTAAAGCCATATTTTTTCTGCCATGAGTTCAAGGTTTGTTTTTCGATAACAGTCCAAAAATTGCGCCTTTTGCTGGGGCTGACTTGATTTACCAGCTGATAAATATTTAAAGGATCCTCCCCCAAGCTTATTTGCAACCTTTGTTCAGCTTGGTTGAGTTCCAGTTTTTGTTGCCAACGTGTTAAGAGCATTTTGGCAAAACTTTGTCCGAGTAAATATTCCAATTGTGAATAATCGGTATCGGGAATTTTTTCGATGAAAGATTCTAAGACTCGACTGTAAATGTGATAGAGCACATGTTGAGGATGGTTGGGTTGACGAATAAATAATAAGCGGTGATGCTGCATTTTTTGCTGGGCAAGACGCATCATTAAATGGGTTTTGCCACTGCCTGCTTCTCCTAAGACCACTGCGCCACGACTTTGTTGGTTAGGATCGGTTTTTATTTCATCAATAATACTGGCTAAACTGGCAAATGCGCCTTGGTGAATTTGACTTAAGTCCAGATGATGTTGAAACGGTGTATCAACGCGACTGCTGGCATAAGGATTGGCTGTGGGTTTAATCATTTGTTTACGAATATAACGGTACAATTGGTAAGTAAATTGGGCATCATAGACGGCATTATGGGCTTTATCGACAACAAAATAATGTCCTTGATGCTGGCGCTCAAAATATTGGCATAAATAAGCAAGGCTATAATCAGCTAAACTTTGCCAATGCTGTTTTGCCAGTTTCCAAGTACAAATAAACTCAAAATCGGGATAATCGATTTTTTCTTGTTGAAAACTGCGTTGGATTAATTCGGCATCGTGCTCGGCATAATGGCAGACCAGAGCTTGGTCTTTGCCGTGGTGCAGCAAAGCCGTTAAGATTTGCGCCAAAGGTTCGCGCCCGAGTCCCTCGGTCTCATAATGCGGGTGAAAAGAGCTGATAGCCTGATATAACAGCTGCCCTTTATCACCAATAATTGCCAGCTCGGTTAAGTGTTCGCGCCCTTCGGTATCAATCACCACAAAAGCGCTATGCATCAGTCATCCATGTGCAAATTTGGAATGGCAGCTTTGAGGTACAAAACCATCGACCAGACGGTGAGAATCGCGGCAATATATAAGCTGATATAACCCAACTCGACAATCGGTAAGCCCCACAGTGGGTCATGATGTAATAATAGCAAGAGTGCCACCATTTGCATGGTGGTTTTAATTTTACCGATATAACTTACAGCAACCTCGGTGCGTTTACCCGCTGTTGCCATCCACTCGCGCAAAGCTGAAATCACGATTTCACGGGTGATAATAATCCCGGCAGGAATTGCAAGCCAAGGACTGGCGTAAAATTCAACCACTAAAACCAAAGCTACAGCGACAATAATTTTATCGGCAACCGGGTCTAAAAATGCCCCAAAAGAGGTGGTAAGATTTAAGCGCCTTGCCATATAACCATCAAACCAATCGGTGATTGCTGCAAGGGCAAACACAAAAGTTGCTGCCGCCGCTGACCAAGTTACAGGCAAATAAAATACTAAAATGAGTACAGGCACTAAGGCAATACGCAACAAGGTTAAAACGATAGCAATATTCATCACATATTCCCTGTGCTGTGAAAAAATACGTGCCCGTTTGGGCAAATATTGTGCAGAGTCTGCGTATGCGTGTTAATATTTTCCACCTTTGATGTTCGTCTATGCTTGGGCACAAGCCCGTTTAGGTTAATCCGCTTGGCGGATTTGACTTATTCTATCAACATTCTCTCGGAGGTTTTAGCGCATGGTGCGTGTTTTATTTGTTTGTATGGGGAATATTTGTCGCTCACCCAGCGCTCAAGGTGTATTTGAACACATGGTTCACAATGCAGGTTTGCAACAACAGATTAAAATTGACTCCGCAGGAACCCATGCTTATCACATTGGTGAAGCGCCTGACCCACGCTCACAGGCGGTTGCAAGTAAACGCGGCATAGATCTAAGCCAACAAAAAGGGCGACGCGTCGATGCACAAGATTTTCAACAGTATGATTATATATTGGCGATGGATGAGGACAATCTCGCCGAACTTTTACATGCGTGTCCGTCTGCACAACAAAACAAAGTCGCTTTGTTTTTAAGTTATGCCGACCCAAAAAAGACCCAAGAAACCAGCGTCCCTGATCCCTATTATGGTGGTGATCAAGGCTTTGAAAAGGTATTCGACTTAATCGACCTAGCAGCCCAAGGCTTATTATCCCATATACAAAAGCAACACAAGTTAGCTTAACGAGCGCGGTAGGTAATGCGACCTTTGCTTAAGTCATACGGTGTCAGTTGAACCATGACTTTGTCACCAGTTAAAATACGGATATAATGCTTACGCATCCGCCCTGAAATATGGGCAGTTACTAAATGTCCGTTTTCAAGCTCGACACGAAACATGGTGTTTGGTAAAGTTTCTTTAACGACACCTTCCATTTCAATGTGATCTTCTTTTGCCATGATAACCCCTCAAAAATAAATGAAATCAACCGCTCATTATATCAGTTTTTTCTTATATTAACCGCAATTTGAACTAAGATTTTTTCGCATTGAGCCTTGAGATTAATATTTTATTGGCTGATAAAAGCAACTTAAACACAGAAAAAACTATGTCTTATCGCAGTTCTATTGATCTTCATTGCCACTCCACAGCCTCAGATGGTGAACTTGAACCCGAAGCGCTGATTGATTTAGCCCATCGTCGGGGGATAAAAACCTTGGCTTTGACCGATCATGATAGTATTGCAGGCATTGCCAGTGCCAAAGCACAGGCACGACAATACAATTTACAACTCATTTCTGGCGTAGAAATCTCGGTCAGTTGGGAAAAACAAGTCGTGCATATATTGGCTCTGGGGTTTGAAACCGACAATCTTATTTTGCAACAAGGGCTGAATGCACAACAACAAGGGCGGCGCGAGCGCGGCAAACGCATGGGGCTTAAACTGGAACAATTTGGCATTGAAAAAGCCTATCAGCGCACCTGTGAATACGCAGGCGGTGACTTGCTCAGCCGTACCCATTTTGCCCATTTATTGGTTGAATGTGGCTATGCCAGTAATACCCGACAAGTCTTCAAAAACTTTTTAATTCGCGGCAAACCCGGCTATGTCAGCAATAGCTGGGCAGATTTAAGCAGCGTTTTAGGATGGATAAAAGCCGCTGGTGGCGTTGCAGTCATTGCCCATCCGGCTCGTTATCGCTTAACCCGCACCAAGCTGCGGCGCTTGTTTGCTGAATTTAAAGACCTTGGTGGCGGTGGTTTGGAAGTGGTTTCTGGTAGTCATAGCCGCGATGAAATTTTGCAAATGGCACATTTTTCCCAACATCACGGTTTTTATGCCACCGCTGGCTCTGACTATCATGGACCGAAACACACATGGCTAGAATTGGGGGCTATTCCTCCCCTTCCCCCACATTGTCGCCCACTTTATAATGAAGCGGGCGATCGGCTTTTCACCCATTCACAGGCAACATAAGCAAACCCATGACTGACGCAATTCGTATTACCCAACTGAGTAAGCAATTTGACCGCCTCAAAGCCCTTGATGAGGTTAGCTTTGATATTCCACGCGGCAGTTTTTTTGGCTTGCTCGGCCCTAATGGTGCGGGTAAATCGACGTTAATCAATATTATGGCTGGGTTATCGCGCGCCAGCAGTGGACATATCAGTGTGCTGGGATATGATGTCCTGAGTAATTGGCGCAAAGCCCGTTTTAACCTTGGGGTTGTACCGCAAGAGCTGGTGTATGATCCGTTTTTCACTGTTCGCGAAATGCTGTATTTGCAATCGGGTTATTTTGGTTTTAGCAAAGAAAACCATGCATGGGTTGAGGAACTGATGGAATCCTTTAGCCTCGCAGACAAAGCTGATACCAATATGCAAAAGCTCTCCGGCGGCATGAAACGCAGAGTATTGATTGCCCAAGCCTTAGTACATAAGCCTGAAGTCGTGGTCTTAGACGAACCAACCGCCGGTGTCGATGTCGAATTGCGTCGCGCCTTATGGCAATTTACCCGTGATTTACACGCTAAGGGACACACGATTCTTCTCACGACCCATTATCTCGAAGAAGCCCAAGCTTTGTGTAAACGTATTGCTATTCTTAATCAAGGCAAATTAGTTGCCCTCGATGATACCAAGGATTTACTCAACCATCATCCTTACCGCGTGCTGTGTTTAAAATTACCAGATCATAAGCTACCCAACTTGCCTGATGCCTTACAAGCCAAAGTGCTAGAGCGCAATGCCAGCCATATTAGCCTGCAATTACACCGTGAACAAGACAATATCATTGAAGTGCTTGCCGCCTTGCAGCAAGCGGGGATTGCCTTTACCGACTTACATACCAAAGAGCCAGACTTGGAAGATGTGTTTCTTAATTTGACCGCAAACACCCAAACGCGCGCAATCGGACACACTGTTTAGCCTTTATGGATATTTTGTTATGGCTGTTATTGCCTATCGCAGCCTTTTCTGGTTGGTTGACAGCCAAAAAAAACCAAAAAAGTCGGTCTATGTCGACAATCGAACCGCCACAGCGCCCACTGCCTGCGGATTATTTTAAGGGCATCAACTACCTATTAAACGAACAATCGGATAAAGCCCTCGACACCTTTATTCGCTTGCTTGATGATGAACAAGACAGCGTCGAAACCCATCTAGCACTGGGGGCATTTTTTCGCCGCCGTGGCGAAGTCAATCGCGCGATTCAAATTCACCAACACCTCACCCTAAACCAACAACTCAGCACCGAACAACGCCACCTCGCCCTGCTCGCTTTGGGGCAAGACTACCAACATGCGGGCTTACTAGACCGCGCCGAGGCCTTATTTTCAGAACTTATCAAAGCCCAAGCGCATCAAGTCTTTGCCTGCCAACAACTGCGCGCCATTTACGAACAAGAACACGACTGGGACAAAGCCATCGCCACAACCCAGCGCTTGATGCAAAGCCAAAAACAAGATAATGCCGCCGAGCTAAATGCCATTATTGCCCATTATTACTGCGAACTTGCCGAACAAGCCTGTTATCAAAAAGACGATGCCACCAGCAGCACCATGCTGCAAAAAGCCCTTGCCAACGATGCCACCTGCGTGCGCGCCAGCCTTATCGAGGGCAATTTAGCCCTGCGCCAAGGCGAAGCCCTGCAAGCGATTAAAGCCTTTCGCCGCGTCGAACATCAAAACGCCCGCTATGTCAGCGAGACCTTACAGCCTTTACAACAAGCCTATCAACAAGTGGAAAAAACCGCAGAATTTGCCGATTATCTGCGTTGGGTCTTAAGCCATTATGGTGGCATCACGCCCTTATTATTATTAAGCGAACATATCCAACACAGCGAAGGCAAAGATGTCGCCATCGAAGAGATGGTGCAGCATTTACAACAACAACCCTCGCTCAAAGGCTTGCATCATTTTGTTGAGCTATGTTTGAGTAAACAAGCCGCTGATGAAGAAAACAAATTACACCTGTGCAAAACCGTCACTGAGCAATTATTGATTAATAAAAGGGCTTACCTTTGTCATGAATGCGGCTTTAGTAGTCAAACTTTGTATTGGCTTTGTCCCAGTTGTAAGCAATGGAATACGATTGAGCCGATACAGGGGATGGATGGGATGGTTTAAGGTAAAAAGCTGCAATGGGGCGACATCTGGGGGCGTTAATCTCCTGATTAACGGATGCCTCGTAGAGGCATTAGTCGTGCTTTGCACGACTCGTTAGTCAGGAGACTAACGCTCCCAGCTCACTATCAAGCCGCTCCAGCAAAGCCAAATACCCCATGTCCTCAATCCGCGCCCGCAAGGCGGCAATCTCAGCGCTGAAATCAGCCGTTGGTTCTAAACAACGCTGGGCGCGTAGGCGTAATAAATCCAATTCAGGCTGGCGTAAGCCATAGCTTGTGACCTGAATATGCTCGTTCAGTTCCTCGCAAGTCTCCAACACCGTATGCGCATCTTTATCGCTGTCTAAATCGATATGCGCTTGTAATAACAGCGCATCAATGCGGTGCAAACCCAATTGGCAACGCTCGGCTAATAGCAAGCTTTCGTCGATGTCGGCTTGTGCGGCGCGAATGTTGCCTTGCTGACGTAAACAGCGGGCGCGGGCGAGTAGGGCTAGGGGCATGTGATAAACCGTATTTGCCGCTTGCATGGCTTTAACGGCAATATCGAAATCTGCTGCTTGTTGGCTGCTTTCGGCGATGACAATATGCGCAGAAGCAAAACATAATAGACATTGAGTTTCCTGAGCTCTTGTTAAAAGGTAATCCCCACGCGCTGCTAATGCTTGCTTATCTTCGGCGCTATCCGCTAACAGGAGAGCATAATAAAGCCCAGTGCTGGAATATAATTGCGGGGTTTCTTTTGCTTGCGCTCGAGTGGCTTCGGCTT
The DNA here is from genome assembly GCA_016745035.1 of Thiotrichales bacterium. Classification (GTDB taxonomy): domain Bacteria; phylum Pseudomonadota; class Gammaproteobacteria; order Beggiatoales; family Beggiatoaceae; genus BB2. The sequence continues at coordinate 223,813 of JADGDE010000003.1, forward strand.
GCTCAAAGCTTTCTAAGGCAGCAGGGAGTTGTCCTTGTAAATGTAAACAACGGGCAAGATAAGCTTGTGATGTAATCTTCTTGTTTAAATCTTTTGTTTGCTCAGTATAAACCAAGGCGCGATGAGCCATTAATTCAGCATCAGCGAGTTTGCCTAAGGCGATTTCGCTTAGCGTTACATTTTGAGCAACGATAGCAGCATTATCCCAACGCTGCTGGGCTAAGTCCATATTCAATCCCATTTGCTCTGGTACTAAGGCTTCTTGTAAACGTCCCAAAGCTTTTAAACAGTTAGCGGTAAAACTCAATAATGCCGCTTGAGCTTTTACTGACAATTGTTGCCGTGGTCGTTGCCAAGGCTGTTGATAAAAGCCCGCTAAAACACTGAGGTCTTGAGCGTAAGCACCAAGTTGCTGTGTACTGAATCCATTTCCAGTTTGCGCTTGCAAAATTTTAAAATAATACACCTCAAACGCCGCGCCATATTGCCCCGCCCGTGTCCCATGCCCAACTGCCTTGTACAAAGGCTGTAAATCGGTCACATCCTGCGGTTCTTTGACAGCAAAGGCTTGGTAATGCTCAAACAAGACCTGATGCGCTTGCTGGTACGCTTTGCTTTGATGGCTTTGCAACCAATCGGCAAAAAAACTGCGAATCAGCGGGTGAGTATCCCAGTTTTTACGCCTGCCCTCAGCGGGCAATAACAAGCCTGCTTGCTGTAAATGCTGTTCCACCTTGTTTAATTCTGCCGCATTTAAGCCTGCCAAAGGTTTGGCTAAATCCGCCTCTTCAAATAAAATTTCTTTATCTCTGTAGCCCATCGGGCGGTCAAACAAGGCAAGCAAATACAACAAAGCTCGCTCGGTCTCGTCTTGCTCGCGCCAATAACCCTCGGCATAAAACCGCAATACCCGCCGTGCATGTTGCCCTTCTGCGTCGGTTTCATCTTCAAGCAAAGTCGGCAAGCGCTCGCGCAAACTGGCATCGGCGACCAAACGCGCAAACAAGACCAAAGCAAGGGCGTGATAGCTTAAATCTTTGCAGAGTTTTTCTAAGTCCTCGGCTGTGCCTTGGCAGCCCAAGTCAGCCAATAGCTTTAGGCTGTTTTCTAGGCTTAAATCCCCCAAATGTTCATGCTGACAATGCTCGGCTTGTACTAATTCCGCCACTGGCTGACGACTGGAAATCAACACCAAGTTTTGCTCACCGCCAATGCCATAGCGATTCACTCGCTCTAAAAAGGCTTTCATCCCCGCATCCAGCAGCGTGCCGCCTTGTTCCGTTGTTGGGTTTTGCAGTGGCTCTAAACCATCGAGGAACAAAATACACTCGCCTTGATGCAAATGCTCCAATAATACCCGCCCTTGCTCGCCGACATCTTTGGGTATCTCAGATTCGCCAAAATATCTTAGGGCTGCGCGGAAAAATTCGCTGGAGTCGTTGGCATGATTGTTATCACCGCTTTGGCTATAAAATGACCAAGCAAAGATTTTTTTACCCTCTTTCATACCGGATTTTTTCAGCCATTCCCAAAAGGCATAAGTCAGCGTCGATTTGCCAACGCCGCCACCGGCAACCAGCACATAAATATCGGTGTGTTTATTTTTTAGTGCCGCTTTAATTTTGTTCAATGCCGCTGTGCGCCCGACCATAGCCGCCGTCGGTATTGGTAAGCGGTCGATGTCAGGCAAGGTGCGCGGGCGCTTGGGTTTTGGGGATTGTGTGCTGCTGTTTTTGCGTTGTTTGAGTTCTTTAGTGATGATGTCATAGGCTAAAAAGGCGATAACCCCCAATACAAATGTTAAATAAATTTTTGGATCAGGCGCAGTGGGTATAACAACACCTAATAAATCGGAGATAATCGCTTTGAAAAAGGGGGTAAAAAATAAGCCCGTGACTAAAAAAAACTCCACCGCTAAAAACAAAACAAAGTTTTTCATCAGCGTTTGCATATAGCGGAAATATCCATAGCCGATAAGCATGAGGGCAAGCGTCATACCGACTAACCACCAAGCATTGATCAGTCCATGAAACCAAGCGCCAAAACTTAAGAAACTAAAAAAAAGTAGCGTGAGCCAAACCATGATTCTGCCTTTTGTTGTCTTTTATAGATATTATAAGAGCTAAGGAACGTGTATGAATTAATTTATGCAACTGCCTTTGCCACGCCGATAGCCCTGAAAGGGCGATATAACTTTCGTATTTTTATATCGCCCCTTCAGGGCTGAAATATATTAACATCAATCACCTAGGGCGTTGCCCTAGGCTATATAAATGTCGCCCCGTTGGGGCTTTTAATTTAAAAGGGGAAGCATATCAGAAAAAGTTGTTGAAGTTATTTTGTGCATATTCCTAACACACAAAGAATGGGGTTTTTAGCCCTTAAAATGCCGACAGCTCTCGGTTTGGGCTAGGCGAGTGTTGTCATGATCTCCGCTTCAGGCAAGCGTGATTTTGGTAACTCGGCATTAACATCATCGGCTTTACGATAGCCCAGCGCTATCATGGCAACACTATTCAAGCCTTTGGCGCTTAAATCCAATTCCTCGTTTAAGATTTGGGCATCAAAGCCTTCGATAGGCACAGCATCAACACCCAAAACCGCCGCGCCCAATAATACCGTGCCCATATTCAAATACACTTGTTTTTCCAGCCAATCTTGTGTGTCTTGGCGCGCCTCTTGATGAATAGCAACATACATAGCGCGGGTTTTCTCGGTTAGGTCTTTAAGCTCAGGGGTTTTAAACCGCCCATCTTTTTCTTCACTGAGTAACAGTTTTTGTAAGTAGGCATCGTCTAATTTCGTTTTGACACAAAATACAATCACATGCGAGGCATCCAAGACTTTCGCGGCATTGGCAACATAAGCGCCTTGTGTCGCTTGGCTTAAGCGCTGCCGAGCGGCGGCATTGTCAGCTATAAAAAAATGCCAAGGTTGAGAATTAACACTCGACGGGCTAAGGCGTAACAGGGCTTTAATTTGCGTAAACGTTTCGGCATCAAGGCGTTTATTGGCATCAAATACTTTGGTAGCATAGCGCTGGCTAGCAAGATCAATTAAATTCATTAGTACAGTTCCTAAATATAAAATAACAACAGGGCATCCGTGCAATATATAACAAAGAGTAAAACAGGTGAATCTACTTTTTATTTGTAGTCGAAATCAATGGCGTAGCCCCACAGCCGAACAATTGTGGCGCAAACATCCTGATTTTAATGTCCGCTCCGCAGGCACAAGCCCTAAAGCCCGAAAAACATTGGGAGCGGCGGATATTCGTTGGGCGGATAAAATTTTTGTGATGGAAAAGAAACATAAGCAAAGGCTGCTGGCGCAATTTCGGCGCTTACTGGAACATAAACCCGTTTATATTCTTGATATTCCTGATGAATACCATTACATGGATGCAGAACTTATCGAGGAATTAGAAGCCAAGGTCAGCGTCTATCTTCACTGATGTTACGATTGGGCAAGAGGAAAGCCCCTTATTTGTGGCAAAAAACCAGCTTCGTGCATCAGATCAGATCTTCTGTCATGAAACCAAGCATTTTTTAACCTGCCCTTCGTTTCTGCATTCTCTGTCATGGAATGGTATCATTTGAGCGTTCGTTTAACTCTACATCCAAAGGTCAGCGCATGAGCGAAAAACAACCCATGAGCCTCACTGCTAAAATCATGATTGCCATGATCAGCGGTTTAATCCTTGGCATTGTTCTCAATGTCGTCTTTAAGGACAATAGCTTTGTTCAAACCTATGTGATAGGGGGTGTCTTAACCACGGTGGGCGATATTTTTGTTGCAGCGCTGAAAATGTTGGTTGTGCCTTTGGTGTTTGTGTCTTTGGTCGGCGGTGTTACGGCGCTGGGTGATGTCAGTAATTTAGGGCGTATCGGACTCAAAACCTTGGTGCTTTATATTATGACCACCGCGATTGCCATCAGTTTAGCACTGGCTTTGGCGATTACTTTTTCCCCAGGTGCTGGTTATCAACTCGATAGCAATGCCGAAATTAATTTTGAAGCGAAAGAAGCGCCACCTTTATCTGAGGTGATTATTAACATGGTTCCTAGTAATCCGATTGCGGCGATGACTGAGGGCAATATGTTGCAAATCATTGTCTTTGCTTTGCTGTTTGGTTTGGCGATTAATTTAGCAGGGACTAAGGGCAAGCATGTACTCAATTTTTTTGAGGACTTAAACGAAGTTATCATGCAAATGGTCTATTTGGTGATGAAAATCGCCCCGGTGGGGATTTTTTGTTTAATTACCAAAACCTTTTCAAATCAGGGAATGGATATTCTCTTACCACTGTTGGGTTATTTCTTGGTCATGGTCGCGGCGCTGTTGGGACACGCTTTGATTACCTTTGGCACGTTGCTCAGTGTTTTTGCTCGCATCAACCCCTTACGCTTTTTCAAAAAAATACGCCCAGCGGTGTTATTTGCCTTTAGTACCGCCAGCAGTAGCGCTACCTTACCGATTACCTTGGATACGGTGAAAAACCGCATTGGCGCGAAAAACTCGGTCGCCTCTTTTACCGTGCCTTTGGGCGCAACCATTAACATGGACGGCACAGCGATTATGCAAGGGGTGGCGACGGTATTTATCGCCAATGTTTATCAAATTGATTTGAGTATGGCGGATTATGTAACCGTGTTATTGACGGCAACACTGGCATCTATCGGTACAGCGGGCGTACCGGGTGTAGGGCTGATTATGTTGGCGATGGTGCTAGGACAAGTCGGTTTGCCTGTTGAGGGCATTGCTTTGATTATCGGTGTGGATAGAATTTTGGATATGATTCGTACCGCTGTCAATGTCACGGGGGATGCGACTGTGACCTGTTTGATTGCTAAAAGTGAAAATGCTTTTGATAAAAAAGTGTTTGATAAGGATTAAGATTAGGAAGGATAACACCCCTCAATGGGGGGTTATCCTTAGAGCGCCCCTTATTCAAAAAACACATAATCCATAGTAATTTTGATATTCGAGATGCTATCGCCACTGTCATTTGGGTCAACTGGGGCATCAGGATATAAAGATTTAACCTTAAAGGCGGCAAAACCATCAGCAGCCTTGACTAAATAGACATGATCAACTTGCAACGGGTAATCAACATGATCGGTCGGTTTTGCCCAATCGCTTGGGAAATCTGCACGACTAATCGAATCAAGTGCAACAACCCCCTTATCAATGCTAGAGATATTTTGGTATTCGTTTGAGTTATACCAAACCCCTGTGCCCCAACTATGTCCTGAGGGATAATTAGAACTGGCCCAAAGCGTGGCATAGCCATCGGTGGTATTCTCACCGCTACCTTGCACATCACCACCTAAGCCTGTGGAAAAATCAAATCCCCCATGTCCCATGCTAGCATCAGTTTTAATCGTAGCAACAATCGGCTCGATTTTTTCAGGAACCCAGCATGAACCGTTATAATTCATTTCCACTTTATAACGACTATCATCCCCTAAAAACAATAAATTAGGGATGGAAATGCGAAATTGATTATCAATCGTTGTTTCCTCAGCAAACAATGGCTGAGACAAGGCTGCTGTGGATAATAAAACGCTTAGAATAATTTTATTCATCTGTTCTTCTCCTAAAAAACAAAAAAACCACCTTAGCTTTGGGCTAAGGTGGTTGTTATAGCAATGATTAGGCAGCTTGAGCTGCTTTTATCTTAGTCGTACAACATAGACTCATCGCTAGGATTGAGGTACCAATCAGTTGCTTCAGTACCACCACTTTGTGCCCAGGTGAAAAAGTCCAGATACATATCGGTTACACCTAAGGTTTCCGCAGGATAACGCCAGCTTTGTGCTGGGATATTCAGCCCCCAAGGCAAGCTTTTAGCGGTTTTGTAGTAAACGCCGCTGGCTGCGTCAGAGGCATCGCTATCCGTACCTAATAAACTGGCATCAGCTAAGTCAGTTGGTGCCATGTCAGGTAAGTGGATTTCTAAACCACGGTTATCTGAACGATACATGAACGGATCGTAAGGCGCATAGCCTAAAGCATCACGCGCTTGTGGGGTATCAAAGACCACGTTCATTGTGAAAGTGCCACCTTGTGCTGCGGGTTTACACGCAGGATCGGTGTTGAAGAAGTCATCACAAGCTTCACCTTGCGTTGGCACACTTTCAGGTGTCGCATTGGCTAACAAGTTAAAGACCAGTTTGCTTTGACCTGCTTCTGCACCTAAGGCTTCAGCATCAGCACCATTACGGCTAATTGTCGCGGTTTGACCTACATCAGCCGCCACACCATTTAAGCCAACAGCAAAGCCATTGTCTAAAGAAGCACCACGAGCGCGAACCTCGAAGCTGGCGTTGATTTCTTTAACCGTACCATCGGCGTGTAGATCTTCATCAATGGTATAACCAAGCACTAAGTCATTGAGGTCATAATCACCTTCTGATGGCCACAAATCTTCATAGGTTAAAGTCCCAATGGTTTGGACTTCAGAGGCGCGTTCTGGATCGTTTGGATGTGAATCGTTTGGATCATCAACACCGTCACCATCTGAGTCTGTTGGTGGCTCTAAAGGTGGTACGTCAGTACGGTCAAAGCCATCAGCGTTGACTAAGAAAATCACGTCATTGAAGTCATGGTCGCAATTACGTTGGGTACGTTTAATATCTTCCATACCTAAAACGATACCAACATCACCCGCATCTAAAAGGACGGTATGTTGACGCAAGTCTTTTTGACCTTCAGCAGGGACTGGCTCTGAGTTTAAGCCCGGAACAGTGTGGAAAGTCCAATCATGTCCAGGATGACGGCTAGAGGCACGCCAAGCATTAGCACCAACAAAGAAACCAATGCGAGTACCGGCTGTGAATTTACCTAAGTTAATGGTGTTGCCTGTGCGTAAACCTTTACCACGGCTACCACCACTATTATGGAATGACGCATTAGGGAAGACCACAACGGTTTCAATTTCATCACGAGATGTGGGTACTTGACCGTCAGGATAGGTGAAGAAACCAAAGACGTTACGATAACCTGCGCCTTCACTTAAGAAAGTAACTTTGACTTCATCGTCATATTTGAGCAGCAAACTCGCGCCGTCAGCATCGGCAAATTCACCATCATAATAGCGTCGTTCTCCCAGCTCTCGGTTGACTTTACGTAATAATTCACGAGGAATTTCAGGTGGGTTAGCATCATAACTTTTATGGACACCATTGCCATCGAATACATCGGAACTAAAGTTGCCAGTGATACGATTGCCATCATCATCAACACCTAAGAGGTAAGTCCATTTGGTTGGATGTGCAGCACGGCGAGTATCTTCGGCAGGTACTTGACCGTCAGCAAAATAAGCCGACTCATCAGCATTGCCATCAGAGACAAAATTGACCACACCGTTGACAATAGGTGCATCAGCGGTTGAGTTGGGTACGCCCACATTAGAGGCAAAAACACGAACCGTATTAACACGGCTAGGCACGTTTAAGGTCGCACTGAAGTTACCATTGGCATCGGTTTGACCACTGGCAAGCACTCTGTCTTGAGTGTGATCAGCAAGTATGGTGCTGTCGTCTTCAACAAAAGGGGCTTCAACGCGACTAGGCTCAGCCACAATCACGCTGCTATCGGCCACAGGCACACCATCGTTATCTAGCACTTGCACATTGACTTCAATGTTTTTGGTCATGCCAAAGCTAAACCCTTCAGGCACAGGGATGTCTTGTGGGGTGCTATATTCCGCGTAAATAGGCTCCCATGTGGTATCTGGGTTAATTTTGATACGAGCCACATAACTTTTATTATTAAATTGCACGTTTTTCAGTTGAATTACATCATCAGCGAATTTTTTCAACTCACTGGTAGCGCCCAAAGAAAATATGCCATTACCTTTAGCTGCGGCAGGATCAGTCAACAAACTCCAAGTTAAGTCGGTGTTAAGTTTAATCGCCACATTTTCAAAGCTAGCGGTTTCACCAGCATCATTGGTGTAATACACCTTAGGGAAAGAAACCCCTAAGTCACCAACAATACTAAATTGTTCACCCAAGTATAATTCACCCGCTTGTAGGGCAGGCTGTGTTGCCATTAAAACGGCAGCACAGAGTAATTTGGTTTTAAATGCTTTACGCAACATAAGTGAAGCTCCTTTCATACAAGATTTAAAGATTCCAGCTACTTTACAACATAGCAAACGCGATACCATTAATGATAGAGTAATTTATTCATTTTTGATATTTGTTTTATAAAAAAATTTTTAAGACTTTTGTATTTAAATAGGTATTTTAAATTGCAAATAAATTCTTATTTTGAGAAAAATAGCAAAATGCTAATGAACATTTTCGCTAATGATGTTGATTGCTAAACACCATCATTCTCCTGCAAGGAGACGCTAACAAGCCATTCTGGCAAAGATATTAAGGTTATACCCGAGGGTTTTCTAAAAAAATTTGATGATAACGTTATTGTGATATTGCAAAAACCTCTCCTAATACGTCAAGTCCAGAAAATCTCCAATTTAAATTAGTGTCTTTTATGTTTTTATGGGTATTTAAACTCAATATTTAAAATATATACACAATATCTTAAAAAGATAATATGAGCATTTACACACATTATCATTCTAGCTTAAAACCAAAAAAAATCACTATCATTTCACAGAAAAGCAGCCATTTTCATTTGGAATTCAATGTCATAATAATAGGATAAAATCTGAGGATATTCGAAATGAGCCGTTTGTACCAAAAAGCACCAGCAACGGGAATCATGGCTTCAGCCACGCCTGAATGGGACTAAAGTCCATTGGATCAACTAACGTGCAATGGGTATAAGGAGCCTTGAGGTTATCAGGCTTGGTTATTTTATTTTCGGTTCTTTTCCTGCGCGCAGACGATAAATATTATCTTTATGCCTGAGGACAAGACCGCTACTGATGAAACTGGCGGCAAGCATATAAGCCAGCGTGTCGCCCGTGCTTAAATAGACATAAAAAGGGGAGCTGAGGGCGGCGCTTAGCGCTGCTAGCGAAGAGTAGCGAAATAAATACACCACCAGCAACCATGTGAGTAAACCCAGCAAAGCCGCTAACCAAGACATGCCCAGCAGTGCGCCAAAACCGGTGGCAACGCCTTTGCCGCCTTGGAAATGAAAAAAAATCGGGTAGATATGTCCTAAAAAGGTGGCAATGGCACAGGTGGCGATGACCGTATCACTAAACCCCAGAAAAATCGCAATAAAAACCGCTAGCCAACCTTTGCCTATATCTAAGATTAAGGTCAGCGCCGCAATTTTACGCCCAGCATAACGCAATACATTGGTCGCGCCAGGGTTGCCTGAGCCTTTGGTTCGTGGGTCGGGCAAGCCTAATAAATGGCAAATAATAATAGCCGAGGACAGAGAGCCTAATAAATAACTCCCCACCACCATCGGTATTATCAATGCCAAATCAGTCATCAGCAACCGTACCAGTAAACTTTCTGTCGCGGCATAAGCCTCGTAACACCATATCGGTTAAGCTAATCACACCAATAACATTGTCATCTCTGTCAACCACTGGAGCGCGGGCAAGATGAAATTGTGAAAATAAGCGTGCACAATAACGAATATCCATGTCTGGCGGTACGGTGAGCGCAGGCTTGGACATGACTTCATAAACATTCACCCGTTCAGCGGCGCGGTCCTTGGCAATCACTTCTTTGGCAATCGCAGGTAAGGTCAACATACCAATCACATCATCAGGATGACGTTTTTTGACAATCAAGGTTTTGGTTTCAATGTGCTGCATGGTTTGCAAGGCTTGTTGCACGGTCGCCATGCCATCAATTTGATCGACTTGGTGCTTCATGACATCACGCACACGAATAACATTTTCTTGCTGAATCAGATCCGATTTCATATGGTTTCCTTTACGACCTCGCTAAGTTGCTGTACTTGATGATTAATGCCGATGGCATCTTCAACATCTAATTGAAAGGCAATGCCAGCGCTTTTTTCATGCTCGAAGCCCGCAACATCGGCAATGGTTTCGAGAATTAAGCGGGCTAAATGTTCCTCAACCAACAGCATGACCATGTCACGTTGGGTTTCCAAAGTGAGTCCGAAAAAGCTTTTCATCGGCTCCAAACCCTCACCCCGTGCATGGTTAATAACCGTTGCCCCGGTTGCCCCATGTTCCCGTGCGGCTTTTAATACCGCATCGGTTTTGTCATCGTTGACGAGTGCAATAATTAACTTAAAGTGCATGGATAAAGGCTCCTTTAGGGTGAACTATTTTCAGCGCGTGTTTTCTCACGCTGTTCCAAATAGCCGACAAATTGTGCATAGGCCATCACCGACATAATAGGAAATAAACTCGCAAAGGCGATCAAGCCAAAACCATCCAGCAGCGGACTGCGCCCAGGCACGGTGGCAGACAGACCCAAACCTAAAGCGGCAACCAAAGGCACGGTCACGGTTGATGTGGTCACGCCCCCCGAGTCATAAGCCAGCGGGATAATCATTTTTGGTGCATACCACGTTTGGATCAGAACAAACACATAGCCGGTAATAATATAGTAATGTAAAGGTGTCCCGGTGATAATCCGATAAGTACCCAAAGCAATCCCGATAGCAACCCCCAGTGCCACTGCTATTCGTAGCCCATTAATACTGATCACACCACCAGAGACTTGATTGGCTTTCATCGCCACTGCCAGCAAAGAAGGTTCGGCAATCGTGGTCGCAAAACCAATGGCAAAAGCGAATAAATACACCCAATAATAGTCATGCCAAGCCAATACCCGCCAAATTTCTTCACCGAGTAAGAAACTTGGGTCAGTGAGTTGTTTTGCCATCACCTTGCCAAGGGGGAATAAGGCTTGTTCTAGTCCTTGTAAAAATAAGCTTAAGCCTAAAATCACATAAATGAAACCAACCAGCACTTCTTTTAAATGCGGGATTTTTTCCCGAATCACCAAAAATTGGAAGCCAAAAATAATCCCGATAATCGGCAAGACATCGGTAATTGTTCCCAGCGTGGTGTGAAATAAATCAGAGAGTAAATTCATTATCTTAATGCACCAAGATGCCGTAAGCCATGACAAAAATCATCGGGGTTAAAGAAGCAAAAGCAATCAGACCAAAGCCATCAATCATCGGGTTACGGTTTTTAATACTCGATGCCAGCCCGACACCGAGTGCTGTGACCAGAGGCACGGTCACTGTTGAGGTGGTGACACCGCCGGAATCATAAGCAATACCGATAATCCAATCGGGCGCAATCATAGTCATGCCGACCACGCCGGAATAACCGAGAATGATTAAATAATGAATCGGCCAACCTTTGATAATCCGAATCACACCGATCAAAATCGCAAAACCGACCGATACCGCCACACTCAAGCGCAGCCCATCGGCATAACTTTGTTTAGCACTGTCGGTGTTTTCAATCACTCGCCCTTCAGCAGCAACATGCGCGGCCTCATCGGCAACGGCAATCAATGCTGGTTCAGCGACTGTTGTGCCAAAACCCAAGCAAAAAGCAAACACCAATAACCACGCCACACTGCCTTTACGCGAAAAGGCATACGCCATGCGCTCACCCAAAGGAAACAAGCTGGTTTCAAGACCACGGACAAATAAACTTAAACCCAAAATCACCATAAAAATGCCGATTAAGGTATCAGCTGGATTGGGAAGCGGGCGCTGCAAAATCAAAAGTTGGAAAAAGGCCACCACCAAAATGATGGGCAACATATCAAAAAAACTTTGCTTTAAGTTTTTCCAAAACAAACGCAGGCGGCGAATCATATACATAAAAGGTTATCTCAGCCTGAGCGTAATTAAGGAGGCATCCCGATAAAGACGCAAATACATACGCCCCATCGAGCTATTCATGACTTGTTTTAAATCATTGAGATTATCAACACTGATACGGTTGACGGTCAAAATCACATCATTGATTTGCAGTGCATTTTGTTCTGCTATGCTGCCATCACGCACTGATTGCACCATCACATGGCGTTGCTTGCCGCGACGGGTATCGATCTCAATCTCACGTAGACGCGCGCCGTCAAAATAAGGGCTGACATTTGCGCCATTAACCCCCGGTAAATCGGCAATTACTGCCTTAATGCTCAGCGGTTTACCATCGCGGATAATTTCCAGCGTGGCTTCATCGCCAACCCGTAATAAACCCACGCGGTTACGGACATCAGAAGCATTGCGCACTTGTTGCCCATTAACAGCAATGATGACATCGCCAATCAATACCCCTGCTTTTGCGGCGGTGGCCTCTTTATCCATTTCGACCACTACCGCGCCTTGTCCTTTAGCAAGACCAAAAGCGGCGGCAAGATCTGGGCTAATGTCTTGTGCTGACACGCCAAGCATCCCCCGGCGCACTTCGCCATAATCACGTAAATGATCGACAATGCTTTGCACCATATTCATAGGGATAGCAAAACCAATCCCGACATTACCGCCGCTGCCACCGGGCGCTAAAATAGCGGTATTGATGCCGACCAACTCGCCGCGCAAATTCACTAAAGCCCCACCGGAGTTCCCCGGGTTAATCGAAGCATCGGTTTGAATAAAATCCTCATAGCCCTCGATGCCCAGCCCGCTGCGTCCAAGAGCGCTGACAATACCTGAAGTCACGGTTTGTCCGAGACCAAAGGGATTACCGATAGCAACCACAAAGTCACCCACCAAGAGTTTTTCTGAATCCGCTTGTGGCAAAGCGGTGAGATTATCGGCGTTGACTTGTAACAGGGCGACATCGGTATCGGGGTCAGAGCCAATCAAGCGCGCCTCTAAATTGCGCCCATCGCGTAGGGTAACGGTAATGGTATCGGCTTTATCAATCACATGATGATTGGTGACCACATAGCCTTGTTCGCTATCAATCACCACGCCAGAGCCGAGGCTGTTGTTTTGTTGTTGTTCGGGTTGGCTGCGTGGTAAATTGAAAAAATAACGCAACAACGGGTCACTGAGTAAGGGATTATCACGCTCGCGCACCAAACGGCTGGTAGAAATATTGACTACCGCTGGTGTGACTTTTTTCAACATCGGCGCTAAGCTTGGAAGCGCTTGTCCTTCCACCGCCGAAGGCAAGGCGGCATAGACACAATAACTGAGCAAGATACCGACAATTGCAACCCATGCTTGCCAATACACCTGAACAACTCTCAACATCTGTAAACTCCTTACAAAATACTGATTCAAAAACATTAAACTTGAGAGGGCATAAAAACCTCGCAATTCTAACAAAGTCAGGCTAAAACATCGCCCCTGTTTTGATATTTTTCAACATTAAAAGCGATGAGGTAAAAGTTGATGGTCATTGAACCATTACATATAGCGGTTTTGTATTAAATTGCCCTAATATCTGCTAGGTAAAATGAAGTACGGAACCCGGTTTAGGAATTTCTGTTGAAAAGGATTTACGAATGCGCTTTGATGTTTATGAGCACCCTTATGTATTTTTTATCAGCCTGAGTCTTATCTCAGCGGCGTTGATTCATTATCTGCCCCAGTATTGGGATGTGGAAAAACACGATCAGCGTGGGCGCACAGCCTTAATGCGCGCGGCTGAGCAAGGCGATATTGCCGAGGTCAAAAGCTTGCTCAAACGCGGTGCTGACATAGAAGCGCGTGATGATTGCCGCTGGAGTGCTTTGTTACACGCAGCGCTCAATGGACACTCGGCAGTGATTGAATTGTTACTAGCCCAGCAAGCCAATATCGCTGACCGTGATAAAGGCGGCTATAGCGCTTTGATGTTAGCGGCTTCTAATAATCATATCGATAGCATCCATGTCTTGGCAAAAGCTGGGGCAAATTTGGATGCCCAAGACACGGAATTGGGTTGGAATGCCTTAATTTGGGCGATTCAAGCTGGACATAAAACAGGGGTTCAACACTTATTACAGTTGGGCGCTGATCCCCATTTAAGGGATAAATCGGGCTTGAGTGCCAACGATTGGCTGCAAGGGAAAAGCGTGGAGCCCGTGTTGAAACAGTGAAAAAATAAGCCGCTTTATGATAGGCTGCTTGGCTTTTGGGCAAAAACCTTTAGACCTCAAATTGATAAACAGATTATGACCATACGCAGTTTTGTTCGCCGCTCTGGACGAATTACCCCTTCACAACGCCATGCCTTAGAGGCTCTACAGGCACGTTTTGCCTTGCCCGATTGCCTAGAAGAACCCTTAGATGATGAGGCGCAATTGGATTTGGATGCCTTGTTTCAGCGCCAAGCCCCACGGCATTTAGAAATTGGTTTTGGTATGGGCGAGGCTTTATTACAAGTCGCTGGCTCTCATCCTGACAAAGATTATCTCGGTATTGAAGTCTATCCACCGGGTGTCGGTCGGGTCTTATCGGAAATGGAAAAACAAGAATTGAATAATATTCGAGTGTGGGCAACCGATGCGGTCGAGGTGTTAGCGCGGCGCTTACCCGAGGCGAGTTTGGATGCCATTGCGATTTTTTTCCCCGATCCCTGGCCAAAGAAAAAACATCATAAACGCCGTTTGATTCAAGCGCCATTTGTGAAGTTATTAGCCCGCTGCCTTAAACCGCAAGGGCGTTTATTTTTGGCCACCGATTGGGCAGAATATGCACAGCAGATGCTGGAAGTCATGGACGCGGATGACCGTTTTATTAATCAAGCGGGGCAAGGCAATTTTATGCCCCGTCCTGAAGAGCGCCCGCTGACCAAGTTTGAGCGCCGTGGGCAACGCTTGGGACATGATATTTTTGATTTAATTTATCAACGAGTGGATTAACAACGCATGAGCACGCCTTTTAGCGCCCTTAAAGATCAACTTCGAAGCGGAGACTTGGTACTGTTTTCTGGTAAAGACAATATCAGTTCTGGAATTCAGTGGTTTTCTAACAGTAAATGGTCGCATATTGGCATGGTGGTGCGCACCGCTCAGAAAAACGAATGCTTTTTATGGGAATCGACCACCTTGAGCAATGTTAAAGATACCCATACCGGCACTTATGTTGAGGGCGTGCAATTGGTGTCTTTGCCAGAAAGAATCGCGGCTTATGAAGGTGAAGTGGCTGTACGGCAACTCAAATTAAAACGCAATTTTGACATGCTGGCGCAATTGACAAAATTACGCGCTGAAATCAAAGGCCGTCCTTATGAGCAAGATCATTTGCAATTAATCCGCTCGGCTTATGATGGCATGTATGGCGACAATACGGCTGATTTAAGTAGCTTGTTTTGTAGCGAACTGGTTGCCGAAGCGTATCAACGCATGGGGGTTTTGTCTAAAGATTTACCCTCGAATGAATATGCCCCGCGTGATTTTGCCAATGAGGCTACACTTGATTTACTTCAAGGAACATTAGGTGCTGAAATTTATGTTATCCCTAACGCTGCCGCCACCAGAACCAAACCCCTAGCAACAAGAAAAATATAGGCAAGGCGAATAAGAAACCAAAGGATAAGGTTTTGATGCTGTGATCGGATAAATTCAAACTGGCATCGGGGCGTTGATGTGCGGGAATATTGAGCAAATGCTCATCTTTGACCAACCAATTCATCATATTCAGACCCAAATCTAAGTTTGCGCTGTTTTCTAAATATTGATTAGCCAGAAAATCCCCATCGGCAACGACGATTATGCGTTGTTCGCGTGCGCCTATATCACGGCTCAAGGCATAGGCTAGGGCTAAAGGTCCTTGTTGGTCGGCTGGTGAATCAAACACCGGCGGCTGTTGATTATTGTCAGTCTCCAGCCAACTGTCAGCGATACTTTGCAATAAAGCCACGCCTTGAAACATAGTGCTCTGGTGCGCTAGCGCCATGCTTTCGGGCAACACCGCCAACTGGTCTTGTAAACCTGCGCTGATGGGGTGATCGGCATAATCTTTCACCAAGGCGATTTTTTCCCGCGCTTGCCCAAATAAGCGCCGACTGCCGGGGTCTACCACCATCCCCAGTTGCACTTCTAGCCCTAAATAATCCGCCAGTGAACCCAGTCCCATCAGTTGATCCGGGGCAAGACTGGGGTCAAGTAACCAGAGTAAGTTGCCACCGTGTTCTAAATAATGCTGAATTTTGTCGATTTCTTCTGGGAGTAAATCAACTCGTGGGCTGGCAAGCACCAACACGCGGGTATTATCAGGGATTTCGCCAACATCGCTAAAATGTAAGTTGTGCAACAACAAACCCCGTGAGCGCAAGTGCGCACCCCAGTGGCTTAAATCAAAATTCCCTTGTCCAGTGGGATCGCGTTCGCCATGCCCTTGCAAAAACGCCAGCCAATGTTGTTTATCACGGCTAAGTTGTTGTAGCGCTTGGCTAAGACTTTGCTCGCTGAGGCTGGTGACTTTGGCTTGTTGTTGCTTATAAAACAAACGTAATTCGCCCACCTGTTGTACGTCTTGATCGCGAATCTCGCCGGGGGCTTCTTCGGGGTCAACAAACACCAGTTTCATATCGGCTTTATGGACTTGATAGCGCCCGATTAACTGGCTGATGGCTTGGCGAATATAGGGTTCATGGATACCGACATAGGCGCGAATTTCTAAAGGCGCGCTTAATTTCTCTAGTAAGGCGGTGCTGGCATCGCTGAGGCGCTGCCCTTGGGCTTGGCGTGTGTTAAAATCCAGCACCCACACTTGGCTTAGCGCCAACAAAGCGAGGATAAACACCACCATGAGGATGCCAATGATTTTATTTTGGAAACGCTTGATTGTTTTCATAGGGCTATGTGTTTATGGTTTTGCTACGCCGAGCGTAGCGCAAGTGCTTAAATTTGGTTTATCGACTGCGCCAATTAGTTTAGATCCGCGCTTTGCCACCGATGCCGAATCCAGCCGTATTAATCAGCTATTGTATCAGCGCTTGATTGATTTTGATGCCAGTTCTCAAGTCGTGCCCGATTTAGCCACTTGGGAGCAAATCAGCCCGCTGCATTATCGGTTTCAGCTCTGCGCTTGTCCAGAAAAAAGACAGTTTCACAATGGCGAGCGCCTCACCAGTGCCGATGTCCGCGCCAGTTATGCCTTTGTGCTTGATAAAGCCAACGCCTCGCCGCACCGTGGCAGCCTTGCCTTAATTGAGCGCATCGACACGCCCAATCCCGATCAAATTGATTTCCACTTGAGCAAAGCCGATTGGTTATTCCCCAGTCGCTTGATGCTCGGCATTGTGCCAAAAACCGCGATTGATAACAATCTGCCTTTACATCAGCAAGCACAGGGGAGTGGTGCGTTTAAGTTTGTCGATTGGGTCGAGGGCGGCAAACTGACCCTTGAGCGGCAGCGTGATGGTTTACGGGTCGAATTTATCAGCGTTAAAGACCCCACCGTGCGGGTGTTAAAACTCTTGCGCGGTGAATTGGATTTGATTCAAAACAATTTATCTTCGGAATTGATTAACTGGCTCAGCGAGCAGCAAGGCATTCAGCAGCAGCGCCAAAGCGGACAAAATTTCATGTATTTGGGTTTTAATCTGGCTGATGATGCCACCGGCAATCTTGCCGTGCGTCAAGCCGTTGCTCATGCGATTAATCGCGAGGAGATTATTCGCTATGTTTTAGGCGGGGCAGCAACGCCTGCCAGTGCTTTATTAAGCCCTGCGCATTGGGCGGGCAATCCTGAGTTGGGGGCGTATGAATTTAATCCCGACAAAGCCAAAGCCTTATTAAAAACGGCTGGCTTTAGTAAGGAAAAACCCTTACGTTTAAGCTATAAATCCTCCAATAACCCTTTGAGTTTACGCCATGCGGCGGTGATACAGCATCAATTAAAGCAAGTGGGGATTGAAGTTAAGATTCGTAGTTATGATTGGGGGACGTTTTATGCCGATATTAAGGCGGGCAAGTTCCAGCTTTTTAGTCTGTCATGGGTCGGTGTGCGTAACCCGGATATTTTCCGCTATGTGTTTCACAGCGAAGCCGTGCCGCCTAAAGGCGCAAATCGAGGGCGTTTTTTGGATAGCCAAACCGATAACTTGATTGAAGCCGCTGAGCAAGCGCCGAGCAACGCTGAGCGGGCTGGTTTATATCGAGATTTACAAGCGCGTTTATGGCAGCAATTGCCTTATGTGCCCTTGTGGTATCCCGATAATATCCTCATCACCCGCCCTGAGATTCAAGCTTATTCGCTTTCAGCTCAGGGCGATTACACGGGATTATTGACCGTGGAAAAAACCGAATCAGACTGAGCGGTTTTCTTCTTTGCTGACCAAAAAGTCACCCAAAGCCAAATAATCAATTTCGGTCTTCATGAAGGTGTGAATCGCATCTTCAGGACTACAAACAATCGGCTCGTTATCGTTAAACGAGGTATTAAGCAGCATCGGTACGCCCGTGAGTTTATTAAACTCGCTAATCACGCGGTGATAACGTGGATTGGTATCGGTGCGCACGGTTTGAATCCGGCTAGTGCCGTCGGTATGGACAACGGCGGGGATTTTATCTTTCACGCCCTCATTGACCGAATAAATCATCAACATAAAATCGGTGGCTTCATTGTCTTTACCGATATTAAACCAAGCATGTGCCTCTTCCGCTAAAACGCTGGGGGCTAAAGGACGGAAATACTCGCGGTGTTTGACTTTACGGTTTAACACCCCTTGCATATCGGGGTCACGAGGGTCAGCGAGCAAGCTACGATTGCCCAAAGCTCGTGGGCCGACTTCCATCCGCCCTTGGAAAAAGCTAACAATATTGTCATCGGTGAGTAATTTAGCAACACGGGCTTCGATATTGTCTTCACGGCTATAGGTCAAATTTCGCGCTTTCAAGGCTTTTTCTAGCGCCGCGTCATCATAAGCCGGACCATAATAAGCATGATCCATCGGCGTACGCGCCAAATTGTCTAAGGTTTGATTCCAAATAAAATACGCCGCGCCAATTGCTGTGCCAGCATCATGTGCTGCGGGTTGTACGTATAGCTGTTTAAAATCAGACTGCTCAAAGGCGACGCGGTTGGTGACGCAATTAAGGGTCACACCGCCTGCTAAGCACAAATTATCCATGCCGGTTTGTTCGTGGAGATGATTAACCATGTGTAAAATGATTTCATCGGTAATCACCTGCAAAGCAGCGGCAATGTCTTCGTGTTTTTGTTCTATTTCTTCATCTGCATCGCGTTTTTTAATTTCGAATAATTCGGCTAATTTATCAACATTAGCTGAAGGCGGATCATAGGTAATGGTACCGAACTTCAACACATCATTGTTCATAGTAAATTGCCCATTCGGGGCTTTTTTGACGATTTGGCGGAAATAATCAATATAAGGTGCAGGATCACCATAAGAGGCTAAGCCCATGACTTTGGCAGCATCATAAATACTAAAGCCAAGCATATGTGAGGTGACTTCCCATAAAAAACCTAAGGAGGCGGGGTATTCAACCGATTGTAAAAATTCAAGCTTATTGGCTTTGCCTTGGTAAAAAGTGGTGCTGCTGGTTTCGCCAATGCCATCAACCACCAGTACGGCTGCTTCATCAAACGGTGAGGCGTGATAAGCCGAGGCGGCATGAGAGATATGATGATCTAAAAACTTCACCTCGCCTTTGAAACCCATTTTTTTGAAATGTTCATCAACTAAATAGACTTTCTCGTTAAAGGTTTTTAAACCCTCAGCACCGCCCCATTCGTCACTAAACAAATCATGAAATGCCGCTGTTGGCATTTTTTCTGGGTTTAAGGAATAACCGATATAAGCCACATCCTCGATACCGATACCCGCCTCATCCAAACAATATTGAATCGCATTCATAGGCAGTTCGTCGGGATTATCCTCTCTGGGCTTTTTCCCGTGCTTCATACGATTAAAACGTTCTTCCTCAACGACACTTAAGACTTCACCGTCTTTTAAGAGACAAGCGGCGGATTCATGAAAAACAGAATTGATTCCCATTACATACATATTGTTTTCCTCTCTCCATTTTGTATGGGTTACTTGGTTTATAGATGTGACGCACTAACACCGTTTTTATCACCATAGGTGGGTTTTCCACCTGCCTAGTGGTATTTAGCCGTGTAGCAATGGCGGTTTTTTGCCTTTTGGGGCAAAAAAGAAGCCTTTGCGTAACATCAATTATTTATCTGATGTGACGCATTAACACCGTTTTTGTCACCGCAGGTGGGTTTTCCACCTGCCTAGTGGTATTTAGCCGTGTAGCAATGGCGGTTTTTTTGCCTTTTGGGGCATAGAGAAGCCTTTGCGTAACATCAATTATTTATCTGATGTGACGCATTAACACCGTTTTTGTCACCGCAGGTGGGTTTTCCACCTGCCTAGTGGTATTTAGCCGTGTAGCAATGGCGGTTTTTTTGCCTTTTGGGGCATAGAGAAGCCTTTGCGTAACATCAATTATTTATGTTTTGCACGAGCAAAAGCATCAGCCATACTACCACCTTGTGCCGGGGTTTGTTGTTGAAAATTTTGCCGACGGCTGGGTTTATCGCGCGCGGTTTTATTTGGCTGATAGTCACGGGCATCATCGCCTGATTTCATGCTTAAAGCAATACGTTTGCGAGGAATATCAATGTCCAAGACTTTAACTTTAACAATATCCCCCGCTTTGACCACTTCGCGCGGGTCACTGACGAAGCGATCAGCGAGTGCTGAAATATGCACTAAACCATCTTGATGCACACCAATATCGACAAACGCACCAAAATGGGTGACGTTAGTGACCACGCCCTCTAATTGCATATTTTCACGCAAATCTTGAATCGTTTCGACCCCGTCTTTAAAACTGGCGGTTTGAAACGCCGGGCGTGGATCGCGCCCGGGTTTATCTAATTCCTGCAAAATATCCTCGACTGTCGGCAAACCAAATTGTTCATCGGCATAATCACGGGCATTAAGCGTTTTCAGTAATTTAGTATTATTCAGTAGTTGTGGTACATCTTTGCCAGTTTTGCTTACCATGCGCTTAACCACCGGATAACTTTCAGGATGCACTGCCGATTTATCCAAAGGATTATCGCCGTTCATGATGCGTAAAAAACCTGCTGCTTGCTCAAAAGACTTCGCACCCAAGCGTGGGACTTTTAATAGTTGTTTGCGGTTACTAAATGCGCCATTTTGATCTCGGTAAAAAATGATATTTTGCGCCAAACTGCGGTTAAGCCCCGAGACTTTGGTTAAAAGGGGAGCCGAGGCGGTGTTGACATCGACTCCGACCGCATTCACACAATCCTCGACCACCGCATCCAAACGTTGAGCTAAGTGCAATTGGTTAATATCATGCTGATATTGCCCCACGCCAATGGCTTTGGCTTCGATTTTTACCAGCTCTGCCAGCGGGTCTTGTAAACGCCGCGCAATCGAAACCGCGCCACGAATGGTCACATCCAAATCAGGGAACTCTTGTGCCGCTAGCTCGGAGGCGGAATACACCGAAGCCCCTGCCTCTGAGACCACCAGTTTTTGCAAATGTAATTTCGGGAATTGTTTTTGTAAATCCACCACTAAGCGGTCGGTTTCCCGCGAGGCCGTGCCATTACCAATACTGATGAGTTTGATATTGTGTTTTTGTGCTAGCGCTGCCACAGTGGCGATACTTTGTGACCATTGATTTTTCGGCGCGTGCGGATAAATCACCCCATGCTCGATGACTTTACCGGTGCTATCAATCACCGCTAATTTAACCCCCGTGCGCAATCCTGGGTCTAAGCCAATGGTGGCTTTTTCACCTGCGGGTGCGGCTAATAATAAATCTTTGAGATTATCGGCAAATACCTGAATTGCATCGGCCTCGGCACTTTCACGCAAGCGCAATAACAAAGCCATTTCAATTTGCGAGCGCAGTTTTACCCGCCAAGTCCAGCGCACCACGCCTGTGAGCCATGTTAGTGCCGTTGTTTGTTTGCCGATGCCAAAATGTTCGGCAATGCGGCGCTCTTCATAACTGGCGGTTTTTGTGCCCTCTAAATCATCAGGAGTTTTAACCTGAGTTAATAACACCTGTTCGTTACGACCGCGAAACAGCGCTAAAGCCCGGTGCGAGGGGATTTTTTTCAAGGGTTCTTGATAATCAAAATAATCGCTGAATTTCGCCCCTGCGGTTTCCTTGCCTGCAACCACACTAGAGACAAAAGTCGCATTTTCCCAAACGTGTTCGCGTAATTCGCCGAGCAGGCTCGCATCTTCAGAAAAGCGCTCCATCAAAATCGCCCGCGCACCTTCAAGCGCGGCTTTGGTGTCATTAATGCCCTTATCAGCATTGATAAATTCAGCAGCAAAAGTCTCAGGGTCTTGGTCGCCTTGCTCCCACAAACCCAGTGCCAACGGCTCTAAGCCCGCTTCTTTCGCCTGCAAAGCTTTAGAGCGGCGTTTAGGCTTATAAGGCAGATATAAATCCTCTAACACAGTTTTGCTCTCAGCATCGAGAATCTGATTTTTGAGCTTATCGGTGAGTTTGCCTTGCTCGTCAATGCTTTTGACAATCGTTGCTTGCCGATCGCCGAGTTCGCGTAAATAGGTCAAACGCTGCTCTAACAGGCGCAACTGCCCATCATCCAAACCACCAGTGATTTCTTTACGATAACGGGCAATAAACGGTACTGTCGAGCCTGCATCCAAAAGCGTCACAGTGGCTTCAATTTGCTGTTCTCTAACCGAGAGTTCGCTGGCTAAACGTTGAGATAAATTCATAGGCTACATCAAGAGTTGGTTACATTTTTTGCGAGAGTATACGCTAAGTTTGAGAAAAAGAGGCAAATCATAAAAACGACAAAACTTAGCCACTTCAGGTTTTGACTCAAAATTCTGATAATGTCATCATGCCCAATTCGAGTATATGGGCAATTAAAGGCAGAGGGCAACGGCATGGAAATAGATTTTTGGCAAGCGCGTTGGGAACAAAATCAAATTGGTTTTCACAATTTGGATGTGCTAGATCACTTATCACGTTTTTGGCAAAGCGTGGCGCAAGGGCAAAACGACTTAAATGTCTTAGTACCGATGTGCGGCAAAAGCTTGGATATGCTGTGGTTATCAAAACAACAATGCCATGTCACGGGCGTGGAAGTCAGTCCGATTGCAGTCAAAGATTTTTTTAATGAAAACCAACTCAATGCCGAGGTCTCAGAACTAGATCATTTTAAGCTTTGGCATCATCATCCGCTTAAATTATTGTGTGGTGACTTTTTCCAATTACAGCCTCAGCATTTGGACGGTATTGATGTGGTTTATGATAGGGCTTCTTTGATTGCCTTGCCACCCGAGATGCGTAAGGACTATGCACAGCATTTAACCCAACTTCTTCCCCGTGGTGCTCGTATTTTTTTAGTCACCTTGGATTATCCACAATTAGAAATGCAAGGCCCGCCATTTGCGGTCTCAACAAGCGAAGTCGAAGACTTATATGCAACCAATTTTAAAATTGAATGCTTAGATTCACAGGCGATCTTAGATAATGAACCGAGTTTTAAAAAGCGTGGTTTAACACATCTACAAGAAAGTGTGTTTTATTTGGAAAAATATTAGCAACTTAGCCTATTGGGAGAATCTTATGTATGAAGGTGGACGCGGCAGTGATATAGGGACGGTGTTATCGCTTAGTGTGATTATTATCATTTTAATAATCGCGGCATTTTGGGCGTGGCCAAAATATAACGTGTATAAACTTGAACTTGACGGTATTGCAGCACTGAAAGAAGCCGAATGGAGCAAAAAAATTCTCATCGAAGAAGCTAAAGCCCAAGAGCAAGCCTCCTTGATGCGCGCTAAAACCAAAGTCACCCTTGCCGAAGCCGAAGGACAGGCGATGCTCGCGCGTGCCAAGGCTGAAGGACAAGCGGATATTGAGCGGGCAAAAGCGGCGGCCACGGCAAATAAAATTATTGGTAATTCTTTAAAAAATAATGACGAATATTTGCGCTACGTGTGGATAAAAGGTTTGCAAGATGGCAAAGGCGAGCGCATTTATATCCCCACTGAGGCAGGTTTGCCCATTTTGGAAGCAGGTAGTTTGAAACCTCTCAGCCCATAACTTCAGTTAGCTTTAGCTATACCTAAACCGTTTTCTTGACGTTGTTTTAGAGAGTTGTAGCGAAAGCTTGCTCACCCCCACCACAACACATCCCATAAACCTCTGTATTTTTCCCCTCAAGCCTGAGCAACACATGATGGCTTTAACGTAGATTGAATCTCTGTGTTTTATATGGTTCCTCTCTAAGCGTATTACCCAATTAATCCTAGTCATTGATATGACGCACTAAGCTAGTTTTTTCTGTAACAAGGCGCTGTGCAACATCAGTTAGTGAATTAGTACATATATCTTTGTATATTTAATATGGTTACAACAGATATATTTTGTATATATATGGTAATTCAAAGTATTACATAATATATATTATTATTATACTTTGTAATTTTATTTTTAAATTTTTTTACATTACTTATTATTTTGATTTTTAAGGATTAAAATAAATATTCAGGATTTTTTAAATAATTTTATATTAGTTGCTTATTGCTTTTAATTCAAACAAAGGTAGAATCTCGCCGAAGTTGAATTCACGCTTTTATTAAAGTGTATATGCAATGTATTTCGCTTGAATTTTATGTAAATTAATTACAGGGCTAAGTGCTGAAAATACGGTACAAGCCTGATGTATTGGTTTTGAGATTAGCTCAAATAAAACTCAGCGTATCGAGACAAAATCATAATCAATTTTGGAGATAATGATGCAAAAATTAACCGCTGCAATCGGTTTAGCAACGATGATGGTCGCGCCTGCAACAATGGCTGAGATTTCGTTATATGGTAAGGCGCATATCGCCCTTGAATATGCTGATGTTAAAGACTCAAGCGAAAAATCCGAAGCCGATGTGGTTAGCAATGCCTCGCGTTTAGGTGTAAAAGGCGATGTCGAAATCAGCAAAGATTTATACGGGATTTTCCAATATGAATTCGGGATTGATATTGATGGCTCCAGCGGTAATAAAGCGGGTGATTTTATCTCCCAACGTAATCAATTTGTCGGCTTAAAAGGCAATTTTGGTAAAATTCTCGTCGGTCGTCACGATACCCCTTTGAAAAAATTAGAGGGTAAAATCGAAATGTTCGGGGATACTTATGCCGACTTTGGCAAAGTATTCGATTACTATGTTGATTCTCAAGAACGTGAAAACCGCTTCATCGGTTATTACAGCCCTAAATTTTCTGGTTTACAATTCAATATTGCCACCATGCCCGGCAAAGAAGACGACGCAAGCGTTGGTGATGCGATTTCTAGCGCTATCGTTTATGGTGATAAAAAACTGAAAAAATCTGACTTTTATGCAGGTTTAGGCTATGACAGTGCGGTTGATGGCGAGGACACCAGTGTGATTCGTTTAGCGGCAAAAACCAAATTTGGTGGTTTAAGTCTCGGCACCATTTTAGAGCAAGCAGATGATGGGCAAGAAGACCAATTCCGTTATATGGTGAGCGCTGCTTACAAAATGGGTAAATTTACCTTAAAAGCGCAATATGCGGGTGCTGAAGAAGTCGAAAATAACAAAGATGCCTCTGACCAAGTTTCTTTGGGTTTGGATTACAAATTGGGTAAAAACACCAATATGTATGTTCTCGGCTCACGTCAAGATTTAGGCGGGAAGTATAGTTCTAGCACAAATACATTTGCAGATAGCACCAAAACCAATTTCTTTTCTGTAGGGGTTATCCATAAGTTCTAATGTGCTAAAGGCATAGGATGCACCTCAACATAAAACATGATTCCTATGCCTTCTTTTTAACGGGTGTGACGCAAAGGTTTCTCAATACCCCAAAAGGTAAAAAAACCGTCATTGCTGCACGGCTAAATACCTCTAGGCAGGTAGAAAACCACAATATTGAGACAAACACGGGCTTAGTGCGTCACAGCAATTTTTAATACAGTTCTCCAAAGCGGCTTAAGCAGGAGCGAGTGTGAATGTTCACATGTGCCTTGTGTAGCATTCTCCAACACCATTCAATCTGAATTAAGCATCTTTACACACTAGGTTTCATCTCCTAGTGTGCTTTTTATTCATTTTCTTAAGGTTTGACTGACCTGCACCATATTCGTCAACGCCGCCTCAACCTCATCCCATTGGCGGGTTTTTAATCCACAATCAGGGTTGACCCATAAGCGTTCCGCAGGAATGCGTTGTGTGGCTTTTTGCATCAAAGTTATCATTGATTCAACCGTGGGAATATTCGGTGAGTGAATATCATAAACGCCAGGACCGATGTCATTGGGATATTGAAACTCGTCAAATACATCCAACAATTCCATATCCGAGCGCGAAGTTTCGATAGTAATCACATCAGCATCCATTGCGGCTATCGCTTCAATAATGTCATTAAACTCGGAATAACACATATGGGTATGAATTTGGGTCGTGTCTTTGACTCCGTTGGCACTGATACGAAATGCTTGCACCGCCCAATCTAAATAAGCTTGCCATTGATTTTTACGTAGCGGCAACCCTTCACGCAAAGCCGCTTCATCAATTTGAATAATGCCAATACCTGCTTGCTCTAAATCTAACACTTCTTCTCGTATCGCCAAGGCTAATTGTAAGCAGGTCAACGAGCGGGGCTGATCATCTCGAACAAACGACCAGTTAAGCATAGTCACAGGCCCTGTTAACATGCCTTTCATAGGTTTAGCCGTAAGAGATTGGGCATAACGGCTCCATTCAACGGTCATCGGCGCAGGACGGGCAATATCACCATAAATAATCGGTGGCTTAACACAACGTGAGCCATAAGATTGTACCCAAGCCAATTGGGTAAAAACATACCCGTCTAATTGCTCACCAAAATATTCCACCATATCATTGCGCTCAGCTTCGCCATGAACAAACACATCCAACCCCAAATTTTCTTGCTTATTAACACAAATTTTAATTTCCCGCTGCATGGCTTGTTGGTATTCATTTTGGCTCAAAACTCCACTACGAAAATCGCGTCGATACGCCCGAATTTGGTTGGTTTGAGGAAATGAACCGATGGTCGTTGTCGGATACAAAGGTAACTTAAGTTTTTCTCGTTGCTGCTCGGCACGGTTAGCATAATTTGATTGTCGTTGTTCTAAATCGCACGAAATAGCTTGGCAGGCTTGTTTAACCGCTGCTTTATGCACCCGTGTAGAGTTTTGTTTACTTTGCATCGCTGCGGCATTGTCTGCCAGTTCAGATTTGACCGTATTTTTCCCCTCGCGCAAAGCCTGTGCTAACACCTTAATTTCTGCCAATTTTTGCACCGCAAAGGCAAGCCATGTTTTTATCTCGGCATCAAGCTGGGTTTCTTGGCGTAAATCCACCGGCACATGTAACAAAGAGCAAGAAGGCGCTAGCCATAAACGTGCTTGTAAACGCTGATAAATCGGCGTTAGCCATTGCAAAGTTTTGTTTAAGTCGGTTTTCCAAATATTACGACCGCTAATAACACCGAGGGATAATATTTTATGAAATGGCAACCAAGTCACCACTTTTTCAACTTCTTCAAAGGCGTTGATAGCGTCTATATGCAGCCCTGCCACAGGTAGTTTGCAAGCCAATTGTAAGTTTTCTTGCAGTTGTCCAAAATACACTGCTAAGAGAATATTAAGCTTCGCACTTTGTAAACTATAGTAAGCCTTGCGCAAAGCATGTTGCCAGTTTTGCGACAACTCCAGCACTAGAATAGGTTCATCTATTTGTACCCATTCAACGCCACGGGCAGCCAATTGTTGTAATAGTTGCCCATAAACGGCGATGAGCTTATCTAATAAATCTAATTTATCACTGCCATCTTTGCTTTTGCCCAACCATAAATAGCTAACAGGGCCAATAAGCACCGGTTTAGCATTAAGGTTTTGTTGCTTAGCCTCTTCTAACTGTGCCAGCAATACCTCAGCATGAAGAGAAAAATCTGTCTGGGCATCAAATTCGGGGACAATATAATGATAATTGGTATCAAACCATTTGGTCATCTCTGCTGCTGAACAATGACAAGCACTGTCTTGTTTGGAAGCCCGCCCGCGTGCGGCACGAAAATAATCATCTAAGGTATTGCCATCGCTTTGTTGTGCGCGCGCAGGCAAGTTACCGAACATCACGCTGGCATCCAAAATTTGATCATAAAAAGAAAAATCTCCCACAGAAACAAAATCTAATCCTTGTTGCCATTGCCAATGTGTATGGCGCAGGCTTGCTGCCGTGGCTAATAATTCTGTTTGGCTGCTGTGACTTTGCCAGTAGCTTTCTAAAGCAAATTTAAGTTCACGGTTTTTACCAATGCGCGGGAAACCTAAATTATGTGTGGTTGGCATGATTGCTGTCCTTTGAGCATGAAAAAACAGCAGTGTATTTTTAAAATGAAATGAATAAAAATGATGATTTTTGCTTTAATGATGAGATTTATTCATAATAAAATTAAAATATGATGTGATGCACTCATCGCATTTTTGTCCGTGTACGTCGGTTTTCCAACTGTATAGCGATATGTAGCCGTGGAGCAATGGCGGTTTTTTGGCTTGTTAAAGCCTTGAGGAGCCTTTGCGTAACATCCGTTAAAATGTAAAAAATGACATGATAGAAACCAGCCACTTAAAAATTATTCTAGCGCTACACAATAAAGGCACGTTAACCGAAGCTGCCAATACCTTGTGTTTAAGCCAATCTGCGCTCTCACACCAAATCCGTTATTTAGAAAAGAAATTGGATCTAAGCTTATGGCAGCGAGAAGGGCGTACTTTGCGTCTCACACAAGCGGGCGAATT
This sequence comes from Thiotrichales bacterium, assembly GCA_016745035.1. Classification (GTDB taxonomy): domain Bacteria; phylum Pseudomonadota; class Gammaproteobacteria; order Beggiatoales; family Beggiatoaceae; genus BB2. The sequence goes on from JADGDE010000003.1 coordinate 252,487, forward strand.
ATTATTGCAAACAGCTCAACAAGTCTTGCCCGTTTTAGAACAAAGCGAAAAAACCCTCAAAGCCTATGGCGAAGGTCGCCAAGGTGTGTTGCGTATCGGGGTTGAATGTTACCCTTGTTATCAATGGCTAAGCCATACCATTGGTGATTTTTTACAAGCCATGCCTGATGTCGATATCGACATGGTTAATAAATTTCAATTCTCAGGTTTAGAAGGTTTACTTAGCCATCACATTGATTTACTGGTAACCCCAGATAAAGAAAAGAATCCTAAGATTCTCTATCAAATTTTGGCTGGTTATGAATTGCGCTTGTTGGTTGCCAAACAACACCCTTTAGCGAAAAAAAGTTATGTGGTTGCTGAGGACTTAGCGCCAGAAAACTTGCTCACTTTTCCCGTTAGTCACAAGCGTTTGGATATATTCACCGAGTTCCTAAACCCAGCTCATATCAAGCCCAACCATAAAAATATCGAGTCGATAGAGTTGATGTTGCAAATGGTCGGCTTAAATCGAGGTTTGTGTGTGTTGCCACAATGGTTACATGTCGATAACCCCAATATTCAGACATTGGGTCTTGGTGAGCAAGGGCTGCATAAACAGCTATTTATTGCGCTAAGGCAAACAGATAAAGACATTGCTTATATTGATAAGTTTATTACGGTTGGGAAACAAATCGCCAAACATTCTTTTTGCGTATAAGCTGCCAACCGATTATCTCTCAAGGCGCTCGCGGTTTAACATGAGGAAACTCGCCCAAATACTGCGCTACCCACCATTCTTTACTGTGGGCATATTCCTCTGCGGTGCTAAAGCGGTAATCATAGACCAATACGCGCATATATGTCGGTGGCTGCTCGGCAAAGGGATTATGGGTAAGCAGCGCCGTGACGCTGGCTTGGTTATTAAATAGCTGCCACATAAAGCGCTCAAACCATTGTCGCATCCCCGGATATTGGGGCGGGATAAACCACATCATCCAATCGAGTCGCGGTTGATGGGGGACGATAAACCCCGGCAATTGGCTGGGCTTATCAGGCTTATACTTAAAATCATAGGCTTCCCAGTGCTTGCCATCGTGGCTGCCTTCGATGATTAACTCTTGTCTTTGCGTTTGCATGGTTGGAAACACATGATACACATTGCCAACAGAAAAACTGCGGCTGATTTGCATCACTTTTGCCCACGCAGGTGGCACAGAATTTTGCCAAATCATATCCATGCTGTTTAATAGGCTCGCGCCCAGCATCCATACACTAATCAAGATTAAACCCGCACTGCGTTTTTGGGGGCGGGCTGTTTTTTCTGTCCACTTTTGTGGCACAAAACGTCGGACAATTTTATCGTCGAGTAAAAACAGACATAACAAAATAGTGAGCAAATTAATAAAATTATGATTGCTGGTCAGAATGATAAAAAATTGAATGCTTAAGGTGATGCTGACGGCAATTAGGCGAAACTTGCGCGATAAAAAAATGAAAAAAGGCACGACTAATTCACTAAACAAAACCATAGCCGTGGCTGCGGTTAATAGCCATTCGGGCAATTGCTGCGCATACCACGCGCCGATGTGGGGCAGCGGTTGGGTATAAAAATAGTATTGCAAACTGCTGAAGCTTTCCCACACGGGGTCAGCGCTGAGGACTTTTGACAGACCAGAGAGAAAACGCAGTTTGAACAATAAAAAATGCAATAAAAATAAAATTAAGGCGTGGGGTGAACGTCCTAAAAACAGAGCCAGTAAGCCTGTTTCCAGCAGCAAATAATCCCATTGGAAATTGAGAAAGGTTTGTCCAGCATGATACAGCGATAAATAAGCGACAAATAAAATCAGCAACATCAAGCGCGGGCGCAGATCAAACAACAGCAACACTGCCGCGCCCATACCCAACAGGCAAACGCTCTCCAGAGCCCAAGTTTCCGCACTGATCCAAAACAACACCGGAAAGGCAAAAAACGCCGCCATGCCATCGCGTTCTTTGGCGTGTTGCAATAACTCGGTAAAAGGCAAAATACCTTGCGGGCCGACCAAGCCGTCTATTTGCCCATAAAGCGAGAAAAAGGCGGCAAAATAAATCAGGCTTAAGCCTTTGATAAAAAGCTGGCTGATGAGTTGATAACTGGGCGCTTGATTGGTCGGCATCATAAGGTTTTCCTCAAACGGTCGCGGTTAGCTTCGTATTCTAACGCCAAAATAAAGGCTTGTGTTGATCCACATCAAGCACTGCGTTATCTTGGCTCAAACTTTTCGCCTTGCAAAGGACAGCCATGCTTTCTATTTTTGATGATGCCCAGACCCGTTTAACCAGTGTTTTTCAACATATTGATTTAGATAATGATGTGCGTGAACGCTTGAGACGACCGAGCTTAGCATTGACTGTGAGCATCCCGGTTAGAATGGATGATGGGCGTTTGCAAGTTTTTACCGGCTATCGGGTACAATTTGATGACACCCGCGGGCCGACCAAAGGCGGGATTCGTTACCATCCGCATGTGTCTTTGGACGAAGTGACCTCGTTGAGTTTTTGGATGACGATCAAATGCGCCATTGTCGGCTTGCCCTTTGGGGGGGCTAAAGGCGGTATCACTGTTGATCCGAGAGAATTATCGCGCTTAGAACTGGAGCGGCTCTCACGCGGCTATATTCGCGCCATTGCCGATGTGATTGGCAAAAACCGTGATATTCCCGCCCCCGATGTCTATACCAACGCGACGATTATGGGCTGGATGGCGGATGAATACAGCCAAATCCAACGCCAGCAAGTGCCAGCGGTGATTACTGGCAAACCTTTGCACCTCAATGGTTCACGCGGGCGCGAAGCGGCAACCGGACAAGGGGCATTATTTACCCTTGAGCAATGGTTAAAAACTCAAAATAAAGCCCCTGAATCGTTGAAACTGGCGGTGCAAGGCTTTGGTAATGCGGGTTATCATTTTGCCCGCTTAGCTAAAGAAATGGGCTTTCAAATTGTCGGCGTGTCCGATTCTAAAGGCGCGTTGTTCTGCGAAGAAGGTTTAGACCCTGACACCCTGATGGAACATAAACGCACCCATAGAGAATTAAAAGGCGAGATTTATTGCGCCGCCTCGGTGTGTGAGCAAACCCAAAAACATTACCAGCAAATGACCAATGCCGAGTTATTAGAAGCCGATGTCGATATTTTGGTCTTAGCCGCCTTAGAAAACCAAATCACCAGCGATAATGCTGCCAATATTAAAGCGCCTTTAATCCTCGAAATTGCCAATGGTCCGGTGAGTTCGGCAGCAGATAAAATTTTAGAACAGCGCGGGATCACGGTCTTACCCGACGTGCTTGCCAACGCTGGCGGGGTGACGGTGAGTTATTTCGAGTGGGTACAAAACCGCAATGGTTTTTATTGGGAAGAGCAGGAAGTGCAAGAACGCTTAGAACGGATCATGAAAAAAGAAGCCACAGCAATTTTTGATCTGGCTACAGAGCGGCAATCGAGCTTGCGTACCGCGGCTTATTTACAAGGCGTACAGCGTATTTCTGGGGCGATGGTGGAAAAAGGCACGCAGGATTACTTTAATAACAAGTAATTAGAGGAGCTATTTTGTCAGCTTAATACGGCGCAAAGCCATTAAGCCGACAAATATCAATGTGAGCAACAAGATGTGGCTCATATCGTATTTTATCTGCCACCAATAATGTAATAAGCCCAAGGCACAGACCACATAAGTCAAGCGGTGTAGCTGTTGCCAACGCTTACCGCCGAGCTTTTTTATCATGAAGCGGTTAGAGGTCAATGCCAAAGGTAACATTAAGATAAAAGCGAGAAAGCCAACGGTGATATAAGGGCGCTCGATGATGTCTGCCCACATGCCTTGCCAAAACAAACTATGATCGAAAACCAACCACAGTAAGACGTGTACCAAACTATAAAAAAAAGCAAATAGACCTAATAGGCGGCGAATCCTTAAGAGTTGCGTATAGCCTGTGAGCTGGCGCAGTGGCGTGATGCTAAGTGTCAACAATAAAAAGTACAATGCCCAGTCGCCTGTGCCATGGCTAAGCGCTTGTAGTGGTTCGACATAGCGGTCTTGAATAAGCCCTAAAACCAACCACACAAGCGGCAACAAACAAAGTATAAACAGGCTGGGTTTAAACCAAGGTTTTAATACCACTTGTGTAAATCCATGTCACTATATAAAGAGGCGACTTGCTCGGCATAGCCATTAAACATCAAAGTATCTTGTTTGAAAAAATGCCCTATACGGCGCTCACGTTTTTGGCTCCAACGCGGGTGGCTAACCGTGGGGTTAACATTGGCATAAAAACCATATTCCTCAGGGCTTTGTTTATTCCATGTTGTTGGCGGTTGCTGTTCGGTAAAGCTGATACGGACAATGGATTTAATGCTCTTAAAGCCATATTTCCACGGTACGACCAAACGCAAGGGCGCGCCATTTTGCGCTGGTAGGTCTTTGCCATATAAACCCGTCGCTAACAGGGTCAAGGGGTGCATGGCTTCATCCATGCGCAAACCCTCGACATAAGGCCAATCAAAGGAGCCAAAGCGTGAGCGTTGTCCTGGTAATTGTTTCGGGTCGTGTAGGGTTTCAAAAGCAACATATTTGGCTTTAGAGGTCGGCTTAAAGCGCTTGATTAAATCTGCCAGAGCAAAGCCCTGCCACGGAATCACCATCGACCAAGTCTCGACACAGCGCAAGCGATAAATACGCTCTTCTAAAGTATGGGGTTTGAGGATGTCTTCTAAATCATACGTGCCCGGGTTTTCTATTTCGCCATCAATAGTGACTGACCAAGGGCTGGTTTTTAAGCGGTGAGCATTTTTAGCCGGATAGGCTTTACCGCTGCCGAGTTCGACAAAATTATTATAGCGCGTGACTTTTTTGTACGGTGTTTGCGCCTCGTCGGTGCTAAAGGCATGGGCGGCAGTTGTTGCCCAAAGGGCAGGTGCTTGGCTAAGGGCTGCTAGCCCCATGCCTGCGTGAATGCTGTATTTGAGGAAATCACGCCGCGCTTTGTATACCGATTCGGGCGTTATCTCAGATGAGACGATGGCATTGGCAGCTGTTTTTTTGATTAACATGCGATTTCCCCATGTGTGTATTAGCTGTCGGAATGTTCATCCTCAGCATTGGGATTATAATTGGCATCATTAGGATTTAAGAAGATAAACACCTGTTCCTCGCCTTCTTCGGTGTCGGCAAAATCCAAAATCGTGCCCATCAGCATGGGTTTGTGAATCGGGGCGATAATGATTTCAACGCCTTCAGATTCAATAATAAAATCCTCCGGGCCTTTAGCATCAAAGCCCATGCCGTAGCTTAACGAGCCATCGTCATTTTTTTTTGCCGCTACCCTCAGTGCCATCGACTCTTCGATATTGCCCTCAGCAATCGAGCGGCGAATTTGTTCGGCGGCTTTTTCTGTAACTTTAAACATAAACGGATTCCGTGCCCTTTATTCAGCGGTTAATTGATACCAAGTTAAATTGACTTGTTCTAGCAAACTTTGTGGTCTTATAGCGCTATTGCTTTGGATTTGATGATAATAAATCAAGTGCTTATCCAAAAATTTAAACAATTGTTGCCCTTTGTGCGCTAATGAAGGTGCAAGTTGTTGTAAAATTGGGGCTTGATCGCGGTTATTTAAAGCACCTTGCCCAATATAAAACCGAATCGCATCCATCAGCCATTGTAGCGACCAATAAAAAACATGGGGAATTTGCGCCTCATCTTTTAGCCATGCGCTACTTTGGGCAATGGGATCCACCCGCTGAGCGATTAAGGCGGCAATACCCTCAAACACCTGCGAGCGCACCGACCAATTTTGCCAATGGTCTAAAGCCAACAAGGGTGCGTTTGCACTTAAACCGAGTAAAAAGGCAGCATCCGCATCGGCAGCTAAGCGCTGTTGTAACCAGGCTTGACTTAATTCTGGCGTTTCATTTTTAAATAGCAAGGTTTGGCAACGGCTTCTAATCGTCGGCAACAAGCGCGCAGGCTGATGATTGACCAAAATAAAACAGCAACTGCTCGGCGGTTCTTCTAATAATTTCAATAAGCTATTGGCAGTATGGCGATTCATCGCCTCAGCCGGATCTATCAAAATGACTTGATAGCCATGATAGCTTGGTGTTAGGCTCACAAGGTTTTGCAACGTACGGGTTGTCTCGATCCGAATTTGCTGGCTTTTACCCTCTCCATGCAGAGGATAATAATCAGGATGGTAGCCCGCTTGCCACAAATGGCAAGCTTGACAGGCTCCACACGCCAGCCCTGTATTCGGACAGGCATTCTGACACAAAAGACTCTGTGCTAATTGCTTGGCAAACAATGATTTGCCCATCCCTTGAGCGCCTTGTAATAACAAAGCGTGGGCGAGGCGTTGTTGTTGCCGCTGTTGTAAAATTTGTCGCCACAATGGCTGGTGCCAAGGCAAAGTCTCATTTTGAGGCAAGTCAGTTTTGTGCATAGAAAGTGGGGGGCGGTTTTTGACCGCGTTGATAAATAGAGTTTGGCTGTCTGCAGTCAAGCCTGCGATTATAATGTAAACATGGCGTTATTAAAACAATTGAAAATCGGTAAATGGCTGAAACCCGCTTGGCAACATCCCGATCCCCAAAAACGGATCAGCGCCTTGCAAGCCTTAACAGAGGACAATGCGGCAGAGATTCGTTATCAAGTCGCTTGTGAAGACACTGACGCTGAGGTTTGTGCTGCGGCGATTGCCTTACTCACCGACTTAGAGCAATTACAGCAGCTTTGTACACAGGCAAACAAACAAACCGCTGCCAGCCATCGCTTAGCTATTTTGATTCAAACGGCTGACAATGGTATCAGCAATGCGGATAAAATTGCCTTTGTGCGTCGCGCTCCTGAAACGATGGATATTGCCGCTATCTTGCCCGCGGTTGCCGAAGAATCTTTACGTGCCGCTTTGCTGGGTTTTATCGACGTGGACAGCCAACTTTGCCAATGTTTAGCAGTTGAAGATGCCAGCGCCAAAATTCGTTATCAAGCCGCTGAGCTGCTCAAAGATGAAGCCGCCTTGCAAGCAGTATTAAATGCCAGCCGTAAACGCGATAAACAAGTCTATCGCCGGGTGAAAGAAAAGCTTGATGTAATTGAAGCCGAACGCCAACGCCCGATTAAAATCCGCGCTGAGCGCGATAAAATTTGTCGCCGTCTCGGGCACTTATTACAAGCCAATGATTGGCAACATGCCGAAGTCGAACTGAAGCAACTGAACGAACATTGGCAAGCGGAACAATTGCGCACCGATGAAATCACAGCTGATGACCAGAGCCTTGATTCACAATATGAAAACCGTCTCGCACAATGCCATGCGGCTATTCAAGGTTATCAAGAACACAAACAGCTCGAAGAGAAAAAACAAGCTTTATATGCGCAACTAGAAAGCCACTGGAAAGCCTTGCAAGCCGAATCTACGGTCTTGGATGAAGAACAAGGACAGCAATACCAACAGCATGGGCAAGAAATTGAAAACCAATGGCTGGCGTTGCCGAGTTTGCAAGCCTCAAAATACCAGAGCAATGAGCTGGAAGAGCGTTATCAACAACTGAATAAAACCTATCGCCAAACCATTCAAAATCAACGCCACCAGCAACAAATTTATCAAGCGCTGCAAACACTAAGCACACAAGCTGAAGGTTATTTGAATCAAAAACAACCCGTGCGTGCGCGTGATGTGCAACAACTGGAAAAAGCCTGGCAAGCACTGGAACATTTTCCCCATCCTATCAGCGCCTTATTTAATCTTCAGCAACACTTCCAGCACCAACGGCAGCAGCTAGAAGCGCGCTTAGAAGAGCAGAAAAAACACCATAAACAATACCGTAACCAGCTCAAAACTCACTTGAGTACCTTGAGCGAAAAACTCGAACAAGGCGAGCTACAACATGCCAAAAATGCCGCCGCCGAAGTCGATAAACTTATCGCCTTGTTGCCGCATGGCGATAAAACCGCGAAAAAAGCCAAACACGATTTGCAACAACAACGGGCGAAAATCCGTCAACTCAGCGGCTGGCAACGCTGGGGCAATAACCGTGAGCGTGAAACCTTGTGCGAAGAAATGGAAGCGTTGGCAAAAATCACCGATGCTGATTGGTCAGATGTGGCAAAACGCATCCGCACCGCACAAGCCGAGTGGAAAAAACTGCAAAAAAGTGATCATGGCAATCAACTCTGGCAACGCTTTAATGCCGCTTGCCAAAAAGCCTATGCCCCTTGTGATAATTATTTTAAACAGCAAGCAGGCGAGCGCAACGCCCACCAGCAACAGCGCGAGGAAATCACAAAAACGCTGATCGACTTGTTTGAGAACACGCCTTGGGAACATAACAAAGATGTGAACTGGCATCAGTTATATAAACAGGTGCAACAACACAAACGCACTTGGCATAAAATCGGTGTGGTCAATCACAAGCAAAAACGCCGTTTACATAACGAACTGCAAACGGCTTTAGAACCCTGGGATCAGCGTTTTGAACAAGAGCGCAAACGCAATTTACGCTTGCGCGAGCAATTGATTGAAAAAGCTGAAAGCTTGGTGGCAAAAGCCGATGATGACAACAGCCATCATAAGGATATTCAAAACGCTATCCGTGCCTTGCAAAAAGACTGGCATATCACCGTGCCCGGTCGCCGGGCGGAAGAAAAAGCCCTATGGGAACGCTTCTCGGGGGCGTGTGATAGTTATTTCAAAAAACGTCGCGCTGAGCAGCAAAGTTTCAAACAAAACTTACAAGAAAACCTCAAAGCCAAAACCGCCTTGTGTGAGCAATTAGAAAGTTTGTTAAGCAATGAAGTCACCGAGCAAAAACTCGATAGCATTCAAGCCGAGTGGTTTAGTATTGGCGCAGTGCCCAAGCAAGCAAAAGCGGGGCTGGAAAAACGCTATCACCGTTTGTTTGAACAATTGCGCAGCCATCAAGTCTATGAACCGACAGATGCTGAGAACACCGCAGCGGATCTCAAATCGGATCAATGGATGGGCTTGGATGCTTTACGTAATAAAGACCTACGTGAGCAGTTTTTGGGTAAAAAAACTGGCTCTAAAGATTAAACCCCGTATGTCCCCTGACGGGGACAATGAAATTAAAACCAAGCTCAAACCCCAAACACTTACTGCAAACTCCCGCTTGATTTCATAGCCAAAGTGCGTATCACTCAAACCTGCACCACCTCCCTATCTGTACTGTGGTAGCCTACTTTTCTCAGCTAAGTCCGAAATAATCCCTGTCATATAGTACATTTTATTAGACAAGACATTTTCAAAATAGCTCTCCATCACGCAAGCATATGAGTGGGATGCGGAAACCAATATGATAGAGCCGTTTATGGTGAGGTTTTTGAGAATTTATCGGTATATTTGAACATGACATCTATTAACAAAGTTATCAAAAGACATATAATAGTCTTTTTATTTGTATAATTATGTACAAAATAATATAATAAAACTTTTACCTTAAGCACTTAATACAAATAAACATCACATAAATGAAAAGGAAAACATATGAATAGTTATTCATATTTAATTAACTTTATTGGTATATTATTACTTAGCTTTAATATTAATACATATGCATATCAATCTACTTATGATCTGATTCAATGGGAACAACGCGGCGATGATAAAAAATATTGTATAGATATAACCGATGAAAACTTTAATATTTACCCTGGATTACAAGCGGTTGCTTGTGGGGATGATATGTATGAATTTTCACCGCGTTATTATGTCCAATACGTACTTAAAGGTTCTCTTCCTGAAGGAACGACTTTTTTTTGGCGTGTTTGGTCTCAAAATGGTTATGGTGGTAATGGTTTTGAAGGAAAAGTGACTGTTGGTTCTGACTGTGGTTCAGCATATCGTTCAGATTCAGAAAAAGTCCAATGGGGATGTCGTTTTCAAGATAATTATTATTGTATAGATCTATTTGATAACAACTGGAATCCAGTCAAAAAACCTTTTTTATGTGGTGATAATCTACATGCTTTTGATACAACAGATTTAAACCAGTTGAATTTATCTGATGGTCTATATCATTGGAAAGTTTGGTCTGAACGTGCTTACGCTTATGATACTAAGCCGCAACGTTTTTTTGAAGGAAGTTTTCAATATGCTACTCAAGCCGAACAAACTGAATCAGCACCTATTCCTGCTTGTGAAAATATTGCAGGTTCAAGAAACCTAGAAGAAACCACTACAATAAGAGAATGTTTGGGCACTTATTGTAATACGACAACAGGAAAAATAACCAATACCTTAAATATCAAACAAAATGGTTGTCATGTTTGGTATGATTTTTATGTCAATGGTTTAAGGTTTGAACGTCAGGGAACAGTTGATAAAAATAAAGTCCGTTTTTCAGGTAAAGCATTCGAGTCACAAGGATTAAATACTTGTTCAATAGATAAAAATTCAATTACTGCTGAGGGCGTGGTTGTAAACAATAAATTAAACTTATCTTCTAAGTTAATTGTTACAGCAATGTGTGATTCTACTTTTTATTCTATGACAGGTAATTCTAGTCTCATTGAAAAATAATGATGGTATTTGTCCTTGTTATCTGTTTTATACTGGATTTTATCCAAAAAATAGGTAATAAGGACATGAAAATAAAAGAAAAAACACCCCCCTCTAAAATAAAGTATCCATATCAACAAAATTGAAAACCTCAATTACTTAAAGAAATAAAGTATTAAAATGGCTTATTTTCCAGATTTAAGACAAAATAATCTATAGATAGAAAAGTAATTGGATTTTTAGCTATTGTGAAATTTCTTGGTTTCACTTTTGCTGGTACGGTGCTTTAAGGCTTTTGTGAGACTGAATAAGGTCTGAAATATTATGGAGGTCTGCAAAATATTTCTATGAAGATGGGTAAACTTTGTAAGGAGTATGCAATCTTTGATAAGCAGAGTAGATATAGATTGCAGAGAAAGTGGAATAAAATAGCATAGCTGCCATGAATTGCCATATAAGGGATAAGCCTAAGAAAACAGCCAATACTAATGAAGTTAGAAACAACATATTAAACCGCGATAGTTTTTTATTTTTATGCTCATGAAATTTTTTGTTTTTTATATTTAAAAATATTTCAGGGTGTAAAAAAACTATAAACCAGATATGCACACTCATCAGATAATCATGAGTGCTTGGATAAATACCCAATAACCATATTAATGGGGGAACTATCATCAAAAAGCATATCGTACAACTATAGATTAACCATGATATATGTCGGTTTCTGTCAACAAAATTATAAATGATGCTATAAAAAAATATCCATAAAAATAATATAATAGCTGATATCTCTAATACAAACATAGTGGTTTTTAATCTTAATTAATAAACTATCTACACAACCCGTAGCTGTATAAGCGAAGCACCATGCACCACAAATCCAAATATATCTCCATTTTTTTCAAACAGCAGGCGTTTCAGGTGGAAAATGGGCGTGTTATTTCTTTATTTCTAGGGTTTGACTTTCCTATAACAGAGAAGATTGGATAGAATCAAACATAGGCAATCTCATTTAACTTCTGTTCCAAGCATTAACATAGGCATCCCAACATGACAGACACCATTCCCGTGGTCGTAGCGACTGACACAAGTAGCCCACAAACGCTGGGCTTAGGCAGTTCTGTACAAGAACGCATCGAAAAAATCGACGCAGAGGTCTTGCGTCAGTCCATAGGCAAACTGACGGGACAACTGAACAGCTTATTTGAAGATGTTCAAAACGTGGGGAACTTTGAACTCAACAGTGTACAAATTTCGCTGGAAATTAGCGCCGAAGGCGGTGTTGCCTTAATTGGTAGCGCCAAAGCTGGTGCAAAAGGCGCATTGAGTTTGACCTTTAGCCCCAAATCCTAACAGCTCGCTCAGGCTTAAACATGGCCTCGCCATTTCCCCTACACCCCTTCCTCCTCAGCCTGCAAGCTGAGGATAAACCACTTCCTACCCTGCATCACACTTGGATGTCCCTAGCACTATTCGGCGGTTTTTGGGGTAAATCAAACCCTATTCCACTGCAATATACTCGTTCCCAAGCTTTGGCTTGGGAATGCAGATTGCGTCGCTCTGGCGGCGTGGGGTGATTATGTTGGCGGGTTGCCGAAGGCGGATGGGGCGTAGAGGGTTTTTTGTTCTTCTGGATGGTTTATAGCTTCATCTGGAAGCGCTTTTAATAAACTATATTTTTCAACCAAAGGTTTGAATTTTTCATAGCCCATGTCACTTAAGCAGTTATAAAATAGCAAGAGTAACTCATAATCAGAAAGTTGTGCTCTTAATAAATTTGTATAGGTTTTTTTATCATCTACATTACTTCCATCAATAAATTTTATTATATTGTATAAGTTTCTAAAATATATCCCAAATTGATTTTTATAATTATCATAAATATGATTTAAATACATATTATTTATATAGAGTCTACTTATTTTTTCTGGTTTTCTTGTGGACAACTTTTTTTTGAAAAAGTCGTGCAAATGTTTAAAGGCATCATATTTATTATATTTTTGACTTGGTAAATTAATATTTGAAATAGAAATATTTTTAACTATTTCACTATGAAGAGATAACATTTGAAAAAATGTATTTTCAAACTGTTGTTTTTTCATGGTTTCATTTTGTATTTTTAATTCCTCTTTTTGCCCAGATAACTCTTCTCTTGTCAGTGATAACTCCTCTCTTTGCAATGCCAATTCATCTTTTTGCATAATGATAGTGATAATTAAGCCAGCAAAAGCAAGTCCTGAAAATAAAGAGGTTAAAACACCAAAGCTATCTCCAAATACCCCCGATTTATTGATAGACCATTCTGAAATAGGCCATGTGATAAATAGAAGTAATCCGGCATATATTATTACGATGGATAATACGCCACCAATTAAAAGAAAACTTAGTTTGCTAATTTTCATATTTCATCCTTAAATATTTAATAAGTATAAATTTATTTATCAATAAAATTAAATTCTGGAAAAGTCCTTTTCATTTGCTCTAAGAACCAAATCCGCTCATACACACTTGCATTTTCCCACCATGTTTCTAGCCAATCAATTAATGGTTGCAATTGTGGCTCTTCAATCTCGCGCCGCTGGAGCGACGTGGTAGGCATTCCCAAGCTGGAGCTTGGGAACGAGTTCGGTTTTTCGTAGGGTGCGTTAGCGGAGCGTAACGCACCGTTCTCTCCTCTATACATTTCACCTTCACCAGCTATAAGCCAATCTAAACTCACTTGTCTACTATTTGCAGTTTCAAGACAATGTTTAAATGGAATTGAATCCCTATTACGCCACGCACTAATAGTTTTCTTACTGACACTAAGCTTTTCACCTAATGAAATATCATCTTCAACCTCATATATCTGCATGAGTCTTTCAATGACTCGGTCTGCATTATTGTCCATCACTTAGCCCTCAATCTATTTTTTGTAGATTTATGTATTGACTATCTACATTTTGTAGATTAACATTAACTCAACTTTTTAACTCAATCTCAATTATAGAACATGCAACACCCAGAAGACATAAAAGCCGAATTACGCAAACAAGGGATAACGCTTTCGATGATTGCTAGCGAGTTAGAAGTTAGCGTCAGCGCCGTTAGCCGAACCTTGCACAAGCAGTCGGTCAGCGCTCGCATTGATGCTGCGATTCAAAAGCACTTAAACAAACCCTTGGAATCGCGGCTTTAGCCGCGCTTAGGCGGGACTAAAGTCCCGATTCCACTCATCTCAAAAGGAGATAACACATGACCAAAGCACAGCAAACCAAAGCCGAAACCGCCAAAGCAGAAGAAATGCAAGCACTCAAAGCGACCCAGCAACGCTTAACCCAAGAAAAAGTCTTGAGCAGTTCTTTAAACCTGTTGAAAAACATCTCAGACCATCCGGCGCACCGCCAAGTGGCGTTATTGCTCTCACATATGCACAGCGTCAACGCCTATTGCGCGGCGGCTGAATTGGATTTTGAACTCGAACAAGTCCGCAATATCGGTGCGAAGCCAATCGACTGGCAAGACTTGGTAAAACCCGTCCAAAAAGTAGCCGAGGTGGTCAATGAGTAAATGGCTCTATCTGGGCATGGCTGCGGGCTTTGTGCTCGCAGCGCTCAACGCAATGGCAGGGGATTATCAAGGCACTGATATGGGCACACAAACGCATTACCAAAGCGCCCACGACATCATCAAGATTTTAAAACCACTCAATCCTACGCAGCAATTGGCAACCCTTGCCGCTGCAATGGCGGCAGTGGTCAAAAGTCAGGACATGGACTCAGGCGCAAATACGCAGGCGGTGCATATTGACCGCCTAAATCAAATCAATTTGCGACGCTTAAGACGTGAGCAATAGAGAAGACTTAGTTGCGCTCGATTATGACCCTATGAGCCGAAACTTAGAGCAAACGCGCGAGATGCGCATCTATGAACAGGCGCTAGAAGAGCGCCATCAACAATGGGAGGCAGATGATGCCAACTACAGAGAATGGATTAACAGCGGTACTGGACAAAGTCGGGTTTGATGCTACGGGCATGGTCAAGTTGGATGTGAGCATCAATAACATGCAAGCGCTTTCGCATCCGCCCTTATTTGAGCGTTATGGGCAAAACTTAAAGTTGACCAGCATCCCTGACGATGAGCAGGAAAAACCCGTGAGCATGAATGCCTTTGTTAGCGGTATCACCACCGATAAAAAAGCCACTAAGTTGGCTTTGCAGGTCTCGCAACAAGTGGGTTTGAATAAATTTACAGCCACTTTCGGTGGTGTGGGTAATTCGCTCAAATTGGGCTAACCCACCCTACATATAAATAAATCAGGAAAAATCATGAAACATAACATCTTAACCGCCGCTATTTTAGCCGCTTTATCTGGGCAAGCTTGGGCTTGTGAGTCAGTCAATATTAATACCGCAGGCGCTGGCGAACTGGCAACGGCACTCGATGGCATTGGCGAGAAAAAATCTCAAGCGATTGTTAAATATCGGGATGAAAACGGGCTATTTGCCGATGCTCAAGCCTTGGATGATGTCTCTGGCATTGGCAAGAAAACCCTTGCCAAAAATAAAGATTGCATCGTAACCGAACAATAAGGAGGAAAGCCCCGCCACGGCGGGGTTTTATTATGTCTGTAACAACCTTAAGAAACACTTTTTCATATCTGGAAGCCGCGAAACTATTGGATATGAGCAATGCCAAATTGATTCAGCTATTAAGACGGCACAAGTATATCAAGCCCGTCGGCTTGATGCCAAACCAATATTATTTAGACAAGAATTATTTTGTCACCATCAATAAAAGCATTGATATTCCCACCTATGGCAAGCTCGCCCGCACTGAGTCTTATCTGACTAAAACAGGTTTATTAGCCTTTGTCCACAAGATGAATTTCCCAGATGAAAGTACCGAGGAGAGTGATGATGGCGAATTATTCCCAAATTAGTTGCGCGCTGTTGCTGTGCTTGAGCACGGCAGCACAAGCCGAGTGTAAACCACCCAAACCCCAAAAGTAGTACGAGGTCACGCCCAACGTAAAAATCAGCACCGACTCAGTAAACCTGATTTGGACACTCAAAGACAACCGCACTTTGCGCAAAGAATGGATGAGCTATATCAAGCCTGTCCTTTCTGCGGTCAGTGACTTAAAAGCCAATATGGATTTGACCGAGTTTTTACAACTGCAAGCCAGTTACGGTCTGGTTTCTGGGGCGGATATTTTCAAAGCACGGCAAGCACTGAGCACCGCCAAGCAAGAGATTATTTTGTACAAAGCCATGTACGAAGACCTCAGCCCGTGGATTGATTGTAATCTCGAACTGTTGGCAACATGGGAGGCGAAGCAATGAGACGCAACTTAACCAAGCGCGGATGGTTTCCGCATTATTTGCCGCCTGTGGTCGATATTGCCACGCCGTCAATGGTAGCGATTGGGCTTATCTCGGCACTCTCTGGCAATATCAGCCTATTTATGGTCGCCATGATTATTCGCTGGTGGTCGCGCAAATGAGCATGGAAAGGCGCTGATGTTTCGCAAAGGCTTCATTTTTGCGCTTGAGGCGCAAAAAAACCGCCATTGCTGCACAGCTAAATTTTAACTTGACATTTTAGGTACATCAATTATGATTAGAATCATTGCAGCCCAATCTGCAATCGGGATTCGTACCCCGTCTTACAGAACCCAAAGTGTGCGCTTCGGTTCGCGCTTTTTTTGTGCCTTTCTTTATGGTGAGGCGCACAGGGCAGGTTTTTCCTGGCCGTTTCTCTGTAACGGTAGTACGAACCCTGTGCGACTCGCCACCCATCGCTTCGTACCGATGGCTGGTGGTAATTCATCTACAGAGGAGGCACTCATGCCTGAACCTATCAAAATCGGTTACTTATGTAACTTAGCCAATGACCTCAATGCCCAATTAGAAGCTTGGAATTTGTTTCTTGACAGTGTTGAACCTGATTTAGACTCAGAAGCAGATGTACAAACTCATTATGGGGTATATTTAATGTTAAATCATACCCGCCAAACATCCTCCAATTTATATGACGCTTTAAAGACTTTTGCAGAACAAAGCAAAGGAAAAAATAATGTTTAATCAAACTGTCCTTCAAAAATTCATGTTATCTCCTAATTTATCTTTTGAAGCAAAAGGGCTACTGCTTAGTTTGTTTACTGAGCCACCTCAACAGTGGACATTAGCTGACATTATCGCCTTAAGTAACGATTCTGAAACAGTTACCCAACAAATTTTAGCTGAGGTATTAGCTGCCAATTTTGTTTTACAAACTGGTGAGAATTATTACCTCAGCAACAAAGCTAAAACCTTGCAACAAGCTTTAATCACCTAGTTTAAATTTACACTGTAGCAGCCCTGAAAGGGCGACATCTATATAGCCTAGGGCAACGCCCTAGGTTAGACGTATTCCCCCTGATTCAGCCCTGTAAAGGCGTAATAATTCTCAGGAGATTTTATGAAAATTATCCGTAGTCCTCATAATGAAGCACATCCATTCACTCGTATTTCTAACAAAGTCATCGAAAATTCA
Organism: Thiotrichales bacterium; assembly: GCA_016745035.1. Taxonomy (GTDB): domain Bacteria; phylum Pseudomonadota; class Gammaproteobacteria; order Beggiatoales; family Beggiatoaceae; genus BB2. Next base: position 269,542 of record JADGDE010000003.1, read on the forward strand.
GATATTTCAGCTAAAGCCAAGAGTATCTTGCAATTTTTACTAAGTAGACCAGCAAATTGGCAAGTATTTCCCAGCGGTATTGCTCATTATTTTAAAGAAGGCATTGGTTTTGTAAAAGGTGGCTTGAGAGAACTGGAACAACTGGGCTATGTGCAAAAAGTCCAAGCACCCCGACAAAATGGGCGCTTTGGGCGGATTGAATATACCGTTATCGAAGACCCTGAACTAGATGGTGATAAAAAACCATCAACGAAAACACAGCTAACGGTAAAATCATCAATGGATGAAACACTGGACGGTAAAACGTTAGACGGTCAATCTCCAACGGGTTTATGCCGACTAACAACAAAGAATATAACAACGAATAATATACAAACTAATAAAATAACAACTACTACGGCAGCCGCCGTCGGTGGTGGTGGTTTGGATTTGTCCTTGTGTATTTTCCCCGAAAAACTCAAAAGCTATCGCCAAGATGTTGAACCCATCCTAAACCGTTTGGCAAGTCTGGACACGGTGCAGCAAGTGCTGGATGTCGTTGCTGCTAAACAAAACCTAGACAATCCCCCCGCTTTTCTCAATGCATTGGTAACACGAGCGCAGCAAGGCACGTTTGACCCCACCGCAGGGCTTAAAATAGCCAAAGGGCGAGCCAGACAGGCAAAGCTGAAACAAAGAGCCAAAGCGAAACCAAAAACTAAATCGCAAGGCGGGTTTAAGGATAGGCTAAAAAATGACGGGGTAAAGCTGCCTTAATTTAGCTGCCATAGCTGTGGCACAAATCGCTGGGGTTGCTGCTTGGCAGCAGAAATGTTGATCGGCATTTCTTTTGTGGTCAAAGACCCGCCTAAGTTTCGTCAGTGGTTTCGCCAAGCTTTACAAGGCTTGGATTTGCGCCATGGTGTGGTACGCTTGCTAGATGCGATGGAAGTGTTGGCAGAAGAGGATTTAAATGATTTTTTGCATTTTCATGACATTCCCTTACCGATAGCGCAACGCGATAAGGTGATTCAAACGATTTTGCAAGAAACTGGCGGCAGTTATGAACTGACGATTGCCAAGTTGCAAGATTGGTTGGATTGTGGTTTGGCGGTGGCAGCAGAAAAAACCTCAGACGAAAGCTTTGAAGTGATTGATGTATAGATGAACCTTGGAATAAATGATGGAACTCAAACCCGATATTTTAAAATACACCCCGCCTGCCAACAGTTTTAGTGATGATGCGCGGCATTTTGTCGCCGATGAGCCATTGCTGACCGCGATTCAAACCGCTGTGAGCCGCTGTTGCTAACGGGTGAACCGGGCACAGGTAAAACTCAGGCGGCCTATTATGCCGCCTATAAACTCGACTTAGAGCCAGTGATTCATTTTCAAGTCAAATCTGAAAGTACCGCACGGGATTTGTTATATCAGTTTGATATGGTGCAGTATTTTCACGATGCCCAGTTTGCCAAAACAGTGGATAACAATGCCTCAGCCTTGGATAAATACCACTATGTTGAGCCATGCCCATTGTGGCAAGCGTTTGAGCACAGCGATAAAACGGGTAAACCAGCGGTGTTGTTGATTGACGAGATTGACAAAGCACCGCGAGATTTTCCCAATGATTTGCTGCATGAATTGGACAAAATGGAATTTATGATTAGCGAATTAGCCCATGATGATTCGCGCCGTCACATCCATGCCGCACAAGCCATTCGCCCGCTGGTCTTTATTACTTCCAACAGTGAACGCCGTTTGCCTGAGCCATTTTTGCGCCGCTGCGTCTATCATCATATTCGCTTTAATGATGCCATGGTGGAACAAGCGGTAGCAGCCCATGCGCAAAAACAGCCTGAGTTGCAGCAGTTTCAGCCTGAGCTACTGAAGCTGGCTATTCGCCGTTTTTTGGAGCTGCGTGATTTCGATGCCTTGCGCAAAAAACCCGCGACGGGTGAATTGTTGGTGTGGTTGCGCATGTTGGCATTGGCTGCTGATATGAAGGTGGAAGATTTAGACCAGCAACTGGCAACCAAAGACTTATCGACCTTGCCCTATTTAGGCGTGTTGTTGAAAGACCATCAAGATATGGAAGATCTAGGGATTGGCAGGCTGGACTGATGAAACCCAACTCGTCGTCGGCTGTTGTTGAGCTTGCAAAAGCCAGCATTGCTATCGTTTTAGAGCTTTGTTAAGCGTAGCGCCATATACCCTAAGGAGAACGTATGCGTATCAAAGACAAATATATTAGCCCATTTACTGATTTTGGATTTAAACGTCTGTTTGGCTCCGAACCTAATAAAGACATTCTCATTGATTTTTTAAATGAGCTATTAAAAAAAGACACGGGCACTATCACTGATTTAACCTACCTTTCTCCTGAGCAACTGGGTCATGGTATCAAAAACCGAAAAGCTATTTTTGATATTTATTGTGAAAGTGAAACGGGTGAAAAGTTTATTGTTGAACTACAAAAGGCCAAACAAAATTACTTTAAAGACCGCAGTATTTATTATTCAACTTTCCCTATTCAACAACAAGCTGAAAAAGGGGATTGGAATTTTAAACTCAATGCCGTTTATACCATTGGTATTTTAGATTTTGTTTTTGACGAAGACAAAGACGATAAGGAAGTTTTTCACCATGAAGTGCAGTTAATCGATAAAAATACCAACAAGGTATTTTACGATAAACTGACCTATGTTTACCTTGAAATGCCAAAGTTCAATAAAACAGAACAAGACTTAGAAAGCCATTTTGACAAATGGCTTTATGTCATCAAAAACCTCGAAGACCTCAGCAAGCGCCCTGCTAAATTACAAGAAAAAGTCTTTCAAAAGCTGTTTGAACAAGCAGAAATTGCCAATTATTCAGAGTCTGAATATATCGAGTATGAAGAGAGTTTAAAAGTTTATCGTGATTTGAAAAACTCAATTGATACGGCTTTTGATGAAGGTAAAAAAGAGGGGGAAAAAGAAACTTTGTTATTAATGGCTGAAAAAATGCGAGAACGTGGAGATTCAGTGGAGGAAATTATGGCGTTGACTGGACTGGGTTATGATGAGTTGGCGTGATTGTTTTTTTAAGTTTATTGGGATGAAAGACGGTATCTACGGGTTTGTTTCTCACTTAACAAACCTAAATTTTGATTACTTTCTATGTTTCAAATATCTAGAATGAGTAGATTGATAAGGTTTGCGTAGGGTGCGTTAGCGCAGCGTAACGCACCGTTTGGATGCCAAGAGATGCTATAAAAACCTTGTTGACTTCGAGTGGTGTTGTTTTGATAATGGGTTTTGTGGATTCTATTGGTGCGTTACGTTTCACTAACGCACCCTACTTGCTTGATGGAATACTGGTTTAATTATTATTTTGTATTGAACCAACAAGCTTTTTATCATTCTTTTCATCATGTGTGTCTAACCAGATTTCAGTTAGAGGTGCATAGGAAAGATGGAATTGGATCTTGATGTAAACCGTTTTACTACTATCGGGAGCTGTGACTCGTCCCCATGATTTTAGTGGGAATGTTTCAATATTATAATCATATTCATGTTGTTTTTGAGGCGGTTTGACGAGTTTAGTATTTAATTGAAATTGCTTCATTAAACATTGTTGCGCTGCTTTAGCGCTGGTTTTCTGTTGAAAATCCCCCCAGTTAAGTTGAAAATATGGATTATTTTTATATTTCACTAACCTAGGTCTTAGGGATAAAGCATCAAGATAAGCTGCATATTGTTGTAAACGGCTATATGCCAAGCTGCCTTGACCTTGGGTAAACTGTAAAGTATAAACACCTGTATTTTCTATAAGAGGTGTATTTGTTAAACAAGGCTGTTTCGGAATAGGCGTTTTATGTACCCAACTAGGTATTGTGTCGAAATCAATTTGGTCTACTTCTGTACGAAAACTATCTTTACTAACATCTTTAGTGTCGCATTTATTATCTGAGCTCTCGTTATAAGAAAAAAGGCGGCGGCTATAACGTGTATAAGTGTTATAGGCTTCGCATGAAAAATTTAGCTTAATTTCCTGACGTGAAAAGCTATGTTCACCTGAACTTTCTCCTGTCTGTATTGTTACTCTATAATATGAGGGAGTTTCTAAATATTTTGCTTCTTCCTCCTTATACTCTCTTTCCCAGTTATATTTATCAGCATAAATAAAAGAAGACTCATCTTTGGAAAAGCCCACTAAATCCCAAGGGTTATCGTCATTTCTGCGCCCAAACCCAGATCGCACCTCACTCTGAATGTACAAAATTTGACTTTTAGGTTTTCGACCTTTGGTTAATTCTAAGAAATAAATACCATATACATCGGCAAAAACTAACCAACGTTGTGAAGGGCTTAACATGTACCAATATATTCTAGGTTTTAAGCTGATAGCACGTTGACTCACAAAATCATATTGAAAAACCATATCTGGAAGGTAACCATCTTCACCATCATCACCGCCCCCTACAAATATAAATGATTGGCTATCAGGAGCCCATTGCAATTGCTGGTAACTTAGTTGGCGAGATTCCCAAGCAAAGACCGATGGATAAAAATTGATAAGAATCAGATATAAACTGGTGATACTATATTTATTTGTAATAATCATTTGTTTTTAATAGGTAGGTGGACTGCATTATTTTTAACTTTTAGGTGCTATAAATATAGTAATATCATACAGGTATGATTAAAGCAAAATAGTCCCTCTATTTAACCTTTTAAGTAGCATAGTATAAGCGCAACGCCATACACCATAAACTAAGCCTAAAAACCAAGCATACCCCATAAGTTTATCGGCTTTGACATGGCGAGTTTTCCCTACTCCTCGTCCTCCATCTGCGCCCAACCCCAAAAACCGCTATACTACGCCTCACCACGGCAACCGCCTTTTATTTCCCAACCATGGAAATGTTGTGGGTGTCTGAAAAAGCAGTGTCTGAAAAAGCAGTGACTTCGAGAGGTGTTGTTTGGATAATGGATTTTGTGGATTCTATTGGTGCGTTACGTTTCACTAACGCACCCTACTTGCTGAACTTGCCCAACTTACGAGTTGAAAAGGTAAATTATCTTGACTATTATGAAAATCATTAAGAAATATAAATATATAATTACATTTATTATTTATCTAAGTTCCTTCTTTCTTCTTGTCAGTGTTGGTCATATTGATTATGTAACAATATTAAGACAAAAAGATGCTAAAGATATACAGCCTGCTACTATTTTATTTATGAAATATAGAGAAATAAATAATGTAGGATTTTATGTTTATTGGCCTATTCATAAAACAATACATTTTTTTGCACCTGAAGGCGCTTTATATGTTAAAACAGAGTCAGAGTTCTCAGAATTTACAAACTTAAGCTGGCGATAAGTTTCCCGTCACGCGCTGCTGGAGCAGCAAAGCAGGCATTCCCAACGTGGACGTTGGGAACGAGTAATACTATCCTCCGAAAAATACTTGTGGATGTACGAAAAATACGAAAAATATAAAAATATCGTCTTTAATGGCTGTCCTTGCTTGTTGTTCAAACTAAATTCCCTGTTGCCTTTAAAGCTAAAGGAATACTTATCATTGATAATAATATAAAAGTTAAAATTAATATCTTTAAGATTAAAGCTATATATAATGATTTAAAAATATTTGTAAAATACTCTATAAAAATCACAGATAAAAAAATAAAAATATTGGAATGAAATAATTTTTTTTACAAAAAATCAATATATCAAAGAAAAACAATGAAAATAAGTTCCCTGTTCCTCCAGAGTTACCATACATCTCCCATAAAATAGGAAAGTCAATCCACACAAAAGATATATATATAATACAATAAGTAGCTACATCAAAACTTAAAAGCATATTCGTTTTATTATTGTTTGTTTTCATTTACTATACCTGCTTACAACCCGTAACCCATAAGGTGTATAAACGCAGCGCCATACACCACAAACGAAGCCCAAAAACCAAACATCCCCCTAAGTTTATCGGCTTCAACATGGCGGGTGGCGCGATGCTTACTCGCACCCCATCTTTCCCCATCACCATCTGCGCCCAACCCCAAAAACCGCTATACTACGCCCACCACGGCAACCGCCTTTTATTTCCCAACCGCACACAGGACTATCATGCTACACCAAGGTGATTTGTGTCTTTCACATTTTCGGCAACAAAGCCTTTTGGCTCAAACCCAAGATTTAGGAATCACGGCGCTCAGTGCGCGTTTTATCCATTTTATCGAGTGTGAACAAAGCCTCGATGAGACCGCCCTAAAACATCTTGATCACATGCTGCATTATTTGGTCGATGCTGAGCAATGCGCGGCGCTGGATGACATTTCCGGCTACATCCTCACGACCCCACGCGCGGGCACGCTCTCGCCTTGGTCAAGTAAGGCCACCGACATCGTTCAACATTGTTCCCTACCGCAAATCCAGCGCATTGAGCGCGGGGTCTTATGGTCATACAACAGCGCTGAGCCTTTGGACGAGGCAACACAAATCAAGCTGCAAGGCTTCTTACACGACCGCATGATTGAAAGCGCTTATCACGGTGCGGACGACAAAGCCTTAGAAAAAGAAGCCGAGGCGGCTTTATTCGCCCACGCCCCCGCCCGTCCTTTACAAACCGTGCCGATTACCTCCGAAGGCCATGCGGCTTTAGATAAAGCCAACCAAACCTTGGGCTTGGCTTTGTCTGAGGATGAAATCGACTATTTATACCAGCACTTTAGCAGCATCGAGCGCGACCCTTCCGATGCTGAGCTGATGATGTTCGCGCAAGCCAACTCCGAGCATTGTCGCCATAAGATTTTTAATGCCGATTGGCAAATCGACGGCGAGGGCAAAGACACGACCTTGTTTAGCATGATTCGCAACACCCACAATCAAAACCCCGGTTACGTGCTCTCGGCCTATCACGATAACTCAGCGGTGATGGACGGCTATCCGGCGCAATCCTTTTACCCCGACCCAGACGGACATTACCGCAGTGTCGCCGAGCAAAAACCGATTTTGATGAAGGTCGAAACCCATAACCACCCCACCGCCATTTCTCCCTTCCCCGGGGCGGCAACAGGTTCCGGCGGTGAAATCCGTGATGAGGGCGCAACCGGACGCGGCTCGAAACCAAAAGCGGGTCTGTCTGGTTTTTCAGTCTCTAACCTCAACATCCCCGCCCTGCCGCAAGCATGGGAAGATGGCTATGGCACACCCGCGCGTATGGCCACCTCGTTAGAGATTATGCTCGAAGCCCCCATCGGCGCGAGTGCGTTTAATAATGAATTCGGTCGCCCCAACCTGTGCGGTTATTTCCGCAGCTTTGAGCTAGACCTTCCCGAAGGGCGGCGCGGTTATCACAAACCCATCATGCTCGCAGGTGGTGTCGGTCATATCAAAACCGAATTGCTGGATAAATTAAAAATGCCTGTCGGCGCACAATTGGTTGTCCTCGGCGGCCCTGCCATGCTTATCGGCTTAGGCGGTGGTGCAGCCTCGTCCATGTCCTCTGGGCAAAGTGATGAAGCGCTGGATTTTGCCTCAGTCCAACGCGGCAACCCAGAAGTCGAGCGCCGTTGTCAGGAAGTTATCGACCGTTGCAATGCCCTCGGCGAGAATACCCCAATTAGCAGTATTCACGATGTCGGTGCGGGTGGTTTATCCAATGCCTTGCCGGAATTGCTCAACGACAGCGAGCGCGGCGGTGTTATCGACATTCGCAAAGTCCCCAGCGCTGATAGCTCGCTCTCGCCGATGGAAATCTGGTGTAATGAGGCGCAAGAGCGCTATGTCCTCGCCCTCAACCCTGAAGATGTCGAACGCTTTGCCGCCATTTGTGAGCGTGAGCGTTGCCCGTGGGCAATCGTCGGCACAGCCACCGAAGAACGGACTTTAATCGTTGAAGACAGCTTGCTCAAGACCACACCTGTGGACATGCCGCTGGTGGTCTTATTGGGCAAACCGCCGAAGATGTTCCGCGAAGTCAGCCACGAAGCCCTCAGCACCCGCCCCTTTGCCTCTCAAGAATTAGACTGGAAAGAAGCCGCCTTGCGGGTCTTACAACTGCCCACCGTTGCCGATAAAACTTTCTTAATCACCATTGGCGACCGCAGCATCACCGGACAAGTCATCCGCGACCAAATGGTCGGCCCTTGGCAAGTACCTGTGGCGGATTGCGCCGTTACCGCTGCCGATTATCAAGGCACACGCGGCGAGGCGATGAGCATGGGCGAGCGTACCCCCAGCGCCTTACTCGATGCCGCCGCCGCTGCCCGTATGACCATCACCGAAGCGCTGACCAATATCGCCGCCGCGCCGATTAGCAGCCTTAAAGACATTGTTTTATCTGCCAACTGGATGGCGGCTTGTGGTCGCCCGGGGCAAGATGCGGCGCTGTATGATGCCGTGCGCACCGTCGGCGATGAGTTCTGCCCCGCGCTTGGCATTGCCGTACCCGTGGGCAAAGACTCGTTGTCCATGCACAGCCATTGGCAAGAGGGCGACGAGCATAAACAAGTCACCGCGCCGCTGTCGCTGATTATCTCCGCCTTTGCCCGTGTCGAAGACATTAACCGCTGTCTGACCCCGCAATTGCAAAAAGGCATCGACAGCACTTTATTGCTCATCGACCTTGGGCGCGGGGCAAACCGCCTCGGCGGCTCGGCCTTGGCGCAGGTGTATCAAGAATTGGGCGAGAGCGCCCCCGATGTGGATGCCGAGGATGTCAAAACCTTTTTCAATGCCATTCAAAAACTCAACGGCACAGGGGCATTATTGGCCTATCACGACCGCTCTGATGGTGGCTTGTGGGCAAGCATCGCCGAAATGGCCTTTGCTGGACACTGCGGCGTAGACCTTAAGCTTGATAGCATCGGCGGCAACATGGCAGCCTTGTTTGCTGAAGAAGCAGGCGCGGTGTTACAAGTGCCAAACGAGCGCTTGGAAATGGTCAAACGACAACTGCAAGGCTTGGCTGTGCATGAGATTGGCAGCGTCAACGAAGAGGACATGCTACGGGTACACGCAGGCGGGGCAACGGTGTTGGAACTCTCGCGCATCGACGCGCAAAAAGCCTGGTCAGCGACCAGCTACCACATGCAAGCCCTGCGCGATAACCCCGATTGCGCCCAGCAAGCTTATGAGCAAATCGACGATGCCAACGACCCCGGTTTGAGCATACAAAACATCGCCCCCCGCAGCGCAGCGATTTTATCCCAACGCCCACGCATGGCTATCTTGCGCGAGCAGGGCGTGAATGGACAAATCGAAATGGCAGCCGCCTTTGACCAAGCCGGATTTGACAGCGTTGATGTGCATATGAGCGATATTATCGCGGGCAATACCGACCTCTCCGACTTCCAAGGCTTAGTCGCTTGCGGCGGTTTCTCCTATGGCGATGTCCTCGGCGCAGGTGGTGGCTGGGCGCATTCCATCCGCTACAACCCACGGGCAAACGAGGCGTTTCACAACTTCTTTCACCGCCCCGACAGCTTTGCTCTAGGGGTCTGTAACGGCTGCCAAATGCTGGCGCAATTGCATGACTTTATCCCCGGTGCAGAAAACTGGCCACGCTTCTTGGGCAATCAATCGCAGCAATTTGAAGCACGACTGGTGATGGTCGAAGTGCCTAAAAACCCCTCTCTGTTCCTTGACGGCATGGCAGGCGCACGCATCCCTGTGGCGGTTGCACACGGCGAAGGCCGCGCCTATTGGGCAGATGCTGAGAAACAAGCCGCAGCAAACGTGGCCTTGCGTTATGTCGATAACTACGGACAAGCCACCGAGCAATACCCACTCAACCCCAACGGCTCGCCTGAAGGGGTCACAGGCTTAACCACAGAAGACGGACGCTTTACCATCATGATGCCGCACCCAGAGCGGATATTCTTGAGTAATCGTTTAAGCCATTGCCCAGAGGATTGGACGGATAACCTCAGCCCGTGGATGCAGTTGTTTGATAATGCGCGGCGGTTTTTGGGGTAGAATGTAGGTGTAGAGCCGTAGCGGTGCTACGGCTTTTATAGTATGTTCATTTGGTATGGATGTGTTTATTGAACCAAAAGTATCTACATTACAAATTAGTTTAATAGGCATTGGCTCCACAATCAGGTTTTCCATCAAATTGATGACCATTATAAAAACTGATTCTATCAACCCAATCATAAGCATGCCAATTTAGAATAGAACATGAGTAATCATCTGCTGTTACAGTAAGATATTTACCTGTTGTGGGGTGTGTGACCTTAACTTCTGTAGTGTCACAAACAGTGTTTTTACTCCAAACCAAGCGATACCAACCATCAGCTTTGGTTTTATCTGATTTAGTTATATTTTTAATGGTTGCTTCAACATTAGCTCCTTCTAACTCCTCCCACATTGATATATCACCTGTAAAAAACCAAGCATCTGCATCAAAATCTGGATTATCTATACAGTGACGAACATATCCTTCTATTTCTACTTTTGGAGAGCCTCTCCTTAAAGTTTTACCAGATAATAACGTTAATTCCACCGTATCTCCCGTTTTAAATATAAATTTAATAATACCTGTTTCTAATTTTTGTGTTAACTCACCTTTATTTATACTTAAAAAGTATCGACTTTTATTATCTTTGCTCACTTTAGCATTCCCTTCATCTATTTGATGCAATATGTCTTTCCATATTGATGTATCATTAAGAAGAATATCTTGCACATTAATGCTGTCAGGTATGAAGTAAGGCAGATTTCCGTCCCTCAATTTAGAAATATCAGCATTAGTAGTAGAAATTACAATTTTGTTATCTGCAATAAAATAATCTACTTTTGCTTCTAACGGATTATTTGTATTATATATTGGCAAACTCAATAAAGAGCGTGATTTATCAGCTAAATGAGCCAACTCTGCTCGTGTTATATTGTCTGCTAGCCTTTCTCCATTAGTAAGTCCAATTGATTGCATTCTTTCTGTTGCATCTGCTTCAAAATACCCAAAATGCAAATTAGCCAAATATTCAATAGCTAGTTTTCTTGTTACAGGTTCGTTTAAGTTTTTATTTTGTAAATTCAATTTATTTTCAACATTGCTTATGAGTTCATCACTAATATCATCCCCCATATATCTAGTACAACTATTTCTAGTTGTACTAGATATTACTTTTAAAATCTCCAGTAATGTCGCATTCTTATTTGGTTCATACTTCCAAGTTCCATCGGTTAGTGGGTAACCCTGAATTACAGCATCATTGCATAGTTTTTTTATTGAAGAATTCATCCATTCTTGTTTTATATTAGTATCATCTATATCTGTAAAATTACAAGAATGAATAGGTACAGCAACATAACAAGAAAAATGTTCTGTTTGAGCTGTAACTGTATTATCCTCAGTATTGACTAAACTTGTTAAAGATATACCATCTCTGAGTATAGTTATATCGTTTTCAGAGTATACATCAGGAAGATTACTTTCATTATAATTTATTGTAATAGTCCCATTCTGGTTAAAGTTAGTCCTATCTGGACTTAATTCATAAATGGATGATAATAAGCTATCAGCAACAATTTCCCCATATAATTTTTCAGTGTTTAAATATGCACCTTCAGGAAGTTCAAAGGTTAAGCCACTTTCCTGATCTCCAACCGTTAATATAAACGGAGTTTTGCTAATGGGCAATTCTACTTTACCATTTTCTTCAGTAGGTAAATCTATATTGGTTATTCCCGATATTTTAACCGTAGGCTTCATCCGATACTCATTCCGCCCCTTATTAAACCGAATATCCGCCAAACTTAAACCCAATTGTAAAGCCGTAACCTGACCACCAACCGTTGTCCAATCCCCAATAATTTTTAAGCCCGTTTGCTCGCCGCTAGGCACAGTCAAAGCGTACTTTGTACCATTATCTGTAACATAACTACCTGAGTCTAAAATTAACCGCACTTGTCCAATATGGGTATCTGCTGGCAAGACGATTTCACCTAATAATTGCGATTCATCTTGTATCACTTTTAGCAAATCTAAATCCCCTGAAATATCAAGGTTCATTGTGCCGCTGTTTGTGCCTGTGATTTCAACCCGTTTAACTTTTAAAACGGCTGCACTGATACCCGCTGGTGATGAGGTGGCTGTATTTTCACTTGCTGTTGCCGAATCACTAGACTCCTCTGTATTTGCGGCATCGAAGTTTGTACCACAAGCGCCCAAAGTTGCGCCTTTATCTAAGTGTGCTTGTACGGCTGGTTCAGGAAGTGTTTTTGTTTTGCCATTATCACAAATCTCTGTTTTATCATTTGCTCGACGGGTAGTATTTGGATTGCCTACCTTGATAACCAAACGACTCACATCTTTAGCAGGATCAAGCATATCAACGTTTTTGAGTTTAAAACGCGGTTTTGCTTCTGCTAGGCTTGATTCGATAACCTCTAATTCAGGTCGCCATAAACGACCATCGGTGCTTTGCAATAAGGGAATTTTTAGACGATTATTTTCCAGTGAAAATTTAGCACGCACCCCGCTTTTATCCGAATCGGCTGGGGTAAATTTTTGCAATTCCCAAATATGTTCAGGTTCAGTTGCTACCAGCTTAAAAGTCGCATTAACCAGTTGTTGATGGACTTCGATACAAGGAACTTGGATATTGCTGCCTTTGGCATAAAGCACATTGGTAGGCGTACAGGTTGCAGCGTTGGCATTAGCGACGGCAATAGCAAGTGCTAATGCCGATAATTTAGGTAAGAAGCATTTGGACAACATGGTAAGATTCTCCGACAAGTCATCACTCTTGAATGACTGGGCTGATGTAATATGGCGACATTGATTTGAATTGTAATACATTTTGTGTCAATTAAAATGGATAGTTTTGTATTTTTTCCATTATTTTTTGAGGGGTAACTGTGTCTAATGTTCAATTGATTGCTTACAAGGCTTATTCCGTTTGCTTAAGTGATAAGTAGACTTGTTGTGACTATATAAAACAATCAGTTATGCAAATTAAAATTCCATAACCCAGCACAGATACCAAGAATTTCATCATATAAATCAATATCATGGATTCTTAATCTATCAGATAGAACACGAAACCTTTTAAGACCTGCAATACTATTTTCTACTGCAATTCTTTCTGATGC
>JADGDE010000040.1 GCA_016745035.1 Thiotrichales bacterium
CTAAGATAACGTCGCGTTTGCGAGTAGTTTTTAGGTAGGGATACCTAAAAAGTCGTCACGAGGTAGCGACACCCTTTTCTGAAATAATATTTTAATATTTGGATTCGGGCTATGTAAACCTAAAATATATGTCTTAGTTGATATATTAGTCCCACTGTCTAAAAATAAAGAAACTATACTTGCATTTTTATTTTTTATTGCTCTAACTATAGGTAGCTCAAGTGTTAATCCTCCTTTATTCTCTATGTTTATTTTTTTCTTATAAGCATTTTAATCATTTTTAGGTCATTTTTTAGAGTAGCAATATTTATTGCTGTGCTCCCATGTTTTACTCTTATGTTTATATCTGCCCCCATATTTAAAAAAACTCTGCCATTTCAGTTTTGTTTAACCTGACGGATAAAATAAAAAATTTATTAAGCATTTTATTATCAATATGAACAACTAATTTTTTACAGTTTTAATGTTATTTCCTTCAATTTCTAAACTTATTTGTTCATCAATTTATTTGGTAGTACACCCAAATAATATAAGAAAAATAATGAATTTAGAAAATACTTTATAGTTTTTCCGAATTTTTTTTATTATATTATTTTGCATTATAAGGGTTACAGTTAAGACTTTCAGGATTCCAGCGTCTAAAAGTAGGTCCTACATAATTGTCCTTCCATATTCTAAACCCCCAACTTGACAGTGTTATTATCCCTAAGTCTGTATTCAATGAAATAGTTTGATAGTTACCAGAAGAAATCAGAAGAAGAAATCAGACACCCACTTAAATAACAGACTAAATTAATATGCTATTTATATGGGTGTCCTTAACTTTTTTCTTAACTTTTTTAACTTTTACTCCAGCAAAGATCGCCCCATTCGTGCCGTCTCTGCCTTATTTTTAATCGGCTACGGCAGCTTCCGTAGTTTTGTCGAATTT
>JADGDE010000041.1 GCA_016745035.1 Thiotrichales bacterium
CATTATAGCTATAATAGCCATTATGTCTTTACTTAAATTAAGCATTGCCAAGACTGCCATCGAGTTTTTATCAAAATTACCACCAAAGCAACATAAGCAGATTCAATCGGCAATATACAAGCTAATGAACGACCCCGAACCCCATAACTCAATACCTATGGCGGGTAATGAGTTCAAAGGGATATGGCGTAACAAAGTCGGTGAGTATCGAATTATTTACACATTTGATACGGATGAAATAACCATTATCGAGATAGGTAATCGTAACGATAGTGACGTGTACAAACGCGCCAAACGCAAACTTTAGGACGGAAAAATGGACGTTACAGCAACCGAATTAAAACACAGATTAGGGCAATACATGGATGCCGCTATGCGTGAACCCGTGATTGTTAAAAAAAGTGGGCGTAAAACAGTCGTTATAATCGCCTATGAAGATTATGAACACCTACAAGCCTTAGACGATGCCTACTGGGGCGAAAGAGCCTTAAAAACCCTTAAAGAAGGGGATTTTGTCAGCGGTGATGCTGCATTAAGCGAATTAGATAGAGTTGCCAAGGAAAAAGGTATTTAGGAATTTGACAGGATTAAAAGCTTAGGCGTATGCTTAGGCTTTCGATTCGCAGAAAGCGAAATTAAAAGCGGCTTAGCCGAGAGTTGGAACCTCTCAACTAAGCCTGACATCATAACTGAGAGTAATCAGCACGATGCGTTCAAGACATTGTACACATAGAAAAATGGCGCGTAAACCCCACAAAACAAGCGGGTTCACGGGCTTTTTTTATGCGCGATTGATTGGCTCTCAGTTTAACATGAGAGGCAAGCAACATGCTAAAACCCACCTTAATTACCGCTGGAATCATATACCTAGCAGGTCATTTCTACGTTTATCACGTAAAACCACAACCCACACCTAAACAAAAATATGT
>JADGDE010000042.1 GCA_016745035.1 Thiotrichales bacterium
AATGACTACTTTCATATAGAAATAATGATATCAGCTACAGAGATGCTAGGGGGTTCGGGGGCATGCTCCCCGAGAAAATTTTAAAATGATTGATGCAATCTGGTGCGTTTTTGATGCATTATTTTGATCGATTAAGTTTAAAAAGTACCACTATTTGTTATAAAAAATATCGATTATACACTACACCTGACTACACTCTTGCTATGTGTTATTTTGCTTCCTGAGAAATTTTAAAAAACATGCTCTAGTTGATGCGTTTTTATCATATTTTGCATAAAAATAGCATTGGTCACTTATTGAGGACCTCACAGGATTATTTTCGCCCCCCCCCCCCAAGGTTTAGAAAAGAAATGGACAATATTTATGTACATTTTCGAAGAGTATTTGTTGAGTTTGTCGTACTTTTAACTAAAATTTGGCCTACAAATATTGATTTTTAGCGTTACAGCTAAATGTTGGAGAGAGGGCTGTTCAGACGGCTGTTTTTGGCCCCCCCCCCTTTCACACCAAGAAGTGATTGATGCAATTTAAGTTGTTCCTTTTCATAACTACTTTTATTAACGATGCACCGTAGTTTTGAAAACACAATGTATTAAGATCATTAATCACAGTTTTAGGAAAATTTTGAAAAATTAAGCGAATTTTCTTTAAAAATGTCCATATTTTGTAATATTTATCTTGTTTATAAGATAAATAATTGATATTGTGGAAAATTTCAAGAAAATTTTTAGCTTGGTACACCTTATTGGTCGATGATCTCGAGTTTACTACACCTTAGTCAATTTTAGGGGGGGGGGGGGGCAAGACCCTCTTGGTCCCCCTCAATACGCCAATGTGCTAGGAGAACTTGTAGTAAAAATAGCCTACAAAATCCTCGCTGCACAATAGAGTTGCTATCGTACAAGAATGAACGTACTATATTAAC
>JADGDE010000043.1 GCA_016745035.1 Thiotrichales bacterium
TTCTAATGCAGGCCTAATGAGTGAAATATAAGCTGTATCTCTCAGCTTCTTTGGACAGCCTTTTAGGTTCCTGTTAACTCTTTGAGTGCTAAGTAATTTATCAGCGCCAGTTCCCTGTGTACTAAGTAATTTCAGATGCAAATTAGTTAAAAGTAACAGCAGTCTTAAAATTATCATAACTCTAAAAGTATTTAATATATTGACTTCATCGCATGGAATTAGCATCTCAGGAATGTTGTTTACATAGTGTATTGTTTACACGTCGCTATGTGACCTTCGTCCTAGTTATTATCACGTTTGCATTCACATTGTATAGTGTTGTTGTGTTAGAAAAAAATTGAAGTCGATTGACAATCTTTAAATCGATTTTAGAGCAACTTAGAAAAATATTTGATCGTACAACCTAGTGAATGGAAGGTAGATAATATTCTCCCATACACCATAAAAAAAAGTAGCGAGATTGGATGAGTACTTCGTCAGATATTTCGATTTTTGTGTCACGGGATTGATCGCCTTTTTTCCAATATTCTAGCGCTGATCTCAGCGTCCAACGGACAGGCTTGCCGGTAGAATGCTTCTGTGTCATCGAATATTTATCGTATGTGCGTCATTCAAACGCTATATTATACGTAAGACACACACCTATGCGTGTGTGTGCGTTGATGTCAATAGCTGAGTGAGAAGTCCATGCGTATCGCATCCGATTACGGAGCCGCAGATAGACGATAATTATGAATTCTTGTGTCGACTATGGTCGCCCGTAGTCGGGGCGGAAGAAGGGGGGGCTGTCGACCGTTGTCGCCCGTGGATTCCAAAGAGTTAAGTTAGGCACAATTCCAGGTAGAATGCTAAACATGTTAGCCCCCGAGTTAGCACCGATTGTGCATGCTATTTTTACTCAGAGTCTGG
>JADGDE010000044.1:0-479 GCA_016745035.1 Thiotrichales bacterium
ATCCAGAACGGGTACGGTTTTCGAGAACAGCCCCTCTTTCGAGCAGCATCGCCATAATCCCGGTATGTCCATTTTCTGCTGCAAAAGTGAGTGCGGTACAACCCGCGACGGTCACCTTGTTCACATCTGCTCCACGATTTAGTAACAGGGTAACCGTGATAAAGTTATCCCCTTCTACCGCCATCATTAATGCAGTCTTGCCAAACGCATTGATATCATCGACATCAATTTCTTTTTCATCCAGTAACTGTTGCAGTGTTTCATCGTCACCGATCAGCGCTGCAAGGCGAAACTCCTTGCCGACATCATCATCTGCGGCAAGCACAGGCCCTGAAATCAGGACGAACAAAAATAACACCACATGCAATAACAACGTCTTCATTTCAATCGTCCAGTAATATTGGTATGATTCTATCCATCCCCCTATGAGGATTCTTCATTTTCCCCTTCCTCGTCGCGTTCATCAGGTTCTTCGTGAG
>JADGDE010000044.1:489-852 GCA_016745035.1 Thiotrichales bacterium
TTTGTGGCAATCAATACAGGTTTTACCCTCGTCTGGTGCCCTGCCGTGTCGCTTACGGGCGATACGATCCTGTTCACTCAAATCCATTTGATCCCAGGCATGACAACTACGACATTCACGGGAATCGGAGGCTTTCATTTTATCCCACACCCGGTTAGCCATATCCCAGCGGTGTGCCTCGTATTTTTCCTGAGTATCGATTGTTCCAAGAATTTCGTGCAATACGTCTTTATAGGCCAGAACCTTAGCTTTCATTTTCGGTAAAAATTCCTTAGGCACATGGCAATCAGCGCAGGTAGCACGTACACCTGACGCATTTTTGTAATGGGGGGTATCTTTATATTCTTCCAGATTGACCTGCAT
>JADGDE010000045.1 GCA_016745035.1 Thiotrichales bacterium
GCCTCGAGAAGTCGCAGATGACGATTCTCGCCGCGCTCACCCGTCTGCGTCAGGTGTGCACGGCCCCGCGCCTGCTCCACCTGCCCGAGGGCAGCGCGGTGCCGCCCTCGGCCAAGCTCGAGGCCTTCCGCGAGCTGATCGCCGACTCGATCGGCTCGGGCCGCAAGGCCCTGGTGTTCTCGCAGTTCGTGCAGATGCAAAAGCTGATCGCCGCGGTCCTCGACGAGCTCGAGATCGAGTACGTGTGGCTGCACGGCGGGACAACCAACCGCGAGGAGCTCGTCAACCGCTTCCAGCAAAAGAGCGGCCCGCCGGTGTTCTTGATCTCGCTGCGCGCGGGCGGGGCCGGGCTCACGCTGACCGAGGCCGACACCGTCATCCACTACGACCCGTGGTGGAACCCGGCGGTCGAGGATCAGGCCACGGACCGCGCCCACCGGATCGGGCAGGACAAACCCGTGATGGTCTACCGCCTCGTCGTCGAGCACACCGTCGAGCAGAAGATGGTCGAGCTCGGGGCCGAGAAGCGCAAGATCGCCGAGTCGGCGCTCGGGCGCGACGCCACCATCGGCAAGAAGCTGACCATGGAAGACGTCGACGAGCTGCTGGCGACCCCGGTGAGCGGGTCCGCAGCCTGGGACGAAGTTTAGCTCTAGCAGGTCTTCGATCTTCGCCCCGCATCGTCAGGTGCGTCGCTGAGCGTCGAGATCAAGGAGCCAAACCGCCGCTGTACCGGGCGTACTGCAAGTTTTGGCGACACAGAGCTCGGCGTTCAGAGGTGTGCCTGACGGTGTGGGGCGAAGATCGAAGACCTGCTAGACC
>JADGDE010000046.1 GCA_016745035.1 Thiotrichales bacterium
TTTTAACATATTTTAAAGCATATCCATTTTGTTTAACGGCAGTTAAGCAGATTTCTTCAGTTTGATTTTTAACATATTTTAAAGCATATCCATTATTTTTAACAGCAGCTATGCAGATTTCTTCTGTTTGATTTTTAACATATTTTAAAGCATATCCATTATTTTTAACAGCAGCTAAACATATTTCTTCGGTTTGATTTTTAACATATTCTAAAGCATATCCACCATTTTTAACAGCAGCTAAACATATTTCTTCAGTTTGATTTTTAACATATTCTAAAGCATCCCCATAGTCTTTAACAGCAGATAAGCACATTTCTTCTGTTTGATTTTTAACATATTTTAATAAATATCCATATTTTTTAACAGCAGATAAGCACATTTCTTCAGTTTGATTTTTAACAAGTTTTAATAAAGTACAATTTTTTTTTACAGCAGCTAAGCATATTTCATTGGTTTGATTTTTAACATATTGTAATACATTTTCATCATTTTTAACGGCAACTAAACACAAATCATTTGTTTGATTTTTAACATATTTTAATACATGTCCATTTCTTTTAACAGCAGCTAAGCATATTTCATCAGTTTGATTTTTAACATATTGTAATGCTATTCCATTTTCTCCAACAGAAATTAAGCACATTTCATCAGTTTGATTTTTAACATATTTTAAAGCATATCCATTTCCTTTAACAGCAGCTAAGCATATTTCATCCGTTTGATTTTTGACATATTGTGTTGCATACGCATTTGTAATAACGGCAGATAAGCATATTTCATCAGTTTGATTTTTGACATATTC
>JADGDE010000047.1 GCA_016745035.1 Thiotrichales bacterium
GACAATATGCGCTTAAGCGTTAAAAATTGCTTAACGCTTAACTTAACCACTCTCTTAAATAATAAATATATTGCCCTTCTGAGGATTTAGAAGGACCGAGCACGATAGCCGCATATTGTTTACGATTCGGATCTGCCTGCTCAAGTGCAGTTTGACGGTCTGCTTGAATCGCAACACAACTGGCTGCAAAGCGTTTGCGACTTTTTCTGGGAACGTAGACAACCGCATAATGATGTTGAGATACAGTGGTTTGTGGATCAGGTGGGACAATACCGTGCATAATTATTTTCTGCCTTTGCCAAGTTTTTTACCTTCTGCCGCTTTACGCTTGCGGACTTCTTTCGGGTCTGCAATTAAAGGGCGATAAATTTCTATCCGATCATTTGCACGTAACACTTGCGTCATTTTAGCTTTTTTTCCAAAAATACCCACCACCATCGTAGCTAAATCTAGTTCGGGGTAACGCGCTAGTATAGTAGATTGTTGAATTGCGGTTTGCACCGTTTGTCCTTCGCTTAAATTTTGTGTGATTAAATCTTGTTGTTCAGGTAATGCATAGATAATTTCAATCGTGTCCATTGTTATTGTTACCCATAATGCTGTTTGGCGCGATTGACAAAAGAATCCACCAAAGTATTCGCCACTTGATTAAATATAGGCCCAATCGCAAGGCTGATCAGGCGATTTGAAAATTCATAATCTAAAGCTAAGGTAATTTTACAGGCAGTATCACTTAAGGGTTTAAACTGCCAATAACCGTGTAAATATTTAAAAGGGCCATCCACTAAGGT
>JADGDE010000048.1 GCA_016745035.1 Thiotrichales bacterium
CGTGGGTATCGCTCTCCTCGACCATGGACATGCGAAGAGCGATCTCCCCCGACTCGGTAAATTTTATCGCATTGCTGGTAAGATTCACCAGCACTTGCTGAAACCTCAAAGGGTCCCCCACCAAGCGTTCAGGAATGGATGCTTCGATATCAATGATGAACTCCAGCCCCTTCTCATTGAGCTGGTCAGCAAACAAGCTAAAAATACTATCCACAAGGCTGCCTAAATCGAAGGGGGTCTCCTCCAGCTCCATCTTACCCGCCTCGATCTTGGAGAGATCAAGGATATCGTTGATAATACCGAGGAGAGACCGGGCCGAAGTCCGAATAATATCCAGGTACTCCCTCCGCTGATCCCTGGAGATCTCTTCATTCAAGGCCAGATCACTCATGCCGATGATGGCATTCATGGGGGTCCGAATCTCATGGCTCATGTTGGCAAGAAATTCTGTTTTTACCCGCACAGACTGATCAGCCGTCTCTTTGGCCATAGAAAGTTCATCATTAATGCGAACCAGCTCACGGGTCCTAGTGTCCACGCGGTGCTCCAATTCCCCATGGATCTCTCGAAGCTCACGGGCCACTTTTTTGCGCTCTTCAATCTCCTCCCGCAGGTTCTTATTGATGGTGGCCAGTTGGGCGGTACGCTCTTGGACACGATGTTCCAGTTCAAGATTTGCCTGGCGGGCATTCCAACGTTCATTCTCCAATTGACAGGAGATGCTAAAATTTTTCCGATTGTAATACTCGAACATATAACACGAAGCCATACCGACCACATTGG
>JADGDE010000049.1 GCA_016745035.1 Thiotrichales bacterium
GATTCTGCCTGCGAACCCCGGTTTTTATCATCAACCGCAAACTTTAGATGATATCGTTGATTTTATTGTGGCTCGTTTACTTGAACATTTGAATATTGCACATAGTTTACTTCCTGTATGGGGTAATGATGCTAACTGAACCTAACTTAGTTAGATTATTGCTAAAATATTAGCAAATGCTTATATTAATACACAATTACATTATTAAAGATTTAAGGAGTAAATTATGGCTACTGTTGATATTACTGGACAGAATTTTGAAAAAACCATTACCGATAATGATATCGTTATTGTTGATTATTGGGCAGAATGGTGTGGTCCTTGTAAAACATTTGGACCTACTTTTGAGGAAGTTTCAAACAAAGAAGCATTAAGTGATATTGTCTTTGCGAAAGTTAATACAGAAGAAGAACAAGAACTTGCTGCTCATTTTCAAATTCGTTCTATTCCTACATTGATGGTATTTCGTGAGCAAGTAGTGTTATTTGCTAATCCTGGTGTACTAAATGAAGCACAATTAGTTGAACTAATTACACAAATTCGTGCAGTTGATATGGAAAAAGTTCACGCAGAAATCAAAGCGAATGAATCTGCCAAAACATAAATTTTTGCATGAATTTGCTGTATATCAATCTCTATGTAGATACTATGTATAAATAGATTAAATGTTTTTTACAGTATATTCAGCGTAAGCTAATAAAGAATTGACAGACTATCAGTTCTTTATCAGCTTTTTTACACCGCTATGG
>JADGDE010000004.1:0-237986 GCA_016745035.1 Thiotrichales bacterium
TTTTGTGGATTTTCTACAAATTGGCGACGACAGTCTTTGCAAGCATATTTTTGTTTGCCTGTATGAATACTTCCATTTTTTACAATAGCTTGCGATTGACAACGGGGGCATTTTACATCCTTATTAGCTGACTAAACCCGTGTATTCTACACTTATCACTACTGAGACACGACTACCTTTTTTTGGAAGCGCATGTTAGGTTTATATTTCAATTTCACCAGCTAAATACTTTACAGCTTTTCCAGCGATACTTACACGGTTGCCAGCCAGCTCGCAAAATAATTCACCACCTCTATTTGATACTTGTTTTGCATGGAACTTTGAAATACCCAAAACCTTTGACCAGTATGGAACGAGTTGGGTGTAGGCAGAACCTGTAACTGCATCTTCATTAATTCCGTATTTTGGGGCAAAAAACCGGGCAACGAAATCATAATTATTTGATTTTGCAGTAATTGCCACACCTCTTAAATCAAGATGTTTTAGTGCTTCATATTTTGGTTGAGCAGAGCGAACTTCTTCTTCACTGCTAAAAACAACAATATAATCTTCTGCCTTCAAGCACTCTACTGGCGTGACATTAAATGCTTGAATAATATTTTCCGGTGTTTCACATTTTCTGGCTGGCTGAGATGGGAAATCCATTACCAACAAGCCATCTTTATTCGTGACCTTTAATAAGCCAGATTTTGATTCGAACTTTATCTCTTTTTCTTTATATCCAAGAAAAGTGAATATCACATAAGCCGATGCCAAAGTTGCATGACCACACAAATCAACTTCTGCGGTCGGGGTAAACCAACGAATGTGGAAGCAATGCTCACTTTGCACAAAAAAGGCTGTTTCAGAGAGATTGTTTTCTTCTACTATAGATTGCATCACTGCATCGGGAAGCCAATCTGACAACGGACAGATAGCCGCAGGATTACCTTCAAATGCATTTTCGGCAAATGCATCAATTTGATATATAGATAGCTTCATTGCTCTTTTTGAAACCTAATGCTTCACATCAGCCGACCGAAAACCACGCAGCGGTTTTTGGTTCGGCTGGATGTGATTGTGTACGCCCGACATGGGCATGAACTGATGATAAATAAGTGGGTGTTTGCTTCTTGTCAGGAAACTCTGAATTTTTAGGTTTCGACATGGCGGGTAGCGCGATGCTTACCCGCCTTACGAGTTACGAGTTGAACTTTTTGTTAGATTTTCTTTTCACGCTTCAACTTGAAATGACCGCTTGTTCCATGGTCTGTAAAATAATTGCCTTTCAAGGTATTTTGATCTTTAAGGTCAAGCTTAAGAATCGCAGCCCCTTTATGTGGTGCCCTAGGCTTTTTAACGCCTTGTGCGGCTTCGTTCCGATAGATGTAGTAAAGGAGTGGCCTTGATGATTCAGGGTCTTTTTTAGGTTTTACCATAAGTGTTTCAGATTCTGACTCATCAGATACTAGCTCCATGCTTAACCTAAAGAAATCCTGTTTAATATGAGCTACAGCGGTTTTTGTTCCTTTTTTATTTCCATAAGTCCAATAAATACTAACCGCCCATTCACCATTTAAATCAGGATATACCCATTCATTGAATTTTGGGAATCTCGACCACAACAAACGCCAACCAAAAACAACAAATGCCAAGATGCATAGTTCTAGAACAATGGCACCTCTGAATGCCAGTGAAACAGATCCTGTGCCCGACATTTCAAATATTGCAACTATTGCAGAAATTAAAGCCGCATAGATTATTGCAATAGAAACGAATACCTTTTGCAATGGAATGAGAGTTATCACTTAACTTCCCTTCCATTTTTAAACACAACCAGATCATCTTTCTCACTTATAATGCCAGTACAATACACGCATGGCATTAACGAGCCGATTTGAGCGGATATGTATCTTGCTCCATGGTGATGAATTGGATCGGCATATACTGCTTTATCGATAGGAAGCGGCGGTGCAAAATACTGATTGGTGTGAGTTAACATTAATTTATCTGATATTAAATGAAAACCGTCATGACAGGGATTAGAATATAGGCTGGCATGTGCAAGCTGCTCTGCCAAGCTATTCTCAATATTGATTATTTTCTCTGGGCAAAGTGGCAATACTGGCAAGCCATCAAAGTCAGAATATAGAATAGCGCCAATCCCACAAAATTCATTTTCGGGGATACCTTTTCTAGCATTCGCCAGAACTTCACGCAATTGATGAGTGTAATCTATTTTCATTATTTCTTAATCTAACGTCCGACTGCAAGCGCTTTGTTAGTTGCTGGTTTCACGCTTAGCTTGTTCATAAGTGTCATATAATTTATTAATCTTATTACTTAGTTTCATACCACCTTTTGTGGCACGATCAGTCCAATAATGACCTTGTAATTCATATACAGGAAAACCATGAATTTCTAGGGCAAATGAACCATGATGTATTTCACTACGTACACCTTGAAGCTCAATATTCGGTTCATTTCGATAAACAGCAACAAGTTTAAAAAGGTCATCATCTTCTTGTTGTTCAATACTGTGGGCAACAAGCACAGACCGTGACTCCTTTGTCATTAGTCTTACACTTAAAGAGGTTAGTGATTGTCTAATTACAGCGTATCCCTGAATAGGGTCAATACCTTTCCCCGTTTTTGGATCAATCCAACTGCTTTTTAATTCAACTTCCCAAGTACCTCTTAAATCAGGTCTTTTAACGTACCACCCTTTAAATATCTTCCATGACCAAAGATATTTATTAAATAGTGTAACAAAGAGAGTTATAGTTCCAACAACTATTCCAAATGGCTTAACAAAATCCAAACTTAGCACAGGCATTCCTTGAAACCATAATGCAACTAGCCAGACAACAATAGTAAGTCCGATAAATGAAGATATATGAAGTCTGGTCAACATTATTAATATCCTATGTAATTCCAAGCATCATTTAGGAACTGATGAGCACTTTGTCTAGTCCACTGCTGCGACCCCGTAAACAAATACTTTAGCTCACTTACTTCACCCCACTCAGAACAATTTTCATCACTAAGTGTATTATTGAAAAGTTCCGCAAGAACAGCCCTTACAATTGCTTTATAAGCTGTATATTCAAAGCATTTATTTGATGCATTAAATACAAGACATTCAATAAGAAAACTAGGGGTGTCTTTTGCGGATTTAATTCCCTCTTCAGACATTTCGTTCGACAGCTTTTTTAAAATACGAACCACTCTTTTATATCGCCTTGTGGTAGCGCCATTTTTGGAAACACCATTTTGGTAATGTTGCTCCGGCCAATTCTTAACACTGGGAGGCTTATAGTCATCAGGTATCATTTCGACACCAGAATGATGGTAAGTCGAAGTTACATATCTTCTGTGCTCAAAAAATGCAGCAACATCTGATTCAACACGATATGTGTTGACCTTTATATCAAATGCTTTACTTCCACGCGTAACAGCTTCTCTCCCAAATCTGGCTACAAGCGCTTCTTCTAGTTCGTTTTTAAAAGTTGTGTATTCGTAAGTTGCAGGAATGAAACTTTTGGCAAGTTCCATTTTTACATTATCATCAGGGTGCTCAGGGAAATAGGTATCAAAGCAGAGAACACCAACATCTACATCGCTATCCTGTCTAACGTTAACCCTATTTCTATAAGATCCTTGCGTGAATACTTTAATATTTCGATTTTTTAACTTTTCGCTTGCTTGAATAGCCTTCCTAATTTGCCTTTCTGCATTTTCAGCACGTTCTTGCTCTGTTTTTCTTGGTCCTTGTGACCACGTTGTGAAAACAGATTCCCAATCCCTACTCATTATTTACTCCTTACTTTGAAAGGCAACTAACCAGTAAATCTATAGTTTTCGCAGATTATCGTAAAAAAAGTATATACGCAACACAATATGAGGATAAAAAACACTAATACTAATCGTATAACACACTGATATAGCATGTTATACGAAAATCAGCGAACTGAATCACCTCTCCCAATTGCAAGCTTGCCCCAAACCCGCTACGATCCGGCGACTTTAGGCAACTATCCCTAGCTATCATGCAAAACTTCCCCGAGCTTTATCAAGAGACTCAGCACGCCCGTTGTAAAGATGTTGGCAAACTCAAGCGCCAGTTGCGCAAAATGCAGCAGCGCCAACGCCAGCACAAGCCGTTTGAGCGCGATTTAGTCCGTTTTCAAGAACAACTTCAAGCGTCTTTGCAGCACTGCGAGTTGCGCCGCGAGAATACGCCGAAAGCGCAGCTCAATGAAGACTTGCCCGTCAGCCTTGAGCATGAAACGATTCGCGATGCCTTGCTTGAGCATCAGGTGATTATTGTCGCAGGCGAAACGGGGTCGGGCAAAACCACCCAGTTACCAAAAATTTGCCTTGAAGCGGGTCGCGGTGTGCGCGGGCTGATTGGTTGTACCCAGCCGCGCCGTGTCGCTGCTCGTAGTGTTGCCGCGCGTATTTCTGAGGAAATCAATCAGCCTTTGGGCAGCGTGGTCGGCTATCAAGTCCGTTTTCAAGACCATAGTTCTGATGATGCCTATATCAAACTGATGACCGATGGCATTTTGCTTGCCGAGACCCAGCACGACCATTGGTTGAGTAACTACGACACCATTATTATTGACGAGGCGCACGAGCGCAGTCTTAATATTGATTTTCTCTTGGGCTATTTAAAACAACTGTTGCCGCGCCGCCCGGATTTAAAAGTCATTATCACCTCGGCGACCATCGACACCGAGCGCTTTGCTGCTCATTTTGATAAAGCCCCGATTATCTCGGTCAGCGGGCGTAGTTATCCGGTAGAGATTCGTTATCGCCCTTTCGAGCAAAAAAACGAGCGTGGCAAGCAACGCCAAGAAGACGCGATTTTGGATGCCGTCGCTGAAATTGACCGTTATGACCGCTTTGCCGATATTTTGATTTTCTTAAGTGGTGAGCGTGAAATCCGTGAGACCAGCGAGCGGCTACAAAAACGCGCTTTGCCTAATACCGAAATATTGCCCTTATATGCGCGGCTTTCCAGCCAAGAGCAAGACCGGATTTTTAAACCCGGTCGCCAACGGCGGATTATTCTCGCCACCAATGTCGCCGAAACCTCGCTGACCGTGCCGCGCATCAAGGCGGTGATTGACCCCGGATTCGCCCGTATCAGCCGCTACAATAACCGTAGTAAAGTTCAGCGTTTACAAATCGAGCCGATTTCGCAAGCCAGCGCCAACCAGCGCGCCGGACGTTGTGGGCGGATTGCCGCTGGGCTGTGTATTCGTCTTTATGATGAAAGCGATTTTAATCTGCGCGAAGAATACACCCAGCCGGAAATTCTCCGCACCGCTTTGGCTTCGGTGATTTTACGCATGTTGGCGTTGAAACTTGGCGACATCGAAGATTTTCCGTTTTTGGAAGCACCAGAGGACAAAGCCATACGCGCAGGCTTTCGGCAACTGCAAGAACTCGGCGCAGTGGATGAGGATAAAAGCCTCACCGAACTTGGGCAGCAATTGGCACGCTTGCCCATCGACCCGCGTTTAGGGCGGATGATTATCGCCGCTGTGCATCATGACTGCCTCGAAGAAGTGCTGATTATTTGTGCCGCACTCAGTGTTGCTGACCCACGCGAGCGCCCGATGGATAAACAACAAGCCGCCGACAGCGCCCATGAGGAATTTGCTCACCCGACCTCGGACTTTTTAAGCTATGTCAGCCTCTGGCAAGCGATTAATAAACACAAAGCGGAACTGGGCAGCAGTGCCTATCGACGTTGGTGTCAAAAGCATTTTTTATCCTTTTTACGCATCCGCGAATGGCAAGATATTTATCGGCAATTGAAGCAATTGGCAAAAGACCAAGGCTGGCAAGGCAATGACACCGCTGCGGAATATCCCGCCGTGCATCAAGCCTTGCTCACGGGGCTGCTGAGTCAAGTGGCTTTTTTAAGCGAGAAAAAACAATATGTCGGTGCGTATAACCTTAAAGCACAAATTTTTCCCGGCTCGGATGTGTTTGGCAAAAACCCTAAATGGGTGATGGCGGCGGAATTGGTCGATACCAGCCGTTTATATTTGCGCTGTGTGGCGAAAATTGAACCGGAATGGATTGAAAAAGCCGCTGGCGATTTGTGTCGACATCATTATTTTGAGCCGCATTGGCAAAAAAGCCGCGCTCAAGTCGGCGCTTATGAACAAGTGAGTTTGTACGGGCTGATTTTGGTGGTCAAGCGGCGGATAAATTATGGCCCGCTAGAGCCAGTGTTAGCCCGTGAAATGTTTATTCGTCATGCCTTGGTTTATGGCGAATACCGCACCCGCGCTAAATTTTTCCACCATAACCGCAAACTCATTGATGACATCAAAGCCTTAGAAAGCAAAGTCCGGCGGCAAGATATTTTAGTCGATGAAGAAGATTTATTTAACTATTATCAACAACACATTCCGATACATATTTACAGCGGTGCGGCGTTTGAAAAATGGCTCAAGCAACAAGATGATGATTGCCTCAAACTGACCCGCGAGCATTTGATGCAGCAAGATGAGGAAAAAATCGACAAATCTGCCTATCCTGATAGCTTCAATTATCAGGGGATGCAATTTCCGCTCAGCTACCATTTTGAACCGGGGCACGAAGAAGACGGTGTTTGCGTGCATGTGCCTGTGAGCCTGCTGAAACAACTCAAGCCCGAGCCGTTTGATTGGCTAGTGCCAGGGCTACGGCAAGAGAAAATCATCGCATTACTGAGAAGCTTGCCGAAACAAAAACGCAAAGCCTTTGTGCCGATTCCTGATTTTGCCAGTGCAGCCATGACCGCACTCACGCCCAACGACCAAGCGCTAGCGCCGCAACTGGGGCAGTTTTTACACAAAATAACCGGAGTGCAAATCGACCCGCCGCTGTGGGATTTGGACAAACTCACCTCGCACCTCCACATGCACTACGAAGTCATGGATGGGCATAATAAACCGCTGGCACATGGGCAAGATTTAGCCAAACTACAACACGACTGGCAAAGCCACAGCCAAGACCAATTTGCCGAAATGCCGAAACAACGCTGGGAACAAACCGGAATAAGCGCGTGGGACTTTGGCGACTGGCAAAGCAATATCGAACTCAAACACCACGGCGTTAATGTTCAAGCCTATCCCGCGCTCGTCGATAAAAAAGACAGCGTGGCGCTAGAATTATTGGACGACCCCAAAGAAGCAGAACAAACCCACCTGCAAGGCTTGTATCGCTTGTTTGCACTGCAATCAGACAGCTTACTCAAACAGCTCAAAAAACAACTGCCGCTGAGCAATAGCGATTGTTTGCATTATGCCCCCGTTGGTACGTGCCAAGCCTTGGGCGCAGATATTATTTACGCCGTCAGCGCCAAACTCTGGCTTGCCGAGCCTTTACCACAAAACGCCAGCGAGTTTAAGCAGCGCTTAGAAGAGAGTCATGCAGCACTGCCCGCCGCCAGCCAAGCTTTGGGAAAAACGGTTAAAGAGATACTCAAGCAATATCACCAGCTCGCCAAACAACTCAAAGGCAGTATTCACCCCGCGCAATTGCAAGCCCTCGCCGAGATTAAAGCCAGCCTAGACCAATTGGTTTATCGCGGTTTTATTCGCGAGATTCCCGATAGCCAACTCAAACACCTGCCGCGCTATCTAAAAGCCTATTTGCAGCGCTTAGAACAAGTGGTTTTAGAGCCACAAAAAGACAGACAAAAATCAGTAGAATTGAAACCTTGGCAACAGCGTTGGCAGGACTATGTTAAAAAACACCCGAATAAAGCCAACACCCAAGCGGTGCAAGATTTCCGTTGGATGTTAGAAGAATTTCATGTCTCGTTGTTTGCTCAAGCTTTGCGTACGCCGTATCCCGTGTCAAAAAAACGTTTGCAGCAGGCTTGGCAGGCTGTGGAGTCATAGCTCTAGCTTCTCTGATTTTCGTATAACATGTCATATCTGTGTGTTATACGATTAGCATAAGGGATTTTATCCATCATATTGTGTTGCATATGTGTTTTTTATGATAATCTGCGAAAATCGTGGATTTACTTGTTGGGCTTTTGAAAGGAGTGATTTTTGAAGAATTTATTTATTGATACGAATGTATTTCTATCATTCTTTTATCTCAGTAACGATGATTTAGAAGAAATTCACAAGCTAGTTGTATTAATCAAGAAGAAAAAAATCAAGCTATGGCTAACTGAGCAGGTGGAAGATGAGTTCTCGCGAAACAGAGAAGTTAAGATTCAAGACGCCATTAAAAAGTTGAAGGACCACAAAATACAAGGTGCATTTCCACAGTTTTGTAAAGATTATGATGAATATGCAGAACTTAGAGAACTTCAAAAAACTTATTCTAAAACACATTCACGCTTACTAAAATCAATAACAGAAGATGCATTAGAGAGAAAATTTAAGGCAGATGAAAAAATTGAAGAACTATTTGATACATCAGAATATGTACAAACATCAAGAAATATTTTAAGACACGCAAAGACTAGATTATCTAAAGGCAATCCACCTGGAAAAAATGGGTCTTTAGGAGATGCAATAAATTGGGAGGCTCTTTTAAAGGAAGTGCCGAATGAAGAAAATTTATATTTCATCGCTGACGATAAAGATTACTACTCTGTGCTAGATGATAATCGACCTAAGGACTATTTGGTTGAAGAGTGGGAGAGAGTAAAGAAGTCTAAGATATTTTTTTATCGTAGACTATCACAGTTTTTCAAAGGGCATTATCCTGATATTAAATTAGCAAGCGAACTCGAAAAGGAAATTGAAATAAAAGCACTGGCATCTAGTGGGAATTTCGTAAGAACACATACAATTATATCTAGATTATCAAAATTTGAAGATTTTGCGCTGTCGCAAGTAAACCAGCTGATTGATATTGCCATAAATAACGACCAGGTAAGGTGGGTCATTGGTGATAGTGATGTGCATAAGTTCTATTCTGAAATAGTAGAAAAGCATAAAAAATCAATAGACGAAGATACATTGGATCAATTGAATGGGTTACTTGAATAATGAAAACCTCCTAACAAAAATATCAACACGGGCTCATTGCTGTGGCGTTCGTTCCTCACGCCCCAACAATGGGCTGGTTATATTTGCCGTTAGCTCGTAGGTTAGAAGAAAAGAGCACAATCATAAATGAATTCTGAAGATGTCAAGCAACGATCGGTAGATGCAGTATATTTTGCTACTGAATGTGTAAATGAATATGTAAGCACAATTAATGTCCGCCATGTTTTTCCAACTAAAACAGCACTAGATGGCTTATCTAACTTCGATGAGGGGTTACCGCAATTAAGTAGTCATGCCAGTATAGTTATCCAACAATTACACAAGTTTGCTGCACCAGCAACTGTGGCAACAACTGGTGGACGGTATTTCGGATTAGTTGTTGGAGGGGCTACACCTGCCTCAATGGGAGCTGCTATGTTGAATGCAGCTTGGGATCAAATCGCAATATTGGAAGCTGCATCACCAGCAGCCATTTATCTGGAAAGAATTGCAGCTAAATGGGTACTCGAACTTCTTGCTTTACCAGCTGATAGCAGCGTTGGATTTACAACCGGCACGTCCGTTGGCAACCTAGTCTGTTTGGCTGCTGCCCGAAATGCTCAATATGAAAAGCTCGGAGTTAATCTTAACGAGGTCGGAATGGCTGGTGCACCGCCATTAAGAGTAATTATATCAGAGCAAGCACATATCACCGTTTATAAGGCACTTGGCTTGTTGGGATTTGGAAAAAGTCAGATCATAAAAATACCTTGTGATAAAGAAGGTCGAATTTTGCCTGATGCATTACCCTATATAGGCAATAATACGATTGTTTGTCTTCAAGCTGGAAATGTAAATTCTGGAGCCAGTGATTATTTCGAACAAATTATTCCTCAAGCAAATGCTGCTGGTGCATGGGTACACGTTGATGGCGCGTTTGGATTGTGGGCAGCAGCATCAGCCCACAAAAAACACTTGCTTGCAGGGGTTGAATATGCTGATTCATGGGCGACAGATGGGCATAAATGGCTCAACACGCCCTATGATTGTGGGATGGCAATATGCCGAAATCCTCAAGCTGTTCACAATGTTATGACAACAATAGCCCCCTATTTTACTGAAGATACTGTGATGCCACCTAAAGACATGGTGCCAGAATTCTCACGCAGAGCTAGAGGTATTGAGGTCTGGGCAGCAATAAAAGAAATGGGGAGCAATGGTGTTGCTGATTTAATAGATCGTTGTTGCCTACATGCAGGAAAACTATCAAAAGGTCTAACAGAGATAGGTTATACAATCCTCAATGAGGTTCAGCTTAATCAAGTGGTAGCAACAATTGGTAATACTGAACAGCTCCAGGAAATATTGAGCTTGGTTCAAGAAGATGGAGAATGCTGGTTTGGTTCAACATATTGGCAAGAACAGCACGCCATCCGGTTAAGTGTTTCTTCATGGGCAACAACGGATGAAGATATTAAACGAACACTTAATGCAATTGAGAAAGCAACTAATAAAATTATATCGGGGTAGAGCTTCTAACAATGCAAATTCACACTCTGAAGATGTAGACACCCACAATATTTCCCTCGATATATTTCCCCACAATATTTCAGGCTTCGATAAACACCATACAAATCTCAAAACATCGTGCCAGCAAGGCACGGCTGAAGCCGTGATTCCATTTGGAATCGGGACTTCAGTCCCGCGCCTAACTTTGCTTCAATATATCCTCATTGAATAATTTAGGATAGCCAATAATTTAGAACAGCCATTAAATACAATGGTTCAGACAGTTTTAAGCCGCCAGAGCATCGATAGCCTCGTAATTACAAAGGGTTTCAAACTCAGGTTTGGATGTAATTTCACTCAAGTCAAAACCTAAGTAACTGATGTTACGCACTAAGCCTGTTTTTGTCACAATAGTGTGATTTTCCACCTGCCTAGTCATATTTGCTCGTGCAGCAATGGCGGTTTTTTGGCTTTTTGGAGCCAAAAAGAAGCCTTTGCGTAACATCAGCTAAGTAAGGAACGCGCATGAAATAACTTGCCCATTTTAGCGGGGCTTTTTGCCCATTTTCTGCGCTAATTTTGGGGAACTTATTTTATGCACGTTGGGTTTCCTTCGTTAGAACTTAATCGTCGTACCGATGTAGAAATAGCGCTCGCCCGGATCGTTCGGTGTACCATAGAGCTGCATGTTATCTGGCATTTGCTTATCTAAGATATTATCAATGCCACCGAACAATTCGATGTTGGTGTCATAAGCATAGCTGACTTTAGCATCGAAGACCGTGTAGTTGCTGTTTGTATTTGCCGCGTTGCGGGGTAATGAAGGCGCGGCGTAATAATCCGCGGATGTCTTGGCATTGAGGAAGTAGCTCATGGCATGATGGACATAGGCAAGATGTAACTTGGCGTTGATGCGGGCGCTGTCTGTCAGGCGCTCGCCTGTGGATTCGTCTTCGCTATCAAGATACTCCAGAGAACCTTTCACGCTTAGCCCGCCGATGGGTGTTAGGGTAAAACTCAATTCTGCCCCCGAGATTGTGGCCTTATCAATATTGTTGTAAACACGTAAAAAACGATTCGTGCTGTCAGGGACAGAATCAATCAGGTTATTCAATTTGGAATAGTGATAAACCAAATCCAGACGATAACCATCGCCATTGTGACCGACAGCGACCTCGTACGTTTTCGATTCTTCTGGCTTAAGATCTGGATTACCGCTAATCGTATACGGCCCTCGCTTGAAGACACTGTACATATTCAAAAAGCTCGGGGCTTTAAATGCCTCACCGTAACCGATACGAAAATCTGTGTCGCCAAGGATATATTTGGCTGAGAGTCTCGGGTTACTTGTCGAACCAAAGTCACTGTAGTTATCATACCTTAGCCCTGCGACCGTATTGAAATTGTCGGTAATCTCCCATTCATTTTGATACAGCAGATTGTAATTGCTACGGTCAGCATCTTGCGAATTTATCGATACGTCGATGTCCTCTCGTTTGATACCGACCCCGAAAATGTTAATCACACTGTCAGTTGTGAAATGGCGGAAATAGCTATTGAACTCTGCTTGGGCGTATTCTGTGGTCTCACTTCCCTGACCTCGGTCTATATCTGCATCGCTGTAGCCATAAGCAAAGTTCGTATCGATTAGATAGTCCTCCGTCACATGGTGGTGGATACCGCTAAATTGATAGCGTTTTTCCTTTTCATATTCGTCGTAGGCATTGCCAGAGCGATCTGTTCCTGTGCTACTGTCATCTTGATTTAAAAACTCAAAGCGGGTTTGTAAACTATCGTCACCCCATTTGATATGGTTGCCGTAGCTAAAAGACTGTTTTGATTCTTTGGGCAGATCGGTTGCCGTTGTTGCTTGATCCAAACGGTAATCATCCCGTTCTTTGAATTCGACAGCAAAGGTGTGTGAAACCGTTTCTCCAGCGATGCTTGCATTGGCGCGAACAATCCCCGTATCGCGGTCATTATTGTCTGCCAGCCCTCCGATGAGCGTGATGCTCGCACGATTTTCTTTTGCCGCTTTTTTGGTGATGATGTTGATAACACCTGACAGCGCATCGGCACCATAGAGCGCTGACATAGCGCCACGGACGATTTCTATACGCTCAATGTCTTCGAGCATGAGGATGCTGAGATCGGCATTGCCATATTTTCCTGTTCTTCGCAGACCATCAACCAAAATAAGCGCATGGTCATCGGAAAAACCGCGCATATAGACTTGAGCCGTACTGCCGGTGTCTTTGACGCTAATCCCCGCCGCTTCATTTAGGACTTGGGAGACGTTGCGCCCAGATAAACTTTGTATCGTTTTTTGATCCAGCACTTCAATCGTTGCTTGAACATCGTCGATAGTTTCTTGTTGCCCCAGCGCTGTTGTCGATACGATGATAGGCTCTAATGTGTCAACTGCACTCACAGTTGGCATAGGGCTTATGCTTGCAAGTGCAAGCAAATAAGTTTTCAGTTTCATAAAATAACCTTCCTACAAATGTGTCAAACCACTAAAAAATTAAGAGTCTATGCGGAGTATGGGAATCGTCGCGAAAATCAGAAGCGTAAAAAGTGCTTTATAGGGCAAAGGCTGTGCCGAATATTAATTTGTTTTTTATCAGAGAATTATGATTTTATCGGTTTTTTTTTGCGGAATATTACACAAAATACTCGGGCAAATAACACAGGGGGAGCAAGGGATAAAAACTACAATAGGCATTTGTGATGGGAGGCTAACACGCCGTAGGATTGGGTTAAAATGGGTGTAGATGAGCCGTAGCACTGCTACGGCTCATCGAAGCCCCATTATGCAAATCTAACCCGCTTTTTGTGTTGGGGCTTTGTTGGGGTTGAGACGTAGCAGTGCTACGTCTCTACAGGTCATTAATCAAGGAAAAACAAGCCCTGCCCTGCTTTGGGGAGTTTGAGGGTTTGGCAGGTGTGATACCAGTGGTTTAGGCGTTGGTTGATGAAGCCCAACACAAACAAACCCCCTCAGCCGAACAATGAGAATTCAATCAAGAAAAACCAGACACCTGCTTAAATAACTGATGTTACGCACTAAGTCAGTTTTTGTCACAATAGTGTGATTTTCCACCCGCCTAGTCGTATTTAGCCGTGGAGCAATGGTGGTTTTTTTGCCTTTTGGAGCATTGAGAAGCCTTTGCGTAACATCAGTTAAATAATATTTACATGAGTGTCTGCAATTTCTTCAATCCATTTCAGCATCAAATAACAAACTTACCTTTCTTAATTAACTGTGCTTCCATCTTTTCAATTTCTAAAGCGCCAGAAACCACGATTTTATGTTCGGGAACATAGTCTAAGTTAGGATCTCGTCCGTCATAATCAAACGCATTCAGAATAACTTTCATCGCATTTAAACGCGCTTTATGTTTATCGTTTGAACGGATGATTGTCCAAGGTGCTGGGTTGGTGTGGCTACGTTTTAGCATCTCATATTTCATATTAGTGAAATCATCCCAACGATCTTGGGCTTGTAAGTCAATTTCACTCAATTTCCACTGACGCAAGGCATCGGTTTTACGACGATCAAAACGGCGTGCCTGTTCCTCTTTAGTGACACTAAAATAAAGCTTAATCAAGCGCGTGCCTTGACGTACCAAATCTTTCTCAAAGCCTGTCACCCCACGCATAAAGTTTTTATATTCGGCATCAGAGCAAAAGCCAAAAATAGGTTCGACAATAGCGCGGTTATACCAACTCCGGTCAAATAAAACGACTTCACCAGCGCAAGGTAATTGTTCAATATATTTTTGTAAAAACCATTGGGATTTTTGTACATCTGAAGGCTTACCTAATGCAACAACCCGATAATGTTTTTCATTCATATAACGAGTAACACGACGAATTGTCCCCCCCTTACCGGATGCATCACGACCTTCAAATAAAATCACTAATTTTTTATTTTCATGCTCTAAATATTGCTGCATCTTAATCAACTCAGCTTGATAAGGTTTGAGTTGTTTTTCTTCCAAACGTCGTCTTGTCGCTTTACGGGCTTGTTTTAGCTCTTTTTTCTGTAGCTTATTGTCTTTTTGTAAGCGATGGTATTCAGTCAACAATTGTTCTTGGGTCATTTCCTTATCATCATTTGTTGTTAACATATAGGTATCCTCATCAACAATGCATATCACTAAACCTCCAGTTTACCGCGCTAACCGAGATAAATCTAGCAAGGTTGAGTAGTCCGACAGGTCTACTTCATATAAGCATTTGCTAATATAATTTAACTGATGTTACGCATTAAGCCAGTTTTTGCCGCAATGGTGGTTTTTTTACCTTTTGGGGCATTGAGAAGCCTTTGCGTAACATCAGTAATTTAAGAAAGACATCCATATTTTGAATTTCCAGCGGATATTATTTACGCCGTTAGCGTCAAACCCTGGCTTGCCGAGCCTTTAGTGCAAAACGCCTGCGAGTTTAAGCAGTGCCTAGAAGAAAGTCATGCAGTGCTGCCCACTGCCTGCCAAGCTTTGGGCAAAACGATTAAAGAGATACTGAAGCAATATCACCAGCTCGCCAAACAACTCAAAGGAGCATTCACCCTGCGCTATTTAAAAGCCTATTTACAGCACTTAGAACAAGTGATTTTAGAACCGCAGAAAGACAGGCGAAAATCAGTAGAATTGAAACCTTGGCAATAGCGTTGGCAGGATTATGTTAAAAAACACCCGAATAAAGCCAACACCCAAGCGGTGCAATATTTTCGTTGGATGTCGTTGTTTGCTCAAGCTTTATGCACGCCGTATCCCGTGTCTAAAAAGCGTTTGTAGCAGGTTTAGCAGGTTGTGGAGTCGTAGCAAGGCTATCGCCCTAGCTTCTCTGGTTTTCGTATAACATGTTATATCTGTGTTATACGATTAGCATAATATATTTTATTCCTCATATTGTGTTGCATATGTGTTTTTTATGACATTCTTCGAAAACCTTAGATTTACTGGATGGGCGGACTACGCTGCGCTTGCCGCCCATCAATGTAATTCCACTCCGACTCTCGCGGGTGAATTACATTGTTATATTTAAAAAAGGGAGGCAAAATGTTTAAATTTATTGAAGACTATGTAAGACATAGAACAATAAAAAAATACATAAACAAACTTGGTTCCTATTTGAAGAAAAAGTATGGAATAAAAGAATATTATACTGAAGAAGAAATTAATTCATTTTTAGGAAAATACAGCCTTGGCAAAAAACATATGGCTTATGCTTATGCCTTGTATATGGTTCCAGAACATTTGGATGGTGTCTTAATTAAAATCAATGAGTCAAAATCAGCAAAAATAATTAAACAACATCTAGCAGCTAATTATGCCACTGATATGATGTCAAATACTTTCTACACTGGTGGAAACTATTCATCTGGAGATAGTGATGGTGGTAGTGATTAATGAATTTAAATTTAAAGTGGAATAATATAACCAGCAAATCCAGCGGAAGCAAAAAGACGCCCCGCTGATTTGGTCGATGAGCGGACTACGCTGCGCTTGCCGCCTATCAATGTAATTCCACTCCGACTGACGCGGGTGAATTACATTGTTATACGTAAATTATGAATCAATTAAACGCGAAGCAAAAAGAGTTTTATAGAGAAGTTGCCAGGATTTTATGGGAGAAATGGGATCCTATAGGAGTTAATGATGGTGATAATGAATGGGATGACGAATATGATAGTTATGTACCGCACATATCTAGGCTAGCGATTGAAGGTAATGATGCCATGAGAATCGCTAATTCCCTATCTTCTTCCATTGAGCAAAATATTGGTTTACCAGCTTCGAAAGAGCATGATTTAAAAGTCGCACAACTTATAGTAAATGCTAAGGAAAGCATACTTGGGTAGCTCTTACGTATAACAAGCGCTTTAAGTCGGAACGTCAACAGTTGGCTATTGCTCGTTCCTCGCAAATTTTAGCCAACAATTTCCGTCCGCTTAAGCGGGCGTTAGGTTACAAGAAGAAATATATGTGGCCATTTAAGAAAAAGAACAAATCTGATAGCAATCAGCCTGAGCAAAATAACCTCACCTGGATGCCTGTCGGTTCGGGAAACCCTTTCAACGAACCTATCATGGATATTCGTTCGGTTACATTAACTATGGTGTCAACTACGAAAGATCCAGCCATAGCCGAGAATTACACACAATCACGGCAAAGTATCGGAAAAGAGTTCATCAATCAAAGTCCTGTTTCGCCCAAAACCTACGAAACTAACTTTTCCTACTCGCACAATGGAGCAGAACTAGATGGCGTTGTTTTTAAATCGCCTGCGATGGAAATAAAGTGGGATATTTACGCTTATGGGGAGTGGTTTTACTTCGTCAGAAGCTGGACATCGGATTTGATCTTCAAAGCAAAGTACGAAAATACAGGAGATGCTTTAATATTCCGAGAAATAGTAGCTGGTGATTCAGCTACAGAGGAAGATGCCCAAACCGTGCATTCGATAATGCTTACTCATGCTTTGGGTCGAATGTGGCCATTTCACATCCCGATTCATATGAGAGAAATACTCGTAGAAGATCTTGCTTTGGCTATGTTTTCACAGCATGGCTCAAAAGCAACAATCATTACGCACGCAAACATTTTCGACATTAATTTGGTGGGTCAGTAACCTAACGCCTGCCTTCAGCCTACCGCTTGTAGCGAATGACCGAAGGGAAGTAGCGAAAAGTGGATCGGCTGAAGGCAGGCGTTAGGTATAAAAATGAGCAAGGAAATACCATCATAGAAACAAAACATCTTACGGATGGCGGGTTGCATCATATATATAGAGAGAGGAGTGGTTAGACTCACCTCCTGCTTCTGAAAAGTCGAGATGTATCGCTTGGGAAAATACAATCATTATTAAAGCGCCAAATCGTGAGGCTGCATACCAAAAAGCAATCGATTTCGGTTCGTTATCTGATGGTACTGAATTCCAAAACGAAGAAGGGACAAGGAAGGGCAAGTGGGTTTTTTATGGTCTCACAAGTTTATTACCAATCTATGATGAGCTTGAGGATAGAGCAGAGATTCTATGGGAAGAGCATGTTGGTAGAACCCTTGGGGAAATTAAATTACTTATAAAACAAAAGCATGAGCTGGAAGCGTTTGATGATAAAAATACCTAACAATGTAATTCCACTCAGACTCTCGTGGGTAAAGTACATTGTTCGGCATTAAAAGGTAGCAACATGAATGATCAGGAAATTATAAAAGTAATTGAAAATCTGATAGCATTTGCCGTAATATTTTGTTTGATAGCTTTTGATTGTAACAAAAAAGGGCATTCAGGTATCGCATGGTGAGACTGTGTTTTTTCACACGCTTCGTTGCAATACTCATATATTTTTTATTAACAATTCATAAAAAAGGTGAATAATATGGAAGTAGTCATTGGTTTAATCATTGCCGCAGTTGTCGGCATAATAATAGCCAAAGATGCCAATAGCAGAGGCATGAGTGGATTAGGTTGGGGTATTTTTACATTTCTAATCTGTATTGTAGCAATACCAATATACCTAATAGTAAGAAAGCCAGTAAAAAGTGGGTGAGGTTTTTTTAGAGAAAAAGCCTTCGTTTTTATGGAGGTTTTTCCTCATTATTGCAATTGTAGGGTTTGCATCTATTGACAATAACCCTTTGGTAAAGTTCGAAGCAGAGTTAGGATTGTCCCCCTCACCAATAGAAAAAATATTTGGTGTAAAAAGTTTTTTTAGTGGTATGACGGAAGGTGTATTTCAGTTCATTCATATGAATATTGAAGCATCTATTCAGGCTAATATTTTTGCCCCCCTCGTTGTCCCATTTGTCTTTTACAGCATATTGACATGGAGTTTTCCGAAAATAGATACAAAGAAAAAAGAGTATGCTTTCTTTTCCGTATTTATTTTGCTGTCAATCATTGTCAATATAGCTAATTAAATATCTGATGTTACGCATTAAGCCGATTTTTATCACAATAGTGTGATTTTCCACCTGCCTAGTGAATCCTTTGCGTAACATCAGTTAAGTATGTCTAACAAAAGCATCTAGCAGATAGCCAAAAATTACGCCGTTCATGCCTCGAACTGCATCTTTTGTCTGCAGCTGATGCCATTTTTGAACAAGAATGGGAATATAGGTATTTCTCATACAATTCAATATGGTCAGATAATGAAGAAATGGGGTCGCTTCGTGATGGTTCCGGTGGTGAATGGTTTTTGTGGTTATCAGGTAACCTAGCAGGCTATAAGTGCTTGAGTCCAATGAAGAGGTAGACACCCACAATATTTCAGGCTTTGATAAACCTCAAAATATTGTGCCAGCAAAGCATGGCTGAAGCCGTGATTCCATTGTTTATTTGTCCTATGGGCTGGTTAATACATAACAGGAGAATTCATGCCCAGACTTGAAGGCAAGATTGCATTAATTACTGGCGCAGCTAGAGGTATTGGGCAAGCAATTGCTGAATTATTCTCTGCTGAAGGCGCACAGCTTATCTTATCTGATATTA
Source organism: Thiotrichales bacterium (assembly GCA_016745035.1). Taxonomy (GTDB): domain Bacteria; phylum Pseudomonadota; class Gammaproteobacteria; order Beggiatoales; family Beggiatoaceae; genus BB2. The sequence continues at coordinate 18,990 of JADGDE010000004.1, forward strand.
ATGATGAGCTAGGGCAAGAAGTAGCGGATAAAATCGGTGCCAATGCTAAATACATTCACCTTGATGTCTCACAGGAATCAGATTGGCAGCGTGCCTCAATGCTTATTGAAAAGGAATATGGGCGCTTAGATGTTGTCGTTAATAATGCAGGCATAACCGGTTTTCTTGAAACTCAAGGACCACATGATCCAGAGAACCTTGATTTGGATAGTTGGCATAAAGTCCACGAAATAAATTTAGATGGTGTCGCGCTTGGGTGCAAATACGGCATTCAATTAATGAAAAATTCCAACCATGCCAGTATTGTAAATATTTCATCAAGATCAGGTCTTGTTGGGATTCCTGCTGCGACAGCGTATGCCTCAAGCAAAGCAGCCGTACGAAACCATACAAAATCAGTTGCTCTGTATTGCGCAGAGAAATCCTATGCCATTCGGTGCAACTCAATCCATCCGGGCGCAATATTCACTCCCATATGGGATACCATGCTTGGTGAAGGGGAGCAAAGAGAAGCCACAATTAAAGCAATCTCTGCTGGTGTGCCGCTTGGGGTTATGGGGGATCCGGAGGATGTTGCTTATGCAGCACTCTATTTAGCTTCAAATGAATCGAAGTATGTAACCGGTATTGAGCTTAATATTGATGGTGGCATTCTTGCTGGCAGTACAGCCGCGCCATCAAGTAAATAATGTCTAACAGACTGAAGATATAGAGACCATAATATTCAGGCTTCGATAAACACCATACAAACCTTAAGAGTCTATGCGAAATATGAATAATCTACTGCAAATCCGCTATTTTGGTCTAATTACGCGCTTTTATTCGTTAAATAACGCGTTATTCGCCTCACAAAACCACGCAATTAGTCTCAAAATACCTGATTTTCGCGACGATTCCCATACTCCGCATAGACTCTAAAGCACGGTTGAAGCCGTGATTCCATTTGGTATCGGGTAAAGACAATGGTAGCTTCTAACACGCTAATCTTCTCCTTCTGATACACTTGCCTAAGCTATTCCCCCTTTTTTTGATTATTTTGTTGGCGACAATAGGCTTTCAGCGCTTGTTCATCTTCTTCTAAGGTTTGATTAAAATGATCGCGTAAGCGTTTACTGGTGTCGGCAAGTGCATCTAAGCCTTGATCGCGGACTTGATACATTTGTTCTAATAAATGTAAATCATGTTGATAAAAACGTAGGCTGGCTTGTTCGACTTGGCTATCACTGAAACCCAAATGGCTCAAGACCTCGCCACCAGAGCGCAGGGCGGTGTGGAAGGTTTCGCGATAAATATGTTCAACGCCTAGGTTTTGATAGGCAAAATAATGCTCGGCATCCCAAGCGCGGACGATGAGTTTAAGGTGCGGAAAATGGCGCTGACAGCGGCGTACCAACGCGAGGCTTTGTTCGCGGTCATCAATGGCAACGAATAAAATTTGCGCTTTATCTGCGCCCGCTGCACGTAAAAGACTTAAGGTAGTCGCATCACCATAAAAGACTTTAAAGCCATATTTGCGCGTGCGTTCGATGTGATCGGGGTCATGGTCAAGCAATGTGACCGGAATTTGATTGGCATGGAGTAAGCGCCCGATAATTTGTCCAAAACGCCCAAAGCCAGCAATAATCACCGGCGGGGTTTCTTCATCAAATTGTTGGTTTTCCGGTGTGTGGGTTTGTTTCGCATGTTGTTTTAATTTCAATCTAGCAGCAGCGCGCTTGTCCAGTATGAACATTAATAAAGGCGTGGTCATCATCGACAGCGCCACCACCAAGACCAATAAGTCGATGGTGTCGGCGAGTAAAATGCCTTTGCTGCGGGCAAGGCTGAAAATCACAAAGGCAAATTCGCCGCCTTGGGAGAGCAACACCGCGAATAAGGCTGTTTGGCAGCGGGGTAAATGTGCCAAACGCCCGATAATAAATAACACCAGTGCTTTAATGCCAACCAAGGTCAAGACCAAGGCGAAAATCAAGCTGCTTTCTTGTTTTAATAATCCAAAATCAATCGACATGCCGACGGCGACAAAAAATAGCCCCATCAATAAGCCTTTGAGCGGTTCGATAACGGTTTCTAAAGCGTGACGGTATTCGGAATCAGCTAGCAATAAACCGGCGATAAATGTCCCCAGCGCCATAGATAAATTTACCCAGTGCATCAACAGGGCAATGCCGATCACTAAAAACAGGGCAAAGGCGGTGAAGATTTCCGATAAGCCGGTTTTTGCCAATAAGCGCATGGTTGGGCGCAAGGCAAAGTGCCCGACTAAGACCAAGCCCACCACCACGCCTAAGGCTTTTGCGCCTGCCAGCCATGCATTAACCGAGCTACCATCAGCCGGGGCATCGGGCAATGCCAGCAGCGGTAACAGTGCCAACATCGGGATAACGGCAAGGTCTTGGAATAACAGAATTGAAAAGGAGGTTTTACCGGCTTTGGTGGCGAAAATATTTTTTTCATGCAGCAATTGCAGACCAATAGCCGTAGAGGACAAGGCTAAACCCAGCGCGGCAACAAAGCTGGTGATCATATTAAAATTAAACAGCAGCAATGCGCCCCAAAGCAGCAAACTGGTCGATAACAGTTGTAAACCACCGAGTCCAAAAATCGGTTTGCGCAATGACCACAGCGTCGCCGGGCTGAGTTCCAAGCCGATTAAAAATAGCAATAAGACCACGCCAAACTCGGAAAAATGTAAAATTTCCTCGGCATTGGTAATCAGTTGCAAGCCCCACGGGCCGATTAAAATCCCCGCGCTCAAATAGCCCAGCACCGAGCCAAGACCGATGCGTTTGGCAATCGGCACTAGCAGCACGGTTGTACCGAGATAAATACCAATGTGTTGTAAAATTTCTAATAGCGCGTTTTGTTCGGGACTTGCCATAAGCTTTAAGGCACTCGTTTAACCACTTTCGGGCGTTCGGCTGCAAGAAAGGCATCTACCAACAACTGGTCGTGCCCATAAATATCATTACGGAAATGGGCTAAACCATTTTCATTCACCCATACCGTCCAGTACAAGATATAGACAGGCAAGGCGGCATCCAAGTCAACTTGGCGACTATTTTCACTGTCCATCGCCGATTGAATTTCTGCTTTTGACCACGGCACTTCTTGCTTAGCTAATACATATTCAGCCAAGGTTTGCGGTTTTTCGACCCGAACGCAGCCGGAGCTAAAGGTGCGTTGGGCTTTACTAAACAATTCGGGGTGATGGGTATCGTGCAAATAAATATTAAAGCGGTTGGGGAACATGAATTTAATTTGCCCAAGGGCGTTATGCTTGCCTGGCAGTTGGCGAAATTGATAGGGGAAATTACTCGCACTGTAGCGCCACCAGTTAATATATTCGGTCTCAATCGGGGTGTTTTTATACAGCAGTTGCATTTTTTCTTTATGAAAATAGCTCGGATTTTTTTGTAATTTTGGCAAAATATCTTTAACTGCAATGCTGTGCGGTACGCGCCAATAAGGATTAAACACCACATGGGTCATGTCTTTTTTGAAAATGGGGGTGCTGCGGTCTAAACGGCCGATGATGACGTTAATCCGGTGTTGTAATTGATGCTGATCATAGGCTTGTAAATAAAACCCGGCGATATTGACGCGGATATGGCGTGCGGGCAACTTTCTTGGCAGCCAGCGCCAGCGCTCCATATTAAGTTTAATTTGTGCAATACGATGTGCGAGGCTGATATTTAATAAGGCGCGGGTGTTGGGGCCGACAATGCCATCGGGTTCTAAGCCGTGGCGGGTTTGAAAATGTTTCACGGCCATTTCTAGTTCAGGATCGAACCAATCGCTGCTTAAATCTTCTTGCTCGCTGATTAAATCGCCGCTTTGTTGCAGGCGCTCACGCAACAAAGGCACATGTGGGTGATGCTTGCCAATTTTGAGTAATTTTCCTTCGGGCACGCGTGTCCAAACCACCGTTTCACTGAGGCTGAGATAGTGTTGCAATAAAGCCCGTAAATCGTGATATTCCTGTCTATCCGGTGGCAGGCTATCGAGCAGTTTTAATAAGGCTTTGTCTTCAAGCGCCGTGGCTAAATCAACTAAAGGATTCCAATCCCGTGGCGCACGAATATACCAATCGGGGTCAATATCGCGGGGTTGAAAACGCCCGAAACGCACCGCCAAGGCGTAGCGCACAAAGGCATCGCTTAATAAAATTTCGACATCGGTTTGCTGACATGGGCGCTTAAACTTTTGCTCTAGGCAGGCGTTTAACACTTCCCAATGATAATCCTCGGCTTGTAAACCCTCGCGCCCGGCTTGGCGTAGATGGTAAAGCAATAACTTGCCATAGCTATTTAAGTTATGTTGGTAGGTCCACACGGGTTGATAGTCGCGGGTTTTATAAAAGGTTTTTAAGCCCCGGCGCTTTTTTAAGCGAATGCCAGAGAGTTTTAAGGGGTTTTTATAGCGAAAGCGCTGCGCCAAAGAGTCGGGATTGTTGGCAAAGATTTGCGTTAACAGGGGATTGGCGATGTTGTTCGCCCAACAAGAAGCGCTGACTAGAGACAAGATTAAAAAAACAAATTTCATAGCAGAGCCGTAAGCTGGGATGATGCCTTAAGCCCGATGATACGGGTGGTTATTTAATAAACTCCAAGCACGGTAGAGTTGTTCAGCGACCACAATACGCACCAAAGGATGGGGTAAAACTAAATTTGACAGCGACCAGCGTTGATTAGCACGCTCAAGACAAGCTGGGGCAAGGCCATCGGGACCGCCAATAAATAAGGCAATCGGCTTGCCGCCTTGTAGCCAATTATCTAACTGTTTTGCCAGTTCGGGATTATTCCATTGTTTGCCGTGTTCATCGAGGGCGATCACATGTGCGCCTTTAGGCACAGCTGCGAGCATGGCATCGCCTTCTTTTTGTTGTAAACGCTTAATATCTGGGCGTTTACCCCGGTTAGGCAAAGCGATTTCATGCAGTTTTAATTGACAGTGTCCCCTGAGGCGTTTGGCGTAGTTTTCATAACCTTGCTTAACCCAAGCTTCTTGACGCTGTCCGACGCTAATCAAATGAATCATAGCTGCACACCTTACCATTGCTGTTGGGCTTTGGATAGGCTTTTTTTATGCACATGGGCATGAGGTGTTTTTGCCCAGTCATTAAATTTAGATTAATAATTGATGTTGCGCAAAGGCTTCTTTTTTGCCACAAAAGGCAAAAAAATCACCATTGCTCCGTGGAAAATCACACCATTGTGACAAAAACTGGCTTAGCGCGTAACATCAGTTAATAATTGGGAGATAAAAATGGGTGAATAATTGGCTGCCTTAGAGAATATTAACCGGCAAACTCAAACGAAAGCTAGAGCCTTGATTGAGGCCTTTACTCGCCGCATCAAGTTTTGCACGCATTACTTGTGCTAATTGACGGCTAATAGACAAACCCAGACCCGCGCCTGGCGTTGTGCCATCGGTGGTTGCTGAGCTTTCATCGACTTGTTGGAACACCTCAAAAATGGTTTCTAAATATTCTTTCGGAATACCAATACCATTGTCTTTGACTTCAAACACCAGCATATTGCTATGCTGACAGCCCTTACAGTTTGTATGTTTAGCATCACACTGCTTGATATTCTGTAGTGGGTGAGGGTTTTTCTGATAGCCAATAGTTAGCTCAATCTCATCGGATTTGGTAAATTTATTGGCGTTGTTAAGTAAATTTAACAAAATTTGTTGTAATTTTGCCTGATCGGTACAAATCAGCCCCACAGGCTGTTCAAATGTAACGTTGAGTTTATTTTGTTTTTTCTGTAATAAAGGTTGTAATAGCACTTCTAAACCTTTAATCAATTCCGCTAAATCAAATTGGCTTAACTCCAAGGTCAATTGCTCAGTTTCAATTTTGGTGATGTCTAAAATATCACTGATCATGCCCAGCAGTTGTTGCCCAGCACTTTGAATTTTGCTCAAATCAGGTAAAACGATATTGTAGCCGGCATCATTGGCTTCTTCTTCAAGCAAGGCGGTATAGCCGATGATGGCATTGAGTGGCGTGCGTAATTCATGGCTGATTTTAGCGAGGAAATTAGTTTTGGCAGAATTGGCAGCCTCAGCCATATTGCGGGCTTGCTCGGCCATGTTTAAGAGCTGCGAGGTTTTTTGATTCGCATCTTCAAGGGCAAAATACAATTGCAAGTTTTTAAGTGCAGCGGCGCATTGATAAGCCATGATGCTGATCAAATCTTTGTCAGGCTTTTCTAAATTGCTGGTATTTTCTAAATAAATAAAACCCGAGGCATTGTCTTTTTCATCCGGATCCAGATGCAATAAAATCATCATGGAGTTGGAAGGCAAAGGATTACCGCAAGAAATAATCTCTTGCGCTTGGTTATTTTTAAAACAAGCCAAACAAGTATCAACCACCGACTCAGCTTTATCACTCCATTGGGATTTATCAAAGAAACCACTGCCTGCGTGGACTAAAATGCCGCCATCATTGTCGATGGTTGCCAAAAAACCATTATGAATGCTATCACAACTGCTGTTATCACCTAGACGGCAAAGATTGATGATTTGTCCTAACACTCCATCAAAAAAACGGGTAATGGATTGCGGGTGATACAATTCTGGCGCAATTTCCAAAATTTTGTGTAAGGCATCACGGTTGTGTTGCAGGCTTATGAGGTTTTGATAAGCTTTGAGCGCCAAACGCAAGGTGGTGTAGGTCTTGGTTTCGGTCAGCTCATTTTTTTCTTTATAATCATCAATATCATAACGATTGATGATGTCTTTTTCTGGCGCAACCCCAGGTTGTCCGGTACGCACGACCAAACGAATCAGTTGATTATCCATTTGATTGCGAATCACATCAACCAATTGCAATCCGGCATCATCCGTTTCCATGACAATATCAATCATCGCCATCGCAATATCGGGATTTGCTCGTAGTATGGTTTCTGCCTCGGCTTTAGAGTAAGCCGAAATAATATCCAAAGGACTGTTATCAAACTCAAAGCCGATAAGCGCAAGACGGGTGATGGCGTGAATATCTGGCTCATCGTCCACAATTAAAATACGCCAAGCTGTCCGTTTTGGTGTTGCCTTGGGGGTGCTTTTTTGTCGTCGTATGACTTTTTTCATTGTTATATCAAGACAGTGTTATTATTTGGGTAAACTAAATTGTACAGGAAAACTTAAGTCAAACTGTACCCCATGACCTACCTGACTTTTGCAACTCATTTGACCTTTCAGGTTACTACAAATCAGATTATAACTGATATAAAGCCCTAACCCGGAGCCACCGTGGTTGCGGTTGGTGGTGAAAAATGGCTCAAAAATATTTTCTAGTGCCTTTTTCTCGATGCCTTTGCCGCTATCTTTATAACGCAAGTGTAATTCTTGATCAAGTAAGGACACCTCTATCTCAATCGTACCTGTGGGTTTTTCTTTTTCAAAACCATGCTCTAAACTATTGAGCATGAAGTTGGTTAATACTTGATCGAGTACCCCAGCCACACTGTATACGGTCAAATCATCCGCACAATCAAGATGAATTTGAATATCGGTGGTTTTAAAACGGTTGTGTAAGGTCGTGATCACATCGCTCAAAGAAGCTTTAACATTAAAGGGGCGTATGTCTTCAACGCTTTGATCTACTGCGGTACGCTTAAAGCTATTAACCAGTTGTGCCGCGCGTTTCACATTGGCATTAATCAATTGGTTCGCTTGACCTAATTGATCTAATTGTTGGTCTAGGACATCGCCATCAATTTCATCTTCACCGAGCAGTCGGTTGATATTTTTACTTTTGCTGTCTAACACCGATAAACTGCTAATAGCCACACCTAGCGGGGTATTGAGTTCGTGGGCAAATCCTGCGACCAAACGCCCTAATGATGCCATTTTTTCACTTTGAATCAATTCTTCACGGGTACGATGTAATTCTTGCATCCGTGTATGTAATTCAGCGGTGCGCTCGGTGACTTGTTGTTCTAAGTTGTGCTGTAAATCACCGCGCTCAATCTCGGCAGCAACCCGTCCTGCGAGTAATTCCATAATCGCTGAATAAGCATCGCATTCGATAATCGGCTCGTCATCTAAAATAACAATCAAACCCAAGACATTATTTTTATGGTCAATAATCGGCGCACCCAAATAAGACTCAACGCCCATTTGAGCCAATAATTCATCTTCTGGAAATTGAGCGGCAACCTCAGGGGAATAAAGACCGACCCGTTTACCATCGAGAATATTTTTACATGGTGTCCCCGCTAAATCGTAGACAAAATTATCGACAAATCCTGATCCTGCCCAAACGACACAGGTTTGCACTTTGCTATTGTCCTCTTCTAAAGGACGGCCGATAAAGCAGTATTTAACCTTTAGGTGTTCAGCAACATTTTCTACCAATTCTTTAAAAAAATCATTACCTGAACTGAATTGATTCACATTCAAAATGGCTTGAATTTTTTTCACCAAGCTTTGTACGCTTTGTTGTTCCATCTGCGTCTTCTCCCCCAAGTGTTAGCTGTTGAAGGCAGAATAACATAATCGACTGGCTGTGACAGCCATATCAGTCATCCACTTTGTCGGTATGACGATCAGAGACATCACGGTTAGAAGCCCGTTGCCCCAAATGCTCACCTGCTTGGTCAAATACTGGTTGGCATACATGCTCTATCCATGCAATTTGTCCATCAGCACGTTGGATACGGTAAACAAAGTTACTCACTTTGCTATTTTTGTGATGATGTTCTTGCATGTGTGCCTGCATTGTGGGTCGGTCTTCAGGAATAATGATGCTCAAAAATAAGCTTGAGTCGGTCATGAATTGTTCAGAGCTATAGCCGGTCACACGCTGGCAAGAAGGCGAGCAATAGATAAATTTGCCCTGTTTATCCAACCATGTTTCCCAATCGTAAGTAAAATCGGCGACCATACGGTAACGGGTTTCGGCTGCTTGTAATTGCGCGGTACGCTGCTCGACCAATTCTTCGAGATGGTTGCGGTATTTCTCTAGCTCAGCTTCAATGCTTTTGCGTTCGGTAATATCGTTCCAGCAAGAACGGCTATAGAGTATCTTGCCTTGCTCATCCCGCACAGCAGAGACATTTAAGCTGACATCAATTTTACTGCCATTTTTACGCATCAATTGTAGTTCGGCATTATGCACTTCGCCGGTATTGACGAAACTTTGAAATGCTTGTTCGACATCTGGCATACAGTCAGGATGATAGAGTTTGAATATCGGCTCACCTATGATCTCGTCTTTAGCGTAGCCCAGTTTATTTGCTAAAGTTTGATTACATTGGCGCACTTTAGCGGTTGCCGCCTCGACTGAGACATACATATCAGGAGAATGGTCATACAGATCCAGATAACGCTGCTCCGAGGCTTCGAGTTGTTGGCGCTGTTGATCTTGTTCTTGCAATATCTGATAGGTACGCAATGCGCTATAGACAGAGGCAAAAATTTTGTCGGCGCTGAGTTCGGATTTTAGGCGGTAATTATTGATTTCGTATTTAACCACCATATCGCGCTCAGGCGCATAACCCGGTTGCCCGGTCACCAGCAGAATTTGCAGCCGTTTGTTATTTAATTCATGGCGAATATAATGAACCAAATCGAGTCCCGCTTGTTCCGTTTCCATCACCACATCCAATAAAACCAAGGCAATATCAGGATGCATCTGCAATTGTTCTTTGGCGGCGGTGCTTGACGTGACATCGAGTAAAGATAAAGGGCGATCTTCTACCGTGGCATTTTGCAAAGCCAAACTCAGCACCGCATGAATACTGACATCATCATCAACGATTAAGACTTTCCATGGCGCAAGCTCTGTGCTGGTTTCTGCGTCATTTTCCGCTGTTGCGGTCTCTGGCGCAAACAGATCATCAAAATTGTCTGACTCGCTCATAATGGCACCTCAATATGAAAATGCGTTCCCTGTCCCAATTGGCTGGAACACTGGATACTGCCTTTTAAACGGTGGTTAATGATATTGTAGACTAGATGCATACCTAGCCCCATGCCGAGTTGTAAATTAGTGGTGTAAAAAGGGTCAAAAATACGTGCTTGTGTTTCAGTCGATAGCCCCGCGCCATCATCTTTATAGTCCAACAACAGTCTTTTAGCATTGTGGCTCACCTGAATACGGATAAGCCCCTGATCCTGCTGTTTGAAACCATGTTGCAAGGAATTGCTAATCAAATTAATTAAAATATTACTCCAATCCGAGGTGATACTATTGATTTCCAAGTCCTCATCACACTCAAGTTCCACAGTAATCTGGTCGGTGGGGAGGCGTTTCACTAAGCTGTTCAGCACTTCTTGAATATGCTCACGAAAGCCAAATAAGCGTTTTTCCACGCTTTGCCCTTCCACCGCGATTTGGCGAAAAGCATCAATGAGCTGACTGATACGTTGCAGATTTTTTAATAATAAGTCTGAAATCAGTCCGGCATTATCCAAATACATTTTTAAATCATTTTGGGTCATACGCCGCTCAGCGAAACTTTGCGCTAAATTCTTAGATTGTTGCTGCATGGTGCTGGCTGCGGTTAAGCTCACCCCCAGAGGGGTATTGACTTCATGGGCAATTCCCGCGACCAACATCCCTAACGATGCCATTTTTTCAGCCTCAATTAAGCGATGACGGTTACGGGCATTTTCAATCGCCAGCGCACAGACACCATTTAATACCAAGGCAACGTTTAGATAACGCTCGCGGTATTGAGGATAAGCAAGGCGCTCGACGGCAACCAAGCCTAAAGTATCTTGATTGTGACGAATGCGTAATAAAAAGCCCTTGTCATCGGCTGTCCAGGCATAATCGCTACCCAAGCTTTGCAAGGTTTGTAACAAGTCAGCAGGTAAACTGGCATCAGGCATCGGCACATCATTTTCTACCCGCAAATAATGCAGCGCTTCTGGTGCAAACAGCATGAAAAACAATTCTTTAATCAGTTCAATTGCTTCATTTTCATCCTGTGTTTGACTCAAACGCGGCAACATATCCATCACCAACACCTGATCGGCAAGTTCTTTGTTGTGTTGTTGAGCATGTTTGCGGAGGCTTTGTTTTTCCAGATCCAAGCGCCAATTGAGTACCAAGCGTGTTAGCAAAGCCCGTGTGCCATCAACACCGACAGGCACTTCGCGCACGGGTAAACCCACGGCTTCTTGAAGTTTTTCTAAATGCTGGGGGCTATCTTTATCAATGTCAGTATTTAAAAACACCAATTCACGGGCAAAGTCTTGGAAAAAATCTTTGGCTTGTTCGACCTGAAAACCCATATCCTCAAGCCGTTCGGGCCAATTGGCGAGCCACGCAGGGGTGAGCAAATAGCCGCCTTGGGCAATGTTTTCTGCCACCAAATGCTCGCTGGCAACCAAATGAAAACATTGCTCTTGTGCTGCCACTTGCGTGGGCGGAAAATCATTAGGCGCACTGTCTAAACTACTTAAACAGGCGCGCCCAACGATGAGTACATGCGAGCAGTCTGTTGGTAACAAATTGCGCAATTCCTCCCAATCTAAGGGCGGATGTCCACAACGGGCAGGAAAGGCTAAAGCCTGTACATCATCCCAGCCTTCAGCTGAGATGGCGGTATTCATTTCCTGATGGAAATTATGACAACTAAGCAAACAAAGTTTCGGCTTCATCATCAATCCAGTCTAGTGGGTAACACCCCCAACGCTCGACAGCATCGGCAATGGCTAATAAAACATCTTCAGGCACTTGCCAAGGAATTTCGCCATGATTATCACTGAGAATAAAGCCGCCACCGCGACCCGCTTGTGCAATGGCGCGTTTGACTTCCAACTCGGCTTGTTCGGGTGTCCAACGGCGCATTTCAATGCCGTTGAGATTACCGAGCACCGTGAGCTTTTTACTCGCAGCGGCTTTTAGTTCGGCCAAATCTTCCCAAGCACTGACTCCCAGCACTGCCGTGCCCGTTTGTGCAATATCATCAACAATGGGCAAACAACGCCCTGCTGCCATATGGGTCGCGGTCGGGCCATTAATATTGGCTATGGTGCGTTTGGCTATTTGTTGTCCAGTTTTCAAATACAAATCACGGGGAATATTGGTGGTTGAAGACAGCGGGTCAAAATAACAAATTGCTGTTGCCCCTGCTTCTAGCTGAGCATTCGACCATTGTGTACTAAATGCTTCATTGATTTTCATCAAACGCTCAAAGCGTGTTTGATCGCCATGCATCAAATCTAAATAGCCCTCAAAGCCCATTTGCATCACGGGTAAGGAAAAGGGCGAAATGGCGACACCAATGATAGGCACGGTGTCCCCCACTTTGGCTTTCATGGCACGGGTTGCCTCAAGCACCCGCTGTAAACAAGGTGCTTCACTGATTTTAGGCGCTTCTAAAGCATCAATATCCGCCATTGAACGAATAATAGGTTGTCCCGCATTAGGCGGCCCATCTTCGGCATAAATGACATCAGCACCCCATGCTTCGGTTTCTATAGGACCGTAGAAAAAATTGTACAAACAATCGCGGCGGTATTTTTTCAACATCCGCATTTGCCCTTCAACCACATAATCCGCGCGGGAGAAGTATTCCTCAATGGATACATCTAATTCTTTCGCACCGTGCATCGTGGTTAACAAAAAAAAGGGCACACGATCCGGCTCTTGATGCCCTAAGGTCGTCAGGGTACGTTGCATAGAATTCATGGTCGTGGTACTCATAATGACTGCTCCCTCATCCAAGTTTCAACGACATTTATCGCATCGGTGGCGTTGCGCCCCATTGCGTCTGCACCTACATCTTTCCAAAGTTGATCATCAAACAAAAATGGCGCGCCACCGACCAAAATTTTGACATCATCACCTAAAGCATCGCTAACTTCGCGCACTTTTAAAGCCGAGGGCAGCATCAATACAGAAATCATCAATACTTTGATACGGTCTTGTTTAGCCCGTTCGATGACTTGAGCCACATCCATACGCCCGTAGTCGAACATCTCAAAACCACTGGCACGCATCACCGAATAGACAATGCGTTTACCGAGCATATGAAAATCATTGAGTACCACCATCGCTGAACGCGGTTGATGTTTACGATCCGGGTCACTCGGCGGTAAGACACGCTCGACTAACTCTTCACAAAAACGCCCACTCATATAAATTTGTGATAGCGCTAAATCGCCTTTTTGCCATTGCTCGCCGATTTGCTCTAAAGCGGGGACAACTAATTGCTCGACTACCTGTATCGGCTTGGCATCTTTGAGTGCCTCTTGGAATAAACTATCCGCCTGCACTTTATCCAAAGCCACCAAGGCTTCTTGAAATGCTTGTGAATTTTCTATCATAAATGTACCTCCTCGTGTACAAATACAGCGATCACATTATTGGTGTTACGCAAAGGCATTATAAATTTATTGCATAGGGCGATAATAACAGTATCTGCAAATCGATACCAACCAACTCTATCCCCCGTTATATTTTTACTCGATGATGTGCTCTCTTTTATCCATAAATAAAGCCGCATAAGCCAAGTCAATATTGTGCCCAAATAAGGTAATTAAGTTTTTATCAATGTCATCCATTGGCTTAAAGCCTTCGATATAAACAAAACTATAATTATTTTGTCCATATCCCAAACAAATCACACACGCTTGCAAAAAGAAAAGGCTTTGGTGTTTGGCGATGGCTTGTTTGACTTTATCCATGCCATCTTCGCTCATAGCCTCAAGCATGGGTTTATTGACTTCTGTCGCATAAATACCTGTACCGGCTAAAATAACGCAGTCAGCGAGATCGGTTTGTTTTTGTTGTTGGCGTATGGGATGGATATAAGCAGCATTATTATCATTAAGGCTTAGCACAAATAATAATTGTTCCAAGACGTGACTGCTAAAGGTTCTCAAGGATTGAATTTGAAACAAAGAAGTGGTGGCATCAATCATTTTTTCCAAACCTGAACGGCTGCGCTGAATGAGGATAAGGTCATTATAATTACGTAAAGCTGTGACTAAACTGGTAAAGAGTTTTTGTACGGTCAGCTCGGTTTTTTCTTTATAATCATTGATGTCATAATTTAGAATGACTTCTTGTTCCGGTGCTTGTCCCGGCTGTCCGGTACGCAAAATAATCCGCACAAAAAGGTTGTTGAGATCTTCTCGAATATATTGTGCTAATTTCAAACCGGCATGGTCACTTTCCATCACCACATCTAATAAAATGACGGCAATCTCATCGTGTTCAGATAACAATGTTTTTGCCTCAGCAGCAGAATAAGCCTGAAGGATTTCTAAGCCTCTCTCCATATACACAAAATCACTTAAGGCTAATTTGGTGACATCGTGAATAGATTGGTCATCATCAACCACTAACAGTTTCCAAGGGCTTAACACGCAGTTAGCTGTATTTTCTTCATCAGCAAACAACCATTCTTCATCATTCACGGCATTTTTCCTTTTACAGGTAAGGATATACTGGGAACCATCATAATATAATTTCCATATAAAACATATGTTATTAGTGACAAAGCAAATGTTGAGAAGAAGAGGCAAAGGAATAACACACCTTTAAGGAATTTTATCCCTAGACCCCGCTATGTAAAGCACAGTTTTTCCCTTAAATTTAAATTTCTGTATATAACAAACTCACTTTTGCCTTTTTTCTATTTTGCAGTTAAAATGGGAGGTTTTTACAGACTTTCTTTGCAGGAGAAAAGTGGATGCTAAGCACCGAACAAAAAGCCGAAACCGTGAAAAAATTTCAACGTGACCCCAGTGATACGGGTTCACCTGAAGTTCAAGTGGCTTTATTATCAGCTAATATCAATGCTTTATCAGGTCATTTTAAAGCGCACAACCATGACAACCATTCCCGCCGTGGTTTGATCAGCATGGTAAACAACCGTCGTAAATTGCTTGATTACTTAAAAGCAAAAGATGTCGCACGTTATCGTGAATTGATTTCACAACTCGGTTTACGTCGATAAGATCGCGTTGTCTATAGGTACTTTTAGGAAAATCAATGAACGTTTATAAAAAGCAGTTTCAATACGGTCAACACACAGTCACTCTCGAAACAGGTGAAATTGCACGACAAGCCGACGGCGCTGTCATGATTAGCATGGGCGAAACTGTCCTTTTAGTCACCGTGGTTGCTGCTAAAGATGCACGCCCTGACATGGACTTTTTTCCATTAACCGTTGACTATCAAGAGCGCACTTATGCAGCTGGCCGTATCCCTGGTAGCTTTTTTAAACGTGAAGGTCGCCCTAGCGAAAAAGAAATTCTCACCGCTCGCCTCATCGACCGCCCAGTTCGCCCGTTGTTCCCTAAAGGCTTTGTCAATGAAGTACAAATCATTGCCACAGTCATGTCTTTAGATCCTGAAATCGATCCAGACATTCCTGCATTGATCGGGACATCGGCTGCCCTGTCTATTTGCGGCGTGCCTTTTAAGGGCCCTGTCGGCGCAGCGCGCGTGGGATATCGCAACGGCTCTTACATCCTAAACCCTAGTATCTCTGAAACCAAAAAATCTGAACTTGACTTAGTTGTTGCAGGGACTGATAGCGCCGTCTTGATGGTTGAATCAGAAGCCAAAGAGTTGTCTGAAGATACCATGTTAGGTGCGGTACTCTTTGGTCATGAACAATTCCAAGTTGTGATTAAAGCCATTCAAGAGTTAAAAGACGAAGCCTCTAAAGATGCTTGGGATTGGCAAGCCCCTGTGGTTGATGCCGAACTCGCTGATGCGGTTGCGGCACAAGCCAGTGACGCGATTGCTAAAGCTTATACCATCGCTGACAAACTTGACCGTT
Organism: Thiotrichales bacterium; assembly: GCA_016745035.1. GTDB lineage: Bacteria > Pseudomonadota > Gammaproteobacteria > Beggiatoales > Beggiatoaceae > BB2. Next base: position 34,754 of record JADGDE010000004.1, read on the forward strand.
ATCAAGCCATTGACAGCTTGCGTGCTGAAACCGTTGCCGCTTTAAGTGATGGTGACGCACCTAAATGGTCTGATGCAGAAATTATTGGTAGTTTTGAAAAACTGCAAAAAACCGTTGTTCGTGGCAACATCATCCGTGGTGAAGCCCGTATTGATGGCCGTGACCATAAAACGGTTCGTCCTATCAGCATTCGTACCGGTGTGTTACCTCGCGCCCATGGATCGGCTCTGTTTACTCGTGGCGAAACTCAAGGCTTAGTGGTCACCACTTTAGGCACTGAGCGTGACGCGCAAATGATTGATGCCCTCGAAGGTGACTATAAAGACAACTTCATTTTGCATTATAACTTCCCTCCTTACTGTGTCGGTGAAACCGGTCGTGTAGGCACACCCAAACGCCGCGAAATCGGTCATGGTCGCTTAGCTAAGCGTGGTGTCGGCGCGGTAATGCCTAAGGTGAGTAAATTCCCTTATACCATTCGGGTTGTCTCAGAAATCACCGAATCAAACGGCTCTAGTTCGATGGCGAGTGTTTGCGGTAGCAGCCTCTCTATGATGGATGCGGGCGTGCCTTTAAGCTCTCCTGTCTCAGGTATCGCTATGGGCTTGATTAAAGAAGGCGAGGATTTTGTTGTTCTCTCTGACATCATGGGTGATGAAGATCACTTAGGTGACATGGACTTTAAAGTGGCCGGGACTGCCAATGGCGTCACTGCACTGCAAATGGACATCAAAATCGAAGGCATTACCCAAGCGATTATGGAAACCGCGCTGAAACAAGCCAGTGAAGGGCGTTTGCATATCCTCGGTAAAATGAACGAAGCCCTTGCTGAACCGCGTCAAGATATGTCGCGTTATGCACCTCGTATTACCAGCTTCCGCATTAATCCTAACAAGATTCGTGACGTAATCGGTAAAGGTGGTAACAACATCCGCGCGATTACCGAAGACACCAATACCAGTATCGATATTAGTGATGATGGTGTGGTTAAAATTGCCTCAGTTGATTTTGATGCCGGTCAAGAAGCCCGTCGCCGTGTTGAAGAACTCAGCACCGACATTGAAGCCGGTCAAATCTATCAAGGTAAAGTCGCGAAAATCATGGACTTTGGTGCGTTTGTTACCATCATGCCAGGACGCGATGGCTTAGTACATATCTCGCAAATCTCTGAAGAACGTGTACAAAAAGTCAGCGATAAACTCACCGAAGGCGAAACCGTTAAGGTTAAAGTCTTGGAAATCGACAAACAAGGTCGTATTCGTTTAAGTATGAAAGCCGTTGATGCTTAAAAACGACGCACCTTAGCGATAGAAATACGGGGTTTTACCCCGTATTTTTTTTCATTTCTCCCATTCCCTCGACAAAACAGCACATCAATAAAATTGATGTAGCTCAAGTAACAAAGCATTCCCCACCTTTATGGAAATTCGGCATAAGCATCTGAATTTACATCTAATTTAATCTTATTTTTTCGATAAAACTTGCCCTCAATGAAACCAAGGTTATCGGATAATTCTATATCAGCATAGATTTTCAAAAGTGTGTTTGTTTGTAAGGATATGAGAGGATAGGCATATCTAAAACAGCTTTAGGAGAGAGAATATGTCTGTTGCCCTTATCATCAGCTTAGCATGTGCTATAGCAGGTATTGCCTACGGCGTGGTGTCGATAAAGACCATCCTTGCTGCCCCCGCAGGCGATGGAAAAATGCAAGAAATTGCCAAAGCGATTCAAGAAGGCGCATCAGCCTACCTCAAACGTCAATATATCGCTATTGCTATCATTGGTGCTATTTTATTCATTGCCATCCTCATCGGACTCAATACCGCTACTGCGATTGGCTTCCTTATTGGTGCGGTTTTATCTGGTTTAGCCGGATTTATCGGTATGCACGTTTCTGTGCGCTCCAATGCTAGAACCACCGAAGCGGCGAAAACAGGTATGAATGATGCCTTACAAATCGCTTTCCGTGGCGGTGCTATCACCGGGATGTTAGTGGTTGGCTTAGGTCTTTTAGGTGTTGCCGGTTATTACGCTGTTATCGGCGGTGGTGAACATGGCCTCGCACCTTTAGTCGGTTTGGCTTTTGGTGGCTCTTTAATCTCTATCTTTGCTCGTTTAGGCGGCGGTATCTTCACCAAAGGCGCAGATGTTGGTGCTGACTTGGTTGGTAAAGTTGAAGCCGGCATTCCAGAAGATGACCCCCGTAACCCTGCGGTTATCGCTGATAACGTGGGTGATAATGTTGGTGACTGTGCTGGTATGGCAGCTGATTTGTTCGAGACCTATGTAGTGACCGTTATTGCCACCATGATTTTAGGTGTCTCTGTTTTCGGTGCTGAAAACCTCAACGCGGTTATGTATCCTTTAGTCTTGGGTGGTGTGTCTATTCTGGCTTCCATCGCTGGGACTTTTGTAGTTAAAGTCAAAGAAGGCGGCAACATCATGGCTGCCTTATATAAAGGCTTAGCTGTTTCTGGTGGTCTTTCCTTGGTTTTATTCTTCCCTGTTACCGCATGGTTGATGGGCGATAATGGTCAATTTAGCACCATGGCTTTATTTGGTTCTGCGGTTTTAGGTCTGGTTGTGACTGCCTTAATCGTGATTATCACTGAATACTACACCTCTACCGATTTCCATCCCGTACGCCATTTGGCAGAAGCCTCTACCACCGGTCACGGGACTAACGTCATTGCGGGTTTAGCCCTGTCTATGCGTTCTACCGCCGCGCCTGTTATCGTTATTTGTTTCGGTATTTGGGCAGCGTTCAGCCTTGCTGGCTTATACGGTATTGCCGTTGCGGCAACCTCTATGTTATCTATGGCAGGTATTGTGGTCGCACTCGACGCGTATGGTCCTATCACCGATAACGCTGGCGGTATTGCTGAAATGAGTGGTCAAGACGAATCTATTCGTAAAACCACCGATGCGCTTGATGCCGTCGGTAACACCACCAAAGCGGTCACCAAAGGCTATGCGATTGGCTCAGCGGGTCTTGCAGCGTTAGTTTTATTTGCTGACTACACCCATAGCTTACATCACTACAACCCTGATGTTGTTTACAACTTCGCCTTAAACAATCACATGGTCTTAATTGGTCTGTTTATCGGTGGTCTCGTGCCTTACCTCTTCGGTGCAATGGCAATGGAAGCGGTCGGTCGTGCTGCAGGCTCCGTGGTAGTTGAAGTCCGTCGCCAATTCAAAGAAATCCCAGGCATCATGAAAGGCACAGAAAAACCTCAATACGGGGTGGCTGTGGATATGCTGACTAAAGCGGCGATTAAAGAAATGATCGTCCCATCACTGCTACCTGTGTTTGTTCCTGTTGCCGTCGGCTTACTGCTCGGTGCTGAAGCCTTAGGTGGCTTGTTAGTTGGCTCAATTGTGACCGGTATCTTTGTTGCGGTTTCCATGACCACCGGTGGTGGTGCTTGGGATAATGCGAAAAAATATGTCGAAGATGGTAACTTTGGTGGCAAGGGTTCAGAAACCCATAAAGCCGCAGTTACTGGCGATACCGTCGGCGATCCATACAAAGACACCGCAGGTCCTGCGATTAACCCATTAATTAAGATTATGAACATTGTTGCACTGATGTTAGTGCCACTGCTCTAAATCTTTCGGGGGGCAAGATACTGCCCCCTTGCTTTTATTCTGGCTTTTTATTTAAGGCTAGCACTATCTTAGGGTTCCCCACCCAATAATAAAGCAATAGCCGTTTTGCTATAAATATTCACGTAAAAATGAAACCAATCCCATCCTATATTAATGGATCTTAGCTGCTCAAGATTCGAGTTGTTCTCCTGTATGTTGTTTTTCGGCATGATAAGAGGAGCGTACCAAGGGGGCTGAAGCGACGTGGCTAAAGCCTAAATCCTCGGCAATTTTGCCTAATTGTTTAAATTCATCCGGGGTGACATAGCGCTCGACAGACAAGTGATCGCGGCTGGGCTGTAAATATTGCCCGAGGGTTAGGCGGTCACAATCGTGGGCGCGTAAGTCTTTAAGCACCTCAATCACTTCTTCCATTTTTTCACCCAAACCTAACATTAAACCGGATTTAGTTGGAATCTGTGGGTGCGCCGCCTTAAAGTCTTTGATGAGCTTCAAAGACCAAGCATAATCAGCCCCTGGGCGCACGGCTTTGTATAAGCGTGGCACGGTCTCCAGATTGTGATTAAATACATCTGGCAAAGAAACCGCGAGGGCATCAAGGGCTTTTTCTAAGCGTCCACGAAAATCTGGGGTCAGAACTTCGATATTGATATTGGGCACTTGGCGACGAATTTCGGCAATACAAGCGGCAAAATGGGCAGCGCCGCCATCACGTAAATCATCTCTGTCCACCGAAGTTAAAACGATATATTTTAAGCCCATTTCTAAGATGGTTTCGGCAAGTTTGTGTGGCTCTTGCGTGTCTAATGGCTCAGGCAAACCGTGAGCAACATCACAAAAAGGACAGCGTCGGGTGCAGACTTCGCCCATGATCATAAAAGTCGCTGTGCCACTACTAAAGCATTCACCTAAATTTGGGCATTGGGCTTCTTCGCAGACGGTATGTAAACGCTGGTGTTTAATTTTAGCTTTGAGCGCTTGAATTGCTTGAGAGTTACCTAAGCGGGTGCGGATCCAGCTTGGTTTGCGCAACAGTGTTGTTGAGCGTTCAATTTTAATTGGAATGCGGGCAGTTTTAGCAGCCCCACGTTGGGCAACGCCCGCTTTAACAGAACTTGATTTCGACATGATAGGACTCCCAAAACAAAACGTCCCCAGCACTTATCAAGAACTGAGGACGTTTAAAGGCAGTTTAATTGCAAAGACGTAGCTTTAAGCTGAGCTTATTCTTCGTCTTCTTCTTCAGCAACAACGTGTACTTTAACCACGGTGTCAACATCGGTATGCAAGTGTACACCGACTTCGTAATCATCAACCATACGTAAAGGACCGTGTGGTAAACGAATTTCAGCTTTGCTCAATTGGATACCGAGAATGTCAGCGGCATCTGAGATGTCCGCTGCATTAACAGAACCAAAGAGTTTACCTTCAGTGCCCGCTTTACGAGCGATAATCAACACTGCTTCGCTTAACTGTTCAGCACGGGCTTGTGCCGCTGCCAATTTGTCCGCTTGTTTGCGTTCGAGTTCCGCACGACGGCTCTCGAAGTCAGCCAAGTTCTCGTCGGTGACAGGGACGGCTTTACCTTGAGGTAATAAGAAGTTACGACCATAACCTGGACGCACGGTGACTTTGTCACCTAAGTCGCCAAGATTTTTGACGCGTTCTAATAAAATTAATTCCATGACAAGTGTTCCTAAAAATCAAAAAAGCCTGTGCTTAATGTTCGTGAGCGTCAGAATAAGGCAATAAAGCGATATAACGTGCGCGCTTGATAGCGGTGGCTAATTGACGTTGGTATTTAGAACGGGTTCCAGTCACACGACTTGGGACAATTTTACCAGTTTCGGTCACATAGCCTTTTAAGATTTCGAGGTCTTTGTAATCGATTTCCAGCATTTTCTCAGCACTGAAACGGCAATATTTTTTACGACGGAAAAAACGAGACATAATACGTTAACTCTATTATAGTTGTGAGGATCAGGGCTTATTCAGCAGCAGCGGCTTTTTCTTCGCTTTCACTACGCATCATAGGAGATGGGTCGGTGATAGCGCCTTTGCATTTGATGACCATGTTACGAATTACCGCATCGTTGAAACGGAAACTGTTAGTCAATTCATCCAAGGTTTCAGTATTACACTCGATATTCATCAGAATATAATGGGCTTTATGAATTTTGTTAATTGGGTAAGCCAATTGACGACGACCCCAGTCTTCCAAGCGATGAATAGTCCCTTCAGCACCGGTAATCATACCTTGATAGCGCTCGAGCATAGCAGGTACTTGTTCGCTTTGATCGGGGTGAATTAAAAATACCACTTCATAATGGTTCATTTAAATGAAACTCCTTACGGTTTAACAGCCTTATCCGTTTGCGATAAAGCAAGGAGGGGGTTATTACAACCACCTAAACCCAACTATTCTACAGATTTAGATATAATTTAGCAATTAATCTAAAATTTTTTCGGTTCAATCAAGGCTGTGTTGGTGTTAGGATCGCAGAAAATCAAAATGGATATTGGCTATGAAAACAATTATTACTTTAGATGGCAGTAGTGGTGTTGGCAAAGGCACGATTGCTATGCTGTTGGCAAAAAAATTGGGCTGGCATTTATTAGACAGTGGGGCTTTATACCGTGTTTTGGCATTAGCAGCACAACAAAATGCGCTTGAGTTCGATAACGAGGCGGCATTAAGCGAAATGGCCAGTCATTTAGATGTTGATTTTCGCCCTGAAGAGGATGGCGTAAAAGTTTATTTAAAAGGTGAGGATGTCACGCAAGCATTACGCTTAGAAGAAACCGCAAACCTTGCCTCTAAAGTCGCAATTTTTCCCAAAGTCCGAGCGGCTTTGCTGCAATATCAACAAGATGCTTATCAGTCCCCAGGTTTAGTTGCTGACGGCCGAGATATGGGAACCGTGGTGTTTGCCGATGCCCCAGCTAAGTTTTTTCTCACAGCGAATGCCACAGCCCGTGCAAAAAGACGCTATAAACAGTTGAAACAAAAAGGGAACAATGCTAACCTTGCCGACCTTGAACAAACTTTAATTGAACGGGATAAGCGCGACTCAGAAAGAAAGGTTGCCCCTTTGCTAGCTGCCAGTGATGCAAAGTGCATAGATACCAGTCTTTTGAGCGTTGATGAAGTCTTCGATTGCGTCTGGCAAGCTTTACCTGCGGCTTTTAGAGTTCAAGATTAAACTTCAGTTGTCATGTGCTAATTGCTACATCATAACTATTTACTTTGACACAATCCCCAAAGGGCTTGTGTTTTTTTAACCATTACCCGCATTATGCGGTACAACATATCAGGATTTATTCCTTAAATTGGGGGATAAATCAGGGGTTTTTTAATGAGCGAAAGCTTCGCAGAACTTTTTGAACAAAGTCAGCAACAATTAAACATGCAACCTGGTAGCCTTATTAAGGCTGAGGTTATGGAAATCCGCGCCGATGTCGTTATCGTTAACGCCGGTCTCAAATCTGAGGGCGTGATTCCAATCGAACAATTTCATAGCAAAAATGGTGATTTAGAAATCGCCCTAGGTGACAGTGTTGATGTCGCTTTAGATGCTGTTGAAAATGGCTTCGGTGAAACCGTTCTTTCTCGTGAAAAAGCCAAGCGTGCTGCTGCATGGCAAGTCCTTGAAGATGCGTTTGAGAAAGAACAAACCATTATGGGTATGATTACCGACAAAGTTAAAGGCGGCTTTACCGTCAACGTTAACGATGTCCGTGCTTTCTTACCTGGTTCTTTGGTTGATGTTCGTCCTATCCGTGACACCACCTATCTCGAAAACCAAGAACTCGAATTCAAAGTTATCAAACTTGACCAACGTCGTAATAACGTAGTGGTTTCTCGCCGTGCTGTGGTTGAGAAAATCAACGACGCAGAACGTAGTGCCTTGCTTGAATCTATGCAAGAAGGTCAACAACTCAAAGGTGTGGTTAAAAACCTCACCGACTACGGTGCATTCGTTGACCTTGGCGGTGTTGACGGTCTATTACACATCACTGATATGGCTTGGCGCCGGGTTAAACATCCTAACGAAGTGGTTAACGTTGGTGATGAAATCGAAGTTAAAGTCCTTAAATTTGACCGTGAACGTACCCGCGTATCCTTAGGTCTGAAACAATTGGGCGAAGATCCTTGGCAAAATATTGCTCGCCGTTACCCAGAAAGCTCGCGCTTATTTGGTAAAGTCACCAACCTCGCTGACTACGGTTGCTTTGTCGAAATCGAAGAAGGTGTTGAAGGCTTAGTTCACGTCTCTGAAATGGATTGGACCAACAAAAACATTCACCCATCTAAAGTGGTACAAGTGGGTGATGATGTTGAAGTCATGGTTCTGGACATCAACGAAGAACGCCGCCGCATTTCTTTGGGTATCAAACAATGTCATACCAATCCTTGGGATGAATTTGCAGCGACCCATAACAAAAATGACCAAGTTAAAGGCAGCATCAAATCTATCACTGACTTCGGTATCTTCATCGGTTTAGATGGTGGTATCGACGGTTTGGTTCACCTCTCTGACATCGCATGGCACTTAGCTGGCGAAGAAGCGGTACGTCAGTACAAAAAAGGTGACGAAGTTGAAGCGGTTGTCTTGGCAGTTGATGCTGAACGCGAACGTATCTCTTTAGGTATTAAACAACTGGATCAAGATCCCTTTGCCCAATACCTTAACGACAATCCTAAAGGTCAGCTCGTTAAAGGTGTGGTTGAAGATGTTGATGCCAAAGGCGCTATCATTCGCTTGAATGAAAACGTTACCGGTTACTTACGTGTGTCTGAATTGGCTCGTGAACGGGTTGAAGATGCACGCGAAGTCTTAAAGATTGGCGACGAACTCGACGCTAAATTTATCGGTGTTGACCGTAAAAAACGCATCATTTCTCTGTCATTACGTGCCAAAGAATCTGATGAAGAAGCGGCAGCTATCAAAAACTATAGCCGTCGTGATGGTAGTAGCACCAGTGCTGGTACCACCTTTGGTGACATATTTAAAGAACAAATGGGCGGCGATAATAGCTAACCCCTTGTTGATGTGATGTCAAAACCACAGATAGTTTGACTATCTGTGGTTGTCGTTTATCGACCCGCATACGAGTAAACAAAGCCCTGAGCTTTGTTTATTCGTTTTGTACCCAAGCTAATTTGAGTACGGCGGGGCTATTACGCAGGTGCTGTCTATGACCCGTTCAGAATTAATTGATCTTATTCTGCAAAAACAACCGCATTCCCAACTCAATCCTAAAGATGTGGATGCTGTGGTTAAAACTATTTTAGAACAAATGACCGCTTCACTCGAACGCGGTGAGCGCATTGAAATCCGTGGTTTTGGGAGTTTTTCTCTACACCATCGTCCAGCTCGTATGGGACGTAACCCAAAAACTGGTGATTCAGTGCCATTAGAGTCTAAATATGTCCCTCATTTCAAACCAGGGAAAGAATTACGCGAGCGAGTGAACCAAAGCAATAGCTGATGCGTCGTTTTTTGACTGGACTTAGCGCCGTGTTATTATTCTTAACCGGTGCTATCTTTGCGCTGTACAATCCTCAAATAGTCCAATTCCATTATGTCTTGGGGGTTTTTAATCTGCCACTGGCGGTTTTACTGGTCGCGTGTCTCAGTGCAGGTGTTATTTTAGGTTGGTTGGCAGGCACTTGGCAGCGCTTACGTTTGCGTTACCATATTCGCGAATTACGTCAAGCCAATAAGCAAGCCGCTGCCGAACTTTCCAAAATACAACGATCCTAGGAGCTTTTGAATGTGGGATGAGTTTGAACTAGCCAGTCGTGCTGTCCGTGCAGGGCAAGTCCGTAGCCAAGAAAACGAACATAGTGAAGCCTTATACATGACTTCAAGTTATGTCTTTGGTAGTGCAGCCGAAGCCGCTGCCCGCTTTTCTGGCGATGTCCCTGGCAATGTTTACTCCCGCTTTACTAACCCTACCGTTAATACCTTTCAACAACGCTTAGCTGCGCTTGAAAATGCAGAACAATGCGTGGCGACAGCTTCTGGCATGTCGGCTATTTTGTCGGTGTGTATGGGGCACTTGAATGCAGGCGATCACATCGTTGCTTCTCAGAGTATTTTTGGCACGACCGTGGTCTTGTTTGAAAAAATTCTCAGTCGTTTTGATATTCAAACCGATTTTGTTGCCCTTGATGATACGGATGCTTGGGAAAAAGCCGTTAAAAACAATACCAAGCTGTTTTTCTTAGAATCTCCCTCCAATCCCTTATGCCAAATTGCCGATATTAGCGCTGTTGCTAAAGTTGCCCACAAGCATGACTGTTTGCTGGTAGTAGATAATTGTTTCTCTACGCCGATTTTTCAGCAGCCTTTAGCGCTGGGCGCAGATATTGTTGTCCATTCAGCGACCAAATACATCGACGGACAAGGGCGCACCTTGGGCGGCGCAGCGCTGGGTTCTGAAAAAATGATGGAACCGGTATACGCGGTATTGCGCAGTGCTGGGCCAACTCTAAGCGCCTTCAATGCTTGGGTGCTGCTCAAAGGTTTAGAAACCTTGCCAATACGGATGCAAGCGCATAATAACAACGCTCAAGGCTTAGCAACTTGGCTGCAAGCGCAAGATAATGTCACCAAAGTGTATTATTTGGGTTTAGAAGACCATCCACAATATGCCTTGGCTCAACGCCAACAACGCGGCGCAGGCGGTTTATTATCCTTTGAACTCAAAGGCGGAAAAGAAGCCGCGTGGCGTTTGATAGACCAAACCCGTTTAATGTCGATTACCGCCAATTTAGGCGACAGCAAGACCACTATTACCCATCCAGCAACAACCACACATAGCCGTTTAAGCCCAGAACAACGCGCAGCCGCTGGCATCAGTGATGGTTTAATTCGTATTTCAGTTGGATTGGAAGCCTTAGCGGATCTGAAAAAAGATCTTATCGGTGGGTTTTAATACTCACGTTTAGCATCGCAGGAACACGTTTTATTATGTTTTATTCCCCGTGGCGTTTGTCAATTTTGTTCGCTTGCTCTGTAAGCTTATTGGCTTGTACGCCACCGCCAAAAAAATCAGATAAAGTCCCTAATGTGTTGGATTTAGTCACTGAGCATTTTCAAGAAAATAGCAGCCAACAAGATTTATTGGATAGCCTCAATGACAATACCGAAGCCTTAGCCCCAACTATTCCACCTCAAGATATTGAAAATTCAGGCAGCCTGCCACGCTTTAATAGCGTCGAAGACAAAAGCCCGAAACTCAAAGCTGATGCTGATATTGCCCTTTCCTATGAGCAAGCCAATATCCGTTTAGTGATTGAAGAGTTAAGTGATTATATGGGCTTAACCACGGTGATTGACCCCAATGTCAAGGGCAAAGTTACCATGCGCACGCCGCCAGATAAAAAACTCACCGAGCGTGATGTCTGGCCTTTGTTGCAGTTGTTCCTTTATTCCAACAATATCAACATGGAAAAACGCGGCAATGTCTATCATTTCAAAAAAATGAATAAAGCCGGTTTACCCAGTAGCTTCAGTCATCGTCATGGTAAAACCCAAAAAGATGCCACCGAAGTGTTCCAAGTCACGCCGCTGCGTTATATCAATTTAGAAGCCGGGGTTGCCGCGCTCAAACCAATGGTGGAGCCACAAGGGCGTTTAATCAGCTTGCCGACCTTGAATGTGATCGGCATCACCGCCAGCCCCGACCACCTTGCCCGCATCAACCATTTATTATCTTTAATTGATGCCGATCCCTTTGTTCATCGGGGCATTCGTTTATTCCGTCTTCACAATGTCAAAGCCCAAAATGTGAAAAAAGACCTAGAGAATATTCTCAAAGCCGTTGAGGGCAAAAACCCCTCTTATAAACTCATTGCCCTTGAGCGCCTCAATGCCATTTTAGTCGTCGCTCCCCCACAACGGGGTTTTACTGAGGTGAAGCGCTGGATCAGTATTTTGGACGAGGAAAACGAAGCGGGAGGCGAGCAAGTCTTTATTTATAAAGTCCGTAACCTCAAAGCGGGCAACTTGGCAACCACGCTAAACGAAGTGTTTAAACAAGAAAAAGACAAAGACGAGCCAGAGAAAAAGAAAAAAATCACCCAAAAATCCCCGATTCAAAAAACTGGCAACAAGACTAAAACCAGCACAAAAACCGATACTAGCGCAAGCAGTGTTGGACAAAAAGGCATTTCTGCCGCCCTAGAAGTCACCATTGTCTCGGATGAGGATACCAATAGTTTACTGGTTCGTGCGACACCTAAAGATTATCGTCAACTTCTGCAAACCATTGTGCTGTTAGACACCGTCCCGAAAGAAGTCATGATCAATGTCATTGTTGCCGAAGTGGAACTCACTGAAAATTTTCAATTTGGGATCGATTGGAATGTTTTATTAGGAGATCGTAGTTTTATTGGTGTAGATTTTAGTGTGCCTGGTGCTGCCAGTCGTAGTGCAACCAGTATTACACGTTCCGATGGTAATAACGGTTTAATCATAGGTCAAGTTGGCAGTCGTATCACATCTGTGCTCAATGCCTTAAATTCCAATGGTCATGTTGAATTACTTTCTCGACCTTCTATTTTAGTCAGGGACAATCAAGAAGCGTCTATTAATGTCGGCACAGATGAACCAACGATTACACGCGTTAATCAAACTCAAACCAGTTTAACGACAGCGACCAATACCGGTTTAACAACTTCTAACGAGGTAACCTATAGAAAAGCTGGGGTTATCCTTAAAGTTAAACCACAGATTAATCAGGATGGTTTTGTCAACATGGAAATTTCTCAAGAAGTATCACAACTGGGGGCAGAACGTAATAATTTACCTTCTTTTTCTGAACGAATTATTGAAACTTCTTTGGTTGTCAGAGATCAACAAGCGATTGTCATCGGCGGTTTAATTCAAACCCGATCTAACTATAATAAAGAGGGTTTGCCTTGGTTAAGTGATGTGCCTGTTGTTGGTTCTGCATTTAGTAGCCGTGATGATCAAGTGGTACGAACGGAATTAGTCTTATTTATTATTCCTCAGATTATCAGACCAGAAGCAGATAACAGTCAATATGTTCAGAAATACCAACAGCGAATGCAAATGATTAACGAGCTATTCCGCCGTGAATTTGAACTAGAACAAGCCAAATTAGAAGCGGCGAATGACGACAACGAGGCGGAGGCGCAGTAATGAATAACTGGGTAAAATCTTTTTTCGGTGTCTGTCTTTGCAGTTGCGGGATGCCTGTTCTCGCCGAGCAATGTCAAACTTTAGAGAGTCGCATTCCTGCTGTGCCTAATATCGACGAAACCGTCGCTGCGGGCACATTCAAGCTCGATGCCGATGATGCCACCATTCAAGTTTTACCCGCCAACCCTGAAAACCAAGCTGACAGCCTCACTCGCTATACCTTCCAAGGCGATGTCTTACTCAAAGACGCAACGCGAACCCTAAAAGCGGAAAATTTAACCTACGATAGCAACAGCGGGCGCATTGATGCAGCTGGCGCTGTCAGCTTTTGGACGCCGAGCTATGTCGCCAAAGGACAACAAGTTCACCTGAAAAACGATAAAACCGGGATTATCACCGATACCCATTATTGGCTACGCGAGCGCCAAGCCCAAGGCACGGCTGGAAGTATTATTCGCAAAGATGAAAAAAGCTTAAGCCTCAAAGACAGTGTTTATACCGGCTGCGATCTAGAAAAACCCGATTGGCGTTTGGAAGGCAAAAATATCGAACTCGATTTTGAAACCGAGATGGGCGAGGCGCGGGATATGACCTTTTATATCCGTGACACCCCGATTTTTTATGCGCCTTATATGAGCTTTCCGCTCAGCAATAAACGTAAATCCGGTTTGTTGATTCCCAAAGTCGGTAATTCTAACGCCCTCGGTTTTGATTTGAGCTTACCCTATTATTGGAATTTAGCCCCTAATTACGATATGACCTTAACCCCACGGTTGATGAGCCGTCGTGGTGTGTCTTTGACCACCGAATTGCGTTATTTATTTGAGGACCATCGCGGTGAAGTCAACTGGTCTTATCTGCCCTCAGATCGCGTCCGTGATGAAAACCGCCATTTACTCAAAATCCAACACCAAAGCCGTTTATATACGGGCTTAGGCTTAAATGTTTTTTATAACGAAGTCTCCGATGATCGTTATTTTGAAGACTTAGGCTCGAATTTAGACATCTCCAGTACTACCCATTTAGAACAACGGGCAGATTTGATTCATCGCGGTCCTGGCTATTATTTACTTGCCCGTGCCCAACGTTTCCAAACCTTGAGTGTCAATCCAAAAGCGCGTCCTTATCAGCGCTTGCCGCAAATTTTATTCAACACCCAATTGCCCGAGCGCCATCAAAAACTGCATTATCATTTACGCACGGAATATGTGCATTTTGACCGCGACATCGGCGACCCCAGCGACCCGACCGGACAACGCTTTGATGTCCTTGGCGAGATTGCTTATCCGCAACGCTGGGCAGCGGGCTTTATCGTTCCCAAAGCCGCGTGGCGTTATACCCAATACCGCACCGATAACCGCGACAACGAATCGCGCTCTATCCCGACTTTAAGCGTTGATATGGGGCTGTTCTTTGAGCGTTCTATGGACTTAAATTGGCTGGGTTCAAAACAATTTACCCAAACCCTAGAGCCACGGCTTTATTATGTCAATACGCCTTATCGACAACAAAACCAATTGCCGATTTATGACAGCGCCGCTTATGATTTTTCCTTTGCCGGAATTTTCCGCCCCAACCGCTATAACGGCGCGGATCGCATTGGCGATGAAAACCGCCTCGCACTGGCTTTAACCAGCCGCTTGATGGCACAAGACACAGGCACTGAAGCGCTACGTTTAAGCATCGGACAGGTGTACTATTTTGAAGACCGACAAGTAAGCATCGATAACGAAACCTTGCCCACCGATAGCAATCGCTCGCATATCATTGCCGAGGTTGATGCCAAAATCACTAAAAACTTAAGTGTGGCACAAACGGTTCAATGGGATCATGAAGACACCGAAGTCCAGCAAGGGATTTCTCATATCCGCTATCGTGGTGATGACAAACACCTGATCAACGTCTCTTACCGTAACCGCGATAACTCTCTAAAACAAACCGATGTCTCTTGGTATTGGCCGCTGAAAGACCGCTGGCAAATCGCCGGGCGCTGGAATTATTCCCTCAAACATAACACCAGTTTAGAAACCTTCATCGGCTTGGGTTATGAAAGTTGTTGCTGGGCTGGGCGCTTGGTGGCACGACGTTACTTAAATAATGCCGAGGGCGATTATTCTAACGGGCTATTTTTACAACTTGAACTCAAAGGGCTGGGCGGTGCAGGACGTAAAACTGAGCGTTTCCTCAGCGAGAGCATCAGCGGATTTTCAGATAATTTAGCGGATTAAGACAGTGGCACACACAGTTCCTGATATTAAACACAAAAACTGGTCTTCTCAATGGTTGTTTATTATGGCAGCCACCGGCTCGGCAGTCGGTTTGGGCAATATTTGGAAATTTCCTTACATCACCGGTGAAAATGGTGGCGGTGCGTTTGTGCTTTTGTATCTTGCCTGCATCCTTTTATTAGGCGTGCCAGTGATGATGACCGAAATCATGCTCGGGCGCAAAGGCGGTTTAAGTCCGATTAACTCCATGCGTAAATTGGTTGGCATCGCCAAAGCCAGTCCTTTGTGGACGACTATTGGCTGGTCAGGCTTGCTCGCTGGGGTGATGATTTTGTCCTTTTACAGTGTCATCGCGGGCTGGGCGCTAGCCTATATTCCGATGATGGCAACGGGCACATTCACAGGCATTGATGCCGAAGGTTCTAGTGAATTATTCGGCGCATTAATCGCTGACCCGTGGCGCTTAATCCTCTGGCATAGCATCTTTATGCTCATGACCATGCTTGTCATCGCCCGAGGTATGGAAAAAGGTTTAGAGCGGGCGATTAGCATCCTATTACCCGGTTTATTTTTGCTGTTATTGGCATTGGTCGGCTATGCCTATGTGGCAACCGACCAATTCGGGCGCGCCTTAAGTTTCTTATTCAACCCTGATTTTGACGCTCTGTTGTATACGCAAAATGCCGATGGACAAACCATTTTTAATTTAGAAGGCATCCTCAGTGCCTTGGGGCTGGCATTTTTCTCCTTGAGTTTGGGCATGGGTTCAATCATGGTTTACGGTGCGTATTTGCCTAAAGAAAGTTCGATTGGCGAGGCGACCATCAGCATTGTGATTGCCGATACCTTGGTGGCTATTTTAGCCGGCTTAGCGATTTTCCCAATTGTGTTTTCCTACGGGCTGGACATTGGTGCGGGTCCTGGGCTTGTGTTTGTCACTTTGCCGATTGCCTTTGGTAATATGGGCGGCGGTGTAATTTTTGGCACGCTGTTTTTTGTCTTACTGGTGTTTGCCGCATGGACATCCGCTTTTTCACTGCTTGAACCTGTGGTCGCTTGGTTAGTTGAAAGTAAACGCTTTAGCCGCCCAAATGCGGTTTGGCTTAGTGGTGGGATTATCTGGCTGGTGGGGCTGCTCAATGTCTTATCATTTAATGTTTTAGAGAGCTTTCATCCCTTGAGTTTTTTGGGCGAGTTTAAACTCGCACAACAAAATATTTTTGGCATTCTCGATTATATGACTTCCAATGTGATGCTGCCGCTCGGTGGCTTGGCGATGGCTTTATTTGCCGCTTGGGTTTTGCCCAGCGCGATTGTCAGCAAAGAATTTAACCTTCCAGAGGGCTGCGTCACTTACCGCACTTGGTCATTTTTAATCCATTATGTCACCCCCATTGGCGTTGGTCTGATATTTTTGAAAAGTGTTGGGCTGATTTAGTTTTTAAGAGACATAGCAGTGCTACGTCGCTACGGTTTCGTTAATAGACGTTGCAATAACCATAAGCTAACATCGGCTAAAAAAAGTACGGCTCGAAAGCCTGCGATTAAGACAATAGCGCTACCAATGGCAATAGGCAAATTTAATAAACTGCCAGAAACCCATTCAAAAACCCCTAAGCCTTGCGGTGCAAATGGGGTAACTAAGCCGACTCCAATAGAAAATAAAAAAATGCTGCCATATTCTATTAAATCGCCGATATTATCTGAAAAAGCAAACGCTGATAAATAGCACACAAAAGCCAAACTAATT
The DNA here is from genome assembly GCA_016745035.1 of Thiotrichales bacterium. Classification (GTDB taxonomy): domain Bacteria; phylum Pseudomonadota; class Gammaproteobacteria; order Beggiatoales; family Beggiatoaceae; genus BB2. Next base: position 51,523 of record JADGDE010000004.1, read on the forward strand.
AATAAAAAAATAGGAATATAAACCGCCACAGCTTGCCAATAGTAGCGCTGTTCAAAATTGCTCTCATTTTTGAGTATAAAGCGTTTAAGCACATAAGGCATTAGCCATAAAGCAAGGGCATTGGCAATCAATATCAGCACAATCCAAGGGCTTAAAAAAAAGTCCAGTCCCTTTATATACAGTATCCCCACCCCACCCATGCTTAAGCTGAGGCTAGCACCAAAAAAGCTTTCTAATAACATCATAATGCCTAATTGTGTTTTTGTTAAACCTTGTTGATGTAAGTCACTGGCACGGCTGACCATATGCCAAATACCGCCGGGAATATAGCGGGTGATGAGACGTTTGATATAAATATGACCAAGCAAAGCGTAAGGGAGTTGAATGCCTGCGGCTTTTAATATGTATGCCGTTGCTACCGGTACAGTGCAATGGTAGAGCATGACGAACAGCACCGCTAACAGTAAATAGCCAAGCTGCGCTTTAGAAAAAATGAAGCTCAAGCTCTCTTGGCTATGCCATGCTATATAAATTAAAAAAACCAATGCCAACGGGGTAAAAATTTGCCGTAACCATGATAACAAAGACTTTAACTGTGCTTGTTTAAGCATCGACTTGGCTAAACTCGCGGGTATGTTTGAGGATGACTTGGCAGGGAGATTTTTTGAGTTGTTGTGGTGAAAAACGATACTCATCAACATGGGTAATAAACTGCTCAATGACTTCAGGCTGATATTTACTTAAAACGCAGTTTTTGCCCAAACCTTCGTGGCGTTCGGTGGCTTTACGGAGCAATAAAATCGGTTTACCCAGATAAAAACATTCTTCTTGATTGCTGCCGCCATCGCTGACTAGAAAATCCGCATCTAAAATCAGTCTTAAGAATTGGAAATAATCATAACGTTGGCGTAATTCAATCTGTGGATTATTTTTAAGGCGCTCAAACAGCTTAAATTTGCGTAAGCGTTGTTCGGTGGGTTTGTGCAAAATAAATAATAAATAATGGCGCTTAGCAATGGTTTCGACCTGTTCAACCACTCGGAGTAAGGTGCTTTCATTGTAGATATTTTCATAGCGGTGCAAAGTGATGATAGCATATGGGCGCGTGGGTATCTCGACTTCGGTTTGTTGTTTTATCGCAGGTAGGGCGATGTTGAGCGCATCGTATAAAGTATTGGCTTCCGTGTTGATTTTTGTCCCAGAAAATTTAGCCACATTATCCATTGCCCATGCGCCAGAGCAAAAAAAATAATCACTGAGCCAAAAAGTTAGGATACGGGTAATTTCTTCTGGAAAGGGGTGAAACAGCTTAAAAGAGCGCAAACCCGATTCCACATGCCCGACTTTTAGCCCGCCAATTTTAGCCATCAAAGCCCCGAGCAAGGTTGAGAAGGTATCGCCATGGACAAGGACAATACCGTTTTTATCCCCAGCAAAGACCTTGCGACGATATTTCAGCACATGCCAAAGGCTTTTAAGCATCCATAGTCCCATTTGCACAATCGAGGTGATGTCTTTGCCTTGATAAATGTGATAATCGGGTGATTTTAGAGAAAAATTAGCTAAAATATCAGCAATGGTGTCTTTGTGTTGCCCAGTGGAAATATAGTTATACTCGATTCCTGCTTGATCAAAATGGTATAGCAAAGGAGCCATTTTAATCAGTTGGGCTTTAGTACCAATCACGACATGAATCATAAGCTTGCCCTATTGCGGAGAAAATAAATTGTTTTTTAACAAAAAATTATTTACTTTTAACATCGTATTTGCTTTGTTTAATAAACGTATTTCAACATCAAAATCCACGGGGTGTAGTTTTATTTCTTCAATCGGTTTGCTGAGTAAATCCTCATCCGTACTAAAGCAGGTGTGCCCTTTAAATTCCGGTTTCACATTGGGGGGGCAACGTGGGAACATTTCTTCATAGCATGATTGCCCCAGAGCATAGCAATACGTATTGCCTTGTCTGAAATTCCAAATATTGTCATTGAGCATAATGGCAAAACGCTGTTGATTATCTAAATCGCTAAGTAAGCTCACGCCAGCAAAGGTATTTTGATAAGGCGTTATTTGTAGCAAGTCCATGATGGTTGGGGCTATATCAATTTGACTGCCCAGTGTTTGATAGGTTTTGGCTTGCAGTTGTTTTGGTGACCAAATGATTAAGCCTGAGCGAAAATATATTTCACGCTTTTCGATGTCAGTGGTGGGTTTTGTATTAGCTTTGTTCGGGAAAAGATTAATTCCGTGATCGCCAACAAAAACAAAGATAGTGTTGTCAAACCAAGGTTTATGCCGAGATTTTTCAATAAAAGCATTAATCGTATGATCGGTATAATGCATTCCTTTGAGGTAGTTTTGATACATGGGTTCTTCATCTTGAAACTGCTCTGCATGGGGAAATTCAATGCCAAAATCATTATCAAAGGGATGATGATTGGATAAAGTTAAAAACTCAGCAAAAAAAGGCGTAGTTTGTTTATCCAATATTTCCAAGCCATAGTTTAAAACATCAGCATCTGAAATGCCCCAGCCAACCTTTTCGCTATAGCCAGCTTTAAGCATTTTTTTCATGCCGTGCAAATCTTGGTAGCCATGCGCAGATAAAAACACATCATTATTGGAATAATTTAAACGATAGCCATGAAACCAATGTGTGCTATAGCCATGTTGGCTTAATATTTCAGGCAGACAAATGGTGGATAATTGTGGGTATTGAGAATAGATTTGCCCGCCTATGAAATGAGGTAAGACCGAACAGAGGCTAGCAATTTCCCCGCGGGCGGTTTGGGTGCTGGAAAAATATATATTGGGGAAAAATAAGCCCTCTGTTGCCATGCGGCGTAAATTGGGTGTGGCAAGGGAGTCATCTGCAGCAACACCAAGCTCCAAACCTCGAAGAGATTCCATCATAAATACCACCACATTGGCAGATTTAGCACTTTGCGCTGTGCTGGTGCGGATGGTTTTAAATAAGGGATAAGACTTATCGGGATATGTAGCGGTTTTGGGGATGTTCAATAAGCTGTGCATATCCAGTTTATTAATATCGATTTCTGTTGCTAACACACGGTTGCCCCATTGATAGACTAAGTGCATTACCGGGTTGGTTTGAGCGGCAATAAAACTCTCTGCTTTTGCATACACCACATAGCCGACACTAAAACTTCCCAAGAGCAACGCAGAGCCACACAAGTTTAAATAAGTTTTTGATTTTTTTGGTAGGTAAAATAAACTCAAAACCAGCAGTAAGCTCGGCAAGAGCAGGATCAATTGCTTTTTGGATAATAGCGCCAACACTGAAGATTGAGCATCCACGGCTAATAAGGCGGATTGAATCAAATCAACGGTAATATAATCGTGAAAAAATTCAAATGTTAGGCTGCTAGATAAATAGATACTGTTAAAAAAAAGCATACATAAAAGCATCATGATGATACCCAAGGCTTTATTAAAATAAAGACTCAAACTCCAAAGGCTGATGGTCAAACATAAGAGGCTGAAATCATCAATTAAACCAACACCTGAGAATGGCTCGCCGAGTAAAAACCGAAACCCGAAGGATAAAGCTATCAGGGCAAAAAACCATAAAATAATTGATATTACACACTTATCGTTTTTTTGCTTCATTATTCAAATTTATTGTCTGCATAGTGAAATTTAACCGTGGAGCAATGGCGGTTTTTTGAGTCCTTAAGGAACAAAAGAAAGCCTTTGCGTAACATCAGTAAAATAAGAAATACGGAGGAAGCTATTCGTGTCATGGGCGCAGGATTATAAAAAGCCATCAAGCACGACAATGGCATATTGGCGGGTTTTTTCGGGATAGACTTGGATTTTTATCCGCCGAATCGCAAAATCGGTGGCAAATACTTCGGTTTGCCAATACCAGGTTTTGTGTCCCATCGGGCTTTTTCCTTGCAGTGTGCCTAACGGTGGGCTTTGTTGTTGCAAGCGTAAACGGCTTAATTCATTTAGCGCCACCCACTGGGCAAAAGTTTTATCGCGCAAATGCTCACTGTTATGAATAGCGACTTGATAACTTTGGCTCAGCGCCCCTAGGCTAATGCTCAGCACCGCCAAAGCGACCAACACTTCAAGTAAACTAAAGCCTTGTTCAGTGTAACTGTAAGGCAATGCCATCTCCTTTGATGCTCAGTGCCTTTGCCTCAGTATCGTTTTGGCTTTGTAATTGAGCGCTAAAGGCGCTGTGTTCGCCATCAGGGAAAAAAATAATTTGTGGCTGTAAAGTATCTAAACGCTGAATTTGCCCGTCTTGTTCTATCTGCCAAGCAAAGGTACTGGGAATTGGGCGTGGGTACAAGCTTTTATCCTCATCCAAACTTAACCATTCCCTTGATTCGGGCTGATAACGAAAAAAACGATACTGCTGCTGATAAATGGCCACCGCATACGGCTGGTTTTCTAAAATCGCTCTATCGGCGAGCAGTTCCAACAAATGGTAAAAGCGTTGTTGCTCTTGTGCGAGTCGGGTGTCGGTATTGACCAAATTGGGCGAGAGGCTGATAAATCCCAAGATAATCCCAATCAGGCTCACGACTACCAAAGTTTCTAATAAAGTAAAACCGTGCTGATTTAAGCTTGGGTAAAGCGCTCTTGTATCTCGGTTTTTGATAAGCCAAATTGCTCCAAGGTGTAATGATGGCGACCGTGCTTGCCACGTTTATTATGCTGCATATAATGTTCGATTTTTTGCAGCATTTCCACTGGCATCGGATAATCAAAATAGCGGTGAATTTTCGCCACCAAGGCATCGGGGCGATCAATTAATTCACTATAATTGACCTTAAAAATCCGGCCCGCGCCGACACGCTCGTATGTCGCCTCAGCACGCGCGTCGCCCTCGGCTAAAACATCGAGCCAATAACGTCCTAAATCCTCAGGTTTATTTTGATCACTAAAGCGCTGTCTGCCAATTTGAGCCAAACTGGCACAAGAAGAAACCACTTTCACCGGATCGCGTTTGAGATAAACCAAGTTAGCCTCAGGAAAGACTTCGAGCAAGGTATCTAGGTGGAAGGTATGCGCAGGGGCTTTGAGCACCCAATGGCTGTGCGGCCAGCGCCAGCTTAAATATTGCAATTGCTGACGATAATATTGGTAGTATTCAGTCAGATCTTGATCGCGAAGCCAATGGGCATAGCTATCAACCCGTGCTCTAAAATCAAATAAATGCGCTATTAAACTATATTCAAACAAACGGCTACACTCCGCAGGGCGATAAGCACTAATGTGGTGGGCGGCGGAAAAACCCTTGGTCAGTGCCAGTTCTTTACGAATAAAACCTTGCACTTCTTTGATGCGCGGGTCTTTTTCCCATGTTTCAGGATCTGGTACAGGCGTGGGGCTAAGCGCCTCAGCTAAGGCTAAAAAACGCCCAGAGGGTGACTGGCTGAGCAAATTATGCAAAAGGGTTGTGCCACTGCGAAATAAGCCAACCACAATCAAAGGCGCATTGACCCGTTGTTGTAAAATCTCTGGATGTTCACGAAACTGGTTTTGTAATTTCAAACGGTTGCCAAGCAGCCGTTCTAAATACAAATTCAGAAAATCTGCGCCAGTGCTGTGCAGTTTTGCCTCAACATTTAAACTCTCAATCAAACGTTCCAAGGGTTTTACAAAATTATGCGCGCCCCAGTCATCACTACGCTCATTGTCAACTGCATTTTCCATCAGTTGGGCGGCAGATAAAATCGGCATATGGCTCATGTCGTCGTCTTTTTTTAGGGTTCTTGGGCAAGTCCCTAGCTATTGGGCGCGATAGCTAGGTCATCGAATATTTAACTTTGCAACTGTTTCAAGGCAGGGTGTTCGGGATAATTCAGTTTTAACACCTTCAGCGCATCAGCGGCCAAATCCTCATAAGCCATAGCGCGATAGGCTTTAACCATCATCACCAAGGCATCAGCAACTGCATCAGTGCCATCATAATGTTTAATCACATATTGCGCCCGTCGTGCTGAGGCAAGATGTGCGCCTCGACGCATATAAAAATCAGCTACATGTAGTTCATAGCGGGCGAGGTTGTTACGCAAATAAACCATGCGCTGGCGGGCATCTTTGGCGTATTTACTTTCAGGGAAACGGCTCACCAATGTGTTAAATTCTTTGAAAGATGCTTTGGAGGCTTTTTGGTCGCGCTCAGTCAAATCCAGTGGCAAATAACGATTAATCAGCCCCATGTTTTGGTTAAAATTCGCCAAGCCTTTGAGGTAATAAGCATAATCGACATTGGCATGGGTGGGGTAAAGCTTGATAAAGCGATCAGCAGCGGCAATGGCGGATTCGGGTTCTTCAAATTTATAATAGGCATAGGCAATATCCAATTGTGCCTGCTGGGCGACCCGTCCTAATGGATAACGCGCCTCTAATGCTTCATAATAGCGAATCGCGGTTTCAAAATCGCCGTTATTCAGTGCCGTTTTTGCTTCGCTTTGCAAACGTTGTGCTGTCCAACGCTCGGTCTCGTCCTGACTTTGAAAGATAGAACATGCCGAGAGCCAAATACTTAGCCCCAGAATGAAAAAGGGGGTTCGTAAAGATTTCATAAAACACCTTTGAGCTGATTACACGTGATTTTACCTGCAAGTACCGATATTGCCAGCGACTTAGACGAAACGCAAACGATTCCTGAATCCGAACGCGGGCAACGTTTGGATCGTATTTTAGCAAGTTTATACCCTGATTACTCCCGTAGTCGTCTACAACAATGGTTAAAACAGGGCAATATTCGCATTAATGGCGCGACAGATGTCCCGGCTAAGACCAAAATGCAAGGCGGCGAGCGCATTACGCTGGATATTCCGAAAGAAGCCCAAGGCACTTGGCAGCCCGAGGACATCCCTTTAAATATCGTCTATGAAGATGAGGCGATTATCATCGTCAATAAACCCGTGGGGCTGGTTGTCCACCCTGGTGCTGGCAATCATACTGGCACGATGGTCAATGCGCTATTACACCATCAGCCCGAATTGATAAACCTGCCCCGCGCTGGCATCGTCCACCGCTTAGATAAAGACACTTCAGGTCTATTAGTGGTTGCCAAGCAACTACCTGCGCACACGCATTTGGTTGCCCAATTACAAGCCCGCGCCTTTGAGCGCACTTATCGGGCGGTGGCAAACGGCGTATTTACCGCCGGTGGTGTGGTCGATGCCCCGATTGGACGCGACCCGCATCACCGCACCCGCATGGCGGTGGTGCATAACGGGCGCGATGCCGTGACGCATTATAAAGTCATTAGCCGTTTTGAAAAGCATTGTTATTTAGAACTTAAACTCGAAACCGGGCGTACCCATCAAATCCGGGTACATATGGCGCATTTACGCCACCCGCTGTTTGGTGATAAAACCTATGGTCGTCAAGTACGTTTGCCCTCAGGTCTGGATGAAAGCTCGATTCAATATTTACAACAGTTCAAGCGCCAAGCCTTACATGCCTATGGCCTTGGTTTAGAACACCCCAGTACTGGCGAGTGGATGAGCTGGCAAGCCCCGTTGCCTGAGGATATGCAACATTTATTAAATATTTTGGGTCATCAACCATAGGTATTTTATGGCAGAATTACTTGCGGAATTGCTATCGGGAGTATGGCGATTTCTAGTTCATTTATTTGTTGAGTTAATGCTGGAAATGGCGATTAAAGGGCTTGGCTTTATACTGGTCAAACCTTTTTCTCAGAAAAACGATATGGACAGTGGCTTGTCGGCTGTGGTGGGGATTTTGGCTTGGGTTGGTATTTTTGTGATTGCCTATGCCTTGTTTTCTTCATAACCAGGCATAAAAAAACCTGACCGATAAGAAATCGGTCAGGTTTTTGTGCAATCGCTTAGCGTTTATTTGCCAGCGACTTCATTTTGATAGTAGTCCATCAAAATTTGTGCAACTTCAGGACGTGAGAATTCTGGAGGAGGTGCTTTACCTTCAGATAACATTTCACGGACTTTGGTGCCAGATAAGAGGACGAAGTCTTCTTTGGTGTGGTCAGGCACATCGCGCATCATCACAACTTTATTCAATTTCTTCGAGTAAGCGGTGTGATCTGCTTCATAAACTTGAATTTCTAAAGCGCCTTCTGGGACTTGGTCGTGGAAGATGGTTTGGGCATCAAACGCGCCGTAGTAGTCGCCAACGCCAGCGTGGTCACGACCAACGATGAAGTGGGTGCAACCGCAGTTTTGACGGAAGACCGCGTGTAATACCGCTTCGCGTGGACCTGCGTATAACATATCAAAGCCGTAGCCTGTGATCATGACGGTGTTAGGCTCGAAGTAAACTTCAACCATTTTACGAATCGCGCCATCACGGACGTGAGCTGGAATATCGCCTTTTTTCAGTTTACCTAAGAGCATGTGAATTAAAATGCCGTCGGTGCCGAGATCTTTTTTCGCCATGTGGCAAAGTTCTTCGTGCGCACGATGCATAGGGTTACGGGTTTGGAAAGCAACCACTTTTTGCCAACCATGTTCTTGAATTTCGTTACGAATTTCAACGCAGGTACGGAAGGTATCTGGGAAGTCAGTTTGGAAGTAGCTGAAGTTCAGGACTTGGATAGGACCTGAAATAGCAATGTTACCTTGGCTTAAGAAAGTGCTAACACCAATGTGATCGGAATCGGTGGTGGCATAAACTTTTTCCGCGATGGTTTGCATTTGCTCATCGGTAAATTCTTCGATAGATTCGATGTCTTGAATCGCAAGGACGGGGTTGCCCTCAACATTAGGGTCACGTAAAGCGATACGTTTCGCGTCTTTGATACCGCTCACGTCTTTGGTTAAGTTAAGCACTGGGGTGGGCCAGAAAGTCCCATCAGCGGTGTGCATGTTGTCAGCTACGCCAACAGCATCAGCAACAGTCATGTAACCAGTTAAAGGGGTGAAGTAACCCCCGCCTAACATGACCGCATTAGCAGCAGCGGCTGAGCTAAGTAATAAACTTGGCAAGGTTTCAGCTTCAGCTTGTAGCGCGTGATGCTTTTCTTGGTCGTAAACGAATAATGGGGTTAATGTCTCAGAACCGTGAGGTTTGATCATTGGCGATCTCCTAATAGTTACTCATGTTACGCATTATTCAGGTTTGTTGCCTGTATAGTGAGATTTAGCTGTGAAGCCTTTACGTAACACCAGATAGTTAGCTGTTTTTATAAGCAGCACCCACAAAACTTGCAAAATACGGCTTAAATGCAGGGACATTATATAACCGTGCTTATAAAAAGCCTTATCGTGCTTATTTATGTCGGCATAAGTGGCAACGCTTAGAAACGAAAAGACACCGATAAGGGTTTGCCTTTGCGGACTAAGTCCAGTTGTAATTCTCGCGCAGTTTGTAGTTTTTGTAGAGCACCGAGGCTTTGTAAATTGCCAGTCAGGGCAATCCCGTTAATACGGGTAATCACATCACCGGTTTTTAAATCCAGTTGTGCCAGCAGGCGCTTGTCGCGCCCGGGGCTGATCATATAGCCTTGAAATTTGCCTTGGGTTTTCATCGGTTTCAGACGTAGCCATTTGCCGAGATCGCTGGGGTTTCTTAATACTTGAGAGCGAATATCGCCTAGCGCTAGTGGGGGTGTGTTAGTTTTCTTTATCGATGAATCTAGGGAGGTCTGCTTCGATTTCATTTTCAAGGTTTCATATTGTTGATCATGACCCTGTTGTCGTCTTAATACCACTTTATCGGGATGAACGGTATCGAGCACCACGCCGCTGGGCAAGGTGCGTTCGGGACGATAAACCCGGGCTTTGCCATCGGGACCTGCAATAATCGCGGTAGCCAGTTGTGGGTTGGTACTAAATAAAGTGCCTTTTAAATCTAATTTAAGACGGGTTTCTGGTGCGGTATTACGATCAAGCACAGGCGCTGTGTTGGCTTTATTTGTCGTTTGCGCCGTTGTCTCTGGCTTTTTACCAAACCAATGTTGTTGCAATAGCACTGACCAGTCGTATTGCTTTGGCATAGAACGCTCTGTGATTAATGCCTTGCTGCTGAGTTGATTCGGTAAATGTAAAGGGTGTTGAATTTGCCAGATTAGGCTACTGGTAGCATAGCCAATGACTAAGGCCAGCCCTAAACTGAGTAACAAGTTTGAATAATATAAACCGCTGGACCATAGCCTAGTCACAAGATATATCCTTGTCTGGGAACATAAGCACCTAAGGGCATGGGCAGATTAAAAATAATAACGTAATTCAGCAAAATAACTGCGTCCTGCCATGGGTAAATCATAAGGGATGCGTTGCACGCCTTGATGATCAGGACCGGGGCTAGGTTCAAAAACGGCGCTATCAAAGAGGTTTTTCACCCCAAAGGCGAGATTCCAAGCGCTTTTGCGCGGGTTTTTATAACGCAAAGTGAGATCGATGGTGCTGTTATCTGCCAGATTGGCTCTGGGATCGGTGCGTGGACGTTTACGATCAGCAACCCAATTGGCTTGGGCATTGAGATACCAGTTCGGTAGAAATGACCAATCATAGCGTAAATAGGCATCTTGCCGAGGATAGTTACCTCGTTCTGTATGGTGTTGCTGAACTTTATGCGTGGCATAATTAAATAATAAACTCGATTGCGCATTGATTTTGAAGCGCATTTCCATTTCAAACCCATGCCCATGAATATCGTCTTTTGAATTTTGTGCTGTCCGGGCGATTTGTGTGCTTTCAATGTCTCCCACATCTTTAGGGCTGACGAATTCAATCGCATTGGCCCATCGAAAACGGTACATATTTAAGCCTATATGCAGGTTACTATAAGGGCGATAATCAAAAGCCAACTCTAAAGTTTTAATACTTTCAGCGTCTAAATTTTTATTACCTAAAGCCATTGGGTTGTAGACATTATAAAGTTCTTGAAATGAAGGGGCACGAAAAGCTTCACCATAAAGGAGTTTGGCATTGAGGTTAGGACGCACTTGCCAAACCAAAGCACCGCGTAAGTTAATGGCTCGACCAAAATCGGAATAGTCATCATAACGTGCGCCAAAGGTCAGCTCCCAATTTTTACGAAATTTCCAAGCATCTTGGGCAAAAACATAATAACTTTGGCGAATTTTTTCAGGATTATAAACCAAGGGCGTGTCGCTAATATCAAGCAATTCACCACCGGGTTTAATATTGCTGCCGGGTGGAAATAACCAGTTGGTTTCACGGGTGGTTTTATATTGGTCAGCATAATAATAGCCCGTCCCCAAACGGACTTGATGTTGCTTAAAACCGCGATAAAGCGCGCTGATGTCTAAGCGCCCATCTTTTTCATAATTACTGGCAGCGGCATTTAAACCATTAGGGTATTGCCCGCCCATAGCACCCGGTGGGTAAACTTCCACATTTTTATATAGCCAAAGTCTATCAGTATAAGCCGCGCGTATCTTGAGACCCCAGTCTGAGGTAAAGTGAGGTTGCGCCCAACTAACAATCACGTCACTGATGCGGTGATCGGATGTCCCAGCGTAATCTAGAGCTTGTGCTGCACCAACGCCACTCCCAGCATTAAATACCGATTGGTTAGCGATTTCTAAACGCCAAACGGCATTGTCATCAGTGATATAGCTCAAGTCGAGTCGAAAATCTAAACTATCGCGCTGTAAGCTAGGCGCACCGGGCGCGTGAGAAATATCGGTTTTAAAGCGCTGATCTAAGACGGTTTGATAATCTTTTTCGATAATTTCTTTATGGCCTTTTTCACTGCCATAACGTAGCATTAAGCTGACATCGGCTTCATTACTTTGTTTGCCAAATAAAAACCAAACGTCTTTTTCTCCAAAACTCCCAATCCGAGAGCCAACTTCCGTGCCTTTTATATCAGCGGCGGTTTTGGTGATGACATTAATAATGCCAGCCAAGGCATCTGCGCCGTGAATAGCCGATCCAGGGCCACGCATAATTTCAACTTTTTTGATTTTGTAGACGGGAATATCTAAGCCGCGAGGCGAGGGGTTGCCTGCGAGCACATCTTTTAGTGGCAATCCATTGATCATAACCAACACTTGGGGATTAAATGCGGTGTGAATGCCACGAATGGAATAAATCGGCGTGTAAAAGAAAAAATCGCGGGAAACATTCAAGCCCGGCACGGCTTCTAAAGCTTCGGTTAACGTCCGCGCTCCTGTGGCTTCTAAGTCTTGTGCGGTAATGACGCTGGTCACCGCTGGCGCACTGCCTGCGTCTTCTCGCGAACCTGAGGCAAGTGTGACAGCTTGCTTTTGCAATAAGCCATCAAAAACATTAAAAACTTCGTCTAAATTAATTCGTACTTTTTTGAGTTGTTTAAGGTCGAGTTTAAGCAATTCAGTGATGTTGGTTGCTGTTGTTGATTTTGACTCATCTTTTGCTGAGGCAAAAGGAAACATGAATGTATTGAGTAGCAAAGATAAGTAGGCAAAATAATAAACAGGGCGAGGCATTAGCATATATAGGGATAATTGATTAATTTGTTATCTCATGCAGCGCATGACGAAAATGACTTAAAGCTTGTATTTGCGCATTATAGGCAGCTTGCGGATAATTATCCAACTGTGCTGAATAAGCACGGTTTAATAAATGCTCTCCTAGCGCCAAATGATTGGCAATGCGCATGGCTGTTGCGTGTTTTAATTCTTGGTTTTCTTGAATACGGCTGATGTAATCAAACAGCCAATGTTGCACTGCACTCAGCGGGGCAATTTCTTGATAGGCTTGCATTTCCTCAACCAGTTGCGTTAGCAAATGATCTTTTTGCTTTTGTTTTTCGACTTCCTTGTCTTCAGTTTGTTGATATTTGTAGCCGAGCAAAATCAGCAAAGCAATGATTAAAGCGGGTAGCAGTTCGACTAAGCTTGCATCGGGTTTTAGGGCAATGATTAAGGCAAATAAACACGCCACTATCCAAACCAGATGGGTGAGACGGCATTTTTTAAACAATTTGATAAATCGCATTGGCAACCCCGATAAGCGCTTCACCAATAATAAGACCGGCGGCAAAGGGCACGACTTTATTATTGATATACATATCGCCAAAATGGCGTTTTAAGGCGATATGGCTCAAGCAGCCCAAGCCATAGCCCAGCGTCACCGAAAAGGGCAAATACATCGCCAGACCAATTAAGATACCCAAGCCCATAATCGGAGCCAGCGCTAATACCGCCCCAATTAAACCGCCAAACAGGAGTTTATCATTATCAAGATTGTGATTTTGGCTGGCGTTGATCAATTCGGCAATGGTACTGGCTTGGGGCGCGGGTAATGCCGTCCCCGCACCAAAGCTTGGCTCGGTGACAGTGCCTGTGTGCCAAAATAAATAAATCACCATAAAAGACACCAGCGCCCCTAGCCATGTAAAACTCAGTTGCGCCAATTGTTGAACCTTGGGGCGGCTGCCAATGAGAAAGCCAGTTTTTAGGTCTTGCATCATATCGGCACTTTGCCCAATGGCAACGCTGACCGCCAGCGTTAGCATCAAAATCAATAAGACTTGCTGCTCGAACAAAAACAGTAAAAAACTCGCTGCCACCAGCGTCATGCTCGATAGCGGTGATATATCGGTCAGTCCGGTGGATTGGGCAACAACCAAACCCGCCAACATCATCCACAATAAACCTAAACCGGTGGCTAACATCGCTTCTCCAAAGCTCAATTCTAACCAGAAATAAATACTAAAAAACAAAACCCAAGCGGTGACAAAAGCAATCAATGCCACCAATGGCAATGGCAGCTCATAGGCTTTATCGCTGTGTTGGTTTTGGCTGGCTTGATAAAGGGCTTGGAGGGCGAGTTTTAACATCGGTAAATTGCGGATAACTTCAATGCTGGCAGCACCGACCAATATCCCAATGCTAAGCGGTTTAAGTAATTTATCGTAAATGTAATCAACCAGTTCAGTGCTGCTGACTTCGGTGGGAATCCAACTTAAGTAGACCATGCTTGGAGAAATAAACCACCAAGCAATCAAGCCACCGACTAAAAAAGGTAAACCCGCCCGTCCAGCGAGTAAGCCTGCGCCAAAATTCATCAGAGATAAATATAAATAGGGGGTCATATAATCGGGCAATAGCCCAAAACTGATATTGAGTTCTTGATGTTCTAACAGACCGGGAATGGTGGAGAAATCGCATAAGAGAATAATATTCCAAACCATAGCAATACCCAAACCCCAAAATAGGCGTTTGGCTTGTACTGAACCTGCCGTGCCTGAACGTAAAACACTGGCAACCGCCGTGCCAGTAGGAAAACGTAATCTATCAATTTCAATGAGTTGTTTACGCAAGGGAATAATAAACACCACTCCCAAAACCGCGCCACAAATGGCGGCGATTAATAAGGGCAAGATATTCTCAAAGCTGGGAATAGAGATAAGGAATAAGGCAGGGAGGATAAAAGTGATACCCGTACCGACCGAGTTGATACTTGAGGCAATGGTTTGGTTGAGATTATTTTCCAGCAAGGTGCTGCTGGGGTGGAAAACTCGCAATAAAACCATACCGGTAATCGCGGCAATCGCCGAGCCGCCGATAGCAAAGCCAAGTTTAAGAGCGATATAGACAAAGGCGATATTTAGAACAATACCTTGAATCACCCCAATAAAAATAGGGGGCAGTGAAAATTCACGATACAAGGTAGTGTCTTTAGTCTTCATAAAATAATAATAATAAATCGTTTAAAAATTGCTGTCCTGTGGCACTGATATGAATCCCTTCTTGCGTTTGTTCTAGCCAAGCACGTGCTTTTGCCTCTGTCAGACCCGGCTCCAAGCTGTCTAAATCTAAACCGGTACGAGCTTTATAATAAGCGCAAGCAAAGCCCTCGCGCAAACGTAATGCATTGAGCATAAACTCAAGTTTTAAATCTTTAGCATCTAAAGCTTGTCGATTGATCTGAGATTGTTGCAAATAGGTTTTAGGTTGTCTGGGTTTTTGATAACGCCACACCTGTCCTTCTGCGTCGGTATATTTTCCATGCGCACCTGCGCCAATGCCGATATAATCGCCAAATAACCAGTAATTGAGGTTGTGCTGACAACGAGAATCAGGTTTGGCATAAGCCGAGATTTCATATTGTGAAAACCCCGCTTGTGCTAAAGCCGCTTGTCCTTCGGTCTGCATATCCCAAGCCACGTCCTCATCAGGGCAAGGCGGTGGATGTTTAAAAAACCACGTATTTGGCTCGATAGTTAATTGATACCAAGACAGATGTTCCGGGGCTAAAGCAATGGCTTGGGCTAAGTCATCCAATGCTTGCTCAAGGTTTTGCTCTGGTAAGGCATACATCATATCTAAGTTAAGCTGCTCAAACCCCGCTGCCCTTGCCATATCAACCGCACTGAGAGCGGCTTTGTTATCGTGTATACGCCCCAGTGCTTGCAGGGCTTGATTATCAAAACTTTGAATCCCCAAAGATAAGCGGTTCACGCCCGCTTGCCGATAACCGCGAAAATGGGCTTTATCAACCGTGCCGGGATTGGCTTCTAAAGTGATTTCAATCTTATCAGCGAAGCTAGCATGGGCGGCAATGCCTGATAATAAACGCTCAATGGCGCTGGCAGAAAATAAACTTGGCGTGCCACCACCGATAAAAATACTCTGAATCGGGGAAGATATATTGCCTGAATATTCCCGCTTAAAATCATTGATTAAAGCTTGCACATAGTCGGCTTCAGGCAAAATGTCGGGGCTTTGATGCGAATTAAAATCGCAATAAGGGCATTTACGCACACACCAAGGTATATGAATATATAAACCCAATTGACCTGATGGACTGAATTGTCCCGTTTGTGATGTTATCATGAAGCAGCAGATTATTATGGTTAAGAGGGAGAAGCGGCATTATAACCAGTTTATACCTGAGAATGTTTGCGATAAAAAATCTATGAAGCAGGAATTACTATGCATTTAGACATTGCCAAAGTTGAAATTATTGATCAAGTTGAGGGGAGAGACACGCCCTACACCGAGACAATGGTTTTGTCTTTATTACAACAACAAGTCACGGCAATGGAACACGGTGAGCAATTTACCGGCAGGCCGCAAACAAAAGTCTATTATGATCAAAACCATATATTAAAAACCCATACCGCCTTGAATTTTTCCGCACCTATTTCTAGTCGTTGGATTTTACAGCAGCTGGAAAAAGAACGGGAACTGCGGGTCTATCATCCGAAAAAGACCTGGGTTTTGCTGCATGAAAAAAATGGCAAGGTCATTATCGCTAATATCATGCCGCGCTTGCATCCTCTACATCAAGTCATGGAAAAACCTGTTGATGAGCTGGATCCAGAACAAGCCTTAAAAGTGTTTGCACAATTATTTAATATGTATTTTGAATTATCCCGGCGCACGGGCAAACGCTTAGATGAGGGCTTATCCAATTTTGCCCTTGATGAGGCAGCACAATTATATTACGTTGATGATGATATTTATGACCGCGATGACTGGGTGGCTTTGTCGCATATTATTGGCGTGTATATCCGCAGATTACCGTGGCTACAAGGGGAATACCCTTATCGTTTTGGACAAATTTGTCAGCAAGCGATGCTGGCACACCTCGAAGACAAACATTATCTCACTGTCTTAGCCGAATTGTTGGACGATATTTTTGTTCCTGCTGCCCGTGAGGTGGATTTACGTGAGATGCGCCGAGGTCTCATTGGGCTTAAAGATAATCCTCACGGACATACGACAGCTAGTTATACGCCCTTAAAAGCTCCAAGCTCAATAAAAACACCAACGTCCCAAGGTCATCATAAAGCACAAAAAATGGATGTCCTTGGCATGGTTGAGCGCGCCAGTGCCGAGTTAGAAGCACCACACAAGCCGGAGGAAAAGGTAACGGCAAATACCTTTGACAGCCAAACGGATACGGACACCCACACCGAACAAACAGATATTATCCCACCTGATTCAGAACGTTATTGGGTCTTACTTGCAGATATACATGCTAACTTACCGGCACTTGATGCGGTACTTGAGTTTGTACAAGCACGGCAATTAGAAAATATTTTAGTCTTAGGTGATGTGGTCGGCTACGGCCCGCATCCCCAAGCTTGTATCCAACGCCTACAAGCGCTCAACTGCCCTGTGATTAAAGGTAATCATGATCATGCCCTAGGCGGAGCTGATTACAGTAAAGGCTATTCGCAGACCGCGCGCTGGGCTTTAGATTGGAGCCAAGACAAGGTCACCAAGGAAGAAAAACAATGGCTAGAGGATTTACCACCGGTGTTGCGCGAGCCACATTATTTGGCTTTGCATGGTGCGCCGATTGACCCAACTTTTTTTCGTGGCTATGTCTACGCCATGACTTATGAAGACAATCTCGATGTGCTAGAGAAAAAACAAATGCCACTGTGTTTTCATGGGCATACCCATATCCCCGGTGTTTATGCCCGTTATAACACTGGTGAAGATAAACACCATTCCAGCCCTGGCAATGATGTCAGTTTTGATTTAAGCCAAGCTAAACATTGTTTAATTTGCCCCGGTTCTATCGGACAACCTCGCAATGGACAAAGTGGGGCTGAGTTTGCGATTTATGATTGGCATACCCACAGCATTCAATACCACTGCATTGAATATGACCAAGAAAGTTTGGTACAAGACATGATCAAACAACAATTTCCTGATAGCTTGGTGCAAGTGTTCCGCTAACAAATACGCGGCAATGGCTCGTCTTCCAAGGCTTCTAAAATACGTGTGCCACCAAGTTCGGTTTCCAAAACCACTTTTGCTCCGGTACTGTCGGCCATTTGAATTTCGCCAATGATAGCCGCCTCTTTGCCCTCGGAGGTTTGCTGCCAACGTGCTAACACCTCGGTAGCGGCATCAGGGGCAACAATAGCAACCACGCGCCCTTCACAGGCGAGATAATAGGGGTCATAGCCCAAAATATCACAAACCGATTGCACCGCCCCTTTAACCGGAATCTGCGCCTGTTGTAAATAGACCTGTGTATTGCAAATCTCGGCGATTTCATGCGCCACCGTTGCCAAGCCACCACGGGTGGGGTCACGCATAAAATGCACGCCTGCTATCTCTGCCAGTGGCAAAGTTAAAGGCAGCACCGAGGCGGCATCGGAACGTAATTGCCCGGATAAACCAAATTCTTCACGGGCGAGCATCACACAAGTGCCATGATCACCGATTGAACCGCTGACTAAAATTTTATCACCGACTTCTATGCGCTTTAAGCCAATGTCTAAGCCCTCCAGCCGTCTACCAACACCGCTGGTGCTTAAATACAAGCCACCACCACTGCCACGGGGAACAATCTTGGTATCGCCTGCAATCACCTTCACATCAGCCTCTGTACAGGCTTTAGCTAAACTTTGTACATAGCTTTCTAATTCGGCTATCGGCAGCCCTTCTTCGATAATCGCACTCAGGGTTAAATACAAGGGTTTTGCACCGCTGACGGCTAAATCATTCAGCGTGCCATGTGCTGCCAATGCGCCAATATCGCCACCAGGAAAACTTAAGGGTTGGACAGTAAAACCATCAACACTAAAGAGCAAATTGCCTTCAATTTGACCGATATTAACGGCATCTGCATCCGTGTCCAAATAGGAGTTATGCAAATGTTTGGCAAACACCTGCGTTATCAATTCACGCATAAAACGCCCACCGTTACCGTGGGACAAACTAATATAGTCGGACATAGTACCTAAAAAGGTTAAATAACTGATGTTACGCACTAAGCCGGTTTTTATCACAATAGTGTGATTTTCCACCTGCCTAGTGGTATTTAGTCGTGGAATAATGGCGGTTTTCTGTGCCTTTAAGGCACAGAAAGAAGCCTTTACGTAACATCAGTTTAAGAGTAAGAGCACAGATAGTTTGTTTATTCCGCTTGCCGCACAATCAATGAAAACAATTGTTGTCCATCTGTGGCCGCTCTGAGTTTGTCTGCCATTTCAGGCTCAGAAAAAACCTTGGCAAGTTCAGAGAGCACTTTTAAATGTTCTTGCGGGTCGGTATGTTCATGATTGGGGACTAACAAAGCGCAAATCAAATCGACTTCTTGATCATCGGGGGCATCAAAATCGATCCCACGCTTGAGCTGTAAAAAAGCACCAATGGCATCGGTGAGATCTGGCATCCGCGCATGAGGCAAGGCAATGCCATATCCGAGACTGGTAACACCCAGTTGCTCACGTTCCCAAAGCGCTTGATAAATATCGTCTTTATCGACATCAGTGATATGACGACTTAAAACTTGACTCAGTTTTTCTAAAGCGGCGCGTTTACTACCGACCTCGACCGCACAAAGCATACGATCGGGACTGAGTATATGAATTAATGACATGATGTTGTTAGTGTGATCACACCAACTTCAAAGAGAAGTTGGTGTTGGCTAGGATGGGCTTATTCGAAGGCTTGTGCTTTTAACGCACCATTGGCACGATGGTGATCAGTGGTTTTCTCTTTATGTTTGGTCACTTGACGATCGAGTTTATCAATCAAGGAATCAATGGCCGCATACATATCGTCTTGCTCAGCATTTGCATGGACTTGACCGCCACCACCAATGTGTAAGGTCGCCTCAGCCTTGTGACGTACTTTCTCAACACTTAAAACCACGTGGACGTTAGTTACTTTATCAAAATGACGCTCGAGACGTTCTAATTTTTCAGAGACATAACTACGTAAAGCAGAGGTAATGTCAACATGATGACCACTGATATTGAGTTGCATAAAGGACTCCTTATGTGATTAAACCTTGAGTTTATAACAATTGCTTGCGCTCATTAGAAGGGGGAATGGTCATCGCTTCGCGGTATTTTGCCACCGTGCGTCTGGCCACATTGATCCCTTGTTCTTTTAAAAGCTCGGCAATTTTGTTATCACTCAAAGGCTTACGACTCTCCTCGGATGAGATGAGTTTTTTAATGAAAGCACGAATAGCGGTAGAAGAGCACTCACCGCCATTACTGGTGCTGACATGACTGGAAAAAAAGTATTTTAATTCAAACACCCCTCTAGGTGTGTGAACATACTTTTGGGTAGTTACCCGCGAAATCGTGGATTCGTGCATATCGAGTTCGGAGGCAATATCGTGTAAAACCAAAGGTTTCATCGCCTCTTCACCATAATCTAAAAACGCGCTTTGCTGCTCGACAATACAGCGCGTAACCTTGAGCAAGGTATCATGGCGCGAACGTAGACTTTTGATAAACCACCGCGCTTCTTGCAAATGGCTTTTCATTTGTTCATTTTCTTGTTTGGATTTAACTTGATTAACAAGACCTGCATAAAAATTATTGACCCGTAAGCGTGGCAAGGATTCTTCATTCAAATGCACAATCCACTGGCCTTTTTTATTTTTTTTGATAAATACATCAGGGACGACATAGGCGGCTTTAGAAGCGCTGATAATGCCGCCAGGGCGTGGGTTTTGGGCTTGAATTAATTCTAAGCAAGCTTGGAGTTTTTCTCGCGAAAGCTTGGTTTTGCGCAATAACTGGGTGTAATCACGGCTACCTAACAGCCCGATAAAATTCTCGATAATATGCCGCGTTTCGACTAAGTGCTCGGTGTCCCCGGGCAACACCCGCAATTGTAATAATAAACACTCGGCTAAGTCTCTTGCGCCAACGCCTAAGGGATCAAAATGTTGCACGCGATGTAATACGGTTTGCACGTCTTGCTCGCTGATGGATTCTTCGCTATGAAATTCCTCATCTTGATTGAGGCTCTCAACAATATCAGCAAGGGCGACTTTCAAATAGCCATCTTCATCAATGCCGTCGATGATCATCAAGGCGATGCAGCGATCGACATCACTAAAAGGCGTGAGTTCTAATTGCCAGCGCAGGTGATCTTGCAATGTTTCAGTTTCGCTATTAACATCCAAAAAATCGCGGTTGTCATCGCTAGGTGCTTGAGCGCTGTGGGTAGGATAATCAAGGTGGCTGATGCCGGTATCGAAGGTATCTTCCCAATCGCTATCGACCGGGAGTTCTTCGGGCAAATCGGCTTTTTTATCTAAATCCAGCGCGCTATCATCGGCGCTGGTTTCAGCTTGTTCTTTATCCGCCGCCTCTGGGGTTTCGGCTTCTTCACTCTCATCGACTTCCAACATCATATTGGAGTCTAAATTCTGCTGCACCTCAAGCTGTAAATCCAGACTAGACAATTGCAACAGACGGATAGCCTGTTGTAATTGTGGCGTCATGGTAATTTGCTGACCTAAACGTGCTTGGAGAGTTTGCTTCATATTCGTATCATTATTAACTTTCAGGGTTTAAGTGTAGCGCTTTGTGTCACAGGCTGCAAACACTGCTTGCAGCTAGTTAATATCTGATGTTACGCAAAGGCTTCTTTTTTGCCCCAAAAGGCAAAAAAACCACCATTGCTCCACGGCTAAATGCCACTAGTACAGCAATTGACAAATACCTATAATTGCAACATGTTGTAATTATATGGTTTTCTGTTAAAAAACCTTATCGATATTTAAGGGTGTCGCTACCTCGTGACGACTTTTTAGGTATCCCTACCTAAAAACTACTCGCAAACGCGACGTTATCTTAGCCCTGATTCGTCCGTGTCACCTCCCAGCCTACGTATACCATTGCAGCACAAGCTGCTCGGTACACCTCCGGCATGAAGGCTCTCACATGACTTTACGGCAATCATACCGCTGCGCTCAGGCTACACTCCCTAGCGCTCATATACGCCTTCTCGGTCGGCATTGCCTATCACGGACTAAACGCCTTCGCGCGATCGCGCTTTCCATGGCGGTCAGCGAGTGAATGCTGTACTAGGCAGGTGGAAAATCACTACATTGCGGCAAAAACTAGCTTAATGCGTAACATTAGTTAAGCATAATTCAGCAGCAAGGTTTTGAAAACAGACCATAGTTCACCGTTAAACACAAAGCTTATCATTGCCTAACACCTCAATAGAGGTCTTGAGGATCAACATCTAATTGCCAACGAATCCCTCTTTTCGGTATCTGATTCAAGGCGGCTAACCATGCATCTAAAACTTGATGTAAATTAGCCCGTTTAGGCGCTTGCAATAACAGTTGTCCGCGATGAAAACCCGCGCGTAATGCCATCGGTGCATCCAAAGGGCCTAATAATTCCACGGCAAAATGCTGACAATACGGTTCGGCAAGCTGATGTGCTTGAGCCAAAAAGGCTTGCAGACGTTCCAATTTTTTCGCCTGCACCTGCAACAAAGCCAAAAAATGATAAGGCGGCAATTGCGTCAATTCACGCTCCTCTAAAGCCACCTTAGCAAAACCCGCATAGCCTTGTGTCACCAAAGTGTTGAGAATCAAATGCTCAGGGTGATGGGTTTGAATCAAAACCTTGCCTTTTATTTCCGCTCGCCCCGCGCGTCCAGCAACCTGAATCAAGCCTTGTGCCATGCGTTCAGCGGCACGAAAATCCACACTAAACAGCCCATTATCGACATTTAACACCGCCACTAAGCTGACTTTAGGAAAATGATGCCCTTTAGCTAACATTTGTGTGCCAACTAAAATATCAACCTCGCCGCGATGAATTTGCTCAAGCATTTTACCTAGGGTAAATTTCCCCCGGGTGCTATCACTATCAATGCGTAAAATCCGCGCTTGTGGGAACAAATCGGTTAATATTTGGCTAATGCGTTCGCTACCATAACCGACACAACGCAAACTTTGACTTTGGCAATCGGGGCATTCATTGGGCACAGCTTGCCGATAACCACAGTGGTGACAATGCAGATGTTTATCCTCGGCATGGTAAGTTTGATGGGCATGACAATGCGGGCAATCACAAATCCAGCCACAATCGTGGCACATATAAGTGGGTGCATAACCACGGCGATTAATATAGACCAAGACTTGTTGCTGCTGGGCTAAACACTGTTCTATCGCCGTGATTAAAGGCTGGGCTAAACCTTGGTTTAAGTTTTTTTGCCGTAAGTCCAATAAATGATAATCAGGCATATTAGCCCCGGCGGCACGCTTGGATAAATGTAAATGCTGATAACGCCCTTGTGCCACTTGGTGCAAGCTTTGTAATGACGGCGTGGCACTGCCTAAAACCACCGGAATCTGACACTGTTTGGCTAAGACGATACTCAAATCCCGCGCCGAATAATAAAAACCGCTTTGCTGTTTGTAGGAATGATCGTGCTCCTCATCAATAATAATCAAACCTAAATTTGGCAAAGGAGTCCACAGCGCCGAGCGTGTGCCGAGTACTATCGGGCACAAGCCAGCACGCGCAAGCAACCACGCTTGCAGGCGCTGCTGGTTGCTGAGTTTGGAATGTAACACCGCAATTGGCTGACGGAAGCGGGCTTGGAAACGGCTAAGTGTTTGCGGGGTGAGGTTAATTTCAGGAATTAAAACCAAACACTGTTTGCCAAGCTCCAATTGCCGTTGAATCAATTGTAGATAAATTTCGGTTTTGCCACTGCCGGTAACGCCGTCAATTAAACAACAACGAAAACCCGACTCACGGTTAATTTTATCCATCACATGCTGCTGTTCGGCATTGAGCTTATGTGGTGCATCGGGGTTTTCACCGTTTTTAGGCAGAGAATAATCGCTTTCTGCTTTTAGCCAGCCGTATTGTTCTAGCTTTTTTAAGTCGGCTTTAGCAATGCCTTGCTCGCGCAGCAGGGCATCTGTTTTCGGACTTTGGCACAGATTTAAAATACGTTGCTGTTTGTGGGCATTGCTAGGAGGTGTGGCGGTTTTACCTGCCTCGGTCAGTTGCCAACGCTGGATTTGTTCTAGTTTTGCCGCTTTGCCATGATTGAGTAAATTTGGCAATAAGGTTTGTACCACCATGCCGATGGGATAATGATAATACGCCGCACTCCATTGTAATAAGTGCAATAAGGTAGGTGTGAGCAAACTCTCAGAGTCTAAAGGTTTTTTTATCGCTTTGAGTTGTGCGCTGGGGTAATCACTGTGTTCAGCCGTCTCTAAAACCAAGCCTGTGATCGTGCGATGTCCAAATGGTACGCGCACCCGCGCCCCGATGGGTATGTCCAATAATTGTGGGTTACGATAATCAAATAAACGCGCGACAGGTGAGGGCACGGCAACGCGTAAAATGGGTGCGGGCATCCTTAACGTTTTTTCTTCTTGCGGTATTTAGCCCGACGTTTGTTAACCCGTTTAATGACTTTTTTACGTTTGCGTTTGGTTTTTTTATTTACTAAGCGTTTATAGGTTTTGCTTAAGTTTTTTACGCCTTTGATTTTTGCACTGGTCAGCTTGGCTTTTTTTAATTTTGCCGACTTCATTTGCGCATAACGCAAATCGGCATTGCGTAAGTCAGAACGACGCAAATCAGCGCCACGAAGATTGGCACTGTAGAGTTTGGCACGGCGTAATTTTGCCCCATAGAGCTTCGCTGTCCGTAAATTAGCCCGTTGTAGGCGAGCGGCGTTGAGGTTAGCGTTACGTAAATTGGCCCCGCGTAGGTTGGCTCCTTGCAAATTTGCCCGCGAGAGATTAGCCCCATGTAAATTAGCCCGGGCGAGATTAACGCCTTTTAAGTTAGCGCGCTGCAAATTACATTTTGGGCAACTGCGGGTTTTGATTAAGCGTTTAACCAACTTGGATAATTTACTGGATTTATATTGATGCTCACCACCGGCCAACACACTTTGGCTCGGTAGGCTGAGGCATAAACAGAAAAAAACCCAAAAAATGAGTTTATTAACAGTTGTTATCATATGTATCACAGTCCATCTGTGTCATGTATAAGCCTCTTGGCTAAGCTAAGTTCGATTTAGCAAATAACTGATGTTACGCACTTACAAAATTTTTATCACCATAGCTAGGTTTTCCACCTGCATAGTGAGATTTAGCCGTGTAGCAATGGCGGTTTTTTTGCCTTTTGGGGCATTGAGAAGCCTTTGCGTAACATCAGCACATAAAAAAAAACCCGTATGACTAGTATACGGGTCTTTTACCTATTTTATGAAAATAGCCTAGCTATTTTTTCTTTTTATACTTTTTCTTTTTCTTCTTTTTATATTTTTTCTTGAATTTCTTTTTCTTTTTCTTCAAGTGCTTAGCATACTTTTTGCTATATTTTTTCTTCTTTTTAGCTTTCTTTTTCTTGCCCGCACTAGCCCTTTTCAAAACGCTTTTACTCACACCGCGCGCACCAGCAAGGTTTGCTCCAGCAAGTTTCGCGCCTTTTAGGTTTGCACCTCGAAGATTTGCCCCGCGCAAGTCCGCGCCTTGCAAGTTTGCACCACGCAAATTTGCACCATTGAGTTTGGCTCGACGCAATTTAGCACTGACCAGCTTTGCACCACGCAAATTAGCCCGGCTCATTTTTGCGCCAACTAAAATCGCACCATTGAGATTTGCTCCGCGCATATTTAAACCATCTAGCACCGCATTAGATAAGTTACTCTTACTTAATACGGCTCGGCTTAGGCGCAGACCTGAAAGACGTGCCCCTTTTAAATCACAACGGACACATTTCTTCTTTTGTTTTAATTTTGCAACATGCTTAGAGTTAGCAGCAAAACTGCCAGGGCTATAAGCTTGTGTTGTTACCAATACAAACAAAGGCAACAGCAATAAAATAATCTTTTTCATAACATCACCACACAGTTAAATATTTCAAATACCGCATCCAACATTTAACCGCCATTGAAAAATACTTTCTCTTGAGCGTAAGCTTAGGACAACTGCAGATATAATTCAAGTTTAAATAAAACCGCTTATCGGAAAAAACACCCATTTATCAATCTGTTATTTTGGAAAAAGGTTTTTTTTATTTTGCGAAAAATGATGCAAATAGCAAAACTCCCTACAAAATAAGAAAAACTTTAACGCTAAATTAACTGATGTTATGCACTAAGCCAGTGTTTACCATGATAGAAGGCTTTCCCACCTGTCTATATCAAGCCGGGCTTATGTGATC
Organism: Thiotrichales bacterium; assembly: GCA_016745035.1. Taxonomy (GTDB): domain Bacteria; phylum Pseudomonadota; class Gammaproteobacteria; order Beggiatoales; family Beggiatoaceae; genus BB2. Next base: position 77,395 of record JADGDE010000004.1, read on the forward strand.
ACCGAAGGCGCATCACGCTCGGTAAATGCCTTAATTTGTAATAATTGTTCACTCAAGGCGATTAAATCGCTCAAACCTTGTTGAGCATCCGCTGTTAGCATTTTAGGATCTTGGCTATAGCTTTCTAAATAAAGCCTTAGGGTTGCGCCATCAGTGCCTGTGCCGGAGAGACGCACAATCATCCGTGCGCCATCATCAAAGCCAATGCGTAAGCCCTGTCCTTGACTTAAACTGCCATCAATTGGATCGGTATAGCTAAAATTATCGGCAAAGCTTACCGTCCGTCCAGCAAAGACTTGCCCGGCTAAGCTGTCTAATTGTGCATTAATGTGAGCGAGTAAATCAGCAGCGCCTTGGCTATTAATGCCTTCATAATCATGTCGGGTATAAAAATGTCGCCCAAACTGTTGCCAATGGGCATGTAATATCTCAGCCACCGAGATTTTTTTCACCGCAAGGATATTGAGCCAAGCCAACACGGCCCACAAACCGTCTTTTTCCCGCACATGATCCGAGCCTGTGCCAAAACTTTCTTCACCGCAAAAACTGACTTTACCGGCATCAAGCAAATTACCAAAAAACTTCCAGCCGGTTGGGGTTTCATAACAAGGGATATTTAAGGCTTTTGCCACCACATCCACCGCCGAACTGGTGGGCATGGAGCGCGCCACCCCCACCAAACCGTTTTTATAGCCGGGAATGCAAGTGGCGTTGGCGGTTAAAATCGCCAAGCTATCGGAGGGATTCACAAAGCAACCTTTGCCTAAAATCATATTGCGATCACCATCGCCATCGGAAGCCGCACCAAAATCAGGTGCATCTTCGGCATATAAACGCTCAACCAAGGTTTTGGCATAGGTCAAATTAGGATCGGGATGCCCCCCCGCGAAATCCTCAGAGGGCGTGCAATTAAGTAAACAATCTGTTGATAGACCTAAGCGATTGACAAAAATCTCTTCGGCATAGGGACCTGTGACTGCGTGCATGGCATCAAATAAGATATTAAAGTGTTGCTGGCAAAATTCACGGATTAAAGCAAAATCGAACACACTTTCCATCAAGTCGGCATAAATTTGCACCGGGTCAATGACTTCAACTTGCATGTTTTCTAGCTGATAACTGCCTTGCTTACTCAAATCAATATCGGCTGCATCACTGATTGGGTAAGTTTCTATCGCGCAGGCGGCTTGATAAATGGCATCGGTAATTTTTTCTGGCGCAGGGCCACCATTGGCAATATTAAATTTAATCCCAAAGTCGCCATCAATACCGCCGGGGTTATGGCTGGCGGATAAAATAAAGCCACCGAGAGTTTGATGCTGGCGAATCACGGCTGATGCCGCTGGGGTAGATAATATACCATTTTGTCCGACAAATACCTTGCTTATCCCTTGAGCGGCTGCCATTTTTAATAGCGTTTGGGTAGCGGTTTTATTGTAGTAACGCCCGTCACCACCAATCACTAAGCTATTGCCTTCTAAGGACTCGCCTGCGGCTTTAAGACTGTTAAAAACTGCCTGAATGAAGTTTTCTAAATAGTTGGGTGTTTTTATGACTGCCACTTTTTTACGCAAACCAGAAGTGCCCGGTTTTTGATCATCAAATGCCGTGGTGCTTTTGACTTGTATGGACATAAAACAAGGTTCCTAAATCGCTAATAACTGATGTTACGCACTAAGTCAGTTTTTATCACAATAGTGTGATTTTCCACTTGCCTAGTGAAGCTTAGCTGTGCAGCAATGGCGGTTTTTTCTGCCCTTAAGGCAGAAAAAGAAGCCTTTGCGTAACATCAGCTAATGATCGGCATTGTAACCTGTTCTAGCGCTATCTGGCTAACAAAGCACAAAATTCCCTTAAAAATAAAACGATTGAAAAATATATTCAGTTGGCTATACTCGCTATCTAAAACCTATGTTAGCAAAAGCTAATACTCTTCTTTGATATTCACACTGAGATGATATGCATGAGCGTGCCCGAAGCTGAGCAAAGCTTGCCTACTGAACAAATGAGCGATAACGATCTTATTTGCAGCATGGCGAAAAAAACTTTTCATTCCATCGAAATACGTAGCCAAATGCAACTACGTCTCGCCACCCGTATCACCTCGATTATTCGTGTTGGTATCATAGGCATTGGAACGATGTCCGTCGCGGTTTTATTTCTGATTCTAGTGATGTCGATTTATCTTAAAGATATGATTGGGGCAATGGAAGTGATGAATACCCACTTTAGTTCTATGTCCACCGATATGGCAACCATGGAGCAGCGCATTACGCATATGGATACAGCTGTTGCGACCATGCCCAATATCGTCACCAATGTCGATGTCATGAATAATGCGATGAAAACCATGAGCAGTGACATCCATACCATTAACAACAGCATGGGTAATATGCAAAGCCGCGTACACTCGGTGAGTAATAATATGGTCACTATGAGTCGAACTTTTGGAGCGATGGATAGCGCTGTTTATGGCATTGGGCGTGATGTTAATACCATGTCAGAGCCGATGAAAGGCTTTAATGTCTTTCGCTCATTCATGCCGTTACCTTAAAGGGGGCTTAGATGTCAGTTGATCGCGAAACGCTGCTATTTGTCTATAACAAAGTCAATGAATTTGAGTCCGACATGGAAATTTTCCATGAAAATGGAAAAAAAATTGCTAAACGCACTATCCGTATTATTCGCGTTGTGTTGGTGATTCTCGCTTTGGTGATTGCGATTATATTTTTCCGCATCATGTCGTTGACGGGCGATTTTAAAAACGCCGTTGACAGTATGGTCAGCATGTATACTAAATTTGAAAAAATGTCGGTAGATATGGATAAAATCACCGCCAAAGTCGAAAACATGAGTGTTAATGTCTCAGGTATTCCGAATATCTCCAATAATATGAATTATATGAGTGGCTATGTGAATCAAATGCAAACCGATGTTAGCCATATGACCGGGAATGTGGTGCTGATGGATAAAGACATGGTCAGTATTGATCACACGGTGGTTGATATGACCAATCGCTTTAATCATCTAACGGGGACGGTACACGGGATGCGCTATAACGTCGAACAAATGTCAGGGCCGGTACGGGCGATGACAGGTCGGCCCAACCCCTTGCCTTAACAGCATAGCTAATGTTACGCAAAGGCTTCTCTATGCCCCAAAAGACAAAAAAATCGCCATTGCTGCACGGCTAAGTTTCACTATGCAGGCAATTGTTGAATAATGAAACAACAATAAGCGCGTAACATCAGTTGTTTAGCACAAATTCCGCCGTGGCTTGGTTTCTTTCCGTGGTTTTTTCGGGTACATTATGCGCAATGTTCAAGGTTTGAGGCTAAGCCCTCAAGGTGGAGACAACTTGAACATGCAATGACCCACAATGAGGAGAGGATAATTTTATGTTGGTCAAAGACGTTATGAGCCGTGGAGCAAAAACAGTCACCCCCGATACCGATATGCAAAAGGTGGCTTCTTTGATGTGTTTGCATCGTTTCAGTGGCTTGCCTGTGGTCGAGGATGACGACACCTTGGTGGGATTTATTGCAGAACGTGATGTATTACGGCATATGTTTCCAAGCTTGCAAGAATTGATGGAAAACATGAGTGTGGTTGATTTTGAAGGCCTGGAACAAGATTATCAAAAAGTTTTTCAGCTGAAAGTCGCAGACCTGATGCACACAGGTGTGATTACCGTCTCCCCAGATATTCCCATTTTAAAAGCGGTCTCCATTATGGCACGACATAACTTCCGCCGTATCCCGGTGGCTGATGGAAATAAACTGCTTGGCGTTATTAGCTTAGGCGATATTCATCGGGCTATTTTCATGGAAAGCTTTACCAAATAATCGGTGTTAGGCAAAAACCGCCATCACAGATAAATACCTTATATCAGCTAAAGGCGAAAACGCATGTTCGGCAAAGACTTGTTCCTGTTTACCCACTTACATCTTGCAAGCTTTGTGTAAGCAGACCTTGTCTTGCTCGCCTTTATGCGTATAACTCCCCAAATACTTTCAGCGAACTAAACCATGCGTTCTTGGTCATTTTGGGTCTTATTAATCATCAGCGCTTATACCACATGGCTATTAAATAGCCTCGAGAATAAACCTGACTCCAGCGCCACCCACAAATATCGTGATCTACCCGATTACACCCTCAAGCATTTTGTCACCAGCAAGCGCGATGAAAATGGTGACTATCATTATCAATTGCAAGCGGTAGATTTATACCACTATCCGGTTTCTGATGCCGAACTGATCGAGCCGTATTTAATTTTTTATCAAAAAGGCAAACCCAGTTGGTATATTCGCGCCAACCAAGGGCAAATTTCTGTTGATGGCAAGCTCATCTATTTACCCGGTAAATCCGTGTTTTGGTATCACAATGCCGAGGGCGAACGTTTGTTAAGTATTTTAGTTGATGATGTGATTTTACGTCCCCAAGCCCAAACCGCAGAAACCTATGCTGATGTACATATTTACGGTCAAGAAGGCAGCATTACCCACGCACGCGGTATGCACGCCGACTTGGGCAAACAAAAGTTGCACTTGCAATCGGCCGTACGCGCCATTTATCCAACCCAAACGCCTTAAGCCTACATGAAAGCTATTTATCCCGGTACTTTTGATCCCATTACCCACGGTCACACCGACATTGTCAGGCGGGCGGCGCATCTATTTGATGAAGTCATCGTTGCTGTTGCCAAAAGTCATGGCAAAAACCCCTTGTTTAGCTTAGATGAGCGTATTGAGTTGGCACAAACCGTCCTAAAAGACTTGCCCGGCGTTAAAGTCTGTGGTTTTAGTGGTTTATTGGCCAATTTTGTTCGCGAACAACAAGCCTTAGTCGTTGTGCGTGGCTTGCGGGCAGTGACAGATTTTGAATATGAGTTTCAATTAGCTGGTATGAACAGTGACTTAATGCCTGATGTTGAAACGGTATTTTTACGTACCGACACACGTTATACCTATATTTCAGCGACCTTAGTCCGAGAAGTCGCTTTGCTAAAAGGCGATGTCAGCCAATTTGTTGCCCCACCCGTACTTCAAGCACTCAATAAGCGATAAAATGTGACAGACAAGCTACATTTAACTGCGCGATATAATAATGCCGTATTAATGTCATAAGGCATGTTTTTCTCAAGCTAAGCCTCGCTATAGCCCTATCTCCACAGCAAAATACCTGAGATCTAACGTGATTTTCTGTAATTTTGTCGGTAATGGACTTGAAATAAGTATATTAGCATATTATAATATGCAGATGTTTTGCCTCACAAAACTGCCAAAAGTTTGACCTATTTTTCAAACAAGAACCATCGCATTACTAAGGAGATTTTTCCGTGAAAAAATTAATTTTATCTAGCATAATCGCTTTAAGTTTCAGTATGCCAAGCTTTGCCGATAACCACGGTGCTAACACTGAATTACAACAACAAATCAAAGCGGCGCAAACCAGCTTTTCTGATAGCATGAAAGCTAGCATGGAAAAAATGCAAGGTGCTAAAAACCCAGCTGATTATCAAGCTGTTATCGCTGAACAACGTAAAGCTCACGAAGCTCACGTTGCTAAAATGCGCGATTTGATGCAAGCCAATGCCCCTAAAGCACCTGAAATGCCAGCAGCACCTAAACCTGCAGCGATGCCTGAAATGCCAGCCGCTTTAACCCCTGCACAATTAGACGATCATCGCAAAGCGGTTATGGACGCACAAAACGCGCACATGGAAGCCATGAAAGCCTTTATGGGTAAAGTACAAGCAGCTAAAACTGACGCTGATCGCACTGCCTTAAATAAAGAATATGACAGCATGGTTAAAGCGCACATGGACAAAATGAAAGGCATTAACGAAGCTTCTTTCGGTAAAGCCCCTGAAATGCCAGCAGCAGCTAAAGCACCTGCGGCTCCTGCACCTGCTAACGTTGATGTCGCAGCTCCAGCGCCTGCCGCAGCACCTGCACCTGCACCTGTTGCTGCTGCTCCAGCACCAGCTCCTGCTGCTAAATAATCATTGATTGTTTAGTAAGACTTAATCAAATGGGTTAAGGCGTGTCACACAGGGACGTGTGGCAATTGCATCTCAAGACCCTATTTAGGTTTCGCTCATTTGTAGCACAATCAATTGTGGTGAGGCTTGACCACGAAAATAATTAATATCTAAGCGATAAGCCAGTTGTAAATCATCACCCTCCGCTAGCCACTCTGGCATCGGCGTATTAAAACAAATCGCATCCAAAGGGTAATGCCCGCCTTCAACTTGTACCAAGAGTTTTTGATGTAAGCCATCGCTCAATGCGCGGTGCTGTAACAAACGAAAACGGCCATCAAATACCGGTTCTGGAAATTGCTGTCCCCAAGGGCTTAAATAGCGCAGTTGTTCGGCAAAATGAATCCCTAACTCATCGGCTTCTAAATCCCCATCGGTCAAAATCACATCCGCCTGCCAAGTACCGCCCAAACAGGCATCGACTTTGTCGGCAAAAGCCTGCTTAAACGCCTCTAAATGCTCAGCCGGTAGACTTAAACCTGCCGCCATCGCATGTCCGCCAAACTGATTTAATAAGCCCGGTTGTTGATTATCAATCTCGACTAAGACATCACGAATATGCACCCCAGCAATCGAGCGCGCCGAGCCTTTGAGATTATCGGGATTAACACTGTCTTGGGTTAAAATAACCGTTGGGCGATGAAATTCGGCTTTAATCCGCGAGGCAACAATGCCCAAAACCCCCGGATGCCAGTTATCATCATATAAACACAGCCCCAAGGGTAAGTCCTCAGTTTCTGCCAGCGTTTGGCTCAATTGCGCAAAAGCATCTTCTTGAATATCGGTTTCAACAGCGCGACGTTCACGGTTACAACGATCCAAATAGGCGGCGTATTCGTTGGCACTGTCGATAGAATCGGCTAGCAGACAATCAATGCCGTGGCGCATATCCTCCATCCGCCCAGCGGCATTGAGGCGCGGGCCAATTTGAAAGCCTAAGTCGGTGCTGACTAAAAAATCAGAATTTTTATTCGCAACGCCAATCAAAGCTTGAATGCCAAAACAAGCATACCCTTGACGCATCCGCATTAAACCTTGGGCGACCAAAATCCGGTTGCTGTAATCCAAGGGCACTAAATCGGCGACTGTGCCCAAGGCAACCAAATCTAACACCTCGGCTAAATTTGGCTCGGGGATTTGTTGTTGTTGAAACCAGCCTAAGTCTCGCAGTTGTGCGCGTAAACCGATCATCAAAAAAAAGGCAACGCCAACCCCCGCCAAGCTTTTTCCCACTGCATCGGGACTCGGGTCTATATTGGGATTTAAAATCGCTTCAGCAGCGGGCAAATCTTCCCCCGGTAAATGGTGATCGGTGACTAAGACTTGCATTCCCAAGGCTTGAGCCGCTTCAACCCCAGCGTGGGCAGCAACGCCATTATCAACCGTGATCAATAATTGCGCCTGAGTATCAGCCGCCAATTCAGCCACAACGGGTGTCAGTCCATAGCCATGCTTTTGGCGGTCAGGCACAACATAACTGATGTCGGCTACCCCCATTTTTTTTAGCATTCGCAGCATCAAGGCGCAACTGGTCGCCCCGTCGGCATCGAAGTCCGCGACCACCACCATAGAGCTACCCGCTTGTACATGCTGGCTTAATAAATCCAGCGCCCCTTCCATGCCCGCAAGCTGTTTGTAATTGGGTAATTTTTGCAAACCAAAATCTAACTCATCCGCACCAACACCACGGCTGGCTAGAATCTGGCGTAATTTCGGCGATAAAGCCGCAGGTAAATGCGTGTCTTCGATTTGGGGACGGCGTTGAATCAATTTTTTCATAAAAAATGGGGGCAGGCTGGAAAGCCCTAACCATAAAACAATCAAATCCAGAGTGCAATGCTGGTTTTTCGTCCTTAATACTTGAAACAAGCCCCTCTCGCCCTCAACGTGGTGTCGGTATTGTTTTATAGATTTTTTTGCCGGAGACATCCATGTCTGAAATAACAGAACAACAAATTAATGAGGCGATTGCTACTTACGCCGATCCCTATTTAGAAACCGATTTGGTCTCTGCTAAAGTGGTTAAAAATGTCAGCATTGACGGCGCGAATGTCAGCGTCGATTTAGAGTTTGGTTTTCCTATTGATGGTTACAAAGCCGATTTAGAAAAAACCCTCAGCGAAAAAGTCAGTGCGGTTGCAGGCGTTGACAGTGTCAGCTTCAATATCAGCACTAACATTGTCTCTCATGCGGCGCAAAAAGGCGTAAAACTCCTCGATAATATTAAAAATATTATCGCTGTTGCCTCAGGTAAAGGCGGCGTGGGTAAATCCACCTCAGCGGTCAATTTAGCCCTCGCACTGTCCTCTGAAGGCGCGCGCGTTGGTATCCTTGATGCAGATATTTATGGTCCTAGCCAACCACGGATGCTGGGTGTCTCTGGCCAGCCTGAATCTAAAGATGGCAAATCCTTAGAGCCTGTCAATAGCTATCACTTACAATCCATGTCTATCGGTTACTTAATCGACGAAGATACCCCAATGATTTGGCGTGGTCCTATGGTGACTCAAGCCTTGGAACAGCTCTTAAACGATACCCATTGGGACAACCTCGACTACTTAGTTATCGACTTACCACCAGGCACGGGTGACACTCAATTAACCTTGGCACAAAAAATCCCTGTCAGTGGCGCAGTGATCATTACTACCCCACAAGACATCTCACTCCTTGATGCACGTAAAGGGCTGAAAATGTTTGAGAAGGTACAAGTGCCTATTTTAGGTGTGATTGAAAACATGAGTATTCACATTTGTAGCGAATGTGGTCACGAAGAGCATATCTTTGGTGAAGGTGGCGGCGTGCGCATGGCAGAGGAAGAATCAGTTGATTTTCTCGGCTCTTTGCCACTGGATAAACAAATTCGTGCCGATACTGACGCAGGTAAACCAACCTTGGTTGCTGATCCAGATGGTCGTATCAGCCAAATCTACCGCGAAATTGCTCGTCGGGCGACGGCTAAATTGGCGAATCAAGCCAAAGACTACAGCACTCGCTTCCCAACGATTAAAATCGTCAATACCTAAGCGTAACTGATAAAGACGGGACGCTAGTCCCGTTTTTCAGTACCGCATAAACTCCCCTGATATTCCAACACCTGCCCATAACTTAAACCGCCATCATTGACGGAGACTGACTGCGGCAAAAACACCTCAAGCTGCTCAGCTTGGGCATATTCAAATATTTTTTCCACCAAATAGCAGTTTTGAAATACACCACCAGCCAAACCGATAGCTTCAAAAGGGTAATCTGCCCGTAAGGACAGCGCTAAATCAATCATCATGTGTGCAAGGCTGTTGTGAAATACTGTGGCTTTATACGCTGCGCTTAAATAGGGATTTAAAGCTAGGTCTAGCAAAGGTTGCCAATCAATCCAGCGTGGATTCTCCGTACTTATCGGCAAAGCAATCCAATCGTCTGAGTCTCTACACAAGGCTTCAAGCTGCATCGGTGCTTGTCCTTCAAAACTGCTGTGCGTGTGTCCTAAAATCAGGCAAGCCATCGCATCAAATAAGCGCCCCATAGCGTGACTTTGCGGACAATTGAGGCGTTTTTGCCATGCGTGTTGGCTCAGTTGTAATTCAAACGGATCGACATCCACTGGTAAAACCTTGCCCGTCTGCCAACACAAGGCCGCCGCTGAGCGCCACGGTGCACGTCCGGCTTTATCGCCCCCCGGAAGATAAAAAGGGCGTAAACTCGCTAGCCGTTGCCAGTTGCCACTTGTCCCCCAAAAAGTTTCTCCGCCCCAGAGGCTGCTATCTGCGCCCAGCCCTGTGCCATCCCAGCTAAAACACAGCCATGATTTGACCTCGGGATAGCTACCAGCAAGGCTGCTAGCATGGGCATAGTGATGATAAATGGCTTGCACGGGCAAATGTTGCTGTCTAGCATAACGGCTGCTGAGATAATCGGGATGTTGATCACAAAGTAAGTGTTCGGCTTTGACATGATAGAGTTGCTGTAAGTCTTGAATCAGTTGCTCAAATACCTGTTGTCCTGCCAAGCTGCCTAAATCACAAATATGCGGCGAAACCACCACCCGTTTATCCCATGCCAGCGCAATGGTGACTTTAAGTTGCCCGCCAAGGGCGAGTACGGGGTGTTTTAGCGCTTGTGGCAGCGGTAATTCTAAGGGGGCATAGCCTCTGCCTAAACGAATAATTTGCGCTTGCGCAGCAATGACTTGTAAGACGCTGTCATCGGCTGGGCGTTGGATTGGGCGATTATGGTGTAAAAATCGTTTTGTCACCTGTTGTAAGCCCCGTTCGGCGGCTTGATTGTCAATCAAGACCGGATCGCCAGAGATATTACCCGAAGTCGCCACCAAGGGCATTTGCGCTTGGTGTAATAATAAATAATGCAAAGGGCTATAGGGTAAAAACACGCCGATATGGTTTAAGTTGGGCGCAATCAACACCGACAAGTCGCTTTGGGTTTTTTTCCTCACCAAGACAATTGGGCGACTGGCTTGCATGAGTAAATCGCGCTCTTGCGCCGTGCTATCGACATAGCTGTTAATTTCCTCAGCGCTGAAAACAGGTAATAGCACTGCCAAAGGTTTATCAGGGCGCGGCTTGCGTTCCCGTAAGCGTTGCACCGCTGCATCATTACGGGCATCACAGAGCAAGTGATAACCGCCAATGCCTTTCATCGCAACGACTTCTCCCGCTTTTAAAGCTTGAACCGTCGCTTCTAAACTGGCTTGATTGCCGTGCAGCGCTGGTTTGCCTAAGTGCTGAAAACTTAATACCGGGCCGCAAGTCTCACAAGCCAAGGGCTGGGCATGAAAGCGCCTATCAGCGGAATTGGTATATTCTTGCTGGCACACAGGACACAAGGGAAAATCGGCTAAGGTGGTATTGATGCGGTCATAGGGCAGGGCTTTAATAATCGTATAGCGCGGTCCGCATTGGGTGCAGCTGGTGAAAGGGTATTGATAGCGATGTGCCTGCGGGTCGTTGATTTCCTCAAGGCATTCGGGGCAACTGGCGTAATCCGGTGGCAAATGAATATCGACATTGGGGCTGCTTTGGCTGGCTAAGATTTGGAAATCGTTAAACGCGAGGCGTTGTCGCCATTTTTTTTCTTGGATTTGAGGAGCGGCTAAAGGCGGGGCTTGTTGAATTAAGTCTTGCTCAAAACGGCTGATTTGGGCGCTGTTACCTTGGATTTGGATTTCTACTTGCCCACTGCGATTGAGCACCGTGCCGGTGAGTTTGTGCTTTTGTGCTAAGCGATAAACAAAAGGACGAAAGCCCACACCTTGGACTTGACCTGTGAGGTATAAGCACAGGGTATCAATAACGCCCTCGCTTGAGTAAGACGTATAAAGCGCCGCTGCCGCCATCAAAGGGGCGGGCGGAGCAAAAGGCTAAGACGGCATCATGTTGGCGTAACCAGTGGTTGAGTTTACGCTTGAGCACCGGCTGCTTATCTGGCGAACCGTGCCCCTTGCCGTGAATTAAACGAATACAATGCCATTGCTGGTCGCGACAATCACTAAAAAAACTGGCAATCGCTGCCCGTGCCTCGGGCACACGCATCCCGTGTAAATCTAATTCAGCTTGAATGCTATAGCCACCGCGGCGGAGTTTGTCCATCACTCGGTGTTGCACCCCTGAGCGCTGATAGTCCATTTCTACGCCGGTTTCATATTCGGCAGAATCGCCCCAATCAGAGAGCATGTCAACTTTGACTTGTTCATCATCGAGCTGGCGTTGTTTGGGGATGGGTTTGAGTTTGGGGCGATAGGGCGCGACGGTCTGTTGCGATAGCGGTTTCACATCCGCCATCGCTTGTCTGAACAAATTGATGTCGTCATCCGAGTCGCTCATGAGCTTAGGTCTTTAGTCGATGGCGAGTAATTTGTGTAATTGCAAACCAAAGCGCCATTTAGGGTTTTTGAGACAATAGTCTAAAGTCTGTTGCCGATGCTGGAGATGGTTTTCATCATCAAGGGCTTGCAAAAAGAAATATTGAAAATCTAAGTGTTCAAAATCTTGTGGTTGGTTTTCGGCTTGCGGATAGATGAGTTTTAACTCATCACCTTGTTGCAAACGCAGTTCACAAGCAGCCTTGGGGCTAACACAAAGCCAGTCGATACCCGCAGGGGCTGCCAGCGTGCCATTGGTTTCGACGGCAATCTCAAATCCTTGAGCTTTGAGGGCTTGAGTCAGCGGTGCATCCAGTTGTAAGAGCGGCTCACCACCGGTACAGACCACATAAGCCTGTTCGCTATTTGCATGGGGCCAATATTGCCTTAATGTTTTCGCCAATTGCTTGGCATCACTGAATTTGCCGCCATTTTGCCCATCGGTGCCAACAAAATCGGTGTCACAAAAACGGCATTGAGCGCTGTCTCGGTCTTGCTCACGCCCACTCCAAAGATTACAGCCAGAAAAGCGACAAAATACCGCTGAGCGACCTTGTTGTGCGCCCTCGCCTTGGAGGCTGTAAAATATTTCTTTGACGTGGTACATGGCGGCTTAAACCACCGAACCCATTTTAAAGATAGGCAGATACATCGCGACCACCAAACCACCAATGACAACCCCCAAAAAGGCCATAATCATCGGTTCCATCAAACTACTGAGCGAGTCAACGGCATTATCAACTTCTTCTTCATAGAAGTCAGCGACTTTGTTAAGCATGGTGTCAATTGCACCAGATTCTTCGCCGATGGAAATCATTTGAATGACCATATTTGGAAATACTTTGGTGTCCTCTAAACTAGAGGCTAGCTGCGTCCCGGTGGAAATTTCTTCTTTAACTTTCATAATCGCTTCATAATAAACGATATTACCGGTAGCCCCTGCAACTGAATCCATAGATTCGACTAAGGGTGTCCCTGCTGCGAACATGGTCGCTAAGGTACGGGAGAAACGTGCAATCGCTGATTTATTTAAAATTTCTCCAAACAAGGGCAGTTTTAATGAAAGGCGCTCAGTCATGTGCTTAAATTTGGTTGAGCGTTTTCTCGCTTCTTTAAAAGCAGTGAGTGCAATAAAAATACTACCGAAAATGATATGCCAATTGGTGACAAAACCATTAGAAATAGCTACAACTACTTGGGTTGCCATCGGTAAGTCAGCACCGAAATCCTTAAACATATCGGAGAACACCGGTACCACGAAAATCATCAAAATAGCGGTAATAATGAAAGAAATGGCAATAACCGCAATCGGATAACTCAAAGCTTTTTTGATTTTTTTCTTCATCGACTCACTTTTTTCTTTGTAAGTCGCAATTTTATCCAGCAAGGATTCTAAAATACCGGCTTGCTCGCCCGCTTCAACCAAGTTACAAAATAAATCATCAAAATAATCAGGATGCTCGCGCAGGGCATCTGCCAAAGTTCCCCCTGCCTCGACACTGCCTTTAATTTTGCCAATCAAATCGCGCATAGAGGGGTTTTCATGCCCTTTACCGACAATTTCAAACGATTGTACCAAGGGCACACCTGCGCTCATCATCGTTGCCAATTGGCGGGCAAAAATAGAAATATCAGCGGTGAGAATGGGTTGGTTTGACATATTGCCAAACAAAGGTTTGGACTTTTTCTTTACCTTGCTTACATTGATGCCATCACGGCGCAATAAAGCACGCAACATCGCTTCACTCACAGCCTCACGCACACCAGAGACCTTATTGCCTGAGCGGTTTTTGCCTTCCCATTGGAATTCAACTTGCTTTAATCCCGCGTCTTTAGCGCCACCTTTGGGTTTTAAGTTTGTCGCTGCCATTTGTCCGCCTACTTTAGATCAATCAAAAATATCGAGTCTTAACTTCGCTATCGCTTTATTCACTGGTAACGCGATTGATTTCTTTCAAACTTGTTACCCCATCTCTGGCTTTTTTCAAACCTGAGGCGCGCAAATCGGGAATACCTTCAACCTTTGCTTGATCAGCCAAATCAATCGCATTCCGCCCTTCCATAATCAAACGCTTCATGGTCTCAGATATGGGCATGACTTGGTAAATCCCCACACGTCCTTTATAGCCTCCAGAACAGCTATCACAGCCCTCAGGGTTATTGGTATATAGGATACTACTGCCCTCTTCGCTGGACATCATGTCATTGACATCATCTTCACTGTATCCTTCCTCTAAAAGGGCTGCTTTGTGCATAATCAAATTACCATCGGCTTTGGTAATGTCTTCGGTAATCTCTACTTTTTGCTTACACACAGGACACAAACGCCGTGCCAGACGTTGTGCCATCACCAAGTTTACCGCTGTAGCAATCGCATAAGGTGCAAGCCCCATATCAATGAGTCGGGTTAGCGTTTGAGGGGCATCATTGGTATGCAAAGTCGACATCACCATATGTCCTGTGGTCGCCGCCTTAATCGCGATCCCACCTGTGGTAATGTCTCGAATTTCCCCAACCAAAATAATATCCGGGTCTTGGCGCAAAAACGCTTTAAGGGCTTTATCAAAACTCATCCCCACCCGCTCATCCACTTGTACCTGATTGACCCCTGGTAAGTTAATTTCCACGGGATCTTCTGCGGTAGAAATATTAACCCCTTCTTTATTGAGGATGTTAATTCCGGTGTAGAGTGAGACGGTTTTACCACTGCCTGTAGGACCTGTAACTAAGACCATGCCATAAGGTTTATCCAAGGCATCAATATAGAGTTTTTTCTGGAAATCTTCATAGCCAAGGACATCAATATCCAAAGCGGCGGCATCCGAGTTCAAAATCCGCATCACAGTTTTTTCCCCGAACAAGGTCGGGCAGGTACTGACACGAAAGTCAATGGATTTACTTTTTGATAGCTTGAGTTTAATTCGTCCATCTTGAGGGACGCGGCGTTCAGAAACATCTAAGCGGGATAAAACTTTAATCCGTGCGGCGATTTTATTGGAAAGGCTTAAGGGCACACGGGCGACTTGTTGCAAGATGCCATCAACCCGAAAACGCACGCGATAGAATTTTTCATATGGCTCAAAATGCAAATCTGATGCGCCCATTTTAATCGCATCCAAAAGCATTTTACGGACAAATTTGACCACTGGGGCTTCATCCTCAGCAGAGGTTTCTGGCTCATCGTCATCTTCTTCGTCATCGTCCCCTTCAAATTCACCGCCGAGTTCGTCATCTTCACCCGAATCAAGGCCTTCCATACTGTTGGAACGTAAACCTTCGATGGTACGGGTTAAGGCTTTGCCTAAAGATTCGGCATCGACTAAAATTGCCTCGGTCGCCATATTGACATGGAATTTAATATCATCAAGGGCTTGGAAATTAGTCGGGTCAGCAACGGCGATAAATAAACGTTTACCTCGCTGGTATAAAGGTAAGACTTGGTATTTTTTTAACAGTTCTAAATCAACCAGTTCAACCACTTCAACATCAATTTCAAAGGCTTCAATATTTAATAAAGGGATACCAAATTCTTGCGCAGCCGTGTGCGCCACATCACGACTGGCAACCAGCTTGTTTTCGATGATGTAATTAATAAAAGGCACTTTTGCATTACGGGCCTTTTGATAAGCCTGCTGTGCATTATTCTCATTCATCAGGCCTTCATTGACCAATGTCCGAGCCAAGCCACCTAAGGTAATTTTGGGAGTTGTTGCTGCCATAAAATATTGCCTACTCGAAAATACGCTAAACCTAAATCCTAGCGATAGACGAATTAACCTTGTGTTTCCATGAGGAACGTCCTCATAACATGCGTTTAATATAACCCGAACTATTTTTCAGATGTGATAGGTGTTAACACCCCAATGGATATTGAGTATGAGACTATTGCAAAATCATGACCAGAGTCAATGTCTCAAGCGGCTATTGTAATCGCTTTTATCTGCATTTGGAACTCACCTGATTAAAGAGCGATTTTTAGCATCATGATAAAACAAAATTATTCGTTAATAAAAAAATACAAGCACAGTTCATGGCTTTTAGACTTGCAAAATCACAGTTTCGCCTTATTATTAGCACCCATTGCAGGTGAGTGCTAAAATGGCACTCACATCGAGAAAATTCAAATTTTAAGGAGTTATTACATGGCAATTCGTCCTTTACATGACCGTGTTGTTGTTCGTCGTATGGAAGAAGAACGTACCACCGCTTCAGGTATCGTGATTCCTGACAACGCCACCGAAAAACCTTCAAAAGGTGAAATCATCGCTGTGGGTAACGGTAAAGTAAATGACGCGGGCACCCGTTTAGAACTGGATGTCAAAGTCGGTGATACCGTGTTATTCGGCAAATATTCAGGTAGCGAAATCAAAGTGAACGGTGAAGAATTATTAGTGATGCGTGAAGACGACATCATGGCTGTCGTTGAAGCCTAAGCTACTATTTAGCTAGATCATATCGTAATTATAATCAGGTGAAGCAATGGCGGTTTTTTACCTTTTGGGGTAAAAAAGAAGCCTTTGCGTAACATCAGTTACAGAATTTAAGGAAATAAAACATGAGTGCAAAAGACGTACGTTTTGGTGATGACGCTCGCCATCAAATGATCCACGGTGTCAACATTTTAGCCAACGCGGTTAAAGTCACCTTAGGCCCTAAAGGCCGTAACGTGGTATTAGACAAATCTTTCGGCGCACCTACTATCACCAAAGACGGTGTATCGGTTGCCAAAGAAATCGAACTCGAAAACAAATTCGAGAACATGGGCGCACAAATGGTTAAAGAAGTGGCTTCACAAACTTCTGATACTGCAGGTGATGGCACCACCACCGCAACTGTACTTGCACAAGCTATCTTAACCGAAGGCATGAAAGCCGTTGCTGCTGGCATGAACCCTATGGATCTCAAACGTGGTATCGACAAAGCCGTTATCGCAGCTGTTGATAGCCTCAAAGACTTATCCAAGCCTTGCACCGATGACAAATCTATCGCTCAAGTCGGTACTATCTCCGCTAACTCTGACACCAACATCGGCGACATCATCGCTAATGCTATGGGTAAAGTTGGTAAAGAAGGCGTAATCACCGTAGAAGAAGGCTCAGGTCTTGAAAACGAACTGGACGTGGTTGAAGGTATGCAGTTTGACCGTGGTTATTTATCGCCTTACTTTGTTAATAACCAACAAACCATGACCGCTGACTTAGAGTCACCATTAATTTTGTTACACGACAAAAAAGTCTCTAACATCCGCGACCTTCTCCCGGTACTCGAAGGCGCTGCTAAACAAAGCAAACCTTTATTAATCATCGCAGAAGATGTTGAAGGCGAAGCCTTAGCGACTTTGGTTGTCAACACCATGCGCGGTATCGTTAAAGTTGCAGCGGTTAAAGCCCCAGGCTTTGGTGACCGTCGTAAAGCCATGCTTCAGGACATCGCTATCTTAACCGGTGCAACCGTTATCTCTGAAGAAGTGGGCTTAAGCCTTGAGAAAGCGACCTTAGAAGACTTAGGTACAGCGAAAAAAATCACCGTCAGCAAAGATGCGACCATTATTGTTGATGGCGCGGGTAACTCTGATGAAATCGAAGCCCGTGTTGAGCAAATTCGCGCACAAGCGAACGAAGCTAGTTCTGACTACGACCGTGAAAAACTTCAAGAACGTTTGGCTAAACTCGCAGGCGGCGTAGCCGTAATTAAAGTTGGCGCGGCGACTGAAGTCGAAATGAAAGAGAAGAAAGCTCGCGTAGAAGATGCACTGCACGCAACCCGCGCAGCCGTTGAAGAAGGTGTAGTCCCTGGTGGTGGTGTGGCTTTAGTTCGCGCACTCTCAGCGATTGGCGAACTCGAAGGCGACAACAACGACCAAACCATGGGTATCAAACTCGCTTGCCGTGCAATGGAAGAGCCTTTACGTCAAATCGTCTCTAACGCAGGTGGCGAATCGTCAGTTGTCCTCAACGCGGTTAAAAATGGCGAAGGTAACTACGGTTACAACGCAGGTAACGAAACCTATGGTGACATGATCGACATGGGTATTTTGGACCCAACCAAAGTGACCCGCTCAGCACTGCAAAACGCAGCCTCTGTTGCAGGCTTAATGATTACCACTGAAGCGATGGTTGCAGAACTGCCTAAAGAAGACGCAGCGCCAGCCGGTGGTGACATGGGTGGCATGGGCGGTATGGGTGGCATGGGCGGCATGATGTAATTCATCTCCCCAGCACTTAAACGCTAGTAAAGGGTGGCTACTTTAGGGTAGTCACCCTTTTTTTATGTCACGGACAAAGTTTTAGCATTGTTTAGCGACATATCTGCCTATATTATGTCGCTTTACTCAACCGATAACCGATGGATACGCTATATGTTCAGTGCAGATACAATCGAAACCTTCGATCCAGAACTTTGGCAAGCAATTGCAGCTGAAACCGAGCGCCAAGAAGCGCATATTGAGCTTATCGCTTCAGAAAATTATACCAGCCCACGGGTAATGGCCGCTCAAGGCTCAGCTTTGACGAATAAATATGCTGAAGGCTATCCGACTAAACGCTATTATGGCGGCTGTGAACATGTCGATGTTGCCGAGCAATTAGCCATAGATCGGGTTAAACAGCTGTTTAATGCCGATTATGCCAATGTGCAACCGCATTCCGGTTCACAAGCCAATGCCGCCGTTTATATGGCTTTATTGCAACCTGGGGACACGGTCTTAGGTATGAGCCTTGCCGATGGCGGACACCTAACCCACGGCTCAAAAGTCAATTTTTCTGGCAAAATTTATAACGCCGTGCAATATGGTTTAGATAATGACACGGGCGAAATTGATTATGCGCAAATGGAAGCGCTAGCGCTGGAACACCAACCGAAAATGATTGTTGGCGGTTTTAGTGCTTATTCTCGTGTGGTCGATTGGCAACGGATGCGTGATATTGCCGATCAAGTTGGCGCGTATTTGATGGTGGATATGGCACATGTTGCAGGCTTAGTTGCGACTGGACATTACCCAAGTCCTGTGAATATTGCTGATGTCACCACCAGCACCACCCACAAAACCCTACGCGGTCCACGTGGCGGGGTTATTTTGGCAAAATCTAATCCTGAACTGGAGAAAAAATTCAATTCTTTGGTATTTCCTGGGATTCAAGGTGGGCCTTTGATGCACGTCATTGCCGCTAAAGCCGTTGCCTTCAAAGAAGCTTTGAGTGATGAGTTTAAAACTTATCAAGGACAAGTGGTTAAAAATGCTCAAACCATGGCAAATACCTTGATTGAGCGCGGCTATAATATTGTCTCTGGCGGCACAGATAATCATTTATTTTTGCTCGATTTAGTCAATAAAAACATGACCGGCAAAACCGCTGATGCCGCTTTGGTTAATGCCCATATCACCGTGAATAAAAATGCCGTGCCTAATGACCCCCAATCGCCTTTTGTCACCAGCGGTATTCGTATTGGTTCGCCCGCAATCACCACCCGTGGTTTAGGTGAAAAAGAAAGCGCTGATTTGGCGAATTGGATTGCAGATGTATTGGATAATGTTGAGGATGAAAGTGTACAATTAAGCGTGCGCGAAAAAGTCAGCGCTTTGTGTGCGGCTTTCCCTGTTTATCCCAGTGCTTAAGGCAATGTATGTCGGAACAAAATGACCAATTTTTTATGAGTCGTGCTTTGCGTTTGGCAAAGCAAGGCTTGTGGAGTACCGATCCCAATCCCCGCGTGGGTTGTGTGCTTGTCAAAGATGGCAAAATTATTGGCGAAGGTTGGCATCAGCAGGCGGGCAAAGCCCATGCTGAAGTCAACGCCCTCAAACAAGCGGGTAAAACCGCTGAGGGCAGCACTTGTTATGTAACCTTAGAGCCATGTAGTCATCAGGGTAAAACCCCGCCTTGTGCTCAGGCTTTAGTTAAGGCGAAAGTCTCACGCGTGGTGATGGCAACCTATGATCCCAACCCTCAAGTCCGAGGCGAGGGCGCAGCGCAACTGCGCACCGCTGGGATTATTGTCGATGTCGGCGTTTTGAGTCAGGAAGCGGAAAAACTCAATCCGGGTTTTTTCAAACGTATGAACCACAACCGTCCTTATGTCCGCTGTAAGCTGGCAATGAGCTTGGACGGACGTACCGCAATGAAATCTGGCGAGAGCCAATGGATAACCGGGCCTGATGCCCGCGCCGATGTCCAAAGTCTGCGCGCACGTAGCAGTGCGATTATGACCGGGGTGGGTACAGTTTTATCCGATGACCCTTCTTTAAATGTCCGTCCCGAAGAGCTGCCAGAGGGTGCATTTATCCCTGAACCGATGCGTCAACCGCTACGGGTGATTATTGATAAACATCTGAGTTTACCTTTGGATGCAAAAATCCTCAAACTTGAGGGGCAATGTTTGGTTGTTACTGCCAGTGATGATGAAGAGCTGCAAGCTTTATTGACCAAGCAAGGCGCAGAAGTACTTTATTTACCTAACAGTGAAGGCGGAATTGATTTAGAGGCGATGCTTAGCGTTTTGGCAAAAAGAGAAATCAATGAAGTACATTTGGAATGCGGTGCAACATTAGCCGGCTCGATGCTCAAGAGAGGGCTATTAGATGAACTGGTGATTTATATGGCACCGATGCTGATGGGCAATCAAGCCCGAGGCTTATTTAATTTACCTGAACTCGACAAAATGGCAGATGCGTATCAATTGCAAATTGAAGACATGCGCGCTATTGGTAAAGATTGGCGGATTATGGCAAGCTTTATCGGATAATCGTAGCGAGGCAAAGGCTTTTTTGGCTCAGAGAGCCAAAAAGAAGCCTTTGGGTAACATCCGTTATTCAGCACTGTCTGTGGTTTTAGCTTTATCCTTATCTTCATCTTTGAGTTGTACACGCAAGAGAGGCAAATCGTTCTCATCATCTTCGTCAAAGACATATTCCATTTTATTGGCTTCTAGCATTAGCCCTTGAGCACGATCTAAGTTTTCTTGGGCAACATTGTAGGCAATATGTCCTTCTAAGAAGCGTTTTTCAGCAATGGCTACATTGTCTTGGGAATCCAATAAGTTTTCCAAAAACTGCCCTTGTCCACTGCTACCGAGTTCAATACTACGACGGGCATTGAGCGCCTCTAAACTGCTTTTCATCGCTTGCATGGCTTGGTATTGACTGAGCATTTCGCGGTAGGCGGTGTTGACTTCGCGTACGGAAACTTGCACTTCTAAGAGGATGGTTTCAATGGTGGTGCGCAATTGATGTACCAATTGGCGTACTTCTAATTCACGCCGACGTTGACGGGCTTTGGCAATCCGGTTGCCTAAAGGCCAATCGAGGCGCAAGCCTAAAGTCCAGCTCGGTGCGCCTTCGGTAAATTGGTTGCCCGTTGAATTAAACACATCATAATCCCCCTCTAAACCTTTGAGGGTGGTTTCAAAAATCAAATCTAAGGCGGGGAGTAATTCACTGTCAGCCATGGCTGAACGTACCATCCCGGCTTTTAATTGTTTAAAAGCTTGGGTGATTTCAGGGCGGTGTTTGAGGGCAAATTGGGCCGCTTTCGCGACTTCGGTCTCGACAGGGACATGCTGTGGGGTTTGCACGGTCATCATTTCAAACTGGCTATCCATCACCAATTCGGGATCGTTGACCAGTGCTAAGACTTTACCCTCGGCATTACGCACCGCTTGCTCGGAGCGAATGCTGGCAGCATAACGGGTCGCAAGCACCGCTTGAGCGCGTTCGAGTTGGCTGGCAAGCACATCAATGCCACGGCGGGCTTTGAGTTCCTCGACCACTTCCTCAGCTTGGCTAAAGAGCTTTTTCTTTTGTAACAAATTGACCCGTTCTAAATACAAACCCCAATAAGCACGTTCAATTTCCAATAAATGTGCTGAGACTTGGCGCACAAATTCATCTAAAGAAACTTCATAATCAACCCGGGCAATTTCGATTTGACTTTGGTTGTATTCATAACCAAAACCGTTGAGCAAGCGATGGCGAAGGGTCAGCATTAAGCGGGATTCGCCTTGATCATGCGGTTGGAAAAAACGTGAGTTATTGTCTTTACCCATAAATTGTTGTGAGATTTCCACCTCACCACCTGTGACAATATTACGGCGCAACCCCGCCTCTGCGACCCAAGCATGTTCCTTAAAGCGGGTTTCTGCATCTTCGCCTGTACGCAAGGTACTGCCCACAGGCTCATTGACCTCGGCATATTTTGCCTCGACAAACGCGTGAATATCGAATTTACCCTCAGCTTCATCAATCATGGTTTGGCGAATTAAAGGTAGCTCGCTAAAGACTTTCATTTGGGTTGAATGCTGTAATGAACGGTGTAATAACTCCGTGAGACCCATAGGGGTAGGGTTGGATTTCGGGTGAATTTTTCCGGTGGCCAAGGGTTGCCACCAAGGAACAAAATCATCCGGTAAAGCATTGAGTTCAGGATCTTGCTCTGGGGATTCGGCTAAAACAACAGTCTGGGTTTTTTTATAATCACTGTTAACATCAACGCGGCGATTTTTAGCCCGTCCCTCTGCGTTGCTATTGTCGGCAATCGGTTGGGCTGCGCCCATCCCGGTAAAGCTCACCGCTTGCGCATCTAAGTTGAGGTGCGCACGTAAAAATTCAGCGACTTCTTGCGCCCGTGCTGCTGATAGCGCTTGGTTATCATTGAATTCCGCTTGCAAGCGAGGGCTAACAGGGACGTTATCCGTATGCCCTATGATTTGGATTTGAATATCTGCTTTGTCTTTTAAGTGTGCCACCGCATCGACTAAAGCGGTTTTGTCTTCAGCACTTAATGCTGCTACACCAGTGGCATAATGCGCGTGTAAAGTGAAG
This sequence comes from Thiotrichales bacterium, assembly GCA_016745035.1. Lineage (GTDB taxonomy): Bacteria > Pseudomonadota > Gammaproteobacteria > Beggiatoales > Beggiatoaceae > BB2. The sequence goes on from JADGDE010000004.1 coordinate 100,126, forward strand.
TTTTTGGCATTGTCTTGGTTATCTTCCAAAAGGAAACGGAAACGGTAGTTATATACATCACTGGTTAGGGAAGCAGCTTTTTTTTGATATTCCTGTTTCAGAGGTTTTTCGAGATTATCATAACGCTCTTCCCAACTCATGACAGTACAGCCACTGAGCAATACAAGGCTGAGCGCACCGGCAAGAGGAGCCAATTTCAGTTGCGGAGGCAAAGACATCATTTATATTTCCTTCATCAAAGCAAAAATACATGGAGTATTTTTCTAGCAATTATCATACGGTATTCAAATCATCAAATACAGCGATGGTTGTTCATGCCCCTTCGTATCGCAATTGAGTCATAACCCCCATGTCTGAGCATACTTTTCTCAACCATAGGCGCTAAAGTGCGATCAATCCTACCTCATTTGATAACGGCAACAAACCATTGTCATTTTGACAAGAACAAGGCTGTTTTTCGCAAAATGAGAAAATTTTTAATCTAAAATTTGGGCTATTCGTGTTTTTTATTGATTTTGAGATAAAAATTTAATTCTATTATCACTATTGTACGTTTATTTGCGTTAAATACCAGTCTAGGATAAAGGCTTTCAAATCAAGCTTAAACTGTAAAAAATCTGCGTTTTTTTATCATCAGAAAATTTATATAGTTTTGCTAAAGTTGTTAGCTTAGTGATTTTAATGGGTTATTTACTTAAGTTCAAATTTAAGCGCAATTTAACTTATGTAACTGATGTTACGCAAAGGCTTCTTTTTCTGCCTTAAGGGCAGAAAAAACCGCCATTGCTCCACGGCTAAACTTCACTAGGCAGGTGGAAAATCACACTATTGTGATAAAAACCAACTTAGTGCATAACATCAGTTATGTAAGCATCTGTTATAATGCGACGCTTGCCGCCCCCTCGAAGCTAAACTCAAGCAGTCAGATGATTGGTGTTTAGCCCGTGAGAAGCCTTGCGTCCCACCTCAGAACCCTTAACGTAATGAAATTTTGTCCTTATTGTAAAATCATCATCCCCTTATTATTACTGATGGGTTTATTGTTTTGGTTAACCTACCAATTCGTTGAACCACCGCCACCGAAAACTGTCCATATTGCCGCAGGTCGAGAAGGCTCTGCCTACTACCATTTTGCCGAGAAATATAAAGCAGCTTTGAAAAAATCAGGCATTGAGTTGGTGATTCACTCCAGTGCCGGGACATTAAATTCTCTTGAACTCTTACACCAAAACAAGGTGCAACTAGCCTTGGTACAAAGCGGTGTCAGTAAAGCCAGTCCCTTAAAATTTGCAGCCCCGCCTGTGACCTTGGCAGCTTTGAGTTATGAGCCAGTCTGGGTGTTTCATCCCAAAGCGATGGAAATTAATTATTTATTTGAGTTAAAGGGCAAACGCTTGATTATTGGTGAAGAGGGCAGCGGCACACAAGCGCTGGCTCGGCGTTTGTTATCGCATAATGGCGTAAATGCCGACAATAGCACCCTGATTAATATGCCCGACAGGGATGCGGTAACAGCACTGGAAAATAACCAAGCCGATGCGATTTTTTTAGTCAGTGCCTTGCAATCAAAATTGGTACAAGAGCTATTGCATAAACAAGGGGTGAAATTATTGAGTTTTCGCCGGGCGGCGACCTATGATGCCGCTTACCCACATCTGAATAAATTGACCTTATCCGAGGGCTTGGTTAATTTGGCCGAAAATGTGCCGAAAAGTCCCAAAGACTTGATTGCCACCACGGCGATTTTAATTGCAGAACCAAATTTAAACGACCTCTTGGTGCGCTTATTATTGCGCGAAGCCAAAGCAATCCATGCCAATCAGTTTAATTATGACAGCGATACGGCTTTCCCACAGGGCTGTTGTAGTGACATCCCCTTCAAAGCCGAGGCAAAACGTTATTTGGACAAAGGCGATTCTTGGACAGAAGGCTTGTTGCCTTTTTGGCTAGCGAGCTTGGTCGATCGCTTATTTATTATGTTATTACCGATATTAACGATTATCCCGCTTATTTTTAAAGTGTTGCCGATTTTATACCGCTACCAAATTCGCTCACGTATTTATCGTTGGTATGGGCAATTAATTGATTTGGATGTACGCCTGCAAGCCTTGATTACCAAAGGCGCAGACGAAAATCTAGCCACGATTGAAACCGCATTGTATGAGATTGAGTTAAAAGCCAACGAGGCGACAAACGTGCCTTTATCTTATATGAGTGAGTTTTACCATTTACGCGCCCACATTCAACTGGTGATCAAACGCTTAGAAAATTATAAGCTCACCTTAAGGACAAAAGGAGAATAAACGGTGTTGTATCGTTACCTGCTTTATTTGGGCTTGTTGGTCAGCAGTGGCTTGGTCAACGCGGTGGTTAATGTGCAGGATATTCGTTGGACAGAGAATCGACGTGGTGAAACCCAGCTAATTTTTGATCTCTCACAGCCGATTAAATCGCGGGTTTTTAGCCTCCCCGCCTCCAGTGGCAAACCGCATCGCTTGGTGATTGATTTACACAATGCCAAAATGCGCGCCAAATTACCGCTGGTAACAGCAAAGCAAAATGGCATCCGGCGGATTCGCACCGCTAAACACACGCCAACAACGCAGCGGGTGGTCTTGGATTTAAAGCGGGCTTTAAGCTATCGCAGCGCCAATCTCAAGCCCAAAGGGCGTTATGGCTATCGCTTGTTGCTAACGCTGGAAAACCAAGGCAAACGACGGGTCAGAACAGAAAAAAACAGCTATCGCCCCCAACCTTTGCCCTTTAGCCAAGTTCCACGTATCCCGAATAAAAAGCAACGCATTATTGCCATTGATCCGGGACATGGCGGCGTTGACCCCGGTGCAATTGGACGCAAAGGCAGTTATGAAAAAAAAGTGGTGCTACAAATCGCCAAACGGCTGGCGCGTTTGATTGAAAAAACCCCGGATATGAAAGCGGTGATGATTCGAGATGCGGATTATTTTTTGCGCTTGCGTGAACGTATTGACCGCGCGCGTAATTATAAAGCCGATTTATTTATTTCCATTCATGCCGACGCGCAGCAAGTCGGACACCGTGCTGCTGGGGCTTCGGTATATATCTTATCTTTGGGCGCGGCGAGTAATGAAGCGGCGCGATGGCTGGCAGCAAAAGAAAACAGTGCCGATTTGCTCGGCGGTATTCGCTTAGATGACAAAGACGATGTCTTAGCCTCGGTGTTATTAGACTTATCACAAACCGGGACACTGGAGGCGAGCGGACAGCTTGCGCGGCATTTACTCAACAGCCTTGGGCAAGTCACGCCTTTACACCAATCGAAAGTTTTGCAAGCCGGGTTTATGGTTTTACGCTCGCCGGATATTCCCTCGGTGTTGGTGGAAACCTCGTTTATATCCAACCCCAAAGAAGAACGCAAACTTAACGACCCCGTGCATCAAAACCAAATTGCCCAAGCGATTTTGAACGGGATTCAAAACTATTATCGTCAATATCCGGCGCGTTGAGTTTTAAGACTCAGTCAACGCCCCCACCTCAAACGAAGTGGGGCGAGGCTTTGTCATTAGCAGCCTTTGCCGATTTAGACTACAATAGTGCCCTCCTTAACACCTGATGAATTAAACCAAGATGTCAGCACAACCTGTACTTAAAATTGCCCTGTCCAAAGGACGTATTTTCAAAGAAAGTTTACCCTTGCTTGCCGAGGCGGGCATTGTGCCGGCCGAAGATCCGGAAAAATCGCGTAAACTGATTCTCGATACCAACCAAGACGACATTAAATTGGTGATTATTCGGGCGACCGATGTGCCGGTTTATGTCGATTATGGCGCGGCGGATATTGGTGTCGCGGGTAAAGATGTCTTGCTTGAATACGGTGGTCAAGGCTTATATGAACCGCTGGACTTAAAAATTGCCCGTTGTAAATTAGTGGTGGCAGGTAAGAAAAATATGCCTGCCCCCCAAGGGCGTTTACGCATTGCCACCAAATTTGTCAATGTCGCCCGCCGTCATTATGCCGAACAAGGCAAACAAGTTGAAATCATCAAACTTTATGGTTCAATGGAACTCGCGCCGCTGGTTGGTTTGGCAGATTACATTGTTGATGTCATGGATACGGGTAACACTCTCAAAGCCAATGGGCTGGAGTGGAAAGAGGACATTGAAACCAATATCAGTTCGCGTTTGGTGGTTAATAAAGCGGCGATGAAAATGCAACACAGCCGGATTCAAAACCTCATCCAGCAAATCAGTCAGGCAGTGAAATGAAAAGTTTATTAGTCATTGCCCACGGCAGTCGCCGCAGCCACTCCAATACGGAAGTATTGGATTTGGTCGCAGCGCTGAAAGCCTCTTTAAAAGACAGTGATTATATCGCCGTCGAGGCGGCGTTTTTAGAACTTGCCGAACCGGATATTCCCACCGGGATTCAAACCTGTGTCGATGTGGGCAGCACACAAATTGATATTTTGCCCTATTTTCTCTCCGCAGGTCGGCATGTCAGCGAAGATATTCCCGAATTCATTCAAACGGCAAAAACCCAACACCCAGCAGTGCAATTTCATACGCTTAATCATTTTGGCGCGATGCCAGAATTGGCTTTATTACTCTCACAATTATTGGTCAAACAAGCTTCATAGTGACAATTTAGCTACGCCAAATGCCACCTACAGCGCCTTTTGGCAGCATGTATTTACAAGCGGTGCGTTTGTAACCATGTTTCTAATAAAGCACTGTGCCAAAGTTTGCTGCCTTGCAAACGGGTCATGTGCTGTTCGGGATTTTTCAGCAGTTTGTCGATATAGGCAGGCTGGAATAAACCCCGTTGCCGTGCTGTATCCGAGAGTAAAGTCTCGCGCATAAAGTCCAAAAATTCGCCACGAACATATTTAAGGGCAGGCACAGGAAAATAGGCTTTGGGGCGGTCAATGACACTGTGGGGCAATAAGTCACGGGCAATGGCTTTGAGCGGATATTTACCGCGTTCGCGCAATTTTAGTTCTGGCGGCATTTGTGCGGCTAGTTCGACCACATGATGATCTAAAAACGGCACACGCGCCTCTAGCCCCCATGCCATGGTCATATTATCGACCCGCTTCACCGGATCATCGACGATTAAGGTGGTGACATCAAAGCGCAGCACTTGATCCAAATATTCGTCCGCACCAGCAGCACTTAAAGCCTGATCAGCTAACAAACGACTGTGATCCCCGCCATGAAACGCGGGATTGACGGCTTCCAAAAATTCGTCATGGTCGCGGTCAAAATAAAATGGCGCAAACTCTTTCGCTTCGTGCATTTGCGGATACCAAAAATAACCTGCAAACACCTCATCTGCGCCTTGCCCGCTCTGTACCACTTTCACCGATTGCGAGACTTGTTCACCGAGTAAATAAAACGCCACCGCATCTTGTCCGACCATCGGCTCTGCCATCGCCGCCACCGCCTCGGGCAAGCGTTTTAACACTTGGTCATTCGGGATTTTATAGCGGTGGTGGTCGGTTTGATAATGTGCTGCGACTTGGTCGGAGAATTCAAACTCGTTGCCCGCCTCTTCCGGTTGGTCATCAAAGCCGACCGAAAAGGTATGAATTTTCTCTGTGCCGGTTTCTGCCAGCAAGGCGACCAATAAACTCGAATCTAAACCGCCAGAGAGCAGCACACCCACAGGGACATCCGCCGCGAGGCTGCGTTTGCGCACGGCTTGGCGTAGGCTTTCGTGTAAACGTTCCAGCCATTCGGCTTCTGTGGGAATAGGTTCGGGACGTTGGGCATTTAATTGCCAATAACGTTTTTTCTCAATATCGCGCTTAGCACTGAGGCGCAAATGGTGTCCCGGCTCTAGTTTGCGCACATCTTTAAGAATAGTGCGCGGTGCAGGAATCACCGCGTGTAAAATTAGTTGATGATGCAAGCCCACGGGGTCAATCTCGGAGCTTACACCGCCTGCGGCAAGCAAGGCTTGGATGTTGGAGGCAAAGCGGATTTTGTTATCGTCCAAGACATAATACAAAGGTTTGATGCCCATGCGGTCGCGGGCGAGGAATAAATATTTTTCCCGTGTATTCCAAATCGCAAAGGCAAACATGCCCTCAAAGCGTTGTAAGCAGTCCTCGCCCCAAGCGTGATAGGCTTTGAGAATCACCTCGGTATCGCTATGGGAGAAAAAGCTGTAACCCAAGCTCATGAGTTCTTCACGCAGGGTTTTATAATTGTAAATCGTGCCGTTAAAGACAATCACCAGACCCAGGCCCGTGTCTTGCATTGGCTGATGCCCTTGGGGGCTTAAATCAATAATCGACAAGCGCCGATGCCCTAGCATTAAACCCTCTTGCTGAAACTGCCCCATATCATCTGGGCCACGGCGGCTGAGTTGTTTTAACATCCGTCCTAATTGGTCTAAATCGCCAACTTGAGCATCAAAGCGTAATTCACCGCACAAACCACACATATATTATCCTTTTGAAAAAATCGGCTAAATTATACCCTATCAAAGCTAACTGGGTTAAAATCTCCGCTTATTCTCTCCGCCTTAAGGAACTGTTGATGTCTGGTGAATTTGTCCGTAAACCCTCGCCTTTTCGTGATTGGGTCAGTGCTGCAAGCCAAAGCTTTCCACCTGCCTCTAAACGCTACCATCTGTATGTTTCCTATGCTTGCCCGTGGGCACACCGTACTTTGGTCATGCGCACGCTCAAAGGCTTAGAGGCGGTGATTGATGTCTCGGTGGTGCATCCTGTGATGCCCGAGCAAAGCTGGATATTTGGCGATTACCCCGCCAGCACAGTAGATAAAATTCATGGCTTTGATGAATTACAACAACTCTACAAGCAAGCACAAGCGGGTTTTGATGGCGTAGTCAGTGTGCCAGTGTTGTACGACACCCAAGCGCAAACCATTGTTAATAATGAGTCGGCTGAAATCATGCGTATGTTTAATAGTGCCTTTGATGATTACGCTAGCAATGCATTTGATTATTACCCCAAAGCGTTACGGGGCGAAATAGACGCGATTAATCAAGACATTTATGACCATGTCAATGATGGCGTTTACAAAGTTGGGTTTGCCACCGAGCAAGACGCTTATGAGCAAGCTTTTGATGATTTGTTTGAAATGTTCGACGAGTTAGAACAGCGTTTAAGTCGCCAGCGTTATTTGCTTGGCAAACAACAAACCGAAGCCGATTGGCGTTTGTTTACCAGTTTGGTGCGTTTTGATGCGGTGTACTATAACCATTTTAAATGCAATCAAGCCCGTTTAGTCGATTATCCGCATCTGTGGGCGTATACCCGTGACTTATATCAAACCGCAGGTATTGCCAAAACCGTGAATATGGATCATATTAAGCAGCATTATTTTGCTAGCCATAAGCACATCAACCCCACAGGGATTGTACCCAAAGGCCCTGTGCTTGATTTTGATGCCCCGCATCAGCGAGCAACATTGAGCTAAAACTGATTACAGCATACCGATTTATTTTTAGGAAACCGCATGTCCACTTTACGAATTGCAACCCGCAAAAGCCCCCTAGCCCTTTGGCAAGCCTATCATGTGCGCGACAAACTCCAAGCCGCCCACCCCGACCTTGAAATCGAACTTCTCAAAATGAGTACCCAAGGCGATAAAATCCTTGATACCCCGCTGGCAAAAATTGGTGGCAAAGGCTTGTTTGTTAAAGAATTAGAGCAAGGCTTATATGATGAAAGCGCCGATATTGCCGTGCATTCAATGAAAGATGTGCCCGCGCTGATGCCAGAGGGCTTGAGTTTGGCAATTATTATGGACAGAGCCAGCCCCTTTGATGCCTTTGTCTCCAACACCTACCACAAACTCAGCGAATTGCCCGAAGGTGCGGTGGTCGGCACAGCCAGCCTGCGGCGCCAAAGCCAACTCCTTGCCCATCGCCCAGACCTACAAATTAAATCCCTGCGTGGCAATGTCGGCACGCGGCTACAAAAACTCGCTGATGGTGAATTTGATGCGATTATTCTCGCCACCGCCGGGCTGGAGCGTCTCGAACTTAGCCAACACATTCGCCAAGTCATTCCTGCTGAACAAATGTTGCCGGGGATTGGACAAGGGGCTTTAGGTATCGAATGCCGCACAGGTGATCAACGGGTGCTGGATATTATCAATGTGCTCAAAGATGATGATTCCAGCATGGCGGTGGGCGCAGAGCGAGCCATGAATGCCATGCTTAACGGCAGTTGCCAGACCCCGATTGCAGGCTTTGCGACCTTCCAAAATCAACAATTACATGTACGCGGTTTGGTCGCCTCAGAAGATGGCAAACGCTTGCTACAAGCCGAAATTCAAGGCAACCCCGAAGACTATCAAGAGCTGGGCGAAACCGTCGCACGGGATTTGCTGGCACAAGGTGCTGGTGATATTATCCAAAATTTAGGCTAAAACGCTCATCATAAAATTTGTTGGCAACATTTTTGAAGGTCTCCGTCCCTTGTTGCCTACAAACACTTAAGCCACATTAGGATATAACGTGCAAACACCTCCGATTCCTCAAAATGAGACCGAACGCCTACAAGCGCTTCGGGACTTAAAGCTATTAGACACCCCAGCTGAGGAAAATTTTGACAGCATTACCCGTATAGCCTCAGAAATTTGTGGCGTACCGGTGGCTTTGGTTAGCCTCATTGACCAAGACAGGCAATGGTTTAAGGCAAAGCACGGAATTGATATTGCCGAGACTCCGAGAGAAATCTCCTTTTGTGGTCATGCGATTTGCGCTAAAGATGAGATTTTTACTGTTACTGATGCCCAAAAAGACCCACGTTTTTTTGATACCCCCTTGGTGATAGGTGATGCGAATGTCCGCTTTTATGCCGGTGTGCCTTTACACGTTGATGATGACTTAGCCATAGGGACGCTTTGTGTAATGGACTCACAGCCGCGCGAACTTAGCGACTCACAAATCGCAGCCCTCAAAGCCTTAAAACAACAAGTGTTGTCTCAATTTGAATTGCGCCGTCATGTCAAAGGGCTGCAACAAGCCAATCAGCAACTGGAGAACTTAAATCAAGAAAAAAATGAATTCATGGGGATTTTAGCTCATGACTTAAAAAACCCCTTGAGCATTATTAAAAATTTAAGCGAAGAAATTGAAGAAGACTTAGACGCATTGGCAGCAGATGAGCTGCAATCGATGGTGCATAACATCCAACAAAGCTCAAATAAAATGACCCATTTAATCATGAATCTCTTAGATGTTCATGCCCTTGAAGCGGGAAAAATGCGCAGCCATTTGGATGAATTTGATTTACGTCCCCATATCGAACAAAGCCTTGCACAATACCAACCTGCCGCTAAACGCAAACAGATTCAGTTACTCAGCGATTTAACAGACGTTGGCAATATACAAGCTGATAGCGCTCATATCGGCTCGGTTTTAGATAACCTGATTTCCAATGCGATTAAATACAGTCCACTGAACACACAAGTCAGCGTGCGCCTATACCAACAGGGCGATAAAATAGGCTTTGAAGTCAAAGACCAAGGTCCTGGCTTATCTGAGAGCGACCAAAAAGCCTTGTTTGGTAAATTTCAGCGCCTATCGGCGCAGCCCACAGGCGGAGAGCATAGCAGCGGCTTAGGTTTGTATTTTGTCAAAAAACTGGTTTTATTGATGCAGGCGACTATTTGGTGCGAAAGTCATTTAGGCGAAGGTGCGCGTTTTATAGTTGAATTTAAAGTCGCTTAAACCATTAAATAACACCCAATAATTGGCTTTAAGATGCTTATTTTTGCAGAGATTTCTGCTTTAAGTGGATAAGTTTATCAAAGCAAGGATAGTTAGAAGATGGAAACAAAGGACGATAGTATTGTGCTTGGATAGACGAAGCCATTGCCAGTGGGGCACGGCAACTCTTGCTTAATGCGAGCGAAAATTTGCGGCGTAGCTCATTTAGGTGAAGACGCACATTTTATAATTGAATTTAAAATCGCTATAACAAGCGATTACAAACGCCGCATCGAACTTAAAAATAGCCCTAAACCACCAATACCCAAGCCTAAAATCATCATCAGCTCTAACGCTGACATCGGGCGCAGACGAAAATGGATACTGGAAATAACCCCAACAGCGAGCATAATCAAAGTGGCAATGACCAGAAGCCAACCAATATCATTGTCAGGGTTATAAAAAATCAGCCCAATCCCAAATAAAAACGGAACCAATACCAGCCCAGGGGTCATACTCATACCGCCAACATTAAATAAGGAGCTGCCCCAAGAAAATTGGTGGGTGACTTGGATGGCATCGAGAAATAAATAGCCGCCGGCAATCATCATAATCAGACCGATAAAAAAATTACCGAGCTGGCTTTTTTGTCGCGTGCGGTGATAGTCGCCGTATTCATCCATCTCATCATAGCGAGGCTTTCTACGGAATTTACGCATGTGATTTCTCCTTAGATTCTCTTCGGTTTATTGTACACCGAATACTAAGACAAGCGAATTAGGTCTTTTTAATCGGTTGCTGTAAGCCTATCGCGATTAATAACCAAAGGATATTTAAACCCACACAAGCAAAAAACAAACCGGACATACCAACGGATTGATATAACCAACCGCCACCGATACCGCCAATAAATGCGCCTAAAAATTGCGAACTGGCATAGACACCCATCGCTGTACCCTTGCTGTCTGCTGGGGCAATTTTGCTGATCCATGAAGGTAAAATCGCCTCGGCAATATTAAATACGGTGAAAAATAATCCCAATAAAATCATTAAAAATAATAATTGTTGCGGCAACAGGGCAAAACCGAGTTGGCTTAAGCCAAGGACTGCAATTGCGCCGATAAAGATGCGCTGCATTTTTTGGCGCTTTTCAGCAATAATAATGAAAGGAATCATCAAAATAAATGTCACGGGTAACACGGTTAAATATACCCAACTGTGCCCACTAGCGGCGATATTCGCGCCCTTGCTTAGCGCAAGTGGAAAAACGATAAACAAAGCCGTAAGTTGTAAATGCAGTAAAAAAATGCTGATGTCTAAGCGCAATAATTGTCGATGTTTAAGCACTTTAGAAAACTGTTCCCTCCAAGATAAATCACTATTAATCACCACGGGCACGCTGGGAATAAACCAATGTAAAAACACCACAGCGACGAGGGCTAACACACCAATTAAATTAAAAATCCCCGCCATCCCCAACAAATTATTTAGCCACGGGGCGATAATTAAGGAAATGAGAAAAGCAATACCGATAGAAATCCCAATGCCTGCCATCGCTTTTGTGCGGTGTTGCTCACGTACCAAGTCTGACATTAACGCCATGAGCACCGCTGAGATAGCACCTGCGCCTTGCAACACCCGACCGATAATAATACCGACAATATGGTTATCACTGTGAGCGGCGATAAAACTGCCTAAGGCAAAAATCAACAGACCAATAGTGATTAAGGTTTTGCGCCCAAAACGGTCGGATAATAAACCAAAGGGAATTTGTAAAATTGCTTGGGTAAGTCCGTATGCGCCAATGGCTAAACCAATGAGCAAGGGGGTGACATCAGGGAGTTTGTCGGCGTACAGGCTAAAAATAGGTAGGATTAAAAATAAGCCGATCATGCGCAAGGCCATGATACTGCTAAGGGTAGCGACGGCGCGGCGTTCTCGTTTATTCATAAGCATAAACCATCAACACATCGATGTTGAGGTTGGGTTTTAAAATGGATAGGCAAAAAAAAACCTCAACAATCAGATGATTGTTGAGGGAGGATATTAAGGTGGTGCCGATGGCCGGAGTCGAACCGGCACAGCTTTCGCCACTGCCCCCTCAAGACAGCGTGTCTACCAATTCCACCACATCGGCATTATTCTTTAGGTGCTTCATTATCAGTAATGACAGCAGGTGGCACATCTGCGTTAGCCGCAGGTGCTGTTGTTGCAGGTGCAACTTGTTCTGTATTGGCGCTCGGTGCGACAGGAACCGCTGCCTCTGGTGCAGGTGCGATAGGAGCAACTGGCACATCACTGGCTTCTGGGGCTAGCGGTGGCAAGTCGCTTGCTGTCTCGGTACTAACCGGAGCGCTGGTTTCAGAAATCACACTTTCAGGTGCAATTTTTTGTGTACTGTAATAAGCCAAAATTAAGCAAGTGACAAAAAACACTGTTGCTAAAATACCCGTTGCTCGACTTAAAAATGAGCTAGAGCCTTGGCTACCAAATACTGTACCTGATGCACCGCTACCAAAGGCTGCGCCTGCATCTGCACCTTTACCATGCTGAATTAAAATCAGTCCAATCAGACCGACAGCAACAAACACATGGATAATGTTGAAAATTTCGTTCATGTTGGCTTACGCCTTACAAATCGTTAAAAAGTCTTCAGGTTTTAAGGAAGCACCACCGATAAGACCACCGTCAATGTCGGTTTGTCCAATCAAATCTGCGGCATTGCCTGCATTCATGCTGCCACCGTAAAGAATTTGTACTTTCTCAGCCACATCGGCATTTTTCTCAGCAACCCGTCCGCGAATAAAAGCGTGTACTTCTTGCGCTTGTTCAGGGCTTGCGGTTTTACCTGTACCAATTGCCCAAACAGGTTCGTATGCAATCACACCATCAGCGAGGGCTTCAACGCCTTCTTGATCAATAATCGCGTCTAATTGACGGGCAACGACGTTTTCGGTGTCACCACTTTCGCGCTCTTCTAATAACTCACCGACACATAAAATCGGTTTGAGTCCAGCAGCACGAGCCGCAGCATATTTATCTGCCACGTCTTGGTCAGTTTCACCGTATAAACTACGACGCTCTGAGTGACCGACAATCGCGTATTCGCAACCAAAATCTAATAACATGCTCGCAGCAATTTCACCGGTGAAAGCACCTGATGCTTCTTTAGATAAGGTTTGTCCACCCCATTTAACGATAGTGCCATTCATTTGTTCGGCAACGAGGGGTAAATAAATTGCAGGGGCGCAAACAGCTACTTCTGTATTGCTATTTACCGCGTCTAATCCTTGCTCAATGCCATCTAACAACGCAGTAATGCTGTCTTTTGAACCGTTCATTTTCCAGTTGCCGGCAACCAAGGTCTGACGCATAGGTTATTCCCCTTTTGAATTCTAAAGACTTGCGATAATAAAAACGCGTTATCATACCGACATACGAACCAAAGTCAAGCGAGATTTTAAAAATAGCTGCCTCAGGTGGCGTTATAGAGAATTTTTAGCCTAGAGCATAAAGTGGCTATAGCGCCATAGTGTGAATCTGCTAGAATAGCGCTTTCTTGGTTCCAAGCTCTCAAACTCTATGACTCAATATATTTTCGTAACTGGCGGGGTAGTTTCCTCTTTGGGTAAAGGTATTGCTGCCGCTTCGCTCGCAGCCCTACTTGAAGCCCGTGGACTAAAAGTTACTTTACTCAAGCTCGACCCTTATATTAATGTTGATCCCGGTACTATGAGTCCGTTTCAACATGGGGAAGTGTATGTCACCGGCGATGGCGCTGAAACCGACCTTGATTTGGGGCATTATGAGCGTTTCATTCGCCGCCCCATGACTCAACTAAATAACTACACCACTGGGCGCATCTATGCCGATGTCATCGCTAAAGAACGCCGAGGCGATTACTTGGGTGCAACCGTGCAAGTGATTCCACACATCACTGACATGATCAAAGCACGAATTAAAGGATGCGCCGAGGGCTTAGATATCGCCTTAGTCGAAATTGGTGGCACAGTCGGCGATATAGAATCTTTGCCGTTTTTGGAGGCGATTCGCCAACTTGGCTTAGAAGTCGGGCACGAAAATGCACTTTATATGCATCTGACGCTCGTGCCGTATATCAAGACCGCTGGCGAGATGAAAACTAAACCGACGCAACACTCAGTTAAAGAGTTGCGCTCGATTGGGATTCAGCCCGATATTTTGCTCTGTCGCTCCGAAACCGAATTACCGACCAACGAACGTCGCAAAGTCGCGCTTTTCACCAATGTGCCTGAAAATGCGGTGATTTCGGTGATAGATGCCGACTCTATTTATCGCGTACCTTTGCTATTACATGAGCAAAACTTGGATAAAATCGTCTGTGATAAATTGCACCGTGACACCCCTGCTGCGGATTTGAGCGAATGGCAACAAGTCTCTGTCGATTTAGCCTGCGATAAAACTGAAGTCAATATTGCCATGGTCGGCAAATACATGGACTTAACCGAGGCATATAAATCGCTCTCAGAAGCCCTGATTCACGCCGGATTACATCAAAAAATCAAAATCAATATTGATTATGTTGATGCCGAAAAAATTGAACAAGAAGGTGCAAAATGCCTGAGCGCTGCCCATGCGATTTTGGTTCCCGGTGGTTTTGGTGAGCGCGGTATAGAAGGCAAAATCAGCGCCGTTGCTTATGCCCGTGAACATAAAATCCCTTACTTGGGTATTTGTCTGGGGATGCAAGTGGCGGTGATTGAATTTGCCCGTGATGTTGCCAAACTTAAAGGCGCACACAGCACCGAACTTAACCCCGATACCCCGCACCCCGTCATCGCTTTGATTACCGAATGGCAAGATGCGGATGGTGCCATCGAATACCGCGATCATGACTCTAACTTGGGCGGCACAATGCGCCTTGGTGCACAACGCTGCAACCTCTTGGAAGGCTCGCAAGCGCGCAAAGCCTATGCCGATCAAGCCGAAGTCACCGAACGCCACCGTCATCGCTACGAATTTAACAACCATTACCGCGATATTCTCAAAAATGCCGGACTGGTGTTCTCAGGCATGTCTATTGACAATAAATTAGTCGAAGTGGTCGAACTCCCTGATCACCCCTGGTTTATCGCTTGCCAATTCCATCCCGAATTTACTTCGACCCCGCGCGATGGACATCCTTTATTTAACAGCTTTGTACAAGCGGCACTCACCCACGATAAGGCAAACCGATGATGGATTTATGTGGTTTTCAAGCAGGCAATGAGCAGCCTTTGTTTTTGATCGCCGGACCGTGTGTGATTGAATCAGAGCAACTGGCTTTGGATACTGCTGGGGCATTAAAAGACATTTGCGCTGCTCGAAATATCCCCTTTATCTATAAATCCTCATTTGATAAAGCCAACCGCTCTTCACACGCCAGCTTCAGAGGCTTAGGGGTTGACAAAGGTTTAGCGATTCTCGAGACGGTTAAACAGCAAATCGGCGTGCCGGTGATTACCGATGTTCATGAAGACACGCCCTTGAATGAAGTCGCAGCAGTGGTTGATGTGCTGCAAACCCCCGCATTTTTATGTCGGCAAACCAATTTTATTCAAAATGTCGCCAACACCGGACTCCCTGTGAATATCAAAAAAGGGCAATTCTTAGCCCCGTGGGATATGCAAAACGTGGTCGATAAAGCCAAAGCCACAGGCAATGAGCAAATCATGGTCTGCGAGCGCGGCGTGTCGTTTGGCTATAACAACCTCGTCTCAGATATGCGTTCACTGGCAGAAATGGCAAAAACAGGCTGCCCCGTGGTTTTTGATGCCACCCACTCGGTGCAACTGCCAGGCGGTCAAGGCTCTTGCTCCGGCGGACAACGCGAACACGTCCCCGTCCTCGCCCGCGCTGCTGTTGCTGTGGGGGTTGCAGGCTTGTTCATGGAAACCCACCCCGACCCTGACAAAGCTCTCAGCGATGGCCCAAATGCCATTGCTTTGGATGATTTGCCAGCATTATTGGATACCTTGTTGGCGCTGGATGGGGTGGTTAAGCCTTAAAAATAAAGATTATAGACACAATTAAGTTAGAAATTAAAAAAAAGTCGATTTGTTTAACCAGCAAAATAATTGTGACTATGTGACGCGTTACCGAGGAAAATTTATTTATTTTGATAAATCCAATGAATTTTCCCCTTCTACCCCTGTTTTTCGTCTTATTTTTTCTGCTGATATGACATCATGGACGTTTGCTATTTATAAATCTAGTAGTGAAAGCTATGATCTTATGAATGATTCCCTCTATTTACAAATACATTTACGGTGCTTTTAATAGGTAATGAAATCTAAATTAAATGCTTATGGATAGCGTATATATATTAATTTATGAATGAATTATTTTTTGCTCTTTCTGTTGGAATTATTGCGAGTTTATTATCCGTATTGGCTAGTTTATTATTTCGTGAAGTATGGCTAAAAATAATTATCCCTTGGTATAAAGAAAAATTATATAAAGGTGCGGATATAGAGGGGACATGGCATTCAATTATGGAATACCATAATGGGGAATATAATGAAAATATATTTGTAATTCATCGAAAGGGAAATAGAATATGGGGCACTGTATCTAGTATAGATGGCGCTGAAAAGGGAGAACAATGGAATTTTGAAGGGCAGTTTAAATATTTAATAGTAACTGCAATATATGAGTCTACAAATAAAAAAATTTTAGATAAAGGAAGCATGTCTTTAATGTTAATTAATAATGGAAAAAAATTTGAAGGTTATTTAATTTATTACTCAAGCCATGGTAATAAAATGAAAAGTATCCCAATAACCCTTCACCAGGGGTTATTGAAATATAATACCGATAGTCGTAACAAACGAAGTCTTAAAACGTAAAATATCCTCTGAACTTTTCGACTTCAATTTACTAATGAAAGCAAACTCTTATATGATCTGCAAATGCACCAAATTTATTTAAATCATGAACTGTGTTGATCTCTTTTCTGGCTGTGGTGGTCTTAGCTTAGGGTTTGAAAAGGCAGGTATCAATGTACTGGCAGCAGTGGACAATTGGAATAAGGCTGCTGATGTTTATAACGATAATTTTTCTCACCGATGTTATTTACATGATATACAAGATGAAAAAGGCACATTAGCCATACTGAATCAATATATGCCAGAGATGATTGCAGGCGGACCACCTTGCCAAGATTTTTCTTCTGCGGGCAAAAGAGATGAGTCGCTTGGTCGTGCCGATATGACTTATCATTTTGCTAATATCATTTGTGCATATAAACCAAAATGGTTCGTGATGGAAAATGTAGAACGGATTAAAAAAAGCCAAATCCTAGCAAATGTCGTCAAACAATATGAAAAAGCTGGGTATGGTTTAACCGCCGTCATACTCAGTGCTGAATATTGCAATACGCCTCAAGCAAGAAAACGTTTTTTTCTCATAGGTGGCTTAGGAGAAAAACATAATATATTGGTTTCTATTTTAAAAAGTCATCTAAATAATAAGCCCATGACAATACGGGATTATTTAGGCGATACTTTAGGTTTAGACTATTATTATCGTCATCCGCGTAATTACAGTCGCAGGGGAATTTTTTCTATTGATGAGCCAAGCCCTACCATTAGAGGGGTTAATCGCCCCTTACCTCCTGGTTATAAAAAACACGCCGGTGATCCGGTTTCTGTTACTTTGGCGGATATACGTCCATTGACAACCGTTGAGCGGAGCTATTTACAGACATTTCCTAAAACTTTTAAATTTAAAGGTGCTAAAACCAATTTAGAACAAATGATTGGTAATGCTGTTCCGGTTAATTTAGCTACTTTTGTTGCAAATGCCATCTTAGAGTATCGCACTGTAAATCAAATTTATATGCCTAAACAGCAAAGCTTATTCCCTGAATTAGGGCAATTTATTATGCCAAATAAAGCATTACATAACGCAAATAGCACTTAAACATGGCGATAATATCAAAGCTCACAATGTCACTAATACTGATTCTTAGCAGTTTATTCAGTACATCTCATCTGATGGCTGATACATTATTGCAAGGCAAAAGTGAAGGCATGACTTATCGTGTTGAGCAAGTCGCGCAAGGCTTGGGGATTCCTTGGGGGATGGTTTTTGCGGAGCCTGAGCAATTGCTCATCACTGAGCGTGGTGGTACAGCCCAACTGTTATCCCTAGTTACAGGAAAACTGCAACCACTTTCGGGTGTCCCTTCAGTTTGGAGTCGGGGGCAAGGCGGCTTGCTTGATGTCGCGCTTGCGCCCGATTATGCCCACAGTGGCTGGATTTATTTTACTTATAGTCAGCCTAAACAAGACAGTGGAGTCACCACTTTAGCCCGCGCCAAAATCGAGGGGACAACTTTGCTGCAATGGCAAGATTTGTTTGTCACTCAGTCTTTGAGCGATACCGAGCGCCATTATGGCAGCCGCATTGCTTTTGATAATCAAGGACATGTGTTTTTTAGTGTCGGTGATCGCGGCGTGCGTGCCAATGGCCAAGATTTGAGCACTCATGCAGGCAGTATTTTACGCTTAAACCTAGATGGCAGTGTGCCGAAAGACAATCCTTTTTTCAGTAAGCCCAAGGCTTTGCCAGCGATTTGGAGCTATGGACACCGTAATCCTCAAGGTTTGGTTTTTGATAAGCAGCGTGAACGTTTGTGGGCGATTGAGCATGGTCCTCGAGGTGGTGATGAGATCAATTGGATTTTGCCCGGGCGTAATTATGGTTGGGCTGTGGTTTCGCATGGCAAAGAATACTGGGGACCTGTACAAGTT
This sequence comes from Thiotrichales bacterium, assembly GCA_016745035.1. GTDB lineage: Bacteria > Pseudomonadota > Gammaproteobacteria > Beggiatoales > Beggiatoaceae > BB2. The sequence continues at coordinate 118,570 of JADGDE010000004.1, forward strand.
GGTGAAGGAAAAAATAAAAAAGGTATGGAAGACCCGGTTAAAGTCTATACGCCTTCAATTGCCCCAAGCAGTTTATTATTGTATTCCGGGAAGGCATTTCCTGCCTGGCACAGGCATTTATTCGCTGGCGCATTGAGTCTAACCCACCTAAACCATGTCACCATGAATCGCGCTGGACAAGTGCTCAGCGAAGCGCGTTTACTCACTGAGTTAGAAGAGCGCATTCGCTCATTAGTAGAAAGCCCCGAGGGTTTTATTTATCTGGCAACTGACAGTGGTAAAATTTTGCGCATCATTCCTACACAGGAATGAATATCCCATATCGCTACAGTGCCTAACTTAGGCTAGACTTTACAAATCACAAGGTGTATAAGCATAGCCCCATATGCTATAAATAAAGCTCTAAAACTTATACGAATCACAGTGATAACAACAGCATGTACTGTTATGGGTATAAGCCATCAATCTTAGTATTTCTTAAGGACAAGTTATGCCTATCATCGAAGGACAATTGCCTGCATCGGCTGTAGCTGTTTGGCAACACTTTTATTATTTAACCCAAACCCCACGCCCATCAAAAGAAGAGCAGGCAGCGTTGGCTTATGTTAAAGCCCAAGCAGAGGTACATGGTTGCGATTGGCAGCAGGATATATTTGGCAATGTGGTGGTCTATGTCGTCGCTAAAGGCGCAGGCGAAGGTAAAGCACCGGTAGCGATTCAAAACCATATTGATATGGTCACGGTAGCAGAGGCGCATAAAGCGTTTGATTTTAGAGATACGCCTTTAGATATTCGTATTGGCGATGAATGGCTACAGGCTGATGGCACAACATTGGGGGCGGATAATGGGTTGGGCTGCGCGGCAGCTTTGGCACTTTTGGATAATCCGCCCGAAAATCATCCGCCTTTGGAATTATTGTTCACCACTGAGGAGGAAATCGGGCTATTGGGGGCGGCTGCACTCGATACCAATATGCTCAGTGCTAAGCGGCTGTTGAATCTCGATAGTGAAGAGTGGGGCAGCGCTTATATTGGTTGCGCAGGCGGTTTGGATTATAAAGTACAAAGCGACTTTGTGCCTGATGAACTCTATGGGGATGAGATATTTTATCAAATCAATGTTCACGGTTTTAAAGGTGGGCATTCGGGTATTGATATTCATCGAGAGCGTGTGAATGCCAGTATCTTTTTATTGGCGCTTTTGGATGCGCTCAAATTATCATGGAAATGGATAACATTTGAAGGTGGACAAGCGAATAATGTGATCCCGCGTTCAGCCCTAGCGCAAATTGCCGTTAGCCGTGCTGATGAGGACTTACTCAAGCAACAACTTGCTGTCTTGTTTAAATTCTTAAAAGAGCACTTAGGTGCAGACGATCAAGCGGTACGTTTTAAGGCCAAACCAGTTATTGTTGAAAGCTTGGTGGCATTGAGTCCTAAAGACAGCAAGGCATTGTTGAAAAAACTTAAAAAAGTACCACACGGTGTACACACTTATTATCAAATGGATGATGAGGCGGTGATCAGTTGTAGTAATAATTTGGGTTTATTGTCATTGGGAAATGCGCATTTAGAGATGACTTTGTTGTTCCGTTTCATGCAAGATGACGATAAAACCGTGATTAGCAAGCATTGCCAAAATTTGACTAAATTGGGTTTTGAATGTCAGCTAGAAGGCACGTATCCGAATTGGCCCGTTGCTAACAAAAGCGCGCTAAAGCAGCAATTAGATAAAACGTATCAACAGTTGTTTGAGCAGCCCGTGGCGTGGAAAACCATTCATGCTGGGCTTGAATGCGGATTGTTGTGTGAAAAAATCCCAGACTTGGACGTGGTCTCTTTTGGCCCGACGATTGAAAATGCCCATTCTCCTAGCGAGCGGGTCAATATCGCCAGTGTTAGTGTATTTTGGCAGTTGTTATGTGCCTTGCTTGATGAAATCGCTCAGGAAGAAAGTGCATGAAGTTAGTTCGACGCTTGCAGCAATTAGGCAATACTTTTGTTGATTTATTTCATTTGGTGGCTTTATTTGTTATCGGTGGCACGATTATTTGGTCGGCGGCTTATGAATATTTATATATCATGGACAAAGGTCGAGCGGAGCTAAAAGATATTCTGTTACTGTTTATCTATTTAGAGCTTGGCGCTATGGTGGGGATTTATTTTAAAACCCATCGTTTGCCTGTGCAATTTTTGATTTATATTGCAATCACCGCATTATCACGACATTTGGTGATTGATGTGCAAAAAGTCTCGGATGATTTCCATCTGTATCTATTGTTGGTTATCACCTTTGCCATTGTATTATTAAGCGTTGCGGTCTTGATTTTGACTTATACGAGCTATAACTATGGTCGTCCCGAAGATAATATCCAACGTAACCAAGCCAAACTTGATGCTGAAAACCAAAAAACAGATTAAGGTCGCGCCATATGTATGGCTTAGCATCACTTGTTTGAGCCTCGCTGCTTGTGTACAAACCCCGGTACAACAAAGCAGCAAGTCCGATAGCTTGATCGAATTGAGCAAACAATTACCTTTAGGGCATGAAGTTCGACGGGGCGAGCGTTTGCAAGATATTGCCAAGCATTACCAACAAAGCATTTCTCAGCTGATTGCGTGGAACCAATTACGCCCGCCTTATCAAGTCAAAGTCGGTCAAGTGTTGCAGGTCAGTGATGTCGGTGGTGGATGGAAGGTGCTGCGAGCGCGTGGACAAGAAAAGCAATTAAGCGCAGAGTATTTACAACAAATATCCAGCCTTAAACCTATGAGCGACGATACGCTCCGTGCCCATGCTTGGCAATGGCCAACCCGTGGCAAATTAGAGCGAACCCACAGCAAAACAGGGCGACGTGGGGTGACGATTTATGGCAAGTATCAGCAAGCAATTCATGCCAGTGCCGAGGGTGAGGTGCTGTATAGCGGTAAAGGCTTAACAGGCTATGATGGGCATTTGATTATTTTGCGTCATCCTAGCGCTTGTTTGAGTGTCTATGCTCATAATCAGGCTAAGGCTGCGATTGCCAAAGGCGCAAAAGTGCAAGCAGGCGATCCCATTGCACGAATGGGCTATAATAGCCAGCGCCGTCCAAGCTTGCAGTTTGAAATCAGCTGCGCTGAAAAAACCTTGGATCCCTTGAGCTTATTACCGGATGTGACGGCTAAATACCCCTAGGTGGAAAAGACAAAAACAGGCTTTTGCGTCACATCAGTTATTACGCTAAACCGCATTATTCGCTATACTAAGCCGACTTTTCATAGAGATTTGTTTGGAGACAATCTGTGAATTCAAACCAAACTATCCCGCATTCCAATCTCTCCTGCTCGCCAGTATTTGTGCTCAAGCAAGGGCAACAGCAAGGCTATGTTAAGCGTCTATTCTTTATTCTTTTAGCTGTCTTAGCGCTGGTGATGTTATTCATGTTGCTATACAGCAAACAAAAAAACCATCAGCTAAATCAAACGGTCAATCAAAGCCATTTAGAACAAGTTCATGCGCTATTGACCTTATCTAAAGCAGAACTTAAACGTCAACAACAATTACCCGCATTGATAGCCGCGTTGCGATCAGGTTTGCTGTTTCAGCAAGCCATGATACCGGAGCAAAATGCCCCCCATCAGCAGTTGTATACCGATTTGGCTCAACAAGTCCCGAATATATTAGCCGATACCTTGTACAACACCTGGGAGCGTAATCGTTTTGTGGGACACATGGATAAAGTGCGCCGCATTGCTTTTAGCCCTAGCAGTGGGCGCTTAATTTCAGGCAGTTCGGATAATTCACTTAAAGTTTGGCAAATTGATGGTCAATTGTTGCATGATATTACCCATCCTAGCAGCGTTTATGATGTTGCCTACAGTTCTGATGGCAGTTATTTTGTCTCGGTTAGCAGTGATTATTATCTACGCATGTGGCGTAATAACGGGCAATTATTAGCTGAATTTGCAGGTGATAGTAAAGCCAATGGGGTCGATATTGCCCCCGATAGCCAGCGCCTTGCTGCCGGTTTTGAATCAGGGCAAGTGATGCTCTGGCTGCGTAATGGGCATTTATCTAAGCAATGGCAAGCACATGAGCAAAGTATCGAGAGACTGGCTTTTAGCCCTGATGGACAAATGTTAGCGACAGCGAGTGCTGATCACAGCATCGGTTTGTGGCACAGCGAGACAGGGGAATTAATTAAACGCTTTCGTGGACACCAAGGGCAAGTTCAGGCTTTGAGTTTTCATCCAAACAAGCCTATGCTCATTTCTGGCTCCAGAGATCAGCAGATGATTTTTTGGGATCTGGATAATTTCACCCAGCAAGGCCCTGCTATAAAAATTCATGATGCATGGGTTTTCGATCTCAGTTTTAGCCCTGATGGGCAGCAAATTGCCAGTGTGGGTGCTGATGGCTATAGTAAGCTTTGGGATAGTTCGGGGCGTTTAATACGACGGTTTAAAACCAGTGATAAAGCCGTGTTTACGGTGGCTTTTAGCCCGGATGGAAAATGGCTGGCAACGGCTGGCAGTGATAAACAAATCCATTTTTACAGCCTGCAAATGCACCATTTCCAGCAAATATTGACCGATCATCAAGAAGCGATTCAAGATCTTGATTACAATGCAGTAGGGGATTTGCTCGCCTCCACTAGCACTGATGGGCAAATTCAAATTTGGGATCAACAGCAACAAAACCGTTTCCATATTCAGTCAGATTTGGGAATTCGGGATTTGGATTTTTTACCCGGCGGTAATGGCTCGAATGATTTATTGATGAGTGCTACCACAGATAACCGTATCCAACTTTGGCGCTTAGATGGTAACTTAGTCAAACAACTGATCCCAGCCAATCCGCTCAAAACCCAAGCCATTGCCATTGATCCCCAAGGTGAATTTTTTATTTCCAGTCATCATACCGATTTACAACTCTGGAGTATGGCTGGCGAATCATTGCGTTATTTAAAAGGGCATGAGACCAGTATTAATGCGATCAGTTTTAGCCATAACGGGCAATGGTTTGCCTCTGGTGGCGCGGATAATAAGGTATTTATTTGGGCGCGTGATGGGCATTTATTGCACCAATTAAGCGGGCATAGCAGTTGGATTAATAATTTAAGTTTTAGCCCAGATGATAACTATTTAGCCAGCGCCAGTGCGGATAATACCCTTAAACTATGGAAAGTCCGAGAAGGGCAGTTGTTAAACACACTCGAGGGGCATAGTGATTGGGTTTGGGATGTGGATTTTCACCCGGATATAAATACCATGATTCTGGTTTCTGCCAGTGCGGATAGTAGTCTGCGTTTATGGCGTTATCCCGAAGGGCGTATGCTGCGGGTGCTAAGTGAACACCAAGGCTGGGTACGTTCGGTGAGTTTTAATCATGAGGGTGATAAAATCGCCAGTGCAGGTACGGATAAAAATATTATCCTCTGGGATTTTAACGCGTTGCTTAGCGACATTGAAAGCAGCCCGCCTTTAAGTTTAAATCCTCTAGTGGCTAACACTTGCCATATTCTGCATCATTATTTACAAAACAACCCTGATCATGCTTATGAACAACGTCTTTGCCAATGATACTTGGAGACAATACGTCGCTTTAATGCGCCTTGACCGCCCCATCGGCATTTATTTATTACTTTGGCCGACTTTATGGGCTTTATTAATTGCTGCCAAAGGGCAAGCGGATATCGTCATTAGTTTGATTTTTATTGCTGGCGTGATCTTGATGCGCTCGGCAGGCTGTGTGATTAATGATTATGCCGACCGCGATATTGACCCGCATGTGGCGCGGACTAAAAACCGCCCTTTGGCAAGTGGCGTTGTTAGCAGCAAAGAAGCCTTATTCTTGTTTGCTGTGCTCTGTGCTTTGGCGCTGGTATTGGTCTTATTTCTCAATTGGCTCACGATTCAACTTGCCGTTGTCGCTTTATTGCTAACGATTTTGTACCCTTTTACCAAGCGTTTTATTCACACACCACAATTGATTTTAGGGCTGGCATTTGCGATGGCCGTGCCGATGGCTTTTAGCGCGCAACTTAATCATGTGCCCATGCTGGCTTGGGGCTTATTTACGCTAGTGGTGCTGTGGACGATTGCTTATGACACTTTATACGCTATGGTCGATAGAAAAGATGATTTAAAAATTGGGGTGAAATCCACCGCGATTTTATTTGGACGTGCCGATAAACTCATCGTTTTTCTCTTGCATGGTATCGTGCTGGCAGGGTTGGTTTGGCTAGGACTGCTAGAACAATTGCACTGGAGCTACTATTTAGGGCTGTTGGGGGCTGCCGTTTTGGCTTTGTATCAGCAATATTTAATTCGCGACCGCGAAGCCAGCGCCTGTTTAAAGGCTTTTTTAAACAACCATTGGTTTGGAGCCAGTATTTTCTTAGGGATTGTGAGCGGCTATGTCTTCTGAATATGATGATGAACATCAAATAAAACTCGAAACCCAAACCCAGCGGGATTTTAATGCCGATACGCTGAAGGTATTGCGTTATTTTTTGCGCGAAATTCAAGCCCAAGGGCAACGCAGTTGGCGCACTGAACAATTGGTTGAATTGCTTGATACCTTAATTGTCGAGACCTATGAGGGGGTCACGCCTGAGGATAAATTGCGGGAGCGTACCATTGCCAAAGGCACACAAGCTTTTGCTGCTGGTAAAGGTCGGGAGGATAATCCCAACCCTAGCGACAGTGCCGCCTATATTTGGTGGGAAAGCGGTTGGCGTGATGCCGAAAAAGTCCAGCTAGCCAAACAAGATCACATTACCAAAGCCACCAAAAAAAGCAAAAAACAAAAAGGGCGTTATAAGGTGCAATGCGTGGCGGCCGAGCGGGTACACGAATGGAATGAAACCCTGCATCAATATGTGCAAGAGGGCGGCGGCACTTTATTTGTCGATTATGATGAGGCACAAGTGCTGGCCAAACGCCTTTCCAGCGCAAGTCCGGGGCCTGTGCATATCATTGATACACACAAATCTCGATAAAACTTTATTTTACTTTTAAATCATAATCTTGAGCGGTATTTCCGGTTTTTTGTGTTGCGATTTAGCATTTTTTTAATTTTAAGGCTTGACGGTAGCTACATAAGCACGTATTATTCGCATTCTTGAATGCAGGCACTCAATAGATTTCTTGAATGCTTCAGCTTTCTCGGGGTATAGCGCAGTCTGGTAGCGCACCTGCTTTGGGAGCAGGTGGTCGGGGGTTCGAATCCCTCTACCCCGACCAATTTCATGTTGCGCCCGTAGCTCATTTGGATAGAGCATCGGCCTTCTAAACCCTGATTTGGACCCATAACAGAAAAGCTTAACTGTTATGGTGGATGGTGCTATATCGGTGAAACCTGTCAAATGGCAATACCGAGGAAACCTGAAGCCGTTTTGGCTGAAATCTAGCAAAGGGATGTTTTACATTGGTAGCTGGGTTTTCGTTTTCGCAGGGATCCGTAGAGGCCATACGCACCATACCTGAAATGGTAAAGATATGGTCCAGACCACAAACTATTCGTAGGCAGTGAAAACTGTAGTGGTATGAAGCCGAGGGTAGCAGGTTCGAATCCTGCCGGGCGTGCCAATTCATGAATGCTTTTTATGGTGAACGTAGCTCAGTTGGTAGAGCTCAGGATTGTGGCTCCTGTGGTCGTGGGTTCGATTCCCATCGTTCACCCCATTCCCCCCCTAAATTAAAACCGTCATGACCTTATTCCGCTTTACTTTCGTTGCGGTATTTACGCTAACGCTAACCGCTTGTCAGACAACTTGGTGGCAAGGTCAATATGTTCAGCCTGAAGTCTTACCCGATCCTTTACGCACACCTAATCAAGAACAAATCACCGCCAGTACCGTCTTAGACTCAGAAACCCAAACACCACAACTACAACCTGAATTTTCGCGTATTCCCGCCATGCCCATAGGCAGCACCTTGGTTGATAACCGTGATGAGCTGGAATTACCGCGCTTTTCTAGCCAAGACCCCGTCACTTTAAATATTGATGGCATGGCTTTACCCAGTTTTATCAACGAAGTGCTGGGTAATATTTTGGGGCTGTCTTTCAAACTCTCCGAAGAATTAAAGAAAAAAACCGATTTGGTTTCTTTGCGTATCACTCAAGCCCAAAGCCCTGAAGATTTCTACCGCACTACCTTACAGGTGTTACAAGAATATGGAGTTGAGGTAGTTCTCAAAGGCAAAATCTTGCACCTTATTATCAATAAAGACAAAAACGCCTTTACCAGCGATAGTTTACCCATTTTAATTAAAGGCAATGCCTTACCTGAAGTCCCAGCTTCTCATCGTCCTGTGTTTCAATATGTGTTGTTAAAAGTGGTAAAAAATACCCAAGCGACGCGTTGGTTACGACATTTATATAAATCACCCAAATTAAAAATCGAAGAAGACCCCGAACGTAATGCGATTATTTTTATTGGCCCAGCACACTTAGTTAAACAAGCACGCCAAGGCTTGGCCTTTTTTGATAACACTTTTATGCGTGGACGTTATGGGATGCGCATTGAACCCAGTTTTCTCAGTGTTGCACAACTTTACAAGCAACTTGATAATGTACTCAGAACGGAAGGTTATGCGGTTGCTAACAGTGCCCGCGGACAAAGTACGATTATTTTATTGCAAATGCCAGAGAGCAATGCCCTGTTAGCTTTCGCTGTTGATCCATTGGTATTGGGTCATATTCGTGAATGGGTTGAGACTTTGGATAAACCGAAAACGACCCATGATAGCCAAGGCTTGTTTTTTTATCCGGTACAACACGTCCCAGCCAAAGATTTATTTGAAGTGATTTCGCCACTATTAAATACCGTGACCCAATTAGATACAGCAAGCCCTAAAGCCGCCAGTAATAAAAAGGCTAAAAAAGCCCAGAAATCTCAAAGCTCCACAAAAAACTCAAGTCTGGTGGTTGATAATATTCGTAATGCCTTACTTTACCAAGGTAAAGCTGATAAATGGGCGCGCCTGTTGCCGATACTCAAGGAAATGGATGTACCACCGAAACAATTACTCATCGAAGTCACCATTGCCGAAGTAACCTTGACGGACAATGAAAGTTTTGGTGTCGAATGGGCGAGTAAAGGCATAAATTTAGGGACAGGCTTGGCTGAATCAGGTATGCGTGTGGGAGCAACAGGGCTAAGTTACACCCTCGTTAATGCCTTAGGGCAAACGCGAGCAATTTTAAACGTGTTGGCGAGTAATAGCCGTATTAACGTTTTATCCTCACCACGACTGATGGTTAAAAGTGGCGAGACCGCTAGTATCGTTATTGGTGATCAAGTTCCTATTCTCACCAGTGAAAGCTCAGATCCCAATGGACAAAGTGGCGGCAACAGCAATGTGTTGCGTCAAATTCAATATTTAACTACGGGTACTAACTTAAGCGTCACGCCCATTGTCCATGCCGGTGATCGGATTGATATTGAGATTAAACAATCGGTCAGTAATGCGCTCCCCAACAGCTCAAGCGGTATTGACTCACCCACTATTAATAATCGTAGCATCAACACCAAATTAAGCCTAACCGATGGTGGTTCAGTGCTACTCGGCGGTTTAATTGAAAGTAATAAAACCATCAGCAATAATGGCGTACCAGTATTAAAAGATATTCCCGTGGTCGGGCAACTGTTCGGCAGTAAAGGTGATAATACTACCCGTCGAGAATTGATTATGTTAATCATCCCCTATGTCCTGCACGACGCGGAGCAAATGCAAGACATTACCAAGCGTTATCGAGACCGTTTACAAATCGAAAGCCCCTATTTTGTCGAAAACCCGTTGTTACCCATGTTAGAGGGAATCAACTCCGCTATTTCACCAAAAACTGATGATGCAAGACCTGCTCAATGAGTTACGTGCCAATACACGTCTACGTTTAGGGATTTGGTTAATTGTTTTTATTCTATTGCTCTATGGCGTATTACGACTAAATGATTACCAAAAAAATCTCAGCAAGCAATATGAAACAGCTCGGCAACAATTATATAAACTCGAAACCGTTGCCAGCGAGACCCATTGGCAAAAGCGCCAAACTGAAGCTGAAAAGCTAAAAATTGACTTAGAAACGCAACTTTGGCAAGCCAGTAGTCAGGGCTTGGCTCGGGCTGATTTTCAATCATGGTTATCCATTGCCGTGCGGCGGGTAAAGTTAGTTAAAACCCGGATGAAAGTCGAGGATATTGAAGTCTTAGATGGCAAGCCCACCCTATGGAAAGTTAGCGCTCGCATTGATGGCACATTTCAAGCCGAGCCTTTAACAGCCTTATTGCGTGATATAGCCAATAACAAAGAAGTGATTGTTGTTGATCATTTGGATATACCTGCACGCGGCTCCAAACGCTTTAGCCTGCAAGTCAGTGCTTATTTTCAGGCACATAGCTAATGAAAACTTGGCAACGTTGGACATTTGTTATCTTAGTCTCAGGTATAGGCAGTGCTTTTGTCGCCGAACGCACAATCACCATTGAAGATAATAGTTTGCCACCTATTCAATCAGAAACCCATGCGTGGAAATTGAACAAAGCACCAGCTCAAATTAATGCCAAAAAAATCCACAGTCAGTTACAAAAAACGGCTGTTTGGGGCAAACAAGAAAAAGCCGCCGAAAAAGCACCTGAGCTTGAAAAAAAGAACAAGGAAGTGCAAACCAAAGTTGGGAAACGTGATTGGCAATTACTGGGTTTATTACAACAAGCAGAGCAATACTATGTTTTGCTAGCAGATAAAGATAAAAAAGTACAACGTTACCAGTTAGGAGATAACTTAGCCGATGGTGGGCGCATTGTTAGTATTGATGCCAACCATGTGGGCTTACAATTAGCCGATGGCAACACCGAAACTATTTTACTATACCCGCAAGAAACGCCCTAATTAATTGTTTTTAAAAGAAAATTACATAAATCCTTCTGAATAAAGCTAAGCCTCAAGTTTGAGCAACGGATGTTAGGCAAAGGCTAAAGGAAAAACGCTTTGTTGTGATAAAAACAGGCTTAGGAACGTGCATTAACTGTTTTTCCAAACCTGTTGGGTTTTCAAGGTTTGCATGTCTTGTTCTGGAACAAAACAATCACTCAATGTCCGTAATACCACGCCAGCTTCGGGATTATTGTTACTCAAATTTTGTAAACCCCAATCAGGGTAAAAACAATCAAACAAAGTGCCTAATTCATCATAGCCCATGAGTAAACGTGAAGAAGTGCCGCCGGTCATGCGTAAATTGATTTCGTGCGCTTGCCACTTTCCGCTTGCATCGGGTTTGCATTGGACATTGACAAAACCTTGCCAGCCTTGTTGATATAGCACTTGAGCATAAGCTTGTAATAGATCGTCCATACCCGGTTCTTTTACTTTTTGCATACGCTGGCATCGCCCCATCACCATTTCACTGACAGACGTAAAACTTTGCTCTAATTCACCTTGTTGATTAATAAACGTTTGAGCGGCATATTGGGTGTTTTCGGGTAATTGGCTGAACAAAGGAGGGGCTAATTGATATTTTTCTAGGTATTGGGGCAATTCAGCAGGCGGACTGAGAAAGGCTTGAAATAGGAGATCTTTCAGGTTCAATAAATTATTTAGAATACGTTCATTGGCAATAATATAAACGCCTAAAGAACCAAAGCCCTGACGCGGTTTGGCAATTAAAGGATAACCAACTTTGTCAATAAATGCACTCAGTTTATCCATATCAAGGCTATTTTCATAAGCAAAAGATGCTGCAAAAGGCAGTTTATGCTCAAGCGTCCAAAGGTAACAAGAAAATTTATCACGCATAATTTTTGCTAAAGCCCCAGATCCACAAGGAATCGCGGCTTGATATTGCGGATATTGTGCTCGAAACTCAGCTAAAAAAACCACATCATCATCTCGCCCCGGCAAAATTAAATCAGGTTGTTCCTGTTGTAAAATCGTTAGAAAACGTGAGATAAACTGCGCTTTCTCAGCCAATTTTGGTACTAGATACAATTGATCACAGCGAAAATGACAGCTATTTTCGATGTCGATAGTCAAACCAATAATTTGAAATAGCTCACGCCGTGTTTCCAAAGTATCTAAGATATTTTGCCCAAGAAAACTGCCAGCAGAGAGAATTAATATTTTGAAAGGCTTAGTCATAGGATTTCTGGTAGTAGGATAAGCAGGCATGACGACTATCAGGTATTTGAACATCTAATAAGGTTGTCACATCAAGCAAGCAAGGCTGATTATGTTGGCTATGCTGTAAAGCTTGTTCTAAGGCACGAGGCAACTCATCTGCATGACGTACTGCATACGCTTTACAACCAAGCGCCAGTGCAAACGCGTACCAGTCCGTATGCATGATACGGACATGTGCTGCCGCAACCAGATCGGTGGTTTTTAAACGTCGATAGACACTGCCGTACGCACTATTGTTCATCAAAATAAAAATGATGCCCAGTTGCTTTCGCACTGCTGTGCTAATTTCGAGTCCGTGCATTTGCATACAACCATCCCCAGTTAAAACCACCATGGTTTTATCCGGCCGTGCCAATTTAGCCCCAATAGCTGCGGCAATCGCCCAGCCCATTGTAGAACTGGTATAGGCGGCATAAAAAGATTTTGGCAATTTAGCTTGCCAGTAATGCCCTGCAAACAAGCGGTGTAAACCGGCATCAACAAATAAACAAGTCTCTTTAGGTAAAGATTGAGACATTTGACGGATTAAATGAGCAGGTGCTTGAGCATCGCTATCAATATGAGGGAAAAAAGCGGGCACTGATTGCCATTGCTGCGCCCAAGATAAGGTCTCTTTTTTAGGGGGATTGCATTTTGCCCATGCCAATAGCGCCTCTAAGCCTTGCTCGCATGATAAGCTTAGACTGAAATCAACCCGACATGCTTTTTCGCTCGCCCAAGGGGCGGGGTCAATGCGAATAACCCGCCGGGGATCTGCACACAATTCCTCAGCCCAACAGAGCGTATCACGCTCTTTAAAACCGTAACCAAGTAAAACCAAACAATCACATTGTGTTCCCAATAAAGCTTTCGCTGCACGTGGGCTACCCGCATAACCAAATGTGCCTAAACTATAAGGGTGATCTTCTGGCAATAAACCTTTAGCAGCAAAAGTCGTCGCAACGGGGATGGGATAATGTTCTAAAAGTGTTTCTAACAAATGTGCATTTTTTTGATGGTTAGCCCGGGAACCTAACAGTAAAACAGGGAAACGGCTTTGCTTTAATGATTGTTGAATGTCAATTGGCAAACTAGGGGGATGCTTGAGTGTGGTTTGAGTGATTTCATTGTTATCATCATCCGCTGTCTTAGCCTTAAACATATCAAAGCTAATACTCAAATGTGCAGGTGCTGGCGGATCTTGTTGCAAACGTGTCCATGCTTGTTGCCAAGCAGGCACTAGCAAAACACGCTTATCTACCATACGAGAAAACCCGGTAGCAATAGCGAATAAATCACTGTCTTGTTGGGCGCTATCTTGAAAAGCCCCTTGGTTTTGTAAATCTGACGGCACAGCCCCTGTGATAAATAAAACGGGACTCTCATCCTCTCGGGCAGTCACTGCCGCATTAATTAAATTATTTGCACCCGGGCCGCCAATACTGATACAAACCGCTGGCTTTTCGCGCATTCGAGCATAGCCATCTGCCATATAACCAGCGCCAGATTCATGACTTGCGATGACCAAGTCTATATCAAGATCTTGACTTAATGTCTTAAACAAGGGATCAATTTGAGCACCCGGCACTAAAAATACATGCCGAATGCCTTGTTGTTTAAAATAGTCTCGCAAAACTTGAGCGCCATTTTTAGCGATTGGTTCAATGATCATTACTGGAGCGGATTTTAATGAAGAAAAAAGGTAGGCTATATAATAAAGTCGCTATTGTAACAGGTGCGGCGGCTTGAGGTGAGGGGATTGGTAATGGGAGTGCCGTCGCCCATATATTTGCGCAAGAAGGCGCTAAAGTCGTTTTGGTAAACCGCTCAAAAAAACGCGCTAAAGCACTACAAAAAGAAATTCCGCAACAAGGTGGACAAGCCTTGGTTTGTAAAGCCAATGTCAGTCAATCAGCAGATGTTAAAGCCATGCTCGAAACTGACTGGTACGATTATTTGAGCGCCCACCTTAGTCTACCAATGGGGCAAATTTAAGCTATCTAGCTCAGTTACCAAACGGCGCACCATACTGGCGATACTTAAAGTATTTAAAGCCTGTTGTCGCCCTAAATTAGCCCGTTGTTGTAAGTCATCCTCATCCATTAATGCTTTTTCTATATTGCTGACATATTGCTGTGAACGCTCAGCTAAATTCATCTGACTATCCGATAAAATGACCTGTTTCGGACTAACTAAATGTTCTATCAAAGGACTTTTATAGCTAGCTGCCACAGCGCCATTGAGCATAGCCGTCGGGATTCTTTCAGAAAAAAAAGCTTGTCCATTTTGATAGGTATTGCTTAACACCATTTTTGCTTGTGTATTCAAGTCAATATAAGCTTGATAGTCAATTTCAGCATGAAAATGCATATGCTTGATTGCATATTTTTCTTTAAGAACCGCACTATTGCTATAAATATGGGTCTCAACCTGACTTTGTTGTAGTGCCTCTAATAAACTAACATGCATTAATTGCCGTTGATATTTATCCATAAAATGATACATCTGCCTTAAGGCGTTCAGGGCTTTGGGCACATCGTCCTTGGAGATAGAGGTCAATGCCAATAAATCGAATAAATGTTGTCTTAAAAAATGGTCTATCAAAAAATCATTATGACTGTTTAATGAGTGAGATTCTAAGGCTTTGAAGGCATTGCTTAATAGAGGGTATTTTTTTGTATATTCCAATAATATTTGCTTAGGTTCAGTAAAGCTCGTTGCCCACAGCAAAGGCAAGGGACGGTTGTTGATTTTCAAAAGGGCTTGGTTTGATTGTAAACCACTTGCAGGACTAATGAGACCATAATGGGGTGCTTGACTACGATCATCCCAATGTAAACTATTGGCCCAAGTGTTATCTAATAACATAGGAATGACATGAGGAGGACATTGTCCTATCCCAAAATAATAATAGGGATGATCAGCGAGACGATTGACTACAAAATGACCGGCTTGTTCTATTCTTTTTAAAAGAGAGGCTTTATTCGTCAGGCTTCCTCTGACGAAAGCAATTTTTTTGTAGGTTTTTTTTCTAAATTTTAGCCATTTTTCGATCTCAAAAAAAACTAAATGCCCCTGTTTTTTAAGTTCAGTTGCAAATGCTTGATTTCCAAAGCTAAGCACATTATATTTAGAATTAATTTGTTCAAATAAAACAGCAAGTTTTGAAGGCATTATTTTTAAGTTTATAGAAAAAAAGCAAGTTTATTCAAAATACCTTGCTTTTTCAATCTAAAATCACTGCTGTTACGCATGTGTCGAGTTTTTTCCGAAATGGCGGTTTTTTTACCTTCTGGGGTAAAAAAGAAGCTTTTGCGTAACATCAATAAAATAAATATTTACTAGGTAAACAATGGCTTATGTTTAAATTTTTTAGTGTATTTTTTCTCTGTTTTTGTCAGCTTGTTCAAGCTGATAGCATTACTCTACCTTGGCAAGAGTTTAAACAACTCTACCGCGATAAGCTCACACAAGAATTACAGCCCGAAAGCGAAGAAACTCCTTTTTTATATACCCTTGATGCCATTAGTCATCATTGGAGTTTAGGCGCACAACATGCACAGGCGCATATCGACATTAAAGGGCGTGTCCTTCAAGGCGAAGATGAAACCATCCCTTTATTTCCCCTAAGTGTTGCTATCCATCAAATAGATAGCCAGCAAGGCGGGGTATTGGTGCAAACGCAACAACACTATAGCTGGCGACCACTGGCAGAAAATAAAGCATTTGAGCTGAAATTGCGTTTACTCTTGCCGATAGAAGAAGACCAACAATCGGCGTATATTCAATTACAAAGCCCGCCTGCGGTGGTCAACCGCTTACGCTTAAGTCTGCCAACAGGCTTGCAGTTGCTCAACCCTCCCGGTATTCAGCACCAACAAGATTATTATTTTGACCCCAGTCAAGCGTTAAAAATTCGCTTTATTGCTGAACAAAGCCGTCAGTTGCAACGGCCTTTAGAGATTGATGCCCTACATCGGTTGAGTTTTCAAGAGCAACATGCCCGTTTAGAAAGTCACTATGCAAGCCAACAAAATCAAGCGCGTCCTTTAGCAATTCCAGTGCCTGCGCATTATCAATACATCTCTAGCTCTCTTAAACCGTCACAAGTGCGCTTACAAGATAAAAAATTACATGTTCAACTAGAAGCGGGCGATAAGCATTTTTCCCTGCAATGGCAAATACAGGCAGAAAAAACCGATCATTATCAGTTTGAATTACCTCAAATTATCAATAACAACGCTTATCAAGGCGCGTTATTGGTCGATACCCCAGATGCCGGACAAATTCATTGGCAAAAACCTCTACATAGATTACCTATCAGCCGTTTGCCCGCAACCTTGCGAGCCAAAGCTGACAAACATGCCCAATTTAGCCAAGTCTCTGCCCCTCTTACTTTACATATACAACGATTTAATACCGTTAGCACGCCTGATGTGGTTTTGGATTCGGTGTATTTTTTCCTCGCTTTAGAAGACAATGGTTCTTTATTATGGACGCTCAAGATCACTACTCCAGCCAGTGCAGGGCCACGTTTATATTTAGATCCGGTGCCGGGGGCAGAAATTTGGTCATTAACCGTCAATGGTCAAAACAAACATGTTTACGCCCTAGAGCAAGGGCAATGGGTCATTCCTTTAGCACAAGGGGCAGCATCGGCAGTTAGCCTTTCTTATTTACTTAAAGGCGACAAACTGGGATTACAAGGGCGTTTAGATGCCCAATTACCTGGGCTTGCACTGCCCAGCCAACACTTGTATTTGGGGCTTTCCTTACCCAAACGTTTAGAATTGGTTTCCTTAGAAGCGGATTTAATGCCTCACAATAAAGAAGGCAAATGGCCAATACCCAGACAATTTAAGGGCAAGCATTATTTCTTTGAGAAAGCTTATGACAGTGGTGAAGGTTTAAGTTTGTCATTGTTTTATAAAGAACCTTTGGATTTAAACCGCCATGATTAAAAAATCTCATTTACTTCACGTTGGCATTGTTTTTATTCTTACCACTGTGGCGTGGAGCTTGTTTGCTGAAAAAATTCGTTCACGCACCAGTTATTTTGATAACAGTTTGCGCCACGAAGTCAGCACCCTTTGGGGCGACGAACTGATCCAAAAAGCCCCGCGCTTTTGGCTGAAAATCCCGGGCACAAAACGTACCCGCCCTGTGCTGCCAAGTAGCAATCAATTACGTATTAAGCTAAATTTAGATTTTCGTCGTAAAGGTTTATTTTGGTATTCCACTTTTACCAGTGAATTTCATGCCACATATGAACTACACAATCCTGATGCCGTCCGGCAACAAATCCGCACCCATTTTAATTTCCCACTGCCCGATGCCACCTATGATCAACTGCGTATCGGGCTTGATGGTGAGGCATTAGAAATCCCCATCAATCCACGCGAAGGTTTATATACGGTCATCGATGTACCGCCAGGGCAGAGCCGCACTTTATCTATCACGTATCACACCCGTGGCATGAGTGAGTGGCAATACCAGTTTAATCAGAAACTCGGCAGGGTGCGTGATTTAGATGCACAAATTGAAGTCAATGTTTTGGATATTGATTTTATCGAAGGTTCTTTATCGCCAACTAAAAAAGTCCTTGAAGGGGAAAATACCCGTCTAATCTGGCAAGCCAAAGATTTATTAACCAGCCAAGGCATTAGCGTGGTGATGCCAGAGCGTCTCAACCCAGGACAACTCTCGGCGCGTTTAACTCGGTTTGCGCCCATTTGTTTATTATTCTTTTTTATCCTGTTGCTGAGTTTAGATTTAGTTTACAAAGTGAATATTCATGTCGTGCATTATGCTTTTGTTAGCGCTGGGTTTTTCACGTTTCATTTACTCTTTGCTTATTTAATTGGTTTGATTAATGTGCATTTAGCCTTTTTTATCAGTGCCATCACCTCGGTATTATTGGTCAGCTTATATTTACGAGCAGCTCTGAGTAAAAATTTTCCGTGGTTATTGGCTTTTGCTGGGCAATTTTTTTACTTGGTGCTCTTTTCTTACTCTTTCTTCCTTCAAGGTATGACAGGGCTTACAGTGACCATTGGTTCAGTGGTCACACTGGCTGTGTTAATGACCGTCACAGCAAAAGTTGATTGGCATCAAAGCCTAGCACCCTCTGTCACAAAAAAACATTAACTACTTAGGCATGGCTCCCGGTAGAGTTGTGGATTAATTAACTGATGTTACGCAAATGCTTCTTTTTGGCTCCAAAAAGCCAAAAAACCGCCATTGCTGCACGGCTAAATACCACTAGACAGGCGGAAAATCACCACATTGTGACAAAAACTGGTTTAATGCGTAACGTCAGTTAATTGATGCAAAAACATAATAGACCCTATAGAATCTGTGGAATTGCTTATCCGTCAGTATAGTCTGTTAGACTCTGACGGCTAAAAAATCGCTTTTACGATATTCACAGACAAGGAAAGCACGATGCACACAAAACCTTACTTTTATTGCCTACTCGCCAGCTTAAGTTTGCCCGTGTTAGCCGCAGAGCCACCCTTACCGACATCTCCTTATCCGGCAAAACCCAGCGGTGCGCATGGCAAGCAAGACCCTCATGCCAAGCTCAGTGCCGAGAAGCATATTCAAGTTGCACTACAACACCAACTCGAAGGCAGACCCCATGAGGCGTTGAACACCTTACAGCAAGCCCTGGGTTATTATCCCAATGAAGCCAAGATCTATGGGATTCGCGGCAGTATCTATTTAGCGCAACAACAACCGACTAAAGCCCTACAAGATTTTATTATTGGTCTTAAAATCAAACCAGATGATGCCAACATGCTCACCAACCGTGCCCAAGCTTATCGTGCTTTTGGACGCATAAATGAAGCCTTAGCCGATTTAAACCAAGCGATTAAGCTGGATAAGCGTCTGGTTGCGGCGTACTTTAATCGGGGCGCGATTTTTTATAGCAGCACCGATTTTAAAGCCGCCCTTGCCGACTTTGATCAATGTGTCGCCATCGACCCACATGCCCCTGCACCTTATTTTAACCGTGCCTCTGTCCATGCCGCGCTGGATCAGAAAAAACTGGCTTTGGCAGATTTAGCCCGCTTTTTAGAATTAGAAAGAAACCCAAAGTGGCGTAAAACCGCTGAAAAATTGCAACAACAATGGCAAGTAAAAAAAGACGATAAAAAAACTGAGATCAAAACCAAGACGGAGGCGGGTTCATGATCAAATTATTTCTAAGTCTATGTTTATGTCTCAATAGTGCGGTCTTTGCCGCCGAGCTATTGGACTTTAAGACCTTATTGAGTGAATCTCAGCTCAGTTTTCAAACACCCACCGGTTTTAGTGAACAAGCACTCAGCGATAACCCGATATTAAGCTACGAAAAAGCTTTTAAGCATCATAGCTTGGCTTTAGAAATGCGGGTATCAATTCGCCCAATTAACCGGGTAGAAATTGATTATGAAGACCCGCACAATGCCGCCCCTGAACCCAATCATTTGTTTATGATGATGTTTACGACCTTGATAGGCGAATTGTCTCGCGGTGGCAACAGCCCCCAGCGCGAATACAGTAGCGAGCAAGCCAAGGCGGACTTTAATGCCGATTGGGCAGCGGTGACCACGTTTGATTTGGAACCCGAATATAGCAAAGACTATAAGCAAGGGTTTTTGTTGGCACTGCATAAAAATGATGCTGCGGATGCCTATCTTATCTTTGTGTTTAATGATTACAAAGCAGTCAAAGCCAACTTAAAAACCGCGCTGATTAGTTTACGTTATCAATAGCAAATATACCTGTTTGTGTGCTGAACAAAGAAGCGTGTGCGCTTATCCTACATTCAGGGTAGAATAAGCGCCTCAATCGAACAACGCTACGAAATCCCTATGAATAATGGACATGTTCTGGTCGTCGATGATGAACCCGATATTGGCACGCTATTGCGTGAAATCTTGGAAGACGAAGGTCTGAGTGTCATCGTTGCCGAAAATGCGGAAATGGCAAGACAAATCCGGCGTGAGCAACGCCTAGACCTGATTCTACTCGATATTTGGATGCCAGATACCGATGGCATTAGCCTGTTAAAAGAATGGCAAGAAAACGGGCTATATCATACCCCGGTGATCATGATGTCCGGGCATGGCACGGTAGAAACCGCTGTCGAGGCGACCCGCTTGGGCGCTTATGATTTTATCGAAAAACCTATCGTCCTCTCCAAGTTATTGCTTACCGTGCAACGAGCGCTAGAAATGGCGAGCTTGCAACAAGAAAACACCGACTTAAAACACAGCGGTATCGAAGTCGATGAACCCGTCGGACATAGTAAGTTGCTGAGTAATTTGCGTGAGCAAGCCAAGCGCTTAATGCAGCATGATACCCCCGTGTTGATTACTGGTGAATCCGGCAGTGGGCGGGCTTTGTTTGCGCGCTATTTACATAACCATAGCCAACGCCACGATAAGCCCTTCATTCCTGTGCGTATGGCGGGCATGAGCGTCAAAGAACAAGCCAAAACGCTGCTCGGTGATAGTGAACACCAACAAGCGGGCTTGCTCGCTCAAGCCCATGGCGGAACCTTGTTTATCAAAGACATTGCCGATATGGATAAAACCGTGCAATCACGATTAATCGGACAATTGGAAAGCGATGAATTATTGCGCCCCGATGAACAAAATACCCCCGTCGATGTGCGCGTGATTGCCGCCACAGCTTATGATATAGAACAAGTGCTCAACAACGGCAAACTGCAAGAAGACCTGTATTATTATCTCAATGTCGTGTCTTTTTCGGTGCCGCCTTTGCGTGAGCATTGCGAAGATATTCCTGAATTATTGGAATATTATGTCAATTTTTTTGTTAGCCACGAAAACTTATCTTATCGGCATTTTACCGTTGCCACCCAAAACCGCTTGCGCCATTATCATTGGCCGGGCAATGTCCGCGAATTGAAAAACTTAGTCCAACGGCTGTTGATTTTAGGCACAACTGACGATATACAAGTCAATGAAATTGACCCGATTTTAAATAGCCAACAGCATATTACCGTCAATAATCATTTACCCGTGTATGACTTGCCTTTGCGCGAGGCGAGAGAACAGTTTGAGCGCGCCTATCTTGAACACCAGCTCAAAATTGCTGGCGGCAATGTCAGTAAGGTTGCGGTGCAGGTAGGGCTGGAGCGCACCCATTTATATCGAAAACTGCGCGCCCTTGATATTGATCCGAAACAAAGTAAACAAAAATGAGTAATAACGACCCAGAATATCCCGTAAAAATGGGTAAAAGCATGATGATCCTCACTTGGGTCAGTGTCCTTGCACTCTTAACTTTTCTTTTTAGTGGCGCATTAGATAAAAACCATCATCTGCCGGAGAGTTCTTTTTACAACGGCGAAACCATCGTAAAACTCAAGCAAGATGCCCAAGGGCATTACGTTACCAAAGGTTTTATTAACGATAAATCCGTGACCTTTTTGGTCGATACCGGCGCGACCAGCATTGCTATTCCTATCACCGTTGCCAATCAACTCGGCTTAGAGCAAGGGCCTAGCATCACGGTCAATACCGCCAGTGGCACAGATGAGGGCTATTTAAGCCGCCTAGAATCTGTCCAAGTCGGCGAAATTCGTCTCTTGAATATCAGTGCGGTGATTATCCCGAATAAAAATGATGACGAAGTTCTATTAGGCATGAGTTTTATTAAGCACCTTGATTTTAGTCAAACCAACCAAACTTTAACGCTTCGTTTAGCCCCTGAACAAAATTCATTATGAACACAGAACTGCTCGCTGCCTTTAATCAACTTAAAAACCATCTCAATGAACAAATTTTAGGACAGGCTGATTTGTCCCAGCGTCTGTTAATCGCCTTGTTAGCCGATGGGCATTTGCTGGTTGAAGGCGCACCGGGGTTGGCGAAAACCCGCGCGATTAAAGCCCTAGCCGATGGCATTGAAGGTGATTTTCATCGGGTACAATTTACCCCCGATTTATTGCCTGCCGATTTAACCGGAACCGATATTTATCGTCCGCAAGATGGCAGTTTTATTTTCCAGCAAGGGCCCTTATTTCATAATTTGATTTTAGCCGATGAAATTAACCGTGCCCCCGCCAAAGTACAAGCGGCGCTATTGGAAGCCATGGCCGAACGTCAGATCACCATCGGCAGCAAGACCTATACATTGCCGCCTTTGTTTTTGGTCATGGCAACCCAAAACCCCATCGAGCAAGAAGGCACGTATCCTTTGCCAGAAGCCCAACTCGATCGCTTTTTGATGCTGGTCAAAATTGACTATCCAGCTTTAGAAGTCGAGCGGCAAATTTTAACGCTCGCCCGCGAAGAAGCCCGCAACCTGACCCAAGCGCAGCAAGGTAAACCTGTGGATGCGAGCGCAGTTGTCAGCGAAAAACTCAGCCAAGCACAATTATTTTCCGCCAGAGAAGATGTGTTAAATATACATTTAGAAGCCAGCCTTGAAGAATACATTGTGCAAATTTTGGGCGCGACACGCTACCCCAGTGCTTATGATCCCAGTCTCGAGGGCTTAATTCAATATGGCGCTAGTCCCCGTGCCAGCATTGCCTTAGAGCGCTGCGCCCGCGCCCGTGCGTGGCTTAACGGACAAGATTATGTTTCCCCCGATGATATTCAAAGCATTGCCCATGATGTCTTAAGACACCGGATTTTGCTCTCTTTTGAAGCCGAAGCCGACGGCATGGATACCGATCAATTGATTGATAAATTGCTACAAGTTGTGCCTGTGCCTTAGCCATGCGCTATAAATATCAAGCCTTAGATCAACAAGGACAAAGCTTGAGTGGTTTTATCGAGGCTGACAATCCCAAGCAAGCCGGGCGTTTATTGCGTCAACGTAAGCTCACCTTGACACAATTAGATGCGGGCCATAGCGCCCCTGATGCGGTCAAAGGCAAAGCCAAAGCCAAAGCCGCTGAAGTGCTCACCGCTTTACATGAATTAACCACCCTTTTAGAATCGGGGGTGAGTTTAATTGATGCCATCGAATCGATGGGCGAGGGCAAGCATCACCCGCAATTACAAAAAGTTTTTACCCAAATGGCCACCGAACTGCG
Source organism: Thiotrichales bacterium (assembly GCA_016745035.1). GTDB lineage: Bacteria > Pseudomonadota > Gammaproteobacteria > Beggiatoales > Beggiatoaceae > BB2. Next base: position 141,779 of record JADGDE010000004.1, read on the forward strand.
CCAAGGCACGGCTTTTTCACAATGTTTAGAAAAAAGTGAATTAAGCTTACCGTGGTATTTATTGCAATTGGTCAGTGCGGGCGAATTAACCGGACAAGTCGCTAAAGCCCTGCGTGATGGTGTAGAACAGATGGAATACGACCAACGCACTCGGGGAGAATTACGCAATGCCATGATTTACCCGCTGATTTTAATTATCTCCGGTATTGCAGCGGTAATGCTGATTTTTGTTTTAGTTGTGCCTCGTTTTGCTGGCATGTTAAAAAACCAAGGGGATAAATTGCCATGGTTGGCACAAGTTGTATTAGAAACGGGTATGTTTGTTAATCAACATATAACACTGTTATTAATCGGTTTGGGCGCGGTCGTATTTTTATGGTTAGGTGCATGGCAACAAGTAGCTTTTCGTGCCAAAGTCCAAAGTATTTTATTGGAAATCCCCTTGCTGGGCGATTGGTTGCTGGAATCTGAAATTGGGCGTTGGGCGGCGATGATGGCAACCTTACTTGGTAATAAAGTCGAATTATTACAGGCCCTAGAACTGTCAGGCAAAGGCATTCAGTTTCAACAACTCGCGGCCCGTTTTTCTCAAGTCAGTCATGCTGTGCGCGCAGGAACACCTTTATCACAAGCACTACAAGATAACCATGCCATGACTGCCACGGGGCATAATTTGATTCGCGCAGGGGAAAAAGCGGGTAAATTGCCGCAAATGTTGCAATCGCTCGCCCGTTTATATGAAAACAGCAGTCAAACGCGGATGAAGCGTTTTTTAACCCTGATAGAGCCTTTGGCGATTTTACTGATTGGTGGGGTAATTGGTGTAATTATTATCGGTATTATTCTTGCGATTACCAGCGTAAATAATATTAACATCTGATGTAAGGATACAAAAAACTTAAAACGGCGCACTATTTCTCAGAAGCTTCGCTAAATATGCCACGGCTAAACCTTATCGGCTTTCTCCCAAGCCACATCTGCGAGTCTAAGCGAATTATGCTAGTATTATGCGCTTTTCAATTTAACTTTTTTAGGTACACACACAACAATGCTAGATACATATCAACAACATGTCGAAGAACGTGCCGCACAAGGCCTGCCTCCTTTAGCCCTCAATGCCGAACAAACGGCACAGTTGATTGAAAGTCTCAAAGATAGCAATACCGATGCGGATACCCAAGCTCAGTTGCTTGAATTACTCACCCAGCGCGTGCCCTCTGGCGTGGATGAAGCCGCTTATGTCAAAGCCGGTTTCTTAAACGATATTTGCCAAGGCAATACCAACGTTGCCGCCATGAATGCAGCCAAAGCCGCTGAATTATTGGGGACGATGTATGGCGGTTATAACATCGCGCCATTAATCGCTTGCTTGGACAACGAGGCACTTGCCCCTATCGCGGTTAAAGCCTTATCCAGCACTTTGTTGATGTTTGATGCCTATCATGACGTGGCAGAAAAAGCTAAAAGCAGTGCGGCGGCAAAACAAATTTTAGAAGCGTGGGCGGCAGGCGATTGGTTTACCAGCCGTGCACCGTTGGCAGAAAAAATTGATGTCACCGTGTTTAAGGTCGAAGGTGAGATTAACACCGACGACTTATCTCCAGCCTCAGAAGCTTGGAGTCGCCCAGACATTCCTTTGCACGCCCAATCTATGCTCGTAAGCCGTGCGCCGGGGTCTTTAGAAAAAATTGCCGAACTCAAAGCCAGCGGAGCAAACTTGGCTTTTGTTGGTGATGTGGTCGGTACAGGTTCATCGCGTAAATCGGCGATTAACTCCGTGCTTTGGCACATGGGCAAAGATATTCCTTTTACCCCTAACAAACGTGCGGGTGGTGTGGTCTTAGGCGGCAATATCGCCCCGATTTTCTTTAATACCGCAGAAGACGCAGGTGCTTTGCCGATTGAGTGCGATGTTACCCAAATGAACACGGGCGATGTGATTAGTATTTATCCTTTCAAAGGTGAAATTACCAACGCAGCCGGGGATGTGATTAGCACTTTTAATTTAAGCCCCAGCACCTTGGCAGATGAAATCCGTGCTGGTGGTCGTATCCCTTTAATCATCGGTCGTGGTTTAACTGAAAAAGCCCGTGATGAGCTAAACATGAGTGATAACGATTTATTTTTACGCCCACAAGTGCCTGCCGAGAGCAGCAAAGGCTTTACCTTGGCGCAAAAAATGGTCGGCAAAGCTTGTGGTCTTGATGGCGTGCGTCCAGGCACTTCCTGCGAGCCAAAAATTACCACCGTCGGCTCACAAGATACCACCGGGGCAATGACCCGTGATGAATTAAAAGAGTTGGCTTGCTTAGGTTTTAGTAGCGATTTGGTCATGCAAAGTTTCTGTCATACCGCCGCTTACCCTAAACCGATTGATATTACCCTCCAGCACAAACTACCTGATTTTATCCAAACCCGTGGTGGTGTGTCTTTACGCCCAGGAGACGGCGTGATTCATTCATGGCTGAACCGCATGATTTTACCGGATACCGTCGGTACAGGTGGCGATTCTCATACCCGTTTTCCTTTAGGTATTTCTTTCCCTGCTGGCTCTGGCTTGGTAGCTTTTGCCGCCGCTTTGGGCAGTATGCCTTTGGATATGCCTGAATCGGTCTTGGTACGTTTTAAAGGTGAAATGCAACCCGGTATCACCTTGCGTGATTTGGTCAATGCCATTCCTTATGCGGCGATTCAAGAAGGCTTGCTGACAGTAGAAAAAGCCAATAAGAAAAATATTTTCTCTGGTCGCATCCTAGAAATCGAAGGCTTGCCCGATTTGAAAGTCGAACAAGCGTTTGAATTGTCTGATGCCTCTGCTGAGCGTTCTGCGGCGGCTTGTACCGTGCATTTGAACAAAGAGCCTGTGGTCGAGTACATCAATTCTAACGTCAGTTTATTGCGTTGGATGCTTGCCAATGGGTATGGCGATGTTCGTACCATTAACCGCCGCATTGAGGCGATGCAAGCGTGGCTTGAAAATCCTGAATTGATGGAAGCGGACAAAGATGCCGAATATGCCGCCGTGTTAGAAATTGATTTGAGCGAGGTTAAAGAGCCTATCGTCGCTTGCCCTAACGACCCGGATGATGTCAAATTATTATCGGATGTCGCAGGCACGGGTATTGATGAAGTCTTTGTCGGCTCTTGTATGACTAATATTGGTCATTACCGTGCGGCAGCGAATATCTTAGAGGGCAAAGGCGCAGTGCCTACCCGCCTATGGGTGGCTCCACCTACCCGTATGGATGAAACTCAGCTAACTGAAGAAGGGGTTTATTCTATCTTTGGCAGCGCTGGTGCGCGTACCGAAATGCCGGGTTGTTCTTTGTGCATGGGCAACCAAGCCCGTGTGGCGGATAAAGCCGTGGTATTTTCAACCTCAACCCGTAACTTCCCTAACCGTTTGGGTAAAGATGCTCAAGTTTATTTGGGTTCTGCGGAGTTGGCGGCGGTGTGTGCCATGATGGGCAAGTTGCCTTCGGTAGCTGAGTATCAAGACTCAGTGGCGAGCATTGAGCCAATGGCGGCAGATATTTATCGTTACTTGAACTTTGATCAAATGGATACGTATCAAGTCAGCGATGCGCAAATCATTCCGATTATTGAGGCTAGCGCTTAAAACCGTCAACCGTAGAGACGTAGCACGCTACGTCTCTAGCCGCGCCACGGTTATATTATTAGCCGTGGCTATGCTGAGCCGTAGCAGTGCTACGGCTCTACGGACTAGCCTGCGAAGTTAGCAGAAACAAAGTCCCAGTTCACTAAGTTCCAGAATGCAGCCACGTAAGCTGGACGGGCATTGCGTTGATCAACATAATAAGCATGTTCCCAGACATCACAAGTCAACAGCGCGGTTTTACCTTCAGTCATAGGCGTGCCAGCGTTGCTGGTGCTCATCAATTCTAAATTACCATCGGCATCTTTTACCAACCAGCCCCAACCCGAACCAAACGTGGTAATTGCAGTTTGACTAAACTGTTCTTTGAAGGCTTCAAAAGAGCCAAACTTGGCATTAATGGCATCAGCCAAAGCCCCTGTTGGCTCACCGCCGCCGTTAGGGCTTAAGCACTTCCAGTAAAAACTGTGATTCCAAACTTGGGCAGCATTATTAAAAATACCTGCTGAGGAGTTCATGATAATGTCTTCTAAAGACATGCTTTCAAACTCAGTCCCCGGAATCAAATTATTTAAGTTGGTAATATAAGTTTGATGATGTTTACCATGATGAAACTCGAGGGTTTCTTTAGAAATATGAGGTGCGAGGGCATCTAAGGCATATTCTAATTCTGGTAATTGATGGGTCATTGATTATATCCTTCTTGTCTGTGTATAAAAAAGCACGATAAACGCAGTTATGGCTTTTACGCTACCGTATCCGCTATAATTGGGGCTTTAATTCCCGAATAACAATAGGTAAGTGTATGGCGTTTTTCTTGGTGTTACATGGTCCCAACCTCAACCTACTCGGTAAGCGCGAACCAGGTCACTATGGACGCACTGGCTTGGATGATATTAACCAGACACTCACAGCGATGGCAAAAGAGAAGGGGCATACCTTAGAGAGCCTCCAGAGCAATGCTGAATATGTGTTAATTGATAGAATCCACCTAGCCGCCGAGCAGGGCGTTGACTTTATCATCATTAATCCCGCCGCATTTACCCATACCAGTGTTGCACTGCGCGATGCCTTACTCGGTGTCGCGATTCCCTTTATCGAGGTACATTTATCTAATGTACATGCTCGAGAAGCCTTTCGGAAGCATTCTTATTTCTCCGATGTGGCAACAGGTATGATCTCAGGACTGGGCGCACAAAGTTACTATTTAGCGCTGCAGGCAGCCTTCACGAAAATGAGCTAAAAATCACTATGGATATTCGCAAAATCAAGAAACTTATCGAAATGCTGGAATCTTCCGGCGTTGCCGAAATTGAAATTCACGAAGGAGACGATTCTGTACGCATCAGCCGCTACAGCTCCCAAGCCCCAGCTGCACCAGCCCCAGTTGCCGCAGCACCTGTCGATACGCCCGCTGCGCCTGCACCAACCCCAGCTGCTGATAGCGAGCCTGAACAAGTGGTCTCCGGTCACGCGGTCAAATCGCCCATGGTCGGTACTTTCTACCGTTCCCCTTCACCCACCAGCCCCACTTTTGCCGAAGTCGGTCAAACGGTTAACGAAGGCGACACTCTGTGCATTATTGAAGCGATGAAAATCCTTAATCAAATCACCGCCGATAAAAGCGGTAAAATTAGTCAAATTTTGGCAGAAAATGGTACTCCTGTGGAATATGACCAACCACTTTTCATCATCGAATAAGGCGAGGTTATCATGCTAAGCAAAGTTGTCATCGCCAACCGCGGTGAAATTGCCCTGCGCATTCTACGTGCTTGCCGAGAATTAGGAATTCGCACCGTTGCAGTTCATTCCTCTGCCGACCGCTGTCTAAAACATGTGCGTTTAGCAGACGAATCGGTCTGCATTGGCCCGGCTCCCTCGATTGAAAGTTATCTCAATATTCCCGCTGTTATCAGTGCCGCTGAGGTTACTGATGCCGTTGGTATTCATCCGGGCTATGGTTTTTTATCTGAAAACGCGGATTTTGCCGAACAAGTAGAAAAAAGCGGCTTTACCTTCATCGGCCCTAAAGCTGAAACCATTCGTATCATGGGTGATAAAGTCGCGGCCATTAAAGCCATGAAAGAAGCAGGTGTACCTTGTGTACCCGGCTCCGATGGCCCTTTGGGCGATGACATGGAAGAAAATATGCAGTTTGCCCGCGATATTGGCTACCCTGTGATCATCAAAGCCTCTGGTGGTGGCGGTGGTCGGGGGATGCGCGTAGTTCACAGTGAAGCCGCGCTTGCCAATGCCATTTCCTTGACCAAAACTGAGGCGGCAACCGCTTTTGGCAATGACATGGTCTATATGGAAAAATACCTGCAAAAACCCCGTCATATCGAGTTTCAAGTGCTCGCTGACACTCAGGGCAATGCGATTCACTTAGGCGAGCGCGATTGCTCTATGCAACGCCGTCATCAAAAAGTCATCGAAGAAGCACCAGCCCCCGGTATCGACCAAGAAACCCGCGACCGCATTGGTAATCGTTGTGCCGAGGCTTGTCGTAAGATTGGCTATCGTGGTGCAGGCACATTTGAGTTTTTATACGAAAATGGCGAATTTTATTTCATCGAAATGAATACCCGTGTGCAAGTCGAGCATCCCGTGACCGAAATGGTCACGGGTGTGGATATTGTCAAAGAACAATTATGCATTGCCGCAGGCGAGCCGTTGAGCTTGACGCAAGATGAAGTCAAAATTCAAGGACACTCGATGGAATGTCGCTTAAATGCGGAAGATCCGAAAAACTTCTTCCCCTCACCAGGTACGATTGAGCGCTTCCATGCCCCAGGTGGCCCCGGTGTGCGAGTAGATACCCATGTCTATGCGGGCTACTTTGTCCCCCCACATTATGACTCCATGATTGGCAAACTCATCACCCACGGCAACGACCGCGATTCAGCCATGCGCCGGATGCAAATTGCCCTGCAAGAGTTGGTCATTGATGGGATTAAAACCAACATCCCCCTACATCAAGAACTGGTTACTGATACCGCCTTTTTAACTGGCGGCACCAATATCCATTATCTTGAGAAAAAACTCGGGATATAAACGCCCAGTTCAGGGATAGCATCTCATCGGTGCTATCCCCGCCCTTTATCTCCTCTCCAATTGTAAATTTTCTTTTCTTCGCTATCATCCCTCGCCTAACAAGTCACCTTTTCACCTTAACAACAGAGTACTTTTATGAAAACTGCCGTATTTATTTATGGATTGACGGGCTTATGCCTATCGCAATCCGTCGCCGCTGCCCTTGCACCGCATGAATTATTCGCCAGCAAATTTCCTGATGCCAACGATTTAGGTAATATAAACAGCTTGTTTGATGATAGCCGTTGGTTGGCTGATGATGTCAAAAAATATTTTGGTATCGAAGCGAATGAATTATTACAAGTACCCGAACAAGAAGCCGGGCGTTTTTTTGCCAATATGGATCCACAAAAATTCCAGCAATTTCGCCCCACAGACATCGAACCCTATTTACCTCGCGGGTGGAAATTGGGCGATAATTGGGCATTACAAGTGCCTGCCAATACGCAATTGGGTTTTCAGCTGAAAAAGCCACTACAGCCTTATCCGGGTTTAAAACTGCCCTCTTTGTTTGATTTAAACAGCCACTTTGGCTTGGGTGGCTTGGGCGATAGTGATAGCCCTTTGAGCAAATTTAACCAAATCCTCGGCAACATGGGCATTGGTCAACAATTCCGTTTTGAGCAAAATGAACGCGGTATTGTGCGCTTAAAAGGCACAGTCGGCGGTGACTTTGCTTTTATGCCAGATTCAGAAAATAGCAAACAACTCGATAATGCCGACCCACAAGCTCAAGAAGGTATCCGCCAACACCCAAAAACCGGGCGCTATTCTTTAATTACCGCTGATCGCAAAGCTTTTCCGATGATTCCTGCACCAAAAGACCCTTTGTTACTCAAAGCCGCCTTTGCCCATCACAACAGCTTGCAAGATGATTTAGCTCACCCCGATAGCCTAGATGATGCGCTGGCACATATTGGCACAATCAACATCGGCGATAACGGCATGGTCTCGATTGATAACCTGCCGCCATTTACGGATGAAGAACGCCCCAAACACCGCCGTCCTCTGAGTTTTATGTTTGATGCCATTGTCCATAAACTGCCCGCGGATGCTGAGTTAAAACCGGGTTTACATAAAATCAAAGCGGACTTATTGCCACAGCTACAAGCCAAATTAGATGACGTGTTTGTTTGTGTTTATGAAGACAATACCTTACAACGGTTGCACCCCACGGTGGCTAAACCCGATGACTTTATACAAAAAGCCTTAGAAATTGATGGTATTTTAGCGATTGATTTCCGCGATGATGGACGTTTCCGCGTCGAAGTGAGTCCTGCCTTTGGTATTGGTGCAGCGATCAATGTACGCCTTGGACATCGGATTAAACGCCGCTTAGTTGCTAATGATGAAGACATCACGCCTCGCTTTGGTGACGACAACGGTAGCACAGCCTTTGTTTATCGTTTAGATGATTTGGAAATTACCCAGCCGCTGGTGATTGAAATCCCTGAGAGTGATTAGCTGATGTTACGCAAAGGTTTTTGTTTTGTAACCCCAAGGGGGGGGAAGTCAATAGCCCAGAGTTGCGCGATAGCGCTACCCTGGGGCTAAAACACAAATGATGACAACCCTGAAAGGGTTGCGGCTTTGTGATGCTTATTTGGACGCAGCCCCGTTGGGGTTGATGACTTTTTTTCATATTACCCAGGGTAGTGGCTACGCCACAACCTTGGGCTATTGCCGTAACCCCTTTAGGGTATAAACAAACACATTGAGGTTTAAAAACATGAGCTTCTATAAATACTGAAACTGCGTAACATCAGTTAAAGCAATATTGTGATAAAAACTGGCTTAGTACGTAACATCAGTAATTTAAGTTGATTTAATAGCATATATGCTATATTTTATTATCATGAGTTGGACTATTCACTATTTTAATAAGGCTGTATTTAAGGATATAGCCGCCTTACCCGCGAGCTTAAAGGCTCGTTATCTTAGATATGCCAACTTAATGAAGGAACATGGTTCTAACCTTGGTAGCCCTCATACTAAGCAGTTAGATAAAGGGCTATATGAGTTGAGGCTAAAGGGTAAAGAGGGCATTGCCCGTGTTTTGTATTGCACGGTTATAGATCAGAAAATAATAATGTTGCACAGCTTTGTTAAGAAGATTCAAAAAACACCTAAGAAAGAGTTGAACATTGCCCTTAGACGTTTAAAAGAGGTGAAAAATGACCATAACACATGATGATTTTGAAGCCTTAGCATTGGCCGATCCAGAGGTTAAAGCTGAATATGATGCTTTAGAAGATGAGTTTGCTTTGTACAATGAGATGCTAAGGGCGCGTAAATCTGCTGGCTTATCTCAAGCAGAGGTGGCTACGCGTATGCACTCTACCCAGTCTGTGGTGGCTCGCTTGGAGACGGCAGGGGGGAATAAAAAACATTCTCCTTCTATCAATACCTTGCGAAAGTATGCCGAGGCTGTTGGCTGTCATTTGGAAATAAAATTTAAGCCTAATCATAGTTAAAGTACTGATGTGACGCAAAGGTTTTTGTTTTGTAACCCCAAGAGGGCTAAAACAAAAATGATGACAACCCTGAAAGGGTTGCGGCTTTGTGATGCTTATTTGAACGCAACCCCTTTGGGGTATAAACAAACACATTGAAGTTTAAAAACATGAGCTTCTATAAATACTGAAACTGCGTAACATCAGTTAAAGCAATATTATGATAAAAACGGACTTAGTGCATAATACCAGTAACTAAACGCGTTGGCTGGCATTGATAAAAGCCAGCACGCCACCATCTAAGCTGCAATTCCACTATGCAGCTTAGATTATGACCAATCCTTTATTACAATCCAGCCACGCGCCTGTGTTCTCACAAATGCAGCCCGAACACATTATGCCTGCCATCGAGCAAAGCATTGCCAAGGCGCGGGCGTTTGTCGCCCAACAACTCGACAGCATCCAGCAACCGAACTGGGATAATTTTATTCTGCCCCTCAATGCGGTTGATAGCGATTTAGAGCGTTTATGGTCACAAATCAGCCATCTTAACGCAGTGGTCAACACCCCAGAACTACGCCAAGCCCACGATGCCGCCAAACCCTTGATTAGCGATTATCAAACCTGGTGCAATCAACACAGCGGCTTGTATCAAGTCTATCAAAACATCAAAGACAGCCAAGACTTTGCCACGCTGAGCCAAGGGCAACAAAAAAGCATCGACGACCGCTTGCGCGATTTTAAACTCGCGGGTGTCGCCCTGCCCGAGGAAAAAAAACAGCGTTATGCCGAAATAAAAAACCGCTTAAGCACGCTGGCAGCCAACTTTGCCAATAACGTCCTTGATGCGACACAACACTGGCATAAACTCATCGAAGATAAAGCCGACTTAAGCGGCGTACCAGAAAACACCTTGGCTTTACTGGCGCAACAAGCCCAAGACAAAGGGCAGCAAGGCTACCGCCTCAACCTCGATTTTCCCTGTTATCTACCGGTGATGAGCTATTGCGATAACCGCGCCCTGCGCGAGGAAATGTACACAGCCTTTGTTATCCGTGCATCAAGCGGGCAATGGGATAACAGCCCCTTGATTGCTGAAATCGTCAGCTTGCGGCATGAATTAGCCCAATTATTGGGATTTAATAACTATGCCGAACAATCGCTGGCAAGCAAAATGGCTGAGAGTCCCACCGAGGTCATGGCTTTTTTACAGCAACTTGCCGAACAATCCAAACCCCAAGCCGCTGCCGAATTACAAAGCCTGCAAGACTACGCCAAAACCGAATACCAACTGGCTGAGTTTGAAGCTTGGGATATGTTTTATTACAGCGAAAAACTCAAGCAACACCAATACGCCGTGGACGATGAACAACTGCGCCCCTATTTCCCAGCAGCACAAGTTTTAAACGGGCTGTTTGCAACGGTCAAACGCTTGTTTGCTATCGATGTTAAAGCTCACGACGGCGTGGATGTTTGGCATCCCGATGTGCGTTGTTTTGATATTTTTGATCAGGAACAGCAATTAAGAGGGCGTTTTTATCTGGACTTATACGCCCGCGAAGGCAAACGCGGCGGCGCGTGGATGGCAGATTATCAAGGGTGTTATCGTCGCCTCGATGGCTCGGTACAATTGCCCATCGCCTTTTTAAGCTGTAATTTCAGCGCCCCAGTAGGCGATAAACCCGCCCTGTTAACCCACCGCGAAGTTGTGACCTTATTCCACGAATTTGGGCACGGGTTACACCACATGCTGACCTTGGTTGATGAAAGCCCCGTCGCGGGGATTAATGGCGTGCCGTGGGATGCGGTCGAGCTGCCCAGTCAATTTTTAGAAAATTGGTGCTGGGAACCAGAAGCCTTGAATTTAATCTCGGCACATTATCAAACCGGCGAACCATTGCCACAGGCGATGCTAGAGAAAATGCTTGCGGCGAAAAACTTTCACAGCGCCTTGCAAATGCTCAGGCAACTGGAGTTTGCTGTGTTTGATTTTCGCTTGCACCTCGAATTTGACCCTGAACAGGGCGCAAACGCCCAAGCCTTATTAGACGCGGTACGGGCGCAAATCGCCGTGGTTATCCCGCCTGCATTTAACCGTTTTCAAAACAGTTTTAATCATATTTTCTCAGGGGGCTATGCGGCAGGTTATTACAGCTATAAATGGGCGGAGGTGTTATCTGCCGATGCCTTTAGCCGCTTTGAAACCGAGGGGATTTTTAACCCACAAACCGGACAAGATTTTTTACACGGCATTTTAGAGCAAGGCGGCACACAAGCGCCGATGCAGTTATTTGCAGGCTTTCGCGGACGCGCGCCCGAGATAACGGCGTTATTGAGGCATAATGGCATTGCCGAATAAACGCGACGGTTTTTTTGCCTTTTGGGGCAAAAAAGAAGCCTTTGCGTAACATCAGTTATATATCATCAGCTAAGGTTTGCTGCTCATCTATATCAGCGCGTTCCCGCTCGATTTCGCAACGTAATTCTTCTTCTGTCGGCAATACCAAACGGTATTTACTGGCAAACAACTGCTCACTTTCATGCAAGACTGAATAACGCACCACCGATTGGTCTTTGCTATCACAAAGCAAAATGCCCACAGTTGGGTTATCATCCTCACCACGGCGCAAATCATCATACAAGCGCACATACATATCCATTTGCCCAATGTCTTGATGGCTTAAGTGTCCAGTTTTTAAATCAATCAAGACAAAGCATTTGAGCAAATAATTGTAAAAGACCAAATCAATGTAAAAGTCTTGGGTCTCGGTGCTAATGCGTTGCTGACGGGCAACAAAAGCAAAACCTTTGCCCAGCTCTAATAAAAACTGTTGCAGCTTATCCATTAAAGCCCGCTCAAGCTTAGCTTCTAATAAACGCCCCGTATCAGGTAAACCGAGAAACTCCAACATCACAGGGTCGCGGACAAAATCACGGACTGATGGTTCAGTTTGAGCTTATTGCGCGGTTTTATCTTGGCTGGATAACAAACGCTGATAATATTGCGTGCCAATGTGGCGCTCTAAAACGCGGGTGCTCCAGCGTTGTTCTGCTGCTTCTTGCATGTACCACAAGCGGACTTCCAGTGAATCGACTCGTAATAACAAGCGATAATGCGTCCAGCTCAAATCGGAACGCACTGCGTTCCAATTTGGGAAAGCTTGAAAAAATGCCCGCATATTGCGCAAATTACGCTCATCAAAACCTTTGCCAAATTCTTCGCTAAGCTGTTGCGCCAATTGTTTTAATAGTTGTTTGCCATAAGCGGCGCGAGATTCGCCGCCTTGTTCGTACTCGACAATATGCCGCCCGATTTGCCAATAAGTTTGTACTTGAATGCTGTCAATGCGGCGCAATGCTTGTTGCCGGGCTTGGCTGATTAGCTGGCGTAGGTTTTCCAATAGCACGGATGAGGGTGTGATGGGTTTCTTATTCATGCTTAAGCTTATTTAAATTGATGTACTTCATTATTGTTACCAAACCAATATCCATTTAGGTTCAAAACCAGTATGAATACAACCACCTAAAACCACTTCTCCTTGTTCAGATTTTTTGAAAGATTCTGCACTTGGTAAACCTATGACATAGGGAACAAATCTCGGATGACCTGGTACATTTTTGATACTAATATCCAATGGTTGCACTGTTAGAAAGATAAAAAATACCCAGCCATTAGCAATTATTTTCCCACGCCCATGAATAGATATAGTGACATAAGCGATTACAAGTAATATTAATACAAAAGCAGCAATCGTTCTGGGGCTAATGCTAAGCCAAAAAAGGGATAAGATAAACCCCATAGGACAGGTTATATATTTGAATTTTTTATCTTTTGCTAGCGTATCCATCATTATAAGTAGCATTGCTACATCTCTTTTGAACCTCAATAATTTCTCAGATAGTCTAAATCAAGCAAACGGCGCTTATAGCCTGTCTTTTCAATCAATGCCGCCGCCTCATCCAAATGCGTTGTTGCTGATAGCTCATCCAGCCCATGTCCGAGCAAAGCCAAGCGTGCTGCCTCTAAGTGCGCATCGCAAAGGTGCAGCAACATATCACTGCGCCTTGCGCTCTCGAAGACGTGTTTTAAGTCGCTGTGGGCTTGTTGCCAATCGTGGGCAAAACGGGCGCAGGCGCTGCGGGCGAGGAGACCGAGTCGCAACATATCCTCATCACCCGCTTTGTGTAAACCTGTTACGGCTTGTTCAAACCAACCCCAGACGAGACTAACATCCAAAGCTGTATCATAAAGCATGAGATCAGGAGCGGGAGTATTGGGGATTTCATTGTTTGTATCATGCCAATCGACTGCTTGTTGACAAATTTCCTGCAAATAGGCACGACCTAAAGATAATTGATTCAAAGGAATATCCAATAAAATATTGGCTTTTTCCTTTGCCCAATTTAGACTGACAGTTGCACGTTGTTTAACCTGTTGCCAATGCCCATATGAAAGATAATAATCACAGTATTGATAACTAGTACAGCAATTGACAAATACCTATAATTGCAACATGTTGTAATTATATGGTTTTCTGTTAAAAAACCTTATCGATATTTAGTGAATGCTGTACTAGATATTGCATACAACTGCGGATATTTTGGTTGGAGCTGTTGTTGTAAACTTTCGGCTTCGATAAAACTCTCTTTTGAAATTAACCACATACCTCTTTTCTGTTGAATATCTGCTAGATTTGCACGGGTTACAACGCGATCAAAATCATTTTTACTTTTATCGGCAAAAACGATACTGTTTTTTCCTACTTCCAAAGCTTCAACGATTGCACCAAGACTTAATTGAAATTCACATAGGCTATTTAAATCTTTTGTAACTTCCCACCAGTCTTTCTGTTTAAGATGTAAATCATAAGCTATTTTTATCGGTTTGATGGCCTCTTTTACACGACCTAAAGAACGTAACCTAATAGCCGCCAAATTTAATATTGCCGCCTTATATTTATCTGGTAAAGTGGTTACAGGCGTGTGCCATCGGTGACTGAAAAAGTGCGCTATGACGGTTAAATCATTAGCAAAAGCCCCCAGTTTTTGAGTTGAATAATGCTTAAACCCTCGCTTTATACGTGGCCAATAGACTTCATCGATAACCAGCTGATGCAACCCCGCCGCACACCCATGCGTCACTGCAGCAAACAAAGGCTGCATTTCTTCCAAGGTATCCGGCAGTTCTTTTGCAGGCACAGCTTTGTAATACTCATACAACTGCCGATGCGCTTGTTGCCAAACTTGCGGCTGCTGGTTTTGTAAGCGTTTGCTAAAATATTCTCGCAATAACGGGTGACAATCTAAACTATCAGGGTGTTCTGGCGTGGCTTGGTTGAGTAGGTGTTGCTGACGTAAACGCCGCAATAAACGCCCGTATTCTTGCTTAGATAAACGCCGTAATGGTTTAGTTAAAGCCTGACGTTGTTTATCTGTACGCAAAAACCAGTGTTTAAACCAAGCTAGTTTAGGTGGGTTCAGCATAGGAGCTGCTAACATATCCAAAGCCGCTTGTGAAACGGGGCGGTCAAACAAGCCAAGCAAATATAATAAAGCTAAATTTGGTGTACCTTGTAAATGTTGCTCATAAGCCCGAATTATTTTCTCTGCATGTTGTCCGTCTTCAACGACATCAGCAAAGGCATTGAGTTTATCGCGCTGGCGTATGTCCCCATTACAGGTATCGAGGACATACTGCCCCAACAAGTTCAGCGCCAAAGCATGACCATCAAGCCATCTTACCGCCTCGCTAAAATCCTTATCACTGCCATCGAGTCCTAAATATTTTAATAGGGCAATGCCACCGGCTAGGGCGAGTTGGCTTAAATCATGGCTGATGACCGCGCTTTTACCTTTTAACTCGCTAATGCTTTGGCGCGAGCTGACCAAGCACAGCCCTTGATTTTGCCATGCCAGTTGCTCCAATAAAGCCACCAAGCCCTTGTCCTTCAACTCCCCGCGCATCACCCCTTGTAGGTGTTGCAATGGCTCTAAACCATCCAAGACCAATAAGGCGCGTTGCTCACCGACCAACTGCGCCAATAACACGCCTTTGTCGTGCTGACTTCTGGGCATTGCGCCTTGATGCCCGAAATGTTGCAAAGCTTTAACGAAAAATTCCTCCGCATCGGTTTGTTTATCTTCGGCTGCACCTTGGGAGTAGAAAGAATAGGCAAAAGCTTTGCTGGGTTTGTCTTTTTCGCCATTGATACATTTATCTATCCAATGCTTTAACAGTGCCGTTTTACCCGTACCGCCCCAAGCGATAAGGGCAACGATATGGTTTTTTTTGTTTTTCCATGCATTGCTTAATAAACGTAGTTCATTACTGCGCCCGAATAATTTGCTGTTGCTGGTATAGGGGAGTGGGACATAGTAGTTGGGGCTGGGGCTGGGGATAACACCCCTCGAAGGGGTGTTATCCCTTTTCTCCACCGCTTTAGTCTCTTTCTGTCCACCCCATGTCCGAACTAAAACCATAATCAGAAGGACAAGGAGTAACAATACAGCAAAGCCCAACAGCGCTTGTGTATCGGTAAATGCAGCAGTAGATAATTTCATTTCTATGCCGTAATGATTAAACAAAGCACTGATAATCATCGGCGGTAACGCGGCATTGCCCAATAAACTTAAAAAATATAAACCGCTCAAACCCACGAAGGTACTGATGGCAAAAAAAGCAAAACGGGCGAGGGTATATTCTAGTTTTTTAAAAAAAATATAAATGGCTGCCCCAGTTGCAAGCATAAGCAGTGCGATAAGGAATACCGTTGACCATTGATTGATTGTCTCTAACATGGTGTCATCCCACGCTTCCTTATGCTCAGCTTTGCAACACCATAACGAACATACTAAAAATCATGTGGTTAAAGCCTCGTTCCCAGTTGTAAAAACAGATATAACGCATTCATATAAATAATTTACACCCATCTTTCCTAATATATTTAGGAATATTTTGTATTGTTTCACATTCATATTGGCTGACTGATTTGGATGTGCCGTCCAAGTGCTGCATTAAAAAAGGCAAATCGGCGGTATTTTGATAAAAATACACCGAGGGCAGTTTTTTCCGATAAGCGTAACCCACTTCAAAAATGCTGCTAGAGACCATTTTTTGGGGATAAATAAACAGGAGTTTTTTACTGAGCTTTAGGGCTTTTAGGTCGTCAATCGCTGCCTGCTGATTAAAATCAAAATCTTGCATCGACTCATAATGTTCACCAGCATAATACACATGATTAAAGCCACAACTTTCTAAGCTTTCTTTGACTTCCAGGCATAATTTTCTAAAAGTTTGGTATTCCTCATCCGTATCAAAAGACATAGGGGCTGAGATAAACACATCATATTTTTTATAACTGTGTATCCAAAAGGAAACCAGTGCCAACATGACACCAAATAATAGGAAAGATAACAAGGCAATTGAATTGATTTCTATGGTTGAGTTTTGCCAATCTTTAAGTAATTCAGGTGCTTTGATGTAGTGAAAAGCGGCTGATAAGGCACTGGATAAAATCAACAAAATAATGCCAGCAAAGATATTGCCCCAGAAAGGGTTATGTAATATTTTCATGAATATTCAGCCTATAGCCAAGCCAAAACTGAGCCGTAGCAGTGCAGTGCTACGGCTCTACGGTTTACACCCGCTGCAACAAATTAATTTTCTCTTGCAACTGCGCTACCGCCGCTTGCATATCAGCGACGCGGGTTTTTTCGGTATTGACTACCGCCTCTGGTGCTCGGTCAACAAAGTTGGGATTGTCGAGTTTGGCAAGGCTTTTATTCAAGTCCTTTTCAATCTTGGCAATCTCGCGCTCTAAGCGCTGGGTTTCGGCAGCTTTGTCAATCAAGCCCGCCAACGGAATCAAAATCTGCAAGTCACCGACTAAAGCGGTGGCTGACTCGGGAGCCGCTTCGCCGTCTTTAAGCCAGTTGATGCTCTCTAATTTAGCTAAGTTACTTAAGAAAGCACCGTATTGCTCTAAACGGGCTTTATCTTCTGCGCTGCCACCTTGTAACAACACGGGCAAGGGTTTGCCGGGGGCAATGTCCATTTCTGCCCGAATCCGGCGCACACCTAAAATACTCAGTTTGAGCCACTCAATATCTGCAATGGCGCTGGCATCGTGCTTACTGCCATCTGCTTGTGGGAAACGCTCTAGCATAATGCTTGGTTGTTGGCTTAAATCTTTGCCGGCTAAAGGTGCGATTTGTTGCCACAGAGATTCGGTAATAAAGGGCATGATGGGATGTTGTAAACGCAATAAACTTTCTAATACCCGCACCAAAGTCCGGCGTGTGCCGCGTTGGCTGGCGGCATCAGTGTCGGGGTTGGTCAAAATGGGTTTACACAATTCTAAATACCAGCCACAGTATTCGTTCCATGTGAATTCGTATAATTCATGCGCCATCAAATCAAAGCGGTAATTTGCCATGTGTTTGCTGACGCTCTCTTCTAGGTCTTGCAACAGACTGATAATCCAGCGGTCGGCAACGGATAAACTCACCTCGTCATTGTCCACGCCCGTGTCTTTGCCCTCGGTGTTCATGAGCACATAACGGCTGGCATTCCAAAGCTTGTTGCAGTAGTTGCGATAGCCTTCGATGCGGTTCATATCAAAACGAATATCACGCCCAGGGCTGGCCAGTGCGGCAAAGGTAAAGCGCAGCGCATCCGTGCCATAGGCTTTGATGCCATCTTCAAATTCTTTGCGGGTCGATTTGTCGATTTTCTTTGCCATTTCTGGCTGCATCAATCCGGTGGTGCGTTTTTCTAGCAGGCTTTCAAGGTCGATACCGTGAATCAAATCCAAGGGGTCAAGCACATTGCCTTTAGATTTGGACATTTTATTGCCTTCACCATCGCGTACCAAAGCGTGAATATAGACTTCTTTAAATGGCACATCGTCCATAAATTTCAGCCCCATCATAATCATCCGCGCAACCCAGAAGAAAATAATGTCAAAGCCTGTGACCAAAACATTGGTGGGATAGAAGGTTTTTAAGCGCTCGGTATTATCCGGCCAGCCGAGGGTGGAAAAAGGCCACAAGGCTGAGGAGAACCAGGTATCTAATACGTCTTTATCCTGATGCAATTCATCGCCTTTGGGGATATTGTATTTTTCTCGGACTTCCATTTCTGAGCGTCCAACATAAATTGCGCCCTCGTCGTCATACCAAGCGGGGATGCGATGCCCCCACCAAATTTGGCGGCTGATGCACCAGTCTTCGATATTGCGCATCCATTCAAAATAGGTTTTTGCCCAGTTTTCGGGTACAAATTTGATGCGCCCATCTTCCACGGCTTTAATCGCGTCTTCTGCCATCGGTTTCACATTAACAAACCATTGGTCGGTTAAATACGGTTCGATAACGCTGTGGGTGCGATCGCCGCGAGGAACCATGAGCTTATGGTCTTCGACTTTTTCTAATAAACCCAATTCGTCCAAGTCATTGATGATTTGCTTACGGGCAACGAAGCGATCTAAACCACGGTACGGCTCGGGCACATCTTGATTGAGTTTGGCATCAATGGTTAAGATGTTGATAATCGGTAAGTCGTGGCGCTTGCCCATCTCATAGTCATTATGGTCGTGGGCGGGGGTGATTTTGACGCAGCCAGAGCCGAAATCTTTATCAACATAATCATCGGCAATAATGGGAATTTCTCGATGGGTTAGCGGTAGGCGGATGGTTTTGCCGATAAAGCCTTGATAGCGCTCATCCTCAGGATTCACCGCAACGGCGGTATCGCCGAGCATGGTTTCTGGACGGGTGGTGGCGACCACTAAATGCCCGCTGCCATCGGTGAGCGGGTAGCGCATATGCCACATATGCCCGTTTTCTTCTTCGGAAATCACTTCCAAATCCGATACGGCGGTGTGTAAAACCGGATCCCAGTTTACCAAGCGCTTACCGCGATAAATCAGCCCTTCATCATAGAGCTTCACAAACACTTCTTGGACGGCGCGGGATAAGCCCTCATCCATTGTGAAGCGCTCATTTTCCCAATCCAAAGACGCGCCCATGTGGCGTAATTGCTTGGTAATCGTACCGCCGGATTTGCCTTTCCAATCCCAGACTTTGTCGATAAAGGCTTCACGGCCTAAATCATGTCGGCTTTGACCTTTGGCGGCTAATTGACGCTCAACCACCATTTGCGTGGCGATGCCCGCATGGTCAGTCCCTGCTTGCCAGAGGGTTTTTTTACCTTGCATACGCTGATAACGAATTAATAAATCCATCAGCGTGTCTTGGAAAGCGTGCCCCATGTGCAGCGTGCCTGTCACATTGGGGGGCGGAATCATGATGCAGTAGCTGTCCTCGCCCACCTCACTTGGGGCAAACCAGCCTTGCTGCTCCCAAGTCTGATACCAGTGTTGCTCGATGCTCTGTGGGTCGTAGGTTTTTTCCATAATGCCAGTCTTTATTGATTACACAAAAATCCGACTATTTTACCTCTTTTAAGGTAAGGAGGGATAGAAGCTTTTACGTTAATAACTAAGCTGAGGCAAAGGCTTCTTTATTGCGGAACCACTAGGCTTCACTATGTCAGGTAAAAAACTTGAATAAAATGAGTATCTAAAAGTGCTCGATTGGACAGGGCGATAGATTAAAGAGGGCAAACGAGGAGTCATTCCTGCGCATCTTCATTCTATTTTTCAGCGTTTAGAAATCAATGAAGATGAATGGGATGATTGAGTTGAATACTTCGAACAATTTTTTAGAACACAGAACCACGGGAATCATAACCTATTGAAATATAATTGTATTTTATGGGTGTTTGATTTTATCTTTTAAACTTAAGTTGATATAGGCCTTGTTAGAAACAGATCCTTAATTCGTTAAGCAGCAATCAATAACTTAGCCTATATCAAATGCATATTATTTATACATACCGACTGCTTTATTCATTTCTTTTAATAAAGGTAAGTTAATTTTTGCCGCCGCTTGCAAACCTGCATCAGAAACATCCACTTTATCTAAAACAGTTTTGTATTCATCCCATAATTTTTGTACTACCATTAATTGCGCTCGAATCGCCTCATTTTTAGTAGCAACCAAACCTAAATCAGCATCACCATCAAACAAACCTTTTAAAGTTTTAGAGAATAACGCGATGGTTTTAGCTAAATTGGCTTTATTTTCATCGGCAGCAATAGCATTAGCAACCAATAATAATTCTTTGGTCATTTTTTGGGTTAACATACGTTGTTTTCCCGCTAAATTAATAGCAGTCGCTACTTCTGGAGACAACGTAGAACCAGCGGCTTTTTCATACATTTGAACCGCTTTATTCATTTCTTTTAATAAAGGGATATTGCTGTTGGCAATTTTTGTTAAAGTATCTGTATTTACTTCACCGGCGGCAATACCATCAACCAACGGTTTGAAGTTTGCCCACAGACTAGCAACATGATCCAGTTGTTTAACAATGTCAGCATTGTCTGTTTTTGCTAAACCTAAATCAGCATCTCCCATTTTTAAACCATTTAAGGTTTTATCAAATAAAGCAGCTGTTTTTTGTAAATTAGCAGCATTGGCTTGTGCGTCCACCCCTTTGGCGACCAATAAAGCTTCTTTACTCATTTTTTGGGTCAACATACGTTGCTTGCCTGCTAAATTAATAACTTTACCGCTGATATTATCTGCTGCATGAATAACACTGTTACACATCAATAAGCCAACAACCAGACTCACCTGCCCCAAGTGATTTAAAAATTTTACTTTCATTTTATCTTCTCCTAATTAAAAATAATGAACTTGAAGAGCAAGATACTAGCAAAAATATAAGCACATTAGTTTGATGTATATCAGCTTATTAAAAGATTAAAAACCCTAAATACATACTTAGATCAAGTTTTTATATTAAAACTCTATATTGCGCAAGAAAATAATCAATCATATGAATGATATGTTTTTATAAAAAACAAGGATAAAAACTGATTGAAATAAATTTAAGTGCTTACTTTTAATTGATACCTATTTATTTTTAAACCAAACGTTTCTTATTATTTTCAAGACAAAAATTTGCGTCTATTATGTTCTTTATCGTCATCTCTTTAGATAGGGATGCAAAATACTCGTTTGTCTTTAGGTTGGGGGAATTCACATATGTGATGCCCAAACCACCCCGTACATACTTAGCCGCATAATAATTGATATATACCATATTCATTATGGGATACGGGTAAACGAACGTGATCAGGTCGTAGGAAGCTTAGAAACTATAGAAATGTTAGGTTTCGCAAGCTCAACGCCAACCCACAAATTTTAACTAACTTACGGATTTAACTCTGTAATTGAAAAGTGGTGGCTGGCGATATTGAAGCCATTTCGTAGATAAAAACGGTGCGCGGGGTGTTTCACCACACTTGAATCCAAGTGTAACTGCTGACATCTATTTTCTCTTCCGTAGGCTCGCAACCAAGCAATAATAGCGGCTCCTACTCCTTTGCTGCGCCTGTCTTGATCAGTGACGATATCATCAACATAGATGTGTTTTCCCCAAGCAAGCTTCTCGCTGATGACGAATCCCGCTACACCTATGATCGAATTTTCTTTTTTGGCACAGGCTATTTGATAATTAGATTCTCGTTGCTTTTTGATTTGAGCAATCATGCCTTCAAGAGAGTATTGAGGCCGTAGTTGCATCAACACCTTTGCTGCTTCTGCAATATCGCTTTCTGAATTTGCTAATTCAATCTTCATTTTTTCTTTTACAGTTAACGCCAAAGCTCAGCCGACGCTTTATGCGGCGCACTGAACATAAAAACTTCCAAAAATTTCCGCGCCGTCTAAAGAAGTCGGCTGGATCACCCAGTTAGGTTAATTACGTTTTACCAGATCAATAGAACCATTCTTCATACCCTCCAGCAATTCCTTGATTTGTTCATCATCACCAAAATATTTGAGGTAGGTCTCAGCTTGTTCTATCGCCTCATTAGTGTGATTTTGATACAAATAGGCAAATACTAAGCCTCGCTCAGCCTCCTTGCACGGCTCACCATTGGATAGCTGTTTTAATTTTTCCAAACATGCCTCACCCTTTGGGGCAAACTTCGGATCAATAGACAAAAAGAAATATGATGCAATGAGATTTCCACGAAAGGAATTGGGATAGACTTCTAAGCAACGCTCAATGCCCTGATCGGCATTCTGAGCAGAATTTTGAACTCCCATGTTGTGACCAATACGAAACAACTCAATCAGATCACAGAGCGTTTCCTCCGTTTCTTCTCGCTCATAGGCTTTCTGTGCTACGGCGATAACTCGCTTCCATCGTTGAAAGGACGCTTTTTCCTGACTTAAATCTTTGTAGGTTGGTGGCCAAGTACCTGCTACAGAATTTAGAAAAGCAATTTCCTCTGATAAATCAGCCGCCGATTTATTAAATAGTCCAAACATATTCATGTTCTCAATCTCTAATTTGGAAATGCATATTGCGTCGCTCCAGCGGCGCGTAAAATCGGATCTATTAATATTGAAATTAGTATTACATGTATTTTTCATTGACAATCTGTATATCTGGCAGCCCATCTTCCCAATCACTCCATGCATCCATTAAATGCGTGTGATCATAGTCGGTGCCCAATTCTTCCATTTCGGAAGCTACGTCATTGAAGAACTTTGCTAGTTCTCTAATTGTCCCAGAAGATGCTGCAATTGCGATGATTTCCATCTCCATTAAGCCTTCCAGCTTTGTATCCTTTCTCTTGTGTCCTGTAATTTTCATATCATTATTTCATTAATTGCATATAACGCCTGCCATAACCGGAGCTAACAAAGTGAAGCACAGGCTAACTTTTTGGCATCCGGGTGTATGGCATGGTTATATATTTGTTTTAACACGTTCATTCTGTAAGTTTAGATAATTACCAAATAACATGATTGATGCGCCAAGCAAAAATAACCCCTCTATTGGTTCATTATAGAAATATAAACCAACCAGCATTATGAGCGGAAGGCGTAGAAAATCCATGGGAACTACCACCATGGCATCTGCATGAATAAGTGCCTTTGACATACCATAATGGGCTGACAGAGCGGTAACTCCAACGACCAACAACCAGAACCACATAATACCTGAAGGCATAACCCAGTCGCTGAAAGCAAGCAATAATCCGGCAGGAAGTTGAATAAGACACATGTAGAATAAAACAGAAAAAGGTGAATCATGCTTAACAATTGAGCGTGTTAATGTATGAGCCACCCCGTACGCCATTGCACCGACAATAACTACGATTGCTGCGGGGTGTATAATTTCGACTGTTGGTCTGAGAATTACTAAAACGCCTAAAAGGCCAAGAGCAATAGAAACTACCCTGATTTTTGTTATCGCTTCATTTAACAATATGGTTGCTGCTATTGCAGTCCATATCGGTACTGTAAATTCTAGTGCAAATACTTCTGCAAGAGGAATAAAGGCAATACCATAAAACCAACCGTACTGGCCAAAAAAATGGCTGGCGTTTCTTGCCATATGCTTCTTAATGCTCATGGTTTTGATGCTCTCAAAACCAATAATAGAGATAATAATTAACAGAATAAGCAACCCGATCAGGCTACGGAAGAATAATATTTCCGCTGTACCTATATTTTTAGATAACTCTTTACCAGCAACCGCCATCAATGCAAATGATGCAAGAGCTATTAGCATCCATAAAAAAGCTTTGATGATTGGCGATTTAATTGTATTCAAGTTGCCATCCCTTTTCTTTTACACATAACAATGGAAATCAGCCGCGCAGTGTAACGGAGTCAGATTGCATCTCCATTGTTTGGCGGCAAGCGCAGCGTAGTCCGACAACATACCCAATTACTATTGAACAATATTGAGAACCTTAAATGCTTCCAATGTCAGCTTTTTCCTCAACGCCAAATCTGAACTTTGCCTTATCTCAATGTGGTTTGCAAAAAACCATGTTTGATTGTTGATAACAAGATAGCCCACATACCACCCATCTTTACCAGACCAACCTGTTTTTGACCATATTTTTATCTGGCTATTGCTCTCTGACAGCATAATATTTTTCAATGTTTTAATATGTCGTTTCTGTATTGGTAGATTCTCCTCATACAGTTTACGCAAGAAACTAATTTGATCTTTCACAGAAACTCTCAGATCACCATCAAGCCAAAATCGTGTGATCTCACTGCCGGTTAATTGGTTCCCGTAGTCAAAATCTTTAAGGTATTTATGATATTTTAAGTCACCTATTTTTTTGGCATAACGTTGATAACACCATACACATGAGTGCTGAAAGGCTGTTTTAAGTGTTTGATCTTTATTCCATAGATCGTATTCTCGCTCTACACCATCCCAAGCAATGGCTTCAGAGGAATCTTTAATCAAACCTTCCTCTAATATGATTAGAGTATTAGGTATTTTAAATGTTGAAGCAGGAATGAAGCTTTCTTTGTTATTAACATTATATTGATACTTTAATTTACCATCAGCAGATTCAATGAGTATTGACCCTTCAACATTATTAGTTTTGTAAAGGTTTTCTATCTCATTTTCTAAAGCATATATGTTGGCAGATAAAGCCCATATAACTAATAGTCCCAAATACTTCATGTCTATCCTAATTTGAATGTGCGTGTGGCAAAGCCGGTAAATCTAAAGTTTCCGTAGATTATCCCAAAGACCTTATCACATCAATGCCACAATAATTTTTAATGTGACCTCTAATCATATAACACGCCATATCGTCGGTTATACAAAAACCAGAGAAGCACAGACATTTACATTTTCACACTCTCACACATATCCATCCCCGCCTCACCATACCAATAACCATCACAAAAACCGTTATTCTCCAGCTTAGTCAATCTGGCTTGAGCGCTATCAGTATCACAATCTCCCGCTAAAGCATCTGCAAAAATTTGGATAATCTCTGGCGTGTGCCTCGCTTGAGGGCTGATGCGTAAAATGTCGATGGGCATGGTTTTAATCCGCGCCAAATCTGCCATGATATTGAACTTTTTCGCCGATTGGGTTTGGATGCCATTGAGGCTTAAAAACTGTTGTTGCTCTTGGGTTTTAAGCAATAGTCCCTCTTCATAATCGAGGCAAACAAATTGGCAATCGTCTTTGGCTAAGTTGTGGTTGCGGGCAGTGTAGCAACGGGCGGAGTAAGCTAACGGCAGCTTGCCATAGGCAAAAATTTCGGTCTCTATATGCTCGCTTTTGGCTTTAAGAATATCGTTAAGGCTGTTGTGCGATAATTCGACGGGCATCACCCAGCGTTTTAAGCCTTGTTTGGCTAATAAGTCTAAGCTGCGGTGGTTATAGATATTGACCGAGTGCCCACTAACAAAGGGCTGTTTATTGAGCAACATTTGCACTGCGCCCATGTCGTTGGTCTCGACCATAAAATCGCTTTGTTGGCAGATTTTGCGGGTGTTGCTCAATTCTGAGTTGGCTTCGATGAGAGTGAGGGTGGAGAGGATGACTTCTTTGCCTGCCGCTTGTAGTTCTTGTGCCAAGTTTAGCCAGTCTTGGGGGCGCATTTGTCGGCGTTTGGCGCAGATGGTCTCGCCTAAGTAAACGATGTCTACGGGCGTGGTTTTGATTTGCTGATAAAAATCCAGCAGTTGTTCTTTTGCCCAAAAGTAGGACACGGGGGCTAGGGACAGTTTTATCATTGCCATGCTCTCTCGTAAGCGCCAAAGGTGGTTTGTGTGCCTTCTGATACTTTTTCTAGTCCGGCTGCCCATTGCTCTTTGATAGCAAAAGCTTGGGGCTTGCTCTGATACAAATCTAGGGCTGAGCGCCAGATGTGGGTGATTTGTGCTACATAAGCAGGGCTGCGTTGTCGACCTTCAATTTTTATCGCTGCGATACCACTTTGTGCCAAGCTTGGCAGCAAGCTCAAAGTATTAAGGCTGGTGGGTTGTTCGATGGCGTAATCTGTGTGCTTGTTGACTTCAAAGCGACCTTTGCAAATAGTCGGATAACCTGCATTTTCGCCTGCTTTGTATTGGTCTACTAAGAGTCCATTGAGTCGTGATTCCAAGCCTTTATCGGTTTCGACCCAACGCACGGCACTGGCAGGTGAGCAAGCACCAAAGGTGTTGGGGGATTCGCCCGTCACATAGGAGGAGAGAATACAACGCCCTTCGACCATCACGCATAAACTACCAAAACCAAAGACTTCGATGGGCACGGGGCTATCAGTGGCGAGTTGTTGGATTTGTTTGATGGAGAGCACGCGGGGGATGACGGCGCGGCGGATATTGAATTGTTGGGCGTAAAAGTCTAAGGCGGCTGTATTGGTAGCCGAGCCTTGTACCGACAGGTGTAGGTTTAGCTTTGGGTGTTTGTTGGCGGCGTAGTCCATCACACCAATGTCGGCTAAAATCAGGGCATCAACGCCCAAATCTGCTGCCATGTCTACCGAATTTATCCAGCGTTGCCAGCTTGCACTTTGCGGATAAGTATTGATGGCGACAAAGACTTTTACGCCTTTGGCTTTGGCATATGCCAGCCCTTGTTGCGCCCGTTTTTGATTAAAGTTGAGTCCGGCAAAATGGCGGGCGTTGGTATCATCTTGGAAGCCGATATAAACGGCGTTCGCGCCATTGTCTACAGCGGCTTTGAGTGAGGGTAAATTACCCGCAGGACAGACCAGTTCCATGAGTTTGTGTTCCTGTTGTATTGTGCGCCTGTGTTGCCGCTTGGGCAGCCAGTGCAGTGGTGATGCGGTTGATAACAAGCCATTTTTTGTTACACCAACTGGGGGCTAAAAGGATGTTATCGGCTGCTGTGCCTGTGACGCGGTGGTAAATAACCTCGCGTGGGGTCATGTTGATAAGGCTGACGGCAATATCGATATATTCGTCGAGTTCCAGCGGGGTATATTCACCTCTGCGCCATTGGTTCGCCAATTGTGTGCCTCTGACAACATGTAAAGGGTGCAGTTTTAGCCCATCGACTCCGACATCGAGGACTTGTTCTAAAGTGCTGATATTGTGCTTGATATTTTCACCGGGCAAACCTGCAATCAGGTGGGTGCAAACGGGAATGCCGCGTTCTCTGGCGGCGATGGTGGTGTCTTTGTATTCGGCAAAACCATGCCCACGGTTGACCCGCTCTAGGGTGTCATCAAAGGCAGATTGTAGCCCCAGCTCTAACCAAATTTCATAGCCTTGATGTTTGTATTCTGCCAATAAATCGAGGACTGCTTCAGGCACGCAATCGGGGCGTGTACCCACCGATAAGCCAATGACATCGGGGGCAGACAAGGCCATATCGTATTGTTGTTTGAGGATTTCAAAGTCGGCATAGGTATTGGTGTAGGCTTGAAAATAGGCGATATAGGATTTGGCTCCGGTGCGCTTGGGTAAGATTTGTCGCCCAGCGTTGATTTGTTCAGTAATCGGGTTGGCTTGTCTGCCATTAGGGCTAAAGGAGATGTTATTACAAAAAGTACAGCCACCAATGCCTTTTGTTCCATCACGGTTAGGGCAGCTAAAACGGGCATCAATAGAAATTTTATGTACTCTTTTTCCATAATGCTTTAATAAAACCTGTCCAAATGTTGTGATGTAATCAGAAAGAACCATTTGTTATCCTCAGTTTTTCATCCATTTTTTGAAAAAAATACTTATTAACTGATATTACGCACTAAGCCTGTTTTTTCCATAACAAGGTGCTTTTCCACCTGCCTAGTGAAGCTTAGCTGTGCAGCAATGGTGGTTTTTTCTGCCCTTAAGGCAGAAAAAGAAGCCTTTGCGTAACATCAGTTATTAAAAACTTAAGTTTTAATAAAAACAAGTTATAATATTGTTAATTTTAATTTAAAAGGATAATGATTATGCCTCACCTTATCACCTTACCAAAACCATTATCTTTGCCTATCCAGTTAATGCCACAAATATGTCATGATGTGGTTATTATTCGTATTTTAAATCGATTACTATCTACTGCAATCCATGAGGGTGAGTTAGATTTTTTAGAAAATAAAATTTTACATATTAACGTAGAAGACTTGGGTTTATCTATCGCTATGAGTTTAGAGAATGAGATATTAGTCGCAACCCATCATATAACTTATGATATGAAAATCTCTGGTAATTTACATGACTTTTTATTGTTAATTAGTCGCTCCGAAGATACAGATACGTTATTTTTCCAACGTCGCTTAAAAATGCAAGGCGACACGGAATTGGGCTTATATTTGAAAAATTTTCTTGATGCGATTGATGTCGAATCTTTGCCTTTTTATGATTATACTCAGCCTGCTTTATTAAAAGGCATTGATTTATATGAATATCTGTTTAAACAACATATTAGAAACCCTCTAAGTATTTGAACGTTTATTTTGTAGTTCGGTTTTAACACCATAGCCTTGTAAATCTTTATATAAGGCTTCCATATCTAAATCTTGCAATTTATCTTGGTCAAGGGTCGTTCTGATACTATAAGCAACGTCACTTTCTAATAAATATTGCAAGCTTTGTTCTGCTTTAAAACCACTATTACTGATTTGAGTGATTTTTTCATAATCAGCAAAAGCGGCTTTAATATCAAACCCAACCCAATCGAGATAAGGCAATACTTGTTGTAAGCGCTTTGGCACACTGCCTGCGGTGTGTAAGGCTGTTTTAAACCCCATTTCCCGCACTTGTTGTAAGGCAGCTAACAAATCTTTTTGTAATAAAGGCTCACCCCCACTAAAAACAACCGCATCCAAAAACCCTTTCCGAACCTGTAAAAAATCGACTACTGCTTGCCACGGGATTAAGGGTTTATTTTTTAGTTTCCAAAGGTGTTGATTATGGCAATAATGACAACGCCAGCTACAACCTTGGCAAAATACCACCGCGGCCAAATGCTCAGGAAAATCGATTAGAGTAAAAGGCGTTAGTCCGCCGACTCTGAGCGACATAGGCGTTCCTGAAAGGGTAAGCGTTCTTGGTGCTCGGCTTTTTTACCCGGGTTAAAAGAATTGGTCGGGCGGTGATAACCCATGACCCGTGTCCAAACCTCACAGCGTTGGCGTTGTTCCGGCTTTAATTTAATGTTTTGCATGTTGTTGCTCTTGCAGTTCGATGATTTTTTCCTCATCACAGCGGGGACAAAATTCATGCTCTCCGGCTAAATAACCGTGCTTAGGGCAAATAGAAAATGTCGGTGTGATGGTGAGATAAGGCAAGCCAAATTGGCTGAGGGCGCGTTTAACCAAGGTTTTACAGCTATTGGCATCAGAAATACGCTCATTCATATAAAGATGTAAGACCGTGCCTCCGGTGTATTTTTTTTGTAATTCATCTTGTAAGCTTAAAGCTGCAAAGGGATCATCGGTATAGCCGACTGGTAGCTGAGATGAATTGGTGTAATAAGGTTTGTCTGCCGTGCCAGCTTGTAAAATCTTGGCATAACGGCGCTGATCTTCTTTGGCAAAACGGTAGGTTGTGCCCTCGGCAGGCGTGGCTTCGAGGTTGTACATATTGCCTGTTTGTTCTTGAGCGATGAGCAATTTAGCCCGAATATGATCCAATAATTCCAGCGCAAACTCACGCCCCCAGTCATCACTAATATCATGCTGGTCTTGGGAATAGTTGCGAATCATTTCATTGATGCCATTGACACCCAAGGTAGAAAAATGATTGCGCAACGTGCCTAAATAGCGCTTGGTATAAGGGTAAAGCCCATTGTCCATGTACTTTTGAATCACTTTGCGTTTGATTTCTAAGCTGTCGATAGCCAAATCTAGCAATTCATCCAAGCGTTGATATAGCGCTTTTTTATCGGCACGATAGAGATAACCTAGACGGGCGCAATTGATTGTCACCACCCCCAAACTGCCGGTTTGTTCTGCCGAGCCAAACAAGCCCCCGCCGCGTTTTAATAATTCGCCCAAATCCAGTTGTAAGCGACAACACATGCTTCTGACCATATTGGGTTTTAGCGCTGAATTTAAAAAATTCTGAAAATACGGTAAACCAAATTTTGCTGTCATGTTAAACAGTTTATCCGCATTTTCAGAAAACCAAGGGAAATCGGGGGTGATATTGTAAGTAGGAATCGGAAAGG
Source organism: Thiotrichales bacterium (assembly GCA_016745035.1). Lineage (GTDB taxonomy): Bacteria > Pseudomonadota > Gammaproteobacteria > Beggiatoales > Beggiatoaceae > BB2. Next base: position 171,984 of record JADGDE010000004.1, read on the forward strand.
TAAAAATGCGCCCTTTGTGATCCCCCTCGGCCATGATTTCGATATAAGCCCGGTTAATCAAATCCATTTCTTTTTGTAAATCACCATAACAAAAATCGACCGTTTTACCGCCCACCAAAGGCACTTGGGTTTTTAAATCTTCAGGGCAAACCCAGTCAAAGGTTAAATTGGTAAAAGGCACTTGATTGCCCCAACGCGATGGCACGTTGAGATTAAAAATAAAAGATTGAATATGTTGCTTGATTTGCGCAAAAGGCAAACTATCGACACGAACAAAAGGGGCTAAATAGGTGTCGAAACTAGAAAATGCTTGCGCCCCTGCCCATTCGTTTTGCAATGTGCCCAAGAAGTTGACCATCTGTCCTAAGGCACTGTCAAAATGCGCTGGGGGCAGGGCATCTATGCGCCCAGGGATACCATTAAAGCCTTCGTTTAACAGTGTGCGTAATGACCAGCCAGCACAATACCCGGCCAACATGTCTAAATCATGAATATGTAAATCCGCTTGTCGGTGTGCCTCGCCAATTTCAGGCGGGTAAACATGGCTAAGCCAATAATTGGCAATGACTTTACCGGAGACGTTAAGAATCAAACCACCGATGGAATAACCTTGATTGGCGTTGGCATTAACGCGCCAATCGAGTTGATTAAGGTATTCATTAATGGACTTTTCGACATTGACCAAGGTTTTTTGATCTTGGCGCAAGACTTTGTGTTGTTGCCGATAAACAATATAGGCGCGTGCGGTAGCAAAATGATCGGCACTGATTAAAGTTTGTTCGACAATATCCTGAATTTGTTCAATATGGGGGGTTTGCTGATTAAAACGGTGGCGTAACACTTTTAATACTTGCACGCTTAATAAATTGGCCACCTCTTTGCCAAACTCGCCCGTGGCATTGCCCGCTTTTTGTAATGCCAAAGTGATTTTATGCGCATCAAAATCTAAGCGTTCACCATTGCGTTTGATCACTTGTATGGGCAAGGCTGATAGGGCGGACATGGGGGTTAGCTTCCGACAATGCGATCAAAATAACGGGCGCGGTACAATAAACGCGGCTTAGCTTTATCATCCTCAAAGTTTGCGCGGTCATGTAAGACATTATTACTTACCAAGCCCATCCCCGGTTGCAAAGTAGCACGGAAAATATGCGGACAGTTTTCTAATATATCGCTTAAATAGCTCAATGCCTCCAAGGTCAATGGGTCTTGTTTCCAGATAATATGCTGATTGCGGACGCTATAACGCATATGCAAATGCCCTGTTGTTGGATTAATAGAAAAAACAGGGCCGGTTTGTGCAGCTCGCTCCACTTTTCCCTCATTCATACGGGCAGGGATGGTCATGACATCATTTTGCATTAAGGCTTGAATATAGGCTGGATTTTTATTGCGTAAAAAAATGTAAGCGATTTCATGGTCTAACAAAGCATTTTCCCCGCCTGTGGCAGCGTTTTGGACACAATGTAATAACAAGCCATGAATTTGTTGCTCACGGCTATGGTAATAACCATCGGTATGCCATTGAATCGCACGATTACTATAGGGGATATAGGCTTGGCGCGTCCCCTCCTCAACGACCGTCAAAGACGTTACGCCCTCATCATCGGCCAACCAATTGCTATTCAATTGCGTGAGACCAAACCGCTTCCCAACAGCTAAAGGGATATCTTTATCGGCTTGATTCGCCGTATTACCCGCATATAAAACCATATTGGTTTTGCGACAAATGGCTAACATCGCTTCATGTTCGGCCGGGCTGATTTGTTTAGGATTGCTAATTTCTACCAATAAATCTTCTATTGCAACGGGATAATGTTCTAATTTTTTCTCTGACCAAGTGTGATACAAAGCTTGCTTGCTTGGATCAAAAGGGCTAGCAACAGGGTTTACAGACATAAAGAAAATCTCCGAAAAATTAAAACACGGGTGCATTCTAGCAGCAGATATTTTTAATAGGAGAGAATCTAAAGTGAACTTGATTTAGGATCAACAAATAGCCAATTACTGGATTTTTTACCTAATAATAGCTTGATATTTAACTGATGTTACGCAAAGGCTTCACTAGGCAGGTGGAAAAGCACCTTATGGTGGCAAAAACAGGCTTAGTGCGTCAAATCAGATATTTAAAAGCATTTGTTGAGCAAACCATGAGAGTCTATGGCAAGAAAAGCTTGACAACAAAAGTTAAAATCCTAATGCTAGAATTTGGTTTCTAAGTCAAAACAATGCCGTGATGGATAAACGAGACAAGCAACAACTCAGTGAAAGCGATATTTGTGATTTATTTATCACCCCCGCGCTGATAAAAGCCGGCTGGGACAGGAATAAACAAATTCGTACAGAAGCGTTTACACCAGGACCGATTATCGTCCGTGGCAATATAGCAAGGCGGGATAATAAAAAGCGTAAACGTGCGGATTATGTTTTGTTTTGGAAAAAAAATATCCCTATTGCTGTGCTTGAAGCCAAAAAAAATAGCTATAGCATCAGCCACGGTTTACAACAAGCCTTAGGCTATGCGGCGCTTTTCAATGTTCCCTGCGCTTTTAGCTCCAATGGCGATGGTTTTGCCGCCCATGATAAAACCGCCGCCGATGGAAAAGACATTGAAACCGAGTTTGACTTAGACAGCTTTCCCTCGCCACTTGAATTGTGGCAACGTTATCAAGCTTTTCGCGGACTCGATAGTAAGCAACAGGCACTTATCAACCAAGCTTATTATACGGATAACACCGCTAAAACCCCGCATTATTACCAAGCCCATGCCATTAACCAAGTGATAGAAGCCATCGCCCAAGGACAAAAACGCTTATTGCTGGTGATGGCAACGGGGACAGGGAAAACCTATACCACCTTCCAAATCATTTGGCGCTTGTGGAAAGCCAAAGTCGCAAAGCGGATTTTGTTTTTAGTCGATAGAAATATCCTTGCCGACCAAACCATCGTTAATGATTTTAAGCCCTTCGGCTCGGTCATGTGCAAAATTAAAAACCGCAAAATTGACCCCGCTTATGAAGTTTATCTCGGTCTTTATCAAGCCCTGACAGGCCCTGATGAGAGCCAAAAAATTTATAAAGATGTCTCAACAGATTTTTTTGATTTGATTGTGATTGACGAATGTCACCGTGGCAGCGCCAAAGACGATTCGGCATGGCGTGAGATTTTAGACTATTTCGACAGTGCCATTCAATTGGGACTGACCGCGACCCCCAAAGAGACCCGCTATGCTTCAAATATCGATTATTTTGGCGCGCCTGTGTACAGCTATTCCCTCAGACAAGGCATAGAAGATGGTTTTCTCGCCCCTTATAAAGTTGTGCGCATCGACCTTGATAAAGACCTGTTGGGCTGGACACCACCGCCGGGGCTGCGTGATGATTTGGGTAACGAAGTGGAATATCGCGAATACAACCAAGCCGATATGGACAAAGTCTTGGTCTTAAACCAGCGCACCAAATTGGTTGCTAAGCGGGTGATGACTTTTCTCAAAGCCACTGACCCCTTTGCCAAAACCATTGTTTTTTGTGAAGACATCGACCACGCCGAGCGGATGCGCAAAGCCCTTGTCAATGCTGCTGGGCAACTGGCAAAAGACAACAGCAAATATGTGATGCGTATCACGGGTGATAGTGTCGAGGGCAAAGCCGAGTTGGACAATTTTATCGACCCAGAGAGCCGTTATCCGGTGATTGCCACCACTTCAGAACTGATGAGCACGGGCGTGGATGCCAAAACCTGCAAACTCATTGTGCTGGATAAAAGCATTAACTCCATGACCGCGTTCAAGCAAATTATCGGGCGGGGGACACGCATTTTAGAAGATCCGAAACACAACAAGCTGTTTTTTACCATTATCGACTTTAAAAAAGCCACACAATTATTCAAAGATGATGAATTCGACAGCGAGCCTGTGCAAATTTATGAGCCAGCACCGGGGGAAAGCCCTGTACCGCCAGAGCCGTATCCAGAAGAAGGCGATGGCTTTGTTGATGAAGTGAACGAGCCGTGTAGCGCCTATAAAGTCCATGTCAGTGGTGTTGAAGTCAGCATTCTTGCTGAGCGGGTCGAGTACCTGAACGAAGATGGCAAACTGGTGACAGAATCTTACCGAGATTACAGCCGTAAACATATCCGCAAAGAGTATGATTCTTTGGATAATTTTTTGCGCCATTGGCAAGCGGCAGAAAAGAAAACCATCATTATAAAACTCTTACAAGCGCACGGCATTGAGCTAGAGGTGTTAGCGCAGGAAATCGGCAAAGATTATGGTGATTTTGATTTGATTTGCCATATCGCCTTTGATCAGCCGCCTTTAACCCGTGCCGAGCGGGTTAAGCAAGTGAAAAAACGTGATGTCTTTAGCCGTTACAATGTCCAAGCCCGTGCCGTCTTAGAAGCCTTGTTAGATAGATATGCCGATGAAGGTGTGGCTAGTATTGAAGATAAAAAAGTGTTAAAACTGCGCCCCTTTAACCAAATCGGCACGCCTAAAGAAATCATTCAAGGGATTTTTGGTGGATTGAACCATTATCAGGCGGCGGTGCAGAATTTGGAGCGGGCAATTTATCAATAAATCTCCGTCAAATATATCGCCCTTACAGGGCTTTGTTTTCGTGTTATTTACGTTCCTAGGGCGTTGCCCTAGGCTTTATAAATTACGCCCCTTTGGGGCTTAGCATCATTAAATTATTAAACAAGCCAGCCCCAACGAGGCGACATCTCTATAGCCTAGGACATCGCCCTAGGTTTAGTAATAGGTGAAAAATTTAGCCCTGTAAGGGCGATATAAATGAGAGCATAAATATGCCGCAATCCTTATCAAATATTTTGTTACACCTTGTCTTTAGTACCAAAAATAGAAAGCCATTGATTTATCCTGATATTGAACCTGAGTTGTATGCGTATATCGTCTCAATACATAAAACCATGCAATGCCCGGTGTTAAAAATTGGCGGTACAAGTGATCATTTACATATTTTATGTAGATTAGAGCGTATCGTCACCGTCAGCAAGTTATTGGAAGAGACGAAAAAAAGCTCTTCAAAATGGCTAAAAAATAAGGATAAACGCTTAGCTACATTTGCTTGGCAAGCGGGTTATGGAGCATTTTCTATTGGCATGTCGAACGTACCAGCTCTTGTCAATTACATCCAACAACAAAAACAACACCATCAAAAATTCAGTTTTGAAGATGAATATCGTCTGTTATTGAAAAAATATCAGCTTAATTATGATGAAAACCATCTATGGGATTAATCTCAATAGGAACACAACATGAGCAACGTCAGCGGCATTATCAAATCCATCCAAGACATTATGCGCAAAGATGTCGGTGTCGATGGCGATGCCCAACGCATTAGCCAATTGGTTTGGCTGTTTTTTCTGAAAATTTACGATGATCGTGAAGAACAACTCGAATACATTGAAGATGATTTCCAATCCCCCTTGCCGGAAAAACTGCGCTGGCGTAACTGGGCAGCCAACGCTGAGGGCATGACAGGCGAGGATCTGGGCGACTTTATCAATTTAGAACTGTTCCCGACCCTCAAAGAACAACTCGACACCAGCAGCAGCTCAGAGAAAGCAGCAGACCAAGAAAATGCCAGACGCGCAAGCATGATTCAAAGTGTGTTTGAAGATACCTACAACTATATGAAATCTGGCACACTGCTGCGGCAAGTGATTAACAAAATCTGTGAAATTGATTTTAATAGCACCGATGACCAGCACACCTTTGGCAATATTTACGAGCAGATTCTCAAAGACTTACAAAGCGCAGGCAACGCAGGCGAATTTTATACCCCTCGCGCTGTGACCCGTTTTATTGTTGATCGCATCGACCCGCAACTTTCCGAGAGTGTGCTTGACCCCGCTTGCGGCACAGGCGGGTTTTTAAGTTGTAGCATGGAGCACAAACGCCAGCGCCATGAGAAAATTCAAGATGAGGTATTGGCAGAAACCATACACGGGGTAGAGAAAAAAGCCTTGCCGCACATGCTTTGTATTACCAATATGATTTTGCACGGCATCGACATACCCAGTCAAATTTTGCACGATAACATGCTCAGCCGCCGCGCTTATACCGATTACAGCGACAAAGACCGTGTTGATGTCATTGTCACCAATCCGCCGTTTGGTGGCATGGAAGAAGACGGGGTTGAGAACCAATTTCCCGCTAATTTACGCACCCGTGAGACCGCCGATTTATTTATGGCTTTGGTGATAAAACTCTTAAAAGACAACGGTCGTGCCGCCGTGGTCTTGCCCGATGGTTTTTTGTTTGGCGAGGGCATGAAAAGCCGATTAAAAGAAAAATTGCTGACTGAATGCCATTTGCACACCATCGTGCGTTTACCCAATGGCGTGTTTAACCCTTATACGGGGATTAAAACTAATATTTTGTTTTTCACCAAAAAGCCCGAATCACAATGGCCGGCAACCCAATCGGTTTGGTATTACGAACATCCTTACCCTGAAGGGGTGAAAAATTACAACAAAACCAAGCCGATGCGTTTTGAAGAGTTCGCCACCGAGTGCGACTGGTGGGGCGATGAGACCGATGGGTTTAAGAGCCGCCAAAGTACGCCACAAGCATGGCAAGTTAGCATTGAGGACATTAAGGCACGGCAATATAACCTTGATATTAAAAACCCGCATGTTGAAGAGCAACAACAGCATGACCCAGAGGAATTATTAGCGCTTTATCAGCAGCAACAAACCGAGATACAAGGTTTGCGTGGCGAGTTGCAAACGGTGTTGGCAGCGGCCTTGGTGCGAGAATAGCGCAAATCTAAGGAAGTGACGGATACAAGTTTTTACAGCCTAGGGCAACGCCCTAGGTTTTATCGGGCATAGAAAACCAGCCCTGTAGGGGCTATATAAACAAACGTCAATATATCGCCCTTACAGGGCTAAACCCGTTATTATTCCCAGTCCTAGGGCGATGCCCTAGGCTATAGGAATTGCGCCCCTTTGGGGCTAACCTGATACAAGACTATAAAAAACCTTAGCCCCAACGGGGTGGCATTTTTACAGCCTAGGGCAACGCCCTAGGTTTTATAGGACATAGAAAACCAGCCCTGTAGGGGCGATATAAACAAACGTCAATATATCGCCCTTACAGGGCTAAACCCGTTATTATTCCCAGTCCTAGGGCGATGCCCTAGGCTATATGAATAACGCCCCTTTGGGGCTAACCCGATACAATACTATAAAAAACCTTAGCCCCAACGGGGCGGCATTTTTACAGCCTAGGGCAACACCCTAGGTTTTATAGGGCATAGAAAACCAGCCCTGTAGGGGCGAGATAAACAAACGTCAATATGTCGCCCTTACAGGGCTAAACCCGTTATTATTCCCAGTCCTAGGGCGATGCCCTAGGCTATATGAATAATACCCCTTTGGGGCTAACCTGATACAAGACCATGCAAAACCTTATCACCGACCATTTAGACATTTGGACAAACGCCATCAAACCCAAAGCCGCCGCAGGGCGTGGCAGAGGCACGGGCAAAAAACAAGAACTGTATGGGATTAAAAAATTACGTGAATTAATTTTAGATTTGGCGGTGCGCGGCTTGCTTGTGCCACAAGACCCCAAAGACGAACCCGCCAGCGTGTTGTTGGAGAGGATTGCCAAAGAAAAAGCGCGGTTGGTGAAAGAGAAGAAAATTAAGCGGCAGAAGGTGTTACCGGAGATTGCAGAGGAGGAAAAGCCGTTTGGGTTGCCGGAGGGCTGGGGCTGGTCACGATTACGAGATATTGGACATGATCTTGGACAACAAACACCAGAAAATGATTTCACCTATATTGATGTGGGAGCAATTAATAAAGAACTGGGGTTAATTTCTGAACCTTCTATTTTATCTTCTTCTGACGCTCCATCAAGAGCCAGAAAAAATGTAAAAAACGGAACAGTTATTTATTCAACAGTTAGACCATATCTTTTAAATATTGCGGTTATAGAAAATGAATATAAACCAAGTCCTATTGCCAGTACAGCATTTGCTATAATTCATCCTCTAACAGGAGTTATTGAAAGATATATTTATAGATATTTACGTTCTCCAATATTCATTAATTATGTTGAGTCTTGTCAAACAGGTATTGCGTATCCAGCAATTAATGATAAACAATTTTTTTCTGGAATTATTCCTCTCCCCCCAACTGCCGAACAACACCGCATAGTAAAAAAAGTCGATGAACTCATGCAGCTCTGCGACCAACTAGAACAACGCAGTGAAAACCAAACCGAAGCCCATCAAACGCTGGTCAAAACCCTGCTAAACACACTGACCCAAGCCCCCGACCATGCCCATTTTCAAGCCGCATGGCAACGCATTGCCACCCATTTCGATAGCTTATTCACCACCGAACAAAGCATCGAGCAACTAAAACAAAGCATTTTACAATTGGCAGTGATGGGCAAATTAGTTCCCCAAGACCCGAAAGACGAACCCGCTAGCGAGTTATTGAAAAAAATTGCGGCAGAAAAAGCGCAGTTGCTGAAAGAGAAAAAGATTAAAAAGCAAAAGGCTTTGCCAGAGATTGGTGAGGAAGAAAAATTATTTAAATTGCCAACAGGGTGGAAATGGTGTCGCTTACAAGATGCTATAGATGTTCGAGATGGCACACATGATTCCCCTAAACATGTGACAGGAAATAATACATACCCACTTGTTACAAGCAAAGACTTTATTAATGGGCGCATTGATTTTAAAGGGGCTAAAAGAATTTCTCAGTTTGACTATTTAGAAATTAGTAAACGTTCTCTTGTAGAAGTTGATGATATTCTGTTTTCTATGATTGGAGGGAATATTGGAAATCAAGTGATGGTTGAAGATAATATAAAATTTACTGTAAAAAATGTTGCATTATTTAAATATTTTTTGAAAACAGCAACTTTACCAATTTTTTTTAAAATTTATACAGAAGAATTAGCTATTAAACTCCAAGAAAAAGCTTCTGGTGGAGCACAACCTTTTATTTCTCTTGGAAACTTAAGAAAGCTTATTTTTGCAATCCCCCCCCTAACCGAACAACACCGAATAGTAAGCAAAGTCGATGAACTCCTAAGCCTCTGCGATCAACTAAAAACCCGCCTAAACGCTGCGCAAACCACCCAAATCCAACTGGCAGATGCGCTTAGCAGCCAAAGCAAAGATGAGAAGCGAACTTGTATGAATTAATTAATGCAACGACCCTTTCCCTCCTTTGAAAACAAAGGAATATTCTCGTTTCCAATGTCATACCTATAATACGTTATGAGTGCTGTGCTTTGCCATGCCGATAGCCCTGAAAGGGCGTAATCCATAAAGCCTAGGGCAACGCCATAGAATTAGAGAAATAATATTAACATCAATCACCTAGGGCGTTTTCCTAGGCTATATAAATGTCGCCCTGTTGAGGTTTTTGATTTGAAGGGAGAAGCATATCAGAAAAAGTTGCTGAAGTTATTTTGTGCCTGTTTTTTAGCTGTTAGCAATTTTTTCCAGCGCGGTTATATCGTGCAAGTGTAATTGGCGCTTGTGTAGCTCTAACAGTCCTTGCTGCTGTAAATCGGCAAACAAGCGGGTAATGGTTTCTGGGTTAAGACCGATATAATTGGCGATGTCCATGCGGCGCATCCCTAAATTAAATTGCCTTGCAGAAAAGCCCCGGAGTTTAAAGCGGGTGGAGAGGTTGAGTAAGAAAATCACCAAGCGGCTTTTGGCGCTTCTTTTACCAAAAAAATGAATAAATTGATAACTGTGCGCCATTTCTTTACTCATTATCAGTAGCAATTGTTGTTGTAAAGCGGGGATTTTTTCTCCCAACTCGGCAAAAGCTTCAAAAGAAATTTCACAAACACTGCATCTTTCCAAGGTTTTGCAATTGGAGAGGTGTTTGCCGCCAGCGATGGCATTTAGCCCTAATAGTTCTCCGGGCAGGTGAAAGCCGGTGATTTGTTCGGCTTTTTTATCCGTGTGTAGATAACTTTGCACCGTGCCTGAGCGAATGGCGTAAATATTGGTAAATTCTTCGCCTTGCCGAAACAAATGTTCGCCCTTTTCTAACGGGCGGCGGCAAGTCATGAACTTATCTAGTTCTTTGATGTTATCTTGCGACAGCTCACCCGCTAGGCATAGGGGCGCAAGATCACAGTTATCACAGGCGAGATGTAATGACATAATTTCACTTGATTGGCTTGGTGTAACACCTGCCTCAAGGCAGGCTTTGGATTTAGTGCTCGCCTTTGGTACGACGAATCCCCGCAAAACGGTTGCCTTGTTTTTGCGGTCCACCCATCGGAAATAAATCGTGGAGGTGGTGGTTATTTCCGCGTTCTTTGCCCCAGACTTTGGCAAAGTGTTTAATCATTTTGCGCACTTCCATTTGTACGCGGTGTTCTTCATAGTGGTTACGTAATAAGTAAATCACATCCCAATGTTCATCTGTCAGTTCGACATTTTCTTTTGCTGCTTGCGCCCGCGCAAATCCCTCTGACCATTCATCCATGTTTTGGATGTAGCCTTCTTGATCGGTGGCAATGTCTTTGCCGTCAACTTGAACATGTTTTATTTGAGTTGCATAGGGGTTAGTTGTCATAGACCATTCTCCTGTAAAACTTCAAAGGGAAGAGAAAATAAGACCAAAATATGGGAATTCAATAACACCAATAAGTTAGCGAGTATTTTGAGTCCTATTCAGCGTTGCAATAGGGTTGCACAGTTACGGCTATGCGACCTTGCCTAGCACTCAAAATCCTAAGCTTGGATTATCACTTTTATTAAATCCCCATATTTTGGTCTTATTTCCTTGTTAGTTGTTGATGTAACGCAAAGGCTCTTTTTTTACCTCGAAAGGCAAAAAAATCGCCAGTGCTTCACGGCTAAATACGACTAGGCTGGTGTAAAACCAGCCTTGGGACGTAACAGCCGTTATTTAATTAACTTTGACCTTTTTTACTCGAACAATTTGATAAGCACGACCGAGGTAGCCAATAGGCACACTCCAAACGTGAACCAAACGGGTAAAGGGAAAGACCAAAAATACCGTCATACCAAAGAAGATGTGCAGCTTGAAGATGGGATCTACATTGGCTAACAAACTGGCATCAACTGATAAGGTTGCCACACTTTGTACCCAGCTTGCCAGTGCTAACATGACCGAGGGGTCGTTGTTGTTGGCATGACCGATAGAGTAAATGGTGGTAATAAGACCGAGTGTCACCGTTATCAATAACCAGATAATAATAAAATTATCCCGGGTTCGGCTCACTGCCATAACCCGTTCATTGGTCATGCGACGAATCACCAGTGATAGCGCACCGATAAAGCAAAAACCACCGAAGACCAGTCCGGCAATAATGGCTATCCATTGATGAGTCATGTCAGAGACTCCCATGGCTAAGAACCAGCTATGCGGAGTCAAAAGCCCGACTAAGTGACCAAAGAAAATGGCAATAATCCCCACATGGAATAGGTTGCTCGCCATTCTCATGCCTTGATTACTGAGTAATTGGCTCGAGTCGGCTTTCCAAGTGTATTGTTCCCGATCAAAGCGCATCCAGTTTCCTAATAGGAATACTGTGCCTGCGATATAGGGGTAAACCCCAAAAGCAAAATCATGTAATGTCATTGTATACTCCGCGTTAGGCTGCTTTGAGCAATTGTCCCCGCTGTTCGACTAAACGAATCAGCTTGGCATAAGGACTTTCGGATTTTTCAAGATTCTCTGCCAAAATGGCGAGGATTTTGCCCACATCGGCAAGGAAGAAACGACTTTCGTCAACTTCCAGCGTCGAGACATATTCCAGTAATAAAGGCAGATAATCTGGGATTTCACCCTCTTTAAGTTCAAGGCCATTGGCTTTGAAGTGTTCGGCTAAATCAATCAAAGCCGGCCCTCTATCACGACTGTCACCATGAATATGGTGGGTCATGTGCAGGTCGTGCTCAGGTTGCATATCAAAGGTTTGCACATAGATTTGCTGTATTTCAGTCAAACTATGGGTTTGCAGCCAATAGATAAAAGCGCTGATTTCTTCGCTCTCGTGCTGATGTATAGCAGTATCTGCTTTGATCAATTGCACTATCTCATCTAAATGCGCTAGCAAGTCCGGGCTTGGGTAGTCCAGCAATCGGGCTAATATGTTGTAAAGTCTCATTGTTAGCTCCTTATTTAGATTTTAGGCTTTTGGGTGGTGCAACAATCGCCATCGGGGTGACGGTTTTTTTCCGTGGTGCGGGGAACAGGGTCATGCCTGCGCCTCCCTCATCGTCGTGAGGGCTGATATTGCCAGCGGAGAAACCATTTTGACCTTGGAAGCCGTAAGGATCTTCTTGGCGTAGCTCTTCGTGTGAAGTCGGAATTACAAAGCGATCTTCATAGTTGGCAATGCCAAGATAGCGGTACATTTCCTCGGCTTGTTCAATGCTTAAACCCGCACTGTCTAAGGATGCTTTACCATCTTTGCCTTCAACGGATTTCATGCGTTGGTGGCTGCGCATGGCGAGCATTTTTCGCAGTGCATCGGTGACCGGTTTTTCATCACCTGCGGTGAGTAAGTTAGCAAGGAACTTGGTTGGGAAGCGCAACGCATCTGCTGTTGGAATCACGCCATCGGCTTCGGTGGGCAAGTTGCCTTGGTCTAATTGACCTTGAATCGGTGACAGCGGTGGTACATACCACATCATCGGCAGGGTGCGGTACTCTGGATGGATAGGGAAAGCAATTTTCCATTCTTTCACCATTTTGTACACGGGCGATTCTTGTGCCGAGTCGATCCATGTTTGTGGTACCCCATCTGCCAGCGCTTGTTTAATCACTTCTGGGTCGTTGGGATCTAAGAACATGTCTAAGTGTTCTTGATACAAGTCGGTATTTTCTGAAGTGGCAGCAGCATCGCTGATTTTATCGGCATCATAGAGAATCACACCGACATAACGAATCCGTCCCACGCAAGATTCAGCACAAGCCATTGGCATCCCTGATTCTATCCGTGGATAGCAAAGGATACATTTTTCTGATTTGCCTGATTCCCAGTTGTAGTAGATTTTTTTGTAGGGGCAAGCGCTGACGCACATACGCCAACCACGGCATTTGTCTTGGTCAATCAGTACCACGCCATCTTCATCACGTTTGTACATCGCCCCAGAGGGGCAACTGGCAACACATGCGGGGTTAAGGCAGTGGTTACATAAACGCGGTAAATACATGTGGAAAGTATTTTCAAACTCGGAGTACATTTGTTTTTGAATGCCCTCAAAGTTTTTATCTTTGGAGCGTTTTTCAAATTCGCCCGCCAGATCATCTTCCCAGTTGGGTCCCCAGTTGATTTTCTCCATTTGCTTACCTGTGATTTGTGACACAGGTCGCGCTGTAGGAGCCGCCTCTGATAAGGGCTTGTTTTGCAACTTGGGATAGTCGTAATCAAATGGCTCGTAGTAGTCATCGATCTCTGGCATGTCAGGGTTAGCAAAGATATTCAGTAGCTTGCTGGTACGACCACCCGCTTTAAGCTCCAATTTACCTTTTTTCGCCTCCCAGCCGCCGTTCCATTTGTCTTGGTCTTCCCAATTTTTAGGGAAACCCACGCCAGGCTTGGATTCAACGTTGTTGAACCAAGCGTATTCGACCCCTTTACGGTTGGTCCAAATGTTTTTACAGGTCACTGAACAGGTATGACAACCAATACACTTGTCAAGGTTCAATACCATTGCGATTTGCGCACGTATTTTCATATTTGTATTCTCCTGTCCTTAGTTGTTGATGCCCGGAGGATTTTTCTTCGCTTCACGTTCCGGTGTTAGTGGACGCTCGAGCCAATCAACATCTTGGTCCTTGATTTTATGTACAATCACATGCTCATCACGATTAGAGCCGACTGTGCCATAGTAGTTAAAGGCATAAGACAACTGCGCATAGCCGCCGATCATGTGAGTTGGTTTCGGTACGGTACGGGTGACACTGTTGAGAATACCGCCACGTTTGCCTGTGGTATTGGAACCGGGGACGTTGACGTTTTTCTCTTGGGCGTGGTACATAATCGCCATGCCGTTGGGAACCCGTTGTGAGACCACGACCCGTGCGACAGTTGCCCCGTTATCATTGATGGCTTCTACCCAGTCGTTGTCTTGCAAGCCGATAGATTTAGCATCTTCTTCAGAAACCCAGAAATAAGGCCCGCCCCGGAACAAGGTCAACATACGCAAGTTGTCTTGATAGGTGGAGTGAATGCCCCATTTGGAATGCGGGGTAATCCAGTTTAAGACTAAGTGAGGTTTGTCTTTGATGGCAGCAGGAACGTTTTTATGCGCTTGTAAGTCAACTGCGGGTTTGTAAGCACAAAAGCCTTCGCCGAAATCAAGCATCCACTCATGATCTTGATAGAACTGCGCTCGACCTGTGAGGGTACGTAGTGGGATATGCTCATGGATATTGGTATAACAAGCGTTATAGCTCACCTCTTCTGATTCAATCCCCGACCAAGTAGGTGCGGTGATAATCTTGCGGGGTTGGGCGACAATATCATGATAAGTGATTTTGTCTTCTTGACGGCCTTTATACAAATGGCTGTGGTCAATCCCGGTTTTTTTGCTTTGCGCGCTCCAAGATTTGTGTGCCACTTCGCCGTTGGTCTCAGGAGCCATACGCATGACTGCATCACAGACATGCACATCTTCTGATAAAGACGGCATCCCTTTACTGATCACATCTTCGGTAATGACCCCGTTGAGTGTGGCTAGTTCATCGACTTCCTTGTCGGTGTTCCAGTCTACCCCCTTGATATTATTTCCTAATTTCCGCATCAATGGACCAAGCGCGATATATTTGCCATAAGTGCTAGGGAAATCGCGTTCGACGACTTTGAATATCGGTGCAGTTTTACCGGGAACGGGTTCACAATCGCCTTTTTTCCAGTCTTTAACTTCACCAAAGGGTTGTGCCAAAGCCATTGGCGTGTCGTGTTGCATCGGTAATGCGACCACGTCTTTTTGTTTGCCCAGATGGGTTTCTGATAGTTCAGAGAATTTTTTGGCAATGGTTTTGAAAATTTGCCAATCTGAACGTGATTCCCAAGCCGGATCGACCGCTTTGGAGAGCGGATGGATGAAAGGATGCATGTCCGTGGTGTTGAGGTCGGCTTTTTCATACCAAGTTGCGGTAGGCAAGATGATGTCAGAATACGCGCCAGTGGAATTAAGACGGAAGTTAATATCGACCATCATGTCCAATTTGGCAATCGGTGATTTTTCATGCCATTTAACTTCTTTGCAAGCTGCGCCTTCTGTGCCCTCGGACATCACGCCATTTTGCGCCCCGAGTAAATGCTTGAGGAAATACTCATGCCCTTTAGAGGAACAACCGATGAGGTTAGAGCGCCAGACAAACAAGTTACGTGGGTGATTTTCTTCCGCGTCGATGTCTTCATAAGCAAAGTTGACATCACCGCTTTTGAGTTTATCGACCAAGTAATCCGATACGCCCGCTTCATCTTCCGCGCCTGCGGCTTCTGCTTCTTTGACAATCTCAATGGGGTTTTTGTCAAAATGTGGCATCGAAGGTGTCCAACCTAAACGCTGAGCAACAACGTTGTAGTCGGCTAATTGATACCCGCGATAACGCCCTTTAGCGGTAGAAGCTAATAAGCTATCGGCTTCAACACGTTCATAACGCCATTGATCCGTATGGAAATACCAGTACGTGGTGGAGGCGGTGTGGCGAGGTGGACGCTGCCAATCTAAACCAAAGGCAATCGGTGCCCAGCCAGCTTGTGGACGCAGTTTTTCTTGTCCTACATAATGCGCCCAGCCGCCGCCGCTTTGTCCGACACAACCACACATGTGCAGCAAGTTCATGATGCCGCGATAGTTCATGTCATTGTGATACCAATGATTAATCGCAGCGCCCAAGATGACCATGGATTTACCACGGGTTTTCGAGGCATTATCGGCAAATTCAAAGCCTGTGCGTTGTAAATCAGCGGCTGATACGCCCGTTACTTTGGCTGCCCATGCGGGTGTATAAGGGATACTCTCATCATCATAAGAGGTCGCAAGATTATCGCCCAGTCCCCGATCAATACCGTATTGTGCCACTTGCAAATCAAATACAGAGGTGACGTAGACTTCTTCCCCTGAAGCTAATTTCAGTTCACGCACAGGGATTTTGCGTACCAAGCTGTCGCCTTCTTCTTGGGTAAAATGCGGGAAGGTAACATCGACAATGGTATCTTTGCTATTGAGGCAAGAGAGTTCCGCTTCGGTTTCGTTATTATTGGCTTGTTCCAACAGGTTCCATTTGCCTTCCTCTCCCCAACGGAAACCAACCGAGCCATTGGGTACAACAAAGGCTTTACTTTTGTTGTCATAGACAATGGTTTTCCATTCGGGGTTATTATCTTCACCCATATTATTATCAAAATCAGAGGCACGTAAGAAACGCCCTGAAGTGAGTCTGTCACCTTGTGTTTCCAAAATGACTTGCATGGGTAAGTCGGTATATTTACGCGCATATTCGGTAAAATACGGATCTTGTTTTTTGATGTGGAATTCATTCAGTGCTACATGACCCATTGCTAAGAAAGCCGCCGCGTCTGTGCCTTGTTTGACCGGCATCCATAAATCGGCAAATTTGACATACTCGGCATAATCCGGTGCCATTGAGACGATTTTTGTGCCGTTATAGCGTGATTCGACGGCAAAATGCGCATCAGGGGTACGGGTCATCGGTAAGTTTGCGCCGCAAACAATGATGTATTTGGAGTTATACCAATCCGCTGATTCGGGTACGTCGGTTTGCTCGCCCCAAACTTGTGGAGATGCTGGGGGTAAGTCGCAATACCAGTCGTAAAAAGACCCCACACCCGCGCCAATTAATGATAAATAGCGTGAGCCAGCTGCATAAGAAATCATCGACATAGCAGGGATGGGGGAGAAACCGTAAATTCTATCCGGACCCCATTTTTTAATGGTGTGAATATTGGAGGCGGCGATCATCTCTGTCACTTCGTCCCATTCAGCGCGAACAAAGCCGCCAAGACCACGCACCCCGGTGTAGCTGGCGCGTTTTTCTGGATCGGCTTGAATTGCAGCCCATGCTTCTACCGGGTCTTTACCTAAAGCCCGTTCAGTGCGATACAGGTCAACCAAACGACCCCGAATTAAAGGGTATTTGATCCGATGAGGGCTGTAGAGATACCAAGAAAAAGAAGCACCCCGTTGACAGCCGCGTGGCTCATGGTTGGGTAAATCTTCCCGGGTTCGAGGATAATCGGTTTGCTGCATTTCATAGGCAACTAAACCATTTTTAACAAAAATCTTCCAAGAACAACCACCGGTACAGTTTACCCCGTGGGTAGAACGTACCACTTTGTCATGCCGCCAGCGGTTACGATAGGTATCTTCCCATTGTCGGTTTTCTTCGGTGACGATGCCATGCCCTTTGGAGAAGGTCTCTTTTACCTTGCTAAAGAATTTTAGGCGATCAAGAAAATGACTCATACAACACTCCTTAATATTTGATGTTACGCAAAGGCTTCTTTTTGGCTCTCTAAGCCAAAAAACCGCCATTGCTGCACGGCTAAATACCACTAGGGCGGTGGAAAACCACCTTAATTGCGGTAATGTGGCTTAGTGCATAACATCCGTTAATATATCGAAAATTTGAATAACTCAGCCCCAAAGGGGCTGAAGGGGGTTTTTAAGGGTTATCAAATTCTCTTTTTGGCCCGAGGTAATACCACCAGTTGAGAACCAGACAAATCGCATAGAAGATGGCAAAGCCATACAGTGCGTACTCAGGGGTTGCCGCTTTGATTTGTTCACCAAACACTTTAGGAATAATGAATGCGCCATAAGCTGCGATAGCCGAGGTCCAACCCAAAGCAGGACCGGCTTGTTCTTTATCAAATACCATCGCGATGGTACGGAAGGTTGAACCGTTACCAATACCCGTCGCTGCAAACAAAATCAGGAATAAAATAAAGAAAGGCACAAAGAATTGTTCAGGCGTTGCTGATTGATAAGCCGCTGCCATGTAGTAAGCCACACCTAAAGCACTACCGATCATGACGATAGATACCCATTGCGTGACCCGTGCGCCACCGACTTTATCAGCCATCCAACCACCAATCGGGCGAATTAAAGCACCAATAAAAGGACCCATCCAAGCATACATAAGGGCTGAGGGACCGTTGGCGTTCATGGTGTCATGGGTCATTACGCCATCAACCATGATGTGTTGGAAACCAAAGACGACTTTAATCGCTAAGGCAAACCCGGCGGAATAACCAATGAAGCTACCGAAGGTCATGGTGTAAATAATACTCATTATCCACGTATGTTTATTGCTAAAAATCTTAAATTGGCGTTTAAGGTTGGGTTTAATTTCCCCAGGAATCATTTTCAACAACATGACGGTGGCAAAAACAACCCCAGCAATCACTGGCCATTTAGCCCAGGATGGCGCGCCCAAACCGGTGGGGGCGGGTAAAATGATATAAAGCCCAGCTGCTGCGGTTAAGAAACCAACCATCAGCATCAAGGTGATCATGGAAAAAGCACCAATTGGGGAGGGTAAATTTGGGGTCACATGTTTAACGTTAAGGTTATTCATGCCGAACCAGCCAGCAAAAGCCAAGGGCACTAAGAACAGCAACCAGACAAAACCTGCGTTGTGGATATAAGTTTCAGAACCTGCGGGAATTTTACCAATCAAAGTCCCTGAGGTATTCACCAGCTCCATTGGCGCACCGCCGAAGATACCAAAGGTCATGACCAAAGGTACTAAGATTTGCATGGTGGTGACACCTGCGTTACCTAAGCCTGCATTTAAGCCCAATGCTAAACCCTGTTGTTTTTTAGGGTAGAAGAAGCTGATGTTGGACATGGAAGAAGCGAAGTTACCGCCACCAAAGCCAGACAAGAAGGCAAGGATTTGGAACACATACAAAGGTGTGTCCTTATCTTGCAAGGCAAAGCCTGTCCCGATAGCGGGTATCATCAACAAGGCCGTGGTAAAGAAAATGGTATTTCTACCGCCTGCAATCCGAATAAAGAAGCTACTAGGGATACGTAAGGTTGCGCCGGTTAAACCCGCAATTGCCATCAAGGTAAATAATTCAGCTTTGGCAAAAGGAAAGCCTAAGTTGAGCATTTGTACGGTGATGATGCCCCAATAAAGCCAGACAGCAAAACCATTGAGTAAGCTCGGTATCGAAATCCACAGATTTCGACTGGCAATATGCTTGCCCTCGGATTCCCAGAATTTTTGATTTTCTGGATCCCATTTGGTGATATTCGACATTAACTGTCTCCTGTTGTTAAAAACGTTGAAAACTAATGATTACGATTAGATGGCCTTACTCCATCACACCACTGGACGATCCGTCTTCAAGTTGTTGTTGACGCATACGTTTAGCTTCTTTGTTAGCCTTGTCTTTCGCCAAGGTGTAGTCTTTAACCAGTTTTTCTAACAATTCAGCTTGATCAACAGCCGCTCTGGCAGAAGCGTATTCACTGGGATTTTCTTTGGTTGCCGTCAGCACCGCATGACCTTTGGCTTTTTCGATTTCGGCTTGTTGACGTTCTTGTGAGAAAGTGAAGTGCATCCAGATTAAAGAGACGCAGGTCGCGCCATAGAGCAGCATGAAGACCACACTGTTGACACCGGTTAAATCAATTAAAGCCCCGAACATAATGGGTAGTAAGAACCCGCCCATGCCGCCTGCTAAACCAACGATGCCAGAGGCAACACCAATATTTTCTGGATACTCATCAGAGAGGAATTTGAAAACGGACGCTTTACCAAAGCCCCAAGCGATACCGACTACAAATAAAAGGGAAGTAAAGACCCAAACATTGAGACCAATATTTAAGGCCGTTTCGCCACCACCGACGGTTTTGATCACCAAAGAGGTTTGTGGATAAGACATGATGAACAAGCAAACCCAAGAGACCCACATCACCCACCAAGTGACTTTATAAGCACCAAATTTATCTGAGAACCAACCACCTAAGGCGCGAATGATGCCTGAGGGTAAGACAAACACGGCAGCGAGTAGCGCAGCAGTTTGAATATCAAAACCGTATTCAGCGATATAGTATTTGGTCATCCATAAAGACAAACCGACAAAGCCACCAAAGACCAAGGAGTAATACTGCATGTATTTCCAGATTTTGGGGTCTTTGAGCATTTGCAGCTGATCGCCAATAGTGATATTGGCACTGACTTTATGGTCTGGATCTTCATAGGTAAACATCCAGTAGAGGATAACGACGATGAACATCGCGACCGCATAAACTTGTGGAACCGTTTGCCAGCCATAAGCGACTACTAAGGAGGGAGCAACAAACTTGGTTAGGGCAGCACCGGCGTTACCTGCACCAAAAATCCCCATGGCAAAGCCTTGTTTTTCTCTAGTAAACCAGCGGGCGGTATAGGCGATGCCGACAGAAAATGAAGCCCCTGCGATACCAACAAATAAGCCGAGGACAATAAACTGCCAATATTCGGTAGCATTGCCGATAAACCACAACGGCAGAATCGTTGCCAACATCAATAAAAAGTAGACAATGCGCCCACCGTATTTGTCGGTGAGCATCCCCACCGGGAGGCGAGCAATCGAGCCAGTTAAAATCGGGGTCGCAATTAAAATCCCGAACTGGGTTTCATTAAGGGCAAGCAATTCTTTAATCGGTATGCCAATAATGGAAAACATCACCCATACGGCAAAACATGCAGTAAAGGCAAAAGTGTTCATGGTTAATACGGATAGTTGCTTGGTTCTGAAACTTGGCATTTCAATTCCCATTCCTTTTGATATTGTTTGGCTCAATATCACTCAAAAGTGAAGGTCTGCTCTTATAGAGTGTCAGCGAATCTATCAATGTCAGGCTTTAGCAACAATACCCCCTAGGGGGTATACCTCCGAAGAAAAGGTCGCCTTATACCCCATTGGTGGTATGGGGTGGTATATATTTATCTATTTGAATATGCTAGTGTTAATAAACGCACTTCGATAAAAAACGAGAGGGAAATGGTGGTAGCTATGTTTTTGGGAGTACCTCTTTATCCTCACGGTTTTTCAGCCAATGATGAATAAACAAGCAAGAAAACATTCTTTAATTCTGCGTTTTGGACTGGCTTTGGGAGGCATTATTTTTCTCGCCTTTGTCAGTATGCTTAGCTCGATTGTGATCACAGAATCGATCACAGGTATGGGCACGGCAATTAATCAATCTGGCTCTTTACGGATGCAATCTTTTCAAATTGCTGCTGATTTGGTTTATCGAGAAAGCAAAGATCCCGATAACACGCAAGCACATCTTTATGCCGGGTTTGTGCAAGAATTTGAAGCCCGTTTGTACCATCAAAAATTAAAAAATATCATCCCCAAAGATGTCGACAGCCCGATTCAGAAAAGTTATCAAAATGTGACGGAAACCTGGGAGAAAAGCATAAAACCTGTTTTGTATATCTATGAAAATATAGGCAATCCTGAAGATATTTTGCACCAAGATTATGATAAGTTGTATTGGCAAGAGTTGACGATTTCTACCCGAATGATGATTCGTCAGCGTTATATGGATTTAGTCAAAGATTTTGTCAACAAAATTGATTTATTTGTCAAAGATTTGGAGACGGAAGTTGAGGCAAAAATCAAAACTTTGCATTTGATTGAGTCCGTGAGCTTTTTTCTCGCTATTGCCATCGTCTTGGTGACCATGCTTTTTATTCACTCACGGATTTTATCGCCTTTAAATATGCTCATGGTTGCCACTGAGCGGATCCGCTCGGGTGATTTTAGCTATAAAGCCAGTGTCAAAGGCAATAATGAACTCTCAGAACTGGCGCATACTTTTAATGCCATGTCCGAAGAATTATCCATCACCTACACAGAACAAGAGCAAGAGATTCGGGAAAAAACCGAGGCTTTAAGGCAGAAAAAAAATGCGATGGAATTGCTTTACCACACCACAGAAACCCTGAGTTTAGCGCCCACCGATTCTAGCAGTTATAAGAAGATTTTAGAAAATATCAAACAATACATGGATATTGATTCGGGTTTAATTTGTCTCTCTAACGCTGAGAAAGGCTCAGGTCATGTGTTGGCTTCTTGTTTTAGCGATCATGCTTGCTATGTTGATTGTCGTAAATGTCATCATAAAAAAAGAAAAAAGAAAAATGAGTTAATTTTTCCAATTCAAGACAACAATAAACGCTACGGCTTGCTCATTTTGCATACCGATGAGGCACAGCTAAAATCATGGCAAACATCAACGTTAAAAATCATCTCCGAACAAATTGGCTCAGCGCTTAATATCGCCAGTAGCACTATTAAAGAAAGAGAACATGCCTTGACCCAAGAGCGCAGCCATATCGCCCGTGAGTTGCATGATTCTTTGGCGCAATCATTGAGTTATTTAAAAATTGAAATCAGCCGCATTCAAGCTTTGCTGAATAAAAAAAATTCACCAGAATTGATTCAGCCCATTGTTACCGATGTACGTTATGAGTTAAACAATGCCTACCGACAATTGCGTGAATTATTAACCACCTTTCGCCTTAGCATTGACACCAATGAATTAAACCAAACCATTAACCAAGCGATTGAAGCGTTTAGACAACAACAAGATGTCGCCATTCACACCGACATCCGCCTCAAAGACTGTGAAATTAATCCCCATGAAGCAATCCATTTGGTTTATATTCTCAAAGAAGCGCTCAATAATGTGTATAAACATGCCAAAGCTTCACAAGTTTGGATAGAATTACGTAGTTCCTATGCCAATCAAGTGGTGGTAAAAATACAAGATGATGGTATCGGCTTTGACCCAGAACAAAACAAACAAGGGCATCATGGTCTATTTATCATGGCTGAGCGTGGCAAGGCACTTAATGGCGATTATGCTATCAGAGCGCGCACGGGGGGTGGGGTCAGTATTAAGCTGCGTTTTACCCCGAAACAGTATCAAAAAAATAGCACAAATCAAGGCAATATCAGCTCATGGATCAGTCAAATTTGACCACCATTTTAATTATTGATGATCACCCTTTGTTTCGCAAAGGGGTAAAAAATTTGCTAACAATGAATCCAAACCTGTCTGTCATCGCAGAGGCGGCCTGTGGTGAAGAAGGGATTGTTTTAGCGCTTAAACTCAAACCTGATTTGATTTTGCTCGATATTGATATGAAAGGTATCGGCGGTATTGAAACCTTAAAACAGCTCAAGCAAAAAGGCTGTATCTCAAAGATTGTCATGTTAACGGTTTCAGATTATGAACAAAACGTTTTACAAGCCTTAAAAAGTGGTGCCGATGGGTATTTACTTAAAGACATGGAACCGGAAGATATTTTAGGTAAAATAGAACAAGCTGCTGATGGTCATACGGTATTGAGTGAACAATTAACCAGCCTATTGGCAAAATCGATTCGCGAAGAAGCCAGCGCCCCTAGCTCTGTCAGGGAAGCTAATTTGACCGAGCGTGAAACAGAAATTTTGCGTTTGGTCGTGGAGGGCAAAAGTAATAAATTGATTGCCGGTGACCTCAATATTTCTGATGGCACGGTAAAAGTGCATATGAAGCATATTTTGAAAAAACTCAAACTCAAAACGCGGGTCGAGGCAGCAGTTTGGGCGATTAAAAACCTCTCCTCTTCTCTTTGAGACAAACTTTCGCAGCCTTTGCCGCGCTTGCATTTTAAACTTCAAACCCCTAAAGCTAAAATTATCCTCTTCTTCTTTAAGGTCTTAAATCGATTCTATATCAGAGTAAAAAACTGCGGTATAATGCAACACCATCTCAACACAAGGAGTTATTATGTCTACTCGTAGAACTTTCCTCAAAACCTCTTTAGCCGCAGGCGCAGGTGTACTGGCAGCCGGTATCAGTGCCGTACAGGCTAAAAGCGACGCCGCGGCCGCGCCTAAATTTGCTGCGGGTTTAATTTATACCAAAGATAACCCCGGTAAATGGGCGAAAAAAGTCGGCTCTCATGCCCCTAGCGTTAAAGTCGAAGGCACGAAAGTGACCGTGACCACCGATCATGGCATGTCTGAAAAGCATTTTATTGTGCGTCATACCATCGTTACCCCAGCGGGCGACGTGTTGGCAGAAAAAACCTTTATGCCCAGCGATGAAGCGGTGTCCGTGTTTGAAATCGAAGGCAAACACCCAGTGCTGTATGCCTCAAGTTTCTGTAATAAGCATGACTTATGGGTGAGCGAATTTAGCGTGAGCTAAGAGGGTAGTTAAAATCTGATGTTACGCACTAAATTAGTTTTTGTCACAATGTCGTATTTAGCCTTTGCGTAACATCAGTTAAAATATAAAATGCTTTAGAGTCTATGCGACATATGAATAATCGGCTACAAATCCGCTATTTTGGTCTAATTCCGCGCTTTTATTTAAAAAGGATTCTTAACGACTCACTCGTCGTTAAGTTCGCCTCACAAAACCACGGAATTAGCCTCAAAATATCTGATTTTCGCGACGATTCCCATACCTCGCATAGACTCTTAGTGCTATAGGACTTCCTCATAGTTAGATATGAGGTTCCAATATATGGGTATGTAAACTCACTTGCGTTTGTGATTTGACGGTAAGCCCCAGTTGTTTGGCAGCAAAATAAGACAATGCCATATCGACATCCTCTTGTGCGCCTAAACGCGCCTGAATTTGCACCAAGACTTGTTTGCCATTGGCATGAGTGACTTTAACCCATGTGCCCACAGGCAAAAAACGATGGGCTGCACTCATGCTATAAATATCATATGACTGTCCATGCTGGGTTTTGCGTCCATGTTGCTCCAGCCCCCAGACTTTAAGTTTTGCTGTGCCTTTCCAAGCGATAATGGGCATTTTTTCCGGGGGCGATAAAGCATTTGCAGGGTTTTCTACACTCAAATGATTTGATAGCGGCAAAGCCTGTTTATCCGCTGCCTGATAAGTCGGGTTATTACAGCCACTGAGGGCTAAAGCCGCCAGTAGCATTGAGTAATAATTGATGTGACGTACTCGGCTTGGTTTAATGTTGTTTCGTTTCATGAATTTAACAATTTTTGTTTTTCAATTTGAAATTCAGCCTCATCTATCACCCCTTTCTCACGTAGGTTTTGCAGTCGTTCTAAGGCTTCTAGTTGTTGGGTTATCGGGTTGTCATTTTTCGTTTCTGTTTCGTCAGTTTTGCCACCAAATAAGAAGGCAAAAATACTTTTAATCGCTCCCCATATTTTCGGTAACAGCCAAACAATAAGGATAATAGAAACAATCAAGATACCTAAGAAAATTAAGGGATGGTTTAACGCAGCCCATAAGCCTGCAAATACGGCGACATCTTCACTGATTGAGGCTCCCCAGTTGCTAAAAGGCTCCGGCGAGGTATTGATAAGCACCCTAGAGCCTGCCTTAGTCGCATGGGTGGCTGTTGCCATGCCACCGCCTAAAATAGCGGAGGCTATTTCCATTCCCATCCCGACATCTCCTACCGCACCTGAGGCTAACATAGCACCGGCTGGGATTCGGATAAAGGTGTGTAGGCTGTCCCAAGCACTATCGACACCGGGGATTTTATCGGCAACAAATTCGACCACATACATTAAACTTGCCGCTCCAATTACCCACGGGCTGGCTAAAATTTCTAAATCGGGGGGTAATTGAATTTGTCCGCTGCTACCTGCAAAACCCAGAATAGCAAGGGTAGCATAGAGGTTAATACCACTGGCCCAAGCCGCGCCTAGCGTCAGGGTTAATATGCTAATAATGTCTTGATAGGCTTCCATCATATATCCTTAAGCGTCATCATTTTTATATTGCCATTGCAGCTGTAAATGGGTCTGGATACAATCCCATAGGGCCTCTTTTTTCACCGGTTTGGCTAAAAAACCACTAAAATTGTGTGCCGCTTCATGGGTTTTTGAATGTTCGACAATATTGGCTGACAAGGCAACAATGGGAATATGGGTCAGTGCCTTATCTTGGCGTATGGCGCTAGCGGCTCCAAAGCCATCTAATTCGGGCATGACTAAATCCATTAAAATCAGATCAGGTTTATGTTGTTGTGCCTGTTCGATGGCAAGCTTACCATTTTCGGCTTCAATGATTTGGAAACCAACTAAGTTCAGTAATTGACGTAATAAAAGACGGTTGACGCGAATATCATCGACAACCAAGATGGTGCGTCTGTCACCCAAATAGGCAATGACTTTGCGTTGTACGGTTTGTCGTTTGGGTAATTGACAACAGGGCATGGTGATTTGAAACCAAAAACAACTGCCATGAGACAAACGGCTTGTCACTTGTATTTCACCGCCCATGAGTTTGACTAAACGTTGAGAAATAGCTAACCCCAGTCCTGTGCCTTGAGCGCGTTGTTTTTCTTCTCCAACCTGTTCAAAGGGGCTAAAAATTTTCTCAATTTCGGCTTCAGACATGCCTACGCCACTGTCTTTGATCTCAAATTCTATTGTGACCTGATCTTTTTCAGTTACAGTCAATTGTTGAGCACTCAGAGAAACTTCACCCTCTGGGGTAAATTTCACCGCATTACCTAATAAATTTAGCAGCACTTGGCGTAAACGTTTGCCATCAATTAAAACCCCTTCTGTTAAATTTGGATCAATATTACTTTTTAAGCTGATGCTTTGTTGTGCGGCTTTCATTTTCATGATGGCGCTGACACTCGCAAGTAGTTCAGGGAGATTGAGCGGCTTGGGATACAATTCTAGCTTGCCCGCTTCAACCTGAGCTATATCAAGGACATCATTAATAAGTGTGAGTAAATACTCACCACTTTCTTGAATAATAAGCATATTCTTACGAGCGCCTGTGGGCAGTTCATCATCGTCTTTAAGAATTTGAGCATAGCCCAAAATCCCATTGAGTGGCGTACGTAATTCATGGCTCATACTGGCAAGAAACGCACTTTTGCTTTGACTGGCAACTTCTGCCGCTTGTTTGGCTTTGCGTAAAGCGGCGGTGCGTTCATCCACTTTTCTTTCTAAACGCTGTTTTTGAGCGGTAATCATAGCGATACGGGCGCGGTAGCCTAAGTAAATCACCAATAATAATAAGCTAACGCTCGCGAGCTTAAACCACCATGTTTGCCACCATGGCGGTACAATTTCTAACGCGATTTCAGTGCCTAAAGGTGTCCAAATATCATCATTATTAGAGGCTTTTACTTGGAAAATATATTGCCCCGGTGGCACTTGGGTATAATAGGCTTCACGGCGAAAATCGACATAGTTCCAATCGTTATCAAAGTTTTTTAAACGGTAGGCATAGCGATTTTTCTCTGGAAAGAGGAAGTTTAGTGCCGCAAACTCGAAGGAAAAAGAAGATTGTTGATAGGAGAGTGTAATTTTCTCGGTGTTGGCTAAGGACTTGGTTAATACCGAATCCGGATCACTGACTTTAACGACTTTGTTAAATAGCTTAAATTGACTCAAAACCACGGGAGGCGGGTAAATATTATCTTGAACTCTGTCAGGATAAAAGCTGTTAAAACCATTAATGCCACCAAAAAACATTTCACCATCATGGGTTTTAAACGCCGCATTGGCATTAAATTCACTGCTTTGCAAACCATCGCTGACATCGTAGTGTTTAAAGGTGTTTTCCCGTGGGTTAAAACGCGATAATCCTTGGTTGCTGGTCAGCCATAAACAGTGGTTATCATCCTCAAGAATGGAATACACCACATCATTAGCAAGCCCGCTGGCTTCACGAAAATGTTTAAACTCGCCACTGTGAGGGCTAAAATGGTTAAGCCCGCCCCCAAATGTGCCCAGCCATAAATCCCCGACATCATCGGCATGAATCATCGAAATGGCATTATGACTGAGGCTATTACTGTTTTTAGGATCGTGTCTGTAATGTTGAAAACGTTGTGTTTGCGGATCAAACCGATCAAGACCGCCGCCATCTGTGGCAATCCATAAAAAATTTTGCGCATCTTGGTATAAATCAATCACCAAGTTACTGCTTAACTGTTCATCGTTTGCTTGTTGAGGGCTTTCACTATAGCCATAATGGTTAAAATTTTCTGTTTCGGGATTAAAATAGCTCAGCCCTTGGCGCGAACCTAGCCATAAACCTTGCTTATTATCGCCAATAATGACTCTGACCACATTATTAACATCTTCGTTTTCTGTGCGCGGATGTAAGGGATAATTAATAAAGTGCTGTTGCTCTTTAACATATAGACTTAAGCTGTCGGCATCAGAACCAATCCACAAGCGGTTTTGCCTGTCCAAATATAGCGCTCGGACACTGTCATGTGGCAAGCTATGTTTGTCATTATGGTCATGGCGAAAGACTTGATTTGTTCCTTGCTTTAAGTCCAGATGGTTTAAGCCATCTTCAGTGCCTACCCATAATTGTCGGTCTAAATCTTTCAGTAAAGCAAACACATTGCCATTACTTAGCGCACCATAAGGGACTTTTTTTTGTATTTCAGGGTGTATTTTTGTCGATAGATTTTTTTTATTTTCGTTTTTTTTATGAAAAGAATGTGAAAATTTTTCCCGTCGTCCTTGATTCACGCCGCCTTTATCCGTACCTACCCATAAATGTCTGGCATTATCTGTATATAAGCTCAATATGGCATCACGACTGATACTCGTCGGGCCATCAGCTGCTTTGTAGACCTTAAAAGTATTGGTTTTAGTATCCAGCACATTTAGCCCTCCGCCATCGGTACCAATCCATAAACGTCGATCAGCATCACGGTGTAAGGTCCAAATATTATTGTGGCTTATACTATTGGGATTATTGGCTTGATGCCGATAAATGCGCCATTTTCCATCGGAATTTGAGCGCTTTAACAGCCCATCTAAAGTGCCAACCCACAGATTATTAAACGCATCCACGTTTAGGGCGGAAATATAATTATGCGGATGTTCGGGTTTATCGGGGTAATATAAAATTGGCTCAAATTTTTGTTGTTGCCGATTAAAACGACTCAAGCCCCCACCTTGTGTACCTATCCATAAAAAACCTTGATGATCTTCATGAATCGGCCAAACGCTATTGTGGTTTAGGCTGTCTTTGTTATTGGGATCTTGTGTAAAACGGCTAAAACGAAGACTTATCGGATCGAGTCGATTCAAACCGCCAGCATTGGTCCCAATCCAAATCAGCCCTTGTCCATCTTTATATAGACTAAAAATCATGTTGTCGCTGAGGCTGCTTGGGTCATGCGGGTTGTGCTGAAAACGGGTAAAGTTATCCTTATCCGGGTCGTAGAGATTAAGCCCGCCATAAGTACCGACCCACAAACGCCCCAAGTCATCAACTAATAAGGCTTGCACTTCATTTTGGCTTAAACTGTAAGGATCGTAGCGATCATGACGGTAATGCTTAAATTGATAACCATCGTAGCGATCCAGACCATCAGCTGTTGCAAACCACAAATAGCCTTGCTCATCTTGAGCAATCGCATTGACGGTGCTTTGTGATAAACCATCGGTCACATTTAGCTTGGAAAACTCTAAAGTCCAATCAGAGGCAGAGGCGGCGATAGCACCGCTACTGCCTATTAACCATAAGAAAAAAAGGGTATAAATTTTATAATTCACAATAAAATACATTGGCGGATAGATAGTTCATTTAAATATCAATAATACTACCTATCATTTTTTAACAAGAGTAAAAACACTTCAACCTAAATTCGACATAGTTTCGATTAGCGCTGATACGCTAAAAATCGGCTATCTATTGACAGTTACCCACAGCGTGTTTTTTACTTTCAAAACTGATTTTATTAACTCATGTTACGCAAAGGCTGCAAAAAACCAAAAACCGCTATTACTTTACGGCTAAGTCTCGCTAAGCAGGTAAAAAACATGAATAATGAGACAAAAAAATGATAAGGGCATAAACATCAGTTGTTAATAAATTCAACGCTCACCATTATAGCGCGAATTTCATTAATAGGTTTTGTTGATAATTGCTTAAATACTTGTTTTTATCATTGGCTTGATAAAAAACGCTCAGAGTCTATGCGGAGTATGGGAATCGTCGCGAAAATCAGATATTTTGAGGCTAATTGCGTGGTTTTGTGAGGCGAATAACGCGTTATTTAACGAATAAAAGCGCGGAATTAGACCAAAATAGTGGATTTGCAGCAGATTATTCATATTTCGCATAGACTCTCAAAGCAGTCAATACTAAATTTGCTCTAATAAAGGTAACTCGATATTAAACACACTGCCTTTGCCTATTTGTGAATGTGCTTGTAATTGTCCCAGGTGGGCGGCGAGAATTTTTTTTACAATCGCAAGGCCAAAACCGGTGCTTTTTTCTCCACTGGCTACTTGTCTCACGCCTTTTTGGCTTAATTGTTCTAAATCAAAGTCCTCAGGCAAGCCATCACCTTGATCGGCAATACTTAGATGTACTTTGTTTTCTCTGTGCCATAAACGAACTGTGATTTCGCTGTGAGTTGGGGAAAATTTTAAGGCATTACCCAATAAGTTATCGACCACTTGGGCTAAACGGTTAGGGTCAAAATAAAATTCCGGCACGCTTTGGTAATCGGTGTGAATGTGAATATGCCGCCCTTGGGCTTTGAGTTGGTAAATATTCAAACGTTGTTGGATTAAAGCTTGTAAGCTGGTTTTTTGATATTGCAAGCTTAATTCACCGCGCTCAATCGCAGCAAAATCGAGTAAGTCATTGACTAGGGTTAGCATTTGCCAACCTGTGTTGTGCAATATTTCCAAACATTCTTGGTGCTGTTCTCGTGGAATCGCGCCTTCTTTCATTAATTCGGTGTAAGAAATAATCCCGCTAAGGGGGTTACGCAAATCATGGGCAACCACGCCTAAAAGATGGTTTTTTTGTTGATTTAACTCTTTGAGTTGTTGTTGCGATGCCCGTAATCGCAATTGCGTGTTGACCCGGGCACAGACCTCGGCACGGTTAAAAGGTTTGGTCATGTAATCGACACAGCCAACGGCAAAGCCTTTTAATATATCGGCTGGCTCAATTTTGGCGGTGATAAATATAATCGGAATATCAACGTTTTTTTCATCGGCTTTGAGTTGCTCGCAAACCTGATAACCATCCATGCCTGGCATCATAATATCCAGTAGAATTAAATCTGGCTGAAAACCGGTGACAATATCCAAGGCTTTTTTACCATCGCGCGCCACTGCTAGCTGGTAGCCTTCAGGGCTGAGGGTATTACGCAAGACATCCAAGTTAGTGGCATTGTCATCCACTAACAACACTTTCATGTTTTCAGGCTGGTAGAAGTTCATTACACTTATCCTGTGTTTACATCGGTTAACAAGGTTATTAAAGCTTGCATATCGTAATTATCAGCCAATTGTCTTAGGCAGGCGGCTAATTTAGCCTCTGCTGCGCCGAGTTGTTCTAATTCGCTAAGACAGCTTTCTAAGGCAGTAATAGCACCAAAGTCAGCAGCTTGATATAAGCGTTGCTGCAAATCAGGGGCTAATTGCAATTGAGAAAAATCAGCCTGACAAGCATCAGGGCTTTGCGCTTGTTGATAAACATAGTCAATATTGAGCTGCTGTTGCAAACACTGGTAAATTTGCTCAGGATGAAAGGGTTTAGCAATAAATTCATCACAACCGGCGTTAATGATGGCTTGGCTATCTTGGCTCAATGCTGAGGCAGAGAGCATGATGATTTTTAATTGTTGTTGATAGCGTTGGCGTAAAATTTTGCTCGCTTCTAGTCCATCTATTTCGGGTAAGTGCTGGTCTAAAAATACAATATCCGCGGGGACATCGGTGCTGTGCGCCAACATGCTGATGGCTGAATCAAAACTTTGCACCTCAACGCCAATGCCTTTGAGTATTTGTACCAACACATCACGGTTTTCGTTGACATCATCAACGACCAAAGCTTTAACCCGACAAGTTGGGGCTAAATGCGCCACCTCACCTTGTACTATCGGTGGTTTTTCTTGTTTATCGGCCTTGGCTAAAGGGATGGTGAAATAAAAACAACTGCCTAAGCCCAAACTGGATTGTAATTTCAACTCGCCACCCAAACTGAGAACCAAACGGCTTGCAATGGCGAGTCCTAAGCCTGTCCCGCCTTTTTCCCAGCCCGCCTCACCTTGGTGAAAGGCTTTGAAAATATGTTCAAGCGCCTCTGGTGCAATGCCTTTGCCTGTGTCTTCGACTTTGAAATTATATTGTTGTGCATCCAATGCTTCAACGCATAAGCGTACTTCACCGTGGTCGGTAAATTTAACCGCATTGCCAAGTAAGTTAATCAACACTTGGCGCAATTTCGCCTCATCAGCAAAACAAATCATATCCACCTCAGGATAATGACTTTGCCAATGTAGTTTTTTCTCTTCACAGCGAAAACGAAACATGGCGGCAATATCACCCAGCACGCTTTGCAAATGAAAAGGCTGAGGTTTTAATTCAATATGCCCGGCTTCAATTTTAGAAATATCTAAGACATCATTGAGTAAGTCCAATAAATGTGTGCCACTGCGTTCGATGGTTTGTAGGGCTTTGCATTGTTTATCATCCCATTGCCCATCACGGAGTAATAAATGTGTATAGCCCAGTACCGCATTCATCGGCGTGCGGATTTCATGGCTCATATTGGCTAGAAAAGCCGATTTAGCACGGTTAGCACTTTCGGCTTCTTGCTTGGCTTGTTGTAATGCGGTTTCGGCATGGCGGCGTTCTTGTATTTCCGCTTCTAAGTGTTGGCGATTATTTTCCAGTTCATTATAAGACCCCTCCAACCGGTCCATCATGATGTTGAAATTAGTCGCCATTTGATACATTTCGTCGCCATAATGCTGGCTAGTTTCGGTAAAGCGTTGCTGTAAATTACCTTGTTGAATTTGTTGTAGGGTTTGCACCATTAAACGCAATTTTTGAAAAATGCGTTTGCGTAATAAGCGAAAAAGGTACAAAGAAACCAATAAAATCAGCAAAAAGGGGGTCAGTTGGCTAAAAATAGACCAATAACGCTGTGCCAATAAATGGCTTTGATCGACGCTGATCATGATTTCTGCCACCGCTTGTTGATGCTTATCGTTTAAAAACATACGTCGTGAAACATAAGTTTTGTCATCATAGACAAAGGTATTATTATCAAGCTGCTGTAAATGTGTTTTATCTGCAAAACTGCTTAAGGTCACTTCACCATCTAAGGTATAAAGACTTAATTCGGCATCAATTAACCGCGCTATCCGTTGTGCCAAAATCGTATCGTTATTCAAAGCTTTCAGCAGTAAGATATGACCTGCCAAATCCCCGGCATCATAATACAAGGGCAACACAGCCTTAAAATAAAGATTCAAACTGGCATCGGCATTTGATTGGAAAAAGTAAGCCGGTAAGACCTCTAAGGCATTATCATTTTCTAAGCTAAAAGGAATTGCTTCTTCGTAAACATAATCGGGTAATTCTATTTTTAGGCTGCTATGACTAGAGGCAATCGGTCTCTCTTCAGCAAAAAGTAATAGCATGTCCAAATGATAGATTTGCGCCATATTACGCAAAAGGATTTTTAAGCCCCGAATCTGATCATATTCCAACATGCTGACAAATTTAGATTCTTGCTCACGGATAATCAGCGTCGTGTGTTTAAATTTATCCAATTCTGTCATGAGCAATGTATGGGCTAAACTGAGTTTGTTACTGAGTTCTTTTTCTTGGCGTTGCTGCTCGATGTTTTGCCATTGCCAACCCGAATAAATCCCATTGGCTACAATGACCAGAATTAAAAAGCTAAAAATAAATAAAATACGGCTAATCAGGCTTGTGTTCATCGGTTGGATACCCCTCTTTATCCCAACGTCTGATCCCACCTTTTAATACACCAGCGACTTGATAACCTTTGCCAATTAAAAAACGGGCGGCACTGGGCGATTGTTTCATGTAACCATCGACAACCAAAATGGGCTTATTTTTCGGCAGTTGTTTATAGTCATATTGCAAAGTAACCAAAGGCATGAAATGCGAGTTAGACAAAACCTTAGGGATAACTTTCCACCATAATGGGCGGACATCTAAAATAAACACCGCTTGTGTTTGTATCAGCTCAGATACTTTGGCTGGGCTGAGTTTTTCGACGTTAACTTGATTTAGGGACGGATTATTTTTGATGCTATAGTTAAAACGCCGCCACTCAGGAATCCCTCCCCGAAACCAATAAACTTGCGTATAGCCCATATCAACAGCTGCTTGGCAAGCGCGCTCACTGTAAGAGCATTTAGCGCCCATACAATAAAAGATCAAACGCTTATTTTTATCCTCGGGCAATTTATCGGTGTGATACATCTCTGTGACTGGAATATTGATAGACTCAGGAATATGTTGCAGCTCATATTCAATTTCACTCAAGGCATGAATCAACAAGGTGTTGCCTTGTGACACCATATACTTCACCTCTGGTGCAGTGATAATTTGCAGCGTATCGGTCTCTGCCCAAGCATGGCTAAACAATAGCCAGCTAAATAAATAGAGTTTTATTATCGACATGAGCTACTCCGGCATCAGAGGGTGAAATAAATAGCCCTTACCCCAAACTGTGCAAATATAATCCGGTTGTTTGGGATCAGGTTCGATTTTTTGTCGTAAACGTCGCACCAAAACATCAATACTGCGATCAAAAGGCGTGTGCTCATAGCCTTTGAGATGTTCCATCAAGGTATTTCTATCTAGTTCTTCATCCGGGCGTTCGACAAAGAGTTTTAGTAAATTAAATTCGGCGGTGGTCAGCACTTTTTCTTGTTGCGCACACATCAGCTTGCGGGCGCGACAATCGAGACTAAAATGCCGAAAATCGTAATGATGTGAGACTGTTTTATCGGCTTTATTCGTACCACGGCGGCGCAACAGCGCTTGTATACGCGCCAAGACTTCCCGTGGGTTGGCGGGTTTACTCATATAATCATCGACCCCGACTTCTAAGCCGACAATGCGATCGACCTCGCTACCGAAAGACGAGACCATAATAATGGCAATGTCGAGTCCTTGGGCGCGTAAACGGCGGGTAATACTTAAGCCATCTTCTCTGGGCATAGACAGATCTAAGACGATTAAATCGACATCCGTATGGGTCTCTAGATAGGCATCCATCATTTGCCCGTCAGCGGCACAACCGACTTGCATTTGTGCTTGAGTTAAATAACTTTCCAAGGCTTTTTGGATAATAGGCTCATCATCCACCAATAAAATATGGGCTTGACTCATAGACTCTCCTTTGGCTTACACAGGTTTGGTTTTTTTATATTGACCTGTACTGGCATTATCGCTAAAAGCAAACGCTTTGTTCACGTTTTTTCACATTTTGTTACTTTTTACTTTCTCCTTGTAACACATTGTCACCGCTAACGGCGCTTTATTTCGGTATCGTATAACGCAAATGGTGATTGAGACAAATCAACACCATCGCATAACGACACAAACATTATCCACCAAAGGAAAACAATCATGCGTTTAGCCCAAAAAATGACCGGCTATGTTTTACTGGCAGCCACTTTATCAGCCGCACCTATGAGTGCAGCATTGGCGGCTTTAGATGCAAATGAAGAAACGCATTTAACCTTCATGCGTGAAGAAGAAAAACTTGCCCGTGATGTCTATTTGAGCTTTGCGGATATGTACCCTAATGCGGGTGTATTTGCCAACATCGCTATGGGTTCAGAGCAAACCCACACCGACACCATGCGTGATAAATTAAATCAGTTCAACTTACCTGATCCAAATCCTAATACCAATAACCTCCCTAGCAGCCTTGGGGTATTTACTGGCGCAGATTATGGTAGCTATTTCACCGAAAAGTTTAACTTTTTAGTCGATTGGGGCAGCAACAGTGAATTAGATGCTTTATATGCAGGGGCTTTTATTGAAGAATTGGACATGAATGATATTGTTCAATGTCCGACAGCAGTTCAAGAACTCAAAAACATCGGTGCAAATGATTGTGGACTCAACTACACCAACCAACGCGCTTTAAAAAATTCTTATAGCTCTTTATTAGATGGCTCAGAAAGTCATTTACGCTCTTATGTTGGTCAAATCGAAGCGATTATTGGTGTCGGGAATTATCAAGCGCAATACTTACCACAAGCCACTGTTGATACGATTTTAGGTCGTTAATTATTCATGCGCCGTTAAGGCGCTATATATCACACCGTCCTATATAAAAAAACAATAGGGAGGGTGGAGGAGACTACCCATGATAAAAAAAACCATTGTGACGACCATTTGCCTTGGTGTTTGCTTAAGCCTCAATGCCTCCGTAGCGCAGACGCAAAACACTGATGCAGATTATGACGGTGTTCCTGATAGCCAAGATAGATGCTTAAATACTCCCTTGGTGAAAAAGATTGACCCAAAACATCGCTTTGCTGCTATTTTCTCTGATAATCGGCGCACACCAACCCCGGTTAGTGTGCCTGTGGATGAACAGGGCTGTGCCAAAGATAGCGATAAAGATGGTGTCGTCGATTATCAAGACTATTGTCCTGATAATTCAGTCAAGGAACTGTCGGCAGGTATTCACAGCAATGGTTGCCCTAAACAAAGTGATGGCGACGGCACGCCCGATTACCGCGATCACTGTCCAGATACACCAAGAGGGGTGAAAACCAATCCTCTAGGCTGTCCTGTCTCTTAATGTATCTGTTCTCCCAGCTTTGGCTGGGAGCATTTTTTTAAGCGATTTTTAAACCTTGCCATCATTATTCATATCGCTGGAAACAGCACATAATTCGCGTAAAACAGCAGTCGCATACGCGCCTGCTGGCAAGTAAAATTCCAACACCAATACACCGCCCTCTATCCATGTCCAACTTAAATCCGGCACGCGCAAACTCAAAGCGCGGCGCTCAGGTTTGAGTCTAGCGCTAGCCAAGCCATCTATAAACACAGGGTATTTTGTCGCGATAGTCTGCTCTAAGGCAGCGACTTCGGCTGTTGCCATCGATTCACCATCACCCCACAATGCGCCCGTCAAACTGACATCCCCAGAGCTAAGACGCTCGGCAATCGCACTATCTTCAGCATCATAAGCAAAAACGCTGTGACTACCAGAGAGTTGCAAAACATCGCCCTGTTGGGGTTGTTGCCATGTTTGCGCGCTAAGGCGGCTTGAGAGAATTTGATTAAACAAAAAACTGCGAGCAGCGGAAATATAAAGGCTGCGTTGCTGGCGTTTGACGCGCCGCAATGTGCCGCTAAATAGCGCATGGGCTTTATCAAGATTATTGCCTTGGCGACCAAAGCGTTGCTCGGCAAAGTAATTGGGTACGCCGTGTTGTTTTATCTGTTCCAAACGTTGTTCTAATGCAGAGTTCTCGCCGCTCACTTGGCGTAGCGTGAGGCGAAAACGGTTGCCTTTGAGTTGCCCGCGCCGTAATTTACGTTTGTGCGCATGGACAGCCAACACGTCAATATTGTCTTGGGCAAAATCAAACCAATTGGGCGGTGCTTGTTTGGGCTGTGGTTTGATACTGAACCACTGACTGGTGATGGCATGGCGGTCTTTGAGTCCAGCAAAACTAACATCGACTTGTTTGACTCCAGCAAAGCGCGTCAATTGTTCAGCGACAAAGTTAGTATTGGTATTTTGTTTGCGTATCTGGATAAGAAAGTGATCGCCCGTGTCATCTGGGGCAAAACCTAAGACTTCATCAACTTGAAAATCAGTGACTTGCTCGCGCATAATGGCACTGGCATTGAGAGGCTCATAGGCATAAGCACAATTCGAGAAAGAGGGATAGTTTGTTTGCATCTGCGCAAAGATAAGCCAGTTATCTGCAAATCGCAACTTTTTAGCCCCTTGTGACTACGCTTTTGTATCCTAGTAGCTTAGTCTGAAATTCAATTGCGTCACTGTTTTCACCCAAACAAAGCGGTATACCCATTATGATCAGTCGTGCATTCCTTATCCTCTGGCTTTATAGCGCCAGCTTTCTTGCTCATGCCACTATTTTAGAATGGCAAGCCACAGGGCCTACGGGTGCAAATATTCGTGAGCTGTTGATGCCAGAGGGCATGGGGAAAAATATTTTTATTGCCAGCAGTTATGGCGTTTATCGTAGCCGTAATGGGGGGTATAGTTGGCATTTGTTTGACCGAGGACTTAATGGTTTTAGCATGAGTGCGCTGGCTTGGCAAGCAAGCCAAAGTATGTTGTATGCCGGTTCCTCTGACCGTGGCTTGTTTCGGCGACATTTATTTGATGAGTATTGGACACCGATTCATAAAAATCTGTCAGACAAGCAGATTGTGGATATTATCACCGATGATGAGCGGGTTTTTGTTAGCACCGAAAACAGCGGTGTGTTTGTCAGCGACGACATGGGAGAACGTTGGACAGCAATTAATCAAGGTTTAGAAAACCCCAAACCTGCCAATTTTGTCTTTAATCAACAAACGCTTTATTTTGCCACTGAAACAGGGGTGTATCGTTTCGATGCCAGTTCGCAAGCGTGGCAAGCAGAAAATCAGGGCTTAACGGATGTGTCCGCCCATTTGCTCAGTAGCAGTGTCGATGGCAATTTGTATGTCTCAACCAAGGCGGGTTTATTTAAGCGCACAGCCGATAGCGACCGTTGGCTATTGCTAAATTCTGCACAATTTTTACCCGCTGGCTTAAATGCACTTCATGTTGATAGGACCAATCCCAACTATTTACTTGCGGGCGCTCGTGATGGTAATGGTTTTATCAGTGAAGATGGCGGGCAAACCTGGCGCACTTTGGGTAAAAACTCCAATAGCAATGACGCAATTCAAACCATTATCCAAGATAATAATGATCCCAGTGTGTTTTATCTCGGTCTGCGTTTTTCTGGGCTGATACCTTATGATGGCACAGTAGACGAACCGTTCCTGAATCCTCTACGCCTCAATGGACAATTAACCAATACCGAAATCACCGCCTTAGCCAGTCATCAGCGCAATCCACGCTTTATGTATGCAGCGATTAAAGGCGTGAGTTTGTTTACCAGTGATGATAATGCCGCAATATGGAAACCTGTATTACATGACTTTGGACAAATGGATGCCAATATCACCGCTATCCTGACTTTCCCCAATAATGAACGCAAAGTTTTTGTTGGTAATAGCAAAGGCGAATTGTTTCGTAGTGATGACGGTGGTCAATATTGGCTGGGATTAGGTGATTTATTTGGTGCAGGACACGTCTACAGCATGGGTGTGTATGGTCTACCTCGCGCAGAAGCCGTCGTGGTAGCGACGGCAACAGGCTTATATCAAGGGACTGATAATGCCAGCAGTTGGCAAAGTTTGAATGAGGGCTTGGAAGATACCCATGTCACC
Organism: Thiotrichales bacterium; assembly: GCA_016745035.1. GTDB lineage: Bacteria > Pseudomonadota > Gammaproteobacteria > Beggiatoales > Beggiatoaceae > BB2. The sequence continues at coordinate 211,273 of JADGDE010000004.1, forward strand.
GCTTTGTATTTTAATCAAGATCCCGCTCTAGCGCGTAATATCTCTATCGGTACTGAGCAAGGGCATGTGTATCACAGTAATGATTTTGGGCAAACTTGGCAACGTGCTGATGCGGGCTTAGCCGATGGCGAAACGATTAATGTGCTGATAGGCAGTAACCGTGACCTCAAAGGGCTATACGCAGGGACGGATAAGGGCTTGTATTATCGCGCTACTCCAGCGGATGCTTGGCAAAAAAGTGATTTAAGTTTTCCGGTCAATGATATTAAAAATGACAAACTTAACGGCAATTTGATGGTAGTTGCTACCATGAACGGCGTGTATCAAAGTATGGATGCCGGGATAACGTGGAAATCTTTAAATGATGGGCTAAAAAACCGCCATGTGCAGAAAATTGCCCTTAGCCCCCATCCTTTAAGTATTTATGCAGGCACACGCGGTAATGGGATTTACAATTTATTTAATTTTAGTAAAAAAGATTTTTCCCTTGATTTTGCCGACCCCAGTTCGCTGGTAGGCATCGATTATGCCCAATTAGACCCCGAAGCTTTTGCTTTGTTTGATGAAAACTTTTTAGCCAATTTACCCCCTGAGGTGATGAGCGAAATTAGTGCTGAACAGCTAAATAATATTCCCCCTGAAGCGATGGCAAATTTTGGACGAGAGTATTTTGATTCCTTACCGCTAGAATTATTAACGGATATTAGTGCTGAAAATCTCAGTGCCTTGCCTACGGATTTAATTAATTTATTGTCCTCTGATCATATTGAAGCGTTGGCGACGGGGGCATTATTAGAATTACCACCCCAAGAAATGGGACGCTTTTTAAGCCACTTGAATCCGGACAATTTAAGTTTAGAAGATGTCAAAGATTGGTTACCTGGGGGCTGGGAAGTTGATCCAAACAATTTAAACTTCAAAGCCCCTGTGGGCGCTAAACTCGCCTTGCCTGAATTCGAATTACCCACAGCCCTGCCACCACAAATTCGCCTGCCAGCACGGCTACCGAATATTGACAAGGGCTTTAGCATGGGGGGCACAGTCGATGCGGATGATAAGGTCTTAAATGAACTGAACGCGGTGTTAGCATCGATTAACTTACCCCAATACCGTTTTCGCCAAAATCAAGATGGCCTATTGCAAGTCTATAATCAAGACAATCCCAAAGAGCAATTAGCCTTTATGCTGGATATGAATGATATTCGCCAACTGGGAGAACAAGCAAAAGCCGGCTTAAACTTGAGCCAAAATGGTAAATATCAACTTAGCCTTGCCTCACAACAACGTTTGAGTTTATTGCCCGCCCCCAAAGACTCACAAGCACTACTTGAAAGCTTAGGCGGTGAGCAAGCGGCAAGTTTGCGTATTGGTGATGCCGGAGACGTATCCTTTAGCTATCAGAGCGATACGCGCCGCGCTAGCCAAGTACACCGCGTGGTCGTATTTGATTCAGTGGTAGAAACCGTGGACGAACCTGCTGGCGTGTATGAAGCCTCAGGGGAGAGCTTGCTGGTGGTCTATAGCGATGGTACGGCACAATTGGCTTATGCCGCTGTGCCTTACCCAGAACTTTTCATCGAAACTGCTTATACCTTTGATGGTGTGGAAGTGGTGACGTGTAACACCGATGGCAGCTGTGATTTGCAATTTTCTGGTGTCAATTATCATTTGAGTCCTGAATTAAATATTGGCGTGAGCGAACTGGGGGATGAAAAAATTGACCCCAGCATCAATCTCAACGTCGATGGCAGTTTAGCGTATACCGTGCAAGATCAAACGCAAGCATTAACCGTGACGCTACGTGTCAGTTTTTAATGAGGTAGGCTTTTTTTAGTTTTTTGGAGAGTGATTGAAGTTATGATAAATCTCAACTTATCAATATTTTAATGTGATTATTTTGTTGTTTTAAGCGCTGCCTATTAATGAAAAAGCAAAATGCCAACTATTCGCATTTTGCCAACTAAATTGCAATATATTAGGAGTTGCTAAATAGCAATAAGCCCGCTATCCTTGGTAAATAATTGTAAATTTTTTACCAAAAGGTAGGACTTAGGGGTAAAAGATAGCCTGATAAATACTTTGTTTATCATTTGCTTGTACTCATAAGTTACATTATATTTATGTAACATCTCTCCCTGTCTCCGACCTTCTTGTTTTAATGCTAAATATCATTAAATTTTAAATAACTGATGTTACGCAAAGGCTTCTTTTTCTGCCTTAAAGACAGAAAAAACCGCCATTGCTGCACGGCTAAACTTCACTAGGCAGGTGGAAAATCACACTATTGTGATAAAAACCAGCTTAGTGCGTAACATCATTTAAATAAATACTAACAATGGTTCGGACACCTTTTATGACCCATTGTTTTTAAGTTATTTTTAATTTTAATGTGAAAATAAAAATAACTTATATTTCAATTGGTTATGAATATCGTGGTTATGAATTTTTAGAAAATTGCCGCAGTATTGTTTATTGCAATCTTGCCCTTTCTATGACCGTTTATGTTCAAGCTGAAAAACTCATTTTAACCTCTGCTAGGTCAATGTTGAGTTTGATAACCTAAAAATTTTCTAAATGTTTAGGCTTTGTTGAAATTTGAGCGCGATTTTTTTTATCGCACCAAACTGCAATAACCCCTAAAAATAAACAGGTTTAGAGTTTGCCTTATATAAAAGGTGAATCGACTTAAATAAAGTGTTTGCACGAAATGACAACACTGATTTACTCACATCTAGGAGGGGTCCTATGAGTAAGAAAAAAACGCCACAACAAGGCTTATTATTTGAACGTTTAGAAGAACGTATCCTGTTAAGTGCCGACCCAGTTGCCGGGCTGGATATGGCTGATGCCGATGTCAGTGATGTCGAGCTAGACAAAGCGGAGTTGTTTGATAAAGACAGTGCGGTCAGTGCTGCGCCTAAAACCGATGATAAAGCCGCTGTTCCCTATAATGCTTTTGCTTTAGATTGGCAAGACACGCCTGATGAAAATGGACATTATCGGCTTAATATCGACATTGAGAACCAAGCAGATGTCGATGTTAATGCGATCAAACAAGCCATTGATGCCGAATTTCCTGAGCGCAATTTATTATTTGATGCGATTCAATCCGTACAGCTGGGCGATGGTGTGGATTATGCCGAGGAAACCGGCATTGTCACCGGGACTGATAGCACAGAAGATATTGTTGCGCTCTACAGCGCCGAACCCCTCGATTTAGATGCCCTCGAACAAACAGATTTAAGCGCAAACGCAGACACCAACACTTCCCCCTCCAGTGTTGCTTCTGCTGATGACAGCCAAGATCCCTCTATCGATCCCCTTAGCGATAACAGCGAAAAAAGCCACGTCTTGGTCTTCATTGATGCGCAAGTTGAAGATTATGGGCGTTTACTCACCGAGCTTTATCAAAAATATCAAACCAGTTTAGAACTGGAAATTATCGTCATTAATAAAAAACAAGACGGTGTTGAGCAAATTAGCAATGCGTTGGCAGCCTATCAAGATTTGGATGCAGTGCATATTTTCTCTCATGCCTCCAAAGCCAATATTATTTTAGGTAACAGCAACTTAAATAACGCTAACCTCGCTGATTATTTACCCACCTTAAAAACTTGGTCTGAACATTTAAGTCCTGAGGCAGATTTGTTGCTCTATGGCTGTGAAATCGCCGCCGGTGAGACCGGGGTTAATTTTGTTAAAAACCTAGGGCTTTTGACAGAAACAGATGTGGCTGCCTCTGATGATGTGACCGGTAACAGTGACACAGTAGCTGCTGATTGGGATCTTGAAGTTGCCACTGGATTGATTGAAAACATTAATTTAAGTGTAGAAGAATGGAAAGGCACACTTGCGCCTACGCCTTTGGCAACCGCAAGCAGTGCTAGCCCTATGCTCAACGAAGGTTTTAGCTTTGATGTGACCTTTGATAATGCTGGGGGTGTGGGCGAGACAGGCTTTGGTCCTTTCTTTGATTTGGTGGTTAAAGCCGGTTTAGATATGAATGCGCAACCCACTTATTTGGGTGCTGAGCTTGATCCGAGTTTAGTCCATGAAATCGGGGTCTATAACGGCAGTATGTGGGTTGATACGAATGGTGTCGCCGTGCTTAATCATCTTTATGAAGGCTTTACATTGCCAGATCCTACCGATGTGGCGGTGGGAGATAGATGGGTCATGATTCAATTACCCTTTGGTAGTTTTGTTCAAGACCAACCCGTTGCGGTATTTAACTTTGCAGGTACGGCGCTTGGTCAAAATTATGACGGCAAAACTGACGCTGTAACCGCTTTAGATACCTTAAACCCCATTGATATAAGCGAACACGAGAAACTTTGGGATGGTGAAGAAAGGATTTTCCCAGCCTTTGTTCCTGGTAATTCAGAACAACCTAAAGGCTCTGTGCCTGATGAAGCCATGCCCATTTGGGTACGCGGTGGTTTTCGTTTTGGTACGGATGCTTTAGATGACCCTGGTGCAGATGCACCCATTGAAGGGGCTATTAATGATTCCGCTGCGGTAACTCCTAAACTTATCGTGGTTGAGAAAACCACCAGCCCTAAAGATGAGGGGGTTACTGGCTCAAATTTCCGTGGCACCATGACCATTACTATGGATGTCGCAACCGGGGTGACAATTGATAATTTGCGCATCAAAGATTTGCTCCCTGATGATGTGGTTTATTTGGGTGGCTTAATAATTACAGACAGTGCGGGGAATGATATTACCGCCAGCTGGACGGCAATCGAGCCGGGCATGGTCTCACCCCATAACCCTATTGATAATGAGATTATACCGGGACCTGCTACGGCCACAACCTCGGTAACAGGTGCAGCAGGGACGGATTTAACCGTCACTTTTGACTATTATAAACCTGAATATGATGCCAACGATTTCGATAATGATGCCAATACAGATACCTTGGATGTTGACCCGCTAACCAAAGCGGGTGACCAAGCGGGCGCGGGGCAAAACCCCATTATTGACCCTGTCACTGGTGATGATGGTTCCTCAACCAATAATGCCATCGCACAAGCGGATTTAGCCACTGATATTCCCGATTATACCGGTGCAATTACCGACATCGGCAGTGATACCTTAACAGCCGATGTACCGCATAAATCAATTGCGATTCAAAAAGCCGTGTCTACTTTCAGTGGTGGTGGTGGCCCAGGTTCGGTCTTAGAATACACCTTAACTTTTGAAGTCTCAGATTATTTTGCTTTTGATGATGTCAAAATCGATGATACTTTTTCTGATGGTCAACGCTTTGATGAGAGTTTTGTACCCACGATTCAAGTGAGTAGTGGGCATGATGATTTAGCTACCGCAGTGGCAGCAGGTGTACATCCATTTGATGGTTATAGCGCAGGAACGCAACCTGTTTCCGGTGCGGGCAATGCGGTTATCGCAGATACCACTGAAGGCACGACAAATTTTGGTGGGACTAATTTTACCGGGACTTTAAATGCAAACTCTGTACGGGCAAATGCAGGTACAGCTGGCTTTGATGGCTCTACTCGGATTGATTTTGATGTCTCTGCCGAACTCAATTTGTTTGATGGGGCAACCAATGATGGTATTTTCAAAGGTGCTTATGCCGACTTGGATTATGGTGATGATGATGTCGCCCCAGAAAGAGCGCCAGGCACGACTGTCACCATTACCTATCGTACCGTTATTCAAGAAGAGTTCAGTGATTTTCACGTCTCAGGCGGTTTGGGCGATGAAAGTGTCGATACCCTTGACGGCTTGAGCAATCAGGCAAATATTGATGGCCGTGTGCTCGATCCACATGATAGTTATAATCAAACGGGTGACAGAGAAACCGATGATGCTGGGGCTAGCCTAGAAATACCAGGGCCTGAAATTCACAAACAAATTTATGCGGTCAATGGTGATACCACTTATTTATTACCACCGCGCTTAGGGGCTGGGGATGAAATAACCTATCGGGTCACGGTACTTATGCCTGTGGCAGATACAGAAGACTTTAAAATGGTCGATTATTTGCCCTTGCCGACGTTTCTGGCGACCGAATTAAATGCAGCCGCCGCCTCTGACACCATTAATGATTTTGCTGGTATTCCAGCGGCGGGTACTTTCAGCTATGGCCCTGCCCATACCTTGTATGGTCAAGAACGGGTCGGTGGTACAGCCGAGGTCAATGCGCCCAATCCTTGGGCAGGTTATGGTAATACACCTGTCTACACAGTCGATGCCATTAACCCTGATATACAGGTCGATGCCGATAATAACCGTCTAACCGTCGATTTTGGTAAGTTTGATACCGCACCGAGCGAGCCGGCGGTGATTGATTTAATGTTTACCGTTACCGCAGATGATGACCCCTTTGCCCATGATGGCTTTTTCCTCACCAACCAAGCTGAAAACACCTTTGGTAACACGGTAGGCACGAGTTCCAGTGCCAGTGAATTGGTACAAGTGGTGATGATTAAACCCGATTTGCATGTCAGTAAAGGCGCGGTAGTCACCACCAACACCAATAAGTTTTTCACCCCCAGTATTGGTGGTGCAGATCATTTCACGGGTGTAAGTAATTATGGCAGTGGTTTTACCGGCATTATTACCAGTACCAATACCACTAATGTCTCTGAAACCAACCCAGCCGATATTGATACCGATATGGGTGGTGTTGATGCCGGTGATATTGTCCGTTTTAGTATTGCGATTGAAAACCAAGGCGGTGCTGAAGCCTTTGATTTACAAATCCGCGATAAACTCGCCGAGGGCTTTGAAATCCCTACTGCTGGTTTAAACTTGCAGGCCTTTTTGGGCAGCGACGGTGGCACGCAGTTAGATTTGGTCGATCACAATGGCAATGCCATTACTTCTATCAATGATCCAGATGCTGAGGCCTTATTTTCTACTACGGGTTACATCGAAATCCTTGATGATCGCGATGGTGATGGCAGTGAAGAAGGCGATGATGATGGTTCGGGTAACAGTGATAGTTTACTCTCCCCTGCCTATACCAGTACTGGGGTGGGCGCAAATGCCACAGCAAATGAGACAGGTGGTAGTAATATTGTCATCCTTACTTATGATCTAAAAATCAAAGATGATATTGCCCCTGGTACACCGATTAAAAATGAAGCCCAGTTGATTCATTATTCTCACCGTGAAGGCGGGCCTGATCATGTTGATGTCGACCCTGACCCGGAACAATATGAAGACACGGCAACGGTCACGGTCGCTGAGCCAAAAATTCAAAAAGCCATCACCAGCACCAGCCTTGCAACGACCACAGGTACGAATGTCACCATCGGTGAAACGGTGACTTATGAATTAACCGTCACTATTCCCGAAGGCAATACCACCGAGCTAAAAATTGCCGATGCGATTCCAGCGGGGATGAAATACGTTGAAGGCTCCGCTACCTTTAATAAAGACAGTTTTACTGGCAGTATCAATAGCATTAGTTCTGATGATGCTACCATCGCCAATGCGTGGACATTCAATGAAAATGTCGGCGATGGCAATGATATTGAGTTTTACACCCAACAAGTGATTCCCGATGCCACGGGTGATACAACGGCTAATACCTTCAAATTGAGTTATGACGTGGTCATGCTGGATGATGTTGAAAACCAAGTGCCGGTTTCTAAAATCAATGTCGCCAGTTTGGAATATCCCGATCCGGTCAAAGGTGGGACTTTGATTTCGACCAGCTCTGAGGAAGTGGATGTTGATTTAGTCACACCTGAGGTGACTATCGACAAAGACATGACCGTAACAACGGCAGAAGCTGACGGCGTGGCAACCATCACCCTTAAAGTCAAAAATGTCGGTGATGCCACCGCCTATGATGTTATCGTTGAAGACACCCTCGATCCGGTTAAATTTGCTGCTAATATCGCCGGCAATATTACCAATATTTCCGCAGATAATAGTTTTACCGGTGTCTATGATGCCGATAGTCATACCATCCGCTTTAGTGGCGGCGAGATTGCCGCCGGTGCGACAGCGACTTTAACTTTTAAAGCCGAGCTAAGTGATAATGCCAATGATTTATTGGCAGGCGAGACCATCCATAACACCGCGATTGTGACCCAATCGACCAGTATGCCAGGCGATAACCCTGATGAGCGTTTCCAAGATCCGGTACTTGATGATGATAGTTTTAGCATCAAAGCCCCAACACTGATTAAAACCTTAATTGATACCGAACTGGATGAAGCCGGTAATACTGATACGCAATTAGCCATTGGTGAATTTGCCACCTATGAAGTGGTATTAACCATCCCTAAAGGCCGTGTCCCTAATGCTGAATTTATTGATACCTTGGATCAAGGTTTAGGCTTTGTTGATATTACCAGCGTCACGACAGCTGGCGTGGTTTCAACCAAAGGCAATTTAGATCTGGCCAATCTCAGTAGCTGGGTAAGTGTCAGTGGTGATGGCAAGGTCTTACAACAACAAGCCATCGTCGGTTTAGGCGATTTATACAGCGCAGGTGGTGGCACGATCACCATTCAATATCAGGCGATGGCGCTCAATACTGCCGCTAACCAAGCGGGTGTTGGGCTAGATAATGAAGCCCGTGTTGATTGGCTCAATACCGAGGGCGCATCCATCGGTGACAGAGTCTGGTGGGATCTCAATGATGATGGCAATCAAGATGGCGGCAATGAGGTCGGCGTTGCTGGGGTTAAAGTCGATATGCTCTGGTATGGCCCTGATGGTGTTTCAGGTGGCGGTGATGATCGCAGTTATACCACCATCACTGATGAACAAGGTTTATACCGCTTTGATGGTTTGCCCAGTGGTAATTATGAAGTCACGCTAGATAAAAGCAGTTTACCAGGTTCCGCTGATGTGGATGTCACCCCGACAGCTGGTGCTGTTACCAGCCACACCTTAACAGATGTTGTTGCAGGTGAGTTCCGCGACACAGCCGACTTTGGTATTGTGGGTGATCGGCAACTAGACTTGACGGTTTATTACGATAGCAATAATAGCGACACCAACGACGGGGAAACCGGTGTTGAGGGTGCGCAAGTGAAAGTTACTTGGCTAGGGCGAGATAATGCCCTCGGTGGTGATGATGATTATAGTCAAACCGTAACTATGGATGCGGCTGGGACTTTATCCCTCACCAATTTATTGCCGGGGCAATATCAAGTCCAAGTCTTAGACAATGAAGGCAATGCCTATGGCAGTGCGCAAACCATTGATTTAAGTGCTGGCAATGACAGTGCTGATCTTGCTGTACTGAACAAAGATGGCGGCGGTGATTATGTTGCCAATACCGTTGGCAACCCGCTTACCATTGGTGATTATGTCTGGCATGATGCTGATGGCGCGGGTGATCAAGACAGCAGTGAAGCAGCTTTAGGCGGTGTCACTGTGCGTTTAACTGACACGGATACAGGTGAAACTTATGACACCATTACCGATAGCTCAGGAAAATATAGCTTTGTCGGTATGCCTAAAGGGCATGATTACACCTTAAGTCTACCGACCCCGCCTGCGGGTTTGAGTATTACCACCACCGCTGCAGGTATCACGGGTTTGAGTGCCGATGATCTCACCCAAGACTTTGGCTTGCGGGCAACTACGCCTTTAAGCATGGGCGATCTGGTCTGGCTCGACTCTGATGATAATGGCAGCCAAAATGGTACAGAACCGGGACTTGCAGGGGTAACAGTCAGCGCCATTTGGGCAGGGGCTGATGGGAAACTCTTAGATGATATTGGCACCGCAGGTACGGATGAAACGGCTGATAACCTTGTTTTTACCACCGTGACCGATGCCAATGGCAATTACAGCTTGCAAGGCTTACCCGCAGGCGAATACAGCGTCAGTTTAGGCAACAATGCAACCATTTATGAGCTGAAACAAGATGTCACCCTAAGTGCCAATACCACCGATGTCGATTTTGCTATTCCCTTGAATACGCAAGCCACTTTGGAAGCCACCAACACCGTCACTATTGGCGATACGGTGTTTCATGACCTTGATCGTAATGGTGTCCAAAACAACAATGAACAAGGCATTGCTGGTGTCGAAGTACGTCTATTGTGGGCTGGGGATGACAATGTATTCCGGCGTGATGATGGTACTTACATTGAAGATGAAAGTAATGATAACCGCACCTTCATCACCACAACCGATGAAAAAGGCTTTTATCAGTTTAGTAATCTACCCGAGGGCAGTTATGCAGTTATCGTTAATCCCTCAACTTTATCTGAAGGGGCGGATTTTTCTACGCTGAAAGAATTTGTTTTAAACAACGTAACCGCAGGTGACTACCCAGCCAATGACTTTGGCATCACAGGAAAAATGGGTCTATCAGGGACTGTGGATGGTGGTAGTAATGTGGTGGTTAGTGCCACATGGGCTGGTAATGATGGGATTATTGAAGACGACCCGAGCACCACAACGGATGAAAGCGCCGATAATCTTATTTATACCACCCAAGCAGATAATAGCGGCGTTTATAGCTTTAGTAATCTGTTGTCCGGTACATATCAAGTCAGTACCGAGGATAATTCAGCACCGATTACCGTCACACCCAAAAACTCACAGGTTGAGAAGATTATTCTCATACCTGATTTAAAATATGATGTACCTGTCTATACACTAGAAGGTAATATCTTTGATGATACCAATGGCAGTGGTGGATCAACAGGGGACTTGGGTATTGATAATGTCACGGTCGAATTATTGAGAAGTGGTACTGATAATCAATTTGGTACCAGCGATGATGTGGTTTATGCCAGCACCACAACCGATGCCGATGGCAATTATAGTTTTGCCATTCCAACAACCGATGCAGATACGTATTGGGTTAAACCCAGTGGTACAAGCATTAATGGTCTGGAATTGACCACCGATAATCCCTTGGAATTAGAATATATTGGTCTATCTCCACGAGATGAAGTGACCGGGGTTGATTTTGGCTTTTGGGCACAAGCGCCAAATAACGGCAGCATTGGCGATACCGTTTGGTTAGATAGCGATAATAATAGCGCCCAAAATGGTGGGGAAGCAGGCATTCCTGGTGTTCGTGTCATCCTCACCAGTGCAGGGCCTGACCAAGATTTTGAAAAATACGAAGACAATCAAGTTTTCTTCACCGAAACCGATGAAAATGGTCAATACTTATTTGAAAACTTAGGTCATGGGGATTATCGCGTTGCCATAGACGAGTCCACCATTCCCGCTGGCTTACGCATGACCGCAGGTGATAACAGTGGCAACTTAGGCTTTCATGAACTCATTTTAGGTTATAACAACGGAACCAAACTGGTAAGTAATTATCTTGCTGCGGATTTTGGTTATGGAACCGAAGTCAATGCCGGTCTAGGCTCGATTGGCGACCGGGTTTGGTGGGATGATAACCAAGACCTGAGTGATGCAGGAGAGACCGGACTTGCGGGGATTACCGTCACTGCGACTTGGTATGGCACAGACGACACCCAAGGCAATGCGGATGACAGAACTTATGTCACCACCACCGATGCCCACGGCTATTACCTCTTTAATAGCCTCCCCGCCGGACAATACGATGTCAGCATCAAAACCGGTGATGCGCCTTTGGGGATGGAAATCCTCGGCGGTGCAGGAGCAGACTCTCAAACCAACCTCACCTTAAACGTCAACCAAGATCGTACCGATGTTGATTTCCGTTTTGATAACGACAAAAACAGTATCACAGGCTTTGCTTGGTATGACATCAACCAAGATGGCACGGAAGAAGTTGTTCGTGATGCAGGCATTTATGATTTAGCCGCGGATAATGAAGTCCGCCTTGCCAATGTCCAAATTCAATTAAAACTTGGTGGCAACCTAGTCGCTACCACTTGGACTGATGATAATGGTGAATATAGCTTCAGCAATCTTGCTGATGGTGATTACACCGTAGAAATTGTCGATACCCAAACCCCTGTGTCTAATCCAAATAAATTCACCCCATCGGGTGCAACGGGTGTTAGCTATACAACCGGTAACATCAGCGGTGGTACTGCTCACATTTCTGGAAAATTTGGCTTACAAGGCTCTAACAGCATCGGTGATTATGTTTGGTTAGATCAGGATAACGATGGCGTACAAGACCCCGGTGAGCAAGGCTTAAGTGGTGTTGATATTGAACTGACCTGGTATGGTGCGGATGGTGTTGTTGGCGGTGGCGATGACCAAACCTTTAACGCCGTCACCGATAATGACGGTTATTACAGTTTCGACGGGCTGGTTAATGGGGTTTATGTGGTTAATGATCCTGATTTTAACGCGAGTTTTGGTAGTATCACTTTACAAAATGGCGGTGGCTATAATTACAAGTACACCCTAGAGGGTTTTGATCATATTGATGATGCTGATTTTCGTTATCTTGGTCCTAATCGCACTATTGGAGACCAAGTTTGGTTTGATACCGATGCCGATGGGGTGATGGACAGCGAAGACCTCAATGGTGATGGGGTTTTAGATCTCGGTGACATTAATGATGATGGCGATATTGACATTGGTGCGGGTGAATCAGCTAATGCTTTTGAAGACAGCAATGGCAATGGCATTTTAGATGAAGAAGTAGGGATTGCCAACGTACGTGTCGTTGCCATTCACGAAGGTCCTGATGGTACTTTAGATACCGAAGACGATTTATATTTTGAAACTGTAACCGATACCGATGGGCTTTATAGTTTTAGTCAAATGCCCGTCGGAGAGTATCGAATTGAATTACCTGATATTGATGCACCATTTACCAACAACCCAACCACAACATTTAATCTAGGTGCATCAAGTCGTTCGGATCTTGACTTTGCCATCACCTCAGCCGAATTTCAGGGCACTTTAGACAGTAAAACGGTGAGCATAGTCGAGCCTAATATCGCTGTGACTAAACAAGTTCAATTAGAAGCCGATTTAGATACAGGTTCACCACGGGTTGCTGCCGATATTATGGATGGTGATGCCGGTGATGAAGTACGTTATATCATCACCCTCACTCACACAGGTTCGGTGGCCTACAATGTCAAACTCGAAGACATGCTGCCATTTGAGTATTTCCGGGGCGAAAGTGATGATGCCATTGCCCATATTGAAGATGTTGTCGGTACTGGTACGCTCACAGGCTTAAATAGTACTGATTTTGCCATCCAAGCAGGTCATCCTATTGATGATGCAGGCACTGGAGGGGATCCCAGTGATGATATTAAATACGGCGGTAAACTGGTTAATACCACCGACTTTGAAATGGAAGCGGGCGATACCTTAAGAATTGAAATTCGCGGTAAATTAGATAACCGCGTCAGTCCTGGGGTGGATATTCTCAACAATGCCAATATTTCTTGGAGCAGTTTACCCACAGAGGATGTCACTGGCCGCTCTAGCTATGTTGTCGATATTGACGAAGAGCGCCAAGGCGATTCTGGTAGCGAAGATCGCTATCAAGCGGCTGACCTTGCCACCATTACCGTCACCACCATTACCCCTGAGAAATTGATTGTTGCCACCTCGGAGGCAGGCACAACAGATACCCCAGCGACAGTCGCAGCTGCCAATATTTTAGATGATGATGCAGATGGCACCGGGGATCGCGCCAGTTTACAAGTTGGCGTAAATTATTTAGCCGATGGCGGCAATGATAGCCCCAGTACCACCCATGCCACCATTGGTGAGATTGTTCGTTACCGTTTATTTGTGCATTTACCAGAGGGGACAGTGAACAATATTATTGTCCATGATGTGATCGCTGATGGTATGCAATTTATTAATGATGGCAGTGCCACGGTGGCTTTTGTCGATGCTAATGCTGGCGCTTTGGATCAAAATCTAACCGTCGATGCAGCACTAACAGGAGCTGTAACGGCTGGTACTGGCATCACAACCACACCAAGTTTTGCTTTACCCGATGGCAATGTTTCTACCTCTGATGCTGCCAATATTGATACCTATACCGATAGCACAGATGTCTATTTCAAATTAGGCGATGTGGTCAATACGGGGGCAAACAACTCTGATGAATATATCATTATTGAATACAATGCCTTGGTTCTAAATGACAGTGCTAACCAAGCCATTGATAACAGCGATAGTACGCCTGTCGCCCCAGCAGCTACGAAAGATCGCGCCAGCTCTTTTGAAGTCTTAATCAATGATGATGCTGATCTAACCTCAAAATCTAACACCGTTAAGATAACCATTGCAGAACCTGCGATTACCGACTTAACTAAAACCGTGACCCAGTTGGCAGGTGCTGCTTGGACAGCGGCTGATAATATTGTGGATGCCGGTGATAGCATCACCTACCAATTACAATTTAGTAACACAGGCGATGCCACCGCTTATGGCGTAAAATTGGTTGAACAGCTCGACCATGACAACTTTAGTTTAGCTTACGATAGCAGTAGTGTAAGTAGCAGTGTCAGCGGTGCGCTGGCAATCACCCCTGTGTTAGAAAGCAAAGACCCTGGCGCTGGTGCTGATGCGGCGAATGAAGCAGCGAGTTTCCACATCGATGCAGTCGCTCCGGGAGAGACCATTACGGTCAACGTCACCGCGATAATTAAAGACAAAGTCTTAATGGCTGAAGTCTTAGATGCTGATTCTCACTTAACTTATAACAGCTTGCCTGTTGATGATAAAGGCACACCGGGTAAATCTGCTGACAGCGCCACCTCAGGTGATGCCGCTGATGATGTTCACGGTACACCTAACGGCACGGGCAGTAATAATACTGGCTCTGATACCACTACTATCAAAAATACAGCCGTACAAAATGATGCCCAAGGTAGCCCTGGCAGTGCCACAGGTGGCCGTACTGGCGATGATGCTTTGGCCGTACCTGCCGTATCTGATGATGCGACTAAACTCAACAATTATTATGATGAAGTTGAGATTGAAACCGTGGCAGGTAGCGATTTTGCCGTGGTTAAGGGGGTTGTCGATAATCCTACTTATTCCGCAGCTGAATTTACCCCAGGGGACATTATCACCTACACCTTGACACTGACTTTAAGTGAAGGCAGTAAATCAGGCGTGAAGATGGTTGATACCCTGCCCACAGGATTAGAATATGTCCCAGGTAGTGCCAAAATTAAAACCAATGCCTCTGCTGTCTATGACACAAGTGGTGTTTTAGCGGTTGGATCTGGGGTAAATGCCGCAACTTCGGGGGCAGATTTAATACTCACTTTGGGGGATATTACCAACCCTGGCGATGTCGATGCCCAAGCTATTGATACCGATGATCTAGTTCTTGAATACCAAGTGCTGGTTAAAAATGACACGACCAATAATAATCGAACGGATACCCCTGATAACAGCGTTGTGGCCACCTCTGGTGAAACAACCGCTACGACAGATGATGATGAAACCGATAATGACACGGTAGCAATCACTATCGTGGAGCCCGAATTGCTTATCAGCAAATCCTCACCCACGTCGGCAGTCGATGCGGGTGACATTGTTGAATATACCATTACCGTCTCTCATTCAGGTAATTCCGATGCCGAGGCCCATGATGTGGTGGTTAAGGACTTACTCAATAGCACCGATGGACTCACTTTAGTCAATGGGGTTGCCAACATCAGCGCCACAACCGATGGGGCTAACAATGCCTCTGTGATTGTGACTAAAGGCACAGGTGGCAGTGATAGCGATTTAATCGTCAGTCTGGATACTTTGGCCTTAAATGAGACCTTAACCATTGTCTATAAAGCTTCTTTAGATGCTGGGGTGCAACCAACAGAATCCCTGATCAATACCGCCACAGTCGATTATGACAATCAAAAAGGCACGGTCACAGAAGAACGTACACCTTATACCCAAGAAGACGATGATCATACGGTCACCGTTGGTGATACAGGTATTAGCAAAGCTATTTTTACCACTACTGAGGCGGCGACCGTTGGTGATACTCATGTTGCTATCGGTGAAATCGTCACTTACGAATTAACCATCAGCCTACCTGAAGGGACCGCAGCAGACTTAAAACTCAATGATGACATTCCTGCGGGGATGCAATATGTCAATGCTTCTGTTGCAGTGGTTCCCGGCAGTTTTAATGGCACTTTGCCCGCCTCAGGTGCTGTTGTGGTCACCGGCGGAACCAGCGATGGCGAAGACATTGTCTTTGATTTAGGCACGGTAACTGTGACCCCAACCACCACCACCCAAAACCTTGAATTCAAGGTTCGCTATGATGTGGTCGTTTTAGATGTGGTCGGTAATACGGGTTTACAAGGCAGCCAAACCCCCTTAACCAATGAAGTGGTTATGACCTATAAAGACCCAGATAATCCTGGGGATATTAGTGTCGATGCGTCATCTGAGCCAACCGTGTTGGTGGTTGAGCCAAAAATTGAAATTGATAAAACCTCTAAATTAGTCGCTGTCACTGCTGATCGCAGTACCTATGAATATACCTTAGAGTTGACCCATCATGCGGACTCAAAAGCCGATGCTTTTGATGTTGTGATTACGGATTTAATCGGTGATGCTAATTTAAGCCTCATTGATGGTTCTGTGATAGCCAACTCTGATAATAGTGCGGCAACTGTCAATATTAGCAAAGGCAATGGCTCTGAGGGCACGGTTGAAATCGAAGTCGATGAATTGGCTTTAGCTGATACAGTCACAGTAACTTTCCGTGCTGAGGCGACCAGTACCCCGGTTAATATCATTAATACCGTTGATGTCACCTCCGATACTTTGGTTGATGGGAGCACTGGTGATACAACTGAGCAACGCGATGCCACTGCCACCGATACCGAAACGGTCACTCTGGGCAGTATCGGCGATTATGTTTGGTTAGATTCCAATGCCGATGGTCTCGAAGATCACGATGACAGTGATGGCATTGAAGAAGCGGGCATTAAAGGTGTTACCGTCAACCTTATCTGGGATAAAGATGGCAGTGGCACTGAAACGCTGGGTGATGTTGATTTAGGCTCAGTCACCACTGACGAAAATGGCGCGTATGATTTTATCAATTTGCCTCCGGCTGATTATTTGGTCAAAGTCACCGATACCGCTGGCATTTTAAATACCTATACCCACACAGGCAAAGCCGGTGTCACTGAACCGGAACCTGTGACTTTAGGTAGTGGCGTTGATTACAATGATGCCGACTTTGGCTACATTGGCTCTAGCAGCATTGGCGATCGAATTTGGCAAGATTGGGACAATGATGGTGTCCAAGATACCATTGATGATACCACCCCGGGTTTATTTGAAATCGGTATTGAAAATGTTACCGTCGAGCTGATTTACGATAAAAATAGCGATGGCAATATCGATGCTGGTGAAGTGGTGATTGCGCAAGACACCACCGATAAATTCGGCAATTATTTATTTGATGACTTGGTCTCTGGTGATTACATTGTCCGTGTTACCGATGATAATAATATCCTCACCAATTACACCCGTACCAATGGCACACCCGCAGCCACCGATGACAGCCCTATTGTGGTTAATTTGCCTGCCAATACTGATACCGATTATCTCGATGCCGACTTTGGTTATCTTCCTGACCCGGCGGCTTTAGGTGATCGGGTTTGGAATGATAAAAGTGGCGATGGTTTCCAAGACGCAGCGGTCATAGAGCCAGGGATTGAAGATGTTGATATTCAACTGTGGTGGGATAAAAACAACGATGGTAACTTGAATGCAGGTGATGTTGCCATCGACCAAGCCTTGCATGGCGTGATCGGGGTAAAAACCACCGTTGTTGATGGGCAATACCAGTTCACTGGTCTACCTTCTGGCGATTTTCTTGTCGAAGTCGTCACCAGTAATTTCGACCCAGCCGGGGCTTTGGAAGATTATAAACTCACCACTGGTGGCGCAACTTCAGGCGCTGATCCTTTGGTGGTCAATAACCCTTATCCTTCTGCCACGGATAACGTGCCTTTCCATCTCAATGCCGCGGATAATAAAACCTTTGTTGACTTTGGCTACCGTTTAGAAAATGCCTCTATTGGCGATCAAGTTTGGGAAGACTTAGATGGCGATGGGGTGTTTGAGCCAGATGGCAATGATGCTGATCCACTGACATTGCTTGATAATGAAACCGGAATTGGTGGCGTTACCGTCAACCTGTATTTAGATAATGGTGATGATATCTTTAGTATTGCCACTGACACCTTGCAAAATACCTTGGTCACCGAAAACATTGACCCATTAACCTTAGGTCAATACGATTTTACCGCCCTTGCAGCGGGTACGTATTGGGTCAGTGTTGATGAGGGCACTTTGCCTAACCCCGGCATGTTCTTAACTGGGGGCACAAATCCGCTCAAAGTGGTCTTAACTGACAGCGAAGATTTTGATGATGCTGACTTTGGTTACCAACAACAAGCGGTTGTCGGCGATTATGTTTGGTTAGACACCGATGGCGTGGGCGATCAAAATGAAGTCGGCACAGGCATTGGCAATGTCACCTTAGAGCTGTATCAAGACTTGGATAACAGCAATGATTTTAGTGCGGGCGATGTGATTGTTGATACCCAAACCACCGATGGCACAGGGGCTTATCAATTCACGGGACTTCAGTCTGGTGATTACCGTGTCCGTGTGACTGACACAAACAATGTCCTCACAGGCCTTAACAATACCACTGGCGGTGCTGATGTCACCGTTACGGCCCTGTTAGGCGGTGAAAATCGCGATACCATCGACTTTGGTTATGTTGATCCCGAAACCGCCTCCATTGGTGATTTGGTTTGGAATGACCTTGATGGCGATGGGGTATTTGACCCTGATGGTGCTGACGGCGATCCACTCACCCTTGCCGACAATGAAACCGGCTTAGCAAGTGTTGATGTGCGTTTGTATATCGATAGCAACCGTGATGGCACAGTCAACATTTCAGAACTAGGGACAGCCGTTACGATAGCCACCGATGCCGATGGTTTATACAATTTTACTAACCTTGCAGGCAATCAATACATCGTTGATGTGGATGAAACTACCTTGCCTACAGGTGCGGTCTTAACCGGCGGAACTGAACCGCATGTGGTCAACCTCGCCGCAACCGAAGTTTATGAAGTGGCTGATTTTGGCTATCAAATGGTCAACAGTGGCAAGATCCGTGATTTTGTCTGGGAAGACTTAGATGGGGATGGCATTCAAGACGCGGGTGAACCCGGTATTGATGGTGCAACTGTCCATCTTTGGGAAGATGCTGATAACAACGGCAGCTATGAAACGGATCTAGGCACACAATTGACCGCAGGCGGCGGCTTATATGAATTTGGCACTCTGCCCGCAGGCGAATACCGCGTTGAAGTCGATAGCCTCCCTGGCACACACATAGGCTATGTCCTCACCGGTGGCACTGACCCACATGATGTCAGCCTCACACCAGGGCAAGATTATCAAGATGCCGATTTTGGCTACCAACAACAAACCGCCTCGATTGGTGACTTGGTTTGGGAAGATATCAATGCTGATGGCTCTGATAATGGCGGTACAGAACCTGGGATTGATAATGTCACTGTCGATTTAATTCTCGATAAAAATAACAACGGCATTATCAATATTGGCGAAACTGTGGTTGCCACAGACACCACCGCAGCCGGTGGCGCGTATAGCTTCACAGGACTTGCCGCCGGACAATACATTGTCAACATCACCGATACCAATAATGTTTTAACCCCTTATAGCTTGGTCAGCGGCACACAGCCGCATGTCTATAATCTTGCTAAAGGTGAAACTTACGAAGATGGCGATTTTGGCTACCAACGCAAAGGCAGTATTGGCGATAAAGTCTGGCGCGAAGTCAATGCCGATGGGGTTTATGATGCCGATGGCGCGGATAATACCCCAAATAGTGCCGATGATGAGCTGGGTATTGCCAACGTCAGCTTAAATCTCTATCAAGATGGCGGCGATGGTGTCTTTGGCGGTGCAAACGCTGGCAGTGATGATACCTTTGTCCAAAATACCACTACCGATGCCAATGGCGATTACCGTTTTTATGGCTTAGAAGCTGGGGATTATTTTGTTGATGTCGCTGATACCAATGCAGCTTTAACTAACTTAACCCTGACCACCTCCAACGATCCAACCGCCATGATTAGCCTTGCTGCTGGCGATGATCATTTAGATGCCGACTTTGGCTACAGCGGTGTTGCCGATGCTGAAATTGGCGATTTTGTCTGGAGTGACTTAAATGGCGATGGGGTACAAAATGGCGGTTTAGAAGTCGGACTCGCTGGCGTACCGGTGAACTTATACCGCGATATTAATAACGATGGCATTGCCGATGCGGGTGAATTGCTCAGCACACAAAATACCTTAGGCGATGGTTCTTACCGCTTTACCGGTTTAGCTGCGGGTAATTATCTGGTCGAAACCGATGAGACCCATGCCACTTTGGTTGATTTTGGACGCACAGGCGGCACATCTCCGCATAGCGTCACCTTGGCAGATAGCCAAGTCTATGAATTGGCTGATTTTGGCTACCAACAAAACAATGCAAGCATCGGTGATTTAATCTGGCATGACCGCAACCGTGATGGACTGTATGATGCCGATGGTCTCAATAACACCTTAGGTGATGGCGATGATGAAGAAGGTTTAAGTGGCATTACACTGAATCTCTATCGCGATAACAACAGCGATGGCGCGTTAGATCCGGGAGATACGCTCTTAGGCAACGACACCACCGATGCCAATGGCGCTTACTTATTTGATACTTTAATCGCTGGCGATTATTTAGTCGAAGTCAGTGATACAGCAGATATACTCGCGCCTTACGCTTTCACCTCTGGTGCGACAATTGGCGCATCGCCTTTAGCAGTAACGATTGCCGCTGGCGATACGTATGATACAGCTGATTTTGGCTATGTCCGTGAAGGTTCTATCGGTGATTACGTTTGGAATGACATTAATGGCAATGGTATTCAAGAGTTAGGTGAACCCCCTTTAGCGGGCGTTGCGGTTGATTTATATTTTGATGATAACCCTGATGGTGAATTGGGTGCGGGTGATGTTTTCATCACCACGCTGACCACAGATGTGAACGGTCACTATGACTTCCAACATCTGGCAGCCTCAACAGGACCGACCACCAATTATTTGGTCAATGTCGATGCGACCAACCCAGTTTTAACTAACTTCACCGCCTCCTCAGCAACCAACACCCCATCAGCGCGGACTTGGTTGGTTACGTTAGGCGAAGGCGAAGATCACAATGATGCCGACTTTGGCTTTGATGACCCAGAAAATGCCAGCATTGGCGATACCCTTTGGTATGACCTCAATGGTAACGGTGTCCAAGACATTGGCGAGGGCGGCATTGCCAATATTAATATCCAGCTATATGAAGATCTCAATGGTGATGGGGTTGCTGACCCCGGCGAATTAAGAGCCACCGAAAGCACGGATGCTAATGGCAAATACAGCTTTGATAACCGCTATCAAGCCAAATATTTAGTGGTGGTCGATGAAACTGATGTCGACTTCCCTACCGGCTATGTCCTCACTGGTGGCACGATACCGCACAGCGTTGATTTACTGGCTAGCCAAGTCTATGTAGATGCTGACTTTGGTTATCAACTGCGTAATGCCAGCGTGGGTGATTACACTTGGAAAGATCTCAATGGTAATGGGATCCAAGAAATCACTGAACAGCCCATGAGTGGGGTTCAGATTACCCTGGCATGGGCAGGTGGCGATAATAACCTCGCAACCAGTGCCGATAATTTAACTTACACCACCACCACCGATGCCAATGGCGCATATTTAATCGAGGGCTTGCCTGCAGGGCAATACGCTATGGTTAGTACCACGCCAGCGGGTTATATTGCCACCATAGGTGCTGAATCAGTCGGTAGTAGTACCAGCTTTACGCTTAATCCGAGCGAAAACAAACGCGATGTCGATATTGGTTTTAACCTTGTGCCCTCAGACAGTAAATTAGGCGACTTGGTTTGGTATGACACTGATGGCGATGGGATCAAAGATGCAGATGAACCTGTGATTCCTAATGTGAAACTCAATGTCATCGGTACATCGACTCCCAGTGCAACGACAAATGTTGATGGTATCTATGGCTTTGATCAACTCCCATCGGGTAGTTATTTTGTCAAAGTCGATGAGAATTCTTTACCTTTTGATATGGTATTGACCACGCCAAATACAGGCAATCATACTTCCTTGCGTGTCAACCTACCCGCTGATAGCACCGACAATACCCTAGACTTTGGTTACCGTGGCACAGGCAGTATCGGTGATACCCTGTGGCTGGATGACAATGGTGATGGTCAACAAGATAGCGCTGAGGCAGGCATTGATGGGGTTCCCCTACAATTAGTTTGGGCGGGTTTTGATAATGATTTCAATACGCTTGAAGACAATATTACACTCGACACCACGACCGACAGCAACGGTAAATACTTATTTGAAAACTTGCCAGCGGGCGAGTTTCAAATCACGGTCGATGATACTGCCCCAGCCTTACAAGGTTTGAATAAAACCTATGGCGATGGCAACACGACCTTGAGCAGTGGTCAAGAACGTAAAGACATTGATTTTGGCTACAATGCCGATGGTGTGATTGGTGATACCGTGTGGCTGGATGAAAACCGTGACGGTCTCCAAGACAGCACCGAAACGGGCGTTGCTAACGTCGATGTCGAACTACGCCACGCTGGCGCTGATGGGGTGTTTGATACTGCTGATGACATCCTTGATACCCGCACCACCGATGCCAGTGGGCAATATTTGTTCGGCGGTCTCAATCCGTCTGATTATCGGGTGAGTTTAGTCGATAGCACCATCCCTGCGGGTTTATCGCTCAGCAGCAGTGCTGCCAGTTTTGATATTAGCCTTGCAGCCGGCGAGAGCCGTTTAGATGCCGATTTTGGTTTGGCCAGTATGCAAGGCAAAATCGGCGATTATGTCTGGTTGGATGTCAATGATGATGGTATTCAAGACGCTAGCGAACAAGGTTTAGCCAATATTGGTGTTAATCTTCGCGGCGCTGGCGCTGATGGCGTACTCAATAGCGCTGATGATGTCCTTGATAGCACGGTGACAGATGCTCAAGGCTTGTATGCGTTCGATACCTTGCCGTATGGCTTATACCAAGTCAGTATTGCTAGCAATGCCGTGGCTAATAATCAATATTTAACCACAGTCGGTAGCTATGAAATTAATTTAGATACACCCGAAATCCTCACCGCCGACTTTGGTATCAGTTACCAACACCGCATCGGTGATACCGTCTGGCTCGATAGCGACAGCGATGGCGTTCAAGATGCCAACGAGCGCGGCATTGCTGGCGTGAATGTCACCTTGCTTGATGCAGGTGCTGATGGCGTACTCAACACCCCTGATGATGTTATCAGCAGCACCCAAACCGACAAAGACGGTTTATATCGCTTTGATAATTTATTCGCAGGCGCATACCAAGTCCGTGTTGATAGCAATCCGAACTTAACCACGCCTGATAACTTCACCATCCAATTAGCCGATGGTAAAGATGATTTAAGTGCTGACTTTGGTATTAATCAAGTCGGTAGTATTGGTGATACGGTCTGGTTTGATAGCAATGCCGATGGCATTGAAGACGCGGGCGAGCGCGGTTTGAGTAATATGACTGTGACGCTGCGCGATGCCGGCGTTGATGGCGTATTAAATACCACCGATGACAAGCTGACACAAACCCAAACCGATGCCGATGGGCAATATCTATTTGATAATTTAATACCTAACCGCTACCAAGTCACACTCGATGGCAGTCATGATTTAAGCACCGCTGGCAGTTTTGACTTAGACCTAGCTAGCGGCGAGCAAATCCTCACCGCTGATTTTGGTATCAAAGAAATCGGCAGCATTGGCGATACCGTCTGGCTTGATAGCGATAGTGACGGCGTGCAAGACGCGGGTGAACGCGGTTTATCTGGTATTGAAGTCAGCTTACGCCAAGCGGGGGCTGATGGGATTTTGAACAGCGCAGATGATGTCATCACCCAAACCCAAACCGATGCCCAAGGACAATATTTATTTGATAACCTCGATGCAGGCAATTATCAAGTTTTTGTTGCCAATAGTCCAAACCTCACCACCCCAGCACAATTTGATGTCAGCTTAAACACGGGCGAAAACTTCCTTGATGCTGATTTTGGACTCAATCAAATCAGCAGTATCGGTGATACAGTTTGGTTCGATACCAATGCCGACGGCGTGCAAGATGCGGGCGAAAATGGCGTTGCCAATGTCAGCATCAATCTACGTGGTGCAGGCGCTGATGGTATTTTAGGTAGCGGCGATGATCTGCTCAAAAACACCAAAACCGATGCCAATGGGCTATATTTCTTCGATGGCCTTAACCCCGACTTATACCAAGTCACGGTGGTTACTGATAAAACCCTCACCACGGTTGATAATTTCAATATTCAATTGCCCGCTGGTGCTAGCGACCTAACAGCTGACTTTGGTATTGTGAATACCTTAAGCATTGGCGATACGGTATGGCTCGACAGTGATGCCGATGGGATTCAAGATAGCAACGAAACAGGGATTGCAGGCGTTGAAGTCACCTTAACCCGCGCCGGCACTGATGGTGTCTTAGGCACAGGCGATGACATCAAAGACAGCACCCGTACCGATGCCAATGGTTTATACCTGTTTGATGGGCTAAACAGCGGCAATTATCTGGTCACTATCGCCCCAGATGCGGTGGCGGCGAATCAATATCTCTCTACGGTCAGCAATTACGCGCTTAACTTACAAGATGATCCCATATTAACGGCTGATTTTGGCATCGCTTATCAACACCAAATCGGTGATACTGTCTGGTTCGATAGCAATGCCGATGGCATTCAAGATGCGGGCGAACGGGGTATCGGCAATGTCAGCGTTACCTTACGCGAAGCCGGTAGTGATGGCGTATTTAATACCCCTGATGACACCACTCAAAGCACGCAAACCAATGCCGATGGGTATTATTTATTTGAACAATTACCCACAGGTGATTATCAAGTCTCGGTTGCTAATCAAGCCAACTTAACTACCCCGGATTTATTTCAACACACGCTTGCCAATGGAGAAAGCATTTTAACGGCTGACTTTGGTATCAGTGAAGTGGCAAGCATTGGCGATTATGTCTGGTTCGATACCAATGCCGACGCAGTGCAAGATAGCAATGAACGCGGGCTTGCCAATGTCGAAGTCAGCTTAAGAGCCGCTGGCGCTGATGGGTTACTTAACACTGCTGATGATGTCCTCAGCACTACCTTGACTGATGATCAAGGCGCTTATTTATTTGATAATTTAGCCCCCGGCAATTACCAAGTCTCGGTCGAGAGCAGCAGCGCCTTAACCACGCCAGATAAACTGGCATTAAAACTTGATGCGGGCGAACAATTCCTCCGTGCTGATTTTGGTTTAACCGCTGCCAGCATTGGTGATCGGGTCTGGCTCGATAGTGATGCAGATGGCGTACAAGACCCGAATGAACAAGGCGTGTCTGGCGTTGAAGTCACTTTGCGAGATGCAGGCGCTGATGGCGTACTCAATACCGCAGATGACGTGCTTACAACCACTGTCACCGACCCAGAGGGGATTTATCATTTTGATAACCTCAGCCCGGACAAATACCAAGTGTCAGTCGATGATAATAATGACTTAAGCACCCCCAGTCGCGTCGATGTCGATTTGCAGGCGGGTGAACAAGTCGAAGATGCTGATTTTGGTCTCAAACAAACCAGCAGCATTGGCGATACGGTTTGGTTCGATAGCGATGGTGATGGCGTACAAGACCCGAATGAAACCGGGGTTGAAAACATCCAAGTCAATCTCCGTGCCGCAGGTCAAGATGGCATCCTCGGTACGGCTGATGATGTACTCAAAACCACGACCACCGACAATGAAGGCAAATACCGTTTTGATGCTCTAAACGCTGATTTATACCAAGTCTCCGTGGTTACCGATCAAAGCTTAACCACCCCAGAGAGTGTCACGATTCAATTGCCCGCCGGTGCGAGCAATCTCAATGCTGACTTTGGTATCAACAATCTCTCGCGCATTGGCGACACTGTTTGGTTTGATAGCAATGCCGATGGCGTACAAGATGCGAGCGAACAAGGCATTGCTAATGCTAGCGTGAATCTACGCGGCGCAGGTGCTGATGGCGTGCTTAATACGGCTGACGATGTGATTCAAAGCCAGCAAACCGATGCCAATGGTCTGTATTTATTTGATAATCTGCCTCTAGGTAGTTATCAAGTCAGTCTTGCTAGCAATAGCCTCAAAACCGGTGAATCCCTCACCACGGTTGGACAATACGACATTGACCTCGGACAAAACGCCGTCCTCAGTGCCGATTTTGGCATTAGCAACCAACAAAGCATTGGCGATACCGTTTGGCTCGATAGCGATAACGACGGCATTCAAGATGCGAACGAAAAAGGGCTAGAAGGCGTGGCTGTCAAGCTACGTGGCGCAGGTGACGATGGCGTATTTAATACCCCTGATGATCTGCTGCAAAGCACCAGCACCGATAAAAACGGTCAATACTTGTTTGAGAATTTACCCACCGGTGATTACCTCATCAGCGTTGATGCTGACCCGGCTCAATTGACCACGCCAGCAGCGTTTAATATCCGTTTAGAAGCGGGTAAAGATGACTTAAGCGCCGATTTCGGTCTCAATCAAGTCTCTAGCATCGGTGACACCGTCTGGTACGATACCAATGCCGATGGCATTCAAGACGCAAACGAACGCGGTCTTTCTGGTGT
>JADGDE010000004.1:238085-265103 GCA_016745035.1 Thiotrichales bacterium
GAATGAAACCGGTATCGAAGGCGTAAGCATTAACTTACGTGCCGCAGGCGCTGATGGCGTACTTAACACCGCTGATGACGTCCTCAAAACCACCGTTACCGATGCAAACGGTCAATACCGCTTTGATGGTCTCGCACCCGATACCTATCAAGTCACGGTGATGACCGAGCAAAGCCTCACCACCCCTGATAGCTTCAATATCAATTTGAACCTCGGTGAACAGCGTTTAGATGCCGACTTTGGTGTCAGCACCTTGGCAGCGATTGGTGATTATGTTTGGTTTGATAGCAATGCCGATGGCGTACAAGACGCGGGCGAACAAGGCATTGCCAACGCTACCGTAAATCTACGTGGCGCAGGAACTGACGGTGTGTACAACACCGCTGATGATATGGTTCTCAGCACTCAAACCGACAGCAACGGCTTATACCTGTTTAATAACCTCGTGAGCGGCGACTACCGTGTCAGCCTTGCCAGTGACGTACTCACAGGCGGACAAACCCTGACCACTATTGGTCAATACGAGATTGCGCTTGGCAACGAATCGGTACTGACCGCCGACTTTGGTATCAGCTCCGAGCAAAGCATTGGCGATACCGTCTGGCTCGATAGCGACAGCGATGGCGTACAAGACACAGACGAACGTGGTGTTTCCGGTGTTACGGTCAACTTACGTGGCGCAGGCAATGACGGCATCTTAGGCACAGCCGATGATGTTATCAAAACCACCACCACCGACGACAACGGACAATACTTGTTCGACAACTTGCCTGTCGGTGACTACCAAGTCACGGTTGATGCTGACCCAACGCAATTGACCACCGACCCCAGCTTTACGATTAGCTTGGCGGCGGGGGATACCGACTTAAGCGCGGACTTCGGTCTCAACCAAGTCTCCAGCATCGGTGACACCGTCTGGTACGATACCAATGCCGATGGCATTCAAGACGCAAACGAACGCGGTCTTTCTGGTGTGACGGTCAACTTACGTGATGCAGGGGCTGATGGCATTCTCGGCAATGCTGACGATGTCCTCTCTAGCACCACCACCGACAACGACGGCTTATATCTGTTTGATAACCTCAGCGTCGGTCGCTATCAAGTCACCATCGACACGGATAGCCCCTTAACCACCGCCTCTGAGTTCAGCATTGACCTCGGCAGCGCCGAACAAAACCTCACCGCCGACTTTGGACTCAGTGCCTTTGCTAGCATTGGCGACCGCGTCTGGTTGGATGAAAACGCTGACGGCGTACAAGACCCGAATGAACAAGGTGTCTCTGGCGTTGAAGTCACTTTACGCGGCGCAGGCGACGATGGTGTCTTGAACACCGCCGATGACGTGGTCAAAACCACTATCACCGACGACAACGGTATCTATCACTTTGATGCCTTAGCCCCTGGCCTCTACCAAGTCTCGGTTGATGACGGACACGATTTGAGCACCCCCGCGCAATACCAAGGCGTGTTGGCGGCGAATCAACAAGTCGACCAAGCCGACTTTGGTCTCAAACAAGCCGGTAGCATTGGCGACACCGTGTGGTTCGATGCTGATGCCGATGGCGTGCAAGACCCGAATGAAACCGGTATCGAAGGCGTAAGCATTAACTTACGTGCCGCAGGCGCTGATGGCGTACTTAACACCGCTGATGATGTCCTCAAAACCACCGTGACCGATGCAAACGGTCAATACCGCTTTGATGGTCTCGCTCCCGATACCTATCAAGTCACGGTGATGACCGAGCAAAGCCTCACCACCCCTGATAGCTTCAATATCAATTTGGACTTGGGTGAAGAGCGCTTAGATGCCGACTTTGGGGTTAGCACCTTGGCAGCGATTGGTGATTATGTCTGGTTTGATAGCAATGCCGATGGCGTACAAGACGCGGGCGAGCAAGGCATTGCTAATGCGACCGTGAATCTACGCGGCGCAGGACAAGACGGGGTATACAACACCGCTGACGATATTGTCCTTAGCACCGAAACCGACAGCAACGGCTTATACCTGTTTAATAATCTCACCAGCGGCGACTACCGTGTCAGCCTTGCCAGTGACGTACTCACAGGCGGACAAACCCTGACCACTATTGGTCAATACGAGATTGCCCTTGGTAACGAATCAGTGCTGACCGCCGACTTTGGTATCAGCTCCGAGCAAAGCATAGGCGATACCGTCTGGCTTGATAGCGACAGCGATGGCATTCAGGATGCGGATGAAAAAGGCTTGGAAGGTGTCAAAGTAACCTTACGTGGTGCGGGTAAAGATGGTTTATTTAATACCCCTGATGATTTACTACAAAGCACCAGCACCGATAAAAATGGTCAATATCTATTCGATAAATTGCCCACAGGCGATTATCTCATCAGTATTGATGCTGACCCTGAACAGTTGACCACAGCAGCGCAATTCAATATCCGTTTAGAGGCGGGAGAAAATGATTTAAGTGCTGATTTCGGACTGAATAATGTCTCTAGTATCGGTGATTACGTCTGGTTTGATAACAATGCCGATGGCATTCAAGATGCGGGCGAGCGTGGTCTCTCTGGTGTGACCGTCAACTTACGTGATGCTGGCGCTGACGGTGTGTTAGGCACAGCGGATGATGTGCTTAAAACCACGACTACGGATAGCAACGGTTTGTATTTATTCGACGGCCTTAGTGCTGGGACTTATCAAGTCACCATCGACAGCGATAGCCCCTTGACCACGCCGGATCAGTTTACTATCGACTTGCCAGCGAACAGTGAAAACCTCATTGCTGACTTTGGCTTAAGTGCGGTTGCCAGCATTGGTGACCGGGTTTGGTTGGATGAAAATGGCGATGGGATCCAAGACCCGAATGAACCTGGGGTTGAAGGTGTCACTGTGAGCCTGCGTGATGCTGGTGAAGACGGTGTGCTGGGTACAGATGATGACATTATCACCACGACAGAAACGGATAAAGATGGGCTGTATCATTTTGATAATCTAAGCCCTAACCGTTATCAAGTTTCAGTCGATGAGGATAATGATTTAAGCACCCCAAGCCGTGTCATTGTTGACTTGCAAGCTGGCACACAAATGGATGATGCCGATTTTGGTCTCAAACAAGCCGGCAGCATTGGCGATACGGTTTGGTTCGATAGCAATGGCGACGGGGTTCAAGACCCGAATGAAGTCGGTGTTGGCAATATTAAAGTTAATCTGCGTGCTGCTGGTGCTGATGGTGTCTTAGGTACGGCTGACGATGTGCTTAAAACCACCACAACTGATAACCAAGGTCAATACCGCTTTGACGGTCTCAGCCCTGATGTCTATCAAGTCTCTGTGCTCACCGAGCAAAACTTAACCACGCCGGAGCAGTTCAGCGTTGAATTGTCTGCAGGCGAGACTTATCTCGATGCCGACTTTGGTATTAATAGCCTTGCTTCGATTGGCGATTATGTCTGGTTTGATAGCAATGCCGATGGCATTCAAGATGCGAGTGAACGCGGCTTATCCAATGTCAGCATTAGCTTACAATATGCTGGCGCTGATGGGCTGTTAAATACCGCTGATGATGTCTTTAGCACTACTTCAACCGATGCCACAGGCTTGTATTTGTTTGATGATTTAAGCGCAGGTTTATATCAGGTGTCTGTCAATACGGATGGTAACTTAACCACCGTGGGGTCATATCAAGTGGACTTAAGCACGGGGCAAGCGGTGCGCTCGGCGGACTTCGGTTTGACTGATGTCGCGACCATTAGCGACCGTGTTTGGTTAGATAGCAATGGTGATGGAGTTCAAGATGCTGATGAACCCGGTCTTGCCGGTGTTGATGTCAGTTTGCGTAGTGCAGGAGCTGACGGGATATTAAATACCCCAGATGATGAACTGTTCACGGTGAAAACCAATGAGCAAGGCTTATATTATTTTGATAATTTGCAACCGGGTGACTATGTGGTCTCGGTTGATGAGCAACATGATTTAAGCACGCCAGCCGACTTACCGGTGAGCTTGAGCAAAGGACAAACCATCACCGATGCTGATTTCGGGATTAAAACCGTGGCGAGCATTGGCGATACGGTTTGGTCAGATGACAATGCCGATGGCATTCAAGACCCAGACGAAGTCGGTCTAGCTGGGGTTGAAGTGAGCTTACGTGATGCCGGCAATGATGGCATTTTAGGTACAGCGGATGATGTTTTAGTTACTACTACCACCGATGCGCAAGGACAATACCGCTTTGATAGTCTGCCTAAAGGCAACTATCAAGTTTCTATTGCAGATAACGGCAATTTAAGCACCCCAGCGCAAGTACAAAAAGACTTGGGCGCAGGTGAGCAATACAATGATGCGGACTTTGGCATCATTCCACGCGCCAGCATTGGCGATACCGTCTGGCTCGATAGCGATGCCGACGGCGTGCAAGATCCGAATGAACGCGGTCTTGCTGGAATGAACGTTGAGCTACGCGAAGCCGGGGCTGATGGGGTCTTTAATACCGCAGATGACTTGGTTCAAAGTACCAAAACTGACAGCAATGGGCTATACCATTTTGATAATTTATTGTTAGGCGATTACCAAGTTACCTTGCTCACCGATAACTTGAGCGCTAGCGAGCGTTTGAGCACTGTGGGGCGTTATGAGGTCAACTTAGATAGCAATGGCTTTAAGGATGCTGATTTTGGTATTAGTCATCAACAGCGTTTAGGTGACCGAGTTTGGCTCGATAGCAATGCCGATGGCATTCAAGACGCAGGCGAGCGCGGTGTGGCTGGCATTGATGTCAACTTACGCTCAGCCGGGGCGGATGGCATCTTAGGTACGCTAGATGATGATCTACAAAGTACCACCACCGACGCGCAGGGCTTCTATGTCTTTGATGCCTTGCCAACAGGCGATTATGTCGTCTTTGTTGACCCCGCTTTGCCATTGACCACCGCGGCTAACTTACAAGTCCGCTTGGATAAAGGGCAATCTTACTGGGATGCTGATTTTGGTCTGAGCAGCAGTGCCAGTATCGGCGATCGGGTCTGGTTAGATAGCAATGGCGATGGTATTGAAGACGCAGGCGAGCGCGGTTTGGCTGGCATTGATGTCAACTTACGCGGCGCAGGTGCTGACGGTATTTTTAATACCGCAGATGATCTGATTCGCAGCACCCAAACCGATGCTAACGGCAACTATGTCTTTGATGGTTTATTAGCCGGTGAGTATCAAGTCAGTATTGATACCAACGCCACCTTGACCACAGCCGGACAGTTCCAAGTGGACTTAAAAGCTGGTGAAAACAACTTAAGCGCCGACTTTGGGCTGAATGATGTCACCAGCATCGGTGATCAGGTCTGGTTTGATGATAACGCCAATGGTGTTCAAGATGCTGGAGAACGCGGTCTTGGCAATCTGCAAGTGACCTTGCGTGATGCTGGTCAAGATGGGATTTTAGGTACGGATGACGACGTGTTAAAAACCACCCGCACCGATGCTAACGGCGTGTATCACTTTGATGATTTACCGCTAGGTCTATATCAAGTCAGCTTAAATAGCGACAATGAGCTAAGTACACCTTATTTGTACGATGTAGAACTCGATAGCAAAAAATCTATCCTCACCGCTGACTTTGGGCTAACTTCCAGCTCTAGTGTCAGTGATAAAGTTTGGCTCGATACTGATGGTGATGGCGTGCAAGATGCCGATGAGCAAGGCCTGTCTGAAGTCGTAGTGCAATTACGCGATGCCGGTGAAGATGGTCTCTTAGGTACAGCCGATGATGTCATCAGCCAAACCCGCACCAACGCTGATGGCGAATACCTGTTTGATGGGCTGGATAAAGGCTTATATCAAGTCACAGTAATTTCTGACTTAAGTTCGACCACCCCAAGCAGTGTCAATATCAACTTAGGTACAAACCAAGACATCAGCAGTTTAGACTTTGGTCTCAGTGAAGACAAAGGTCAAATTGGTGACTTGGTTTGGTTAGATAGCAATGGTAACGGGCTGCAAGATGCTGATGAAATCGGCTTAAGTGGTGTCACCGTCACCTTGCGTAGCTTTGGTGAAGACGGGATTCCAAACACGGCAGATGATGTGATTCGTACCACCGTCACCGACAGCCTAGGGCATTACAGCTTTGATGCGCTGCCAGAGGGTGATTATAGCGTTACCTTAGGGCAAGACAGTTTGCCAGAGGGCTTGGCACAAGACCAATTAATCCAGGTATTGAGCTTAGATCGCAATCAGCGCAATGACGATATTGATTTTGGCTTAGAGCCTTTGGGTGGCATTGGTGATTTGGTCTGGGAAGATCAGAATCTGGATGGCTTAGCCAATATTGGTGAGTTAGGCTCTCAAGGTATTCGCCTGACGCTAACGGAAGCGGGCAAAGATGGGCTGTTTGATACCGCTGATGACATCATTCAAACCACTCAAACCGATGTCAATGGGCGTTATGAGTTCTTAAGTTTGACCGAAGGTAAGTATCGTCTCAACTTAGATATTGACACCCTGCCCGAGGGCTTCGAACTGGGAACGGATACGGATGCTAAACAACATTTTAGTCTCAGTGTCGGTGAACAACGCAATGATCTTGATTTCCGTTTGATTCCTGTATCAGAACCCAAACCGGATCCAGATCCAAAACCTGAAGGTAAAGCCGATTATCATGTCAGCAAAGACGATGGTTTGAGCCAAGTCGTACCTGGCCAACAACTGCGCTATCAAATTAGCGTTGGTAATCATGGTGATGGACAAGGCGGTAATGTGATCGTAGTGGATAATTTCCCCGCTGATGTCTTGGAAATTATTGCGGTCAGTGATGGTGGTACGGTGAATCCATTGGGCACTATCACATGGAACTTAAGTAATTTACCCGCGAATTTCGATAAACACTTAAGTGTTCATGCCCAAGTAAAAGCCGATGCACAGGGGGATCAATTCACCAACGTGGTGACGATTACCGATCAAAACGGCGATGACAGCGATGTCAACGACAATACCGACAGTGATACCAATAAACTGGTACATCCGCTCGATTATGTGATTGTCAAAACCGACGGCGAAGATCAAGTCAAGCCCGGGCAAACCTTGAGTTATGAGTTAACGATTAGCAATCAAGGCTTGGGTGATGGTCAAAGTCAGTTCCTCGTTAATGATCGCTTTGACCCCCAACAGCTACAAATTGTCAGCGTCACTCACGGCGGTGTCATTAATGCTGAAAATGGGCTGATTAGCTGGAAACTCGATGGCTTAGCCGCAGGTGAAAGCATCACAGTGACTGTAACGGCAACTGTGGCAGATAACCTCGTTAATGGTGAAGAAATTACCAATATCGGCACAGTCTCTGCCGCAGGTGAGCAAATTAGCGAACAACGTTTGGATAACAACCAAAACGATGATACCAATGTAGTGAAGGTTGAAAAAATACCACCACAACCGCAACCACAACAAGGTATCCACTTAGGCGATGATCGTTACATCACCCCTGGACAGGATCTTGTTAGCGACCGAATCATTTTCAACATGGCGGAGCGTGATGCCCGCACTGGCATTGATCGCCCCGAGGAAACCGACTACGGTTACTACTGGCCTAATGGGGATATTCAGTTTGAATTGCCACCTTTGCCCGTCTCGCCTGTGTTCAGTGGCTCGGTCGCACCGGGTACGACCATGACTGTGGTTTTATTCGATGATCATGGTGCTGAGATTGGCACGCAAACGGTGATGGCAGATACTGGGGGCAACTGGCTCGCCTCTTTCCCCAATGTGATTTTGTGGAAAGCACCGCACTCGATTCAAATCAAGCAACAAGTTGCCTTGTATAACCATGATGACATGAGTGTGTATGATATGCGTACCTACTTCACCCCAGCGATTACCAGTCAGTTGTTTGTCTCTACACCGCTGTCAGTGCAAACGGTGATGGCATTTACGCCGATGAATATGATTCATGCGCTACATAATGCTTTCCAAAATCCGCTGGCAATGAGTTGGGATGATTTCTCCTCTTATCAATTCCAAGCGGCATCAACGACGACAACACAATCAGGTATGTAATTGATGTGACGCACTAAGCCGGTTTTTATCACAATCGTGTGATTTTCCACCTGCCTAGTGAAGCTTAGCCGTGCAGCAATGGCGGTTTTTTCTGCCCTTAAGACAGAAAAAGAAGCCTTTGCGTAACATCAGGTATGTAAGCATAATGGAAGCGGAACTAAGCTTTCGCCTCCATTATGACTATCAGCTTGTCAACACAGCTAAGCAATTGATGATATGAATGTTTAGCACTTGATCTGGATCAACGCTTTTTTATCAGCACTCCCCTAAACTAAGCCTATCAAGTAATAAAGCTTGGTATTTTAGGAGCAATGCAGATGGCGGAAGTGTTTACCAAGAGCATGGCGCGGAATATTTATATCGGAGGTTCGGTTTTTTTCCTCCTCTTATTCCTCGTCTTGACCTTTGATACGGTCAATAATGAAATCCCCAAACGGGATAATCGCGAAAACCTCACTGAACAAGTGGTGCGGGGCAAATTAGTTTGGGAAGAAAATAATTGCATCGGCTGTCATACCTTACTGGGTGAAGGGGCTTATTTTGCTCCAGAGCTTGGCAATGTTTATGTCCGCTTTGGCAAAAGTAAAGAAGCCATTAAAGGCTTTATTAAAGGTCGTCCTGTTGAGGGCATTCCTGGGCGGCGCAGTATGCCGCAGTTCAACTTAACCGATGAACAACTCGATGATGTCGCTGAATTCCTGAAATGGACATCAGAAATCGACACCAATAATTGGCCACCGAATATTCAAGGTTAAGGAGCGCAGAT
Source organism: Thiotrichales bacterium (assembly GCA_016745035.1). Taxonomy (GTDB): domain Bacteria; phylum Pseudomonadota; class Gammaproteobacteria; order Beggiatoales; family Beggiatoaceae; genus BB2. The sequence continues at coordinate 246,869 of JADGDE010000004.1, forward strand.
ATGCCTTATTCATCTCAATCTATCGCCAAGCTGTATTTTATTGCAGCCATTGGCCTTTTCGTCGGGCAAATACTGTTCGGGCTTATCATGGGCTTGCAGTATGTGATTGGCGATTTTATGTTTCCTGCGATTCCTTTCAATGTCGCGCGGATGGTACACACCAACCTCTTAATCGTCTGGCTGTTGTTTGGCTTTATGGGGGCATCCTATTACCTTGTACCCGAAGAAGCCGAACGGGAAATCTATAGTCCCTTACTTGCCAAAGTCCTATTTTGGGTATTCTTGGTTGCTGGGGCGTTGACCATTGTAGGTTACTTACTCGTGCCTTATGCAGGTTTGGCACAAATGACCGGCAATAGTATTTTACCCACCATGGGACGTGAGTTTTTAGAACAACCTTTGGTAACTAAAATCGGTATTGTCATTGTCGCTTTAGGCTTTTTATTCAACATCGGTATGACCGTACTTAAAGGGCGTAAAACCGTCGTTACTATGGTGTTACTGACAGGTCTAACGGGCTTGGCGGTGATGTTCTTATTCTCATTCTATAACCCTGAAAACTTAGTCCTAGATAAATATTTCTGGTGGTGGGTTGTCCATCTTTGGGTTGAAGGTGTTTGGGAATTGATCCTCGGTGCTATTCTTGCTTTTGTCTTAATTAAAGTCACAGGTGTTGATCGTGAAATCATCGAAAAATGGCTTTATATCATTATCGCCATGACCTTGATTACAGGGATTTTGGGTACGGGACACCATTATTATTGGATTGGTACGCCAACCTATTGGCAATGGCTAGGCTCGATTTTCTCAGCCTTAGAGCCGATTCCGTTCTTTATGATGACCTTGTTTGCCTTTAATATGGTCAACCGTCGTCGCCGCGAACACCCAAATAAAGTCGCGACTTTATGGGCTTTAGGCACAGCTGTGATGGCATTTTTAGGCGCTGGCGTTTGGGGCTTTATGCACACCCTTGCTCCTGTGAACTACTACACCCACGGTACACAGCTGACCGCAGCTCACGGACACATGGCCTTTTATGGTGCGTATGTGATGATTGTTTTAACCATCATTTCCTATTCCATGCCGATGATGCGTGGACGCGTTGCTAACAGTAATAAGGCGCAAGTGGTCGAAATGTGGTCATTTTGGCTCATGACTGTCTCCATGACCTTCATCACCTTATTCCTCACCGCTGCGGGTATTTTACAAACCTATATGCAACGGATGGCTGATGTGCCCCAAAGCTTTATGGTGGTACAAGATAAGATAGCCATTTTCTATTGGATGCGTGAAGTCGCAGGCTTAGTATTCCTCATTGGTTTGATTGTCTACTTGGTCAGCTTCTTTGTAGATAAAGATGGTGATGCTGTCGCTGAGCCGTCAGCATAACAGCCACTACCTGACAGGTTTAACCACCTGTCAGGTTTGATCCTAATGCAAAAAAAACATTTATCTGGCGATTTAGCCATCTGGTTTTTCATCTATGCCGAACTGGTTGTGTTCGGTATTTTTTTCTTAAGCTATGCCATTAGCCGTCGTTTCAATCTCGACTTATTCACCAGCAGCCAAGCCGCCCTAGACCCCAGCTTTGGCGCATTCAATACGGTACTACTGATTACTGGTAGCTATTTTGTTGTTCAAGCGGTGCAAAGCATTGCTAAAAACCAACGGCAAAAAACCAGCTTTTTTTTACTGGCAACCTTAGCCATGGGCATGGGCTTTGTCGTGGTTAAAAGTATTGAGTTTTGGGGCAAATACCAAGAAGGTTTTCGTTTAAGTAGCAATACTTTTTTCATGTTCTACTGGTCTATGACCTTTTTTCACTACATGCATGTGTTATTGGGGATGGTGATTATTGTTGCTATCTGGCTAAAAAACCGCCGAGGTGGTTACAGTGCTGATAATTACACAGGCATTGAAACCGGGGCGGCCTATTGGCACATGGTCGATTTAGTTTGGGTTATTTTATTTCCGCTTTTATATGTACTTTGATACCAGCACCCGCATTTGGGTCATACTGTTAGTTTTAACCCTATTCTCATGGCAATTGGCCGGACAAAGCTTGCTCTGGTGGATAGTCTTATTCACATGGCTCAAGGCCGAGTTGATTATTGACTATTTTATGCGCCTTAAAGAAGCGCCACTGCTTTGGCGTGTTTTACTATGGGCATGGTTAGTAGTGGTCTTGGGCGGGATAGCGCTGGCTTACAGGTTCTAAACCATATTACCCAACCCCCAATTTCTTCTGGAACAAGTACAAACGATAGCTCGTATGATACGAAATGCTAGGATCTATCTGCGTTTTTTAACAAGCCCTTATGTGTAGATTAGAGCTAAGAGTCTATGTTGCCAAAGCACTGCTGATAGATAATATGCGTTATCATGTTGTTTCTAATCGCTTAGACATATTCAAACGGGAGAGTAATTATGGGCTTATTCAACTTTTTTAAAGGCGGGGTGGACGTTGATGATATTCAATCCATGTTAGCCGAAGAACTAGACAATCAAATACGTAATCTAAAAGTTGAAATCTATGATACGCGTGCTGATTTATTTGGTGAATGTGATGCGATGGCAATCAAAGAAAAAGCGATTTTATTAGCAGGCAATGTTGAGGGCATTGATAAGGTCAATGCTTACCACTTAAAAGTACCAGAATTTGCACCTGCAACGCTTTTAGATATGAATACAACAAAACCGGATGAAGCAGTTGAAGTCGAAGTTGAGGCGACCACAGCACCCGTTGCTGAAGCAGAAACAGTCATAGCAACGCCCACAGAAGCAGTAGAAGTAGAAAGCGTAGAAAGCCCAGTAGAAACGTCGGAAGAAACTGAAGAAAACAATGGCATTGAAAGCCAGTTTTATCAAATTCAAAGTGGGGATTCTCTATGGAAAATTGCGCAGCATTTCTATGGTGATGGGAACAAATATCAAGCCCTGTTTGAGGAAAACAGGGAAGTGATTAAAGATCCCGATAAAGTCTATCCCGGACAAATGATTCGAGTGCCTAAGCTTTAGGCTCAGAACACAAATGACTAAGGCGAGCGTGTGCCCGCCTTATGTTTTATCAGAAAAACCCTGAACGCCAGCTAAAGAATAAGCTGTAATCGTGTTCAGCCTGAACACCGTGGCGATTTTGATAAATAGGTTTGGAAAATTCCAAGCTGATATTGTTGGCGACAGCCACCATCCAATTAATCCCCAGCGACAGCTCAACCTTTTCACCACCATAATTTTCAGGATTCGCGCCCAAACCCGGTCCAAATATTTTCGGGTCGATGCCTTTGATTGTTCCTTGTGTTTCTCCACGTACACGCACAGAACTGGCGAGGCGTGGTTGCCATTCATAGGTGAGCCAAGCAGTGGCTTCGTGTTTATTGCCATAACGCCAGCCTTGGCTATTTTTGCTCTCCAATGGCAAAGTGCTGAGGTATTGTGCCCCCCAGCCCCATTGCTTATATTTGCCCCAATAAACCACGCCTAAAAGCGCATCCCAAGTACCAGAACCCAGTTGCATTCCATAGGCTAAACGGGCTTTTTTGTAGGTGTTTGCCGGGGTTAATTGTGTGTCTTCTTCTTTGATACTGCCTGTCGGGGCGCTGATGACCGCATCAATGAGTACATTATGCTTATTGTTTTTGCTGTTATAAGCCTTAAAAATCGTGCCCATTTTAATATCGCCTAAGCCTTTAGCTTTAACGGTGACTGTGCCCAAACTATTGCTGCCACCACCACCAGCAAAGGTTTCTAGCTCGGTACGTTTGCTAATTAAAGGCGCGAGTGCCACCAAGGACATTTTGTCATTAATGGTAAAATTGGCATAAGGAAAAACCACATCGGCTGAGGCTTGTTTGGGGACGACGCGCAGTGTTGGTGGTTGCCCTGGCGCGCCAAAAAAACGGTTACTGACGCTGGTAACGACGGTGGGTGCAGAGACCGAATCGCGCCCTTGTAACAGACCGCTAAATTCATAATGTTGATAATTAATCCCTGCCACACCTTGCCCTTTTTCAGGGAAAGCATAAATCCCAAATAAGCCCGCCGGGACAGGAATGGGGACTTGCTTTCTGACGTTGCGCATTCTTTTGATTTTATTCGATAATTCTAGGCGTTGCTCATAGCTTGAATCATCTACAGCAAAGGCTTGTGTCGGTGTGCCTAAAGATAATAATGTCGTGCCTAAAAGGCTGATAGCCCATTTCATCCTCTTCTCCTTTTTGGGGTAGCAGTTCATAAAGAACTGCTAATTATTTTTATTGTTGTGACGCATTAAGCCAGTTTTTATCACAATAGGGTGGTTTTCCACCTCTCTAATGGTATTTAGCCTTCGCGTCATATCATTATTTTAATAAATCAGATGCACCTAGAGGTTTGTTACGAAAAGTCTCATGGCAGGCGACGCAACCGGAGGTAATCGGTGCTAATAAACTTGCCGCTTGGGTCATGTCATCGGCATCGGCAGCTTTTGCCAATTTGATGGCATTGCCCTCGACAGCATCGTTAAAGCTCTCAAGCAGTGCTAAGCGTTCATCGGTGATATTTTCCATCCCCATGTAAGGCAATAAACCGCCCATAGGAATACGGTGATTGGCAAGTCGTCTGGCGCTATCGGCGGCCATTTCTGAACTGTCGGTCATGATACCCATGACAATGCCTTGATAATCTTGCAATACTTCTAACATGACTTGGCGCAAAGTGGCTTTATCACTATAACGGTTATGCATGGCTAAAATGGACATAATGAGCATTTTGGTATCGGGAGATAAACCTTGTACTTTGTCTTTAAGTTCAGGCTTCATCAAATCCAATTGTTTTTTCATCGTCGCTTTTAAGTCATCCATGCTCGGTGATTCCGCATAGACAGGGTTGAATGACACCATACTGCTGACAAGCAAAGCCATAGCGACGGGGGTAAATAATTTTTTCTTATAGGTCATGAGGGTAGCTCCTTTGGGTGTTTAAATAACGGATGTTAGGCAAAGGCTAAACCACAGTATTATGATAAAAACCTGTTGAGTGCATCACATCAGTTCAAGAAATGTTATAAGTTTTGTTCTTGTTCACACCGTTCTAAATATACTTGCGCAGCTTTATCACCAGGATTAATCGCCAATACTTTTTGGAAACATAGATAGGCTTCGGTGTGTTGATCGTGGTGATAGTGTTGGAAGCCTTGCTCAAACTCTTCTAGGGTTTTGAGTTTGAGGGCTTTTTCATCTGGTTCGTCAGCATCAAAAACTTCATAAACAATGACTGGTTCTGTTTTTCCTTTAACCCGCACGCGGTCAATGACGCGAATATGATACCAGCTAGGATCTTGTAAGCATTGGTAAGTACGGGCGGTAATCAATAAGGCTGTACCATAAACTTTGGTTAAGCCCTCAGTGCGTGAAGCCAAGTTCACCGAATCGGAAATCACCGTGCCATCCATGCGGTTTTGTCCACCGACCGTACCGAGCATTAACCAACCTGTGTGTAAACCAATGCCAATGCGTAATACTGGGCGGCCTGGGCGACCACGGGTGGTGTTGTATTCTTGTAGACGCAATAACATGCCAATTGCTGCTTGCACGGCTTTATCGGCGCTAGATGGGAATAAGGCCATGATCGCATCACCGATATATTTATCAATAAAGCCATCGTATTTACCAATAATCGGTTCCATACGGCTTAAGTAAGCATTGATAAAATCAAAATTTTCTTGTGGGGTCATGCTCTCAGAAATACTGGTAAAACCGCGAATATCTGAAAATAGTATCGACATTTCTTTTTCGACATGATCGCCGAGCGAGACATCAACCACGCTTTGTTTATCCATCAGTTGAATAAACTCATGAGGGACAAAACGCCCGTAGGCGATATTGATATGGCTGAGTTGTAAATGGGTTTGCAAGCGCGCCAATAATTCGTTTTTTGACACCGGTTTGGTTAAATAATCATTCGCCCCCGCATTTAAGCCCTCGACTAAGTTAGTCACTTGGTTTTTAGCGGTCAGTAGCAAAATGGGGAGTTCATTGGCGGGGTAATGTTTGCGTAAACGCCGACAGACTTCATAGCCAGTCATTTTAGGCATCATCACATCCAAAAGGATAATATCAGGGCGAAAACCTTGGTGAACAATTTCCAAAGCGGACATGCCATTATTTGCTTCGGTGACATGGTAGTTTTGTAAAGACAAATGATTAACCAAGACTTGGAGATTAATTTCCTCATCATCGACAATTAAAATTTTAAATTGCCGATCATTGCCGGTGATGCTTTCATCCGGTTGTTGGGTAGGAATGGGTTGGGTACGCAAATCACTGGTTTGTATTTGTTCGACCGACAGCGTGCTGAGTTCGGCTTTTTCAGTCTTATCACTGGCAACAGGTAAGGTGAAATAAAATTCTGATCCTTGATTTTCAATAGACTCCACCCCGATTTTGCCTTGGTGTAATTCAACCAGTTGTTTGGTCACCGTCAGCCCCAAACCTGTGCCACCGTAGGCGCGGCTAGCACTGCTATCAACTTGCTCAAAAGATTGGAAAATATTATCGAGTTTATCAGCGGGAATACCGATGCCCGTATCATGAATACTGACACGTAAGCTTGGGGAGCTGCCTTTTAATAAGCGCGCACTGACGCGCACTTCGCCTTTATCACTAAACTTGATCGCATTGCCGACCAGGTTATGTAAAATCTGCTCTAAACGTCCTTCATCAGCATAGGCGGCGGGTAAATCAGCAGAAATATCATTGATGAGTTTCAGCGGTTTTTCACCGACCACAGAATTGCTTAACGTCAGCACGACTTCGGTGATTTCTCGTAAGCCCACCGCTTTTAGTTGTAAGGCCAGGTTTTTATGTTTGAGTTTAGAAAAGTCTAAAATATCGTTGACTAGATTGGTGAGTCTGTGTCCGCTTTGTGCCACCATCAACAAGTTATTGCGTTGTGCCTCATTTAAAGGCCCTGCTGCACCATCACACAAAGATTCTGCTAAACCAATAATCCCATTTAGCGGCGTGCGTAATTCGTGCGAGGTATTGGCTAAAAATTCGTCTTTAAGTTGATCGAGTTTTTGTAAATCTTGGTTTTTCTTTTCTAGCTTGGCAAAACTTTCGCGTAATTGTTCTGCCATGCTGTTAAAAGAGCTGCCCAACTCGCCCAATTCGTCTTCGCGGGAAACCGGGACTTTTTGTTGCCAATCGCCTCGCGAAAGTGATTTAGCCGCTTCATTCAAGCGTTGAATCGGTTGAATCACCCAGCGTGAGGTTAAAATACCGCCAAATAAGCCTAAAATCAGCGCAGCTTGAAATAAATATAAGGTGGTGCGGGTAATGGCATTAATGCGTTCCATAAAGTCCGATTCTGGCACCATCACCACAATCAACCAGTCTAACTCGACATTGCCTTGTAAGGGCGTGATTTGTAAAAATTGGCGCTCTTCGTCCAAGGCAAAATCTAATTGAGCCGCATTATCGAGTTGTTGTAAATCAATTTTTTTACCTAAGTATGCTGCGGCAACCCGAATGGCTCGGTCTTCGCTTTCAATGGCGGGCACACGGACTAATTTCCCGGCATTATTGCTGCGCACCACAGGGGCTTGGGTTGAATTACTAATCAATAAACCGTTTCTGTCAATAATAAAGGTTTGTCCCGTTTTACCGATTTCTAATTGACTGAGAAAATCGCCCATCCAGGCAAAAATTAAAGAGGAGCCTAAGACCCCTTGTAATTGTTGTTCCGTATCAAAAATAGGATGAACAGCAGTAATGGCAAGATTACGGGTGGTAAAGTCAGGATACACTTGGCTCCAACTGGATTGCCCAGCTTTAACTGCCGCTTGATACCAAGGACGTTCACGCGGATCATAGTTTCTGGCTTCATTGACTTTTTCTAAGCGCTGCCCTTGCTTGTCGGTACGATAATAGAGATTGCTGCCCGAGTCATCACGAAACATGACTTGTAATTCGCCATCAAGCAGGCGTTTTGCACCGAAATATTCGCCAGTGGCTGTGCCCATGTAATTGTGGCTAATTAAAGGAAAGGTTTGAATTTGTTTGAAAAAGTGGCGTTCACGCCCTTGTTTGTCATCGACATCCACATGCCCTAACTCAATTGCATTGGCATTGAGACGATTAACTTGTCGGGGTGTGCTTAAATAATCTTCGAGGCGATCTTGAATCCTGGCCGTGATTTCGGTGCGCAATTGCCTTGCTAAATCATTGACGGCTTTTTGTCCATTATAATAGGATAAAAAGCCTGTTAAGCCCACAGCAACCAAGATCTCCAGCATAAACGGTAGTACCAATAAGGTACGTAACGAGGCTCTGGGCGATAAACATTTTAAAACTTTATTCCAAGACATTCATATGAGTCGCTGTACGCAGGAGAAAATTTCCCCATTTTGTGCTTGAGAGATGGAATCTTAAATAACTGACGTAATACCAAAGCTTTTTAGCGCACAAACGCTAAAAATCGTGTCAGTGCTGAACATGAATAGATAAGGCTAATCCTTAGCTGATTTTTTAAGTTTTATAGGCTGTTATTATCATGTTTTTACTTCAATTCCATCCCTTACTCTCCATTAGTTATGCTTACAGAGCAAACTAAAGGGATTCAGACTAAGCGGCATTGTATCCTTGCTGATGACAACTGTATAGCCTCGGTTAAAAAAAGGCGAAGATAAGTGAGATTTTTCGGGAAAATAACCCAGAAAGTTTAGCTGAAAAAACTGCGCTATAGATATGGCTATAAAATAATATATATCAAATGGTTAGATGAGGTTACGCACGGAATTTGTTTTTGTGGTTTTCCACCTGCCTAGTGAAACCTAGCCTGCGCGTAAGCCCCATAAGCAACTAGCACAAAGCCAAGGACTGTGGCATCATAGCCTCCTTTTTTTCAGCGCGAAAACCATGCCTGCCAAATCCCCTTGTGCCAACCCACCTAAAACCTTGCGTCGTGCTTTAGGGCGCGCCATTGCTGATTATGAGATGATCAAAGACGGTGATCGTTTATTGCTGGGTTTATCCGGTGGTAAAGACTCGCTTTCCCTTTTACAACTGCTTTGTCATCTCAAGCGTTATGCCCCCGTGCAGTTTGATTTGGGCGCAGTGACCATCGACCCTGAAATTGCAGGTTTTGACCCCGAACGTCTTAAAGGCTATTTAAAAACGCTGGATATTCCCTATTTTTACCATGAGCAAGACATGGTTGCGCAAGCCAAGCAACAAATGAAAGGTGATTCATTTTGTTCTTATTGCGCCCGGGTTAAGCGTGGGATTATGTATCGCACCGCTCGGGAACAGGGTTATAACGTGCTGGTGCTGGGGCAACATTTGGATGATTTGGCTGAGAGTTTTTTAATGTCGGCGTTTCATGGTGGGCGTTTAAATACCATGAAAGCCCATTACACCATTGAAGCCGGTGATTTGCGCGTGATTCGCCCCTTGGTTTATGTTCGCGAACGTCAATTAGCCAGTTTTGCCGACAATGCAGGCTTGCCTGTGATTCCTGACAGTTGCCCAGCGTGTTTTACCAAACCGACCCAACGTGAGGCAATGAAGCAATTACTTGCGAGCCAAGAAGCGGAACATCCGCAATTATTTAAAAGCCTCGCGCGGGCGATGCAACCATTAATGGCGAAAAAGGATGCCCATGACTAATGCAGATAACAGCCGTTACCAATTATTAATTTTTGATTGGGATGGCACGCTGATGGATTCAGCAGGAAAAATTGTTCACTGTTTTCAAGCCGCGATGCAAGATCTCGGATTGCCTATGCGTGATGCTGAACATATCAGCCAACAAATTGGTTTAGGACTGGCGGAGGCGGCAGCACAGTTGTACCCAGAAGACAGCATGGCACAACACAAACTGTTGACCGATCGTTATCGGCATCATTTTTTTAATTCTGACATCAAGCCGCCTTTATACGCAGGTATTAACGAATTGATTCCAAACTTAAAACAACAAGGCTACACCCTTGCTGTTGCCACAGGGAAAAGCCGACGTGGTTTAGAGCGTTCTTTTCAGGAGGCCGGATTAAAGGCTTATTTTTCTGCCAGTCGCAGTGCTGAAGAAACCCGTTCTAAGCCCGATCCTTTGATGTTGATGGAATTGATGCAAGAATTTAACATGCCTGCGGAAAAAACCCTGATGATAGGTGATACCAGTTTTGATATGGACATGGGCAATGCCGCAGGTGTCACCACCATTGCAGTGGATTATGGAACCCACAGTCGTGAGCAATTGCTGGCCTGCAAACCCAACGAATGCTGGTCTAGTTTACTAGATTTACCCGAGTGGTTAACAAATCATTGATTGTCCATAGCCGTGTTGGTGATAGCGGTTTTAAGTTTTATAGTGTGTTGTACTCAAGAAATACATATCTAACTTACCCTTGCCTTTGGCTTCAATCGAGCCGCGATATTCGCAATCATATTTGCCTTTGATGTGATTATAGGTGGATTCAGAAATATTAATCCGCATCGGCTCGGAGTTGGATTCCATCCGTGAGGCGGTGTTGATGGTGTCACCAAAGACATCATAAATATATTTTTTCACCCCGACAACGCCGCCGACTACTTGCCCTGTGTGAATGCCGACCCGAATTTGCCATTTTATCCTGGCATCACGGTTATGCTCGTATAGATAATTCATGATTTCAATCGCTGATTGTGCCATGCGCTCGGCGTGTTCGGGGTTTTTGTCGGGAATACCACAGACGGCAAAATAAGCATCGCCGATGGTTTTAATCCGTTCACATTGGTTTTTTTCGATAATATTATCAAAAGCGGTAAACAAGGTATTGAGTTCTTGAATCAAGACTTTGGGGTCAAGTTCGGAGGAAATTTTGGTAAAGCCGACAATATCGGAGAAAAACACACTGACTTGCTCAAAGGACTCGGGCAAGGTATAGCCTTTTTCTTTCAAATCCGCCGCGACCTTATTCGGTAAAATGTTTTGTAATAATTTATCGGATTTATCTTTTTCTAGGCTGATTTGCTCATGGGCTTTTTTCTTGATTTGATAGCGGTTAAGCATAAAAAATAATACCAATAACGAAAGCACCATTCCGCCGATAAAAGAGCGCTGAATCAAGGTTTGTTTGGTCAGTTGCAATTGCTTAATATCATTGTCTTTACGCAACAGGGCAATTTCTTTTTCTTTCTTTTCCGTTTGGTATTTGGCTTGTAAGTCGGCAGTTTTTTGCTTGATGTCAGCGCTGGAAATATCCTTATCTAATTCGACTGACAATTGGTAATAAGCCAGCGCGTTTTTATAGTCATCCTGGGCTTGATGAAATTTGGATAAAAACAAATAATTTTCCCGAACAATATCTTTGGCATCAATTTCTTTGGCAAGGGCTAGTCCTTGTTCCAAATAAGTCAGGGCAGCAGAGTAATTTTGTTTATAAATGAGTGCCTCGCCAAGGTTGTTGAGATTATTCGCCGCTTCGTATTTATCCCCTAAATCCCGGTGTTGGGTTAAAGAGCGCTGATAATAATCCAAAGCTTTATCGTATTCTCCTAAGATGTTGTATAAGACACCGACATTATTGTAAGAAGAGGCAACCCCAGCTTGGTCGTTGATTTTGCGCCGAATTTCTAGGGATTCAAGATAATATTGCAACACGGTTTCATGCTCGCCCATTTGGTGTTTAATGATGCCAATATTATTGAGCGAATCGGCAATGCCTTTTTGATCGCCGAGTTGTTTGCGCAGCGCTAACGCGCGTTTGTGATAGTTCAATGACTTGGTTTTTGCGCCTAAATAATCGTAGACAATGCCAATGTTGTGTAAGGTTTCAGCCACGCCTTTACTATTGGTGCTATGTTCATAAATCCGCAGTGCTTGCAGTCCATAATCTAGGGCCGGTTCTAAATCACTGACGCGCCATGAGGTGTTGCACAATTTTAATAATAAATCGGCTTTATCTAAAGCCTGAGGCGCTTCGATAAGGTTTTTTTGTTGTTCATAAGAACGCTGATAAAAAACCAAGGCTTTGGCATAATTACCTGCTTGCTCATAAGCATCTGCTAAGCGCCTTAATAATTTGATTTCCTCTTCTGGTTGCTCAAGTGCATCAATCCTTGCTAGCGCTTGTGTAGCAATATTGATTTCCTCGCGAATTTGTTTGGCAACCGTCTCTTCTGTCGCATAAGTCAGCGAAGTGCTAACAATAAAAATAAAGAAAATAAGCATATTCATGATAATTGACTCAATTGCTTGGCAGGTGTGGCACACAAGTCAGCCAAGCGCTGTCCATTGGGTAAAATCAATTTAGGTTCACATTCGCACAAAGGATATAAAACAAAATCTCGCTGATACATTTGCGGATGCGGAATTTTGAGCCGTGGGCTATCCAACTGCAAATCCCCGTAAAGTAATATATCCAAATCCAAAGGTCTTGCCGACCATGCTTTAACATCACGCCGCCGCCCTCTTTGGTTTTCCAGTGCTTGTAAGGCATCGAGTAAATCCAAAGGCACAAGCTGGGTTTTTAGCACTGCCACGGCATTGAGATAATCTGGCTGTGGCGTGGGATTATCTTTTGATAATAGCGCAGCACTACGGTAATAGCTCGAATATTGGTACAATTGGCTGTTTTTGAGTGAGGCAAGGGCGCGCAATGCCCAGTCGAGCTGCGCTCGAGGCTTGTCTAAATTACTGCCTAAAGCAATATATGCCGTTGTCATACTCACCCGATGCACCTTATTAGGAATCACTATGTCGATAGAATTAGATCTTTCTGCCCTAACGGCTATTGCACCGATTGATGGTCGTTATGGTAGCAAAACCAAAGCCTTACGCGCTATTTTCAGCGAATATGGCTTGATCCGTTTTCGGGTACAGGTTGAGGTGCGTTGGCTACAAATGTTAGCCGCTCGCGAAGATATTAGCGAAGTCCCGGCTTTAAGTGATGATGCCAACGCCCTCTTAAACGCCTTGGTTGATGATTTTCAACTTGAGTATGCCGAGCAAGTCAAAGACATTGAACGCACCACCAACCACGATGTTAAGGCTGTCGAGTATTTTATCAAAAAACATATTACAAATAATGCAGAATTAACGGCTGTGAGTGAATTTATCCATTTTGCTTGCACCTCAGAGGATATTAACAACCTCTCCCACGCCCTGATGCTCAACAGCGCGCGCACCGAAGTCCTATTACCACAAATGGATGACATCATCGCTAAATTGCAAGATTTTTCCAAAGACTTGGCCGCGCAGCCAATGTTATCTCGTACCCACGGGCAACCTGCATCGCCAACCACCTTAGGCAAAGAAATTGCCAACGTTGCCTACCGTTTGCAGCGTCAACGTAAACAAGTCGCCGATTGCCCCGTTTTAGGCAAAATTAACGGCGCGGTAGGCAACTACAACGCCCACTTAAGTGCCTATCCTGATTTGGACTGGGAAAATATCGCCGAGGGTTTTGTCAAAGGTTTGGGCATTGATTGGAATCCTTACACCACCCAAATCGAGCCACATGATTACATGGCAGAACTATTCGATGCGGTGGCGCGTTTTAATACCATTTTAATCGACTTCTGTCGCGATGTTTGGGGCTATATTTCTCTGGGCTACTTCAAACAAAAAACCATCGCAGGCGAAGTCGGCTCTTCGACCATGCCGCATAAAGTCAACCCGATTGATTTTGAAAATGCCGAGGGTAATGCTGGGATTGCCAATGCCTTGTTTGACCATTTAGCCATGAAACTGCCGATTTCTCGCTGGCAACGGGATTTGAGCGATTCCACGGTATTACGGGTATTGGGCGTGGGTATGGCGCACAGCTTAATTGCTTTCCAATCGCTGATGCGCGGCATGGGTAAACTCGAAGTCAATCCCGATAAATTAGCCGCTGACTTAGAAGACAACTGGGCTGTGTTAGCCGAACCCATTCAAACCGTGATGCGCCGCTATGCTGTGCCAGAGCCTTATGAAAAACTCAAAGCCCTGACCCGTGGGCGCGGTATTGACAAAGAAACCCTACAAACTTTTGTGCGTGATTTGCCGATTCCTGAGGAGGAAAAACAGCGTTTATTGACCTTAAGCCCTGATACGTATTTGGGTAATGCTGAGGCGCAGGCTAAGGCAATATAAGTGCGAAGAGGAAACGCGGCATTCGTCGCGCTTCCTTGCAAGGATAAAAATAATGCAATTATCAAAACTAGAAAAAGTAAATTTAACTGATGTTACGCAAAGGCTTCTTTTTTGCCCCAAAAGGCAAAAAAACCGCCATTGCTCCACGGCTAAATACGACTAGGCAGGTGGAAAATCACACTATTGTGACAAAAACTGGCTTAGTGCGTAACATCAGAATTTAAGAGAAGTTTGGCAACATGAAGCGCTGGATTTTACCAATTGGCTAGCAAAACCTTGAATTATTAAATGATGAAGTTGGCGTTGATATTTCTCTGATACAAACAGAAGCCAGTGTTGGGAAGTATATAAAGAAATAACTCAACTAATTGATAGTAAAAAATTTATCTAGCCGTCAACAATGTTATATATGTAAATGTCACCTATATTAAAGATTATTTTTGTCTTCTTAGACAAGATATTATTGCTATTTTTTGCCATTTTTTTAGCCAGTATTGCGCTGGTATTTATTGAACCAGAAGCGTTAGGAAAAACCTATAAAATCATATGTATATCAAATGGCTTTGCAGGAAAGGTATGGATATTTAGTTTTTGTATATATATGCTGCATTTAAGCTATATCTTGTTTGCTGCCTATCAAAAAAGAAAACATCCACCTGCGAATACAGATGAACTAAAACCCATGAGTGATTATGAAAGAATATTAAATATGACTACGCTACTGACAAGCTTATTCAATTTTTTTCTCTCTTTTTTACGCTGCTAACATAATGTTACGTAAAAGATAAATAGCACTGGGCAGGTGGAAAACCAGCAATGGCAGCATCAGCACATCACAACCACTTCACCAAATAATACAGCATCAAGCCCTCAGAGGAGCGCGAAGGGGCGCAGACAATCGCCGGGTGTAGGCTTTGGCTGCTGCCTCATCAGCTTTAACATGCACGCAATTACCGGGAAAACGCTTGCGCCTGCCTTACTTTGTCCGTAGACATCGGGTCCATACATTTGCTCGATATGCGTTGGCATAACTTAGTATTCACCGGGGACAATCGCTTGAGCGACATAGCTTAGGTGATAATTGCCTGCGGGCAAATAATCCGCATAAAAACGCACGGCATGGTGGCGCAGTTCGAGGTGATAAAAGCTCCAGAAGCGTCCGCCAAATTCAAACCAGTCATTGAAAATTGCCGAGAAATTGCTGGCACCCACCCATCTAAATAATGGACTGAATTAATCTCTATTGACATGGGTGTTTGCTTTTTTCCCTGCATACTGGTCATGGACTAACCTCTTGCTGGGTATGTTTCGATTCATCACTTTAGCAATTGATTAGCCCATTTTTCAATTCTTTCATAATCAATCAGCTATAGAGGTGGGCGCGGCGGGTTGCACCCGATTAAATAATAATTAGCTAGATATTCAAATCAAAAAGTTATTCACTAAACCCTGCATAAAGAACTAACCAAATAGCTAAAATCAGCAATAAAATACAACCAGTCACTATCAAACTCTGCATCAATAATGACAATGGTGCAGCTTTAAACCAAAAAACAGCTAATGCAGCCAAACCTGATAGACAAAAGGTTAAAAGGTTGACAAAAAGCTGAAAAATTTTGCGTTGGTTACGCCATTTTGTGTTTAAATGCCCATATTCCCAGCCGAATAAATCTCTATTGCTGATTTGTATTAACTGCTTAATTTGAGGTTCTAATTGCTGACGAATATATGTACCAAGGGTCGAGATTTTTTCATCATTCATAATATAGGTCCAGCCCATGATAAAACTTACCCAAGGTAGTACCAGCAAAGCATATGCATGTTTCGGGTCACTGACGGCATAAGAAAAAACAGCACCAAATAAACCCAAAGTGACATAGAGCAAATTGTCCCGAAAGCCAATCCGTTGACCTTGCTCAGCTTTTAATTGTTCATATTCGCTTAAATAAATGCTAAACAATTGTTCTTGTGTGTTTCTATCAATATCGTCAGGGCTATCGCTCATTGTCATTTACCATCAAGTATTAAAAAAGCTCTTTGAATAGCGCAAAGATTCTAGCACGACACTGGCAGCTTTTTTTGCAGCGGCTTGTTGGCGAGCATTTTTATCGGTATTTTTATCCCCATCGCCAAAATCACTCACGGCTTTAATCATGGCGGTCTCGACATGACCGCTGGCAGCATTTTCCCAAGCTTCGTGTAAAAAACCGTGTCCTTCCATTTCAATGCCGTAAATATCATCTGATAGATTCAAGATCCTTTTTCTAAGTTCGGATTCTTTATCCATTAACACTTTATTGCCAGCAGCTATATCTTTGATATATAAACTTGTGCCATTCAATGCCTTATCTAAAATAAAACTGGTTTCCAAAGCTTCTAGCCAACGTAAAAATTTTGCTGTAAAAGAATATGGCTTCGGTTGTTGGTATCTAGCATCTTCTTTAATACGTTCATGTTCATAATGGAATATATTTTGTGCGGCAATGACATCATTGAGATGAAGTCCCTTTTCCTCAAAACCGCCGCAAACACCGACCATAACGACTAATTTAGGATTAATATCACGTAAAATAGCCCCCATCAAAGATTGTGAACCCTGAGCACCTTTTGTACTGGCTTGCGCCAAAGCGCAGGCTAAAACGCCTCCATCTTCTTGTGGCAAATTAAATGACCAATAGGGTCTCTCTTCATGTGAGACAATCGAAAAATCAATTTCATGCTCATTTAACAATAACAAAATGGCACGGCTTTCATTTCTAATTGCTGTCATAAGAACCACGTCAGCTGTTAAAGTGGTTTTTTCATTATCCATCTTGGTTTCTAATATCTTTTTCTGGGGTAGTAGTGTATCTATACGTGATTGTGTTTGTGCCTGAAAATGCGTTAAAAAACGTTCAGGGTAACGTAATTCTGCTAAAGATTGGTATCGTTGTTGACGATATACTAGCAATTGTTGGTGATGCTCTAAACGATTTAATAAACGCTCATCTGCATCTTTTGGGATATAAGATTGAATCGTTTCTAAGGCTTGTTTGGCTTTATCTAATGGCATGACTTGTAGTGGATTTAAGGCTGAATTGATAACACTGATATGTGTATCTTCTTTATCTGCTAACATTTCAATCACTAGGTGTAAATGCTCTGTATCCACCGGTTCATTTGTTCCCAAGTTTTGAATAACAGCAGCACCAACTTGACCTCGTACACCATGATCTGTATCACGAGAGTGATGTTTGTGCCAATGTTGATAATTGGGATTAATCAAATAATTCAATAAACTTGTATTTAATTTACCAACTCTAGCTAAACCCCGTACCGCTTCAGTACGACAGCCATAATCTAAATCAAAGCGAGCAACCGTATGTAACCAAGAAAAATCTTTTTCATCATTACTATAACGCGCCAAAATTTCAACAACTTTGCCTCGTAAACGTTTATCTCCATGTTTGCCAATTTCTCTCATCCACGGCTCAACTTTTTTAGCAATTTGCATATAAGTTGTTAGAGATTGTAAACGCAACCCCGGCGGATAATCTGTTGTTTCTATAACAGGTTGCAAAAATTTAAGTATTTCTGTTGAACGTAATTCTCTAAAAGCAATAAGAATTTTTTTGCGAATAAAGGTCGTTGTTGTTTGTGAAAATACTGAGAAAAGCAATTGAATAACGGAACTATCTTGCATTTTACTTAAAGCGATGATCACTGAAGCATGGATAGTTTTATCGATTGCATCATCTAATAAGACCTGGGTCAGCGTTTCGACAGCTTTACAATCTCCTATTTGTCCCAGTGCCTTTGCCGCCACTTTTCGGACAACAATGTTTTTATCATCCAACAAAGCCTGAGACAGCGCATCGACGGCTTTGCGATCCCCTATCTGCCCCAGTGCCGTCGCCGCTGAACCTCGGACATAAGGGGCGTTATCATCCAACAAAGCCTGAGACAGCGCATCGACGGCTTTGCGATCCCCTATCTGTCCCAGTGCCGTCGCCGCTGAACCTCGGATATCATCACGGGCTTTATCATCCAACAAAGCCTGAGCCAGCGCATCGACGGCTTTGCGCTCCCCTATCTGTCCCAGTGCCGTCGCCGCTGAACCTCGGATATCATCACGGGCTTTATCATCCAACAAAGCCTGAGC
>JADGDE010000050.1:0-329 GCA_016745035.1 Thiotrichales bacterium
ATCAATGCTTGCTGCTGTTAATCGACTAAGTCGACTGGCAAGTTGAATTTCTCCCAGCTCAGGAAGAACTTCCAAAGTGGCCGCTGGTGGTAAATAGGGATTTAATTCTGTCACGAATTTTCACAGCAAATAGGAGCTTAAGATAAGTTTAATCTGGCCAAGTCACTATGTAAAGCATGAAGAAGTCCGTTGAAATATTTTGAGTATGGATTATAATTAAATTGATTTTAAAATATAATAGGGCACAAAGGCGAAACGGTGAGCCGCCGGTAAAAGTGTTGAACGAGGCCGGTGAAGGGTAAAACTGAGATTGTGATCGAGTAGCCCCG
>JADGDE010000050.1:339-717 GCA_016745035.1 Thiotrichales bacterium
ACCACTCACACAACCCGGCGCAAAACTCCCGTATCACCCGGCTCTTGTCATTCGTCACTTACCTTTTCGCCTAGCATCCAGTTTATCTTTAGGTTTTAATTGGTTTTCTCTGTTTCCGCCTAGTTTCCCGACGGTGCCACAATATTTAAACCTTGGACAAACCTTCCATTAGGTTTCTTTGTAAGCTTGCCTAATTTATCAAATTCTTCCCGACTTTCGGTTGATTCAATTTGTCAGGTGGAATGACTGCACCCCTTCGCTCCATGCCCATTACAGGCACTTCAACACTACTACGAGTGCATCTGCCCCTGTGCCTTGCGTCGGTACTCTTTCCTTTCGGTTTCTCCCTTAACATCAAAGCGACAGGTTCTCCTGTTC
>JADGDE010000051.1 GCA_016745035.1 Thiotrichales bacterium
CCCTTATATACACTTAAGTTTATTCAGCACTCGATAGCCGATATAGCTATCTAATAAACACCTACAAAGGTGAAATAGGCTTATTAAGTTTGATAGCCCCAAGCCCGCTATCTAACGATTCCCGCAATCTGTTGATATGTATAGTAGATAGTAACTATTATATATAAAGTACCAACAAAAAAGACCAGCAAGATACCAGTATAAGGCAGTGACTACTTAATGTGTATTTCATATAACAGTTACTATACTAATATATAGTAGTCACTACCTAATAAGACAGTAACTATCGCACTTAACGCATCTACTGCTTAGTGATTAAATAGTTACTACTAACACCAAGCATATAGTACTCTTGCAAGAGTACTATATGCTTGGTGTTAGTAGTAACTATTTAATCACTAAGCAGTAGATGCGTTAAGTGCGATAGTTACTGTCTTATTAGGTAGTGACTACTATATATTAGTATAGTAACTGTTATATGAAATACACATTAAGTAGTCACTGCCTTATACTGGTATCTTGCTGGTCTTTTTTGTTGGTACTTTATATATAATAGTTACTATCTACTATACATATCAACAGATTGCGGGAATCGTTAGATAGCGGGCTTGGGGCTATCAAACTTAATAAGCCTATTTCACCTTTGTAGGTGTTTATTAGATAGCTATATCGGCTATCGAGTGCTGAATAAACTTAAGTGTATATAAGGG
>JADGDE010000052.1:0-251 GCA_016745035.1 Thiotrichales bacterium
GCTTGATACTGGTTCGCCAGCTTTACCATCTGTGCTACAGGAGCAGTATCACCATCCATACTAAACACGCCATCACAGACAATCATTTGATTAGCATCAGGGTTTATCTGTAAATTGCGTTCCAAATGCGCTAAATCATTATGTCGATAACGGTGCATTTTAGCGCGTGATAATAAGGCTGCATCTACCAATGAGGCATGATTAAGACGATCGGCATGAATACGATCATCCCGTTCCATTACGGCATTAAT
>JADGDE010000052.1:260-709 GCA_016745035.1 Thiotrichales bacterium
ACGTGAATGGCCATTAATTAAATGGGCAGAGCCTGCACCGACTCCATAGTAATTCGTGGCATTTTGGAAAGCCTGTACCACCTGAGGATGATTAGCTAAGCCTAAATAATCATTACTACAAAAATTGAGATAGTTTTGTCCCGCTATATTGAGGTTCGTTTGCTGAGCAGATTCAATCGCTAAGGTGGAACGATATAAGGATTGTTGCTGCTTTTGTGTGAGAAAAGCAGCGATATTTTTAGCGCGCATCAATAATTATATTAAGCAGGAAGCGTGGTCACAACTTTATGACATAACTCCATCATACGGTTCATATAACCCCACTCATTGTCATACCACGCATAAATTTTGACCTGTGTATCGTCAATAACCATCGTAGACGGGGCATCGATAATAGAAGAACGAGGATCATTTTTATAATCCACTGATACTAAAGGACGTTCTTCATA
>JADGDE010000053.1 GCA_016745035.1 Thiotrichales bacterium
ATCTTTGGCTTTATCCACCTGGCGCATTTGGCGGTGCTTATCCAGACGGATTCATCGGCAACCCAGGTTTATCAGAAGACATTTCACGTCTTAATATTTCTGGGTTTTATTCTGGATTGAAAAAGCATACACTCCGCTTAGGCACAGGTTATTATTATGGTGAACTTCACGATGTGAAATGGGTAGCCAATAATGGCACTGATCCTGCTACAGGACAACCGCTTCCGCCTGGTAGCCCTCTGGTCGATTTTACAGGTACACCTTATAATTTTCTCAAAGGTGGCATTCGCAAAAATTGGCATTTGTTTCTACAGGATATTTGGGCAATAACGGACGATTGGGAATTAACGACAGGTTTGCGTTATGACCATTATTCTGATTTTGGTTCAACCTTAAATCCTAGAATCGCGCTAGTTTGGCAAACAAATGCGGAATTGACCACAAAATTGCTCTACGGGCGAGCATTTCGTGCGCCTTCATTTTTAGAGCTATATGGCCTAAGTAATCCAATCGCGTTGGGCAATCCAGATTTAGAACCAGAAACAATTGAAACCTGGGAATTGGCTTTTGTACATCAAGCTAATGATAAAAAACGCCTTTCATTTAATTTATTCTATTATAAATGGCAAGATGCGATTCGTTTTGTGCATAATACGCAGACTGATACAGCCACAGCGCAAAATATCGGCATTCAAACTGGCTATGGT
>JADGDE010000054.1:0-324 GCA_016745035.1 Thiotrichales bacterium
GGCCAGAATAAAACTGCTGCTGCAACATTTGTACCTGTTACGCCTTTTTTATCTCGTGCTTTTTGCTCAAATCGATTTGCCTCAATAATTTCTTCTTCTAGTTGAGTACAACTTAAACGTGTATCAGAAACTTTATTAACTTCTACAACTTTTGGAGTTGAACAAGCACTTAAAAGTAATAAGGAAAAGAATATTATTCCCAATTTTTTCATAAAAAATTCCTCATCCTCATCTAAATACAACATGCTTTGTACTTTGTTTTTCTACCTTTGCATAAATTGAAGAATTATAAAGATGAAAATAGAAAGATATCCTTCCACTACC
>JADGDE010000054.1:334-706 GCA_016745035.1 Thiotrichales bacterium
CCATACTATTTAAAATAGGGTTTGCATGATGCAAATGCTAGCTAAAATTAAGCAGAAACGTGCTCAACTAAACGTAGCATATTACAGGTATAACCATATTCATTGTCATACCAAGAAACCAATTTCACGAAGGTACCATCAAGGGCAATACCTGCACCTTCATCAAAGATAGAAGAGAAACCAATACCACGGAAGTCAGAAGAAACCACTTTTTCATCAGTGTAAGAAAGTGTTTTGCTCATATCACCTGTTTCAGAAGCGGCTTTGATTTCAGCACAAATTTCTTCGTAGCTGGCTTCATTGTCTAATTCACAGGTTAAATCAACCACAGAAACATCAACAGAAGGAATACGGAATGCCATACCTGTTAAT
>JADGDE010000055.1 GCA_016745035.1 Thiotrichales bacterium
GGATGTGAGTTGTGGGTCGATGGTGAGAGCCAGTATTGTGGGGTGAGTGCTAAGGTCTAGGGTTGTGTTCTTGATCGTCCGGTAGAGCTGAGTGCTATATTCTGCAGGATCAGATGTGAAGAGAGTGCATGTTGTCTTGTCTGAGTTGAGAATGAGGTTGTTTTCTCGTGTCCAGGTGTGAATGCTGCTAAGGTAGGGTTGCAAGTGTGTTTTTGCTGTGTTGATGTTGCTGTGAGTTGTAGTAATTGTTATGTCATCTGCATATGTGATGAGTTGCGTGTGTTTGGGTGGAGAAGGGATGTCTGAGGTGTATATGTTGAATAGTGTGGGTGAGAGGACGCCGCCTTGAGGAACGCCAGTTTTGAATTGGCGTTGTGTAGATGAAGTGTTTCTGTAGGTAGTGTAGGCTTT
This sequence comes from Thiotrichales bacterium, assembly GCA_016745035.1. GTDB lineage: Bacteria > Pseudomonadota > Gammaproteobacteria > Beggiatoales > Beggiatoaceae > BB2. Next base: position 412 of record JADGDE010000055.1, read on the forward strand.
GCGTCCTTTGATGTAGTTTGCGATGAACTTAGTGATGGTGTTTGGGATGTTGGTGCGTGTGAGTTTTGTGATGAGTGTGTGTATGTTGACTGTGTCGAATGCTTTACTCATGTCTAAAGCCACAGTAATTGTACGGGCCGGTGGGATTTTTTGATTAAATCCCGTGGCTATGGTGTTGTTTATGTTGTGAAGTGCAGTGTTGTGTGGGAATGTGTGGAATGTTGTCTGTTATGTAAGGTAGGATGGTTTTCTCTAATGTCTTGGCTAGTGT
>JADGDE010000056.1 GCA_016745035.1 Thiotrichales bacterium
GCTCTGTGTGGTGCGCTTCGATTTCGTCACTATGCGCCGCTATGTATTCGCTAATGGCTTTGAAGCTGTATACGTTCTTAATGCCTGTCGTGCGCCCCATGCTGTCCTCTACACCACCTTTTTGCAGCCAAGATGTGTTAATGGCGCGTTTTTCCCACCATTCCACAGACGCATCATTAGCCGCCATCCGGTCAACAACCAATGCGTGCAAGCGGTCTTGTACATCGCTGCTCGTTTTGCGTTTGCGTTCGCCACCGGTGCGCGTTGTTTTGATGTTTTGCTGGTGTATGCGCTTGGCGTATGCGCTTATACATTTGGTTGCCAGTGTTTCAATGCTCATATTTTCAAGCACAGATGCTACTAATTCGGCTTCGGTTTGCCCGTCATATTCGTCTAGTGGTTCGTTTTCAAAGACAAGGCTTGAACCTGCGAGGCTCTTAGTGTCGCAAGCGTTTTCGATAGCATCAAAGACAAAATCGGTCTTTGTTTTGCGGCTTTTTTTCATGGCTGCTAATACTTTTTCGCCCCATGCTTGGCTTAGGTCGTCGTGTCCGATGGTAAGACGAAAATTAGGGCTGCTTTTGCTGTTTTTTCGCTGGGCTAAGTCGGTGGTACTCATTTGCTGTATTCCATGTTGTTACAAGATAGGTACTATTATATATGATAAATAG
>JADGDE010000057.1 GCA_016745035.1 Thiotrichales bacterium
ATTCGAATGGTTGACAGTTTCTGAAAACGTCGATTTTGGTCTTCGAATGAAAGGCATAAAACCTAAGCAAAGCAAAAAAATGGTCGATGAATGGCTAGACATTGTTGGCCTAGCAGGATTTGGAGATGTACCTACTTATCAATTATCAGGCGGTATGCAGCAAAGAATCGCGCTAGCACGCTGTCTTATCAATGACCCAGATTTGATCTTAATGGACGAGCCTCTTGGTGCATTAGATGCGCTAACAAGAGAGAAAATGCAATCACTCGTTCTTAAAATTTGGAAAGAAACCGGCAAGACAATCATGATCATCACTCACTCAGTAGAGGAAGCATTACTACTTGGTGAAAGGTTGTTTGTTATGGCACCACGACCAGGGAGATTACATAAAGAATACAACCTGCCATTTGCAGAAAGAGGCGTCACTGAAGATACCAGAGATATCAAAAATAGTGAGGAGTTTATTGAAACTCGCGAAGAAATTCTTACCATGATTTGGGATATGGAAGAAGAAATTATGGGGCAGGTGTAATTATGTTAGATTTCTTATTTGAAAATAGAGGCCTCATCGTAGGCGTATTATTTATCGCCTTAATTGCTACCGTTATATGGGCAATAATTTTTGGGCGTCGATTAATCCGCACAGAAAGAACAGATGCCGTATTTGGC
>JADGDE010000058.1 GCA_016745035.1 Thiotrichales bacterium
CTTGACATTCTTATGTTTCTCTTGCCTGCGGTAATCTCTGCAATAAACCAGTTTAGTCTTTTCGGATGCAATTCAAGATGACATCCGATTCCAGAGTTTGTAGAGTTGTTTCGATCGATCGGATTCAAATTCATCCCAACCTATTTCATCTACTCCTGCACTTCCTTTATTGGATTTTACATGCTTGTAAGCATCCCATATCATGGTACGACTTATTGGTACCGATTTTGTTTCATTCCATAGATTCATCCTCATTCGAGTTGATTTCTGTTCAAAAACCATATAACTCTACCTCTTTGCTCCATTTCCATTACAGAAACTTCATCACTACTACGGATAGATCCGTCACTGCGTTTGCCCATCGTTATTCGGCCTCTAAGTTGTTCCTATTGTACCTTTCACTTAACATGGCAAGGCAGTTTCCCAAGTTCCTTATCTGAGCCTAAATAGAAGTCATGCCACCTGTACCGGAACGAAGTGGAGATCATGACCGAAGGGAATAACCCGCAGGCAACCAATAAACAGGTTTCCGTTGCACTTATCATCCCATAACATACTTTGTGACTTTTGACAGAATATTTCCACGTCTCGACACCTCTTCAGTGGTTACATTTCATTCATCTCTTCTATTAATACCTGCTATACTCAAGGTATAGATTCTCCTAAAC
>JADGDE010000059.1 GCA_016745035.1 Thiotrichales bacterium
CATATAAGCCATCACAGGGTCGGCAGCTAGCGAAGTATGTTCAGGCTCAACATAATACTTTCTATCATCAGGAGTTTTAGTAAGTGTTTGGATGGCTTCTTTCGATTTTAGGATAGTAGTTGGTGTAATTCCATTTTCCAAATTATAATCCATCTGAATCTTCCTTCTACGATCTGTTTCGTCAATTGCAATTTGCATCGATTTGGTTATTTTATCAGCATACATAATAACTCTGCCATTAGAGTTTCTAGCGGCCCTGCCAATGGTTTGAACAAGAGAGCGAACATTTCGTAGAAAGCCTTCTTTGTCGGCATCTAAAATGGCTACCAATGATACTTCTGGCAAATCAAGTCCTTCTCTTAATAGATTAACTCCAACTAGCACATCAAAAACCCCAAGCCTTAATTCTCTAAGAATTTCTACTCTTTCAAGCGTATCTACCTCTGAGTGAATGTATCTACATTTAACGCTCGCCTTCGATAAGAACTTTGTTAATTCTTCTGCCATCCGTTTAGTTAAAGTAGTAATAAGCACACGTTCTTTGAGCTCAACACGTTTATCTACTTCATCTAATAAGTCATCAATTTGGTTAATACTTGGGCGCACATCAATCTTAGGATCTAGTAGGCCGGTTGGTCTAATTAATTGCTCAACAATTACG
>JADGDE010000005.1 GCA_016745035.1 Thiotrichales bacterium
GCATTTTAACATGTTCATCCTTATTAGCTGACTAAACTCGTGTATTCTACACTTATCACTACTGAGACACGACTACCAAAATGTTATTATATCTTAAATAAAAACTGTCGCATCAAGTCTAGTGAGAGACGGCAATGATTATTGATATACTAAGCTTCGGTTAACTCAATCTATCAGATACTCAATGATGAGTTACGGCTTAGATAATTAATGAAAAGAGAAAATGATATGTCAAATTCAAAAATAGATAACGTTAAAAAACAAGCAGTTAATCTTGCAATAGAGCATAAAAAAGTCGAACCTAACATTAAAGCAATTTACTGGATTCCCAATGAAGAAGAAGTACGCCTCATTGAGCTAGAGGTGGATATACCAAAATGTTTGAGTGGAGTTGTTGAACCGTTTTATTTTGCCCCTTCTCCTACAGACAAATTAGAATTTCCTTCCGGTATTGCATTAATTCTCCCTGAAGAGTTTAAGTCTTTAAAAATGCCTAAAAATTGGGGGAATTGGGATGATGCTGAAAAACTGGAAATTGAATTATGAATTGGCGTGAAGCATATTTTTCTCAAGCACAAGATGATTATCGTATTTTTCGGGAGTTCAAACAGCGTACAGATATTGCCATGTGTCAAAAATTACATTATTTGCAAATGGCTACGGAAAAGTTAGCAAAAGGGTTTCTTTGTTCTCCAAATGGTGAAGCACCACCTAAAAAAGTACATGGCGCATTAGTGAAATTTTTAAAAACAAGCAAAGGGCAACCAAATGTTCGTCGTCAACTTGGGTATGAAAATTATCGTACTTATGCCACTTATATAGACGGCATACTGGGTATTGCTGAGCGCATAGAGCGTTTAGCACCTGTTGGGTATGAGGAACGCTTGAACCCTGAATACCCTTGGGAAACAGATGATGGCGTTATCTGTCCTGTCTACTATGATTTTTCTGAATTTTCTCGTCAGGATATTATTAAATTTCAAAATCTTACAGATGCACTTTTTCGTGTTGTTGATGAATTTTAAGTGTTTTGAGCGCTTATTTATGTAATAGTGAAAATTAAGAATGAGCAACCCTTTAGATAAACTCACCATCAACAGTTTTAAATCTATCCAATCCTTACCCGATTTTAAATTAGGTCGTTTAAACGTACTGATTGGCGCAAATGGTTCAGGAAAAAGCAACTTTATTGCGATTTTTCGGCTATTGCAGGCGATGCTGATAATTTTGGACTCAATTAATCCCGATCTAAGATGAGCGTTTTTTAATTGGCACTGTGGCTGACAGTCTTTTGAATTTCAATTAAAAGCTCGTAAAGATGACACAGGGATAATTGCTGAACATGGTGTTGGTATATTGAGCTGTTTGTTCCAAGGCTTTTTGTTGACTGAGGTAGCGAAGGAAACCTAACACAATCCTGTTTTAAAACCATAAAACGAACGCAGATAATTAGGATTATCTGCGTTCGTTTGCGGTTAAACCTACCGGTTTATTTTGCTTTCAATGCCGATTGAGCTGCCGCCAAGCGCGCAATTGGCACTCGCGGGGCAGAGCAAGAGACATAATTCAAACCAATATCATGGCAAAAATCAATCGAGGCCGGATGCCCACCTTGTTCGCCACAAATACCGATTTTGAGTTTTTTACGGGTAGAACGTCCCCACTTAACCGTGGTTTCCATCAAGCGTCCTACGCCTTTGGTGTCCAAGATTTCAAAGGGGTTATCTTGCAAAATGCCTTGCTCGTTGTACATGGGCAAGAATTTATTTTCCGCATCCTCGCGTGAGAAAGAGAAGGTTGCTTGGGTGAGGTCGTTGGTACCAAAAGAGAAGAATTCGGCATGTTCAGCCAAGTGTCCTGCACGCATACACGCCCGCACCACTTCGATCATGCTACCAAACTTAAATTTCAGTTTGATTTTACGCTCTGATTCGACTTGGGTTTGTACCTCGGCGACGTATTCTTTCACCCGCACCAATTCCTCAGCGGTTGAGACTTGCGGCACCATGATTTCGCATTGGGTATCAATACCTGATTCAATGCAATCGGCATTGGCTTGCAAAATCGCCCGAATTTGCATTTTGTAAATTTCAGGATAGGTAATGCCTAAGCGCACACCGCGATGACCGAGCATCGGATTCACTTCGGAAATTTCTTGCACTTTGACCAGCATTTGGCGTTTTTTACTAATCGCCGCTTCTAATAATTTCAGTTCGGCTTCAATTTCGACTAGATTCAATCCGTGCCCTGCAGCGGGCGTTTCGTGTAACAAGGGCAAGGCATTGGATAGCACCCGTTTGCCACGCAATTCTTCGCGGTATTGCTGCAAACTGCGCAACTCTTCTTTTAAGTCGTCTTCACCGGGTAAAAACTCATGAATCGGAGGATCTAATAAACGAATGGTGACCGGATTTGGTGACATGGTTTCAAAAATAGCTTTGAAATCTGATTGTTGAATCGGTAATAAACGATCTAAGGCATTTTGACGTTCTTCAATGCTGTCAGCCAAAATCATATCGACTACGATAGGCAAGCGTTCGCTGGCGTTAAACATGCGTTCAGTGCGGCATAAGCCAATACCCATCGCACCATATTCAAGGGCTTTATGCGCCATTTTTGGTGTGTCAGCATTTGCCATGACTTTAAGGTCAGCGTATTTATCCGCCCAAGTTAAGAGGATTTTTAGCAAGGTAGTAAATTGTGGCGGCAAAGTCGGCAATTCACCCGCATAGACATGCCCGGATGCACCATCAATGGTAATCACATCGCCTTCGCGCAAGGTAAATTCCCCAATCACCGCTTGACGAGCGCGGACATCAATACGAATATCTTCAGCCCCAGCAACACAGGCTTTACCCATGCCGCGAGCAACCACTGCTGCGTGTGAGGTTTTACCACCACGGCTGGTTAAAATACCCTGAGAAGCAAAAAAGCCGTGAATATCTTCTGGTTTGGTTTCTTCACGTACTAAAATTACTTTCTCGCCTGAACGCCCGATAATCTCGGCACGGTCAGCATCAAAAACACAAATCCCCGAAGCAGCACCAGGAGACGCTGGCAAGCCCCGAGCTAAGGACTCGCCGGTTTTATGCGGGTCTAGGCGAGGATGTAACACCTGTTCTAAGCTGTTAGGGTCAACACGGGCAATGGCTTGTTTTTTCGAGATTAAGCCTTCTTTTGCCATTTCTACCGAGCTACGAATCATCGCCGTGGCATTCATTTTACCGTTACGGGTTTGTAGGCAATAGAGTTGCCCTTTTTCGATGGTGTACTCAAAATCTTGGACTTCGTGATAATGCGATTCGAGTTTTTCCCGTAAAGCTTCAAGTTGCTGATACATTTCTGGCATTTCAGCTTCTAACTCTTGTACAGGTTTGGGGGTACGAATCCCGGCAACCACATCTTCACCTTGGGCGTTGGTGAGGTATTCGCCGAACATTTTGTTCTCGCCTGTGCCGGGGTTACGGGTAAAGCCCACACCCGTGGCGCTGTCGTTGCCCATATTACCAAAGACCATGGTCACGATATTAACGGCCGTGCCGTTGGCCATTCTCGGTGTAATTTTAAATTCGCGACGATAATCAACCGCGCGTTTGCCTTTCCAAGACTTAAATACTGCTTGAATCGACAGTTGTAATTGTTCGTTAACATCTTCAGGGAAGGGTCTGCCGGTGTTTTCTTCTACCACTTGTAAGAACTGCTCGCAAGCAAGTTCCAAGTCTTCACAACTTAAATCGACATCTTCGACTGCGCCAACTTTCTTTTTAATCGCCACAAAGCGCAAATCAAATTGTTCGTCATCAATACCGAGGGCAACTTTTGAGAATAATTGGATAAAACGTCGGTAAGCATCAAAGGCAAAACGTGGGTTTTGGGTTTGTTTGATCACCGCTTTGAGGGTTTTTTTGTTTAGACCTAAGTTTAAGATGGTATCCATCATCCCCGGCATAGATAGCGCTGAGCCGGATCGCACCGAGACCAACAACGGATTTTTAGCATCACCAAAGCGTTTGCCGGTTTGTTTTTCTAGCTGCTTGATATTGTTTTGAACTTGCTCCAGCAAGCCTTTAGGTAATTGTTTTTTCTTCAAATAAGCTAAACAAGCCTCGGTACTGATCACAAACCCTGGCGGGACATTGAGACCGATTTGGGTCATTTCGCACAGATTTGCACCCTTACCGCCGAGTAGTTGTTTATTTTTACCATCTCCTTCTTTGAAGGAAAAAACATATTGTGTTGTCATTTAATATCCCTGCAATTATCGATTACCGCCAAGATTGTAGCAGTATTATTCTTTAAGTGTTAGCTTAGTTTTTTGCAATATGCCAGGGATATTTACTTTGTATATATTTTGTAAATCAATAAGTTAATGAAAAATTAATCATTCTCTTAGTATTCAGCGCATATTTTTAATCAGATGTTTTTTTATCTATTGTCTTGGTTCGTGCTTATCGGCACTTCTACTTACCACAACATTTTTTGTATTTTTTGCCACTGCCACAAGGGCAGGGGGCATTGCGTTTGATTTTGCCACTGCTGCGGGCGATGGCATGGGCTTCGGCACGCTGGAGGGTTTGTTGCCGTAAGGTTTGCACTTCCTCCATAAAAGCGACTTTTGCCATCGTGTATTGCCCTTGAGGGTCATGGTCTATACAACGCTTAAAGAGATTAATCGCCCGGACTTTATCGACTTGCACACCAATGCCACGTTGGTAAGCTAACCCCAAATAATATGCGGCTGCGGGGTGGGCACGAGCATCGGCCAAAAACAACCATTCTAGGGCTTTGCCTAAGTCTTTTTCGACTTCGACCCCGGCGCTGTAATATTTAAACAACACCACTTGGGCATCCGAGTCGCCTGCCTCCGCCGCACTTTTGTACCAATGGAAAGCTTCTTTTTCATCTGCCTTTGTGCCTATCCCAGCTTGATATAAGTGCGCGAGTTTAAATTGTGCTGAAGGGTAGCCTGCCAGCGCGGCGCGTTTGGCATAATCAAAGGCTTTATCCCAATCGCGCTCGACATCCATGCCCTCGTAGTACATTTGCACTAAATCGTTTAGCGCCTCTAGGTGTTCTTGTTCGGCGGCTTGTTCAAAATAACTCCGTGCTTGTTGGGCACAGTTTTGTGCCGATTCGCAACGCCCTTCGAGGGCAAAGCGCCCCATTTGATAGAGGGCATTGGCTTCGCCTAAACTGGCGGCTTGTTCTATCAGAGTGAAGGCTTGCGCGGGTTTTTCGGGCTGGATTTGTAGTTGCAACATGCCCAATTGATAACAGGCACTGCTGTGGTTTTGCCGTGCGGCTTTTTGTAACCAATAGAGGGCATCACGCTGGTTTTCGGCTTTGTTGTTCGCCTGCCATTGTTGTTTAAAAAATAGCCCTATGGTGTATTCGGCATCGGCTTCGTGGTGCAAAATCGCATCGCGGTAAAGTTTGTCGCTAAACTGCGGATCGGGCGGGCTAAAGCTGGGAATATTGTCCGAGTCTTGTTGATAAATATTTTCATAAATCCAAACCGCGAGTTTATAAGCGGTACGCAGAGCAATCAGGGCGGTTTCTACTGCGGCTCGATGGGAGCGAAAGGTGTTTTCTGGGTGTGCGCCTTTGTTGCCCGCGACCCGTAAAAAATTGAGTTTGTTTTGTACGTGGTAGGGAATCACGGCGAGCAAATCAGGGTGATTGATTTTATCGTATAAACTGCCTTTATTGTCGAGCTGATAATAGCCTACTAATTTATCGACAAACACCAAGGCACAAGCTCTGAGTTTAACGAGGGTATTTTGTGGATCTTCATGACAATGCCGATAGGCGAGTTCATAGAGTTGCTGTAATTGCGGCGAGAGTTGTTGTAAAAATTGCCATTGTCCTTGCGCCTCCATAAACCGTCCCTTTATAGCTGTGCTAACGCTTGCGGGTAAAGTGTAGCATCAATGGCAAAGACCTGCTGAATATGTTCTGCACTCAGTACCGCGCTGGGTTTGCCTTGGGCATGGATGCGCCCTTGATGTAATAAAATGATCTCATCGGCATAGGCTTGGCTGAGAGCTAAATCATGGCTGCTACAAATCACCGTTTGCCCTTTGTTGGCGAGTTGTTTGAGGTGTTGGAGTAGGCTTAAGCGGTGGCGTAAATCCAAACTGGCATTGGGTTCGTCCAAAATTAAAATCGGCGCTTGGGTGCAAAGGCTGCGAGCGAGCATCACCCGTTGTTGTTCGCCACCGGAGAGTTGTTGCCAATCGCGTTGAGCTAAGGGGTTTAAGTCGGTTGCCTCTAAGGCTTGTGCAATCAGGTTTTTATCTTTACGACTTAAAGGCGCAAAGCGGCTGAGATGAGGGTAGCGCCCCATACTAACGATGTCATATACGGATAAATCGAGGTGTGCAGGGGCATGTTGTGACATAAAGCTACAGCAGCGCGCCCAGTGTTTTCGCGATATATCGGCAATGTTTTCGCCGCCATATTGCACTTGACCTTGTGTGGGGGATAATAAGCCAGCCAGCAGTTTTAATAAGGTCGATTTGCCTGCGCCGTTTTCACCTAATAAGAGACTTAAGCACCCGGGCTGTATACACAGATTGAGTTGTGTGAATATCGCTTGCTGGGCATGGTTAAAACTGAGTTGTTGGGCGCACAGCGTGGACACAGGCGATTACTGGGCTAGTTGTTCGGGGTCAACAATGTCATCGGCTTGTATATCTGCGCCAACATTTCGGGGTCGTACCTGTTGTTCAGACGATGTTGCATCCACTTTGTCGTCATCATTTGACCAAACCACCAAGGCGATGCGGTTGGTATTGAGGTTTGAGCTGACTTCGACTTGAGCATGGGCATAGGGTAAACCGACTTCGGGGCGAATTAAGATGACTTTGCCAACCGGATAGCCTGCGGGAAAAACCCCACCTTGTCCTGAGGTGATAATGGTATCGCCTTCTTTGACCAGATTGGTGCTATTCGAGTGTAAATAGAGTAGAGACAATTTGCCATTGCTGCTGCCTTTGGCAACGGTGCGAAAGTGACTGCGCTCGACTTCCACCGGTAAGGTATGTTCAGGGTCGGTGATCATCATCACCCGGCTAGTATTGCCACCGACTTCGACCACTTGACCTATCACCCCGCGTTCATCAAATAAAGAAAAACCGGTTTTTACCCCGTGATTGCTGCCTTTGTCGATCATGAATTGCTGTTGAAACGGATCTAAATCCGGCAACATGACTTTAACAATTTCAAAATGGCGTTCGAGCTTAGGTCCTGCACCTAACAAACGGAGTAGGTGTTTGTTTTCCTCTTCCAAAGCGTGAAAACTTTGTAATTGCACTTTCAGTTCTAAGCGCTCTTTTTTCAGGGCTTTATTTTCTATCAGCAGGGCGTTATGAGACACCATTGAATCGGACATTTCATTAAAGACATCCATCGGAAAATGGACAATATAATAAAACGGTGTGACAGCAATGGCTAAATAACTGCGAATGGTCGGCACATAGCGCTCATGCCGATCCGCTGTCATTAAAATCAATGACAAAATAATAAGCAAAAATAAATGGGCACTGGCGGTGGTATTTTTTTGAAATAACTCATTCATGCCCGTTATTCCTTATTAGTGCTCACGGGTTGATTCAAAGCGAATATCTGGCCAACGCTCTTCGGTGAGTTGTAAATTCACTCGACTCGGGGCTAAATAGGTCAATTGATTTGCGCCATCCAAAGCGAGGTTTGTCGGCGTTTTGCGCTGAAAATCTTTAATCATTTGCTCATCATCACAAGCCAGCCAACGCGCAGCCCCAACCGAAATGCTTTCAAAATGACAATTGACATTGTATTCATTTTTCAACCGCCATGCCACCACATCAAACTGCAACACCCCGACTGCACCCAAAATTAAATCATTATTATGCAGCGGTTTAAATAGCTGGGTTGCGCCCTCCTCACTGAGTTGGGTTAAGCCCTTTAATAAAGCTTTGGCTTTTAGGGGATCGGCAAGTACCACGCGGCGGAACAGTTCCGGGGCAAAATGCGGAATCCCGGTAAACTTGAGCTCCTCGCCTTGGGTAAAAGTCTCGCCGATTTGAATCGTGCCGTGGTTATGCAGCCCGATAATATCGCCAGGCCACGCTTCTTCGATTTGGCTACGTTCACCAGCCATAAAGGTCATGGCGTTATTGATATTGACTTGACGGCCGATGCCGACTTGTTTCAGGCGCATTCCTTTGCTGTAATGCCCGGAACACACGCGCAAAAAAGCGATGCGGTCATGGTGAGCTGAGTCCATATTCGCCTGAATCTTAAACACAAAGCCAGAGAATTTTTCCTCGCTGGCCTCGACCGTGCGGGTGAGGGTTGCCCGTGGGCAAGGTGGTGGCGCGTATTGGGTGAAACTATCGAGCAGGGCTTGGACACCAAAATTATTTAAGGCTGAACCAAAATACACCGGGGTTAATTCCCCTTTTAAGAACGCCTCTTGTTCAAACTGATGCCCCGCTTCGGCAACCAATTCGACTTCTTCTGTTAGCTCTTCTAGTACATCCGCACCGAGAATATCTGATAGTTCTGGGTCGTCGATATTTTCAAACCGTCGCCCTTCAGCACTTAAGTGATTTTTACCCGATTCAAACAAAGTCACGCTTTTATCTTTTAAATCAAATACGCCCTTAAAGCGTTTACCCATACCAATCGGCCAAGTGACAGGCGCACAGCGGATGTTTAATACTGACTCAATTTCGTCCAACAACTCTAAGGGATCTTGCCCTTCGCGGTCGAGTTTATTAACAAAGGTAATAATCGGCGTATTACGCAATCGGCAGACTTCTAATAATTTAATAGTCCGCTCTTCCACACCTTTTGCCGCATCAATGACCATTAAGGCAGAATCCACGGCAGTTAGGGTACGATAAGTATCCTCGGAAAAATCACCATGCCCGGGGGTATCGAGCAAGTTGATAATATGATCGCCATAAGCAAACTGCATCACTGAGGAAGTCACCGAAATCCCCCGCTGTTTTTCCAGCTCCATCCAGTCAGAGGTGGCGTGACGCGCCGACTTACGTCCTTTCACCGTCCCTGCAAGCTGAATTGCACCGCCGAACAATAATAATTTTTCGGTCAGTGTGGTTTTACCCGCATCAGGATGGGAGATAATGGCAAAGGTGCGCCGTTTTTGTATTTGTTCGCTTAGGGTTTGGCTCATAAAGGTCTGTCAATTAAAGAGGCGCTCAAGCTTGATTCGAGGATATATGTTAAATAATTGATGTTACGCATTAAGCTGGTGTTTATCACAATAGTGTGATTTTCCACCTGCTTAGTGAAGTTTAGCCGTGCAGCAATGGCGGTTTTTTCTGCCCTTAAGGCAGAAAAAGAAGCCTTTGCGTAACATCATATTATTTCACACAATAAAAAAGGGATAAGTGAATCATCACTTACCCCTTTCGCTTAGGCTAATGAGATTTTAACCTTGGCGTTGTTTATGGCGTGGTTCTTTGCAAATAACACGAACACTGCCATTACGGCGGATGATTTTGCAATTACGGCAAATCTTTTTCACAGATGCGCGAACTTTCATAATAACTCCTTGTGCCTAACGGCGTTTATTGTCTTTCAGATTGGCTTTTTTCATCAAGCCGTCATATTGGTGAGATACGAGATGCGCTTGTACTTGCGCCATAAAGTCCATGACCACCACCACGATAATAAGGAGCGATGTTCCACCAAAGTAGAAAGGCAAACTCCATTGTAGGGTCATAAATTCAGGTAATAAGCACACAGCGGTGATATAAATCGCCCCAGCTAAGGTCAAGCGTGACATTACGCCATCAATGTATTGCGCGGTTTGCGCTCCTGGGCGAATCCCGGGGATAAATGCCCCCGATTTTTTCAGGTTATCTGCGGTTTCTTTCGGATTGAATACCAAAGCGGTATAGAAGAAACAGAAGAAGATAATCGCGACAGCATATAAAAACACATATAAAGGCTGCCCGGGAGAAATTGCCTGCGAGAGGTCTTTCATCCAGCTTAAGCTTTCGTCACTAGCAAACCAGCCGCCCAACGTTGATGGGAATAAAATAATACTGGAGGCGAAAATCGGTGGAATCACACCGGCCATGTTCAGTTTCAGAGGTAAATGACTGCTTTGACCGCCGTACATTTTCCGACCGACTTGGCGCTTGGCATAATTGACCGTGATGCGCCGTTGTCCGCGTTCGACAAAGACCACAAAAGCGGTAACAACTAAAACCAAAACAAACAGGAATAACACGGTGAATACGTGTAATTGTCCGGTACGAGCTAGCTCTAAGGTCGAACCGATAGCGCCCGGCAAACCGGCGACAATACCTGCGAAAATGATTAAGGAAATACCGTTACCAACGCCGCGTTCGGTGATTTGTTCACCCAGCCACATCAAGAACATTGTCCCGGTGACCAGTGTTACGGTGGCGGTGATTCTAAAGCCCATACCGGCTTCGACAACAACACTGCCTTGGCTCTCTAGCGCAATAGAAATACCGATACCTTGGAAGGTTGCCAGCACTAACGTACCGTAACGGGTGTATTGAGTGATTTTACGTCGTCCAGCCTCACCTTCTTTTTTCAATTGCTCAAGCGTTGGGGAGACAACGGTTAAGAGCTGCATGATAATCGAGGCGGAAATGTAGGGCATGATACCCAAAGCAAGCACAGAGAAACGCTGCAAAGCGCCCCCTGAGAACATGTTGAACATGTCGAGGATAGTGCCTTTTTGTTCATCAAACAAAGCGGCTAACTGCACAGGATCGATACCAGGTACAGGAATAAATGTACCGATACGAAAAACGATTAAGGCACCAAGGACAAAAAGCAAACGCTGTTTGAGTTCAGTCAAACGCCCTGCTTGTCCGCCCAAGCCTTGGCTTGCTGCAAAACCACCGATCGCCATCAGTGCAGTTCCTCATAGTTATTCATAGACATGACTTATAAGTTATGTCTTAAAGAAGTAAAACCAAGAAAGACACGCGCGTGTCTTTCTTGGTATTGGTCTTATCTCAGACTTAAGCCGGAGGCTTATTCTTCGACGTTACCACCAGCGGCTTCAATAGCAGCTTTAGCGCCTTTGCTCACAGCAACCCCTTTAACGGTAACTGCGGTGTTAATTTCACCTGAGGCAAAGATTTTCGCTTGTTCTGCACGCGCTGAAATAATGCCAGCGGCTTTTAAGCTTAAGAGGTCAATTTGACCGCCTTCGACTTGTGCCAGTTCAGATAAACGAACTTGGTCTGCAAAACGGGCTTTACGCGCAGAAAAACCGACTTTAGGTAAGCGGCGTTGTAAAGGCATTTGACCGCCTTCAAAACCTACTTTATGGAAACCGCCAGAGCGTGATTTTTGCCCTTTGTGACCGCGACCACAGGTTTTACCCCAACCGCAACCAATACCACGACCAACTCGTTTAGCTGTTTTTTTAGAACCTTCGGCAGGTTGTAAGGTATTCAAATGCATGATGCTTTCTCTATTAAACTTCTTCTACTTTGAGTAGGTAGGAGACTTTGTTAATCATCCCACGTACAGCTGGGGTATCTTCCAGCTCAACGGTGTGATGCATACGACGTAACCCGAGACCTGTAACGCAAGCACGGTGCTTTGGAAGGCGACCATGTACACTGCGTACTTGGGTGATTTTTAACTTATTTGCCATGTCTAAAATCCTTAACTGGTGATTTCTTCGACACTTTTACCGCGCTTTGCAGCAATTTGATCTGGCGAAGACATGTCGGTTAAACCATTCAGTGTAGCACGAACTACATTAATAGGGTTAGTAGAACCGATGGTTTTTGCAAGTACATTATGTACACCCACAACCTCAAATACCGCACGCATCGCACCACCTGCGATAATACCAGTACCATCAGAGGCTGGCTGCATATATATTTTAGCAGCACCATGACGGGCGTTGATAGGGTATTGCAAGGTTGAACCTTTCAGTGCCACACGGCGCATAGATTTACGCGCAGATTCCATCGCTTTTTGAATCGCAACAGGCACCTCACGGGCTTTACCGTAACCAAAACCCACACGACCTTTACCATCACCGACCACGGTCAAAGCGCGGAAGCTGAAAATACGGCCGCCTTTAACCACTTTAGCAACACGATTAACACTGACAAGTTTTTCAATCAGGTCATCTTGTTGTTTATTTTGTTGTCCATCTTTTGCATGTGCCATCGATGATATTCCTAGAATTGTAAGCCATTTTCCCGTGCAGCATCGGCAAGGGCTTTAATACGACCGTGGTACTTGAAACCTGAGCGATCAAAGGCAACGGCTTCAATACCGGCTTCTTTAGCACGCTCTGCCAAGACTTTACCAATGGTAGCGGCAGCGTTTTTATTACCACTGTAGCTAATATCACCACGACATCCTTTATCTAAAGTAGAGGCGCTAACCAATACTTTGTCACCCTCAGGGGCGATGATTTGAGCATAAATGTGACGCGGGGTTTTATGCACGCACAAACGATTAGCACGTAACAGTTTGATATGCGCACGCGTTTTACGGGCGCGGCGCAAGCGAGATGTTTTCTTATTCATGTCCTAACCCTTATTTTTTCTTGGCTTCTTTACGAACGACATGCTCATCTGAATAACGAACACCTTTACCTTTATAAGGTTCTGGTGGACGATAAGCGCGAATATTAGCTGCAACCTGCCCAACTAATTGTTTGTCAATACCTTTGACAACCACTTCGGTTTGGCTAGGGGTTTCAATGGTGATACCCTCAGGGATGTTGTAATTAACATCGTGAGAGAAACCCAAAGTCAACTCAAGGACTTTGCCAGAAACTTTAGCACGATAACCAACCCCGATCAGGGTGAGTTTTTTCTCAAAACCTTGAGAGACACCTTGTACCATATTACTAATGATAGAACGGCTAGTCCCAGCTAAGGCTTGACTGTTAGGTTTCCAATTGAACTCAATGCTGTTGTCTTTTTGTTCAGCGCTTACGCCTGTGGGCAAGCTGAAAGACATCGCACCTTTGCTACTTTTAATTTCGATGTCACTGCCATCTAGCTTGACTTCTACGCCTGCTGGAATGGTGACTGGATTTTTTGCTACTCTTGACATGATGCTTCCAAACCTAGCTGACGTAGCATAAGACTTCGCCGCCATGTCCCGCTTTACGGGCAGCACGGTCAGTCATCACGCCTTTTGAGGTGGAGATGATAGCAATGCCTAAACCGTCTAAGACGTTAGGTAAATCATTGCTAGGCTTATAAATACGTAACCCAGGGCGGCTAACACGCTTTAACTGTTCGATAACAGGTTTGCCGAGGTAGTATTTTAATTGGACGGTGAGGGTGCTTTTTGCAGCATCATCGACGCTGTAGTCGGTGATATAACCTTCAGCTTTTAATACCTCAGCAATCGCTTGCTTGGTATTAGAAGCGGGCATGGTCACTTCACGTTTATTCGCACTTTGACCATTACGAATACGGGTTAACATATCCGAAATAGGATCTGACATACTCATAATTTTTCCCCTTACCAGCTCGCTTTAACTAAGCCAGGTACGAAACCTTGCATAGCCGCTTCGCGTAATTTGTTACGAGAGAGGCCAAACTTACGGTAAAAACCGTGAGGGCGACCGGTAACACGACAGCGATTGCGCACACGCGCTGGGCTGGCATTTCTTGGTAATTTTTGTAATTTTACCATTGCCGTATCGCGCTCTTCTTCACTAAGACTCATGTCTACAGAAGTTTTTTTCAAACTTGCACGTTTCGCCGCATATTTTTCAACGGTTTTAATCCGTTTCAATTCGCGGTTGATGATTGATTTCTTTGCCATAACGATTTACTTTTGATTTTTAAGTGGGAAGCTGAAAGCGTTCAATAAAGCCCGACCTTCATCATCCGTGCGCGCAGAGGTGGTAATAGCAATGTCTAAACCACGTAAGGCATCAATTTTGTCGTAGTCAATTTCAGGGAAAATGATTTGCTCATTGACACCCATACTATAGTTACCACGACCATCAAAGGCTTTTTCGCTAAAGCCACGGAAGTCACGAATCCTTGGAATTGCAATCGAGACTAAACGATCTAAAAATTCGTACATACGTTCACGACGTAAAGTAACTTTACAGCCAATCGGCCAGTCTTCACGAATTTTGAAACCCGCAATCGATTTACGTGCGCGGGTAACAACGGCTTTTTGTCCAGCGATAAGGGTTAAATCATTAACCGCTTTTTCAACGACTTTTTTGTCGCCAACCGCTTCGCTTAAACCCATGTTTAAGGTGATTTTAGTGATTTTAGGCACCTCCATCACGCTACCGTAAGAAAATTCTGACATCAACTTAGGAACGATGTTGTCTTTATACTCTTGTTGTAATCTTGCCATGACTAATTCCTTCAGACGTCGACGACTTCGCCGTTCGATTTAAAATAGCGAACTTTGCGACCATCTTCGAGGGTTTTGAAGCCCACTTTATCCGCTTTGTCGGTTTCTGAGTTGTACAAAGCCACATTAGAAATGTGCAAAGGCATTTCTTTGTCGATGATGCCACCTGGAGTATTGGTATTTGGGTTCGCCTTGGTGTGTTTTTTCACCAAATTGATATTTTCCACGATCACCTTGTCATCATTGACAATGCGCGTGACCTTCCCGCGTTTGTCCTTATCCTTCCCCGCGATGACGATGACTTCATCACCTTGTCTGATTCTGCGCATGATTATTCTCTCGTTATAACACTTCTGGCGCCAGTGAGATAATGCGCATAAATTGTTCGCTGCGCAGCTCACGAGTTACCGGGCCAAAAATACGGGTGCCAATGGGTTGCAATTGTTTGCTTAAAAGGACAGCTGCGTTACCGTCAAAGCGGATAACCGAGCCATCTGGACGACGTACACCATGACGGGTACGAACGACAACCGCATCGTAAACTTCACCCTTTTTTACTTTACCGCGAGGCATGGCTTCTTTAACAGTGACTTTAATAATGTCACCGATGCCTGCGTAACGACGGTGTGAGCCGCCTAATACTTTGATGCACATAACACGGCGTGCGCCACTGTTATCCGCTGCATCCAACATCGTTTGCATTTGGATCATTTAACTTTCCTCAGCTAGCGCGTTCTAAGACTTCGTGCAACTGCCAAGACTTAGTCTTAGACAACGGACGAGAGGCTTTAATGGCAACTAAATCCCCTTCATGGCAGGTATTATCTGCATCATGGGCGTGCAACTTGGTTGAACGCTTGATGTATTTACCATATAAAGGATGTTTGACTTTACGCTCGATCAAGACGGTAATGGTTTTATCCATTTTGTCACTGACAACCCGTCCGATTAAGGTACGTGCTTTGGCTTCTTCGCTCATGAGCGTACCCCTTTTTCACTGAGGACGGTTTTAACCCGTGCAATATTACGGCGAACCGTTTTTAACTGATGATGACGATTCAGTTGTGCTGAACCATTTTGCATCCGTAAGGTAAATTGCTCGCGGAACAGATCCAGCAACTCATGTTGCAGATCGGTTACGCTTTTTTCTCTTAATTCGTTGGCAGTCATTACATCACCACGCGACTAACAAATGTCGTTCTGACAGGCATTTTAGCAGCGGCTAAGCGAAACGCTTCGCGTGCGACTTCTTCAGAAACGCCTTCAATTTCAAACAGTACCCGACCCGGTTGGATTTGGGCTACCCAATATTCCACACTACCTTTACCTTTACCCATCCGAACTTCTAAAGGCTTTTTAGTAATGGGTTTGTCAGGAAAGATACGAATCCATACTTTCCCGCCCCGTTTAATATAACGGGTAATCGCACGACGACCGGCTTCAATTTGACGCGCGGTAATACGACCGCGATCGACAGCTTTCATGCCAAATTGACCAAAGCTGATGCTACTGCCCCGTTGTGCTAGACCGCGATTGCGGCCTTTCATTTGCTTTCTAAATTTTGTCCGTTTTGGTTGCAGCATGACTTAGTCCTTTTTACCTTTTTTGCGATTGTCATTCGCAGGTGCTTCGGCTGCCACTACACCTTGGTTGCCAATGATTTCACCTTTAAAGATCCAAACTTTGATACCGATAACACCATAAGTGGTGTGCGCTTCTGCGGTACCATAATCGATGTCTGCACGTAAGGTATGCAATGGCACACGGCCTTCACGATACCATTCCATACGAGCGATTTCAGCACCGTTTAAACGTCCAGCGACGTTGATACGTACGCCTTGTGCGCCTAAACGCATGGCATTGCCAACAGCACGTTTCATAGCGCGGCGGAACATCACACGACGTTCGAGCTGCTGCGCCACACTTTGTGCGACTAAGGCTGCTTCCATTTCAGGTTTGCGTACTTCTTCAACATTGATGTGGACAGGAATCCCCATCATCGCAGAAACTGCTTTACGCAATTTATCAATATCTTCGCCTTTTTTACCAATCACGATACCTGGACGGGCGGTGCGAATGATAATGCGCGCATTACGCGCTGGGCGTTCGATGCGTACTTGGCTAACAGATGCTTGAGCCAAGGTTTTTTCAATGTATTCGCGTACTTTTAAGTCGGTGTTGAGGTAATCCGCATAATGGCGATTATCTGCATACCATTTAGATGACCAGTCCTTAACGATACCGAGACGAATACCGGTTGGATGTACTTTTTGTCCCATGTTGATTCTCTCTTTAGCTGTCTAAACGTTCAGCAACGCTGACACGAATATGGCTGGTACGTTTTAAGATCCGGTTGCCACGGCCTTTAGCACGTGCTTGCATCCGTTTCATCGTAGGGCCTTCATCAACACAGGTAGAGGAGACGATTAACTCGTCAATATCCATACCGTCGTTATGTTCAGCATTAGCGATGGCTGAGTTCAGTACTTTAAGTACCATCTCTGCACCTTTTTTATTGCTAAAGCTTAAAATATTAACCGCTTCTTCCACAGGCAAGCCGCGAATTTGATCGACGACTAAGCGGCATTTTTGCGCGGAAATACGCGCATAGCGATGTGTAGCTGTTACTTCTTCCATGCGAATAATCCTTAACGTTTAGCCTTCTTATCCGCAGCGTGACCGCGATAAGTACGGGTAACGGCAAATTCACCTAATTTGTGTCCAACCATATTTTCAGTGATATAGACAGGTACGTGTTGCTTACCGTTGTGAATCGCAATGGTTAAACCGATCATATCGGGTAAAACCATAGAGCGGCGTGACCAAGTTTTAATTGGACGTTTATTGCTAGTTTCCCGTGCGTCATCAACTTTTTTAAGTAAGTGTAGATCGACGAAAGGGCCTTTTTTAATTGAACGTGGCATAGCTTATAATTTCCTTTCCACTACTTATTTGCGACGATCACGCACGATCATTTTATCGGTACGCTTGTTACGACGGGTTTTCGCGCCTTTGGTTGGGAAGCCCCAAGGTGTCACAGGATGACGACCACCAGAAGTACGACCTTCACCACCACCGTGTGGATGATCGACAGGATTCATGACCACACCGCGAACGGTAGGACGAATACCACGCCAGCGGGAAGCACCAGCTTTACCCAAAGAACGCAGATTGTGTTCGCTGTTACCGACTTCACCTAAAGTTGCTGAGCAATCAGCTAAAACTTTACGCATTTCGCCAGAACGTAAACGTAAGGTCGCATGACGACCTTCACGCGCTACTAACTGAGCAGAAGTACCAGCACTACGAGCCATTTGTGCGCCTTTACCAGGACGCAACTCGATGCAATGAACGGTACTACCGACAGGCATGTTTAATAAAGGTAAGTTGTTGCCAACTTTAATCGGTGCGCCTTCACCAGACATGATTTCATCGCCAACTTTTAAGTTTTTAGGGGCGATAATATAGCGACGTTCACCGTCAGCATATAAAACCAAGGCAATGTGAGCACTGCGATTTGGATCATATTCTAAACGTTCAACTTTGGCTGGGATGCCATTTTTATTACGTTTAAAATCGATAACACGATAATGTTGTTTGTGACCACCGCCTTGATGGCGCACGGTAATACGGCCGTTGTTATTACGGCCACCGTTTTTGCTTTTTTTTTCTAAAAGCGCTTTATGAGGCGTACCTTTGTGTAAGTCAGGATTAACGACTTTAACGACAAAGCGGCGCCCTGGGGACGTCGGTTTAGCTTTTACAATAGGCATAATCTATTCCGTTTATTCTGTACCAAAATTAATGTCATAGCCTTCTTGTAAAGAGACATAGGCCTTTTTCCAATCAGCACGTTTGCCAGCAATCCGACCAAAGGTTTTTTGTTTACCTTTAACGTTGACGGTTTGTACATTGCTCACTTTGACATCAAACAACATTTCGACGGCTTGTTTGATTTCTTGCTTATTGGCGTTGTTGACAACACGGAATACAAATTGCCGATGGGCATCTGCCTGGCGTATCGTTTTTTCGGATACTTTAGGCGACAGCAATACCTGCATCAAACGTGCTTTGCTGCTGTTAGTCCCTGTTTTCATCCAAGTTTCTCCTCAAGTTGCGTCAGTGCAGCGGCCGTGAGCAAGACTTTGTCAGCCCATACGAGGCTAACCGGATCTAAACTACTCATGTCGCTGATAGCAACCCAATGTAAATTACGTGCGGACAATTCCAAATTAACGTTGATTTCGTCCGAGATGATTAAAACTTTTTGCTTGCCATTGCTTACGCTGGCTAATTTGGCAACCAAATCTTTAGTTTTAGGTGTGTCAAGTTCTGCATTTTCAATCACTTGAAGACGATCTTGACGATTTAGTTCTGCATACATGGAGCGAAGTGCGCCACGATACATTTTTTTATTGACCTTTTGGCTATAATCGCGGGTTTGTGACGCGAAAGTCACCCCACCGCTGCGCCACAAAGGACTACGGCTGGTACCAGCGCGTGCGCGACCGGTGCCTTTTTGCCGCCAAGGTTTGATACCACCGCCACGAACCGCAGAACGATTTTTTTGTGCGCTAGTACCTGAGCGTGCGCCTGCTAAATAAGCAGTCACGATTTGATGAACCAAAGCTGGTTTATACTCAGCAGCAAATATAGTATCTGATGCTTGGACTACGCCTGCATCATCAGCGCTGCCAAATGCTTGTAATGAAAGTTCCATTGCCGCCTTTTCCTATGATTTAGGGGTTTTGGTCTTAACGGTATGCGATACGATCACATTACCACCGGTTGCACCAGGTACCGCCCCTTTGACTAATAGTAAATTACGTTCATTATCGACACGTACAACTTCTAATGATTGTACGGTGCAACGGACATTACCCATTTGACCGGCCATTTTTTTGCCTTTGAAGACACGACCTGGACTTTGGTTTTGACCTGTAGAACCAATGGCACGATGAGACAGGGAGTTACCGTGTGTCGCATCTTGCATATGGAAATTATGACGTTTTACACCACCTGCGAAGCCTTTACCTTTAGATTTGCCTGTCACGTCAATTTTTTGACCTGCTTCAAACATATCGACGGTAACATCGTCGCCAGCTTTATATTCAGCATCCGCACCCACACGGAATTCCCATAAGCCACGACCTGCTTCAACGCCAGCCTTAGCAAAATGCCCAGCGGCAGGTTTGTTGACGCGGTTAGCGCGCCGTTCGCCACAGGTTATCTGAATTGAGCTATAACCTTCACTTTCTTCTGTTTTAACTTGGGAAATGCGATTCGGTGTCATTTCAAGTACAGTGACAGGAACTGAATTCCCATCTTCTGTAAACACGCGAGTCATTCCACATTTACGCCCGACCATGCCGATAGCCATGCTTTACTCCAACTTGATGCTACTTTTTGCCGCTCTATAAGCGACCCTCTAACGATGTTAGAGCGAGCATTAATTTAATTTGATCTGTACGTCTACGCCTGCTGCCAAATCGAGTTTCATCAATGCATCTACGGTTTTATTGGTAGGATCGATGATGTCTAGCAAACGTTTATGGGTACGAATTTCATATTGATCTCGCGCATCTTTATTGACATGCGGAGAAGTCAAAATAGTGAAACGCTCTTTTTTGGTAGGCAAAGGGATAGGCCCTTTTAATTGTGCGCCAGTCCGACGAGCAGTTTCAACGATTTCTTTGGCAGATTGATCGATTAAACGATGATCAAATGCTTTTAATCGAATACGGATTCTTTGGTTAGCCATTGTTTTTCCTATTCAGAGGTTGTAGCCAAGGCTACAACCTTCGACTGTTATTCGATGATTTTAGCAACCACGCCCGCGCCGACGGTACGACCGCCTTCACGAATTGCGAAACGTAAACCATCTTCCATAGCGATAGGAGCGATTAAGGTTACGTCCATTTTGACGTTATCACCAGGCATAACCATTTCTACGCCTTCTGGTAATTCGCAAGCACCGGTTACGTCAGTCGTACGGAAGTAGAACTGTGGACGATAGCCGTTGAAAAATGGGGTATGACGACCGCCTTCTTCTTTGCTTAAGATATACACTTCCGCTTCAAAACGGGTGTGTGGGTTGATGGTACCAGGATGTGCCAGTACTTGACCACGCATGACTTCTTCACGTTTGGTACCACGTAAAAGGACACCAACGTTATCGCCTGCAACACCTTCGTCGAGCAGTTTGCGGAACATTTCCACACCAGTGCAGGTGGTGGTCATGGTGTCTTTCAAACCAACGATTTCGATTTCTTCGCCAACTTTCACACGACCACGTTCAACACGACCGGTTACAACCGTACCACGACCTGAGATAGAGAACACATCTTCAATAGGTAATAAGAAGCTTTGGTCAATATCACGTTCTGGTTCTGGGATATAGGTATCTAAGGCTTCAACCAATTTGTCGATAGAAGGTACGCCAATATCACTGGTGTCACCTTCTAAAGCTTTGAGGGCAGAACCGACAATGATAGGGGTATCGTCGCCTGGGAAATCGTAACTGTCTAAGAGTTCACGTACTTCCATTTCCACGAGTTCAACCAACTCTTCATCATCAACCATATCGGCTTTGTTCATATAAACGATGATGTAAGGTACGCCTACTTGGCGAGCAAGCAAAATGTGCTCACGGGTTTGTGGCATGGGGCCATCAGCTGCGGAGACAACTAAGATAGCGCCGTCCATTTGTGCTGCACCGGTGATCATGTTTTTAACATAATCCGCGTGTCCTGGGCAGTCTACGTGAGCGTAGTGACGGTTGTCAGATTCGTACTCAACGTGAGCTGTCGCGATAGTAATACCACGTGCACGTTCTTCAGGTGCGTTATCAATTTGGTCATACGCCTTTGTTTCGCCACCGTGCTTGGTTGCCATGCAAGTGGTAATCGCAGCGGTTAAAGTGGTTTTACCGTGATCAACGTGACCGATGGTACCGACATTTACGTGTGGCTTACCACGTTCAAATTTTTCTTTGGACACTGTGTTTATCCTCGTTTATGTTTCTATATTTTAGCGATTCTTTTTAGCAATGCTTTCAACAACACTGCTAGGCGCTTCGGCGTAATTACCAAACTGCATGGTGTAATTCGCACGACCTTGGGTTTGTGACCGCAAGTCGGTAGCATAACCAAACATTTCGCCTAAAGGTACTTGTGCTTTAATGCTCTTACCGGTTGGGATGTCTTCCATACCTTGTAAGATACCACGACGACGATTCAAGTCACCCATGACATCACCCATGTACTCTTCTGGAGTCACAACTTCTACGTCCATGATAGGTTCGAGTAATTTAACACCGGCTTTGTTAGCACCGGATTTAAATCCCATAGAACCTGCGATTTTGAACGCCATTTCGTTGGAGTCAACATCATGGTAAGAACCATCATAAAGGGTAGCTTTAACATCAACAAACGGATAACCTGCAAGGACACCATTAGCCATTTGTTCTTGAATACCTTTATCAACTGCGGGGATGTATTCTTTTGGTACGACACCACCGACGATTTGGTTGACAAATTCGTAACCGCCACCTTCCTCTAAAGGCTCGAGTTTTAACCAAACGTGACCATACTGACCGCGACCACCTGATTGGCGAACAAATTTACCTTCAGCTTCGATAGCACCGCGAATAGTTTCACGATAAGCAACCTGAGGTGCACCGACGTTAGCTTCAACGTTAAATTCACGGCGCATCCGGTCAACAATAATGTCAAGGTGTAATTCACCCATACCGGAGATAATGGTTTGACCCGATTCTTCGTCGGATGAGACACGGAAGGAAGGATCTTCAGCTGCCAGTTTAGACAGGGCAATACCCATTTTTTCTTGGTCAGACTTGGTCTTAGGCTCAACAGCAACCGAGATAACCGGTTCTGGGAATTCCATCCGCTCTAAGGTAATAATGTCGTCTTTAGAGCAAAGGGTATCACCAGTGGTAACATCTTTAAGACCAATTGCTGCGGCAATATCACCTGCGCGAACTTCTTTAATTTCTTCACGGCTGTTTGAGTGCATTTGCACGATACGACCGACGCGTTCACGTTTGCCTTTAACCGGGTTATAAATACTGTCGCCAGAATTTAGGACACCTGAGTAGACACGGAAGAAGGTTAACGTACCAACGAAGGGGTCAGTTGCGATTTTGAATGCTAATGATGCAAAAGGACCGTCATCTTCAGGGCCACGCGTTGCTTCAGTTTCATTGGCATCATCTAAAACACCGGTGATAGCAGGTACGTCTACTGGCGATGGCATGTAATCAATCATGCCATCAAGCATCGCTTGCACACCTTTATTTTTAAAGGCAGAACCGCACATAGCAGGAATGATTTCGTTAGCCAAGGTACGTTGGCGAATAGCACCACGAATTTCGTCTTCGGTCAAATCACCTTCTTCAAGGTATTTTTCCATCAATTCTTCGGTAGATTCAGCCGCGGCTTCGAGTAAGTTTTCACGCCACTCGTCACACAAATCTTGCATATCAGGGGCAATATCACGTTCTTCAAAACGCACACCCATGTTTTCTTCTTCCCAGTAGATGGCTTTCATCTTAACTAGGTCAACAATACCCTCGAAATTTTCTTCAGCACCGATAGGTAGTTGTAAAGGCACAGGGTTAGCGGCTAAGCGAGTTTTGATTTGCTCAATCACACGCAAGAAGTCAGCACCGGCTCTGTCCATTTTGTTGACAAAAGCCATACGAGGAACTTCGTATTTATTTGCTTGTCGCCAAACGGTTTCAGATTGAGGTTCTACACCACCGACTGCACAGAAGACAGCACATGCGCCGTCTAATACCCGTAAGGAGCGTTCTACTTCAATGGTGAAGTCAACGTGTCCGGGGGTGTCGATGATATTAATACGATGTTCTTTGAACTGACCTGCCATACCACTCCAAAAGCAAGTAGTTGCAGCAGAGGTAATGGTAATACCCCGTTCTTGTTCTTGTTCCATCCAGTCCATAACGGCTGCACCGTCGTGAACTTCACCGATTTTATGGGAAACCCCGGTGTAATAAAGTACACGTTCGGTGGTAGTCGTTTTACCTGCATCAATGTGAGCCATGATGCCGACATTACGATATTGTTCGATAGGCGTTTTGCGTGCCACTGTAGCTAAACCTTATAATTGACCGATTACCAGCGAAAATGTGCGAAAGCTTTGTTGGCCTCAGCCATACGATGCACATCTTCCCGTTTTTTCATCGCGGAGCCTTTCTTTTCGTAGGCATCCATAATTTCACCTGCTAAACGCAGCCCCATGGTTTTTTCACTGCGCCGGCGTGCTGCGTCAACTAACCAACGCATGGCGAGAGCGGTACGACGTACTGGACGTACTTCAACAGGAACTTGGTAGTTAGAACCACCAACACGGCGAGATTTAACTTCGACGACAGGACGTAAGTTGTCTAAGGCTTGAGAAAATACTTCTAAAGCATCGACATCACCACGAACACGTTCGCCGACGGTATCTAAAGCACCGTAGACAATGCGTTCAGAAACTGATTTTTTACCACGTTCCATGACCATGTTCATGAATTTTGCCAAAGTTTCATTTTGAAATTTTGGATCTGGCAAAATAACACGTTTGGCAATTACACGTCTTCTAGGCATAATAATTCCTATTTATTCTATCTAATCTACTTAAGATTTAGGGCGTTTGGTACCGTATTTAGAACGACCTTGACGGCGGTCAGTGACACCTGAGGTATCTAAGCGACCACGTACGGTGTGATAACGTACACCTGGTAAATCCTTAACACGACCACCACGAATTAGAACGACTGAATGTTCTTGGAGGTTATGGCCTTCACCACCGATATAGGTTGTGACTTCGTAGCCATTGGTTAAGCGTACACGTGCAACTTTACGCATAGCTGAGTTAGGTTTTTTCGGGGTCGTGGTGTAAACGCGGGTACACACACCACGTTTTTGCGGGCATGCTTCCAACGCAGGGACATTGCTTTTTGCAATTTGCCGTTTACGTGGACGACGTACCAATTGATTAATGGTTGCCATGTTTTCTCCAAGATTGGATATTTGTATCAATCAAAATACGGAGACGGCAGCAAAGGGCTCGGTTGATGCAGAGATCCCTAGGAGGTCAAACCGAGATTGACCAAGCCCGCAATATGACAGGGGGATGTGCCGTCCATTAAAAGAGGGAATTTTACCGTTTGCTTATATTAAAGTCAAGAGTTTAAATCGATGTATTCAGGGTAATCGCATCAAGAGGTAATTTTGATAAAATCTCGAATAAATTACTGATGTTACGCAAAGGCTTCTTTTTCTGCCTTAAGGGCAGAAAAAACCGCCATTGCTGCGCAGCTAAGCTTCACTAAGCAGGTGGAAAATCACACTATTGTGATAAAAACCGGCTTAGTGCGTAACATCAGTAAATTAGCTATTTGTAGGAAAAGATAGTTTATACCCAACCCCATAAACAGATTGAATTATCTCGGTGGCAGGGGCAATTTCAGCTAACTTTTTGCGCAAGTTTTTAATGTGGGTGTCTACGGTGCGGTCGGTGACAATGCGATTATCTGCATATAGATGCGTGAGTAATTGCGCCCGTGAATAGACTTTGCCCTCATGTTGTAGTAATAAATGTAATAAACGAAATTCTGCTGGGGTAAGGTCTAACAGTTGTTGTTGAAATTGGACTTGATAGCGTTCTTTATCAACTTTAAATCCGTGCATTTCTAAATGATTGCCGGTTTGTGCAAGCTGTAAACGACGTAAAATTGCTTTGACCCGCGCCACCACTTCTCGGGGACTATAAGGTTTGCAGATGTAATCATCGGCACCGAGTTCCAAACCTAATAAACGATCAATTTCTTCGACCCGGGCGCTCGCCATGATAATCGGCACTTGAGAAAATTGTCGTAATTCCCGACAAATATCAATGCCATCACGTCCAGGGAGCATCAAATCTAGCAGCAATAAATCCGGCTGTTGTTGCTTTACCCAGTCAATAACTTGCAAACCATCGGCAATGATATGGCTACGAAATCCCGCTTGTGTTAAATAATCCGCTAATAAATGGGCTAATTTTGGCTCATCTTCGACGATTAAAATTAAAGCTGACATGAGTCTCCTGAGCGTGGAAAACGCATATAAAGGGCTAGACCGCCGAGCTGAGAATGCTTGGCTTCGATCTGTCCTTGATGGGCAGCGACAATATTGCGACAAATTGATAGTCCCAGTCCCGCACCGCCCAATGCACGGCTGCGCGACTTATCTACCCGATATAAGCGCTCAAATAAATGCGGCAAAGCAGTATCAGGAACGCAGGGGGCAGAGTCTTCCACGATTAACAGCAAGGTTTGCGATTCTGATGTTAAGGTAATTTTTACTTGTCCGCCAGCATCTGTATAGCGCAAGCTATTTTCTAATAAATTGCTCAGTAATTGACTAAAACGCCTGGCATCAGCAGAAAACAGCAACGTCTGGCTTTGTTGTTGTATGTCAATTTGTTTGTGTGCAAAACGTGGCATAAACGCATTGATGGTGTCATCTAGCAAAGCAGCTATATCTACTGGCTGGCGGCGATAGTCTAAGGCTCCAACATCCGATAGAGCGAGTTCATATAAATCTTCAACCAGTTGGCTTAAATTAAGGCTTTCGCTGTGTAATGATTTAAGGTTTTGCGGGCTAAATTCACGAATACCATCTTGCATGGCTTCAATTTCACCGCGCAACACTGCCAAAGGTGTACGCAATTCATGGGAAATATCAGCAACCCATTGCCGCCGTGCTTGCTCATTTTCTTGTAGGGTTTGGGCTAAATGGTTAAAGTCTTGGCTTAATTGTCCCAATTCATCGGCAGATTGTGATGGGATTCGGGTTTGATAATCGCCTTGTGCTAGGGCTTTAGCGCCAGCGGTAATATTTTTTACCGGTTTTAATAATTGCCGTACCAACAGCCATGCCGCTAAGGCGGATAAAAATAAAGCCAGTAAAGCAATGAGGACATAATTACGCACTTGTTGGCTATAAAATGCCCGCGTTACGCTGTCTTCCAATAAACGATGACGACTAACACCCACCCAGCCAATCACAGCCTCTGCTTGATATAAGGGATATAACTTATCCACAGGTGCAATCCGGTGTCCAAAAATTAGACTTTGCTCAGCATCTAATAGACTTAAGCGAGGAATGATAGAAAAAAAATACGGGGGGCGGTCATGCTTATGTCGATGTGAATGTCGATGCCGATCCGGTTCTGAACGCCGCGTTTTTATCACTGAACGTAAGGCTTTTTTTAATAAAAAAGGTTGTTCTCGCAATATTTCCCAATCACCATATTCAATATATATATTTTCAAATACAGGGATTAATTTTTCCAATTGCTGCACTTCTTTATGGTGCAAATAATCTTGCAGCCCTTGTTTAAACATCCAATTGACTGATACTGCCATACCGACCACCAACATGGCGGTGGTCAGTAAAAAGGCTAGCAGGAGTTTTGGAAATAGTTTAAGTTTCATTACCTCAGGATAACATTAGAGTCTATGCGGAGTATGGGAATCGTCACGAAAATCAGATATTTTGAGGCTAATTCCGTGGTTTTGTGAGGCGAATAACGCGTTATTTAACGAATAAAAGCGCGGAATTAGACCAAAATAGCGGATTTGCAGCAGATTATTCATATTTCGCATAGACTCTTAATCAAACCCTGATAAGCTTGGCTCTCAGGGCTAAC
This sequence comes from Thiotrichales bacterium, assembly GCA_016745035.1. Lineage (GTDB taxonomy): Bacteria > Pseudomonadota > Gammaproteobacteria > Beggiatoales > Beggiatoaceae > BB2. Next base: position 27,085 of record JADGDE010000005.1, read on the forward strand.
GCTTTAATGGTAACGGTGTTTACGACCGTGGCGACCGCCTTTAACAGGTTTGTGTTCACTGTATTCAGTTTCAGAGATTAGCCCATTACCATCGCTATCCATATGGGCAAACTTAAATAACACCCGACCTTCAGAGCTTTTTAATGCCGCCATTTCTTGAGCATCCAGCACTTTATCTTGATTACTGTCAGCCAGTGCAAACACGCGGGTACTCATATTTTTGCCCTTTTTCAGTGCACCTGTTTGGAATTCTGCAAAAGTCACCTGTCCGTTACCATCGCTGTCTAATTTTTCCAAACGTTTGGCCATACGTTGGTTACGTTTATTTGTAGATACAGTTTTACGTTGGTTACGTTTATTTGTAGATAAAGTTTTCAGTTCATCCAAGCTTAATGATGCATCTTTATTGTTGTCATGGGCTTTAAATTCAGCCATACGCCCAGCTTGAATTTCCTCTTTGCTCACGCTTCCATCGCCATTGCTATCATAGTCCATCATCCCATGATGACGCGCCATCACCGCACTGGATAAGCCTAAGTTTAAGATTAAAGTGGCGCAAAGTAGTTTTTTGTTGAACATCTGTTCTCTCCTAAATGATGAATAATGACCCTACAGAAGCCTGTCTGACTTCCTTGCCAAGTAGAATAGAAAAACAATGTGAGATGAATGTGAGGAAAATTTGAGAAAACGGAGAATTTATTCTAAAACAGCTATCACGGTTTAATCCCTATGCCATATCTGTTTAGTAACAGGGAAATTTTTAGTAACAGGGAAATTTGTCGCCCATTTCGCACTGCATATGGGATAATCGCACCTGTCAAAATAAAAGGAGACAGAACCACATGGCAATTGCGTTAACCCCTATTTTAGTCGCTATTTCAGTACCTATTGTGGGTGCTTTTTTTCAAAAACGATCAGCTATTATCAAAGAAAAACGTGATTACAAACACAACAAAATAGCTAAAGAGGGAATTTGTGGATGCAATATCAAACAGAGCTGATTTCATGGAGGCGGCATAAAGCCAAATATAAGGCAGAAATAAAAACTTATTTTGGTGAAGCCATGGCCGAGCAATTTGCGGAAATACAAACCCTGTTTGAAAAACTCGAAAACCAAATTAAGGAAAGATAGCAAAGATTTTTTGAGCGATGACAAAAATTCTGCCAATGATTTTAGAATCAGATATTTTCAAGAAGTCAGAGAACCTTTGGATGAGAAAATAACTGAATTAAATGCCGAAATGACCCAACAGATTAAAAACTTCAGTAAGAAAAAACTCAAACTCTGACAGCAACAATAGAACAAAGCATTTCATATGCCCTTAAGTCGCTTGTTAAATATTAACTGATGTTACGCACTAAGCTGGTTTTTATCACAATAGTGTGATTGTCCACCTGCCTAGTGAAGCTTAGAGTCTATGCGAAATATGAATAATCTGCTGCAAATCCGCTATTTTAGTCTAATTCCGCGCTTTTATTCGTTAAATAACGCGTTATTCGCCTCACAAAACCACTCAATTAGCCTCAAAATATCTGATTTTCGCCGATTCCCATACTCCGCATAGACTCTTAGCCTTTGCGTAACATCAGATATTAAGGAATCAACAAAAAAACTGATACTCGCCTATAATGCGCTAGAATGGCTTAGCATAATAAAACATTAACTGATGTGACGCACTCACAAAATTTTTATCACAATGGCTAGATTTTCCACCTGCATAGTGAAATTTAGCCGTGTAGCAATGGCGGTTTTTTTGCCTTTTGGGGCAAAAAATAAGCCTTTGTGTAACATCAGACATTAAGGCAAACAGCTGCAAAAATGATAAAAACCAATAAAAACCTTCTGTGGATCATCCTTCTCTTACAGCTATTCGCCTGTAGTAGTACAGGTGTTGGCTTTATTGCGGGAGGAGGCATTGATGGCACCGGTTTAGGCTCTGGCTCTATTTCCAGTTTTGGCAGTATTTTTGTCAATGACATTGAATATGATACCGACAATGCTGAGATTTTTATTAATGGCGAAGTTGGCAGCATTGAACAACTCAAACTGGGCATGTATGTCGATGTTTTTGGCCCTCAAGATGTCGCAACGGCAACAGGCACAGCAAAGCGAGTTGAATATCGTGATATTTTACGCGGCCCGATTAAATACATTAATGAAGATGCCAGCTTTATTCGTTTATTAGGTTTGGGTGTGCGTTTAAGTGACAAAACCCAAATTTATGGGGTGGAATCAGCACAAGCCTTAAAAGTCGGGGATGTGATACGTATCAGTAGTTCGGCTTTAACAGCCGCTCCTAGCTCTGATGTTGAGGTGAGTTTCTTAGAGTATTTACCACAAGCACCTGAACAAAGGTTAGTTATTGGTGCGCTGGTAAACTTAGATACCCGTGCTAAAACATTCTTTATTGGCGGACAACGCTTTACTTATACCCAAGCAAGCCATTTGCCGACAACATTAGAAAATCATATGCTGGTTGAAGTCTTGGCACGTACTAACCCGACTCCGGGGGCTTTATTGGTTGATGAAATCAAAGAAGTTGTACCTACCCCCTTAGCTGCCAATAGTTTTGTTCAAATTGATGGGCGCATTACCCGCTATCAAAGTATTGATGATTTTGATGTGCAATACCGCCCTGCACGTTTATCCGCAAGTTTGACTGCCAGTTTAGAAAAACCGTTGAAAGAAGGTATCGTGGTTTATATCACCGGTTATAGCAATGATGAAGGCATTATTATCATTGACAGTTTGAAAACAAGTGATATACCGCCGCCATTGCAAGATATGAATCAATCAATGCTGCGTACCGCAGGACCGCTATTACACATCAATGCCCCCAACAAAATCAATATTTTCGGGGTTAATGGTTTGCTTACCGATAATACCGTCTATATCGATGTGGGCGGTAATCAAAACTATGGTTTTGCTGATTTACGCACCGGTGCATATCATGGCATGTCAGGGAAATTTAATCCCGCTGGGGAATTTGAAATATGGGCATTACACCGTCTGGTATTTTCACCACCAGAGCGTCGGCAACTACAAGGCCCTTTTGCTGTCATCGACAGTGCTAACCAACAATTACAAGTGTTGGGTGTGGATGTGATCAGCGCAGCAGAAACGACATATTTTGATGTCTCTGCTTTAAATGATTTTAAGCTCTCTCCACCAGGGCCACCCCTGCTTGCTCCTAAAGAAACGGAGATCAATGCCGCTGCATTTTTTAATCAACTAAAGGCTCTACCCAACCATATTTTATTTGCAACGGGTAAAGGGGAAGGGGGCACTTTGGTGGCAAAAGAATTAATTTTATTGCCGTTTAAAATCCCCTTAAAACCTTAGACTGAATAGCGAGCTTAATCGAGTTATAATAGCTCACGTAATTGGTATAGTGTTGCCAACGCTTGCCTTGGGGTTAAATTATCTACATCGACATGGGCTAGCGCTTCGATTACTGGATGTGGCTCATCAGGACGACTGAGATCCAGTTGCGGCTGTTCGGCGGCAAAGGTTTGTTGTTGTGCTGCTAATTGCTTGAGTTTTTGTTGCGCCCGTTCGATGACCCGAAAAGGCACCCCTGCCAGTTGCGCGACTTGAATCCCATAGCTGCGGCTGGCTGCCCCGGTTTTGACCTGATGCAAAAAAATCAATTGCTCGCTTTGCTCTTCCGCGTCGAGATGAACATTACACATATTCTTATCTTGTTCGGCTAATTGCGTCAGCTCAAAATAATGGGTGGCAAACAGGGTATAACTGCGGTTGAATTGTGATAAACGTTCAGCACAACTCCAAGCCAAAGACAAACCATCTAGGGTGCTAGTGCCGCGCCCCACTTCATCCATTAAGACTAAACTATGTTCAGTGGCATTGTGAAGAATATTCGCCGTTTCGGTCATTTCGACCATAAACGTTGAGCGTCCGCTAGAGACATCATCCCCCGCGCCGATACGGGTAAAAATCCGATCCACAGGGCCAATAGTCGCAGCTTGCGCGGGTACAAAACTACCGATATGGGCTAATAAAATAATCAAGGCAATCTGGCGCATAAATACCGATTTGCCTGCCATGTTTGCCCCTGTGATTAATAACATCCGTTGCTGGTCATCAAGGTGTAAATCATTAGCGGTAAATTCGGCATCCAGATGCGCTTCAACCACCGGATGCCGCCCGCCTTGAATGACAATACCACTGTCTTCACTAAAGCTCGGGCGGTTTAGCTGATGTTTATCCGCACAATGAGCCAAATTGGCTAAAACATCCAATTCAGCCAAAGCACTGGCACAGGCTTGCAGGCTGGCAAGTTCATTGATTAGCTGTTGTAATAAATCATCATAGAGTTGCCGCTCGCGGGCAAGCGCGCGTTCTTTGGCGCTGAGAATTTGATCTTCAAAGCGTTTTAACTCGGGAGTGATATAACGCTCTGCGGCTTTGAGGGTTTGGCGGCGCTGATAGTCTTCGGGTACTTGGGTGGCTTGTTGGCGGCTAATTTCGATGTAATAGCCATGCACGCGATTAAAACCGACTTTCAAGGTGCTCATGCCCGTGCGTTCTTTTTCGCGCAGCTCTAGTTCGGTTAAAAAATTGCCGACATGCTGGCTTAATCCGCGCAATTCGTCCAAGGTTTCATCATAGCCATCGGCAATCACATCACCATCACGAATCAATTGCGAGGGGGTATCTGAAATTGCCGTTTCAAGTAAATGTTGTAAGGCTTCCAGACCACCAAGGGCTTGGGCAAGGTTTTGGATATAAATCACCGGACAACGACTGAGAGCTGGATAAAGTTTCGGCAATTGTTGCAAGCTAAAGCGCAGTTGTAGTAAGTCACGCGGGCGCGCTGAACGCAAGGCAACACGGCTTAAAATCCGTTCCATATCGCCGATGGATTCAAGGTGCAAGGGCGCAGTTAAAAAGTATTCGATGCTGTTAAGACGCTGATTTAATAAAGCCCGTTTGCGCAAAGGTCGATGTAACCAGCGTTTGAGCAAACGACTGCCCATAGGGGTATGGCAACTATCGAATAAGTCCCAAAGATTATGCCCTTTTTGCCCCGAGAGGCTTTGGTCGATTTCGAGGTTTTTGCGGCTGATGGCATCGAGTATCACACCATCGCTGCGCTGTTCCAATTGTAAGCCTTGCAAGTGCGGCAAGGCGGCTTTTTGGGTTTCTTGCACATATTGTAAAAGGCAACCGGCGGCGGCAATGGCAGCGGGCAAATCGGCACAGCCAAAACCTTGTAAATCTTGGACGCTAAATTGGCGCGTTAGACTGTGGGTGGCTTGTTCGGCATCAAAATGCCACGCAGGACGCTTGGTGCAGAGATAATCATTTAAGGGCAGTTGATTGTCTTCGTGGATGAGTAATTCCGCTGGACTCAGGCGCGCCAGCTCCGTGGTGAGGGCATGTTCATCTTCAAGCTGCATCAAGGCAAAGCGCCCCGCTGATAAATCCATATAAGCCAAGCCAATGGCTTGTTGGTATAAGACCACCGCCGCGAGTAAATTATCTTGGCGGGCGTTTAATAGCGCCTCGTCGGTTAAGGTCCCTGGGGTAATCACCCGCGTGACTTGGCGCTCAACCGGGCCTTTGCTGGTGCTAGGGTCGCCGATTTGTTCACAAATGGCAACCGATTCGCCGAGTTTGACCAATTTGACCAGATAGTTTTCTACCGCATGATAAGGCACACCTGCCATTGGGATGGGATCGCCGCCGCTTTTGCCCCGTGCAGTGAGGGTTATGTCTAAGAGTTTCGCCGCCCGTTCGGCATCGGCATAAAACAACTCATAAAAATCCCCCATGCGATAAAACAAAAGTATTTCAGGATATTGCGCTTTGAGATGCAAATACTGCTGCATCATTGGGGTGTGTTGGGTTTTTGCCATTATTGTTATACAACTCTAAACCAGTTAGGAACGGGGGGGTATTTATGCGGCAGCGGCTTCTTTGCGTTGCACTTCATCCAAGGTCGAAATCCCCATTTCAGCATCAATATTGGGATAACCTTGCTCGTGTAAATGTGCTAAAATTTCGCTAAGTAGGCCGCGTAAACGCTCAGCATTGTTGATACTGGCACCGGGGGCAAGTAAAGCGAATTGATCATTGCTGAAATAATAAAGCATATCGGCGGCACGGAATTGTTTGCGCGCTAATTTGGCAAAGTCGCGAATCAGTTGATGATAGGCTTCTTCCCCCGCTTCAGCCCGAAAGGCATCAATATTTTGTAAATGAATAAAGGCGATGGTTAAATCGGTTAAACGCCCTTCGCTAAAGACCTTGGTAAATTGGGTACTGTCACGGTCAAAAGCCGCGCGCGTGCCAAAACCTGTGAGTATATCGGTATAGCCCTCGTCATCTTCATCGGGTTGGCGGTCTTGAATCAAGACATCGTAAAATTCACGCTCGATTTGCACTTGTTGCACCATAGTTTGATACAAATAGCGCAGCATCCAAATGCCTGTCCCTGCCACAGCGATCAAGGTAAATAGATATTGTGACCAGATAATCCAAGGCATATCGGCAAAAGAGCCTTGTAAGAAAATGGGAATAAATAAGCCCCAACTACACAAGGTGAGCAATAACATCCAAGCAATCAATGCTGGATTACAACTGATAAAGCTCAACGCTAGTAAAAATAAATAGGGTAAAAAACTCTGTCCCATATCAAAGCTATTTAGCCCCAACAAGCCAAGTTCTGGGCGATATAAAACCGCAAAACTGACCACAAATACATCGGCGATATAAAGCACATAAGCGTGCCATTGGCGATAATAGGCACTGTCACTGATAATAAAGTAAACCAGTCCGATGCCAATGAAGACACTGACCAAGGCGAGAAAATAAAAAAATTCGCGATTACTGGGCGTGAAAATAAACATCCACAGCGCCAAAAATAACGCGCCTAAGGTGCGGACAATAATCGAATGACGCAAGCCTTTGTTTTGTAACTTAATGAAAACGTCGAGTAAATAATCTTCGTCAGATAATTGGAATAACTGTTTGAGCATGGTGGCAAGCGCTATAGAGGGTCGATGATTAAAAAATTCTATCTTGAACCGAGGGAAAAGATCAAATGATTTAGCTCATTTTGCTTGTTGAGTCAGACAAAAAACAAGCCTTTAGTTTGCGCCTCGGCTATAATCCTTGCTTTGATAATTATTCTCAAGCAAGGAATCAAATCAATGGGTTTTTTAACTGGAAAAAAATTCCTCATCACCGGTCTGGCTAGTGAACGCTCTATTTCTTGGGGGGTAGCGCAAGCGATGCAACGCGAGGGCGCTGAGCTGGCTTTAACCTATCAAACCGAAAAACTGCGCCCACGGGTAGAAAAACTAGCAGAAAAATGTGGGGCGAATATCGTCTTACCTTGTGATGTTTCCGCCGACGAGGAAATTAACGGCTTATTCGATAAACTCGGCAACAGTTGGACAGAACTTGACGGCGTGATCCATGCCATTGCCTTTGTTAATCGACGCGCTTTAGAAGGCGATTATGTCGAAAATACCTCGCGTAAAGATTTTAATGTTGCCCACGAAATCAGCTCTTATAGCTTCACCGCCTTAGCGCGCGCTGGACGGGAAATGATGCAAGGGCGTGGCGCGATGGTGACCATGAGTTATTTGGGCGCAGAACGGGCGATGCCGAACTACAACGTCATGGGCGTTGCCAAAGCCAGCTTAGAAGCCAATGTCCGCTATATGGCAAATAGCCTCGGCCCTGATGGCATTCGTGTCAACGCCGTCTCCGCAGGTCCTATCCGTACCCTCGCGGCTTCAGGTATCACTGACTTTAAGAAAATGATCGACGAAGTGGAAAAAAATGCCCCCATGCGTCGTAATGTCACCATTGAAGATGTCGGCAATACCACCGCCTTTTTATGCTCAGACTTAGCTGCGGGTATCACAGGGGAAGTCTTGTATGTTGACAGTGGTTATCACATTTTGGGTATGAATCCGCTCTAATGCACGATTGAGCGCAGATGCACGCGGATAAACGCTGATTGTGGCGTTTATCCGCATTCTGAATCATGCCTATTTCTCCCCAGAGATGCTTATGAAACCTCTCCTCAAAGGACTGTTTATTTTCGTTGGGCTATTAGCCTTGGTTATCATTGCTTTTTTATGGTGGTTTAATCCCAACAGTTATAAGCCAGAGTTGAACCAAGCCTTATCCGAGAAGCTTGGGCGTGAGGTGAATATTGTCGGCACAATTGACTGGTCATTTTATCCGTGGCTGGGTTTAACTATTGGTCGCACCGAGGTGGCACAAGCACCAGGTTTTGATATAAAAAAACAAGATAGCGATTTTGCTCCGGCGCATTTTGCCCATTATCGCAAGGTCAGTGTTCAAGTTAAATTATTGCCCTTGTTAAAGCAGCGCTTTGAAGTCGGAGATATTTTAGTCACAGGCGCGATGTTAAATTTACAGCGTTATGCTGATGGCAGTAATAATTGGCAAGATTTATTAGCAAAAACCACTCCCGCAGAAAAGCCCACGACAAGCACTGCCGAACCAGAAAAAAAGTCCGCCTATCAATGGCAATTATCACGTTTATTTTTCCAGCAAGCGGAGGTATTTTGGCAAGATCATGTCGAGACCAAACGCCATTTACGGCTGCAAGATTTTAATTTAGAAACCAGTGTTTTAGATTTCAAACAAGCGATTAGCCTGCAAGCTGATGCCAAGATTGATGATAATCAACATCTCAATGCCGACTTACATTTTAAGACCCAACTGCGGGCAGATTTACCTCGTGGGCGCTGGACATTAAATAACACACAAGTACAAATCCGTGGGCAAGAGCAAGTCGTGTTGCCACAAACACAATCATTGGATTGGCAATTACCCAAAATTCAATATCAAGCACCGCATTTAGCCGTAGATGCCAGTGTCTTAACCATCAATCAATTACCGATTCAAATCAGTGATCTCATCGGTGAATTTAGTGCCGAAGAAGGCTTATTGAAAGCGGTCAAACTCGATATGGCTGGGGTTAAAAGCGAATTTGATTGGCGTTTTCAAGCCGGACAGGCATGGCAAAGCCATGTGGTCATCGACAGTTTTGACCCGCGCCCTTTATTCAAACACTTTCAAGTGCTGCAAGCCGTGCCAACGCATTTGCTCAGCAGCTTAGGGGCGCGCTTTGATATAGATGCCGATAAAACCGGGCTAGGGATTTATAATCTCAGTTTAAATCTGGGCGAACAACAACTCAAAGCCGATAAACTCCACTGGCAAAGCGCGGACAAACGCTTGGATATTGTCGCAGCTTTGAAACTCAATGGCATTGAACTGGATATTCAGGCACAAGCCGAGGCTCAAGGACAAATCGAGGGCACACTCCGTAGCCAGCCCTTTAACCCCAAAGCCTTGTTAGCTGATTGGGGTATCGCTCTACCAAACACAGCTAATCCCGAAGCCCTGAGCCTTGGGCAATGGTCAAGCCGTTTTTATTGGCATCAACAACAATTGCAACTCAGTGATATTAATGCCCGTTTGGATGGCAGCCAGTTACAAGGGCTATTAAGCCTCAACTTAAACCAAGCCCATATCCAAGCGCAATTACAGACCGATAAACTCAATATCAGTGATTATCTCCCCCCTAGCGTAGCAAAACAAAGCCGAGCTTATGATTTTTATCCGGTCGCACAAGCAGCAGCGCCAACCTTATTGCCCACGTGGTTATCACAATGGCAAGGACAAGGGCAGTTAGACATTGGTGAATTACACTATCAACAATTGCAATGCCAGCAGTTGCAACTGCCGTTTAACAGTGATGGCAAACGTTTGTTATTAACCCCCAGCGCTAAACTTTATGAGGGCGAGTTGAGCGCCAGCATTGTGCTAGTACCCGATAGCAACGCGCCTAAACTGATGTTACACACCGACTTAAAAGCCGTGAATCTTGAGCCTTTATTTGCCGCATGGACACAGCAAGACAGCCGCATTCGTGGACATGGACATATTGTTGCTGACCTAAGTGCTAATCTACAAACAGCGCAAAGCTTAGAGCAAAGCCTCAACGGCACGCTTAAAGTTAATGTCGATGATGGCGCGCTACGAGGCATCGATTTGCTCTACCAAATTGATAATTTTAGAGCCTTATTAAAACACGCACCCGCCCCTGATTACCCCGATAGCAAAGAAACCGCCTTTGATAACTTGCAAGGACAATTTCAATTACAACAACAAAACCTGCATACGGACGCATTGCAAGTCAGCAGCAAGCGCTTAAATTTTAGCGCCACAGGTGATATGAACTTACAAAGCCGTGCCTTGGATTATCAAATTCAAGCACGTTTTTCTGAGGATAAATTGATTGGCGCGCGTAGCATCAATATTCCTGTACAAATTACTGGCAGCTTGGATGCACCCAAACCTAAAATTGATTTGAAAAACTTGATTAGCACCCAAGATCAAGCATGGAAAGATAAACTTAAACAAAAAGCGCGAGAAAAGCTGCGCAAGTGGTTTGACTAACTCCCCGCGCAGTAACAACCGCAAGCCCTGTTAGGTATGCACTTGAATACAAACGATATCGAATATTTCGAGATTTTCCCTTGGAATCAAAATTTTGAGACTGGTATAGCGATTGTCGATGAGCAGCACAAACGTTTGGTTGAGATTCTCAATGGGCTAGCCGCCCATTTAGCCAATTGCGCTAATTTAAGCACCTTGAATGACATCTTTGCCGAACTCGCCGATTATGCCGATTATCATTTCAAAACCGAAGAGCAAGTGTGGGCTGAGTATTTAGAGGGCGATACGTGGTATATCAGCCATCAAGAAACCCATACCAGTTTTATGGATGAAGTGGTGCGCCTGAAACAAGAAGAGGGCAAAAAACCTTTCGATGAGGTGATTCAAAATATCGTCTCCTTTTTATCCCACTGGCTTGCCTACCATATTTTAGATACCGACAAACGCATGGCAAAAATGCTCCAAGCCATGCAAGCGGGTAAAGACCGTGAGGCGGCAAGAAACCAAGCCAATGCCGAAATGAACGGGGCGATGCGCCTGCTCATCGATACGGTACTGAAAATGTATGACAGCCTTTCAACTCGCTCTATGGCCTTGATGCGTGAAAAAACTTTACGCAAACAAGCTGAGGCAAAACTCTTAAATAGTGAAGCGCGTTGGCGGTTTATTTTGGAGAGCAATCGCGAAAATGTTTGGGATTGGGATATTTCAAATGACCAACTCGATTTTTCTGAAACCCATATTTTTAATGTTGTCGGTCTACAAGAAGACAACGAACCTAGCAAACCCCACATTCACCCTCAAGATATGCCCACCGTAAGAGCAGAAATTCAAAAACATTTTCGGGGTGAATCAGATTTTTTTTCCACTAAGTATCGGGTTTTAGGTGCGCATGGGGGCTGGTCATGGCGCTTAAGCCGAGGCAAAGTTGTTAGCTGGGGTAACGAAGGTCAACCCTTGCGCATGGTCGGCACGCAAACCGATATTACCGAGCGTGAACTGGCAGCGTTGATTTATCGCCACAGCAGCCAAGCGATGTTTATTACCGATATTGATAATCGTATTGCCAGCATTAATGCGGCTTTTAGCCAAATCACGGGCTACGAGCAAGCGGATGTGATTGGCAAAAGCCCGCAAGTGTTAGTCTCTGAACAACACAATGACCATTTTTGCCAATATTTATGGGCAGCAGTACAAAAAACTGGCTCTTGGCAAGGGGAGATGAGCTATCAACGTAAAAATGGGGACATCTATCCAGCCGTACTCAATGTGAATACGATTAATAATGCAAAAGGCAATATCGACCATTACATTGTTTTGTTTTCCGACATCAGTGAAAAAAAACAAGCCGATGATTTGATCTTAAAACAAGCTTATTACGACCCTTTAACCAAGTTGCCTAATCGGCGTATGTTTCAAGAGCGTTTGCAACATGAAATCAAAAGAACCCGTCGTTCCCAATTGCCTTTTGCACTTTTATACATTGATTTAGATGATTTTAAAGATGTCAATGACAGCCTTGGACATGCCATTGGTGATCAATTACTGATTGAAGCGGCTAAACGTATTAGTCAGGTGGTACGTCAAACCGATGATATTTCCCATATTGGTGGCGATGAGTTCACTATTATTGTCTCTGATTTACAAGATGCTGTTGGCATAGATAGGGTCAGCAATGATGTGATTGCCATTCTCAGCAAACCTTTTTTATTGGCAGGCAACCACATTTATATCTCAGCGAGTATCGGCATTACGTTATATCCCGATGATGCTGATAATGCGACAGAATTGTTAAAAAACGCCGACCAAGCCATGTATTTAGCCAAACAAAACGGTCGCAGCGGCTTTCAGTTTTTTACCCCTTCTATGCAAGCGTCGATGCAACATCGACAACAGATGCTCAGTGACTTACGTCTAGCGATCGAGCAGCAACAATTTGAATTGTATTATCAGCCCATTGTTAATACTGACTCTGGAAAAATTGAAAAAGCCGAGGCACTGATTCGCTGGAATCATCCTGACAAAGGCATGATTTATCCCGATGAATTTATTGCGCTTGCAGAGGAGTCGGGCTTAATTTTAGAAATGGGTTTATGGTTGTTTGAAGAAGTCTGCCGCCATCTGCAACAATGGCGCTTGCAGGGCTATGAGATTCAAATCAGCATCAATATCTCGCCGTTACAATTTAAGTCCAAGGATAATATTCAGGCTTTGTTATTAAACTTACAAAGACACAATATTCCCACCACTGCCTGCGTGGTTGAAATTACCGAAAACCTATTAATGAGTGCCGAAGGCTCAGTTACCGAGCAACTTGCCCTATTACAAAACCAAGGGATTACGGTGGCACTGGATGATTTTGGTACAGGTTATTCGTCGCTATCGTATATCAAAAAATTTCAGATCGATTACCTTAAAATTGATAAATCCTTTGTCTGTGATTTGCCCGATGATGAGCAAGATAAAGTCTTATGCGAAGCCATTATTGTGATGGCGAAAAAAATGAATATTCGGGTGATTGCCGAGGGTGTAGAAACACAAGCACAGCAACAATTGCTTACAACTATGGGGTGTGATTATGTTCAGGGCTATTACCACGCCAAACCATTGAATGTCGCCGCCTTTGACACACTGCTATTGAACTGATGTACGCCAAGGCTAAACCCAGCATATTGAGGTAAAAACAGGCTTAGTGCGCACATCAGTATTGAATTAAAGCTAAGCAGATCAACACAGTTCAGTCCTGAGCTTATGTTAGACTAACGCGGATACGGTGATGCAAACGTTTGGCATGGCCGTGATCATATTCGCCGATATTAACGAACTGCCCTGCTATGATGATTATAAAACCGATAAGAATCACCCTATTTTGCCTATTATTTTCCCCATTTCTTCATGCTCAAGTTAGCACCGATGGTAGCTTAGGGCTTGCCATCGAACTGCAAGGTGCGCGTTATTTGATTGGAGAAGATTTAGGGCGGCAACAAGGGCAAAATTTATTTCATAGTTTTAGCCAATTTAGTCTCAATGCCGAGGAGAGCGCGCATTTTCAGGGGAATCAGGGCATAGAACAAGTCATAGTCAGGGTCACTGGCGGCGATAGCAGTTATATTGATGGTTTGCTCAGCAGCGACATGAACGCTGATTTTTTCTTTTTAAATCCCCAAGGCTTTCGTTTTGGAGCCAATGCGAAGCTCGACATCAGTGGTGATTTAAGTTTTTCGGGCGCGAATTATATTTGCCTAGATAAAGCTAACTTTTATGCCGATTTAGCCGCCAACTCGACACTTAGCAGTGCGCCCGTGAGTGCTTTTGGTTTTGCTGATGCGAATCAATCCCAAATTACTTTCAATGGACATGGTTTATTGTCTGCCGAAACTGGCGCACAATTAGCCGAAAATAAGAGTACAGGGATGCGTTTGGCGGCGGACAAAAACTTAAATCTCATCGCCCAGCAGATTAAATCTGAACAAGGCAGTTATTATGTTGCCCACGGTCAAGACCGCAATGGCAAAGCCACCGAAACCGAAACCCTGTTGCCTTTGGTAGTGCTGCAAAATTCGGGGCGACTCAACGTTGCGGCGGTTGCTAGCGTTGGGGAAGCTAAATTGGATAATTCGGGCTTTGATGTCAGTGCTTTTAATCACTTGGGGGATATTGAAATAACCGCCCAAAGTGCTTTTCATGTCGAGGGCTTAGGCGTGGGCAATATTCATCTACAAGCTGAGCATATCCATGTCGATAATAGCGAATTAAGTTTAAGCACTATCAATTTTGACCCCAGACAAAGCGGTAATATCCGTCTGGATGCCAATACGGTCGAATTGAATCACAGTGGACAACTGGCGAGCTTAAATATGGGATCTGCGCCTGGGGCTGCGATTCGTATCAATGCCCGAGAGTCCATCAGCATCAAAGACACCAATGCCAATACCAAAAATAAATCCAGTATTACCGCTTTAAGTTTTGCTGATGGTCAAGTCGGCGACATTGAACTCAACGCGCCAACTATTACTGTTGCCAATGCCGATATTGAAGGCGCACCTTTTAGCAGTGGTGAAGGCGGGGCTTTGAATTTTATTGCTAGCGAAAAAGTCCATTTGGAAAAATCTAATATTGCCTTTAGCAATTTTAGCCGGGAAAAAGGGGCAGGGCGCGGTGGTAAAGTCTTAATTCAAGCACCTAAAATCGAATTAGCTAGCCGTACTTTGATTAATGGTGGGGTGTTTGGTACAGCGGATGCGGGCGATATTACCCTACGCGGTGAACAGATTAACATTAGCGGCGATAGCCGTTTGTTTGCCGATGCGGTGTTTGGTAGTGGCAATGGCGGTATCATTGATATAGAAGCCGATACCATTGCTGTGACCGAAGGATCAATCATTGAAGCCTCAGCAAAAAACTTCTTTGGGCATGGTGGCCAAATCAAAATTAAGGCAAAAGAGCGCTTGAGCTTAAGTGGTGTGGGCAGTAATGGTGAAGCCAGCGCTATCAAAGCAGGTTCCCAACCTTTTTTCCAAGAAACCATCGCCGGCACAGGTGGCAGCATTGACATTCAAGCGGGCAACTTGGACTTAAAACAAGGCGCGAGTATTTCTAATAACAGCAGTGCGGGCGAAAATATTAACAGTGGCGATGCAGGAGATATTCGCATTCAAGTCACAGGCGAGACCTTGCTTTCGGGCGCAAACCCCCATGGCGAAAACCGCGAAGGCTTTGGTTCCGGCATTTATGCCCAAGTCTTGGGCGTGGGCAATAATACCGGCAAAGGTGGCAATATCGAGCTGAGTACGGGGACTTTGCGGATTGAAAACGGGGCAGTGATTAAAACCAGCACCAATAATCAACAAGCCGGGGGCAATATTCAGTTAAATGTCACAAGCGACGCGCTGATTCAAGGACAAGCCACGCCTGCCGATGTCACCGAGCCGCCCCTTTCTCGCCAAACTTTATATATCAAAGAATTTGTCCCTAGTGTTTATAACCAGTCTGTTAGCGGTATTTATGCTGAAACCAATAACAATGCCGATGATGCCGGGCGAGGGGGTAATATTGACATTCAAGCGGGCAGCTTGACATTGCTAGATCAAGGGCAAATTTCCACCACCACCGAAGGCGGTGGTATCGCCGGGAATATTGATATTAGCGCCCAACAGTTGTATCTCGATGATCACGCCAATATTCACTCTGATAGCAGCTTTTATAATCGCTTTAATTTTGCCGATGCCAGCGAACGGGATAGCAAAATGCTCAAACTCGGTGATGTGGTGGCGGTAGAAAACGACACCGACAATGCGGTTCAAGGCTATTATGTCAATGTCGGTG
The DNA here is from genome assembly GCA_016745035.1 of Thiotrichales bacterium. GTDB lineage: Bacteria > Pseudomonadota > Gammaproteobacteria > Beggiatoales > Beggiatoaceae > BB2. The sequence continues at coordinate 42,887 of JADGDE010000005.1, forward strand.
ATGAAATGTTACGGCTTAATTATCATTATCAAATCAATGAGCTAGCCGACCTAGAAGCATTGCCCACCCAATATAGTTTTGCCAATGGCGATATGGTGCGGGTTAATGCCAGCGGTGATTATTATATCTATAATTCTTCCGCTAGAGAGAGCGCGTTTAAGTGGATGTTGCTGGATAAGCAGGCAAACCCGGTTGAACTAGAAAACCTATCTGAACTTGCTGCCTTAAATAATTGGACGGATGGCAATAGCAACAGTTCTCCTTACCCCAACGGTACGGCCTTAAAAGTGCTAGATATGGGCAATGGTAAACCGGCTGATTTTATTTATTTTGTTTATCCCGACAGTGATACCCAGTTTAATATGGCGCAAGCGGTACAAATCCGACAATACTTTTTAACCGATGCCAGTGCCTTAGGCAATCTGGGGGACAATCAGTTTTTGGATAAAGGCGACCATGCCATTATCTTGTCGTCCTCAGGACAGATATCGAGCGATTATATTTATAATGGCAAGCAATGGATAGAAACTCGTGATAATCATACGGTCAGTGATAACACCCTGCGCCAAAATTTAGTTTTGAGCAAACAAGGTGCGCGGGTGCATTTAGAGACTGCCAACGATTTAGGTCAAGATTTTATCTATGATGGCAAAGATTGGATGCCGATCAATCCGCAACCTATCAATGTGTTAAATTTAGCTCAGCGTGATGCCCTCAACGCGCAAGAGGGCGATATAGCTCAAGTATTAAATACGGGCGATGAGCGTTATGATGCGTTCTTTTATAAAGACGGACAATGGCAACGCCAATCCCGTGGCGGTGATGCGGGGCGTTTAGATATCAACATCAGCGGGCGGATTAAAATGGGCGAAAACACCAATATTAGCACCGAGTCCAATAGTGCTGGGGGCGGCAGTATTCAATTGCGCGCCGAACAAGGCTATGATCTATATCGTGCCAATATCAGCACCAGCGTTCAAGAAGGCATTGGCAACAGCGGTAACTTGAACTTAGACGGCAATACCTTTGTCGCCTTGAATCAAAGTCGTATTACCGCCCAAGCCGATGCGGGCAATGGCGGTAACATCAGCTTAAATACGCCCTATTATTTGCCCTCTTTGCAGAGTTTAGTCAGCGCCTCATCGCGTTTAGGAATTGATGGCGAGGTCATTATCAACTCACCCAATAACGATGTCAGCAGCCCCTTGGTTGCCTTGTCTTCTAACTTCTTGAACCAACCAGAAATTGCTTTGAATCAATGTGCCATCGACGCTTTGGATGCCCTGAGTCGTTTTAATATCAAATTAGAATATAATGGCAAAGCCAAAAGTCCTGAGGACTTTCAAGATTGATGACAGGCATGGCTTTAATTTTTTTTAATGGAAATTTGAATGTGTTTAAACCGTTTTTATCTATATGCCTGTTATTAAGTTGTTTAAGTCTCAATAGTTGGGCTGCGACAAATTTATCAATTGTTTATCCAGAGGAAAATGCGCCGTTTAGTTTTACCAATGATCAAGGCGAAGCTGCCGGGGTTTTAATTGATATATGGCGTTTATGGGCAGCACAATCCCCCTCTATACCTCTCACATTTAAACAGCAAACCTGGTCCGGGAGTTTTGAGCAAATTCAACAAGAAGCGGTTGATATTCATGTGGGGATTTTTCACGATAGCGAAGATCAAGCCCCCAGAAACCAAGGGCTAAGTTATAGTGAACCTTTGCTCCCGGTTAAATATCATTTCTTTTTTCATAAAAGTTTGTTGGGAGTTAAAGCGTTAAGGGATTTATTGCCGTTTCGCATTGGTGTGATTGCCGATGGCTATAGCCACCGCTTGCTATTAAAACGCCTACCCAATGCCAGCTTGCAAACTTATCAAACTTATAGCCAACTGTATAAAGCCGCACATCGCGGCGAAATTAAAGCGTTTATTTCGCCGTTATTAAATTACCGTTATTTTCTCAATCAAGGCATCAGCCCACAACCGTACCGTTATCATTCACATACACCCCTGTTTACCCAACATTACCGTGCGGCAGTAAAACAAAATCAAAGTGCCTTACTCAAACAAATCAACGCAAGAATTAAAGCGCTAGATATTGAACAACAACGCACTGTCCGCAGGCGGTGGCTTGCCGGTACTGATTTAGATGCCCGGCAATATTTACTGGTGGCCGCCAATGAAAATAACCCGCCTTTTTCCTTTACCAATGAACAAGGCGAGGCGGTAGGTTTATTGCTGGATTTTTGGCGTTTGTGGGCAAAAGAGCAAAAAAAACAAATCGAATTTATTTTTAATACCCCCAGCCAAAGTAGGCAATGGGTACGCGAGGGTTTGGCTGATTTTCATGTCGGTAGCCGTCAATATAATAATGTCTGGGCAAATTACAGTGACGTAATTTATCGCTATCAACAAAGCTTATTTCATCTCAAAAAACACAAAGCCAGTTTTGATAGTCAAAGCAAAATTGCAGTTTTGCACAATGATGATGCGCTATGGCTAAAACAAAAATATCCCAATTTACGCACGCGCTTTTATCAACAGCTAAATGATGTGTTAGAGGATTTAACCCAAGAAAAACTGGATGGTTTTTTTGGTAATGCGCTTCAATTTCAAGATTATTTGAATAAACAGGGACGACAAGGAGATTTTGTTCAACAAGAGCGTTTTAACCGCGATGTGGATTTATATGCCCTGCTAAGGGGAGAATCCAATACCTTAGTAGAACACCTTAACCAAGGCTTGGATGAGCTGAAACCCGAACAATTATTGGTACTAGAACGCCAATGGCTTAGTGATGCCAATCGAGGTTTTTATCATCAAAAACAGCAAGGTATTTGGTTGAGCCAAGCAGAAAAAAAATGGCTTAAATCGCATCCACGTTTGATTATTAGCGGACATGACCAACTGATTCCCTTATCTTATTTTGATAAAAGCAAACAAGCCCATCAAGGCGTGGTCGCTGATTATTTGGCTTTGATTAGTCAATATAGCGGGCTGAAATTTATGTATGAGCCGGGCTTAAATCAGAAAAAAATTCAACGTAAACTAGGTAATGACAGTTTAGATGTCGTCCATCATTTTGGGCAAATGGACGACAAAGATTATTTAAGTACCGATGCCTATTTAAGCCTAAAATACGCCTTAATCAATCGCCGAGATGTCGAAAATATCGCTGATTTGAACCAGCTAAACGCTAACTATGCCCATATTGGTTTGATTCAAGGTATGCAGTTGAATCATACCTTAGGACAAGATTATCCGAATTTAACCTTAAGTTTGTATCAAAATTATTATGATTTATTACATGACTTGACCAAAGGGCGCTTGGATGCCGCACTGGTTGATGATTTAAGCTTTAACTATTACCAACGGCAAAAACCCTTAAATAACCTCAAAATTGCCGGATTGACCGATTATCAATTAGATTTGAACTTTATTATTGGTAAAGATAAGCCTTTATTACAAAATATTATCAATAAATCCCTGCGTTATATCAGCGTCGAGGAACAACAACAAATCATCGGTAAATGGATTCCTTTTTCTAATCGAGATAATAGCTATAGTTACCTTAAAATCGCCTTTGCCTTGTTATTGTGTTTAGTCATCATCGCCATTTTCAGCTATTGGAATTACCGCCTACGGCATGAAAACCAGCGCCGTAAACACGCCGAGGCAGTCTTACGCCACAGCCGCGAGCAATTACAACTGGCAATGGATGCTGCTGCCTTAGGCACATGGGATTTAAATCTCACTGAAGGGCAAGTGTATTGGAACGAACAAATGGCGTTACAGCATGGCTTTAACGCGGGGGTCAGTAAAGCCAGTTTACAAGCATGGTTGTATGATTGTATTCACAAAGAAGATCGTCGCCGGGTGTTGGAAACATTCTCCAACTACATGGAAAACCGCATTGCCAGCTATCAAGTTGAATATCGCACCATTAGTAATCAGTGGGTGATGGCACAAGGGCGAATTTTAGAGCGTGACAATGAAGGGATGCCCTTGCGCATTTTGGGTATTAGCCAAAATATTAGCCAACGGAAACAAAACGAAGCCGCCCTGGCTCATGCTTTGAATATGGCCGAGCAAGCCACGCAAGCGAAAAGCGAATTTTTAGCCAATATGAGTCACGAAATTCGCACGCCGATGAACGCCATTATCGGTATGACACATTTGACCCTCGAGACCCAACTGAGTCCAAAACAAAAAAATTATTTGCGTAAAATTGATGCCGCTGCGCAACTGTTGTTAGGGATTATTAATGATATTTTAGATTTTTCTAAAATTGAAGCGGGTAAACTCGACATAGAACTGATTGAATTTAAGCTCGATGATGTGCTCGATAATCTCGCCCATATGTTAGCGATTAAAGCCGATGAAAAGAATTTAGAAATTTTATTCTCGCGCGACCCTGATGTGCCGACTGTACTCAAAGGCGACCCACTGCGTTTGGGGCAAATTTTAATCAACTTAGTGAATAATGCGATCAAATTCACAGAAACCGGAGAAATCATTGTCCACAGCCGTTTTTTACGCCGTGATAATGATCAAATGCAATTAGAGTTTTCCGTCAAAGACACCGGGATTGGCATTGAACAAGAAAAAGCCGAGCAATTATTTGATGCCTTTCATCAAGCCGATAAATCAACCACCCGGCGCTATGGTGGCAGTGGCTTAGGTTTAAGTATTTGCAAACGCCTAGTCGAAATGATGAATGGCAAAATTTGGCTGGAAAGCACCCCCGGTGAAGGCTCGACTTTCTATTTTAGTATTACCCTTGGCTGTGCCCACAAACCCAAACTTAAATATCATTTGCTTGCGCCGGAATTACGCCATATCCGCATTTTGGTCATTGATGATAACCGCGCTGCCAGTTATATTTTGAGTGAAATGCTCAATAATTTCTCCTTTCAAGTCACGGTGATGCACAGTGGCGAAGAAGGCATTGCCGAGCTACAACGTAACCATAACAGCAAAGAACCCTTGTATCGTATTGTCCTACTTGATTGGAAAATGCCGGATATGGATGGGCTAGAAACAGCTCGGCAAATTCGGCAAATTTATCCTGCTGGCGAAGGTCCCTCTCTGGTCATGGTCACAGGGTATGGACATGATGATTTATTCAAAAATGTACAAAAAATAGGCTTAGATGGTTATTTAATTAAACCCATCAATCCCTCGGTTTTATTTGACACCCTTGTGCGGGTGCTTGATCACAGCATTCCTCCAGAGGCAGGTGAGCAACTCAATCGTCAACTGCGAGCTGCGCCTTATTTTAGCCAAGGGGAAATCCTATTGGTTGAAGACAATTTGATCAATCAACAAGTGGCCGAAGAATTGCTCGATTCCATCGGCTTACATGTCACCACTGCAAGTCATGGTCTTGAGGCCATAGAAGCATTAAATAAACAAGCCTTTGACTTGATCTTAATGGATATTCAAATGCCAGAAATGGACGGCTTTACCGCCACAGCCGAAATCCGTCAATTGCCCCAAGGGCGCAAAGTCCCGATTGTCGCCATGACGGCTCACGCAAGTTTACAAGACAAGAAAAAATGCCTAGAAGCAGGCATGGATGACCATATAGCCAAGCCGATAGAACCCCATTTATTATTTGCTACCCTAGCAAAATGGCTGCAAGACTTAATCGATGATAAGCAACAATGCAATCTAGCAGAAACGACGGATAACACTGAACTACAAAATCATTTACCCGAACATTTGCCCGGCATTAATTTGGAAACAGGCTTATACCGTGTTAATGGAAATCATGAACTGCTGTTACGTTTATTACAGCGCTTTTATGACGAGCACCAAGAGAATATGAATGACTTGCACGACTATGTTAAACGGGGGCAACTCTTTAATGCGCAACGTCTATTACACAGCCTCCAAGCCGTCAGTGGTAACGTCGGGGCAATGAAACTCTCTAAGCATAGCTATACTTTAGAAACCTTAATTAAACAGCAAACCTCGCTCACGCCCTCATTTGTGGATATGCACCAAAAAGAAATGAAAAATTTAGAAAATGCCTTTCACCGGGTGTTTAAAGGCTTAGAAATTTGGGTACAACAGCAAACACAAAAACTTCCCAAGACCTCTAGCACAGCGAAAAAATTAGATTTAAGTCGCTTAAAGGCGGACATCAATCACTTGCATGAACAAACGGAATTAGGTGAAGTCGATGCTTTGCATAGTCTTGAGGCGATTAAAGAGCAGTTGGAAGGACACCAACGCTATCAAGAACTGTTAATGCAATTGCGTATTGATCTGGAAAATTATGACTTTGATGAAGCCCTTGCGGTGATTCAACAACTACAAGCGCACTTATTTCAATAGAAAGGAACTGGCATACACACATGGGCTGATGTCTAGTTCGACATCAACCCATCAGGCAATTTAAGCTTTTTCTTCTTGCTTGACCTTAATACCCAGTTCTCGTAATTGTTTCAAACCGGCAGGTGATGGCGCTGAGGTCATCAAACATGCCGCTGTTTGGGTTTTAGGGAAGGCAATCACATCGCGAATTGAATCTGCACCGCTTAAGAGCATGATCAAGCGGTCGAGTCCAAAGGCTAAGCCGCCATGCGGTGGGCAACCGTATTTGAGCGCATCCAAGAGGAAACCAAATTTTTCTTGGGCTTCTTCTTCACCAATGCCTAAGAGTTCAAACACTGCTTGCTGCATTTCTGGGTTATGGATACGAATCGAACCACCACCCAGCTCAGAGCCATTGATCACCATGTCATAGGCACGGGATAAGGTTTCACCCGGATTGGCTTTGAGGCTGTCAATATCTGTTGAGGGCGCAGTGAAGGGATGATGCAGCGCATTCCAGCGTTTGCCGCCTTCGTCCCAATCGAACATAGGGAAATCCATCACCCATAAAGGTGCCCATTTGCGGGTCAGCAAATCACGGTCATGACCGATTTTAACCCGTAATGCGCCCAAGGCTTCGTTGACGATGGAGGTTTTATCCGCGCCAAAGAAAATCAAATCGCCATCTTTTGCCCCGGTGCGCTCTAAAATGCCATTAACACTATCATCAGGTAAGAATTTCAAAATCGGTGATTGCAAGCCGTCACGGCCTTTGGCAATCTCGTTGACTTTAATATACGCCAAGCCTTTCGCACCATAGATGCCGACAAATTTGGTATAGCCATCAATAATTTTACGACTAATGCCTGCGCCTTCAGGCACACATAAAGCCGCTACGCGACATTTGGGATCTTTGGCAGGAGCGGCAAAAACTTTAAATTCGACATCTTGGAGCAAGTCGGCAATATCGACCAATTCCAAACCCATACGCATATCTGGGCGGTCAGAACCAAAGCGGCGCATTGCCTCAGCATAAGTCATCACAGGGAAAGGATCATCAAGTTCAACATCAATGGTTTCTTTGAATACTTTACGAATCATGCTTTCCATCAAATTTTGAATCACGCTTTCATCAATGAAAGACATTTCCACATCAAGCTGGGTAAATTCAGGCTGGCGGTCGGCACGTAAATCTTCATCACGGAAGCAACGGACAATTTGATAATAACGATCCATGCCTGACATCATCAGCAATTGTTTAAATAATTGTGGTGATTGGGGCAGGGCAAAAAATTGACCGTTATGGGTACGGCTAGGGACGAGATAATCACGCGCACCTTCGGGGGTGGCTTTGGTCAGCATCGGGGTTTCGATGTCCAAAAAGCCCTCGTCGTCCAAGAAATGGCGCAATAAACGACTCACTTGGGCTCGCAGTTGTAAACGGCTTTGCATCTCTGGGCGGCGTAAATCAATATAACGATAACGTAAGCGATTTTCTTCGTGTACGTCTTCATCATCTAATTGGAATGGTGGGGTATCGGCGTGATTTAAAATCTCAAGTTTTTTACCTAAAATTTCGATTTTACCGGTACGAATATCAGGATTATCCGTGCCTTCAGGACGCAAACGCACACGGCCCTCGATTTGTAACACAAACTCATTACGGACTTTATCCGCATTAGCAAAGGCCTCTTCAGTATCTGGGTCAAAAACCACTTGCACCCGACCTTCTCTATCACGCAGGTCAATAAAAATCACCCCACCATGATCGCGGCGGCGATTCACCCAGCCACAGAGTTGTACCGTTTGATCTAACAGGTTTTCATCTACATGACCACAATAATGGCTGCGCATCCGTTTATCCTTATGAGTTTAAGCCGAAAAAACCCGCAATTATACAATAAAACCGCCTGACAATGGCTGATAAAAATAGATGCCGACCAACAAGCATAGCCATTTTATTGGGACAAGGTTATGATTGGGCATGGCAAAATTATTAATTCTATACACAGGTGGCACAATCGGGATGCGCACAGCAAGCCCAAGTGACCCAAGCAGCCCTCTTGTTCCTCAAGACTTAAATCAATTACGCCAGCAGTTGCCCAAAGCATATGACGCAGCGCATCAACTCGATTTTATGAGCCTACCGCAAGCGCTAGATTCATCTGATATAAAGCCCCCAGACTGGCAACAAATGGCTAAATTATTGGCAAAAGCATACGGTCATTATGAAGGCTTTGTGGTTTTACACGGCACAGATACTTTGGCATATAGCGCCACAGCCCTCAGTTTTATGTTAGAAAACTTGCATAAACCGGTGGTGTTTACTGGCTCGCAATTGCCTTTGGGTTTCGATAATAGCGATGCAGCAACTAACTTTAATGCTGCCTTAGAAGTCGCAGCCTTAGGAGCGGCTTTACCTGAAGTGGTAATTGTATTTGCAGGCAACATATGGCGAGCTTGCCGAACACGCAAACAACACACACATGCCTTCGATGCCTTTGGTTCGCCCAACACACCAGCCTTGGGACAAATCACAGACGGGGTCGATTTACAACAAGCCACCATACAGCCAGGGGCTGATTTTTGTCTGCGTCCCAGTCTAAAAAGCCATGTGTTACATCTGGCACTGACTCCCGGTTTATCCAATGCCGCATGGCAACATTTATTTAAAATGCCTGATTTAGACGGCGTATTGATACAAAGCTACGGTGCGGGTAATGCGCCGATGCAACCTGTGTTTTTAGCCTGTTTACACGAAGCGATTATCGCCGGTATTCCGGTGGTTAATGCCAGTCAATGTCCCCACGGGCATGTCGATATGCACACCTATGCCACCGGGCGGCAACTAGCGGATATAGGTGTGCTCAGTGCTTTTGACATGACCTATGAGGCAGCTTTAATCAAATTGATGTGGCTCAGTGCGCAACCACATCTGAGTTTAGCCGCTTGGTCTGATAATTTGCGTGGAGAATTAAGCCAGACATAGACTTAAGTCTGTGAGCGCCCCAACGCTTTGTTACCACTCAATGGCGCACCCAATAAGGGTGCAAACAAGCAAATATTAAACAGCCCTGTTAATAGCGGCAAAGCCCCTACAGCGGCGATAATCATCCCCTCATTAGCACCAACCCCCAGCATTCCCCAAGCAATCAAACCACTGCCAGCTAAAATGCGAATAATCCGCCCTGTGGGGCTTGCCATAAAAGAAACCAATGGATTCATGTCCTTGTCCTCGTTAAGTAAGTGTGGCTTTAGCTTAACGAGGTGAGAGAAAATAGACTGTAACTTTGGTTACATAGGTAAAAATCTGCACAGCTAAGCTTCACTAGGCAGGTGGAAAAGCACCTTGTTGTGGCAAAAACAGGCTTAGTGCGTAATATCAGTCATTAAAATTCTTCAGAAAAATTTTAGTGGGAAATTTTAGTGGGTGTCTAGTATCTTATCCTGAGTTGTGGGTAATTGTATGACCCTAACCTGTTACTTTAGTTGTATTTACAACACATCTATAATTCTGTATAACTGGGCGCGCGTTGAGGTAGCGCTGATGTTTTGCAAGTGCCCATAATGAGATAAAAACCCACATAGAAAATTTTTTTCTCACATGTCCTCCCCTCTATTCAAACCCCAAATTATTAAGGAAAAAATAATGCGTTTAGCCTTTACACTTGCCAAGTTATTTCGGCAAGAGAAAATTGAACCACAACATTTACCTAAACGGAAGTCTAGGAAACTTTCAGCTCACAAGCGGCAGTTGCGAACACCTGTTTGGCAATATGGGCTACAGTGCCTTGCTTTAGTGGGTATTTGTTATAGCAGTGGCACGATGGCGGCCACGACTTGTGGTACGGATGGTAATCACACTTGGGATGGTGGCAAAGATGACATGATTGGGGGAATGTATGTAAGGCGAAGTGCTACTTGTCAATTCGATCTTAATGGCACTAGTCTCAGCTATATTACCACTGATGATAAGCCTCCAATAACTATGCCTTTATTGTTTGTATTTCCAGATGCTGATCTGGATGCAGATTCAACCCCTGCTCGAGTTTATGCACAAACTGAAAATACAAACACTGTTCTCCCCACGATCACCTGTGCGGCAGCAACCATCACACCAAACACAGATTCTGTTCAATTTGCTTTAGATGATGGCGAATCATGTGAACTGAACGTTTCTGGCAATGTGGGCACAGCTGATGCTGAAGTCATTTTAACCGGCACGTTGAGCCGAAGCGGGCAAACCTATAGCATCGCCTCTGCAACCGTCTGTGGCGCGCCCTTTGATAGTTGCTCTGATACCGGTTCAAATACGGAAACCACGCCAGAAGAAACAGTAGCAGCGCCTTTAGGCACGATCTGCGGTACGGATGGTAATGGTGATTTCACTTGGAGTGATAACGATAATAGCCTGAATATTGGAGCAATACGTACTAGTGATGGTACTTGTCGCTTCAGTCTTTGGGGTTTTGTTGCGGATTATGTCACGGAGGAAGTGCCAAGGAACATGGGGGGACCGATAGAGATAGTTATGCCAGACTCGGATCCCGATGCAGATTTATTTCCACCTACTGTTTATATAGTTACTGAAGATGGTACTTATGTAGCACCGACTATTGATTGTGAATCAGCAACGATAACGCCACGAACCAGTTCGGTTCAAATCGATTTGGATGATGGCGAATCATGCCCGCTCACTATCTCTGCCAATTCAGGCACTAATGGAGATGAAGTCCGTTTAACAGGCAGGCTGAGTCGAAGCGGAAAAATCTATAGCATCGCTTCTGCAACCATCTGTGGAGCGCCCTTTGATAGTTGTCCTGATACTGGTTCAAATACGGAAACCACACCAGAAGAAACGGCAGCAGCGCTACCAGGCACGATCTGCGGTACGGATGGTAATGGTGATTTCACTTGGAGCGACAATAATTATGAAGGTAATATTGGAATAATGCGTGGGGATCGTGATGGTAGTTGTTTATTCGGGCGTTTTAGTGCTAGTCCATCATTTATTACTGAGGAACTGCCAATAGGGAGTGGGAATGATACCCCGCTAGAATTATTCATGCCAGACACGGCTCCTGATGCGGATTTATTTCCACCGAGTGTTTATACAGCTACTGAAGAGAGTACTTATGCAGCACCGACTATCGATTGTGAATCAGCAACGATAACGCCACGAAACAATTCGGTTCAAATCGATTTGGATGATGGCGAATCATGCCCGCTTACTATCTCTGTCAATACAGGTACGAATGGAGGGGAAGTCCGTTTAACAGGCACGCTGAGTCGAAGCGGAAAAATCTATAGCATCGCCTCTGCAATAATCTGTGGTGCGCCCTTTGATAGTTGTTCTGATAGCGGTTCAGATACAGATACCACTGATGCAAAAGGCAAGGCCATAGCAGAAACTGAATCAGGTGTGCAATATCTTGATACCGCATTCCGCTTTACTGCCGAAGATGATACGGGAGCAAGTATTCACAACCGTACGCTAGATACAAGCACTGAGCTGAATATCTCGATGAATATTTCATTCGACCCAACACATCAAAATATTTCGGCAGAATTGTATGTGCTAGTGGGATGGTCACCTATTAATAGCGATACCATGTCCTACTTCATGCGTGAAGCAGGACAGTGGCAAGCTTGGGAAATCGGCAATGCTAATAACTTTGGGCAACGCTTTCTCATTGATCAGGCTTTTGACATTGATGCGAGCTTGCAAAAAACGGTGAACATCTATCAAGGTGCATTGCCGATGCCAGGAAATTTCTATATCTGGGTGGCATATAGATTGGCTGATGGTACTTTGGTACACAATGGCGCTGAACCTTTAGTCTTTAATATTGAGTAGTTACTAAGCTCAGTGTTATACCAAAAGCATTCCGATGCACCCGCATCGGAATGCTTATCACATATAAAGTTATAAAGAAGAAATCAACAACTATGGACTACAAGTCCATAGTTGTTGGTTTTTTTCAAATTCAGCATGATAAGCCACCGTATCCTGTATTTCATACCATTGATAAGTGCCTGCTTTGCGCCCCTGCCATTTTTTCCCCTTTTCCCAATTTTTTGGCTTGGGTTCTAATTGGGTTTTAAATTGTTCTAAATACGCTAAAACAGCAGGATATTTTTCTATTTCTATGCCTCGGCGGGTAAAAATCAAATACAAATCCCGCGACTCAGATCGCCATTTTTTCAAATCTTTGCCTTCTAAAAACGGCTTAATCACCTCTTGCGAGCTTGGATCGGCTTTTATGAGCGCATCGCGGGTTTGACGGTCGATGACAAAGGCGGCATTAAAACCTGTTTTTATCCCATACAAGGGCGAACCATAGACCGCTTTTAAGCTGGGTTTATCAGCGGTGATTTTATGCCGCAACGCAAGCAGAGCATCACTTTCTAAGCGCCAGGCATTGTCCTCCAAATGGCTTTGGCTCATAAGCTGGGCATCTTGCTCAAAGGCTTTGTGTAAATCTTCGGGGAGGCTGTCGCGCAAAACCAAGTTATTGATTTGATGCTCAGCGCTGGGGGCTTGTTTTTGCAGGCATAAAATCGCGGGGTAAGTGGTCACGCCTTTAAAAATTTGTAAATCTCCAAAATCGACCACGTTTTCAAGACGGGCATTGTCCATGATATAGCGCCGTAGGTTTTGCCCGCTGCCGGTTTTAAAAAAGGTGCTGGAGCTGATATAACCCATGCGTCCACCGTCTTTGAGCAATTTTATTCCCAACTCAAAAAAGTAGCTATACAGGTCTGCCACGCCATGATAAACCGCGTATTGCTCTTGTAAATAAGGTTTGTCCGCGCTGAAAAACTCTTGGCGCACATAGGGCGGGTTGCCCAAAATCACATCAAAACCGCTGGCATTGTCTTCGGGCTTATTAAACAAATCTTCTTGGCTGGCTTGGATGTTGGCATCAAATTGCCGCCAGTCAAAAGGCTTATCACTGTATTCGGGGTCATTAATCAAGCTGTTGGCGCAATGTAAATTGGCTTTGAGGCTGTTGAGGGCTTTGCCTTTTTCGGCGGTTTTCAGCCATAAGGATAACTTGGTGATTTCGATGGATTCCGCGTTTAAATCCACGCCGTAAAGGTTGCGGTTGAGGATTTCTTTATTGAGGTCAAAGAGGCTGTAAGAGCGGGTCAGTTCGGCCAGTTTGTCGTTAATGCGTTTGTATTCTGCTTGTAGGTAATCAAAGGCGGTGACTAAAAACGCACCCGAACCACAAGCGGGGTCGAGTATGCGGGTGCTGCAATCAGGATATTTTGAATAAAGTGGCTGTGTAGCGCGGTTTCTTTTTGGCTGTGAATGCGTTGGTTTTCGATGCTCTCTTGCCAATTTTGCAAAATCTTGAGTTTGGCTTTGGGAATCGGCTGGATATTTAGTTGGGATTGTAAATAACGTTTATGAGTAAGGGGCATAATTGGCTCAAATATAGGCGCGCCATCATCTCGGCGCGCTAGGCATCCCCAAGACAAACTTGGGAAACGAATAAAATAGTAATGGATCTAATGTTAGGAACTAAGCCTGTTTTTGTCTCAAAATTGTGGTTTTCTACGCATCAGTTAATCATGACCCCGACACCATGTGGGATAAATATCGTGCAGTTGTTGTGGTGAGAGTAAATACGCCCAGTTGTGCCGCTGTAAAAGCCCTTCGTTTTCCCACAGATACAAATCAAATTGATAATCATTGGCATCGCTGCTGATATTGACGTTAATCGCCTCCGCTTGCGTATGTGCGTTTGCCCATGCGTCGATAGGGGCGAGTTGATACGCTTGTAAATATTGCCAAGCCTGTAGCCATGTTTGTAAATCATCTTGGCTGCGGTTTTGTTGTGACCATGACCAGTGCCCCGATTGTAGTTGTGCTTGGCACAAATCCATCTCGATGCTTTGAATTTTTTCCGTCGTAGATAAAGGGCGCAAACTTAACCATTCTGACAAACGTAAACCGAACAAAGCCTGCGGGCAGGGACTCACAAGACCAATGGTGTCACCTAAGCGAGCATAACATTGCTCGGCTGCAAAGGGGGCATGGTGACCAAAACTTAAGGTGCTAGCGTTAAAACTGAGGGATAAATGCGCGTTCTCTAAGCCAAAAGCCTGCAAGCGCTCGGGGCTATTGTCCCAAGTACGTTGCCATCTGAGCTGCTGTAATTGTTGCAGCGCGTTTTGTAAAGGCGCTCGCAGGGCAATTCCTTCGCTGTGCCAACTAGGCTTGCTTGCTTGTAATTTCAGCACCCCATCGGCTTGTGTTAGCTCAATATCGCTCACCTGCTGCCAATCGGCGACAAGCAAAGCCTGCGAGGGCGGGCTTGCTTGCCAAACCAAAACAGCCAACAACAAAACCACCGCCGCGCCCAATAGGGGCATTTGCCAAGACATATACCGTCCTTAAGTCGTCAAACGCCGATAAATATCGGCAACTTTAAGCGGTAATTGTTCGACTTCATCTAAGACCGTAAAGGCGGCAGGGCCGTATAAATGCGGCAAATAATCGCGCGCGGTTTCATCAATGGTGATGCAATAAGGGTGGATTTGTTGCTGCCGGGCTTCAATCAACGCCCGGCGGGTATCTTCGATGCCGTATTCGCCGCGATAATCGCTGTAGTCGTCGGGTTTGCCATCAGAGAGCGTAATCAGTATCCGTGTTTTTGCTTCGGTTGCGCTTAAGAGTTTGCTTAAATGGCGAATGGCAAAGCCCATGCGGGTGTAGTCTTGGGCGCGTATGCCGCTGATGCGGGCTTTGACCTCGGTATTATATGGCTCGTCCATTTCTTTGATCCGATAAAGCTCGCAGCGTTGGCGCGTCATGCCGGAAAAGCCGTAAATGGCATAACGGTCGCCCAAGGTTTCTAGGGCTTCACATAATAAAATCAGTGCCTCACGCTCGGCGGTGTTGATCCAGCCTTGGGTCGAGCCGCTCATATCGACCATAAAGACCACGGCAATATGGCGCTCGTGGCGGTGCATTTTGGTATAAACATTGTCGCTCATTTCCTCGCCATGTTGCGCATCGGCTAGGGCTTCGACGAGGGCATCTATATCGATTTCATCGCCTTGGTTTTGGCGTTTTAGGAGTTTGTCCTCATCGCGCATGGCTTCAAAGGTGCGGTGTAAGTGGCGGCTGAGTCCAAAGTATTTTTGTTGGGTTTGTTCGACAAAATCATCATAGACTGGCGGCACGTCTTTCTCGCGCATCACGCACCAATTTTTGCGATAGTGGCGGCGGGCATAGTCCCATTCATCATAAAGTTCTGCACCGATTTCGTGGTATGTGCCTTGCCAGACTTTGTCGGGGTCGTCTTGCTGGGCTTTTAAGTCTTTGCTGTATTCGCCCGAACCACCAGCGACTAAGGCCTCGGGGGGAATATCACCCCAATCTAAATAAATCGAAGTTAATAATTGACTGACTTCCATGGGCGGGGCAACGGGCAGCCCATCAATTTCTAATTGCCATTGGTTAATGTCTTGTTCTGATTTTTTCTGAGCTTTAATTTCTGGTGTTTGCCCTTGTTCGCGGCTTTGTTTACCCAGTTGATTGTCCTCGAGCAATTCAGACAATTTGACTTGTAGTTGTTGCAGTTCTTTTTGTTGCCGTTGGGCGCGGCATTGGCAAATCGCCTCGGGATTTAAGTGTCCTTGGTAGCATAAGGGCGTGGGCAAGGGTTGGGTATAAACTTGTTTTAAGCACTCAAGGCTGTCATCACTGTTGGTGTTTTCGACGATTAAGCACTGTTGTGCTGCGTGGTAATATGCGGGGACAGCCTGCCCTAAACTTTGTTTTAATTGCTGCATTTGCCGATATAAACCCGGTAACTCGCGCTGAATACAGGCTTCTAGGCGTAAAGTTTCTAAATAATGAAAATGCGCTTGCGCCCGCTCGCTGTCATCGTAGCTGGCAAAACAATGCTCAAAATCGACTTGGCAACTGCCATAACGGGTCTGCGCCCAAAGCAAGGTAAGCGTCGCTTTGCAGAGGGTAAAATTTTCCGCTGTTGTGGGCAAATCGGCGATGGCGGCGGGTAAATATAAAATACTACTATCAGTGTAGGCGTTGTCAGCTTGTTTGATTTTTAGATGCCGACCGGATAAGCCTTGAATAAAGTTGAATAACACCCCTTGCACGTCTTCAAAAAGCGCCCCTTCTGCTATCGCATGGCTGTGGGCGGCAAAATCTTCGACATCACGCACAACTTTAAGCGCGCCGTTTATACCTTCTCTATCGTACTTGTCCATCGCATGTAGGGCGAGGCGTTCGATAAGTTCCATCTCCATTTCATCTATGCGCGGGGTGATATTAAAGAGAAATTGATAAGCCAGCGTGGTTTGAATCGAGGCGACACGCCGCGTCCAACCGAGGAGAAAATCTTGTTTTTTACGAGGTAAGTGCGAAATGCGCTCGATTAGTTGGTCAATGCCTCGAAAAAAGGCAAATTCGAGTTCGAGACTTTGATACAATTCCTGATAAATGTCATCTGTGCTTAGCGCCGTTTTTGCCATGCGGGTTCTCAACTGGGATTAATGCTTGTCTATGTGGGGACAATAGCGTCGTTCGTAAAGCATTTGTTTGCTTCGGTATGGGATTTTTGGAACAAACGGTGGGGTGAATTCACAGCTCGGCACGCGCCGACATAATGAACAAAAGCTGAAAAGCGGGACTGTGGTCCCGCTTAAGTATCGCTAAAGTCGCCTTAGCTTTTTTTCTGCAAGCTCTTCAACACGCTTTTAATCGTATCGCGTTGCTCAGCGCTGCTATTTTTCAATAGCTGGCTTAAAAACGCTGAGGCGCTGAGGTTGGATAGGTCTTCGCTAGAGACACCTGTCAGAACAGTTTTTAAATCCTCGGTAAAGCTGGCTTTATCATTGAGATAATCTTTTAATAAGGCTTGCCCGGTTTGGCTGTTATCCATAAAACTATCGACGGCTTTTGCTTGTGAAGTTGCGCCGACTAAGCGGTCAAAGAACATTTGTTCGCCGCCGACAATATCAATATCGGCATGTTTAAGTGCCTCGGCGAGAATTTCAGCACGTTTATTAGCCACGGCTTCTTGTCCTTGCCAATCAATTGCCAAGCGTTTGCGCTCTTGTTCCTGCTCAAGGCGGAATTCTTCGTGGGCGCGACCTTTATCGCTAAGGGCATCCAGTGCTTTGAATTTCTCTGCCAAACCGGCGGCCTCGGCTTCGAGTTGGGCTTGTAGAGCGTGGGCTTCGGCAATGCCTTGTTTTTCGGTGGCGGCCGCTTCTGCCTCTTTACCGCTTGCCTCAGCAAGTAAGCGCTCAAGCTCGGCTTTCGCCTCGGCAACACCGAGTTTTTCTACCGCTACTGCATCGGCTTCTTTACCACTGGCCTCGGCTTGCATTTGTTCTAAATGGGCTTTGGCTTGGGCTGTGCCTTGTTTTTCAATCGCGACGGCTTCAGCTTCTTTGACCCGAACGGTTGCCAGCCCGAGTTGTTCTTTACCACTGGCTTCGGCTTGGAATTTATCCAAGCTGGCTTTGGCCTCGGCTGCGCCTTGTTTTTCAATTGCCAGCGCATTGGCTTCTTTAACCCGGACAGTAGCTAAACCCTCGGCCGCTGCATCGGCTTGTTTACCCTCGGCAAGGCGCATTTGCGCTTGGGCTTGTTTGTCCGCGACTTCGCGCTCAGCTTCAGCTAGAGCAATTTGTTCTTGTGCGCGATAACGCGCCGCTTGTTCACTCGCCTCGGCGGCTTTGATGTCTTTAACCAAGCCCTCTTCTGCCTCAGCCTCGGCTTGAATTACCAGTGATTTTTTCGTCCGTTCAGCTTCGGAGACTAAGCGCAGTTCTTTGATTTGTTCTTCTTCTTGTGCCACGGTTTTTTCAACCGAAATTCGTTCACGAATCACAGCGGCAATTTCACGGCGTTCTTGTTCTAGGGCTTTTTCTTTGGCAATTTCTTGCAAGGCAATTTCACGTTCACGGGCAACGATTTCTTGCTCTTGCGCTAATTTGACTCGCTCTTGTTCAATCGCGACTACCCGTTGACGGTTTTGTTCCGCCACTTCAACTTCGCGGATTTTATTGGTGTTACGGACTTCAATTTCTTCTTCAGTCTGTAAGCGGGCATGTTCGCTGCGTTTTTTCTCCTCAGAGGCAACGCTGTCAATTTCGGCTTGTTCTTTGGCACGGACATTAGCAATTTCACGTTGTTGTTTTGCTTCGGCATCGGCTTGGCGGCGTTCCATTTCTAATACCGCTTCCTTGGCAACCACGTTTTGTTGGGTGATTTTCATCCGCTCTTGGTTTTCAAATTCGTTGGTTTGTACGTGTTGAATCGCGGTGAGTTCGGTAATTTTGCGAATCCCTTGGGCATCGAGGATATTATCGGGGTCGAGGGAATCAACCGGGGTTTGTTCGAGGTAATCAATCGCCGCATCTTCTAGCACATAGCCGTTGAGGTCTTTGCCGATGATTTCGATAATTTTATCGCGGAAGGAATCGCGTTCTTTATAAAGGTCTTCAAATTGGAGTTGTTTACCGACAGTTTTTAGCGCCTCGGAGAATTTAGCGTTAAACAATTCATTCATGGTTTCGCGGTCGGAGGCGCGCTCGCAACCAATCGCCTGTGCAACCCGTAGCACGTCATCACCGGTTTTATTCACGCGCACAAAGAAGGTGACTTTAATATCGGCACGGATGTTATCTCCGCAAATCAAGCCTTCGTGTCCACGGCGGTCGATTTCTATGGTTTTGAGAGAAATATCCATGACTTCGGCTTTGTGGACAATAGGAAAAACCACCGCCCCAGAAAAAGTGACGGACACATCTCGTATTTTATTAACAATCAGCGCCTTGCCTTGTTCAACCTTTCGATAAAATTTCATCATTGCAAATAAAATAGTGCCGATAATCAGGCCTGCGAGTGCCACAATACTGAAAAAGAACAAAGGCGTGAAGTTCATCATAATAACTCTCTAGGTCGGATTAACAATTAAACGGGTTTGAATCGCCTCTAGGGCTGCCATTGGCTCGGGGGCTTCGGTGATAGGGCGACCGATAACCAAGTAATGGCTGCCTTGGGCAATGGCTTGTTCGGGCGTGGTAATGCGTTGTTGGTCGTGGCGGACACTGCCTGCTGGACGAATGCCGGGGGTGACTAAGATAAATTTGTCCCCTAGCTCGGCTTTTAATATTTCGGTTTCTTCCGGCGAGCAGACCACGCCATCGAGTTCGGCTTTATTCGCCAGTTTAGCAAGACGACGAACATTGTCTTTGGGCGAGCTATACAGCCCAACACCGACTAAATCAGCCGATTGCATACTGGTGAGAATGGTGACGGCAATCAATAAGGGGCGATGGCTACTGCGTTCGATGCCATCACGGGCGGCCATCATCATCCGTAAGCCGCCCAAACCGTGGACGTTGAGCATCCACACGCCCATATCGGCAGCGGCATGACAGGCGGCGGCAACCGTATTGGGAATATCGTGAAATTTTAAGTCGAGAAAAACATCAAAGTCTTGGGCAATGAGTTTTTCGACTAGTTGCGGCCCTGCACGGGTAAAGAGTTCTTTACCGACTTTGACGCGGCATTCATTCGGATCGAGTTGTTGTGCTAGCGCTAAAGCAGCATCTGCTGTCGGGAAGTCTAAAGCAACAATAACAGGTTTGTGAACAGGGTGAGACATTCAAGCGTTCCCAAGGTGGACATGGAAACTGCATTATTCCAAAGCTTAGGGGGGAATGACAAGTATTATTCGAAATTGAATGATATTTTATTGCAACGTGCGCTTATTAGACGCACGTGTAATACGGATTTATTCTTGAGTCAGGGAGTCCAACTCACGGGCGCGCTCGGCCGTTTCGCGCAAGACGCAGTCGTTGGCATCAACGCGGGCTAAGGTGCCACCGTCGGGATCGTAATAAAATTTGCAATTGGCATCGCGGTATTTGTTCCAGAGCCGTTGCGCATTGCGTAGCTCGGTTTTGCGCTCTTTAGAGAGTTGTCCCATCAAGCGTTTATAGGCTTCGTTGAGGTATTTATCTTGGATTTTGGTTTCAGTTGCCAAGCATTCAATCATCGCGCTGGTGACACCTGCGGCTTTATCTAAGCATTGTCCTAAGGCTTGGCTATATAAAGGTACTTCAGCGCTTTGGGCTTGGGTGGAGAGGAGCAATAAGGCAGCAGCTAAGCTTTGTTTTAACATGGGTATCCCGTATTTGGCTTCTTTATTTTTCCCATAACCCCATGGTTATGGGATTATTTGGTTTTTCTTTAACCATTGCCACGATTTAACGCTGATCCATTGGCACATAATCGCGCACATCAGCACCAATATAAAGTTGGCGTGGACGACCAATTTTCATGCCCGGTTCTTCGAGCATTTCTTTCCATTGTGCAATCCAACCAGCAC
Source organism: Thiotrichales bacterium (assembly GCA_016745035.1). Classification (GTDB taxonomy): domain Bacteria; phylum Pseudomonadota; class Gammaproteobacteria; order Beggiatoales; family Beggiatoaceae; genus BB2. The sequence goes on from JADGDE010000005.1 coordinate 63,599, forward strand.
TACGTGCCACAGCAAACATCACGGTAAACATGCTGGTGGGAATATTTAAGGCGTTGAGAATAATGCCAGAATAAAAATCAACATTGGGGTAAAGTTTACGCTCGATAAAGTATTCATCTTCAAGGGCGATACGCTCAAGTTCGAGGGCAATATCAAATAAAGGTCGCTGACTGTCGTCCAAGCATTCTAAGAGTTGATGGCAGACATCGTGGATGATCTTGGCGCGCGGGTCGAAGTTTTTATAGACCCGATGCCCAAAGCCCATTAGGCGGACTTCTTTATTTTTGACTTTTTCGATATAGTTGGGGATATTTTTTGGGTCGCCTATGTCGTTGAGCATTTGAATCACGGCTTCATTTGCACCGCCGTGTGCAGCGCCCCAAAGGGTCGCAATCCCGGCTGAAATACAAGCGTAAGGGTTGGCTTGCGAACTGCCTGCTAAACGCACCGTTGAGGTACTGGCGTTTTGTTCGTGATCGGCGTGTAAAATCAGCATGATTTCTAAGGCTTTGACAGCAACCGGGTCAACATCATCACGTTTATTGGGCATAGAGAACATCATATTGAAAAAGTTCTCGACATAGTTTAAATCATAACGGGGATCGACATAACCGCGTCCTAAGGTATAGCGCAGACATTTGGCGGCAATGGTGGGCATTTTACCGATGATGCGCTTGGCACATAAATCACGGTGTTCTGGGTTATTAATATCCATTTCATCGTGATAATAACTCGATAAACCACCGACAACCCCGACCAACATTGCCATCGGGTGGGCATCGCGACGAAAGCCATTGAAGAAGTTTAAGATACCTTCGTGTAAGACCGAGAAACGACAAATACCTTTTTGAAAAGTTTGCATTTCGTCCGACTTGGGCAATTCTCCGTTGAGCAGCAAATAGCAAACTTCAAGGTAGGTACTTTTTTTGGCGAGTTGTTCGATAGGATAACCACGGTGCAAAAGAATGCCTTTTTCGCCATCAATGTAGGTGATAGCGCTTTCGCAACTGGCTGTGGTGACAAAAGCGGGGTCAAAGGTAAACATGCCCAGTTCATTCGGTAAGGCGCGGCTGTCGATAACGGGATGCCCTAAGGTGCCTTGCTTGACGGGACAATCGATAGTTTTGCCTGTTGTATTATCGCGAATGGTGACTGTGTTATTTCCCATCGTGATTCCTTGTATGATTGCTAAAAGTTTTAAATTTTGTCCGTGAGCGGTATTATAACGCGATTAATTTTACCGTCTCTTGCAGCAAACTGCACCATCAACACCAACGCCGCTAAAATATTAAGGCTATTCATGACAATCATTAAACAAGAAGATTTTATTCAGAGTATTGCCGATGGTTTTCAATTCATCGCCTGTTATCATCCCCTAGACTACATCGACAGCCTGACAGACGCTTATCAACGTGAAGCATCACCAGCGGCTAAAGATGCCATTGCCCAAATTCTTTATAATTCTCGTCTATGTGCCACTGGGCAACGCCCCATTTGTCAAGACACGGGCATTGCCACCGTATTTCTACAAATTGGCATGAACGTCCGTTGGGACAGCGATTTGTCTGTCACTGAAATGGTCAATGAGGGGGTACGTCGAGCCTACCTCAACCCACAGAACCCATTAAGGGCTTCGATACTACACGATCCGGCTGGTAAACGCCAAAATAGTCGTGATAATACCCCTGCGGTGGTGCATACCGAGTTGGTACAAGGCGATCGTGTCGATGTGCGTTTTGCCGCTAAAGGCGGCGGTTCTGAAAATAAAGCCAAGTTTGTTAATCTCAACCCCAGCGATGATTTGGTCGAATGGGTACTTAAGACTGTGCCAACATTGGGCGCAGGTTGGTGTCCACCGGGGATGCTTGGTATCGGTATTGGCGGCACAGCAGAAAAAGCCATGCTGCTTGCAAAAGAGTCTTTAATGGAGCCGGTTGATATTCAGGCATTGCAGACGCGTGGGGCACAAAATCGCGTGGAAGAATTACGCCTAGAACTGTATGAAAAAGTCAATCAACTGGGGATTGGTGCGCAAGGTTTAGGCGGTTTAACCACCGTTTTAGATGTGAAAGTTTTAGATTATCCAACCCACGCCGCTTCCTTACCAGTTGCCTTAATTCCCAATTGTGCCGCTACCCGCCATGCGCATTTTAGTTTGGATGGCTCGGGCGCACATCAATTTACGCCCCCCTCTTTGGATGCATGGCCTGATCTACAATGGCAAGCAGCAGCTGATACCCGCCGGGTTAATTTAGATAATTTAACGGCGGATGATATACAAACATGGCAAGCTGGGGAGACCGTATTACTGAGCGGGCACTTGCTCACAGGACGGGATGCTGCGCACAAAAAAATCGCAGATTTATTGGCTAAAGGGGCATCTTTGCCAGTCGATTTCAACGACCGCTTTATTTATTATGTCGGCCCTGTGGATGCCGTGGGCGACGAGGTCGTCGGCCCAGCAGGACCGACCACCGCCACCCGTATGGATAAATTTAGCGCTATGATGCTAGATAAGCTCGGTCTTTTGGGCATGGTCGGTAAGGCTGAGCGTGGACAGGAGACCGTGGATTTACTCAAACAACATAAACGGGTGTATTTAATGGCGGTTGGTGGTGCAGCTTATTTGGTTTCACAAGCGATTAAGTCGGCGAAAGTGTTGGCGTTCCCAGAATTGGGCATGGAAGCGGTTTATGAATTTGAAGTCAAAGATATGCCTGTGACGGTTGCCGTCGATAGTCAAGGCACAGCGGTACATCAAACCGGGCCTAAACAATGGCAACGTATTAGTTGGAAGTCTGCATGATTAGCCGTTTGCGTGGGGTGCTGGCACAAAAACAAGCACCAAATTTACTCATTGATGTGCAAGGCGTGGGCTATGAAGTTCAAGCACCCATGTCTACTTTTTATAAATTGCCCGACCTTGAACAGGATGTGGTGTTATACACCCATTTAAGTATTCGTGATGATGCCCATGTTTTGTTTGGCTTTGGCACGGAAACCGAGCGGCACTTTTTCAGAGCCTTAATTAAAGTCAATGGTGTTGGACCAAAACTGGCTTTGAGTATTTTATCAGGGATAGAACCTGCGGATTTTGTTCAATGTGTGCAAGCAGGCAACCATGCCCAATTGGTAAAAATCCCAGGGGTCGGGAAAAAAACCGCCGAACGTTTGATTGTAGAAATGCGCGATAAACTCGAAGATTGGCAACAACAAGGCATTGAATTACCTGTGCAAAACAATAGCAGTCCTGCGCCTTTAATTTCGGTCAGCGCCGTCGATGATGCCATTAGTGCATTGATCGCACTCGGATACCCGCCACAAAAAGCCAGCCAATGGGTACATGGTTTAGAGACTAACGGGGTTAGCAGCGAGGACTTAATTCGGCAAGCACTTAAAAATGCAGTAGTGGTATAATCGCGCCCATGGATGCTTTGATTTCATTTTTTTCAAAAAATATGGCCTTTGGGCTGGTTGGGCTAGTGGTGCTGCTGGTCGGAATTGCGTGGGTGATTTACCGTAGTCATCAAAATTATCGCCAAGACATTGGCGACTTTGAACAAGAAGACTTTCCCTATTTTGATTTGGAAGATCCTTTAGATAACTCGGCACAAAAAGAAAAGGATGATCTGGATAATCTCACTAAGCGTGCCGAGGCGGTGTTTGGACAGCAAGACGAAATTCCTGAGTTGGATGATCCGATCTTAACGCCAAATGCCCCAGAACCGCAGCCAGAGCTAACACCGCAAACATCAACACAACCGCAACAACTGATTATCAGCCTAGCGGTGCACTCGATTCAAGCACAAGGTTTTAGCAATCAAGATGTGGTTAATAGTCTGCAACAGCTCGGTTTGCAATTTGGCAAAATGCAAATTTTCCATCATTACGGCTTGGATATGAATCCTGATAATCCAGCCGTGTTCAGCGTCGCCAATATGGTCGAGCCAGGGGATTTTTCCAATCTCAATGAGCCAAGCTTTTTTAGCCCAGGTTTAGTTCTCTTTATGCAACTCCCTAATCCCTTGAGTGGTCGCGTTGCCTTTGAGTTGATGTTTAATCATGCCCAACGTCTCACAGCTTTGTTACAAGCGCAGTTAGAATGTGATCGCCACCAGCGTTTGGATGCGGCTCGAATTGATGAAATTCGTGAGCAAATTGATATGTTTGAACTAAAAAATTCAACATAAATAAATGTTCAGATGCTAAACTAGGCACGTATATACAATCTTATTCTAGCTTATTATTGTTGTTAAAAAATCGTGATTTAAGGGAAACTTGTATATGATTTAATCCCTTTACGCACAACAAGGTAAGTTAGTTGATTTTAGTTCGATGCCCACGCCGTAAATCAGCTAACAAGCAAATATCTAGCGTTAAATGCTAGCTAGATTAAGTTTACTGGCCATCACTTAGAATAAAAATGCGACCATGACAGACCAGCATCGTTTGGCCGCCAATAATTTGGCGACAATTCCCTTATTTGCAAATGCGCACAAGCGCACGCTTGCCCGTTTATTACCTTTACTTGAGCGACAAACGTTCGAGAAAGGCGATCGGATGATTATCAGCGGTGATAATGCCGAGTATTTATATTACATTTTATCCGGTCATGTGTGCTTGAGTAACCGAGATGATAGATGTGTTGAAATTTTAGAAAAAGGGCAATTTTTCGGCGAAGAAGCAGCGATTAATACCCATCGCTATATGTTCCATGCCGAAGCCAATGACGATACGACGTTATTGGTTTTTCCGCGCCAAGCTTTAAAAATTTTACTAGAAGACAATCAGGATTTACGCGCCCGTTTTTATGAATCCTTTATCAACCATTGTACCGACCCTGAAAACCCCTTTGAGTTGATAGAAAAACAATCAGCTGTCAGTACAGACGATGAAAGCCGTGTCACGGGCTGGATTTTAGCGATTTTAGTACCGGTATTGGTTTATTATGGTGCAGATCAAGCCAAGCTCGCTTGGGCGGCGGTTAACTTCCTTGCGATTTTCTCATCAGCGGTGGTGATGTGGGTCTTTCGCCTCGTCCCTGAATATGTGCCAGCCCTCTTTATTGTCACCTCGGTTATCGTTCTGGGTTTAGTGCCGACGGATGTCATCTTGGCAGGTTATTCCTCGGGCAGTTTTTTTATGGCGTTAAGCGTCTTTGGTATTGGCGCGGTGTTGGTACAATCAGGGCTAACTTACCGCCTAGCGTTAAATATTCTTAGAATCACACCTAATTCAGGTTTTTGGTATCAAATTTCCATGTTTTTTATCGGCTTGTTACTCACCCCGGTATTGCCTTCTGCTAATGGTCGTGCAGGACTGATTTCACCGCTGTTGGTTGATATGTCAGATATTTTAGGCTTCAAACGCGGCGGTGCTGGAGCGACTCAATTGGCAACGGCCGCTTTCGCTGGGATTAGTTTATTTTCAGCCATCTTTTTAACTTCAAAATCGGTCAACTTTGCGCTTTTTGGTATGTTTCCGACCCAAATTAAAGACCAATTTACTTGGGGATATTGGGTCTATGCTGCGGGTGTTGCCTTTATCGTCCTTGCTGTTGGCTATTTGTTATTATCAAAACTATTTTTCCGCGAACAAGAACCCTCTCAGCTCTCTAAAGGGCAATTACGTTCACAATTGGAAATTCTCGGACCAATGCAAGCGACTGAATGGGTGGCTTTAGGCGGGGTGGTCTTTTTTATTGTCGGGGTGATGACCGCGTCAATTCATAAAATTCAACCGCCCTGGATTGGTTTGGCAATCCTTTATTGCTTGTTGACACTGGGTAGTATTTCCAAAAAAGGTTTCCGCCAAGACATTGATTGGCCATTTTTGTTAATGTTAGGGGGCTTTGTCGGTCTGGTTAAAACCATGTCTTACTTACAAGTCGATGCCTGGTTTGCTGAACACTTGTTGTGGGTGGGGCAATTTATGGCGACTGACTTTAATTTATTTATCTTAATGTTGGGTATCACCATGTATCTGGTGCGTTTAGTGGTTCCCAACAGTGCCGCGATTATTTTGGTGGCATCGATATTTATGCCGATAGCCATTCATCAAGGGATTAACCCTTGGGTGATTGCTTTTATTATCTTGATGTTCAGTGATGGCTGGTTTATGCCCTATCAATGCTCTTATTATCTGGCTTTGTTGTCTAAAACAGCCTCGCATAAACTTTTTGATCAAAAACAATTGTTGCTATTTAATGCGTGGAGTAATTTAATCCGCTTTGCGGCTGTATATCTATCCGTGCCATTTTGGCGTTCTTTGGGCTTATTATAAGCGGATTATTTAAGGATGATTATGAATAAAGCGACTTTATCGGCCATAGGACTATTTCTTATCACCTTAGTGAGTTTTTGGATAGTTCAAAATATGTCCAAGCCTCGGATTTTAGTTTTGCATAGCTATTACACCGATTTTTCATGGGTCAATGATATTAATATTGGCTTAGAGCGTATTTTAGAAAAACAAGCCTATAAAGTGCGTTATCACTATATGGACACCAAACGTCATACGGGCGAGGCATTTAAACAGCGCGCAGGGGCAACCGCGCGGGATATGATCGATAATTGGCAACCTGATGTGATCATTGCTGTGGATGACAACGCTCAAGCCTATGTCAGCCGTTACTATGTCAATCACCCTGATGTGACAATTATTTTTACCGGGGTCAATAAAGAAGAATCGACTTATGGCTACGATAAGGGCAATAATGTGACGGGGGTATTAGAACGGATCAATTATGACGCAGTTAAAGGGGTATTATTACAAATGCTCCCTGAAAACAAGCGCCGTATTTTTCATATTTCTGATGCTTCGCCCACCTCTGAGGGCATTCACACCGAGATAGATAGCTTTGATTGGTCACCCTTAAATTTTATCGAATCAGTTCAGTGTCAAACTTTTGATGATTGGAAAAAAGTGATCAAAGAAGCGGAAACCAAAACCGACTTTATTCTTTATACCCACTATCATACCTTGCGCCAAAGTGACGATCCTGAAGCACCGAATATGAAACCCAAAGAAGTCATGGATTGGACCGTTGCTAATTCGAGTTTACCGGGGGTGAGCTTTTGGGGTTTTTATGTTGAAGATGGAGGCATGATGGCCGTTGCCTTATCACCTTATGAACAAGGAGAACTGGCAGCAGAAATGGCTGTTGATGTGATTGAAAACCAGCGCCCTGCCAGCACGATTCCGGTAAAAACCAGCCGTTTATTCGTCATGTATATGCGTGACTCAGCAATTCAAAAACGCATGAAAGACTTAAATTTACCTTTAATTTATGAGGCATTTTCCAGGGCTACCGATAACCATTACCCTTAGAGTCTATGCGAAATATGAATAATCGGCTGCAAATCCGCTATTTTGGTCTAATTCCGCGCTTTTATTCGTTAAATAACGCGTTATTCGCCTCACAAAACCGCAAAATTAGCCTCAAAATATCTGATTTTCGCGACGACTCCCATACTCCGCATAGACTCTTAGACAAAAGGGGCGTTAGTGTCTTTTTGACACCTTGCAAGTCTGAGCATTCTCAGTTAGGGTGAACCCCCTTAGAACGCTTAGCCTTAGGTGACTTTATGAAAACAATCGCTCTGTCTATGTCTATACTCACAGCCTTGAGTATCAATGCAACCGTTCAAGCCGATGATGAGCCTCAGACTCGGATTAAAAATATGGGTGGTAAATGCTTGGATGTCTCAGGGTCTGATCGGGGCAAAAACGGAGCGAAAGTTCACATTTGGGCATGTAATCAAGCCTCAAGTCAACAATGGTGGCTTGATCAAGCAGGACGAATTCATAACCAAAATGGCAAATGTCTGGATGTTAACGGTCCTGATTTGAATAAAAATGCAGGCAAAGTGCAATTATGGGACTGTAATGATGCCCCTAACCAGCAATGGCGCTTTGATAAACGCCTGCGTTTACATAATGCTGGGGGGAAATGTTTAGATATTCATGGACCTGAATTGCATAAAAATGGCGGTAAAGTACAAATATGGGATTGTAACGATGCCCCCAACCAGCAATGGAAAAAAGAAAGCGACATAGCTAAGGCTAATACACGTCCAGAACCCAGCGCCTTTATTGCGGCGGGGCAAACAAGCGCCCTTCGTATCCCTGCCAAAAATACCACTCAGGCAGAAAGCCATACCACAAAACCCATCACGCCACGAACGACCCCATCCTCTAGCTTAGAAAATTCTTTTGCGCAATCGCAACAACGCACAGCACAAGTTCAGCAACAAAGCCAAACCAACCAGCCTGTGATTAAAAACGCGCCAGCCCCTTTTTCCGGCATGATCAAAATGCATAATGAATGGCGGGCAAAGGTAGGAGTTAAACCGCTAACATGGTCAGATACGGTGGCAAAATCTGCTCAAGCTTGGGCGGATGAATTGAAAACTCAATACAATTGTCGCCTTAAGCACAATCCCAAACGTCAATATGGGGAAAATTTGGGCGGTGGCAGTGGGCGATTGACTAGCGACTTGATTGTCGGTTTATGGGCAGCGGAATCCACAGATTATGATTATGCCAGTAATCGTTGTACCACAGGGAAATATTGTACCCATTACACCCAAATGGTTTGGCGCAAGAGCACCGAAATGGGCTGTGGTGAAGCCCGTTGTGATCATGCGACGGTTTGGGTTTGCAACTATAACCCCATGGGTAATTATATGGGACAAAAACCTTATTAACTGATGTTACGCAAAGGCTTCTTTTTCTGCCTTAAAGGCAGAAAAAACCGCCATTGCTGCACGACTAAGCTTCACTAGGCAAGTGGAAAATCACACTATTGTAATAAAAACCAGCTTAGTGCGTAACATCAGTTACTAAGGGATGTTAGAGTCTATGCGAAATATGAATAATCGGCTGCAAATCCGCTATTTTGGTCTAATCCCGCGCTTTTATTTAAAAAAAGGATTCTTAACGACTCACTCGTCGTTAAGTTCGCCTCACAAAACCGCAAACAGCCTCAAAATATCTAATTTTCGCGACGACTCCCATACTCCACATAGACTCTTAAGCTCGAACATTGTTTTTGCTGAACTATTTATGATTTTGCCCCTTATACGTTTATTTTTATCTCCCATCAAGTCTTTGCTCTTATCTATTCACTATTTTTTGTATATAATGCCCCAATTTACACGCTTATCGAAGGAAAGATAATGGCAACAGTTGAGCTGAATAACGAAAATTTTGAAGACACTATTAAAAACAACCGGATCATTTTAGTTGATTTCTGGGCTCCTTGGTGTGGTCCTTGCCGTTCTTTTGCACCTACATATGAAGCTTCCTCAGAGCAACACACCGATGTGGTTTTTGCTAAAGTAAATACCGAAGAACAACAAGAATTAGCCATGCGTTTTCAAATTCGCTCAATTCCTACTTTAATGATTTTCTGTGAAAACGTCATTATCTTTTCACAAGCAGGGGCTTTACCTGAAAGTGCTTTAGAAGAAGTCATTGGTAAAGCCAAAGACTTAGACATGGACATGGTTCGTTCTGAAATTGCCAAAGAAGAAGCAGCGAAAGAAGAAAGCTAAACCAGACAACATATGACTAAAATAAAACTATTTCACAATCCTGAAGATATTAAAACTTACCAAGCGGGTGAGTTAATTTTTTCCGAAGGAGATGAAAGCCTGTTTATGTGTGATGTTCTCAACGGTGAAGTAGAGCTTTCGCGGGCAGGACGTATGCTTGCAAATTTACAAGAAGGTGAGATTTTTGGGGAAATGGGTGTGATCAACAATGCCCCTCACAGTGTCACAGCCACTGCAAAAACGGCTTGTGAAGTGGTACAGCTCGATCGTCGCCGATTTTTGTTCATGATCGAACAAACACCTAATTTTGCTTTAAAAATTATTAACGTTTTGGCAGAACGTCTACAGCGTGAAACAGCACAACATGTGTAAGTAGCAATAACCACCAGCCAAGCTGGTGGTGTGTAGGATCACAGTTCCCCCCCTGTCATACGCTTGAGTCTCAGAACAAGGCGTAATTCATCATTTATCATTCGTAGATAGAACGGTACAATATCGAGCTATCAGTTTTCTTACATTTTTAAGGACGGCGAATGAGCGAGAATAAACAAGAAGTAGTCAGCACAAGACCTCGCGGGATTTATCTACTCCCCAATCTTTTTACCACCGCTGCTTTATTCTCCGGTTTTTATGCCATCATCGGTGCGGTCAAAGGGCATTTTGCCCCAGCGGCAATGGCGCTGTTTATTGCCATGATTCTTGATGCCCTCGATGGACGTATCGCCCGTTTAACCAATACCCAAAGCGATTTTGGCGCAGAATACGATAGCCTTGCCGATTTGTTGTCCTTTGGTCTTGCCCCCGCCCTTCTCATGTATCAATGGTCTTTGTTCAATTTGGGCAAGCTTGGCTGGCTCGCCGCGTTCATCTATACCGCTGCCACAGCATTGCGTTTAGCGCGCTTTAATGTTCAAGTAGAAACCACCGACAAAGCCTATTTTCAAGGGCTGCCTAGCCCAGCGGCTGCCGCTTTATTAGCCGGGTTTATTTGGCTAGCGGAGGAATATCAATGGCAGGGCACGGACTTGGTTTATTTGTGTGTGTTTATCACCATCGGTGCGGGGCTATTGATGGTTAGCAATGTGCGTTACTTTAGTTTTAAAAATTTGAACTTAAAAAACCGTGTCCCCTTTGTTTGGGTTTTGTTGGTGGTATTCGTCTTTGTCTTAATTTCCATCGACCCGGCGCAAGTTTTGTTTAGCATTTTTGCCTGTTATGCGATTTCAGGGCCTGTGATTACCCTTTATGGACTACGCAAACGTCGTAACCGTAAAGCCTGATGTATAAACTGTGTTTTTTTGTCCCCGAATCACACCTAGAAGCGGTGAAAGAAGCTTTATTTGCTGTCGGTGTCGGGGCATATGCGCATTATGACCGCTGCGCATGGCAAACCTTGGGGCAAGGGCAGTTTCGCCCTTTAGAGGGCAACCAGGCGTTTATTGGTCAAACCCAGCAACTCGAAATCTTGGCTGAATATAAAGTCGAGATGATTTGTCGAGATGCGTTAATCAAAACCGCGTTAGAGACCTTAGTGACAGCTCACCCTTATGAAGAGCCAGCCTATGAAATCTATCCTATTTATGATCTGAGCAATCTGCCTTAGCCACGCCGTATACACGCGCCCGTTGCTGGATGGAAAGCGCCCAAGTGTTGTCATGGTGTTTGTGATACAAGCGCTCGCCACTGAAAAAACTCACCGGGCTATAGTTATCTAACAGGCGTTTAGCCACCACATAATCGCCCTCTGTTACCTGATAGGCTTGATTAAACCATTCAATTTGAACCGGGTGAATCAAGGTTTTTCCCCACAAGCCTTGCATTAAATCTTTTTTACTTTCTTCGAGAAAATAGGCTTTATGTTCAGGGGCAATACAAGGATAAGATGGCGCACTAAAAGAGATGGTTAAGGCCTGAAAATGGCTTTGATATAAACTGATCATTTGCTGCATCAGGTAAATATCATGATAGCTCTGCTGACAGTCATAATGCTTATGCCCTTGTTTTAGCATCGCATCCCCCAAACGAATGGCAACAATGTTTTTTTGAAAACGTTCGAGAAACCCAGCTATTTTATCCAAACGCGCCCCATCTAAAATCGGCGTATTAAAAATCGGTTGGTAGTATTTATCGGGAATATAATAATTCATATAAGCTTGCATATTGTGTTCATCAAAATCAGGCAGCACAAAACCTTGGCATAATTCAATGTGATGCAAACAATTGATGGTTTCAAAACTTTCAGGATTGGGTACTTGTATAAATAAATCTGGGCGTTTTTGTTCTGGTTCTTCTAAGTGCAAATGATGTAAAGCGGCGAGAAGCTTTTGTAATTTATGCAAAGCATAAGGGGTATCGGATTTATCAACATGTACGGATAAATCAATGACGATAGAGCGCAAAGTTGGATAACTGACACCTCGGCACATATTAACCAAATCTGGCTCAAGCGCTGGCACAAATAAAGTGCCACCGAGATAGATTTGTTGCGCAGAGGTGTCAATTTGACTCAATGTTAGCTCAATTTGTGGTTTTAGAGTGGGCTAGCTCAGGAGTTGCCTGCAATTTTGGTGCGGGGAAGTTTAAGCGTAAGGGGCTGATTTTTCGACCTAATTGTCGCTCATAAATCGCCGTATAGATCATCACTTGTTTGACATAGCGCCGAGTTTCTTTGTAGGGAATCAGTTCTACCCACCGATCTACGGAAATATTCGGACGGGCTTTCCACCAGCGTTGCGCCCGTCCAGGCCCTGCGTTATAACCTGCGGTGGCAAGTAAATAGCTACCTGCAAATTTGTCTAACAGGTGTTTGAGGTAAGCGGTGCCCAAACGAATATTGGTGTAACTATCAAAGATTTCTTTATCTTTAATATCCAAACCGATTTTTTTTGCCATCAGCGCTTGCGTGCCGGGCATTAATTGCATCAGCCCACGCGCACCCACACGAGAGGTCACCGTGCGCATAAAAGCGCTTTCGCGGCGAATAATGCCATAGACCCAAGCAGCATCGACCTGTTGATCTTGCGCGGCTTTAGCGATGAGTTCGTAGTGTGCCAATGGAAAACGTACTTCTAAATCATTATAAGATTTGGCTTTGGCAGCGGTAATAATGCCTTGGTCATACCAATTCCATGAGCGTGCCAGCGCCGAGGCTTGCAGTTTTTGGCTTTGGTTCAGTTGGCTTAAGCCACTTTCCCAACTTAGCTTCGCTGCTTTGAGTAAATCAAAATGATAAAATTCGCGCGCCATTTCTAAGTCCGGCGCTAGGCGATAGAGTTCCCGCTCAACGCTGGGGTTAAAATGGGTTGCCTTGTGATTTAGAGTGTAGGGCAGATTTAAGCGCTCAGCGGCTAAAAAGCCATAAAAATCGCGCTCTTTAGCTAGCCGTTCAAATAAACTCTGTGCTTGTTTATTTTGTCCTTGTGCTGCGAAAGATCGTGCCAGCCAATAGCGAAATTTAGGGCGTTGTTGTGCCGATTGACTTAAACCTTGAATGGCTTTGCTTAGTGCCCGCCAATCGGCTTTTTCCAGTAACATTTGCAATAATAATTGCGCTGAGCTTTTGTTATGCGCAGCTGAATCAAGTTTTTGCAAGCGATCTAAAGCGCTAGGGCGTTCTTGCAAAGCACTATGCACGGCAATTTTCGCTGCGGTGCTTTGTTTTTGTTCAGGGCTAAAATGAATTTTAGTTTGAAAATGCTGCCAATGCCCTGCGGCTTTATCGGCATTTTTTCGCGCTAAGCGTTGAATGCCATAACTGATCATGCGTTGTGCATCCACATAAACGGGGATACGTTTACGAGAGATTTTTTTCAAGACACTATGCGGATCTGAGGGTAAACGTTGCCAATGTGCCGCCCAGCGTTGTCTGTCATCATCGCTGAGTTTTTTGCCTAAATAACTCGCAAGACCGGTTTTACCCGCTTCAATACTCAAGATTAAACGTTGCCAAATTAAATCATCGCTCAAAAGCCCTTGTTCGTCTAAATAGGCAAATACCGGATCGCAAGCTTTGTGTTGTGATTTGCCTACCAGCCATAAATCTTTGCTTAGATTCAATAAGTCAGCCTCTTGTGTGGCGTTTAACTCCGTTGTTTGCACCAAGCGCCCTGCGAGCTGATAGCAGCGTAAGCGTTGACTGCTGGCTGGGATGCGACTTTGCTCAAGCGCTTGCCAGTCTTCATTACGTACCAAATGATGTAACCAAGCATAATTTAATTCTTTACCCATAAAATTATGTTGATGCTGCTGAATAAAGGCTTTTATTTCTGTCGGCGGGCGCTCAGGCAATTTCGCCTGTAAATAGCGGTAATGCAAATAGCTCGAGAGCGGATAGCCCGCTAAGGCATTGGCATAATAACGTACACTTTCCCAATCCTCGCGTGCCTGCGCTTGCAATGCTTGCTGAAACGCGCCACGTTGCCCATGTAAATCAGCAGCGAGCAGATGGCTATTGTAAAACGCACCGCAAGATAGCAATAATAATTGTATTATTTGCCAGTTTGTGGGCTTAGACCAAGATTTGGGTGCAGAAAAACCCAGTAATAAAGTAATTTTTTTCATCGTATCCATGATAAAGAACTCAAAATAAAGAGAAGCACGATATAATAAAGCAAGCTTTTAGCCAAGGGGATGCTTGTGAGCGTGGCGAATTTAAAACCAAAAAGACATAAACTGGTTACCTCTGAAATGATGGAAGCGGGTATCATGCCGCAATTATTTACTGGTGGAGCTTGTAATGTACAAGGCTTTAATGGTCCTGAACGTAACTCAGGGCGCGATCCGCTGGCACGTTGGTTAGATCAGCAAGGCTATAGCTATTTTGATCCCCAAATTCACCCAGATACGCACGGACGGGATTATGTCTGGGGCATTGATGGTCCTCAAGAAAAAATTGCCCGCGAGCAAGCACAATTACGCGTCTATGAAATCACCGACACCACTATTTCAGCGATTACTGCATTAGAAATATCCGATGATGCCAGACATAACCGCCCTACCATTGTTTGGTTTAATCGCGGCAAAAATTTTGCACCCTTAGGTTTAGGAACGGTGGATGATTTAAACAAAAATCTGGTGTTGCAAAAAACCATTGGCAAAATGGCTTATTCTCATCTACTTGCCTACATCAAGGCAGGGATGCAATTGCGTAATGAATTGCCCTTGTTTTTAAGTGATTGCCAATATGTGGTCTTTGTTGACAGTTTTGATGACTTAATCAAAGCCGTGGGACAGTTATTACAAGCTATTAATAGGTGAAGCTCATGTCGAATAAACACCTCGATACACAAGCGATGATTAATATCGCCGATGCCTTGCCCGAGCAAGAAAAACAAGCGCTTTATCAAACAGGTTATGAAGATGGTTTGCATAACCGTCGCAGTGGGGGCGCATTAGACGATTATCAGGGTGAACATCCGCTCGCTGCCTCTGATGTATATTTAGCGGGCTATACCGCTGGCAAAGCAGCGGCAAAAGGAGACTAAGCATGTCGGTTGAAAAAATCATGGTCATTTTTGGTACGCGCCCTGAAGCGATTAAAATGGCTCCCATTATTCAAGGCTTGCGCAAGCGTTTACCCCACGGCACACAAGTTTGTGCCACCGCCCAGCACCGACAAATGCAAGACCAAGCCTTGGCTGTGTTTGATATTACGCCCGATTTTGACCTTGATTTGATGCGCCCAGGGCAATCCTTAAACGATGTCGTTAGCCGCGTCCTTAAAGAGCTTAGCCCGATTTTAGAGCGCGAACGCCCGGATTATATTTTGGTACAAGGCGACACCTCCACCGCCTTTGCCGCAGCCCTTGCCGCTTTTCATTTACAAATTAAAGTCGGGCATGTCGAAGCCGGGCTGCGCACAGGCGACCGCACCCAGCCCTATCCCGAAGAAATTAACCGTAAAATGCTCTCCTGCGTTGCCGATAGCCATTTTGCCCCGACCTCTTGGTCAAAACAAAACCTCATCGACGAGGGCTATCCTGAAGACAGCATTCATATCACGGGTAACACGGTCATTGATGCCCTTTATCAAGTCTTAGAACAAACCGAGGCTGAGCCTGTGAGCGCCTTAGCGGACTTGGACGATAAGGCGAATATTATCCTCATTACTGGGCACAGGCGGGAGAATTTTGGCGCAGGCTTTGAAAATATTTGTACCGCACTAAAAACTTTAGCAGAAAAATATCCTGATTATCATTTTGTCTATCCTGTCCACCTCAATCCCAATGTACAAAAACCGGTCTTGAGCTTACTCGGTGACATCCCCAATATTCATCTCATCGAGCCACAGCCTTATGTGCAGTTTGTCCACCTGATGCAACGCTCACGCTTTTTAATCTCCGACTCCGGCGGTATTCAAGAAGAAGCCACGGCACTGGGCAAACAGGTGTTGGTGATGCGCGCCGTGACCGAACGCCCCGAGGGCATTGATGCCGGCGTTTGCAAACTGGTCGGCACTGATAGCGAAAAAATTATTCAACAGGCATCGAGCCTTATTGACGACCCCGAACAACTTGCAGCCGCGGCTCACGTCAAACAATTGTTTGGCGATGGGCGCGCTGCTGAACATATTATTGATGTATTGCTAAGCGCTGACGCTTAAACGAGACTGCTTTTTATGCCAGATACTTTACCCACCGATTCCGTTGGCCTCGTTACCGAACAACAACACCACTTTGACGAGCCATTAACCCTCGCTTGCGGGCGCACCCTGCCTGAATATGACCTCACCTATGAGACCTATGGCAAACTTAACAGCAATGCCAGCAATGCCCTGCTGATTTGCCATGCCTTAAGTGGCGATCATCATGCCGCTGGCTACCATGACATGGCGGATAAAAAACCGGGGTGGTGGGAAACCAGTATCGGCCCTGGCAAACCCTTTGATACCAACCGTTTTTTTATTGTCTGCCCCAATAATCTCGGTGGTTGTAAAGGCAGCAGTGGCCCGACTACCATCAACCCCGAAACCGGAAAAACCTATGGTGCGGACTTCCCGATTGTCACCGTGCCCGATTGGGTCGAGTCACAACGGCGCTTAGGCAAAGCCCTTGGCATCGAGACATGGGCGGCAGTCGTTGGCGGCAGCCTTGGCGGGATGCAAGCCTTACAATGGGCGATTCAATACCCCGACGAGCTGCGTTATAGCGTTATTATTGCCGCAGCGCCCAAACTCAGCGCCCAAAACATCGCCTTTAATGAAGTGGCGCGGCAAGCAATTCTCACCGACCCCGATTTTCACGAAGGGCATTATTTAGCCCACGACACCGTGCCCAAACGTGGCTTGATGCTGGCGCGGATGCTCGGACACATCACCTATCTGTCCGATGATGCCATGCACGTCAAATTCGGGCGCGAATTGCGCGAGGGCGAGCTGAATTATCAGCAAGTCGATCAAGTCAACTTCCAAGTCGAAAGCTATTTACGCTATCAAGGCAAAAACTTCGTCCATCGCTTCGATGCCAACACCTATGTGCTGATGACCAAGGCACTGGACTTTTTTGACCCCGCCAAAGACTACGATGACAATCTAGCCAAAGCCCTTGCGCCGATTAAAGCCAAATGCTTACTCATGTCCTTTACCAGTGATTGGCGCTTTTCTCCCGCACGCTCAAAAGAAATCGTCAAAGCCATGCTACACCATGACCGCGATGTCAGCTATGTCGAAATCGACGCACCCCACGGGCACGATGCCTTTTTGATGCCGATTCCGCAATATACGACCACGCTCAAAGCTTATATGGACAGGATTGAAACGGACTAAGCCATGACCTATTATCAACATGCTGCGCGGCAGCCGCATATTTTACGGACGGATTTAGCCCTGTTAAGCGAATGGATCAAGCCCGGTTCTTCGGTACTAGATTTGGGCTGTGGTGATGGTTTACTATTGGCGCACTTACAACGCACCCGCCAAGTCAAAGGCTATGGGGTTGAAATTGACGACCAACATATCGCCACCTGTTTGGAGCAAGGCATTAATGTCCTGCAAGTGGACTTAAACGATGGACTGAGTGATTTTTTTGAAGAAAACCGCTTTGATTATGTGATCATGAGCCAAGCCCTACAAGCTATCCATCGCCCTGATTTACTCCTAGAAGACATGCTCCATATCGGACGCGAGGGCATTGTTAGCTTTCCCAACTTTGGGCACTGGATTTCGCGGATACAATTGTTTTTCGCCGGGCACATGCCGCACACCCGCGCCCTACCGCACAACTGGTACAACAGCCCCAATATTCACTTATGCACCCTCAAAGACTTTGAAAACCTCTGCTCAGGCCTCGGCATTGAAGTATTGCAAAGTATTGCCTTAGACCCACAACACCAAAGCACCGCAGGAATGCGCTGGCTGCCGAATTTGTTTGGCGAAGTGGCGGTGTATCACTTTAAGCGTAAGTATGGCTAACTATTTTAAGCGCAAAAGGTGCGAGAAATGCTATTAGACACGGTTGAAAAAATTGTTTCATCCGCATTATGACATTGGTTTGTAAGGCTCGATAGCAATTTGTTTTGGAGGCAATGGCTTATTGCCATTGGCGTATCGCTTTAGTCATTTATCCGCGTAAACATTGCGGGATGTTCATTAGGTCTTGTTTTATTAATTTTGTCGATGCGTCATTGAATGAAACGGTGTATTGTTGGGGGAATTCATAAGGTGGGTTAGCCTTGTGCCAGCTACCATGTTGGAAACTTAGGAACATGCACAAAATAACTTTCACAACTTTTTCGGATATGCTTCCCCTTTTAAATTAAAAGCCCCAACGGGGCGTAATTAATAAAGCCTAGGGCAACGCCCTAGGCTTTATTAATTACGCCCTTTCAGGGCTATCGGCGTAGCAAAGGCAGTAGGCATTCCCAACGTAGACGTTGGAAATGAAAATATTCCCCTTCTTTCAAAGGAGGGCAAAGGTAGTTGCATAAATTAATTCGTGCACGTTCCTTAAAGAGTTAAAGTTTTCTCAATGTTTATTGGTTTTGATTGGTATGTTGGGTTCTTGGTCATACAATTACCCACAAGTCACCACAATTCATATAAATCAATGAGTTATGAGAAATCGCATATTTTTATGTCAATTTTTTAACTTATTGATTTTTCGTTACCGAAAAAGATGTGGGTAATTGTATGGTTCTTGGTAGTCAGCTAAAGTAAATAAAAAAGAAGCCTCGAAACCCCACAAATGTTGGGTTTCGCAAGCTCAACACCAACCTACAAATTTAACCCAACTTACGAGTTTTGCGAAGCCCAGCATTTTTATTGCAATTATTGAATCACGCCGTAATTAGACAGTCGCCACATTAAGGAATCGTCAGTTGAAGGGACTAACTGTAAATCTACCCACAAATTCATTGTGTCTAATAAAGTATGATAACTTGCATTAGGAATATGAATATTTAAATTAGAACCAATAATTGCGGTTGTTGAACCAGTACTATTATTACCGTTAGTATTTACGTTTGTTGGTGTGCTGCTATTGATAGAGCAAGCAGTAGTAACATTACCGCCTGCTTTTATTTCATAAATAGCAGTCTTAATAGAACCGTTAGAATGAAGAGGATCAATGCTATTCACTTTTAATTGGGTAAACACTAAGTTAGGGTCGCTCAAAGTGGCTTTTTGTGAAAAAACATCATTAATATACACTTTAGCTTCGCCGTCGGTTAATACCAATCTAACTTTATTGTATCCGTTTTCCCAAGCGCCACTGGCATCGTCAGTGCTTGCAGTTAAAGCATTTCCGCTTAATTGATTGTAAGAACGACCCATTGGATTTAATTTCAGCTTAATTTGATATTCATCAGCAAGTAAAAATAACTTTAAATCGTAAGAAATGCTAGCAAGATAAAATCTCATATTCACTTCCGATTCCATTGGTAGATTCACTGTTGCTAATAACTGCCCGTCTGAGTTATTACCAGTTAAGTACTTCTCACCTGATGATGCGTCCAATTTGACAATTACTCGGTCGCCAAGTGACGTATCGTTTTCATTTTTATTTGCTAAATTAAGTAGGTTAATTTCTGTCGCATGTACACCATGTGCTATTAATAAACCTGCTAAAACCCAAAGATATTTAAAATCATTTGCTGAAATTTTCATATTATGTTGCCTCTTAAAGATACTTAATAATTTATAAGGTGTATTAAGCGCCACACCATAAACGAAACTAAAAACCTAAGCATACCCCTGAACTTAATTGGCTTTGGTTTGGCGGGTGAAGCGATGCTTACCCGCCTTACGAGTTGAAAGCAAGTAGCAAGTAGGGTGCGTTAGTGAAACGTAACGCACCAATAGAACCCATGAAGCCTATTATTAAAACAACACTACTCGAAGCAAAGTTTTTATAACATTCCTTGGTGTTCAAGCGGTGCGTTACGCTGCGCTAACGCACCCTACCACATAATACAAAATCACTTTACCGAAAATAAATTGCAGACACCCATCTAAATAACTGATGTTACGTACTAAGCTGGTTTTTATCACAATAGTGTAATTTTCCACCTGCCTAGTGAAGTTTAGCCTTTGCGTAACATCAGTAAATAATATATTTGATGGCTATCCTTAACTTTTCTTTTTTCATTAGAGGTGGTTATTTGGGCTGGAAGGTAACATACGTTTGTTATGCTTTGATTATGTATCAACAATAGTCTCATTTTGTCCTAAGTAAACATTGATGACAAGCTTTTTGCAGCTTGTTTGATGCTATTTTTTTCATAGCGCTAATGCTACATAAAAACCGATGTAGAGTAGCTATGAAATAAACTGGAATAAGATTTGCCGTGCTAAGTCAAGCTTGTTATAGTGGCAAGCTTGATACTGTCGGCTTTAAGGGACTTTGATATAGCAAAGTTTCAGGCTTTGACAGTTGAACGGTTTCAAATGTTTGATGATTGCGTCACCGCAAAATGTAAGTTTGCCAATAACGCCAATATCATTTTGATAAAACCCAAATTGATGTTGTCAATCTCAAACCATTTGAATTGAACAGCCCAAGTTCTGCTGCGACCGATAAGGACAGCTTATCGGTGCGGTTTTATTGCGATAGAACTTGGTTAACGTCAAGCGTATACGATGCAGGCAAAGCCGCATCCGCGCTAAGCGTTGCAGACGGACAGGCATACTTTTCAGTCCGATAAGCTTATCAACTGGATCATCAACAAGGATAAATCCAGTAAAGACACGGCGTTGATCAAGCACGTTAGGCCACTGCTATAACAGCAGTTTTAAGTAAAACAATGCCAACGCATGACTTGATTAAACCGTCTTTTTTGAATCAAAGCCACCTGAAAAATACAAGAACAGCCTTGTACTATACCTCCGCCCTGTCTGCTGCCCAGCAGGAATAACCATGAAAAGAATACTTATTAATGCCACACAAGCTGAGGAGCTACGTGTTGCTACCGTTGAGGGTCAACGACTTTATAATTTAGATATTGAAACGGGGGCGCGTCGGCAAACCAAGGCCAATATCTATAAGGGTCGGATTACCCGCATCGAGCCAAGCCTCGAGGCGGCCTTTGTTGATTATGGCGCTGAGCGCCACGGCTTTTTGCCCCTGAAAGATGTCGCCCCCGATTGTTATTGCGAAAATGCGCAAAAAAACTGGGAAGCGGCTCAAGCCGATGGCGAGGGTAAAAAAGGCAAGCCGGGGATTAAAGATTTATTGTGCGAAGGGCAAGAACTCATTGTCCAAGTCGATAAAGAAGAGCGCGGCAACAAAGGCGCAGCTTTAACCACCTATGTCAGTTTGGCTGGGCGCTATTTGGTCTTGATGCCCAATAACCCACGCACCGGTGGCGTATCACGTCGCATCGAAGGTGAAGAGCGCGCTATTGCCCGTCAGTCTTTGTCTGAGTTGGAACTCCCTGAGGATATGGGGGTAATTTTGCGCACCGCAGGCGTGGGTAAAAGCGGCGAAGAACTGAACTGGGATTTGGAATATTTGCTGCGTTTGTGGCATTCGATTAAAAATTCTGCTGATGACCGAGCCGCTTCTTTTTTAATTTATCAAGAAAGCAATGTCATTATCCGCGCCATTCGCGATTATTTGCGCGATGATGTCGATGAAATTTTGATTGATGACCCCCGTTGCCATCAGCAGGTCAATACTTTCATTCAGCATGTGATGCCGAATTATTTAGAGCGGCTCAAGCGTTATGAAGATACCGTGCCTTTGTTTACCCGTTATCAAATCGAGAGCCAAATCGAAACTGCCTTCGATCGTGAGGTGTCTTTGCCCTCTGGTGGCGCGATTGTCATTGATCCCACTGAGGCTTTATTGTCTATCGACATTAACTCCGCACGGGCAACTAAAGGCAATGATATTGAAGAAACGGCCCTTAATACCAATTTAGAAGCCGCTGAGGAAATTGCCCGACAATTGCGTTTGCGTGATTTGGGCGGCTTAATTGTGGTCGATTTTATCGACATGATGCAAAGCCGTAACCGCCAAGCAGTTGAACAGCAAATTCGCGAACACTTAAAACTGGATCGGGCGCGGGTACAAGTTGGGCGGATTTCCCGGTTTGGGTTGTTGGAAATGTCACGCCAACGCTTGCGTCCCTCTTTGGAAGAAGCGAGTCAAATCCCTTGCCCCCGTTGCCAAGGTCAAGGTTCAGTACGTAATGTTAAATCACTGGCGTTGTCGATTTTGCGTCTGATCGAAGATGAGGCGATGAAAGGTAAAACCGCACGGGTAGTGGTACAAGTGCCTGTGGATGTCGGTACATTTTTACTCAATGAAAAACGCCAAGCGATTTTTGATTTGGAACATCGGCAAAAAATCAATATTGTCTTGATTCCCAACCCGCACATGGAAACGCCCAATTATGAAATTGAGCGGGTGCGTTGGTCAGATCAGCCCAAAGAGAAACAAGCCAGTTTTGAAAAAATCCAAGAGCCTGAAGAGGAAAAAGGGCAATATCAGCAACTGCACCCAACACCATTAGAAGAGCCAGCAGTCAAGGGGATTATTCCTAAAGAATCGCCCGTTAGCAATGACAACAAAGGCTTGTGGCAGCGTGTTTGCCAATGGTTTAGCCCCTCAGGTACGGAAGCTAAAAAAGCATCCTCCTCTAAAGGTAAAAAAAGCGGTCACAGTCATACTAATAAACGCAATCAAGGTCGGCGTTACAATAAGTCAAAGAATGACCAGAATAAAAAGGGTAATAATTTAAGACGGCGGCGTAATAACAACAACCGCCCACCTCAAACCAACAAGCAATCAAGCTAAAACCCTGCCTCGCAGTTTTGTATTAGCAAAACTGCGGATGCGCATTTTCTGTAACTGGGTTAGAATTGATTTCAATAGCTGATGTTACGCAAAGGCTTCTCTATGCCCCAAAAGGCAAAAAAACCGCCATTGCTCCACGGCTAAATACCACTAGGCAGGTGGAAAATCATTATATTGTGACAAAAACTGGCTTAGTGCATAACATCAGTCAATAGGTCAGACGAGTACAGCACAGGCGCATCATGCAAATACACCCCGACGAGCAACAAGCAAACAGCTATCATCTTAGCGGTGAATTGTGTTTTAACCATATCAGTGAGAGTAAAAAACAACTGCTCGCACTACTAGAAAATAGTGCTGAATATCTGCATTTACATCTGGCTGAAATCACAGACATTGATGGTGCTGGGCTACAAATCTTAATTTTATTAAAAAATAGCGCTGCAACGGATAACAAGCGCCTAACCCTCAGCAACGATAACCCCATCTTTTTAGCTATCTTAGAAGCTTGCCAATTACAAACCTTTTTTGCTGACAGCTTGGTGAGTACCCCGGAGGCTAGCGCATGAGCATGGCACAACTTCGACAATTATTTGTCATGGAAAGCAGCGAAACTTTGCAAAAAATGGAAGATGCGCTGCTGCAATTAGAAGACAAGCCCGATGATCAAGAAGCTTTGAATGTGATTTTTCGGGCAATTCACACTATCAAAGGCTCAGCAGGCATTGTCAATTTGGGGTATATCTCAGATTTTGCTCATAAAATTGAAAATGTCTTAGATAAACTGCGCAAACAACAACTGATCATCAACTCCCCTCTGATCAAGCTGTTATTGGATTGTGAGGATCATTTACAAAATTTATTTGATGCCTCGGTTTCTGATAACCCTGAGGAAGACACCGCAGCCCTTGTTGATAAAACCAGCGCCTTAGAACAGCAATTCAGTGATGTATTGGCAGGTAAAGCGCCGATGTCTGAATCTACACCGACACCCAAAACAGAAGCCGCTAGCAACGAGAACGATATTGTTCGCGAACAGCCCAGCGCGCAAGTGGTGGGGAATGAAACGGAAACCTTGGAGGGCAATGCAGAACTTCACGCCAGCAGCCAATACTGGCATCTGTCTTTACGCTTTCACCAAGATGCCTATCAACAGGGCGTTGATCCTTTATCGACACTGGGTTATTTAAAAAGCCAAGGCAAAATCATCGCCTTAAGCACAATTGTTAGCCAAATGCCCGCCGCAGCTCAAATGAACCCTGAATATTGTTATTTGGGTTTTGAAATGGTTTTTGATGCCGAAAACGAATATGTCGAGAAAAAGCATATTGAAAGCCTCTTTGAGCTAATTTTAGGCAATTGTGATGTGCGCATCTTGCCGCCAAGTGACAAACTCAAACATTATGTGCAATTGCTGCAAGAGTTGCCTGAAGATACGCAAATGCTTGGCGAAGTTCTGGTGCAAATTGGTACATTGAGCGAGCATGAATTAGCCCAAGGTTTAAATATTAGCCCCAGCGCTGCTCCTCCCGCTGCACCTGTTGTTGAGCCAGCAGTGCCTACGGCGGTGACATTGGAACCTATGGTAGCTGAGGTCAGCACGCCAGCAACACCAGCCACCAGTCTCAAAACCACTGCAAGCAAACCTCAAGTACAAGCAACGCTGAAAATTGAGGCGGAAAAGCTTGACCAACTACTCAACCAAGTCGGGGAGTTGGTCATTGCTAACGCTCAAATCCAAGCCTTATTAGACGAAGATCCGCAATATCATGAGAATAATAATCTGCGCGAATCGGTGCAGTTTATTTCTCGTTTAGTTGAAGATATTCGTAACAGTAGCCTCAGTATGCGTATGGTGCAAATTGGGCAGTCTTTTAATCGGCTCCGGCGCTTAGTGCATGACCTCAGTCAAAGCTTGGGCAAGCAAGTCGAGTTATTAATCAGTGGTGCAGATACCGAGCTAGATAAAAGCATGGTAGAAAAAATCCACGATCCGCTGGTACACCTGATTCGCAATGCCATTGACCACGGCATCGAAACCATTGCCGAGCGCTCAGGCAATGGCAAATCTGAAAAAGGGCATATTTATCTTAATGCCTATCATGAATCCGGCAGCATTGTTATTGAAGTCAGTGATGATGGGCGTGGCTTAAATCGTGAACAAATCCTCGAAAAAGCCAAAGCCAAAGGGCTGGTGGAAGAAAACGCCGAATTAAGCGATCAAGCCATTGATAATTTAATTTTTGAACCGGGTTTATCGACCAGCAACGCGGTGACCGATGTCTCCGGGCGCGGTGTGGGCATGGATGTGGTCAAACGTAATCTGCAAAGCCTCAATGGTAAAGTCAGTATTTACAGCGAAACCAACCAAGGCACACGGGTTAAAATTCATTTTCCTTTAACACTGGTGATTATTGATGGTTTTCTGGTTAATAGTGGTGATTCGGTTTATGTGATTCCGCTCGATAGTGTGGTCGAATGTGCCGAGTTTAAAACTGACGAGGAGAACCCCGGTTATATTAAATTGCGCTCCAAGGCCTTGCCGTTACTCTACCTTGACCGCCTGTTTAATAACCCTAAACAAGATAAACCGCGCCAGCATGTGATTGTGGTGCAATACGGCGGACAAGAAATCGGGCTGGTGGTTGATGGTATTCAAGGCGAATTTCAAGCGGTGATTAAACCATTGGGGCCTTTATTTGAAAATCTCGCTGGCATCAATGGGGCGACCGTGCTCGGTAATGGTGAGGTTGCTTTGATTCTTGATGTGGCGGCTCTGGTCGATAAACTCGGGCAACAGCAGCACCATAATCTGCCACAAAATTTCCATGAGGAAGAGCAACAAGAAACCTTACATAGTTATCTGATTTTCAGTATTGAACAAACTTATTATGCTTTGTCTATCCGCATGGTTAAACAAGTCTTGGTCGGAGAACATCTGGCTGGTGCGCCTGCTATGCCCGATTTTATTGCGGGCTTATTAACACTGGAACATCACAGTTTTCCCGTTTTGGATTTATTACATTATTTTCAGGTCAAACCGCAAGCATATAACCAAGAAAGCAGTATCGTGGTTTTGTCGCGTCAAGATGAGGAGCAACAACGTTTATTGGGTCTTAAGGTGCAACACTTGCATCAGGTGATTAGCTTAAATGAAAGCGAAATTGATAGCCCTAATGAGCAAGGGGTGCAACAGCATGATTATTTTGTCGCGGGTATCAGTGAATTTAAACAGCATAGCTTACTGATTTTAGATGTCGATAAATTGTTAGAACGCCCCGATTTACGCTTTTTACAAACGGTATAACCCCTCAAAGGATACATATATGACAGCGATAGACTATGGCCCTTTAAACGCTCTTATTGGTAAATGGCAAGGTGACAAAGGCACAGACATCGCCCCCGAACCCGATGGCACAGAAAACAATCCCTATTATGAAACCATCGTCTTTAGCGCTATCGGGGATGTGTGTAACGCTGAATCGCAAACCCTGGCCGTTTTACATTATCGCCAAATTGTTCGCCGTCACAGCGATGACAAAGTTTTTCATGATGAAACTGGCTATTGGCACTGGGATGCCGAGCGTCAGCTCGTGATGCAATCACTAACGATTCCTCGCGGAACCAGCTTGATTGCTGGTGGCAACTATCAAGATCAAACCGATGCACAAGGGCGAGTTGCGATTCATGTCGAAGCCGCTGAAGATAACCCCGACTGGACCATCAGCCAAGCACCATTTATGCGTGATAATGCCCGCACTTATGCTTTTAGCCATGATTTATTTGTCGATGCTGAGCATTTATCCTATCAGCAAAGTATTCATCTGGATATTTACGGCAAAACCTTTGAGCACAGCGATAAAAATAGCCTACAACGCTGCTAGCTGTGTCCGAGCTTTATCAATCCCAATTCAAGGCAATGGGTTGCCCTTGTGCTTTGCACCTCTACTGCGACAGTGCTCAGCAGTGGCAAAGTTTAGAAGCGGATTTACGTACAGAAATTGAGCGCTTAGAGCAAAAATATTCCCGTTATCGCCCTGAGAGTTTTCTTAGCCAAATCAACTTACAAGCAGGCAGCAAGCACGGCATTAAAGTCGATCAAGAAACAGCGGCGTTATTAAATTATGCCGAACAATGTTATCAACAAAGTGATGGCTTATTTGATATTAGTGCGGGCATATTACAAACCCTGTGGGATTTTAAAACCGCCACGCCACCTGCACCAGAAGCCCTAAAAGCAACATTATTGCGCGTGGGCTGGGAAAAAGTTCGCTGGCAAGCGCCTTATTTATCGTTACCCAAAGGCATGAGTCTTGATTTTGGTGGTATTGTTAAAGAATACGCGGTGGATAGCGTCGCAGAACGTTGTCTAAATCACGGTATTAGCGCGGGTTTGATTGATTTGGGCGGTGATATACGTGCTATTGGCGCACATCCTGATGGGCAAGATTGGCAAATAGGCATACGCCACCCACGCAAAGCCGATGCCTTACTGGGTGAAATTGCCCTAAATACGGGCGCATTGGCAAGTAGTGGCGATTATGAGCGCTATTTTATCCATCAGGGCAAGCGTTATAGTCATTTACTCAACCCCAAAAGCGGCTATCCTGTTGAAGGGCTTGCAGCGGTGAGTGTTGCAGCGGATTTATGCGTGGTCGCAGGCAGTGCGGCAACCATTGCCATGCTCAAAGGCAACAGCGGGCAAGCTTGGTTGGATGCGCAAGGTTTTAAGTATTTAAGCTGAGCCTACTCAAACGGAGAATATTATGTATCGTTTTATATTAATCAGTTTTATCGTTCTACTCAGTGCTTGTCAGCAAAACCCACCGAAACCAGACATTGATGCCCCGCCTGCGATCACAGAAGCAGCAAAACTACATCTGATAGGTAAAATAATTTGGGCTGAGGATGATGCTGCGATTGCCTTTCATTTGCAAGAAGCCGAGGGCTATCAACTCTACATCGAAGGCATGGAAGACGAGGGTAAACGCCAAGCTTTAGGTAAACCCAGCCCGCACAAACCCTTGGCGTGGTATTTTATGCGCAAACAAGGCTATGTCTTGCGTAAAAGCCAAGATGATAAGGGACGCTTTTATTTTGACCGCATTGATTTACAAGGCAATGAAATTACCGTGTTAGAACTACTGCCCCCAGTATTGGAGTGCCCACAGCCCGTATTGGAACCTAACATCCTACCGTCCAGCAATGGGCGCTATTTAGCTTTCAGTTACTATAGCGATTGCGATACCTTACAACTGGATTTCTTACGCGCTCGAAGCCTTGCCAGTACGGCAAATTATAGCCTCAATGTCCAAGCCAGCAGTTTGCATTGGCAAGAAAAAGATTTGATTATTACCGATGCAGAGGAGCAAATGGCATGGCGGGCGCAGCGCCGGGTTGCCCCAGAAGCAGTGGCTTATCCATCCTGCGTTTTGCCAGAAACCAGCAGCAGTTATCAGTCCAGCCAAGGGGAAATTGCGATTTTAGATGCAACTGGCGTGCTGAGTTTTTCCAGCGCTGAACCCTGGTGTGAACAGGCGGAATGACGCGTCCGCTATTAATTTTAGAATCGCCTTGGTACAGCGAGCAAAACCTCTCTACTAGGCGTTTATACCAAGGCGCAACACAAGCCTATAGCCGTGACTTTAGCCCCGCGCCCGACTTGCTACGCATCAGCCGTTTGGCACAATATAGCGCTGTATTGGTGTTAAGTGGGCATGGGGAATTACACCAAGGGCGGCGTTTATTGCTCACAGAACAAGGCTATGTCAACATTGAATCTTACTTAAAACAAATTCCTGTGCCCTTAAATAAGCTCGCGCTGATCTTGGATGCTTGTCATATTGCCCATGCACCGGAGCAATTACGGGCGAGTTTAGGTCTACAAGCGGTGATCGGTTTTTCTAAACAAGTCAATTGGCACGCCTCCAGCGTTTTAATGCTGGCTTTATTGCGACGCTTGCAACAACTCAAACCGCATCAAGATGCAGCGCTGCTTGCACACATGGCAAGCGGGGAATATTTACACCTGTTCCAGCGGTTGGGCTTGGTGTGGTCGATTAAACAGCCCCATTTTTAACACATAAAAAATTCTCAAACATTGGGCGCTGATAACCTTGCGCTTGGCATTTGTCGGTCACATATTGCACGATGTCTAGCATACTGTGGTTCGCCATGTGTTCGCGCAAGTAGCTCAATGCCTCATCCAAATATTGATTAATAATCTCCACTTGAGCAATAAGGGCATTTATATCTAAAACCGTATTTAAGTCTTCAATGCTATAGATTTCAAAGCCCCAAGCCTGTAACAGACGCAAATAATCAGCAGCATCATTGCCCGCCTCTTTCATCGCTGCTGGTGAAAATTCGGTGAGTAAATAGAGTTTGTCTTGGGTGGCAATCAGTTTTTCCATTCCCAAAATCGCTTGATATTCAAAGCCCTCAATATCCATTTTTATCCAATCAACTTGAGGGAAATGCCCCGCAAAATAATCATCCAAGCGGCTGACTTTGATGTCAACTTGGCGCTGGCATAATAGCGAAGGATAGGCCCGGTGCATCCCACCGTTATCATCACAAAGATGCAGCGTTGTTGTGCCGTTATAGTTCGCCAAACCTTGATTGATAGCTTGGATATGAGTAAAGGGGTTCAGGGCAATATTGGCTTCGAGTAAAGCAAAATTATTCGGTTCTGGCTCAAAGGCATAGACGCGCCCTTGAGCGCCAACATTTCGGGCAAACAGCAAACTGTAATAACCGATATTCGCGCCAATGTCGATCACCGTGCTGCCTGCTTGTACTTTATCTTTGACCAATTGTGTTTCTGTGGCTTCAAAAATTCCTGTATGGCGTAAGCCCAAACTGTCTTGAGGGTCAACGTGCATTTTTAGCCCATCAATCAATAAACAGTCTTCGGGTAGCAATATCGACATGGTTATGGTTTTCTCTCAATGAATCAATATATTGATTGTAAACGACACTTTAACTAAAGCCAAAAACTGTCCGGTTTTATTTTCCAATTGCGACAGTTGAAATTATGTATTTTCAGTTTAATATCATTGCATTGGGTTAGAACACAAGACAATAAAAACCCCACTTAATTAAAAACTAAGCGGGGTTTTCAAAGCATTTAAAGATGTTACGCAAAGGCTTCTGTCTGTGCCTTAATGCCTCAGAAAACCGCCATTACTCCACAGCTAAATATCTTTAGGCAGGTGGAAAAGCGCCTTATTGTGGCAAAAACCTTAGTGCGTCACATCAGTTATTTACTTGGCTTCATAAGCTTTGACACTGGCAGGATCAAGTGCAAAATCAAAACTACCCGGTTGCTGATTCAAATTAACCGAGAAAAAGCCTCGTTCATTTTCACCGGCTTGATTAACCATCGGTACAGATACGCAAGGAATGCTGACAACACCATCTTTATAAGCCGCCAAGCAATCATTGTCGGTTACATCAGCGGTTAAAGTTGCTGCTGGGTTTGGTGCAATCGCATCGGTGGTGGTGCTAACGCTAATCCCATCTAGGTTTTCAAATTTGGCTTTATGACCCCAGCCCGCAATGAAATCAGTCACGGCTAACCATAATTCATTTTTACCCGGTTGCAGCGGTAAATATAAATTATCAAAGAAACCAATCGTGCCTAAGAAACGGTAATCACGGCTACGGAAAGCATCTGAGCCGGAATAAATCAAATCACCATTAAAATACACTTGAGCACTGTCGGTAAAACCGAACATCAGTTTTTTCAACTGGGCTTTGTCGGAGTCAATGGTAATCCGCGCAAACACAGTGTTTTTAGAGCGATAAACCCGATCTAAATTACGGATTTTTGAAATAAAGGCAACGCCGACATTATCCGTGGGTAATTTATCCCAACTGCGTCCAGTGACATCGTTAGCTGTCAAGCGGGTTTTGCCTTCTAAATCTTTAGAGGAGAACACATCAGAAATCGCCCATTCGGTGACCATATTGGGGTCATTGAGATTCGCCACTTCTTGTACCGCATCACCTTTAACCAAGGCAGGGGCACTGTCCATGCTTTCATAGCTAAAATTAGCTGCATAACTGGAGATACGTACCGCAGGTGGGACATTATAACCACCAAAGAGACCCACCCAACCAGTTTGGATGCCTTGCTTCATATCATTGATGTATAAAGCCGGTTTGTCCATATCGCCAACAAAGACTTCGCCTTCAGTCCCTGAAACCACGACTTTGACGTGTGTCCAGACACCCAGTGGTTTATCTACATTAACCGGGTTATGTCCAGGACCATAATAGAGTTGTAATGGATGCTCGGTATCATTCACAGGCATGTAGTGCATACCGTAAGGCGTGCCAAATTCATAATCACGAAAATGCATTAATTCATAATCACCTTCGCTTTGCGCACGCCAAATAAGCCCGGTTTCATCTTTTTTACTCTCGGAGGAGTCAGCACTGAAAACCGTATCAAATTCGATTGTGCCGTTGGTAAAGTTAGCATTTTTAACAAAACCTAGGGTTTTTACCATATTAATCGCGGGGTAAGTTGTGCCCTCGGTGTCGGTATAATCTTCAAAAGAATAGGTAGAATCGGCGGTGAACGACCATTGATCTGAGCCTAAAGGCACATCGATTTTGCCCGTGCTGGGTGCTGTGCCTGTTGCTGTAGCAGAAGCCGTTGGTGCAGCTGCGGTTTTATAATTGCTGTAAATACCACTATTGCTATAAGGCACAACGCGGAAGAAATATTCGGTATTGTCATCCAGCCCTGTCCAAATGAACATGCCACCCGCCCCTTGAGCAATATTCCAAACCCCAGCGCCTGTGCCACTACAAGCGGCATTGGCAGGCATCGTGCCATTGGCGGGATCGGTAAAGCTGTTACTGGTTTGGCAATAAACCATATAACCTGTGGGTTGTGGATCAGCATCAGCGGCGACATCTGTCCATGTCAGTTTGATTTGACCATTGCCCTCGGCATTAGCACTTAAACCAGAGACGTGAGCGGCAGGTTCGCGTAAATCGGTGGCAAACCCCGGATTGCTGTAAACAAAGCCATTAGATTTATCTAAAATTGCGCCGTAATAACCCGCACCAACATTATTTTTAAAATAGGCCGTCTCTAGGTTGTCAAATGAGCTTGGCATTGCTCCAGAGCAATCGGCATCGGTGGGACCTGTACAAAAGCCAGCTTCTTTGGCATCGCGCAATGAGCCATCGGCTTGCCACATACTGATACGAGATTCGGACACAAAACGCTGAGCCGGGTCAGCAATACAGCCTAAATCAGAAACAGCTTGGGTTTCTCCTTCGGGGGTAAATGCACCAATGGTAAAATCGACGCAATCCCCTGCAAAAGCGGAGGTTGCTGCGGTTGCTGCATACAGCACCGCCGAGGCTAATAAACTTTTTTTATGAATTGCAGGCAGTGCAAAACGCGAGGGACCTTGCCCCATGTAAAGATTTGCCATGAAAATCCTCCTTCCTTCATTAATAACTAGATACTGATGTGAGGCACTGATAGGTTTTTTGAGTCCAAAAGTGCCTCATATCATTCAGATAGTTTATTTAACTGATGTTACGCAAAGGCTTCTCAATGCCCCAAAAGGCAAAAAAACCACCATTGCTCCACGGCTAAATACCACTAGACAGGTGGAAAATCACTACATTGCGGCAAAAACTAGCTTAATGCGTAACATCAGTTATTTAAGCTGGGCTTATGAACTACTGAAATAACATTATACATAATTAGACTTGGCTATGTATTTGATATATTAATGAGAGTTTAATGCATCTTGTTCTGTATAATACCCTTTTTTTAATATGGATATACACTCAGCTATGGATATAAAATATTTCCCCATCCTCTCTTTAGGGCTGGCTTTCGCCACCTCACCACTTTATGCTGCCGAACAACTCGATACCCTCACCATCGAAGACAGCATTCAAATCAATCCCAATGTTGCCAGCCCTGTATCAGGACAACGTAGCCGCGCTTTAAATGCCGACGGCGGTGATTTTCTTAATCAAATCAATGGTGTCTCTAGCAGCCGCTTTGGTGGGCGAGGCTTAGAGCCTGTGATTCGTGGACAATCCCAAACCCGTTTAAATATTTTATTAGATGGTGCTTATGTCCACGGTGGTTGCCCCAATCGTATGGATCCCCCTGCCAGTTGGGCGGCACTCGAAACCTATGAGCAAGTCAAAGTCCTTAAAGGCGTGCAATCGGTACTCTATGGTGGTGGTGGCAGCGGTGGCACGGTCTTGTTTGAACGTGATTCGCGCGGCTTGGCTGAAGAAGAAGGCACACATGGGCGTTTGTCCGTGACCGCCAGCAGCAATGGCACTAAGGGCGACCTACTTGGTGATGCCATGTGGGCAGCGGACAAAGGCTATATACGCGCCATCACTGAAGTCAAACGTATGGACGATTACGAAGATGGTGACGGTCGCACGGTGCGCTCTTCTTATGATCATCGGCAAATGGGTTTGATTTTAGGCTTTACCCCAACAGAAGATCGTTTATTTGAACTTAGTATTGAAAACAATGAATTTGAAGATGCGCTCTACCCAGGTTCAGCAATGGATAGCCCTGAGGAAAGCGGCAATATTGCTCGGGTACGCTTTGAAGACAAACCCGATTTAGCTTGGCTCTCAGGGATTAAGTTTGAAGCTTATCTCAGTGACATTGATCACTTAATGGATAATTACAGCCTCCGCAATGCACCTAAGTATAGTATACCCCCCGCGATGGCAGGCAAAGACATGCTACGCGCAACGCCAACAACCTCAAAAACCATCGGCGGGCGTTTACAATTAAGCACGGACATCGGCGCAACCCGCCTGCAATACGGTATTGATGTGCAAAACAATAACCGTGATGGCAGTCTCAATAATATGGACAATG
The DNA here is from genome assembly GCA_016745035.1 of Thiotrichales bacterium. Lineage (GTDB taxonomy): Bacteria > Pseudomonadota > Gammaproteobacteria > Beggiatoales > Beggiatoaceae > BB2. The sequence continues at coordinate 97,282 of JADGDE010000005.1, forward strand.
GCACAGCCCGTTCGGTGTCTTTGATGTGGCCTGATGTCAATATTGACCAAATCGGTTTATTTGCTGAGGCGAATCAAGCGCTGGCAAAACACCAGCGACTGAAATATGGGATGCGGGTTGATTTTGTCGATGCTTCAGCGGATAAAGCCGGGGTCAAACCTGCGACTACGCCCAATACCGCTAAGCAAATCTATAATATGTATTATGGGACGAATGAAACCGATCAAAGCGAAACCAACCTCGGCGCTTTAGTGCGTTTTGAGCAAGACTTTGGCAAAGGCTATCAAGCCGGTATCGGTATCAGCCGCAGCGTCCGCACCGCCGATGCCACCGAGCGCTATATGAATAAATGGGGAATGCCAGCGAGCAAACGTTGGGTGGGTAATCCGTTAATTAAGGCAGAAAAGCATCACCAATTGGACTTGAGCATTGGCAAACAAGGCAAAGGCTTTAGCTGGAACACCGTGGTGTTTTATGACAAGGTCAGCGACTATATTTTGCGTGATGGCGCACGCGGTCAGTCGGGCGTATTACTCAGTGATAATGCCGAGATTTATCGTAATGTCGATGCCACACTTTATGGCGCAGAATGGGAAGGGCGCTGGCGTTTAGACCGCCACTGGGACATCAGCACCAGCCTTGCCTATGTCCGTGCTGACAATGACACCGATGACCGTGCGATTGCGCAAACCCCACCTTTAAACGGTCAAATTCAACTGGATTATCATCGTGGACATTGGGCTGCTGGGACGCGCTTGCGCTTTGCTGCGGCGCAAAATCGCCTAGATGAGCTTAGCAAGCAAGAAGTCAGTAAAACCGCAGGCTATGGGGTTTTAGATGTTTACGGTCAATACCGCATTAATCAAACCTTTAGTCTGCGCTTCGGGGTCGATAATGTCATGGATAAAACCTATGCCCAGCATATCAATCGCGCTAATTTGATGGACAATCAAGCCCTGAAAGTCAACGAGCCAGGGCGCAATGCTTGGCTGCGTTTGAACGCTGAGTTTTAAATGATTTTACGCGCCGCTGGAGCGACGCAATATGCATTCCCAAGCTGGAGCTTGGGAACGAGTTGGATTGGTAACTGATGTTACGCACTAAGCCAGTTTTTGTCACAATAGTGTGATTTTCCACCTGCCTAGTACAGCATTCACTAAATATCGATAAGGTTTTTTAACAGAAAACCATATAATTACAACATGTTGCAATTATAGGTATTTGTCAATTGCTGTACTAGTCGTATCTGGTCGTGCAGCAATGGCGGTTTTTTGGCTTTTTGGAGCCAAAAAGAAGCCTTTGCGTAACATCAGTTAGTAAAACCTAGGATTGGTATTATGAGCGGGACGAATGTCCCGCTTAAGCCTAAACTCGTCGCCAAATAAAACCCAAATAAATCAATACCATCATTAACAAACCGAAGATAAACGCAGGTTCTGGTGCTGCTTTACCACTGAACGCGGGTTGTGTTGCTCTGGGTGTTGTGCTTGGATTGCTATAGGCTTTGGAGCTAACCCCTTTAACCGCTGGCAGTGGCACTTGTGTTGATTGTGCTTGGCTGGGGTTTTGGTTATAAACCTGTTCTGATACGGCGACAAAGGCTGTCCAGCGTGTTACCAAGGCGTGGCTTAAGCCCAACTCGGTGATTTGTGTCTGTAATTGCGTATCACTGAGATTATTTGGACGTTTGGCAAAAGGGCTATTGAGCCAGCGCATCCGCTGTTTAATCGCTGCCCGCGCCCACAATAAGGACACCGCCTGCCCTGAGTCGCTGGGCTGATTAGCTAAATCAATTACCAAGGGCAAGGTCGCCTTAGCCCCTTTAACCCGTCCTTTGACTTGTACTCGTTCTTTACCGCCGCGCTGATAGCGTCCTTGTATACGAACCGATTGTCCGGCGAATAAGTCCGGTATCTTGACGGGCATCACATCACTGACTTGTAAGTCTCCCCAGTCGATTTGAATATCGGTCAACACCGGTGATTGGAGTCGTTGGCTTAATTCTTCCACAATGGCTTCATAGGCGCTAGTCGGGTCGATATAACGACTAAAACCCCGTCCCATATGTGCCATTTCATCGAGTAAATAACGGTTAGGCCCGGCTCCTACGCCAATAGAAAATAAACGCGCCTGGCCAATTAATTGGCGAATCATGCGTAAGATTTCGGTTTCATTGCCAATATAGCCATCGGTTAAAAAAGTCACCAAACGGATTGCGCCCTTAGGTACAGGCACGGATAAGGCTTGTTTGATGCCGCTGCTCATATACGTGCCGCCATCACCGTGTAAATGATTGGTATAACGGATACCTGCTTGGATATTCTGCTGAGTCGCTGGCATCGGTGCGCTGGAAAACTCGGTAACGCTGTCGCTAAAGCGAATAATGCGAAAACTGTCACTGGGACGCAATTGCTGCAAGGCTTTGCGCATAAAGGCTTTGCTGGCATCTAAGGGTTGCCCGCTCATCGAGCCGGAGCAATCGAGTACAAACACCATTTCACGGGCGCTGATTTGTGCCGCATTTGGCACAGCAGGTGGCTCTAATAAGACACTAAAATAGCCTTGCTTGCCATCATGGTTACTTAATAAACCCGCTTGTGTGTTAGCACCGGCAAGACGATAGCTTAAGACAAAATCTTGATTGTCGATAACCCGGTTTGCTGCCAGTTTAATCTGGCGTTGTTGTTTATCTGGCGCGCTGATTTGGAGTTGATGACTGCGGCTTTGTAGCTGTTGAATTTCCATCCCGGCGTTGAGTTGAATTTCAATACTCACGCGCTCAGGGTCGATGTATTCAGGCTTGCTTAAACTAGGCACGGGGGGATAATCGGGTAATTGCTCTAATTGCCAGTTCCCCGCTTGGGTGCTGCTATCGGCGTTACTTTCTACCCCCGCATGAGCAGGCTGAAAACGTGGTCCGACCACCAGCGGTAAAACCAATTGATAATCCCCCTCGGTTTTATCCAAGGTTTGCACATAACTGAGTTTCACCGTGATCAACATATCCGGCATTAAATTGGCAATATCTTGGGTAAACATATTCGGGCGCGCTTGCTTGAGTAAGGCGGCACTTTTGCCCGCTTGTTTCGCCGCAGTAAAAGTTTTTTCTGCGGCCTTAACCTCATCAATTTGCGCGCGAATAATCTCATCCCCGACCCGCATTTCCATCTGATGCACGGCGGCATCTTGATTGAGCGGAAATAAATATTGCACATTCAAAGCTTCCGCTAGGGGGTTATGAAACTGCTGAATCACATCGACATTGACCAAATCGCCTTGAATATCGACCTTAAAATCGGTTTTGAGGTTGGGAAAAGCCACCACTTGTCCATCGGCTCGATGGGCTTCAATGCGCCCGCCCATCTCATCGACATTTTGCGCCCAACTGCCTAGCGGCAGCATTAACAGCAAATACAATCCCAGTTTATACATGGGGTTTTCTCCTTTAGTTGAGGGGGGTTAATTCCAAAGCCCGACGCACGGCCAAGTCCCAAGCATCAAACTCAGCGGCGGGTACATCAGCCGGGGCAATGCGTTGCAACATGCTCCACGTCACGGAACGTTGTTGCAGCCAATGCCAAATGACTTCAGAAATATTGCTACTCATGCGCCCATCATCGGCGACAAAGGTCACGCGAATTTGCCATTGATTGCCGTCGGGATCGGTGCTGTGATAAAAAGCCGTGGGGATGCCTTGATACTGGCTCATGCGTAAATATTGCACCTCGTGCCCCGCGCCCCTTAAACACACTTCCGGTTCGTGTAAATGGCGCAAAGGCGCGCTGGTGCTGACTTTAAGTAAACCAAAAGCGCCATATTCGGATTTCATCGCCGCCCCGCCGTATTGTGTAAAAAAAGCGTGTTCATACGTCGTCAGCGGCTGATGCTTCGCGACATAGCGATCAATTGCCAAAGGCAGTTTGGCATCTTGTATAAGCATAGGGCGGGCAACATCGATAGGCTGGGCAGGGAGAAATACAATAGTGCTGGTGATGCAAACAAATAAAAGGCTGGCAAACTGCCACTGGCGCGCTTGAGTCGCGCTGATATTGTGCTGATGAATCGGGTTTTGGGCTTTATGCTCAGGCTTGGGAATCTGCTTTGCCCAGAAAAAAATAGGCATCAATCCCAATAACAGCGCCAATAAACCGATTAAATCATGATAAGGCGCTTGCATGACATCGATTTGCCACGCCTCAGCATGGGCAATGCCTTGTGCCAAGATGATGATGCGAATCACATTACTCAGCCAAGCGGCAACTAACGTCAAACCCAGCCCGACTAAGGCTTGTCGCCATGAAGGGCGCAGCAACACCGCCAAAGCACCAAACAAGACCAATAATTGCAATAAACCCCGCGTCCCAGAGCAAGGCAAATCCACCAACACCTCTTGCCCTGCCAGCAAGATATTCACGCCATCACAAACCACGGGAGTCGAACCCAATTGTAAGAGTTGGCACGCGCCATCAGCGGAGATATGTTGTAGCCCATAACCGATCAAGCGCTGAAACAAACGCTCCAGCGGTAAACTAAACGCGAATAAAACCGCGAGCCAAAAGGCGGATAAGCCCCGTTGTCCTCGGTCGATATTAAACAGCAAGCCCAAGGCATAGACATCGACCACCAAAGCCATTGCCCCTAAGGTATTAATGCCCAAGACTTGCGCCGTTAAACGCACAAGGCTGGAGAGCAGAAGCAAAAAGACCGCAAAACGGTGTTGGCTCAAGTGCTGTGGCAAGCGGCGATTGTCGGCTAAGCTAAAGCGCCACCATAACAAGCCAAGCACCAATAAAGCGATGTAAGCCCCGTCGGATTGATATACATCCCCAACCCAGGTTTGCCACAGCCATTGCAACGGCTGCAAAGCAAGAATTAGCATTCCTAGGGCAATCAGCCATTCGGCTTGACGTAAACGTCTTTGTGTCAACATGATTGGCTTACTCGGTCAATTATTTTGATTTAATTATAATAAATTACTCTGTAATGTAAAGTAATTTTATAGAGAAATGAGTTTAAATATGAAAATAGTGTGCTAAGACAAAATGCTATAACAGCATTTATACCGTTTTAAGTGAGACAGAGATAAAATACAGGCGAAAAAAAAGAGGGTGAAAACCCTCTTTTTTAGCCGTTAGCTTGCGATGTTATCTATAATGGGACAACATTATTTGCGCAAGGGCCTTTTTTACCTTCTCCAACTTCATACTCAACCGCTTGACCATCAGCCAAGGTCGCGTAGTTATTGCCGCTTTGGATTTCTGAATAATGTACAAATAGATCTTTGCCACCATCTTCTGGGCTAATAAAACCAAAACCTTTATCGGCATTGAACCATTTGACTGTGCCTTTACTCATACTTTTCTCTTCAAGATTAAATGCGATTCTTACAATCGATGATTGCTCAAATCTTCCCAACTAAAAAAACAGAAATGTTGCTGGGGAACACGGACGCATAACCATTAATAATCGGCATAAATCAAAAAATTTGATGTCAGCAGAAAAATAATGGTGTTAATTATTTGCCCTTAACATAGTTGTTTTTACTGTCAATAAGCTGAGACTCTGCTCGAACACGAAGAATTGTCAGCGCCTATTCAGACTATCTGAGTTATTTTCTTCGTTCTTGTCCTGAATCAGAGACAAGCTCAACTAAAATAAGTAAAACAATGGGTAATTATCACGAACTTTGGTAAAAAAAACAACACTAAAGACAACTTTTTATTCAAAAAAATTAATTAATTTACTTAAAAATCAAGATATTTATTTTTAAAGCATTGATTTTTAATTAATTTATTTAAAATAAAATATTTAAAATTTTATTTTAAATATCTGGTTTATACAGCTATTTCTTAGCTGCATCGTCAGTTTTAGTGCTGAAACGATAGCTTGCTTAGAAATTTTCAATTTCAATGCGTTTGCTTTGTTGGTTGTGTTTATCCAATAAATCCTCGGCAATCACCAACAGCGCCTCAGGCAAAGATTCTCGACAAAATTTCACACAAGCAACGCCTATACTGATACTCATTTTTTGTTGGTGTAATTCTAAATTTAGATTATCAACCACCGTTTGTACCCGTTTGGCAATATGGACAGCGCCCTTGCTCTCTGTTGAGGGCAATAACATAGCAAAATGATCATCATCATAGCGGGCAACAATATCGCCTGGGCGCTGTAATACTTCTTGTAGTTGTAAAGCGATATGTTTCATGTGCTCTTCGATTAAGATCGGCGCACATTGTTGTCGATAAAGATCCATATGATCAATTCGGCACAGTAACAAAGCTAAAGGTTTATCATCGCGGACAGAGCGTCGCCATTCTTGCAATAAATGGTTATCAAAATGCTCGCGATTAACCACTTGTGTCGGGTTATCTAAGCTATTACTGGCATAGAGTTTTTGCTCTAAACGCTTAATTTTAAGATGCAAAGTATCGAGAATTTGCACATTTTCTAGGGCAAAAGCTGCGTGCAAACACAAGCATTGAGCGAGATCTAAATGTCGGGATTCAAAGGCGGCGGCAACTTGGTTATTTTCCAAGTAAACAATGCCTTGGGTAGCAGCATTGTCATCATTTTTTTTTATTGGTATCACCATAATCGACAAAGGTTGTTGTCGTTTGACATAGTTATCATGTCGATATAACGGGTGATAAATCGCACTACCAATGACTAAATTATTACCGCTAACTTGCACATTTTCAATAATGCTATTAGGAATTTGGTCACTTTGGCGCATGGGTTTGGGTTTGGAAAAAATTAATGTACCGGTCATATTACTTGCTGTGCCGGTAACAATTAAATTTTCTCCTTGTGTCAGTAGGATACAAGCATATTGCGCCTCGGTATAGCGCAGTAATAATTGTAATAAATTTTTTTGTAATTCATTACGGTCTATTTGTGCGGAGATCTTGTAAGTATCCTTACTGAGATCCAAACTTGAGTGTTCCATACGCCTATATCCGTACCTATCATCTAGGGATTGCTGCAAGACTGTTGCGTCTTAATGCCCCTTAGCTAATCTCTACGCGGTTTTCTATGCCGCTGTCCTTGATGCTGTTGTCCTTGCTTATGCGGTGGTTTTTTTGCCCGTTTTTTCATCGGTGGCAATTCTGCCAACAAGCTTTCATCTGGTTGGGTACAAACCAAATCATCGCCAACAAAAGCTTGAAGATCGGGGACTTGGAAAGCATCCTCTTCACAAGCAAAACTCACCGATGTGCCTTTTTCGCCAGCGCGCCCGGTGCGCCCGATCCGGTGGACATAATCTTCCGGATCTTCGGGTAAAGTGTAATTGACCACATGACTGATGCCATCCACATGCAAGCCACGTCCGGCGACATCGGTCGCTACCAATACGCGAATTTTACCGCTACGGAAGTTTTCTAGGGTGCGTACCCGGGTGTTTTGATTCACTTCACCTGAGAGCAGTGCACAGTTAATGTCATGGGCTTTGAGCTTATCCACCAGTCGCCGGGTTTGATCACGACGATTAGCAAATACAATCACTCGTTTGAGATTTTTTTGCGTGATCAAATTGTAGAGCACAGTATATTTTTGCTCAGTGGTGACAATATACAAGTGTTGTTCAATATTTTTTGCCGTCACTTGTTCGCTTTCAATTTCAATTTTGGTCGCGTTGCGTGTCCATTGTTCGCTTAAGTTTTCGACATCAAAATTAAAAGTGGCACTGAAAAATAAGGTTTGGCGTTTGTCTTTGTGGGGGGTGCTAAAGACGATTTGGCGCACATCGGGAATAAAGCCCATATCGAGCATTCTATCCGCTTCATCGATCACTAATACTTCCACCTCTTTGAGGTTCACAGTTTTGTGACGTTGGAAATCCAATAAGCGCCCCGGGGTAGCAACAATAATATCCACGGTTTGATTATCTAAGAGCTTTTGCTGTTTTTGGTAATCCATACCACCAAACACCGAAACAATGCGAATATTGCTGTGTTTTGCGAGGAGTTTGGCATCATCAGCGATTTGAATCACCAGCTCTCGAGTTGGTGCTAAAATCAAGGCTCTGGGACTGGCGCTTTTACGTGGTTCTGCTAAGGGGTTTTTGAAAAACTTATCTAATAAAGTCAGCAAAAAGGCAGCGGTTTTTCCCGTGCCTGTTTGGGCTTTACCCACTAAATCATTGCCTTTTAAGGTGTGTGGCAAGGCCGCGGCTTGAATCGGCGAGCAATATTCAAAGCCCAAATCAAAAATCGCGTGCATCACTGGCAAGGGTAAATCTAAATCATGAAAGCGGGTTTTTTCCGGATCTTCTGCGACTTCAAATTCAGATAATTGCCAATTATCTACCACAGGTTTGTTTGCTTCAGCGTTAGGCTGTGCCGTTTTTTTCCGGGGACGGCGTTTTTTACGGTGTTTAGGCGCTGTGTCGTCAACTTGTTCCTGAGCGGGCGGGGGTGTTTGTTTACCCTGAAACAATTGGAGGAAGGCTGCAAAAATTTTCTTAAACAAATGAATATCCTTTTATATCTCTGTCAAAAGTTAGCTAGTTTTCTCGTCCCCAACCTAGCTTAGCGCGCAAGGTTTCATAATGATTATGTCCTTGCGGGTGTAATACCGTGATGGTATCGCCTTTTTTTAAACGTACTTGATCACCTATTTCTAGTGTTTGACAAGTACGGGCATCACCAATTAATTGGGCAATTTTATTATCTGCATGGGCGAGTGTGATGCAAATCTCGCTGTCGGCATTAATGATAATCGGTGCATGACTGAGTGTGTGGGGAAACAAAAACATCAGCACCAAGGCATTTAGCCCCGGGTGTAAAATAGGGCCGCCACCAGAGAGGCAATAGCCCGTAGAGCCTGTGGGGCTTGCAACTAATAGTCCGTCTGAACGCTGACTGCCGAGCAAATGCCCATCAATACTGGTATCAAAACGCAACATATGGGCACTGTTCCATTTTTGAATGGTAATGTCATTAAAAGCATCACACTGTCCCAGAAACTTATCTTGCCGATAAGCACAAGCACGCAGTAAAAAACGCGACTCTTGCTGATAAATGCCCGCTAAAATTTGCGACAAGGCGGTTTTAACTTCATCTAAACGAATATCGGTTAAAAACCCCAGTGTGCCCAAATTAATGCCCAACAGCTTTACTTCAGAACCTGCCAGCAACCGTGCCGCTTGTAAAAACGTGCCATCACCGCCGATCACTATCACCAAATCACAGTTTTTTTGGATTTGGCTTTGAGAGATAATCGGTAAGTCTAAGCCTTGTACATGAGCCGCACTGTCTGTGTCCAAATAACACAGACAAGCTTGCTGTTTTAGATAATCACAAACATCGCTGCAAGCCTGAACCGCCGCTTGTGCGGGTTTGACCACAAAACCGATGTGCTGAAATTCATTCACACAAGTGCTTTAGACGTAGCTGAGCCAGTCATTGTGTTGCTCCATACGACCATGTACTAAGTCAAAATAGGTCGTTTGCAATTTCTCTGTGATAGGGCCACGTGTACCTGCGCCAATTTGACGATTATCTAATTCACGAATGGGGGTAACTTCAGCAGCAGAACCAGTAAAGAACACCTCGTCAGCAATATAAACCTCATCACGGGTAATATTTTTCTCAACAATATCCAAGCCCATTTCATTGGCAAGGGTTTTGATGGTCGAGCGGGTAATACCATTGAGTGCGGAGGTCAAAGCCGGCGTGTATAAAACCCCATCACGAACTAAGAAAATATTCTCACCACTGCCCTCGGCAACATAGCCCTCGGCATCTAGTAATAACGCCTCATCATAGCCATCGGTCAAAGCCTCTTGTAAAGCTAACATCGAATTGATGTAATTACCGGTAGATTTGGCCTTGCACATGGTAATATTGACGTGGTGACGGGTATAAGATGAGGTGCGAATGCGAATGCCATTATTCATGCCATCTTCACCCAAATAAGCACCCCATTCCCATGCGGCAATAGCTGTGTGAACGGTTAAACCATCTGCACGCAAGCCCATGCCTTCAGAGCCATAAAAACAAATCGGACGTAAATAGGCGCTTTTGAGTTTATTTTCACGGACCACATCAATACAAGCCTGCTCTAAGGTGGCTTGATCTAAATTCAGGGGCATACGCAAAATATGCGCAGATTCTTGTAGTCTGCGTACATGCTCAGGCAAACGGAAAATAGCCGTACCTTGTGTGGCATCATAGGCACGAATACCTTCAAATACACCCATGCCATAGTGGAGGGAGTGGGTTAACACATGGACATTAGCATCACGCCAAGGCACCATTTCTCCATCAAACCATATAACCCCTTCCCTATCAGCCATCGACATTTTTTTTGTCTCCTCAATATCGTGTGCAATCAAGCGCACATGGTAGCACGCTCAGGTTTTGGAAACTAGCAAGGAATGACTTTATCAAGTGACATAATTGGATGAAACCCAAATGAAGTTAAAAAGCTTAAGGTTTGCTTTAGTGACTCAAGTTATAATAAGCTCGCACTGTGTTTTTACCTTCAACTGAGCCTTATGTTTTTATTAATCGTTTTTATTGTCATAGCCCTTGGCATTTCCTTTCTATGCTCTATAGCTGAGGCGGTGATTTTAAGTGTGACCTCCGCACATATTGAATTGCTCAAAAAAGAAGGGCATCGGGCTGGGAAATTATTATCGGATCTAAAAGCAGACATTAACCGCGCCCTTGCGGCAATATTGACACTGAATACCATCGCTCACACCATGGGCGCAGCCGGGGCTGGTGCGCAAGCAGCAAGCTTGTTTGGCGATACTTATGTGGGGATTATTTCTGCGGTTTTAACCCTGCTCATTCTGATTTTTTCAGAAATTATTCCCAAAACCCTGGGGGCCAATTATTGGCGCACACTCGCCCCAGCAACCGCTTATATGCTGCGCTTTTTAATTTGGTTGTTATATCCTTTTGTTAAACTCTCTGAAAAATTGGTGCAAGGGCTACCCGAAAGCTCACAAACCGATAGTTTTAGTCGCCGCGAGTTTGCTGCGATGGCCGAATTGAGCGTCAAAGAAGGCAAACTCGCTGAGCAAGAATCGGTGATTCTTACCAATCTGTTGCTGTTACGCGAGACCAAAGTTGAAGATGTGATGACCCCGCGCACGGTGTTGTTTTCATTGGCGGATAATTTATCGGTCAACGAATTTTTTCACAAATATGACCATATTCGTTTTTCACGTATTCCTGTGTTTGATAACAATGACAAAGAACACATTCTCGGCTTTGTTTTGCGCTGTGATTTATTGCTCGCCAAAGCCCGAGGCAACGAGGCGCTGCCTTTGAAACATTATTGCCGCGAAATCACCGCTTTTCCAGAAACTGCCTCTTTATCCCAAGCGTTTGATCAATTTCTCACTCAACGGGCGCAAATCATGTTAATTATGGGTGAATATGGTGAAATTGCGGGTATTTTGACTTTAGAAGATTTATTTGAAACCTTACTGGGTTTAGAAATTGTCGATGAAAGTGATAAAACCGTCGATATGCAAAAATTAGCACGGCGATTATGGAAACGACGAGCGAAAAAAATGGGATTAAAATTAGAAGACCAATAAACGTATTAATACATGATTTATCTTTGATTATTTTGTAACTAAGCAATCAAAATAAAATTCTAGTAACTGAAAATAACCCAACCTTTAGGTTATAACCATGTTAATTTTTCGCTGGTTAACAACATTCATTAGTCTAGCACTATGCTTTTCCGTTTTGCTGTATCAATATCACCGACATGAAGTCAATGAAGGTCTGCAACAACATGTCAGTGAATTGGATTCTGCCTTTAAAGCGGTATTACATAACTACCGTTTAGCAACTGAAACCATCTATTATGAAGTGTTGTTAAAGCCCGAAGTGCTTAACTTATTCCAACAAGGCATTAAAGCTAAAGAGGAACAAAAACAAGCTTTGCGGGTAGCACTTTATAACCAACTTCTACCAACCTATCAACGCTTATACAAGCGTAATCTCAAACAATTACATTTCCATGAACCCGAAACAGCAAATAGTTTTTTACGCTTTCATAAGCCAGAAAAATATGGGGATAGATTGATTGATGTTCGTCGTTCTTTAGCCCTAATCAACCAAAGCAAACAACCTGTTTATGGCTTTGAAATTGGGCGTATATTTTCGGGGTTTCGTTATATTTATCCTTTATTTAGCCCAGAAGAACAAGGTTTACCTCATAACTATATCGGCAGTGTCGAGACCAGCTTACGTTTTATGGGGATAGAACAAGAATTACAACAACTGCATCATGCTGATGCCTTTGCTTTATTGCTCAAAGGGGATGCGGTATTTAATGTTGTTTTTGAAGCCTATCAATCACGTTATTTTCCGAGTGATTTTTCTGCTGATTATTTTTATGAAAATGAAAAAATGTTTGATTTTAACCAAGCATTGGAAATAAAACCTTATTTAAAATCAATTAATCAAAGTCTAGCTAAAGATAGCAACATTGAAAAAAATATGATAAATAATTTATTTTTTTCTGTTGATATTGAATATAAAAAGGTAAATTACGTTGTCTGCTTTATCCCCATATTTGACATAGAAAAACAACAAGTTGCATACCTCGTATCCTATAAAAAAGATGCTGCTTTAGATAGCTTAAGTAAACGCTTACGATTGCAAATTATTATCATGCTCTTGGCTTTGCTATTCATTTTTTTATTGTTTTTTGCTTACCTAAAAAGCCAAAAGAATTTGTATTCTAACAAAATGCAATTAAGTGCCGTATTTGAGAATGCACAAGTGGGTATTGGTTTACTACAACCCAATGGCTTTTATATTAAAGTGAACCAGCATTTTTGCCATTTATTTAATTATTCAGAATCAGAAGTTAGGCAAATACATTGTCGAGATTTACATTATCCAGACAATAAAAAAGAATCCGAAAATATTTTAAAAAAATTAGTCACTAGAAAAATAAATAACTGGTCAGAAGACAAGCAATTTATGCGTAAAAATGGTGAAGTGTTTTGGGGACATCATAATTTATCCGCGCTTTATGACAATAAAGGGCAATGTATCGCCGTGGTTTGTATTATTACTGATTTTACAGAACACAAACAGAATGTCGAGATGTTGTTAAAATTATCCCGTGCTGTGGCACAAAGTCAAAATATAGTCGTAATCACGGATTTAGATGGCAATATAGAATTTGTTAACCCCGCCTTTACTAAAACTACCGGATATAATGAAGCCGAGGTCTTAGGTAAAAAACCGCGCTTTTTAAAGTCTGGAAAAACTTCGGATGCGATATATAAAGAGCTTTGGGAAACCATTACCCATGGGAAAACCTGGCATGGTGAATTTTATAACCGTTGTAAAGATGGCAGCTATTACTGGGAATCGGCGACTATTTCACCTATCAAGGACAAAACAGGACAAATACAACATTATATTGCTGTCAAAGAAAATATAACAAAACGCAAGCAAACAGAAGAAACTTTACAAAAAAATAATATCGCTTTAAAACAATTAAACCAAGAAAAAAATGAGTTTTTAGCTATTGCTGCGCATGACTTAAAAAACCCTTTGTCGGCTATTCAAAGTTTAGCTGATGAAATTGTCCATGAATCCATTTTATTAAATGCTGAAGAACCAAAAGAATATGCCAAACAAATCAAAATAGCATCGAAAAAAATGTTCAGCTTGGTGACAAATTTACTCGATGTGAATAGCATTGAATCAAATAAAGTTCAGTTAGAAACCCAAACCGTAGATATTTATCCTTTGTTAGAAAAGGTATTACAACAATATGAACGGGCTGTACAACAAAAATCAATCCAACTTAACTTACACAGTCAACAAGCGCCTTATTATGCGGATATTTCTGAGGATATATTCATACAGATTTTAGATAACCTTATCTCAAATGCGGTTAAATATTCGCCTTTTTCTGGAGTAATTGATATTTTTGTAGAGAAAAACCAACATGTCATCAGTTGTGCTATTCAAGATCAAGGACAAGGCTTAAGTTTTGAAGAGCAAAAACATCTATTTGGTAAATTTAGTCGTTTAAGCCCTAAACCAACTAACGGTGAGCATTCCACCGGTTTAGGTTTATTTATTGTCAAAAAACTGGTCGAAATGCTAGAGGGCAATGTTTATTGCCTCAGTCAAGTGGGTCAAGGGTCACGCTTTATTTTGGAATTGCCTTTAAGTGAGCCACCGACCACACCAAAAAATTTAGAAAAAAAACCGATTAATAACGATTTAAACATCCTCTTAGCTGAGGATAATGCTGTGAATCGTATGGTGGCTAAATTATTATTACGAAAAGTCGGTTTAAGTATTGATGAGGCCGTTGATGGTTTAGAAGCCGTTAGCCATTGCCAACAAAAAAACTATGATGTGGTGTTTATGGATATGCATATGCCGAGGCTAAATGGGGTAGAAGCAAGTCAGCAAATTTTGCAGCATCATGGCAATAAAGTGCCTTACATTATTGCCTTAACTGCGAGTATCAGTGGCAATGAAAAAGCACATTTATCTCGTATTGGGATTCAAGATGTGATCATCAAACCGTTGAAAAAAGAGAGTTTGGAACAAGCACTTATTCGCTATCAAAATCAACAAAAGCCGTAGCAATGCTACGGCTCTACGGTTTAAGGCTCTACGGTTTAAGAGCGGCTAGCGCGTTTTCTATCGCTTTCTAACAACACTTTTTTACGTAAGCGAATAAAGTTTGGTGTGACTTCAACCAATTCATCATCATCGATGAACTCTAACGCTTGCTCTAAGCTAAAACGCACCGGTGGGGTGAGTTGGATGTTTTCATCCGTACCCGCAGCACGGATATTGGTGAGCTGTTTACCTTTAAGCGGGTTAACCACCAAATCATTATTGCGTGAGTGAATACCGATGAGCATCCCTTCATAAACTTCAATACCGGGGTCAATACATAAACGCCCACGACCTTGGAGGTTAAAGAGTGCATAAGCCAAGGCTTTACCCATACCATTAGCAATCAATACCCCATTATTACGGTTGCCGATTTCGCCTTCTTTAACGGGCGCATAATGATCAAAGCTGTGGAACAATAAGCCGGTGCCTGCGGTGGCCGTCATAAATTCAGTACGAAAACCAATCAAGCCACGGGCTGGAATCAAGTAATCTAAACGCACACGACCATTTTCGTCATGTTGCATGTTTTGTAAATCACCTTTACGCTCGCCGAGTTTTTCCATCACGCCGCCTTGATGATCCATTTCGACATCAACGGTCAGTTGTTCGTAAGGCTCGCAAAGCTCGCCATCAACTTCTTTAATAATCACTTGTGGACGTGAAACACCCAGTTCATAGCCTTCGCGGCGCATGTTTTCGATTAAAATACTCAAGTGCAATTCACCCCGACCAGAAATCAAGAATTTATCTGGGTCTTCGGTGTCTTCCGCACGTAATGCGACATTGTGGAGTAATTCACGGTCTAAGCGTTCACGGATTTGACGTGAAGTGAGGTATTTACCATCTTGTCCTGAGAAAGGTGAGTTATTGACTTGGAAAGTCATACTCACGGTCGGCTCATCGACTTCTAAAGGTGGCAGCGCTTCGACATGATCCGGATCGCAAATGGTATCGGAAATATATAAAGGATCCAGACCTGTGAAAGCGATAATGTCACCGGCGTTGGCAGAGTCAAACTCGACGCGCTCTAAGCCGTGGAAACCAAAAATTTGTAAAATCCGTCCACGGCGTTGTTTGCCATCGACATCGATGATAGAAACAGGGGTATTGGTTTTGAGTTTGCCACGGGTAATCCGGGCAATACCGATAATGCCAACATAGCTAGAGTAATCCAAGGCGCTGACTTGCAGTTGCAAAGGGCCTTCGGCATCAACGTCTGGATGCGGCACTCTATCGACGATGGTCTCAAATAAGACTTGCATGTTGTCGGTGGTCTCGTGATGGTCATCAGTTGCCCAGCCGTTGATAGCCGAGGCAAATAAAACCGGGAAATCGAGCTGTTTATCGCTTGCACCTAAGCGGTCAAATAAATCAAAAGTTTGATCCACGACCCAATCAGGGCGTGCGCCTTCACGGTCAATTTTATTCACCACTACGATAGGGCATAAGCCATGTTTCAAGGCTTTTTCGGTAACAAAACGGGTTTGTGGCATCGGTCCTTCAACCGCATCCACCAACAAAAGCACCGAATCGACCATGGATAAAACCCGCTCTACTTCGCCACCAAAGTCGGCATGTCCGGGGGTATCAACGATATTAATTCGATAATCGTTCCATTGCAGCGCGGTATTTTTTGCCAAAATGGTGATGCCGCGTTCTTTTTCCAATTCGTTGGAATCCATCATCCGTTCGGTGGCTTTGGCACGATCGCCTAAAGTGCCTGATTGTTCTAGCAGCTTGTCCACCAAGGTGGTCTTGCCGTGATCAACGTGGGCGATGATAGCAACATTACGCAGCTTCGATATATCCATAAGTGTGTTAATTCCGTTTTGCAGGATGCTTGTGTTTAGAGTAAACGCTGTATCTTGTCGCTAGCAAAACGGCACTTAAAACAGCGGAAATGCAAAGGTACGCCGAAGCGTACCTTTACACGGTTAGTATATGATGTTACCCAACGGCCTTTTTGGATTCTTTGAGCCAAAAAAAGAAAAGTGCGTAACACCAGTTAATATTAGACAATCGCCACTTTTACCTAACTCTAGGCAAAAGCCAGCCTTTGCATCACATTAACTTAAAAGCGATGAGACCAGTTTAGTTCTAATTCCCATTGTTCGATTTCGATTTTACCGGTTTGTGGTCCTGTATTCGGGTTAGTCCCGCTTACAGCTGCATTTGGTACATAGGTCACAGCCAAGTTCAACTCATTATTATCACCAAAGAGTTTGGTAAAGCCAGCGCTAAAGTGTTTGGTCACAGTTGCTGGGGCTAAAATATTAAATAAGCCTTGGTTTTGTGAAATAATTTGGTTGCCTTTAGCAAAACCTAAACGCAAGGCTAAATCTGGACGGTATTGCCATACGACACCGGTTTTAATTACGGTCATGTCATCCCAACCAAAACCGATGCCATCATTATTACCGAGCAAAACACTGCCAGGCATAAAGGGTACATTGTGACCATTACCCAAAGCCGACACTTTACTGTAACGAATGTGTTGAACATCGAGTAACCAAGTTAAGTCTTTATGACTTTTGAACGCTAAACCAAGAGTATAGGTATCAGGAATATCAAAATTGCCTTGTTCTGCAAACAAGCCTTTGTATTTATCAAAGTTTTGCATCCGAATTTTGCTTTGGTAAGACGCACCCAAACTCAATTGTTCAGTAATTTGCCCAAACCAACCAAGACGCAACCCTAAACCAAAGGCATAATCACGACCATTATCGGTCAAGTTATTCGGCGATTCAGAAAAAGCTTTAAAAGGACCTAGACCGTAAGCTTTAAATGCTTGTGCGCCAACCACTGGCATCACACCAACGCTGTGTTTTTCTGAGAGTTTGTAGGAATAAGGAAAGCCTACAAACATTTGCATTAAATCGACACCGGTGGGCGAAGTGGCTGTGCCACCGGGGTTATTAAAGGCATCAAAAACGGCGTTGTCATATTGGGTATTCATACCGCCGTTGCCGCTCATCAGAACGCCAAAACTGCTTCTATCATCAATTTGCCAGTTCCAAGCAAAGTGAGGAATTAAAAAATAATCTTTACTACTTTGATATTCACCCGGGGTGACGGTCGCAGGGGGAGAGGTAGGTGCGCCATCATTATTGGCGGTATAGCCGCGTTTAGGTGAAAATAAAGCCCCACCCCATTCGATACGATTGCCTAAATGCACGCTTAAAGCCGGGTTGGTTGCACCACTCAAACCTTCTTGTGCCAGTGCAACACCCGCACCTGCAACCCCTTTGGATTTAGTACCAAAGCCATGAGCACTGTAACCATTGGTTGCAAAGGCGCTTGGGCTTAAGAGCAATCCCGCAGACAGGCTCAATAGTCCTGCGCGTAATATGCTTGATTTCATGAAAGTATCCTTATGTTTCTATTATGATAAATACCCTACTGCATCAAAGGCAGCAAAACCGATCAATTATGCGATAGTCTTTGTCTTTTCGCAAATATTATTTTTTGGGGCTGATTGTTAGAATACAATTCATATCATTTTGTTTTTAGTCATAAGAGCATTTTATTGCTGATGTGATACAAAAAAACACCATTGCTTGATGGCTACATTTCATCATGCTGTTCAATGGCTTGGACGTTACTCGTAACTTATTATTTTTATAGTAAAAATAAAATATAACTGCATTCCAATGGCTTATGAAAAATTCAGGAGCCATTGCTTGTATACAGTCTGCTTTTAGGGGTTTTTTCTGAAAGGTCTATGTCTCTAGATTTTAACATCATAGTTCGCAAATGGGTTCTATATTGCCTTGCAATAGAATCTCAAAAGCAAGCTTGTCAATCTCAGTGTGTTGTCGTGTTTGAAAATAGATTGATCACCAATACCCCGGAGACGATTAAAGCCATACCAATGAGGGCGGGGGTATCCGGTATTTGTTTGAATAATACCGCACCGACAAGGGCAATTAAGACAATGCCAGCGCCTGCCCAGATGGCATAAGCCACACCAATAGGGACGGTTTTAAGCACCAGACTTAAAAAATAAAAAGCAGCGCCATAGCCTAAGATAACCAACAAACTCGGCCCTAGCTTGGTAAATTGATCCGAGGCTTTCATGGCGGTTGTGCCAATGACCTCAGCAATAATGGCTAAGGTAAGATAAACATATCCCATGCGAGATTCCTGTGAGTTGATTATCCATTGTCATCAATGATCTGTGGTTTGGATTTTGGCAATGACATCAGTGCTTGCATACGTTTGAACACGCGTTTAATTCCAGTATTGGTTTGCTCTCCTAATACCAGCAAGCAAGGTGTCAACACCAGCGTTAATAAGGTGGCAAACGAGAGTCCGCCGGCAATGGCACTGGAAAGCTGTGTCCACCATTGGGTTGAGGGTGCACCAAAACTAATATCACGCCCGATTAAATCAATATTCATGGCCAATACCATCGGCATCAGTCCTAATACGGTGGTAAAAGCGGTGAGAAACACGGGGCGCAAACGCAGCCTACCGGTCTCAATGGCAGCGTTAATGCTGTCTTTGCCTTCTTCTCGCATACGGTTATAAGTATCAATCAGGACGATATTGTTGTTGACCACAATCCCAGCTAAAGCAATAATCCCCAATCCGACCATGACTACACCAAAGGGCTGGGCGGTAATTAATAAGCCCAATAATACCCCAGCGGTAGAAAAAACGATGGCTAATAAAACCAGCAGCGCTTGGTAAATCGAATTAAATTGGGTCACCAACACCAGCGCCATCAGCACAATAGCACTGACAAATGCGCTGAGCAAAAAGTTCATGGCTTCGCGTTGGTCTTCATCTTCACCTTTAAAATTGACTTGTACGGCAGGGTCAAGGCTGGCTTTCATCAATAAGTTTTGTAGCGCTTTGAGCTGACTATCGGGTAACAGCCCCTCGGCGACATCAGCTTGGATGGTTATCACCCGTTTGGCATCGACCCGCGTGAGTGTGCCACTTTTGGGCGCAGGCTCGATGGTGACAAAATTACTGATAGGTATCATGCCTTTGGCGGTGGGGACGCGCAGTTGATCCAGTTGTCCGAGGTTGCGTTCAGCGTAGGGAAAACGCACCCGAATATCGACTTCATCATCGGTATCATCAGGGCGGTATTCGCTGATTTTAATCCCATTGGTAATCATTTGCACACTGTTGCCGAGCATGGCAATGTCTGCCCCATAACGCGCTGCCAGTTCGCGATTGACTTCTAAACGCCATTCAATGCCGGGCAAGGGGCGATCATCTTCAATATCGACATAGCCGCCTTGCTGATTCATCAACTGGCGTATGTGTGCCACAGCCGCAGGCACGCGCTGAAATTCACGCGCACTCAGTTCGATTTGTATCGGTTTGCCACCTGAGGGACCATCTTCTGCTTTGCGAAATTCTAGCTGAATACCGGGAATGTCGGCCGTGCGTAGGCGCATGTCATCTAAAATTTTATCAGCAGGACGGCGTTTATCCCAGTCAATAAATTCTAATTGAATAGTCCCAATCACGTCCTCAGCGCTGTTTTGTCCGCTGGCGCTGTTGAAAGAACGGGCATAAATGGATTGTAGTTCGGACATGTCCAAAACACGCTGCTCAACTTGGCGCACAATCGCATCTTTTTCGTGGACAGACAAATCGCCGCGCGCATGAACTTGTATCAGCGCGAACTCAGGTTCTACCTCGGGGAAAAATTCCATACCTTTGCCAAAAACACCGTAGGTGGCATACGTGCCCATGATGGCCAGCAAAGCTAGCATCAGCACTTTTTTCGGGTGTTGTACTAGAACGCTGAGCATTTGGGTATAGCCACGGGTAATACTGCCCTCGCTCACTTCTTCGCTGATGATGCGCTTGCGGGTAATTGTGCCGCCCAAGACGGGTACAAACACCAAGGCCATGGCTAAGGAAACGCTGAGGGCAATAATCACGGTAATGGGCAGGAATTTCATAAATTCCCCGACAATGCCCGGCCAGAATAATAAGGGTGCAAACACCACTAAGGTGGTGATGGTAGAGGCGGTAATCGGCCAAGACATGCGCTTTGCTGCTGCCGCATAAGCTGTCACAGGTTTCAAGCCATCATTCATGCGCCGTTCAGCCAATTCAGCGACCACAATCGCACCATCGACCAACATACCGACGACTAAAATCAGGCTAAAGAGGACAACGATATTGAGGGTAAACCCCATCGAATCCAGCACCAAGATAGCGGCAAGAAAAGAGCCGGGAATGGCTAAGCCAACCAAAATCGCTGAGCGAGGGCCAAGGGCGGCGATAACAATGATCATGACAAATAAAATTGCTGAGAGAATATTATTTTGTAAATCAGTGAGCATTTCTCGGATTTGGTCGGATTTATCTTGCATATAAACCACTTGCATTCCCATAGGCCAGTGCTGGCGCTCAGCTTCAACAATCTCTCGCACCGCTGTAATGGTATCAATGATATTCGCGCCCACCCGTTTTTTTACTTCGAGCGTTACCGCTGGCTGACCGCCGACGCGGGCAAAACTTTCGGGATCTTTGAAACTGCGACGAATCGTCGCCACTTCGGCAAAAGTCACCACCCGACTGCCATCGACTTTGACCGGCATACCCAGCACATCATCCAAATCTTCAATCACACCGGGGACTTTAAGCACCAAACGCCCTGCGCCTGTATCCATTGCGCCTGCCGCCACCAGCATATTGTTATTGCTGACCAAAGAAAACAGCTCTTGATATTGCACGCCATAGGTTTCCATCACCACCGGATCGACAATCACTTCCAGCAAAGCTTCCCGGTCACCACCAATATCGACTTCCAGCACACCGGGTAAAGCTTCAATACGGTCTTGTAAATCGCGGGCAATATTGACCAAGCTGCGCTCAGGGATAGCACCAGATAATGAGACGGTTAAAACTGGGAATAGGGCAACATTGACTTCAACCACTTCCGGCTCATCCGTCGCGGCGGGTAGTTTAACTTTGGCAATATCAACTTTTTCTCGGACATCAGTTAGAGCCTGTTTGCTATCAAAACCTGCGCTAAATTCTAATTGCACCGAGGCATGTCCTTCCCCAGCGGTGCTGATCATTTCTTTTAGCCCCTCGATAGACTGTAATTCTTTTTCCATCGGTCGCACTAGCAAACGCTCGGCATCTTCGGGCGAGATACCATCATGGGTCATAGAAACATAGATAATCGGGATGGCAATGTCGGGGTCGGACTCTTTCGGGATATTGCTGTACGCCAACACACCAGAAATAAGGATAAACAACAAGCTCAACAACACCGTGCGGCTGTGTGCAAAAGCAAAATCGATTAAGGCATTCATCCGTTTAAGCTCCGTTTTCAAACACAGGCACAACCATTTCCCCTGTGATGACAAAACCTTGTCCTTGGGTAATGACCTGCGCTTGCGGTGGCATACCAGAAACCCAAACACCGTTGGCTTCGGTGCGCACTAACTCGATGGGGTGAAATTGGACATAATTGCCCGTATCAACACTTTTGACCCCAACTTTGCCGACATCATTTAAGGACAACAGCGCTGGGGAGAGAAAATGCGCGGATTCACGGGCAATGGCAATACGTAATTCAGCACTGACTCCGGCGTTTAATATGCCATCGGGGTTAGGTACTTCCGCCTCAACCCTAAAACTATGGGTTTGTGCATCGCCTAAGCTGGAAATATAACTCAAGCGCCCCTCGACCTCTTGTCCATCTAATAAACGGACTGTAAGCGTTTGCCCGATACGCAGTTTCCCCACGCTTTGTTGCGAGACATTGCCGACGGCTTTTAATACCGATTTATCCACCATCAAAGCGACTCTATCGCCTTGCTCTAAGTGACTGCCCAACTCAACATAACGCTGTTCCAAGACACTGGCAAAGGGGGCTTTAATTTTGATATGTTCAAGCTCTAAATTAGCGCGTTGCAACGCCGCTTGTGCCGCTGCCAATGCCGCTTCTGCCGATTTTAAATGATTTTCAGATTGCAGCCCTTTTTTGCGCAATTTACGGGCGGCAGAAACTTCTTGTTTTTGGTTTCTCACTTCCGCTTGGGCTTGTTTTTGTAAGGCAACACGATCCTCAGTTGCTAGCTTAACGATTAAAGCCGCTGCTTGAACCTGCTCTCCTTTTACCGCGGGCATGGCAATGACTTTAGAAGCCGTTTGTGCTCGAATCTCAACTTGGCGTAATGGCTCTAATTCGCCTTGTACCACAATTTCACGGCTAATCTCTTTGGCGATCACGGTTTGCACTTTTACTTTCATCGCCGGATGGCTTTTGTTTTCATCTTTAACCACCACAGGCTCAGGGGTACTGGCAATCGCACCGCTGAGTACCCAAAGTACCGTCGCGAGTAACAAGCCAATGGATAAATAGCTAGAACTTTTCATACACACCTCATTTGACCTTTCGTCATTATATGGTTAATAGTCATTTTGTGACCACTGGTCACAAATAAGCCAAAAAATTTTTATACGCGTCCCACCAAACCGGCCAACATAAACTCAGTGACCGATTCAATAATTTCTTCTTCATCGCCATGAAGACACCAATCTTTACCCGCCCAAAGCATGTCTACAGTCCCCTCAAAGCAAGCTTTCATACCGATGTTAATTTGCTCCAAAGGGCGACGTACTATCAAACCTTGTTCCATTGCGGCCAATATCATCGGATCGCCCCAGTCGCCAAAGGCTTTGTCGAGTTCCATAAACGAGGTATGCCAAGATTCATCCGCCCGTTCTTTGAAATCAATCCGGTTACAGTATTCAACGATATAGCGGTATTCGCGGTGTTTTAAGTGGTAGCGAAAAGCCAATTGAAAGATGCCCTGGAAACTCTCGATAATATTACCCTGATCCGAGTCATGTTCTTGCAAATGAGCCAAAAGCCCATGATAAAAACGCATCATCAAACGGAATAACAACTCATCTTTACTGGCAAAATGTTTATACACCGTGCCTTTACCAATGTCGGTCGCTTTGGCAATCTTATCAATACTGACCGCTTCCCAATTAGGTTTAGAAAACAAAGCCAAGGCCACATCAAGAATCTCTGCTTCCCGACGTTCAAACTCGCGCTGTTTTCTATCCATACCTGCCATAACAATATTCCTTTTTGACCTTTAGTCATATTATGACCGTCGGTCACAATAAGTCAAGCCAAAAGCAGCTAATTTAAACAGCCCAGAGATATTCGGGCACTGCTTGCGTGTGATAAATACTGAACCATACCGTGACTATAAACTGTATGGTAAATCAAGCTTGAGGTCTCACTGCCAATAGCAATTGAGTCGCCTCTTTTACATATTTTTCAAGTTGTTGTTCATTTGGCTTTTTTCTGCCTACCAAAACAGATGTACGGTGAGAAAGTAACATTGCTGTCCATAATTGTGCTGTTATTTCTGGGTTTTTAAGGTGTAATCTTTCTGTAAAAAACGCTGCAAGCTTTAGTTCGGTTTCATCCGATCCTACCGTATAGAAGCTATTGGTTATTTCTGGTGCTTTGACACTTTCCATTACCAACAGTCTGAAGATAGCCAGATGTTCCTCCGACAAATGAGCTTGAATAAATCCTTTGGCAAACTGACATAAAGCCTTTTCAGTGTCAGGTTCTTGTAAATGAGTGAGAAATCCCATTTCTGGTTGTTCCCCTATATGCTCCAATGCCGCTTTGAATAATGCTGATTTAGAAGAATAATAACGATAGATTGTTTGTTTGGTTACTTGCGCTTGTGCTGCAATTTTGTCCATACTGGTGAGTACATATCCTTCGGATAAAAATATATCTTGCGCTGCTTGCAAAATTACTCGTCTCTTTTTTTCTTTATTTTGTTTAATTTTACCCATTATTTTTATTCCTTTAGAATAAATCATACTTTATAGTATGATTTTATTGACAGCTTTGCGAACATCATAATATCATACTGTATAGTATGATATTTAAAGGAGCAATTAGCATGTCAACACAAGCAAGTAATATGTGGGATAAAGAATACTCTGTTGATGAGTATGTCTATGGGGAAGCACCTAATACCTTCCTATTAGAAATGACAACGGGTTTGAAAAAGGGGAATACCTTATGTTTGGCTGAAGGTGAAGGACGCAATGCCGTTTATTTGAGTAAACACGGTTTTTCTGTAACAGGCGTTGATTCCTCAATCGTTGGTCTGCAAAAGGCTGAGAAATTAGCCCAAAAGCATGACGTTGTTATTGATACAATTCATGCTGATTTATCAGAGTACAAGATAGAAGAAAATACTTGGGACAGTATTGTCTCTATTTCATGCCATTTAGCACCGGAGTTAAGAAAAAAAATACACCGAAATGTTGTCTCTGGACTCAAAAAAGGCGGCACTTTTCTACTAGAAGCCTATACGCCAAAACAACTGGCATACCAGACAGGTGGACCACCAAGCGCTGAATTTATGATGGAATTGAAACAGCTTAAAAAAGAATTAGAAGGGCTTGAATTTATTCACGGACAAGAGTTGATAAGAAATGTTACCGAAGGCGTTAATCACACAGGCAAAGGTTCAGTTGTTCAAGTATTGGCTAGAAAAATTTAGTAAGCTGGGAACGCCGACATCTTATCGGCATTCGTACGCCCGCGAAGGTGATTAATCAGCTAGCACTTTTCAGCGGCATAGGGCAACGAGTTGCCCATTATTAAAACAAATACTTAAGCTTCTCCAAAAAGCCGGTATTTTGCTCCCAAACCCAATAAACGCCTTCTTCCAGTTCGGTGGTAGACATGTGCTTCGGCTGATACACCGCATGGCTGCCATCATATTTTGCCCAGTCTTTAGTCAAAATACGCCCTTCGGTATCCAATTTTTTAAAGGTCTCGGAGCCGGGGAAAGGAATCATAAAATGCGGGACAACCTTATCCACTTTAATATCGGTGACAAAGGCTTGGGTTTGCTGGAAAATATCGTTTGTGTGTTCATCAAAACCAAACAGAAAATCACCCCAAACTTCAATGTCATGTTTTTGAATAATACGAATGTATTCCTTCATTTTTTCCGGTTTCACAAAGGCTTTTTTCTGTGATTTGAGCGCATCGACAGATGGGGTTTCTATGCCCAATAAGACCGCTTTAAGTCCTGCTTTTTGTGCCGCCACTAACAAATCCTCATCACGGGCTATGAGCACGGTGGTCTCGCCATAAAATTTCATCTTCAGCGGCGCAAGGGCGGCAAATAAATCCATCGCATAGGCTTTGTTATGAGTGAGATTATCAGAGTGTAATTCTACCCATGCCACTCCCAGCGTTTTTAAGTGTTTTAGTTCGGCGACAATGTCTGCAATCGGGCGCAATGTAAAGCTGTCAAAAAACTCATGCACCAAACAAAAGCTACATTTAAAAGGACAACCACGGCTGATAACCACCGACCAGGTATAGTCATATTGTGAAGGGCTAATAATATCGGTCGGATAAGGTTGGATCTGGCTTAAATCTACCGGCTCTTTACTTTTATAGCGGGGTTTTAATTCCCCTTGCTCAACATCAATTAACACTTGTTGCCAATAATTTTCTACCTCACCAATGATTAAAGCATGGGCATATTTAGCCGCTTCTGCTTGATTAAATTTGGTGTGTAAACCACCGAGCACAATGGTTTTGCCCTGATCATAAAAGGCCGTTGCCAATTCATAGGCGCGATAAGCATCGGGGGTAGACATGAAAATCACGACTAAATCAGCATCGGCATTCAAATCGGCTTTCATACCGATGGTTTCATCAACCATATCGATGTCATGTTGTTTAGGGGTTGCGGCAGCGGCGGCAAAAATATTTTGCGGTGGCCCCCCTGTTTCGGCTTTGTATTTGGAATAATCACTGCCTGCTGAGGCTTTGATAAAATAGATTTTCATGTTGTGCTCCTAAAAACGGCTGAGAAAGTTAAAAACCGTCTCGTCTATGTAAAAATAAAAAAGCCCCATCCCGACCCAAATGGCGATGATGATCCAATACAACACCGGGTTTTCAGAGCGTTCAATGCGCTCGACAAAATAAGCTTCTTTGGCGCGCAGGTTTTCCCAGCCCCAAAATAAACAAAAAATCCCCCAGACAAACAACCAGTGATAAATGACGGCAAATAATGCCAACATTAAAGCCAATAGGGTTTTCCACCTTGCTGGAATAAATGTTTTGATACGATCCCGTAATTTCATTGTTGCAAACTCAGTAATAAGCGCTCAGCCGCCCGTTTTGAGGCAAGGCGTACCTCAGACATATCGCCCAAGGGGGCGAGTGATTCAGCATTAAAGAAAATACCGACCAAGCCCGTGGCAACTTCGTAGCAACCTTGTGCCGAGGCTTGTGGATAGTTACGTTGTAGCTCTTTGGCGATGGTGGCGATGTAATCTAAATTCCATGCTTTGAGCCGCTGACGGATATGCGTATCTGTTGCCGCTGCCGAGGTCAGTGCCAAAGCCACCAGAGCCAGTTGGCTATTGGCGTATTCTTCATCGAATAAGTAATCCAATAACACCGCCATGCGTCCTTGCTCGGGTAAATAGTCCAACATCTGTTGCACTACCGTATTCGACTTCTCAAAAAAACGATCTAAAAAAGCCGTCAGTAATTGTTCCCGATTGCCAATATTGTGTCGCAACAAACTCCGGCGCATTGCCGCCTCTTCGGCAATTTTCTCTAAAGTTGCCCCGTTGACCCCTTCACGAATCACAACCCGTTCAATGGCATTGAGAATTTCTTGCCTGCGTTCAGCTTTAAGACTTGGACGTGGCATGGTTCACTCCTAAAAAATAAATAATCAATATTGACAATTTATCACACGAGCGCCGAAGTGTAAATAATCAATATTGATTATTTATACAAAAAGGATTTCAAGGGCGGGGATTCATCACTATTATGGTGCTAGAGATGCGAAGATAGACAAACACAGATAAACGTGAATGAACACAGGCGTTTATCTGCTGTATTTTGAGGGGCTATGGCATGTAGTGAAATATTTGATTTACAGGTGATTTTCTAAGCCTAACGCCCAGTCGCTCATAAACTGTTCAATGGATTCAATAAATTCCTCGGCTTCTTCTTTATCATCAATCGTGCAATGTAAGACCAACTGATTGCGCTGCGCGTGATAAGCCACTGTCCACGCCAGGGCATGAGGGCAGTTGAGAAGGGCAAAGCGCACACCATTTTTTATAGGCTCGCGTGACACATCAAATTGTCCCCAAAGGCAATAAATTTCTCCTTTGTTGCCAGCATCAGCCATAACCGTATTAATTGACGCACAGTATACGGGTAAGGTCGCGATTTGCAATTGAGTCTGTAAGGTTTCAATATCAAATTCACTTTTTTCTATTTCTACAAAAAATTCCATGATTATCCAATTGTTTTAAGCCTATCGCTTTATTGAGGGTTTTGCAGCCAAATAGCAATATAGACACGGCTTAAGCTGAGTTCGATATAGGCTTCATTCCTACAATTGGCAACGCATTTACGCCAATTTTTACAACAACAAGCACAAGCTCAAGGTAAACAAAAATTATTTGATGCCTATCGTATTCGTGTAGCCGAAGTGATACGAGATTATGCCCATGAACGAGAGGATCTATAACTTCTTAACACTTATTTAATACCTGCTTTGCTAATCTCCCAATCATGCAATCTCATAGCGTCCAAAAAAACCTATTAATGGCTGGCGTTATATTGTGATCAACTTCATTTTTTGGGAGATAAACCGATGAAACCTGACTCTTTATCCAAACTATCCGCAACGACTATCAGCCTGCACTGGATCGTTGCTGTCATGATGATTCTATTATTAGCAACGGGCATTTATATGGAGCAAACCGAAGCCTTTGCGCTTTACCCTTGGCACAAAGCGTTTGGTGTATTAATACTTTTGTTTGTTGTTATTCGTATTGTTTGGCGTATAAAACAAGGCTGGCCAAAGCCTGTGGGTGATTATTCTGCCCTTGAAAAAACACTATCAAAAATTGTTCATTGGCTGCTGATTTTAGCAACGCTGATTATGCCCGTAAGTGGTTTTATGATGTCATCATTGGGCGGCTATGGTATTGACTTTTTTGGGTTTGAATTGGTAGCGAAAAATACCAATCCCAGTAATCCGATGGAGATTGTGCCAATCAATGAAGCCATAGCAAATTTTGCACATATCGTACATGAACTGGCTGGATATGTGTTGCTATTAGCGGTGATTCTTCATCTCGTAGGTGCTTTAAAGCATCATATATTGGACAAGGACGCAACCATCCGCCGGATGCTGGGGCATGAGGTTTAAGCTTATCTAAAGCGATCGACATCATGAAACACCTTCCCCTAAAACTACCCTTGGCTTGTTTGATTGGGCTTTTATCTGGGTGCGTGACGCTTGGCGGGACTGACTTCGCCAAGCAATCGACTAAACCCTTAAACAGCATCGAAATATGGAATCAAGAACAGGCTGGGGCTTCTAAAGCGGTTTATTTGACGGATTTAATTCAGTCTAAAGCCATGCATAAGCTAATTCAGCATGGTTTGGATAAGAACCCAGGGTTGCGACAAAGTGTGCTTGCGGTTCAGATTGCGCGAGAAAATCTGGCTGATGTCAATGGTAGTCGCTTGCCACAAGCCAATTTGAACTTTTCACAGGACAAAACCAAAGACCGTGATGCTGTATTCCAAACGGCTCTGCAAGTCAATTGGACGGTGGATTGGTCGCAAAAACTGAAAGATGATCTTGATACGGGCAAGGCAACACTGGCTCAGCGGGCGGCAGCTAACCAATATGCCCGCGATCTGCTTGCAGCTTCGATCATAAGCACCTGGCTGCAATTGATCCAACAGGGGCGGTTGATTGACATCGAACGCGCGCGTTTACAGGTCTTGGAACAAAATGAGACTACGATTGTCGAGCGTTACCGCAAGGGCTTGGGTGAGCTGAGTGATTTGGATTCGGCGCGTAGTCAAAGTGCATCTTCCAGAGCCAAGCTTGCTGCTTATACTGAGGATGAACAGGTTTTGCGGCGCTCCATGGCGATCTTGTTAGGTGAGACTAAATACAAAACCAGCATCGGTACTGTATTTCCTGAGGTGAATCTGCCGCTGGCTTCAATGCCTGCGCAGGACTTAGGTCGTCGTCCCGATCTACAACAGGCTTATCTGGATATTAAGGTGGCTGATCTTAACAGTCGCATTGCCTACAAAGCGCTATTGCCTTCTTTATCTCTGAGCCTGTCACTGGCTCAAAACGGTTCTGCCTTTCGTGATGCTTTATTCACCAGTCCCGCTTGGAGTCTGTTAAACCAACTCACTGCACCGTTATTTCAAGGCGGAAAGTTACGGGCGCAAGCGCGTAAGGCGGATCTGGTCGCAGAACAAGCCTACTGGGCCTATCAAGAACAATTGCTGTTGGCAGTGAAAGAAGTAGAAGATGCAATGGGGCAAGAGCAGTCGCTATCCCGTCAACAGACGCATATCGAAGGCGCGTTGGAGAATGCCGAACGTAGCTTTGAGATTTACCAGATCAAGTATCGCCAAGGGCTGGCTTCCTTTTTGGATTTATTAACCGTCCAAACCCAGACCTTTGACCTGCAAATCCAGAAAACTCAATTAATTTATCAGCGTTTATCCAATCGAATCAGCCTAGGCTTAGCATTAGGGTTGGGAGTTTCATCATGAAAAAACAGTTATTGGTGACGGGCATGGCTGCCTTGTGCGTGTTTGCAGTCTATACCAGCAATTCAACACCTGAACCTGATTTTGAGCCACCGCCCACCAAGCCCAAAGCCTATCCGCAGGTGACAACTGTGCAACCACGCATAGGTTCTTATCGCGCCAGCATTAAAGCCTATGGCGAGATTGCCCCAGTGCAAACCTTAAACCTAGCCGCCGAGGTCAGCGGTAAAGTGGTGAAACTGTCGCCATATTTTAAAAGTGGCGCAAGGCTAAAGGCTGGCGACACCTTGTTACGTATTGATGATGAGACCTACCACGAGGCAGTCGCCAGTGCGCAATCGGCACGGGCAGCCGCTGAGGTGACTTTATTGCAGCAAAAATCAAATCGCACTCAAGCCAAAGCCGAATGGAAGCGTTCGGGCTTAAAGGGTTCGCCTGATTCTAAACTCGCACTTTATGAGCCACAAGTCAAAGCGGCGCAGGCAGCGTTGGAATATGCGCGGCGCACACTGGCAAAGGCGAAGGCGGATCTGGATAAGACCATTATTCGCGTGCCCTTTAATGCCTTGGTGATTTCTCGCTCAATTGAGCTGGGCAGTTATGTACAAGCAGGTTCTGAGCTGGCATTGTTATATGGAACCGATCAGCTAGAGTTAACCTTGCCGCTTGCTGCCAAAGACTGGCAGCATTTGCCCTTGCCACCTGAGAAGAAAGCCAGGTGGCAGGTGAAACTGACCGATACAGCCAATGAAAACCGATGGCAAGGCTATGTGGATCGGGTGGCGCAGCATGTTGATAGCCAAACCCGCCAGCGTTCTCTGATTGTGCGGATTGATAATCCGCTGGATCACAATCCTCCACTGTATCCCGGTACTTTTATTGAAGCTGACATCCCCGGCAAGGTCTTGGAAGATGTTTGGCAAGTACCTGCCTCTGCCGTAACGCAAAACAATGAGATTTGGTTTGTAAACCATGAGCAAATACTGACAAAAGCGCCTGCCAAGCTGCGTCTTAGAATGCTGGACAAGGCATATCTGCTGCCAAACCCAAAGTTGGAACAGGCGCTGATTGTGGCTTTGCCGCTGGCGAGTTATTTACCCGGTATGAAAGTAGAACCCAGTCCTGTAGCCGATGAGTTAAGTACCCTATCTCAAGCTGAACCCTCAGGGAAGATTTCCCCATGAATCAGTTCGCTTATCAAAGAGGTATCATTGCTTGGTTTGCAGGGAATAGTGTTGCTTCCAATCTGTTGTTGTTCAGCGTCATTCTGTTGGGGTTGTTATCCATCGACGGCTTACGTAAAGAAGCCTTTCCCCCTTGGCCTGTGGACTCTGTCATTGTCAGCGTTGCTTATGACAGCGGTGATGCAGTGCTCACTGAAGAAGGCATTGCCATCAAGGTCGAAGAAGCGCTGGCCAGTGTGCATGGTATTCAACGCATCACTTCGGTATCCGATGCCAACATGACAAGGGTCACGGTTGAAGCGGTGAGTGGTCATGATCTGGATACGTTGTTGAAGGAGGTTAAAAATAAAGTTGATGCCATTTATAACTTTCCTGTAGAGGCGGAAAAGCCCGTGATCGAGAAACAAGAGATGAGCAATCATGCCTACTCGATCAAGATTTATGGGGACAGCGACAGGGCAACGCTGCAAACCCTTGCCGAGCGGTTGAAAATTGATCTGCTGGCACAGAGCCAAATCAGCAAAGTAGAGATCAAAGGCAAAGCGGAAAAACTACTGTCCATCGAGATCGATGAAGCAAAATTAGAAGCCTATGGACTCACCTTGTCGGCAGTACAAGCAGCGGTTAATGCTGAATCGACTTCGGCGCTGTCTACCAGTCTACGCAGTGAAGAGCAAATCGTGCGGCTTAAAGTCTCAGAACAAGCCTATTACGCGCAACAATTTGCCCAAATCCCGGTGATTACTGACAGTACAGGCGCAGTGGTGCGTTTGGGTGATATTAGCCGCATTGAAGACACCTTTACTGATAGAACTTTTTCTTTGGCGCGATATAACGGTCTAAACGGCATCGGCATTGAACTCTCGGTTAGTGAAACGGGAGATGTCATCAAATTAGTAGAGCAGGCGGATCAGGTTGTTCAACAATGGCAAGAGTCTACTGCCTTACCTGATAATGTCTCCATTGAGGCATGGAATGATGGCAGCGAATTGATTCGTGATCGTTTGGCGCTGCTGATCAAGAATGCACTTTCGGGCATTGCACTGGTATTCATTGTCTTGGCGCTGTTTCTGAATTTGCGGGTTGCACTCTGGGTTGTCGCAGGTCTACCTTTCATTTTCTGCGGCACATTATTTTTTATGACTGAATCCTTCACCGGCATGTCGATCAATGAAATGACGACCTTTGGCTTTATCTTGGCCTTGGGGATTGTCGTTGATGATGCGGTGGTGATTGGTGAGAGCATCTATGCGACCCGCCGCGATGAAGGGGATACGTTGGCGAATACGATTAAGGGCACGCAACGGGTGGCAGTGCCGACCATATTTGGCGTGCTGACCACGGTGGCGGTGTTTGTGTCCTTGGCGAATGTCGAAGGCGGCATGGGACAGGTGTATTCACAATTTGCCGTGATTGTCGCCATCTGTTTAATGTTATCTGTGATTGAATCTAAACTCATTCTCCCTTCGCATTTGGCGCATCTCAATACCCATAGAAAGATTGGTCGTGGTTGGAAAGATACTTGGGCGCGCATACAACATGCTTGTGACAGCGGTCTGATGTGGGTAACTGAAAAGATCTACGCCCCATTGATCAAACAAGTGGTTCAATTTCGCTATGCCGCCGTGCTGCTGTCGATTGCCGTTTTTGGCCTGGTGATGAATATGCCCTTTAATGGTAGCGTCCGCATCGGCTTTTTTCCTGATATTCCTGGCACTGTCATTGAAGCCAATCTCTCAATGCAAAATGATGCCAGTTTCGGTATGACACAAAAGAATTTGATGCTGCTTGAGCAGTTAGCAGATGAGGCAGATAAAACCTTATCAGGCGCTAGTCCATCGGGTATAGGCACGGTTGAAATTATCGCCAATGATGATTTTACCGGTTCTGTCACCGTAGAGCTGAATCAGGCGGCGACTTATAGCATCAATGATTTTACCCGTGAGTGGAAATCACTCACGGGCGCTTTAGAGGGCTTAAAATCACTCGATATTCGTTCTGGCTTTGGTGGGGGCGCTGAATTTAAGGTTGAGCTGAAAGCCTGGAATAGTCAATCACTGGCACTGGCGGGCGAACGTTTCTTGGACGTGTTATCGCAGATTAACGGCGTGCAAGGCATTGATAATAATTTCCATAGCGGTCAAAACCAGCTCAAATTTAATCTTAACCCACAAGGCTATGCGCTGGGGCTGACCACTGCGGAATTGTCTCGACAAGTGCTGCAAGCCTTTGGCGGTGAAGTGGTGCAGCGTTATCAACGCGGTAAGGACGAGATCAAAGTCCGTATTCGTTACCCAGAATCCGAGCGCAATGACATCAGCGACATACTCAATGCAAAAATCCGCCTCGCCAATGGTTCGGTTGTGCCTTTATCCAGCGTGGCAACGATCAGCGAAGATTATCAGCAAAATGAAAGAACCCGTATCGGTGGTCTGCAAGCCTATTATGTCAGTGCCAGCGTAGATAAAGCGATCATCTCCTCGACTGAGCTGGTGCAGCAACTACAAGAGACACTGGTGCCTGAGCTGGAGCAAAGCTATCCTGATCTGGATATCCATTTTGCCGGTGAAGCCGAAGAACAAGCTGAGACCACAGGCTCCATGCTGGAGCTGTTCATCATTGCCATGATGGCGATTTATATCCTCTTGGCGGTTCCACTACGCTCCTATGTTCAGCCGCTGATCATCATGAGCGTGATCCCCTTTGGACTGGTGGGAGCAATACTGGGACACTGGTTCAACGATATGATGCTCAGTGTACTCTCGTTCAATGGCATCGTGGCGCTAAGTGGTGTGGTGGTCAACGATAGCTTATTGCTGGTATCGCGCTTCAATGAAAACCGTCATGCGGGATTCTCGCAACATGAGGCGATACTCGAAGCCTGCACAGGGCGTATCAGACCCGTCTTGCTGACTTCTATCACGACCTTTGCAGGGCTTGCACCGCTACTGAGCGAAACCTCAACCCAAGCGCAATTCATCATCCCTGCGGCAGCTTCGCTGGGTTACGGCATTTTATTTGCCACCGTCATCACCTTGATTATTATTCCCGCCATGCTCATGATTCAACATGACTTAGTTGGTTTATTTGTTTCTGAAAAAGCTGCTCTGCCTAGCCATGCAGTGGCAAAGGAGGTGCTATGTTAAACACATTGCTAGTAGAAGATGACCGCGATTTAGCGCTGGCGGTGATCGATCACTTAGAAATAGAAGGTATCCTCTGCGACTATGCGGCAAACGGTATAGAAGGTGCGGCACTGACTGAAGGCAATACCTATGATGTGCTGGTGTTAGACATTAACATGCCGGGCATGGATGGTTTATCCTTGTGTAAAAAAATCCGAAGCGATGGCAATGATACACCTGTCTTGATGCTAACTGCCCGTGATACGCTGGCAAACAAAATTGAAGGCTTCTCTGCGGGGACCGATGATTACTTGATTAAACCATTTGAGATTGAAGAGCTGATCGTGCGCTTACATGCCTTAGCCAAGCGCCGCAGTGGGCAAGTTTCAACGCTGGAAGTTGGGGCATTGAAACTGGATCTGAACAACCGCATTGTCAGTTTAAACGCAAGCCCGATTAAACTCAGTCCTACAGGTTTTAAATTGCTGGAAATATTGATGCGCGCCAGTCCCAAACCTGTGTCGCAATCAGAATTACTGTTAAAGGTTTGGGGCGATGACATCCCCGACAGCAATAAACTCAGGGTACACATACACAATTTGCGCAAGTCTTTAGATACCGCCAACGCCAGTGATTTGCTGAAAACTGCTGTTGGTTTTGGTTTTTCCATTAGCCCTCCGGCCTCCCAATGTCAAAACGAAAAAGCCTGAAAGCCTATATTCTATTCTGGATCACGCTGCTTGCCCTTTGCATGTCTGTTCTACTTACCTACCAGAGCACACAATACTTTCTTGAAGGTTTTGATATGGTGCAAGAATGGCAAATGAACCAGGCCGCTGACTTGCTTCCTAAAGGAGAAATATCAAGCATCACCGACTTTGGTTATCATGTGAGCCGCAACTGGGAGGATGTCCCTGAAGAGATGAAAAAAGTCTTCCCCCACCCCCCAAGTAAACAGAGAGAACTGCAAGTGCATTTTGAAAACTGGTGGTATTTTGCCCCGCCAGAAAAATCCTATTCTCTGCTTTCCGCCCCAAATCAAGCAGGCGAAATTCGCTACATATCCCGTATCATTGATAGCAAGAAAAAGAAGGCTAAACCCAAACATGAAGGACTGGATCCCATGGTGATCATTGCCTTGTGGGGACTTGGCTCGCTCGCGGTCTTTATTGGTATTATTTACATTGTGCTCAGTAATCTCGCCCATCCGATCCAATCGCTGTATAACTGGGCAAAAAATCTGAACTTAAAACAAACTGAAGTATCCCCACCTGATTTCCAATACGAAGAACTCAACCAGCTCGCTGGCATCGTACACGCCAGTATTCAGAGTGTTGGGCGCACGCTAGAGCGAGAAAAAGAATTTCTAGGCTTTGCCAGCCATGAATTGCGCACCCCTATCACTACTCTCAGAAGCAACGTCACTTTGCTAGACAAAATCAGCCCTGCCCCAAGCCCTAAAGAACGGGAAGTGCGTGACCGCATCCTGCGCTCTAGCTTGACCATGAAAGGCATTACAGAAACCCTGCTATGGCTAAGTAGAGATAATAAAGAAGAAATGCATACTTCTATGGTAAATATCGAAGATACCTTAAAACAGGTCATTCAAGAATTAGAGTATTTATTATCTGGTAAAAAGACTGACATGAGCATCCAAACTCAATCTTGCTCCAAACACTTACCAGAAGCGGCTTTTCGTATTCTGATCAGCAACATCATCCGCAATGCCTTTCAACACACTACCAGCGGCAGCATTCAGGTGATTCAAGACAGCCATTGTGTGCAGGTAATTAATACCTTGCCCAGTGAAAAGGCGTTGAGCCAAACAGGCTTTGGTTTAGGCTTAAAACTGATTAAAAAACTGGTTAAACGCTTTAACTGGCAGCTTATTGAGCAAGAGATTAATTCAACAATGAAAATAACCGTCATATTTAACTGATGTTACGCAAAGGCTTCTTTAAGGAGGATAAATCATGGATACCATAACGCAAGCGGCGCTAGGCGCATGTATTGGACAAGCAGGCTTTAGTGAACGATTGGGGCAAAAAGCCATTCTTGTTGGTCTGGTGTGTGGTTTATTACCTGATTTTGACATCTTTTTGAGCATTGGCGGAGATCATTTTAGCCATTTAGTCACCCATAGAGGCTGGACTCACTCATTATTTGTCTTGCCTTTTCTCGCCATCCCTGTGGCTTGGTTAGCCATGAAATGGGCAATGTGGAAAGATGGTACGGGCAAAGATATGTCCGCTAAAAAACGTTATTGGCTCTGGTATCAATTATGTTTTTTAGCCCTCATCACACATCCTTTGCTGGATCTGTTTACCTCCTATGGTACTCAAATTTTTACTCCCTTTAGCAACGGGCGTTTTACCTTAGATGCCGTTTCTATTATTGACCCGCTGTATACTATTCCTCTGTTAATTGCCGTATTCATCGGCCTTGCAAGACCGCTGAAAAAAACAACAAACAGCCGTTGGGCAACATCTGCTTTGCTTGTTTCTTCGCTTTACCTCGGTTTTGGTTTAGCGAACTCTTGGGAGGCAAAGCAAGTGGGCATCTCGCAACTGGCTGATAAAAAAGGCTTTGAGGCAATGGACATCAATGCCTCCCCTACCTTATTTAATACCTTGTTATGGCGGGTGGTTGCCAAAGATAACAAAGGTGATTATGCCGTTGGTTTTTTCAGTACCATAACCAAACAGCCTATCGAATTTCAGTTTTATAGCAGCGATCAAAGTACCTTGGCAAAAACTGCCATGCATACCCCAGAGGGCAAAATACTGCGTTGGTTTTCAACCGATATGTTAAAGGCTAAAGTTGAACCCTTGGCTGATGGCAATACACAGGTTGTGTTCACCGATATGCGCTTTGTCTCTGTCTCCTCGCCTGATCAATCCTTTTTTAGAGCCAATTTTGAATTCGACAAAATGCAAAGTTTTAAACGTGCCTATATGCCCAGAGATAGACGTAATGGCTTTAATATTAGCGCTGAATTAAATTTGATTTGGTCTAGGATTTGGTACTAAATCAACTGATGTGACGCACTAAACCTATTTTTATCTCAAAATGGTGGTTTTCCACCTGTCTAGTGGGATTTAGCCTTTACGTAACATCAATAAATCAATACATACACGCAGATGAACACAGATAGATTAATCGAGATTTATCTGTATTCATCTACGCTTAGCAACCCTTCTTTTGGTCATTTTTTCTAAGACCACTATTTCCTCCTTTTTTTGTATGACAACTTCAATCACACCTGAGTGAGCCTAAAAGTCTGCCGCGCCATGCTTGCTCTTGCATAATAAATAATCAATATTGACAATTTATTACGCAGGCGTTAAAGTATAAATCATCAATTTTGATAATTTACTCACAAAGGAGACTCAAATGTCTGTTTTAACCCAACAAATCATCAAGCCTTTATTAGGTAGTGTACTTTTACTCAGCAGCTTAAGCGTGTTTGCAGCAGATTTGACCATCGACATAGAAGAGGTTCGAGGCACGAAAGGCAAGTTGCACGTTGCGGTGTTCGA
Organism: Thiotrichales bacterium; assembly: GCA_016745035.1. GTDB lineage: Bacteria > Pseudomonadota > Gammaproteobacteria > Beggiatoales > Beggiatoaceae > BB2. The sequence goes on from JADGDE010000005.1 coordinate 135,385, forward strand.
TAAAGCAGCCGCTTATAAAAAACCAGATTACGACCAGGCATATGCCACGTTTACCTTGGCGATTAATCCCAAGTCCAATCGCCTGACTTTGCATGATTTGCCTAAAGGGCACTATGCCATTTCTTTGTTCCATGATGAAAATGACAACAATAAAATGGAAACCGCTTTAACTGGGATGCCAAAAGAGGGCTATGGCACTTCCAATGCCACCGATAAATACGATGAGCTGTCCTTTGCTAAAGCCCGTGTCAAACTCGGTGATAAAGATAAAACCGTTAATGTGACTGTGCATTACATGGGTAAATAACGGTGGAGTGGTTTACTCAATTGTTATCTGAGGATGAACTCTATTTTTGGGAAGCTTGGATAGGTGAATGGTTTTTCTATTTTTCCTTGGCTTTTTTACTCATAGAGCTACTCATCCTCGGATTTAAAAAACGCCTAGGCTGGAATTTGCTCGGCGATACCGTAAGTAACTTCATCACCTTGGTGGGGTTTTTACTGATTGCGGTGGCATTTTTCGGCATCTATATCGGCAGTTTGTATTGGGTCTATGAACATTTCAGTATCGCTCAATTAGCCATGAGTCCGTGGTCGATAGCCTTGGCAATTTTACTGGCTGATTTTATCTACTATTGGGAACATCGCTTTATGCACCGGGTCGGTTTTGCTTGGGCAACCCACACGGTACACCACAGCTCGCCACATTTTAATATTTCTGTGGCGTATCGCTTTGGCCCTTTAGATGGCATTTTACCGCTGTTTTTCCACTTGCCAATGGCGATGCTGGGTTTTAATCCCTTCGTGATTTTATTTGCCGAAACCATGGTGCAACTCTATCAAACGGCTTTGCATACCGAAGTGGTGAAAAAGTTCCCGCGTTGGTTTGAAGCGGTCATGAATACGCCATCGCATCACCGTGTCCATCATGGCGCTAACCCGCAATATATCGACAAAAACTACGCTGGTATTTTGATTATTTGGGACAAGCTGTTTGGGACTTTTGAGGTCGAAAAAGAAAAGGTGATCTATGGCATTACCAAACCTTTGAACTCAGTGAACCCTGTGAAGGTTTTTTTCCATGGGATTTGGAAACTACTGCGACAAATCTTCAATGCGGGCAGTTTATCCGAGGCTTTAGGCTATGTGTTTATGCCGCCTGATTGGCAACCTAAAGCGCGTGAAAAAACTCAGCGTTCTAGCGCGACATCCTAAATATAAAGTGATGAGGCAACAGATGACAGACAATCCGGTTAAGACGATTTGGCTCGGTCAGGTATCCCTGTGGCGCATCACCCAATTGTTTCGCCTCAAAATCAGTATGACTTGGGGCTTGCTCTTTATTGAAGCGTGTTTGGTGCTGTTGTTTCCGCTTGCTATTGGCTTTTCTGTCGATAGCTTGTTGCAAGACAGTCATGCCGGGTTGCTTAGCCTTGGCGCGCTGAGCTTAGCAGTGCTCGTTGTCGGTGCAAGCAGGCGTTTTTATGATACCCGTATTTATGCCCACATTTTTCAAGCTTTGGCTAATGCCTTGGTCGCACATGAAAAAGCAAAGCAACGAGCCACCAGCCAAATCAGCGCTCGCATCAATTTGTTGTATGAAGTCATCGAGTTTTTAGAAAACACCTTGCCGATGCTCATGAGCAATGTGATTGGTTTTGTTGGTGTGGTGGTGATTATTGCGCTACTGGACGTGTCAGTCATGGGTTTATGTTTAATTACGTCGATATTAATTGTCGTTATTTATGCCTTCAGCCATCGCCATATTTTTGTTTTTAACCAACAACAAAATGACGAATTAGAACAACAAGTCGATGTGATTTCAGCTTATAAAAAGCGCCGCGTCACCGTGCATTTTAAGCGCATGATGAAATGGAATATCAAGCTGTCCGATTTAGAAACCCTGAATTTTTCCCTTGTTTGGTTGCTTCTTGGGGTTTTGTTAATCCTCTCTATCGTTCTAATTGTCGGCAACGACAGCATCAGTTATGGACAAAAAATCACCGCGATCATGTACGTCTATCACTACATAGAACTGGTGATGAGCTTCCCACTTTTTTACCAACAATACGTACGGCTGAAAGAAATCAGTCAACGCTTATCTCACCATTAAGGAATAAAGCATGGATGATATTGCAAAAACCAGTCGTTTTTTAATGCAAGCGACTTTAGGCAGCAATGCCAGCACCATTATTGCCGTTGCCCAACAAGGTATCGAAGCTTGGTTAGCACAACAACTCAACTTAGCCTTGGATAAGCAAGATACTTTTAGCCACACAACGGCTGAGATTTGGCAGTATTTTCGAGAAAAATTAATTGCTGAGCATGGAGAAGCTGCAATTAACGGTGATGGTAATAACCCCGCCTTACCGTATAAATGGTATTTTCACATGGCTTGGTGGCAACAAAACTTGAGTGAAAAAGAGCACCTACTGCGCCAACGTACAGCTCAAGCCTTGAGTGAACTGTTGGTGATTTCGGATAAATCCTCACTGGAACTCGATGCTGTGGGTATGGGCAGTTATTATGATTTACTCCATCAGCACGCCTTTGGCAGTTATGCTGATTTGCTCTATGCCGTTTCTATGCACCCTTGCATGGGCGTGTATTTATCGCACATGAACAATCAAAAAGCCAATCCCAGCTTGCGTATTCACCCGGATGAAAATTATGCCCGTGAAATCATGCAATTATTTAGCATTGGTTTGTTTGAACTCAATCTTGATGGCAGTTATAAAACCGATGCCGCAGGACAACGTATTCCCACTTACGATAACAGTGACATTCGAGAATTGGCGCGGGTTTTTACGGGCTTGCGCGCCGATAGCTATGAATATGAATGGCAAAATTCATTTTGGCCCGCTGGAAATAACGGCACGGCGGTCAGTTTTGATGATGGCGTGGATAAATCCTATAAAACCGTGCCTTTTATCAATATGCAACGTCCCATGCAGGTGGATGAAAACTACCATGACCGTGATGCTAAACGCTTGCTAAAAGGTCATATCGACTTAGCAGCCAATCAAGATGGGGCTGCGGAAATTAAAGCCGTGGTCGAGCGCTTAGTCGCTCACCCCAACACCGCGCCGTTTGTTGCTCGGCATTTTATTACCCAAATGGTCACCTCTAACCCAAGCCCCGCCTATATTAAAGCGGTTGCCAGTCGTTTTGGCGAGCGAGGCGACTTAAAAGCGCTGATTGAAGAAGTGCTAAGTTACCCACTCAAACACAGTGTTGCTGAAGTTTCTTTAGAAGCTGATACCGTGCAAGAGGGCAAATTAGTGCAATCACAAAAATTAAAATCGCCTTTGTTACGTGCTACCCAAATATTGCGGGCATTTGATGCTAAAAATAACTCAGGGCGTTTGTGGTTGGTTGGGGATGACATCGAAGAATTGCTCCAACAACATCCGCTTTCATCGCCAACGGTGTTCAATTTTTATAAGCCTGATTTTATCCCGCATGGTGGCTTAGAAGCTAAAAACCTGTTTGCACCAGAATTTGAACTCCACACATCCAGCAATGCCATTGCTTATGTCAATTTGATGTATTACTGGTTTTTTGGTGATTATTACCCAGCAATCAGTACTGTGATCAATGCCGATGAAAAAAATGTTCCTGAGCTGGATATTGAGCGTTTACAAAATAATGCGGAGGACAAATTACGCTTAGATTTTAGTGACTTTTTGCCCTTCGCATCCGACCCCAGCAAACATGATGTATTGATTGAATACCTCAGTTTATTATTGACAGGCAAGCAAAACTTACCCATCAAAGCCCAAATTAAAGCAGCCTTTGCCAATTATGCCGACAATCCGCAATGGGTCTTACAAACCATCAGCTTTATGTTAGCCATTTCCCCAGAATTCACCGTGCAAGCAGCTTAAGGAACACATCATGATTTCTCGTCGTCAATTTATTCAAGCGGGTGCTGCCACCAGTTTACTCGCCACAGGCATCGCTCCCAGTTTCGCCTTACCTCAACGCCGTGCTGTGCCTGCTATCAGCATTCGACCACAAAAAAAAGCCTTGGTATTTATCATGCTTGATGGCGGGAATGACAGCTTTAACATGCTCGTCCCCACCTCTGCTGATGCGTATGCCGAATACCGCAATAGCCGCAGTAATTTAGCACTACAAAACGACCAATTACGGCCTTTAGCTGGCTTCAAAGACTCACAAGGGCGCAGTTTTGGATTGCATGAAAGTATGCCCGAAGTACAACAACTGTTTGCCGATAAACAATTGGCTTTTATCGCCAATATTGGTCCGATGATAGAACCTGTGACCAAAGCCAGTTACCTCTCAGGAGAAGCGCGAATTCCTTTAGGCCTGTTATCCCATGCCGATCAATTTAAACACTGGCAAACCTCGCGCCCAGATATACGCATCAATCAAGGCTGGTTTGGTGCATTTGCTGATGCCCTACAACCTGGGCGCGCTGCCACACAAATCTCGATGAATGTTTCCTTATCCGGCAGTAACATCATGCAAAATGGTGCATCATCCAACCATTATTCCATCACCGATAAAGGCAGTATTGGGCTGGTGGTCAATGAAGAAGCCAGCCCTTTAAATCAAGCGTTATTAGACAGTTTTGAAAATTTACTCAACACCGAATATCACAACGACCCTTTCAAAAAAACCTATTTGAACCTGACCCGTGAAGCACAAACCCAGCATGAAATTTTCCGCAGTGCCACCGCCAATATTCCCGTGCCAACGGCTTTTTCAGACAGTGATTTATCACAACAGCTACGCAAAGTGGCACAAACGATTAAAGCGGCTGATAGCCTAAACCATCAACAACAAACCTTTTTTATTCGTTACGGTGGCTGGGATCATCATGACGAGTTACTCAATAATCATGCACGAATGTTAGGGGTTTTAAGCAAAGCCTTAGGGGAATTTCAAACGGCATTAAATGCGATGGAGATTGCCGAACAAGTGGTCACTTTTACCGGGTCAGACTTTGGACGTACGTTGACTTCAAATGGCAATGGTACGGATCACGGTTGGGGCGGCAATACCTTAATGATGGGTGCAGCTGTTCCCGGCGGGCAAATTTTTGGTGATTACCCCAGTTTGGCATTAGAAGATGAAAACCCCTTAGATGTCGGTAATGGTGTTTTAATCCCGACCTTATCGACAGACATGCTATATGCCGCACTGGCTAACTGGTTTGGAGTAGCGGCAACAGACATAGCCCGTTTATTTCCCAACCTTAACTCATAAAGCGCCTTAAGATTTTTACGAGATACGGCTGCTTTATGGCAGCCATGCTCACTTTGCCCGTATTACCAAAAAATCAGGATTTATAGCAAGGAAAAAAGGGAGGGGTAAATTAAAACCGGGGCTTTAATTGATTGAAGAGGGAGTAGTTTTGTTTAAGGTTGATAACGACCAAGATCATCGACAGTTTTAGAACGTAGTGAAAAATTATCCAATAACAGTGATTTTTATATATAAATTTACTATATTTCAATTAGTTACTTAAATTAATGGCATCAATCTGATTTGACCCTCATAACTGACTTATACGATTAATAGTATCTAATTATTCTTGAATAGGATTAATTAATCCTCGTATTCGCCACCTATTGCCATTAACCAAAGACTCGAACAATACCCCATTAGACAATCTCAAATTATCCGCATGGTCTGTCACTATAATTTGTGGACTAAAACCGTTATTCAGCTCAAGTTCATCGCAGCAAATCGAAAGTCGGCTGAATAGGTTTTCAACAGCTTTGATGTCTTCATCCACGGTTTTTTCTTTTTCCGTTCGCTGCTTCGCTTCCTTACTCTTTTGCTCTTCGAAGCTCTCAGAAGTATCACGGTTAAAGTTAGGAAAATACACTTGCGTTGGCTGATCTAAAAATAGTATTGAAGGGATGGCACATTTATCACCCAGTTCAGCAAAGTATTTATGCAAAGCTAAAAATAACGTGACGTGGCAATACAGCCAGTTTGCACCACTCCCCATTGACCGTAAATAAATTTTTTCGTTTTCGGGAGTCAAATGATAGAGGTCGAATGTTTCAAAGGAAAAGTGAAGATTGATAGGCTTATAGCTGGCTTCAAATTCGAAGTAACTACCAATATCAGCCATATATTCATTTACCTTAGCTGAAGCGTTTTCTAACCTTTTTTTCACATCGTATGCTTTAAGGTCTTTTGTGATGTTCTTTATTTGTTTACTTAGATCTTTTATTTGCTTTTCAAGGTCTACATCGTCAGCCATATTAAGGGTTTCGAGAAGTATAAATAGCTTAGCCTTCTGCATCAAAACGCTTTCATACAGGTTCTTTTGTTCTACCAACTGTTTTTCTGTTTCTTCAATTTCCGTTATTTGTTGGTTTAACTCGGTCAATGCCCTACTGACAACCTCAATATTACGTTGCACATCGAACAATGACGATTCAAATTTTGCTTTCATCGGGCGAGCTTGTGCAAGGTTACCCGATATCTTAGTGATGGCCTGTTGAAGTTTTTCTGCACTTTCTCGCAAAGTGTCTTTTTCAGTATGACAAAACGGACAGATAAAAGCAGATATATGAATATGCTTAGGTGTGCTAAACTGCTTGACGTTATCAACAAACCGTTCTTCCTCTTGAATATGTTTATTGATTGACGAAGCTTTGCGCTGCAACTTCCTTAATTCGGTCGTTTTTTGGTTACGGGCAAGTTCTAACTGATTGTATCGTTCGGTGATAGCGTCGGAATTATGGTTAATTTTCCCGGATACTATAATACCATCGAGTTGATCTTTAGCATCTTGTGGGTGGCGAAGCACCATTTCCAATGATAGCGGTTCATCCTGAAACCCCATCAATGCATACAACTGACTCAAAACTGGGCCAACCTTTTGTTTATAACTTTCAGAGGATCGCTTGTTTGTCTCTTTTTGGCGCTCCAAACGCCTGATATCTGCTGTTAACCGTTCTTTCTCTTGTGATAGGTGAAAGAATTTTTGATCGACGAACCCCAAAAAGATCTTGGTGTGTTCAATTACCTGATCTCGCTTTTCCTTTTCATCGAACCGGTAAAACAATGCATGTTTATTAGCAACAAGGTTTTGATGCTGGAGTATGAACGATGAAAAGCTGCGTACTGATGGTGTTGGCGCTTTTTGATTAAAGCGCCGATTAGATCTAGCAGCTAAAGATTCATCCACATCATCTATATCTAAGAAAAAACCTCTTAGGTGCTTCTTAAACTCATTTAATGGGCGGAAATAACTGCTACTAAAATAATCACGGACAATATCGGCAGAACTGAACGTCTCAACACGACGAAAAAAGGCTTTCGACGTAATCTCAGGATCACGCGCAATTACCATATCTTGTTCGTTAACAGCAAGCGCAACATAATAAATTAATGCATTTGTGGTAATCACGCCTTTGGGAATGGTGTTTTCACCACTGCCAAAGCAATAATCAAAAATCTCAATCAATGCACTTTTGCCTGTCGATGACTTACCAGTAACAACGTTAAGCCCTGACTTAAAAATCACCGGGTGCTTGTTCCCTTGTTTATCAATAACGCCAATTTCATGAATGAGTGTTTTCATTGCGGTTTCACTCCTAAAAACGCATAAACCTCGACCACTGAGTGACTACTGAATAATCGCCCTAACTTCTCGGCACTTTTTTGATTAGGAAAAACAGAGTCAGAACCATTACATGCACGAAGGGATAAACTTTGTTCACTTAATGACAACCAGTCATTGATTAAGCAATATTGAATGCATTGCTCGGTTAATGATTGAAATCCGTCTATTCGCTCTTGCAGATCATAGAGTTTGGTGCGGTCATCGAAAATAGACCAAATAGAGCTTTGTTTTTTATCTCCAAATACAGCACCAGAAATCTTTTTACCAAAAACAGGATGGCTACACAGCGGGATGACCAAAGGGGCAAGCAAAAGGTTATTCTCTGACTCATCCATGGTCGTGTAAAACGACGCTAGGTAAGGCCCAAACTCAAACGGGTTGTACTTTAATTCGTACAGGACATCGACAATACTGCTCATGGCTCAACCCGCCATTTTAAATCACGCTCTTCATCGTCCATTGCATCGTGTATAAGGCCATTTCTAAAAACGAAATCAGGATTTGGATAGCCATCTATGCCAAATGGCGGTTCGCTGGTTACTTGATCATATAAGTTTTTCGATATCATCTCAAAGCCACCTTGTTCACGGCTAGCTATACGGTATTTTGCAGAAAATGATCGAATCCATTGCTCTCGATATCGGTTAACAGTCTCCCTGAATTGTGGGTAGCCATTTAATTCTTCGATTAGTGAGTTTCTTAGTTCAAGCCAATTACCTATTGCCTCGGGCAATACATCTTCATACTCAATCTCAAGAATTTTCTGAACGAACAATTCCGTAATATACAAATCGACTTCTTTTTCAGTTGCATCTCTGTCAGTAAAGTTTGGAATTGTAAATAAAGTAGGTCCCCATTTAGCTGTTAAGGCTTCTCGCTTTTGGTCAAAATCTATTTTATGAATGACCCATTCCGCGCCATTCGCCTGTTCATATATAAAACCAATTAGTCCTTCAGCAAAAGCTTGCCTATTTGAAAGCGGAATATAACCACTGAGTTTATTTGCATAACTTGTTTTTATTGCATCTAAATTTTCAGTCTCAACGTGCAGTACTACTTTGACGAGGACAGCCATTAAATTTTTATATTCAGCATCCATCATCACAGCTTTTTGAAATTTTATGATTTCTGATGGTTTATCCGAATTAAGTTGTTCTTCGGTACGCTCTGCAAAAATAGTTTTTAATACTTCCAAACGTTGTTCGGTATTTTGCGTATTCCAGTTTTTTAGGCGAGTCTTTGTACCAAATGCTTGTGTGGTATGAAGCACTAAAACGCCATATTTCACATGTTCAAACTCAGGGGTAAGCCAGTTCTTAAGCGTTTTCCAAAGGTTTTCGTGGTGGTCAGTGAGTGGTGCTGCGTAGTCTTTTACTTCAGTTTGAGTGGATGCTAATGTATCTGGCGAAATCAGACTGACATCACCATCTTTTTCAAACCAAACTGATTGTCCTTCTTCAAGCGAAAAACACTTATCCAAGCCAATCAATAATTGGTAGTGAAAGGCTAAAGCGGTTGTTAGCGCTGCATTTTTTGTTTGCCCTCCGCTCATGCTTCTTAGTTCCTTTTATCTACTTATTTGGGATAATAAATTAATAATTGCTTCAATTCAAATGCACAAAATAGTTTCTTTGGCGTATAACAATGAAAACCAGCCGCACAGTGTAGTGGAGTCAGATTGCTTTTCCATTGTTTGATGACCAGCACAGCGTAGTCCGCCAATCCAATAAATCTACAGTTTTCGTAGATTATCCCAAATACCCTACTATATCAATGTCACCGTAAAAATGGATAAGAAAGTATTCAATGTCAAAATAGTTATCAAGCAGTTGATATGGCCAGTTGGTTAAAAATCATACCCAAGTGATGGCGGGAAGCACCACAATATCGAGATGCTTTGCAGCAAGACTCAAGCGAAACAACGCCTTGCCCGAGTTTGTTTAGTTTGTTGCCCAAGTCATCAATATTCCATGAACCAAGCTATCAATTGCAATTGCATTGTGATGCTTGTCATTGTGCGGTGCATGAATCGAACAGTGGTCGCTATGCTTTGGTTAATTTAATCCCTGCTTTAAGGCTGGTAACGGCACTATTAGCGCCGTTGTTTAAATTTATGCATTTAGATGCTATTACTAATTTTAATCTGGATAAATGGAGTTATAAAAACTGTCAGCAACGAGATGATAATATTCAAGCTTTAGCGCGAAGTCCTATGGTTGGTGATTATCAACATGAAAAAATCCGTCAAGCACAACATAATACATTGAAAAGTTTATGTTATTTTTTAAAAAAACAGGATGACGAAGAAAGTTTTGGCGGTTTAGAGGCTAAAAATGGGCGCTGGCTATGTAAGGACTGTGCGGGGAAATAATACCAATTTTAATATTAATAGCTCCGATTTTACGCGCCGCTGGAGCGACGCAATACGCATTCCCAAGCCAGAGCTTGGGAACGAGTTGGAGCGGTAAAATATAGGAAGAGCTGCACCATAGGGGTTTGCTATTAACTGATGTTACGCAAAGGCTCCTTTTTCTGCCTTAAGGGCAGAAAAAACCGCCATTGCTGCACGGCTAAGCTTCACTAGGCAGGTGGAAAATCACACTATTGTGATAAAAACCAGCTTAGTGCGTAACATCAGCTATTAAATTAAGCCCCAAAGGGGCGATATTTATATAGCCTAGGTTTATGATAAAAAATAATTTAAGCCCTGAAAGGGCGATATTTTCCATCCTCGTTTTATGTCGCCCTTTCAGAGCCTTAATAATAGTAAGCTGAAATTTGGGAACGCGTTGCGGTTATCGAGTCCGACATAGGCGAGAAAATTAAGCGGGACTAAAGTCCCACCTCCTTCATTTTTGTGCCAGAGCATCAGCAATTTTGAAAACACTTAAATGACGATTGTCTATTTTACCAAAATCAAGTAAAATGGATCGGTTTTCTAGCGCAAATTTGGCGCTAAATATAGAAATTCTCAATCCAATCCTATCAGGAGCATTTTAATGGTAGCTATTCGTCTCGCACGCGGCGGTTCTAAAAAACGTCCTTTTTATCATATTGTTGTCACCGATTCTCGCAATCGTCGTGATGGTCGCTTTATCGAACGTTTAGGTTTCTTCAACCCGGTTGGCAATCCTGAAAAAACCGAAGTATTACGTTTAGATATTGATCGTGTTGATCACTGGATTTCTAAAGGCGCACAAGCCAGCGAAACCGTTGCTAAATTGATCAAAGACGCGAAAAAACAAGCAGAAGCTGCGCCAGTTAGCGCTGAAGCGGCATAAGTAACACGGTTTTAGCGGGTGAGTGCCGATAAAGATTTTGTAAGCCTCGGTTACATCAATGGTGTATTTGGGGTCAAAGGCTGGGTAAAGGTGTTTTCCTATACCCGCCCTCGGGCTGGCATCTTGGATTATGATACTTGGTATCTTAATCGCGAGCCTGTCAAAGTCACGCATGGTCATCCGCAAGGTCAAGGTGTTGTTGCCAAATTCGAGCATATCAATGACCGCGATCAAGCGCGGCTGTTGACGCGGGTCGAGATTGAAGTTAAACGCGAGCAATTACCCAGCCTTACTCAAGATGATTATTATTGGTCAGACTTGGAAGGGCTTGAGGTGTTTAATTTAAGCGGTGAACGCTTGGGTCAGGTTAATTACTTAATGGAAACTGGCGCAAATGACGTGTTAGTGCTCAAAGGCGAGCAAGCTTGTTTGATTCCTTGGAAAATTCCAGAGATTGTTAAACAAGTTGATTTGCAACAAGGGCGCATAGATGTGGATTGGGAAGCAGATTTTTGATACGGCTTGAGACTAAAAGCCGATGATAAACGCTGCCCTTAAACAAATCGACGTTGTTAGTTTATTTCCAGAGATGTTTGCCGCTTTGCAGTCTGGCGGCATCAGTGCCAGAGCCATAGACGCGGGTTTACTCGATTTAAAATGCTGGAATCCACGTGATTTTAGTACCGATAAACACAAGCGTGTCGATGACCGTCCTTACGGGGGCGGACCGGGTATGGTCATGCAGCCACAGGCTTTGCATGATTGTATTCAAGCGGCGCGTGCTGAGTCAGACTTAGATGCCGAACTGGTGTATTTATCACCACAAGGTCAGCGTCTGGATCAAGCTGGGGTAAAGCAGCTATTAGCCAAACCCCGATTGATTTTGCTTTGTGGTCGCTATGAAGGCGTGGATGAGCGCTTTATTGAGCAGCAAGTCGATAGTGAATATTCTATCGGCGATTATGTCTTAAGTGGTGGTGAGTTACCGGCGATGGTGCTGATTGATGCGCTAATTCGTTGGCTACCAAACGCATTAGGCGATAGCCAATCAGCCCCACAAGACTCATTTGCAGCAGATGGCTTAGGACTTTTAGATTGTCCACAATATACAAGACCACCTGAATATCAGGGCTTAGGTGTTCCTAAGGTGTTGTTAAGTGGCGATCATGCAAAAATTGCACAGTGGCGCTTAAAGCAAAGCTTGCTCCGTACTTGGCAAAGACGACCGGATTTATTGGCAAAACGCCCATTGACCGACATAGAACAGCAGTTGTTATTGGAAATTATCGAAGACCAATGGCAACAGGCATACAAACAACAAGAGGATAAGTAGATGAACATTATTGAAACCTTAGAACAAGAACAAATGGCAGGGCGTGAAATCCCTGATTTTCGTGCAGGCGACACCGTGGTTGTCCAAGTACGCGTAAAAGAAGGCAACCGCGAGCGCTTACAGGCGTTTGAAGGTTTGGTTATCGCTAAACGTAACCGTGGTTTAAATTCTGCGTTTACCGTGCGTAAAATTTCTAATGGTGAAGGCGTGGAACGTGTGTTCCAAAGCTACAGCCCTTTAATCGCTTCTATCGATGTGAAACGTCGTGGTGATGTACATCAATCTAAATTGTACTACATGCGTGATCGTCGTGGTAAAGCGGCTCGTATTAAAGAAAAAATTGTCCGTAAAGCTAGCTAAACCGCTTCGCTTTATCGCAAAGAAAAAGGTAATATGCAGGCGCATATTGCCTTTTTTTGTTTGGGGCTTGCTTGATTTTTGTGGCTAATGTAGCCATCAACAAGCCTTGCAGTTTTAAAAATAGGCTATTGTTGTTACACCAAGGTTCAGATAAACGAGCTAATCTGCCTGATCATTGCAGCGTGTAACATGAACTAACTAACCGAGTCGGAACGAATGAAACAGTTAAAACTATGGACTTTTGCTTTAGCACTGGTGTGCTCACCTCTTTATGCGGCAGATAAAGCCGATAACAGTGAACAAGTGCGCGCTGCCCTTGCTGAACTGATCGGTCCACAAGTGGCTAAAGATGCCAAAATCTCTCCTGCGCCTATTCCTGGTCTTTATGAAGCGATTATCTCTGGTTATATTTTCTATGTTTCTGAAGATGGTAAATTCATCATCCGTGATGGTGATATTTTAGATTTAAGCCAAGATGCGAAAAACATCACCGAAGAGCGCCGCAATGGTATTCGTCTCGATGCGCTGAAAAGTTTGAATGAAAAAGACAGCGTCAATTTCAAACCTGAAGGCGAAAGCAAATATGTGGTTTATGCTTTCACCGATGTTGATTGCCCTTATTGCTCCAAATTACACAACGAAGTCCCAGCGATGAATAAAGCCGGTATCGAAATCCGTTATTTAGCTTTCCCTCGCGCGGGCATGGGTTCTAAAACTTATAAAACCATGCAATCAGTTTGGTGTGCTAAAGACCCACAAGCGGCAATGACGCAAGCGAAAAACCGCGAGCCTGTCAAAGAAGCGGTGTGCGATAACCCAATCGAGGCGCAATACAAACTCGGAATGCAAATCGGTGTCACCGGCACGCCTGCGATGATCTTACCTAATGGTAAACTTTTACCTGGTTATGCTCCTGCTGATCGTTTATTGCAATACTTGCAACAGCTCGATAAAAAATAATCATGCAAATCAGCGGCAATATTCGTAAATTACAAGGGCAGCGGCAGGATGACAATGCCGTCCGCTATGCCCTGCCGATTGGCGATGCGCTGCTGGACCTCAGCCCCTTTATTGGCAAACGCCTGAAACTGAGCCACAGCGGCAAGATAAATTGTGTGCATTGTGGGCGGGCAACCAAAAAAAGTTATCAGCAAGGGCATTGTTTTCCTTGTATGAAACGCTTGGCCAGTTGCGACTTATGTATCGTTAAACCCGAATTGTGCCACTATGCTAAAGGCACTTGCCGCGAGCCAGAATGGGGCGAGGCGCATTGCCTGCAAGACCATATTGTTTATTTGGCGAATACCTCAGGGCTTAAAGTCGGTATTACCCGCGCCCCTAATATTCCTAGCCGCTGGATAGACCAAGGCGCAAGCGCCGCTTTGCCGATATTTCAAGTCGCCACCCGTTTGCAATCGGGTGAATTAGAAACCTTGTTTGCACAAAAACTCGCCGATAAAAGCAACTGGCGGGCGCTACTCAAAGGCAAACCCGAAGCGGTGGATTTAATCGCTGCCCGCGATGACTTATTTATCGAATTTGCCAGCGAGATTGCAGCGCTACAACAGAAAAATCCCGAACAACTACAGCCTTTATATGAGGCACAGCCTTGGGCGCTAGACTACCCAGTTTTAGCGTATCCGAGTACAATACGCAGTTTAAATTTAGACAAAACGCCTGTGATAGACGCACAGCTCCAAGGCATTAAGGGGCAATACCTCATATTTGATCAAGGCGTAATGAATCTCCGCAAATACAGCGGTTATGAACTCACTATTGAGGATTAAATATATATGGGCAAACGTACCCCTTTATATGAGCAACACCTAACATCCAATGCCAAAATTGTCGATTTTGGCGGCTGGGATATGCCTCTGCACTACGGCTCGCAACTCAACGAGCATCATCAAGTCCGTCAAGATGCGGGTGTGTTTGATGTCTCGCACATGACCGTGGTCGATCTCACTGGCGATAAAGCCCAAGACTTTTTGCGTTATTTGGTCGCTAACGATGTCGCCAAACTCGAAACCAGCGGCAAAGCGTTGTATACCTGTATGCTGAATGAAAACGGCGGCGTGATTGATGATTTGATCATCTATTTTCAAACCACTAGCCAATACCGCCTAGTCGTTAATGCAGCAACCCGCGATAAAGATATTCCTTGGATTACCAAGCAAGCCGAGGCCTTTGGTGTGGCTGTCACCGAGCGCCCAGAACTCGCCATGTTAGCGATTCAAGGCCCGAACGCACTCGAAAAAGCCCTGCCTTTATTGGATGCGGAACTAGCCGCCCAAGTCAAAGACCTCAAACCCTTTAATGCTGCTTGGAAAGGCGACTGGTTTATCGGTCGCACCGGCTATACTGGTGAAGACGGCATCGAAGTAATTTTACCCCCAGAATCTGCGCCTGAACTTTGGGAAGGCTTGCTTGCCAACGGCGTTGAACCCATTGGGCTCGGTGCGCGCGATACTTTACGCCTAGAAGCGGGCATGTGTCTCTATGGCACGGATATGAACGACGAAACCACGCCTTTAGTCACGGCTTTAGGTTGGACAGTTGCCATGCAAGACGAGCGCGATTTTATCGGTCGTAAGGCCTTAGAAGCACAAAAAGCCGCTGGCGTACCACAAGTCTTCAAAGGCTTGGTACTCGAAGGCAAAGGCGTACTGCGTGGCCATCAAGTGGTGAAAGTTGATGGCTTGCCTGATGGTGAAATCACCAGCGGCACGTTCTCACCGACTTTGAAAAATAGCATCGCCTTAGCGCGTTTGCCTGCGGGTGTCGGTGATACCGTACAGGTCGAAATTCGTAAAAAACTAATTCCAGCCAAAGTGATCAAACCGATGTTTGTTCGTAATGGCAAATCTTTAATCGATTAATTCTAACGTCGAGGATACAAAACAATGAGCCAAGTTAAATATACCAGCAGCCACGAATGGATACGCCTTGAAGAAGATGGTAGCGTTACTGTCGGCATCACCGACCACGCGCAAGAACTTTTAGGCGATATGGTTTATGTCGATCTGCCAGAGGTTGACGACGAAGTCGAAGCCGAAGGCGATTGTGCCGTGGTTGAGTCCGTCAAAGCTGCCTCTGATGTCTATTCACCTTTAGATGGCACGATTACCGAAATCAATGAAGCCTTGGAAGATGCGCCCGAATTAACCAACAGCAGCCCTATGGCAGACGGTTGGTTATTCAAAATGACTTTAGCCAATGCGGCTGACTTTGATGAACTCTTAGATGAAGCGGCTTATAAAGCTGTGGTTGAAGCCGAGGATCATTAACCCCATAGTAAAGCCGTAGCACGCTACGGCTTGCTTACTGTAGCGGTGCTATAAGCGTAGCCGAGCTACGTTTCTACGGTTTTTTTGACGGAACGCCTCATGCCTTTTATACCTCATACCGAACAAGACATTAAAGCCATGCTGGCACGCATTGGTGCCGACAGCATAGAAGATTTATTCGACGAAATTCCTGAAGAATTGCGTTGTGATGAACTAGAACAAATTCCAGAACGCCTCTCCGAAATGGAAGTCGGGCGCATTATGAAGCAGCGCGCAGCACAAGATGCGGGCGCAACTTGCTTTATCGGTGCAGGTGCGTATCAGCATCACATCCCCGCTGCCGTGTGGGAAATCACCACCCGTGGCGAATATTACACCGCCTATACCCCTTACCAAGCCGAAGCCAGCCAAGGCACATTACAGCTTTTGTACGAATATCAAACCATGATGGCGAACCTAACAGCGATGGAAGCCTCCAATGCCTCACTTTATGATGGTGCAAGCGGTTTGGCTGAGTCGGTATTGATGGCAGTGCGTGGCAATAAAAAAGCCAAAAGTCGGCGGATTTTGATGCCTAAGAGCGTGCATCCGAACTACCGTAAAGTGGTTCATAATATCGTCAATAACCAAAATATCGAATTGGTTGAAGTCGATTATCAACTCGAGCGCGGCAGCACCTTAATTCCGGCCTTTGATGCCGCCAAAGGTGATGACAATATCGCTGCGGTGGTAATTCCACAACCGACTTTCTTCGGCACGCTCGAAGATGTCAACGCCATTACCGACTGGGCGCACAAACACAAAGCCTTGGTGATTGCCGTGGTTAATCCAATGGCGCTAGCGATTTTAACTCCACCGGGTGAATGGGGCGAAAAAGGCGCAGACATTGTCTGTGGTGAAGGACAGCCGATGGGGATTCCCTTGTCCTCTGGCGGGCCTTATTTTGGCTTTATGTGTACCACCAAAGCGCTGATTCGACAAATGCCTGGACGCATCATCGGGCGCACCGTTGATATGGATGGCAAAGAAGGCTTTGCCCTCACCCTGCAAGCGCGGGAACAACACATTCGTCGCTCGAAAGCGACTTCAAACATCTGCACCAACCAAGGCTTGATGGTCACTGCGGCAACCATTTATATGAGCATCATGGGCGCTGAAGGCTTAGAGCGCACCGCGCTGGCTTCACACCATAACCTCAAGCATTTGGTGCGCAAACTCAAAGCCGCCACGGGCATCACCGAAGTCTTTGACGGACAACCCGGCTTCCATGAATGTGTATTGCGCTTACCTAAAAACAGCGATGCCCAATCGGTTTTACGCTCCTTAGCTGCACACAATATCCTCGGCGGTTTTGACTTAAGCCAAGACTATCCAGAACTGGGTAATGCCATTTTAGTGTGCAGCACCGAGGTGCATACCGAAGAGGACATGGACAAATATGCCGAGCATTTGCAACGCATTTTAGGCTTGTCGCACGAATGCCCTGTGCGCCCTAAATTTGCCAACTAAACACGGGGTCATGCTTTAGCCTCGCGCTAAAGTATGTGTGATGATGTCAAAAAATTACTATGAGTTACTGGGACTAGAACCGGACGCATCTGAAGATGAGATTGTTGAAGCAGGCAAACGTCAACAGCAAGACTTACAACAAGCCTTGAGTACCTTGACCGACGCAGATAAACGCACCGCTTACGATCAAAACCTCATTCCCATGACTCCCGACACCCCAGAGCCGTTACCCGAACAAGCGCAAGACCTAAGCCATGAGGATGTGGATTTGGAAGAGACAAAACAACCACCAGAATTGCTACGCAAAATCCGCTTTTTAGCCGTGGCTGAAGGCATTTCCCTGTTGGTTTTGCTCGGCATTGCCATGCCGCTAAAATACTATGCGGGCATTTCGATGGCCGTGTTTGTTGTCGGCTCAATACATGGGATTTTATTCGTCCTCTATCTGGTTTACCTTTTGTTTGGCAAATTTGCCCTGCCTTTACCTTTAGGCTTTACCCTGCTAGGGATTCTCGCCTCTATTATTCCCTTTGCGCCCTTCTTTGTAGATAAAAAATTGCAACAATATGCCTAAGGAGTTCCCTTATGTTTATCAGTGTGTTGGATGTCTTTAAAATTGGTATTGGTCCGTCGAGTTCCCATACAATGGGACCGATGTTGGCAGCGCATGATTTTTTGGCGCAAATAAAAACGCAGGTGGAAGCCAGCCAAGAAAAGCTGCGTTTATGCTGCCGCCTAAAAGGCTCGCTGGCGCTCACAGGCGAAGGACACGGCAGCGACAAAGCCGTGGCGCTGGGTTTACATGGCTATTTACCGCTGGACTTAAGCGGCAAAGATGTCGATAGCATTGTCAGCAATTTATGGCAACAAAGCGAGCGGCAACTCTACGGCAAAAGCGTCGATTTTAGCCCCGCCACAGATATTTGTTTAGATAAAACAGAGACTCTGCCAGCCCACCCCAATGGCATGGTATTTCAACTCTGGCAAAGTGATACTTGTCTTGTAGAAGAAGTGTATTTTTCCATCGGTGGTGGTTTTTTAAGTCGCCCAGATGAACTCGAAGCACTGGTTGCACCGATGCAAATGCAGCCGGCGACCACCTGCCCGCACCCGTTTGACTCCGCTGCCAATATGCTAGAAATGTCACAAGCCAAGCAGCTTAGCATTGCCGAACTCAAACGCGATAATGAACAAGTGTATCGCACTGATGCCGAACTCAGTCAAGGCTTGGATGCGATTTGGCAAGCGATGCAAACCTGTGTCGAACAAGGTCTGAGTGCCGAGGGTATTTTACCCGGAGGCTTAGAGGTCAAACGCCGGGCAAAACACTTATACCAGCGCCTGAACCAACAATCAGTAAGCAATCTTAACGACTTGCTCTGTGCTTATGCGATGGCGGTCAACGAAGAAAATGCCGCTGGACACATGGTGGTGACTGCACCAACCAATGGCGCAGCGGGGGTGATTCCAGCGCTATTATATTATCTGGTCAAACACGAAAATATTAACACCGCGCAAATCCACGATTTTCTCCTCACCGCTGCCGCCATCGGTGGGATTATTAAACACCGCAGCTCAATTTCTGGTGCGGAGGTTGGTTGCCAAGGCGAAGTTGGCTCGGCGGCGGCGATGGGTGCGGCAGGTTTGTGCGCCGTCCAAGGTGGCACAACCGAACAAATCGAAAATGCCGCTGAAATCGCCCTTGAACACCATTTGGGCATGACCTGCGATCCGGTCAAAGGGCTGGTGCAAGTGCCCTGCATCGAGCGCAATGGCTTTGGTGCGATTAAAGCCTACACAGCCGCCTCTCTTGCCCTACACGGCAGCGGCGTACACTTAATGCCCTTGGATGCCTGCATTGCTGCCATGCGTCAAACAGGGCTAGAGATGTCAGAAAAATACAAAGAAACCGCTTTAGGGGGCTTGGCAGTTAGTTTTACAGAGTGTTAAAGACCCGGTGTTACGCACTAAGCCAATTTTTGCCATAATAGAGGGCGTTTCCACCTATTTAGTCGTATTTAGCCTTTGCGTAACATCATCAGTTAATGAGTTCTATAGATTATGTCATATGACGCAGCCATTCTTATTGGGCGCTTTCAACCGTTTCATCAAGGGCATTATGCCTTAGTGATGGCAGCACTAGAGCACTGCCAAACGCTCATCATTTTATGTGGCTCTGCCAACCGAGCCGCCAGCACCCGTGACCCGTGGGATTACCCCCAACGCAAGGCAGCTATTTTGGCTTGCTTTAGTGCTGATATCCACAAGCATTTAATTATTTTGCCGCTGAACGATCATTTATATCAGCCGCACAAATGGCTGCAACAGGTTCAGCAACAAGTCGCCAGCGTGACTACCGCGACAACAAATATTGCGGTACTTGAAAACACCGCATATCCCAGTCCTTATCCTGACTTATTTCCACAATGGCAAAGTTTACGATTATCTGTTGCCGTGGATGTTTCTGGCAGCCAAATCCGCAAGGCTTTATTTTCACAAGCCGCACTTAGCAACGCACTTCCAGCCGCCATCGACGCTAAGCTCAGCACCTACCAACAAACCTCAGCCTATCAGCGCTTATGCCAAGAAGCGGCTTTTGTGCGTCATTTTAAACAATCGTGGGCAACTGCGCCTTATCCGCCGATATTTCAAACCGTTGATGCCTTGGTGGTGCAATCGGGGCATATTCTTCTTATTGAACGCCTAGGTTTTCCCGGCAAAGGCTTGCTAGCCCTGCCCGGTGGTTTTTTAGATCCACAAGAACCCTTGTTAGAAGCCTGTCTGCGGGAATTACACGAAGAGACTTGTATTGATTTATCACAGGCAAGTTTGCGTGCAGCAGTAAAAACACAAGCGCTGTTTGATGCACCTTTTCGCTCGGCTAGAGGGCGGACATTAACCCAAGCTTATTTATTAGAATTGCCCGCCAGCCGCAACCTAGCCAAAGTCAAAGGCGCAGATGATGCCGCCCGGGCTTTTTGGCAACCCTTAGCCAGCCTACGTCCTGAGACTTTGCTCGAAGACCATTATTTTATTATCGAGAAAATGTTAGCGATATAGACCCGGTAATGCGGCTTTAGCCGCCTTTTTTAAACCGCTGCCAAACCCAAGCCAATGTACCAGCGACCAAAGCTGCGCTGCCACTAAAACCCAAAGACCACCAAGCCTCTTCGGGCTTACCCCCAAACCACTGCGCCGAAATCGAGGCGACAATCGCCCCTACAGTCAAAGCACTACCGACAATTGCAATCATGCGAGTTTGCCGCGCTTGTAAATCGGTGTCTTCTAGCGCGACCAAAGTGCGGATATAATCAATCAAATTTTCTAACAGCGCTTGCTCTGGGTGCAAATTGGCATAATCAAATTCGACTTGTTGTTGTAAGTGCAGGTGTTGCGCCCGCTTATCCAAAATCATGAGCTTTAAGTGTTCAATGCGCTGCTGATAATTACGTTGATTAATATCAATGGTGCGGCGTTGGTCGTCGAGGTGGCGTAAATCACGGCGACATTCGAGCAAATAATTCAAGGTTTGGCTTAATTGCGCTTTTAACTGCGCCCGATTAAACGCCGCTTGGCTATTTGCTAGCACCTGCTGCTGGTGTTGATAAATGCCTTGTAACAAAGTTTGGAATTGACCTTTTAAGTGCTGGGACTGGCCATAACTCCAATGAATTTTATGCTGATACGCCCACAACTCGATTAAATCATTTAGATACGGGTCTAAGTATTGATAATCCGCCTCATTATCATATAAACCAACCCAAACCTGATGCGCCTGCTCCTCAAACACAAACCAAGCCCCGCCCGCGAAGCTAAAGCTTTGAATGCTAGGCTCGCTATTCAAATAAAAATGTTCCGGCTCGCCGCGTAAAGCCTGATAGGCTTGCTTAGCCAAGGCTGCTAAATCACGGCCGTTGCTCACCACCGCGTTAAAAACCCATGTTTGCCCCATAAAACCGTGTTTATGCACTTCCAGTTGCTGCACTGTCGTGCTGTTTAAACGCTCGGCAATGTTTTGCTGCCAAGTGCCTAAATCGGCCGCCTCAACGTGTTCGCGTTTGCCATCGTCATACAAGAGCGCAAAACAATCTTGATGCAAGCGCAAGGGATAATAAAAACCCTTGCCATAGGGAAAAAAGGCTTTCTCACCGCGATTTTTCGCCGCCAACGGCAGAACTTGCGCCTTGTCGTCAGAAAAATATAAGGGGATGTCCGCAGGCAAGCGCTGGCGAAAAAAGGCTTGGTTGCTGGCTAAGTCCTCGGCATCATCACGCAGGCTGTGGGCTAAATCAAAGGTGCAAAGACTTAAGGCGGCGTGCTTAAACATCGGCTTTTTCTGGCTTGGGAGGCTGTGGCAAGGCTTTTTTACTGGCGGCAGCGGGGTTTTGTTCGTTACAAACAGCGACTAAGACATTATTAAAATGCGGCGCTGCGCTGGGTTTATCGTCTTTGCAAAAGCTTGGCGGGTCAATTTTGCTCAGTGCTTCTGTCTCGGTGGCGCTGTAGCTTTGCCATAAATGCGCTATTTGCGCCTCATCCCATTGTGACAACTGCTGATAATAGCGCTGATAATGCAACTCCATGCCGAGGTGTTGGGCGAATAAGTCTTTTAACAAATCTGCCGATGGCGTAAGTTTGAGGCGGGCGCTAAAGGCCTGCAAGGCGCTGTCGCTTTGCTCAATGTGGCTGGTTTGGATGGCGTAGAGTAGGGCGGTGGCTTGTTGTAAGGTCATGGGGTTTTCCTTGGGAGTCGTGGCTTTAGCTACGCTTTTATTGGCATTATTTTTCAATTTCTGTGTCATTTTGTCAATGTTGGCGCGTTTCCATCTTTATCGTTTGCCATGATTATTCCGACTGGCGTTTATGCCCGTAGAGCCGTAGCACTGCTACGGCTCTTGTCTCCGACTACTTTCATGCCAGCACTCCCCCCAACCGAAACCCAATGCCAATGAGGCTTTGTTTGAGTTGAGACGTAGCCGTGCTACGTCTCTACGGCTGCCGACAGGATGTCGGCGCTCCCAGCTATGTCTGCCGCTGTGCTGCCAGTTTTGCCCAAAAATTTAAGCCATCTTGCCCCAACTGCTGCGCCAAGTTATCCAACTCTGCTAAGGCTTGCGCTAACTGCCGAGGTGCTGCCAATTCATACGCCTGCACCCAAGCCCCCAGCGCCTCGGCTTGTTTTTTTTGTTGCCAATATAAATGCCCTATATTAAACAAACTGGCACACAAACCAGCCACATCATTAATTTCTGCACTAATCGCCAGCGACTTTTCTAAATAGCTCAGGGCGCGGTTAGTGTCGCCTTTAGCATGGTAAGCCGTGGAGATATTATTCAGCGTTGCCCCCATACCGCTTTTATCGCCAATCTGTTCACGAATCGCCAGCGACTTTTCTAAATAGCTCAGGGCGCGGTCATAATCGCCTCGGGCATCATAGATTTGGGAGATATTATTCAGCGTCGTCCCCATGCCGCTTTTATCGCCAATCTGTTCACAAATCACCAGCGATTTTTCTAAATAGCCCAGAGCGCGGTCATAGTCGCCTCGGGCATCATAGATTTGGGAGATATTATTCAGCGTCGTCCCCATGCCGCTTTTATCGCCAATCTGTTCACTAATCGCCAGCGACTTTTCTAAATAGCCCAGAGCGCGGTCATAGTCGCCTTTAGCATGGTAAGTCGTGGAGATATTATTCAGCGCCGTCCCCATGCCGCTTTTATCGCCAATCTGTTCACAAATCACCAGCGATTTTTCTAAATAGCTCAGGGCGCGGTCATAGTCGCCTCGGGCATCATAGATTTGGGAGATATTATTCAGCGTCGTCCCCATGCCGCTTTTATCGCCAATTTCTTCACGAATCGCCAGCGACTTTTCTAAATAGGCCAGAGCACGGTCATAATCGCCTCGGGCATCATAGATTTGGGAGATATTATTCAGCGTCGTCCCCATGCCGCTTTTATCGCCAATCTCTTCACTAATCGCCAGCGACTTTTCTAAATAGCTCAGAGCGCGGTCATAGTCGCCTTTAGCATGGTAAGTCGTGGAGATATTATTCAGCGTCGTCCCCTCTGCGGCTTTATTGCCATTTTCTTGAAAAATCGCCAACGACTTTTCTAAATAGGCCAGAGCGCGGTCATAGTCGCCTTTAGCATGGTAAGTCGTGGAGATATTATTCAGCGTCGTCCCCTCTGCGGCTTTATTGCCATTTTCTTGAAAAATCGCCAACGACTTTTCTAAGTAACTTAGGGCTTGCTCATAAGCACCAATATAATGATAAGTTGTGCCTGTTTCCCCCAATGCCCTCGCCCTGTGCTTATTATCCTGACTCTGACACAACACAGGCAGCCAATCGTCTAAAAGGCTGTGATAACGTCCTGCACGTTGGTAAGCCCCGACTATCCTATCCAAAGAAAAACCATAAGCGCTCTCATTTTCACCCGCCTTTAACAGCGCTTGATAAGTCGTTTCTGCTTGAGGTAATTGATAGTTTTCTTGCTCATTGAGCAAATCCAACAAATACAAAGCAATCCGCCGCTGCCAAGCGCTCGCTTCTGCCAACAAACCTTGTTTTTCCAACCAATCGGCGACCAAGGGCAAACAATAATAACGTGCGCCCTCATAGTCTTGCCGAGCCAATAAAGAAAAACTTTGTAACTCGGCACTTAAGGCGGCGGCATCTTCGTCCTCCGCCAGCAACACCTGAAAGCCCCTTAAGGGAATCGGCAAAGGCAATAAGGGCAGGCGTTGTAACAAGGCTTGCGCTGCGGGGCTGAGTTGTTGATAAATCAGCTCTAGGGCGATGTATTGCTGAATTTCGCCTTGGGCTTGGTCGAGGTGGGCTAAAAATGCCTGTTCTTCACTGGTGTTAAGATGCGGATAGAGGTC
This sequence comes from Thiotrichales bacterium, assembly GCA_016745035.1. GTDB lineage: Bacteria > Pseudomonadota > Gammaproteobacteria > Beggiatoales > Beggiatoaceae > BB2. The sequence goes on from JADGDE010000005.1 coordinate 159,655, forward strand.
TAAAAAAAACTGTAAGCCCTGAAAATTGCCATCGAGTTTGGCGTGTAATTGACGCAAATACGGCAAGCTATCTTTATCAAACTCGGCTTTTTTCTCACGGGCAAAGCGGATAAAATCGCCATACAAAGCCGAGCGCAAGGGCAGTTCTTCACCGTGCCAATCGGGCAATGCCCAGCGCGAGGTTAGGAGCAACATAGGCGTGTGGCGACCCAAGTCCTGTACGCTTTGCAGCCATAAAGCTAAATCGGCATCTTCCAAGGCATGGGGGTGCGATTTGGCTTGCACGCTTTCGAGATTATCAATAAACAGCAGCAATTTGCGTTGGCTTTGTTGCTGCAACCATCGCAACAGGTCTTGGATTTTATCCCGCAAAGGCGGAGGAGTTTGTTGTTCGTATTTCGTCTTGTATTGCTCAGTATAGCTGGGGTCTAAGCGCTGGATAGCTTGCTCAAGCAAAGCTTTTGCCGGATTATCAGCACGGGCAGAGACGGCAAGCAAGAGATAATCTTGCTGTTGTTCCAAATAACTCACCACTTTGCCAGCCAAGGCAGTTTTACCCTGTCCACCAATGGCGCGGATAAACCAATGCCGCTCGTGAGGCTGGGCGCGGGGGTTGGTCAAGCTGCTGAGCAATTGGTCTAATTCCCGCCGCCGACCGATAAATTGCTTCGCTACCGGAATCAGCGCTTGTTCGAGTTGCTCACTGCGCCACGCTTTGATGTCTGGCGGCTGCGGGCTAAAGTCCCAATCGATTAAAGCTTGCTCGATATCATGGCTAAATAATTGCGGCAAACTCCATTGCCCCGCGCCTAAAACAGCGATGTGACGGCGGGCGCTTTGTAAAGCCTGCGGCAGGGCTTGGACCTTGCTGATTTCGTCTATCAAGGTCACGGCAAATTCGGTGGCGGCGTGGTCATACACCGACTCGCGCATTCCCAAGACTTGCGGCACACCGATGGCATACAGCGCTTGCGCTAGCCCCAAATGCAAATGTTCTGAGGGGGCTTTGCCAGACTCGCACGCCGAGAGCAAGACACAACGGATGCTGGCATGACCATCAAAGGCGGCAGCTAATCTCTGCGCGGCAATGCGCTCGCTGTTGCCATCTTCGGCTTCACACAAAAAATGCGCCGTAGCGGGCTGGTTGGGGCGTTGTTCGCTTTGCTCTACGCTGCCATGACCACTGAGGCAGACAAAATGGTAATTATTTTTCAGCGCCTGCTCTAAGCTGGCAAAGCGCCCTGAGTGCAGGCTATCAAACACCACCGTACCCGCGTCAATGGCGGGGGCAAGTGCTGCTTCCCAGTTGGCTTGTTCTTGTTCAATATCCAAGCGCCCGCGCTCGGCATCCAAATCATCGGGCAAACTGGTGAACAATAACACCTTCAACGGGCCTTTAGACGCGGCGGGGATTTGTAGCGGCGTGTCGGTGGGCAAGTGGCGGCTAAGGCTAAAGCCCTTGTGTTGGGCTAAAAAACCATAATGCGGGTGATATAAACATTCCCACGGCAAGCTTTGTACTTGGGCATCGCGACTAGACATAAGCAAGGGCAAGACCTGTGTGCCTGCGGCTTGTTTGGCTTGCTTTAATTCCTCCGCGCATGACTCGGGCAAGCATTGCCACAGCAATTCCCCCAGCACTTGCAGGCTTTGGTCGTTGACGGCGTTACTGTGCGCCCGCACAGCCGAGCGGTGTTCTCGCAGGGCTTGGGCTAAACTCTCTGGCACATGGGCATGGGCTTGTAGCCGATAGGGTTGTGGCATTGGCAAGGACTCTATCGTGAATGATAGGGGGCATTATAACGGACTTTTGGAGACTGTAGGGGAGAGCGCCGCAGCAACACAACGGCGCTACAGAGGCTTATTCGCGCCAATATTCTGCCTTATCCAGCATTTTTGCACATTGAATTGTACCCGAAACACTGTCAATAGCCCCTGCGCTTAGTTCTTGTACCATCCATGCACCCGCATCTTGTTTGGGAATAGGGTAAGGGGCTTGAAAACCTTGTACACCGGCGGGATTAAAACCATAACGCGGATAATAATCAGGATGCCCCAGCACAAACACCAAATCGACATGAGCCGCAGATAAGCGTGCTAAACCTTCTTTTATCAGTTGCCCACCCACGCCTTGCCGCTGGTAATCCGGCAACACTGCCAAAGGCGCTAGCAGCGATATAGATACATCGCTTTGCGTCCCTTGCAGACGGGCAGCGGTAAACAAGATATGTCCGATAGCTTGATTGTCTGCAAATGCCAAAAGAGAAAGGGAGGGGTTTGCACTGGCATCGCTCAATAAATCTTTGACCAAATTGGCTTCTTCTTCGTGGCCGAATGCGGCTTGTTCAACGAATAATACCTTGCTTAAGTCTGCCTCTGTTGCTTCTCTAATGTCCATGATTTCCTCGGTTTTATAATCTATTAGCTGAATTACGCAGTCACGTTTATAGCAATTTTAATATTCTTTATAGTCTCGCCCAAGCATAGCTAAACCTATGTCACCGATGAATGGTATATTTACTAGCCCACCACCATAGGAAGCATTATTTTTTGCAGGCTAGCACCATACAATTACCCCTCATCTTCCACTGCTTTATCATTGAAGTCGGTCGTTACGATTTTATTTTCATAAATGGAATAATTAACTGATGTTACGCAAAGGCTTCTTTTTGGCTTTAACAAGCCAAAAAACCGCCATTGCTCCACGGTTAAATACCACTAGGCAAGTGGAAAAGCACCTTGTTTTGGCAAAAACTGGCTTAGTGCGTAACATCAGTAATTAAAATTTATCTGCCTGTATTTGCTTTATTATGCTATGATCCCGCATCGTTTGCGCCTGTTGTTTACAGAGCTGATAATCGCGCACGTCTCTAGGGTGGTCAATGCCCCCAAGATCACAATCACCATCAAATTCCGCTACTTTAGTCGACACTTGTGAAACAAATTCGTAATTTTTCTATTATTGCCCATATTGATCATGGTAAATCCACACTGGCTGATCGCTTTATTCAATTATGTGAAGGTTTAAGTGATCGAGAAATGGAGAATCAAGTTCTGGATTCAATGGATTTAGAACGTGAGCGTGGCATTACCATTAAAGCCCAAAGTGTGACTTTGGACTATCAAGCCTCCGACGGACAGACTTATCAACTTAATTTTATTGACACCCCCGGGCATGTGGATTTCTCTTATGAAGTTTCGCGCTCGCTTGCTGCTTGTGAAGGCGCATTATTGGTCGTCGATGCCGCTCAAGGCGTAGAAGCGCAAAGTGTAGCGAACTGCTATACCGCTATCGAGCAAGGGCTGGAAGTGATGCCGGTTCTGAACAAAATTGATTTACCCTCAGCAGACCCAGATAAAGTCTCGGAAGAAATTGAAAATATTATTGGCATTGAAGCCGTGGATGCGGTACAAGTCAGTGCCAAAACGGGTATCGGTATTACCGAATTATTAGACCGTTTGGTTGAGACCATTCCCGCCCCCAACGGCGACCCAGATGCGCCTTTGCAAGCGCTGATTATTGACTCATGGTTTGATAATTATCTCGGCGTGGTTTCTCTTGTGCGCGTGATGCAAGGTGTGCTGCGTAAAGGGCAAAAAATTGAGGTCATGTCTACGGGTAGACGGGTTCAAGTCGACCGTACCGGGATTTTCACCCCTAAACTGACCGATATGCCGATGCTCAATTGTGGCGAAGTCGGTTTTGTCATCTCTGCGATTAAAGAGATTGATGGCGCACCTGTGGGCGACACCCTTACCAGTGCAGATAATCCTGCCACTGACATGCTCCCGGGTTTCCAAGAAGTCAAACCACAAGTCTTTGCTGGCATGTTCCCGATTGATGGCAGCGATTATGATGCCTTTCGCGAAGCTTTGGCAAAATTACGCTTAAATGATGCTGCCTTACATTATGAACCCGAAACCTCTGGGGCTTTGGGCTTTGGTTTTCGTTGTGGCTTTTTGGGTATGCTGCATATGGAAATTATTCAAGAGCGGCTGGAACGTGAATATCAACTGGACCTGATTACCACCGCGCCCACCGTGGTGTATGAAATCCTTAATACCCAAGGTGAAACTCTAAAAATTGATAACCCGGCGATGTTGCCACCGCCGACAGAAATCAGCGAATTTCGCGAACCCATTATTGCTGTCGATATGTTGATGCCACAAGAATATTTAGGTAATGTCATCACCCTTTGTATCGAAAAACGTGGGATCCAAAAAGACTTACAATACTTAGGCTCACAAGTATCTTTGCAGTATGAATTACCCATGAGTGAGATGGTGCTAGACTTTTTTGATCGCCTAAAATCGGTCAGCCGTGGTTATGCTTCACTTGATTATCATTTTGTCCGCTTTGAGGCTGCGCCATTGGTGCGGGTCGATATTTTAATTAATGGCGATAAAATTGATGCCTTAGCCAATATTGTTCATAAAGAACAGAGTATCGGACGTGGGCGCGCCTTAACCGAAAAAATGAAAGAAGTCATACCCAGACAAATGTTTGATATTGCCATTCAAGCCGCGATTGGCGGGCATATTATCGCCAGACAAACGGTTAAAGCGCTGCGCAAAAATGTCACCGCCAAATGTTATGGTGGCGATATTACCCGTAAACGTAAATTATTGGAAAAACAAAAAGCAGGTAAAAAACGTATGAAACAATTAGGCTCGGTCAGTATTCCCCAAGATGCTTTCCTGACCGTTCTACGGGTAGGGAAAAAATAATGAATTTTGACTTAGCAACAGCCCTGGTTGTTTTAATCGTTGTCAGCGTATTGATTATCGCCTATGAAAAACGCTTTTTGCCCAAGCTACCGGAAGAACAAGAGCCCTATTTTTTCCCGGATTTAGCTCGCTCATTATTACCGATTTTTATCATCGTTTTGGTATTACGCTCATTTTTAGCTGAACCCTTTCGGATTCCTTCTGGCTCGATGATGCCGACGTTGCTGGTTGGTGATTTTATTTTGGTAAATAAGTTTGCTTACGGCTTACGTCTCCCAGTGCTTAATACTAAACTGATTGAAGTTGGTGAACCGGAGCGTGGCGATGTCGTGGTATTTCGTTATCCAGTAGACCCGCGTATCCCTTATATTAAACGGGTTGTGGGTGTGCCCGGTGATGAACTGGCTTATGATCATGTCAATAAAACCTTGTATCTTAATGGTAAATTGGTCGCTCAAGAAAAACAAAATAGTTATATTGGTGTTGGTGCTGGCAGTAATATGACTGGAGCCGATTACCGTATCGAAACGTTACCCAATGGCATTAAACACGATGTTTTGGTACGCCCTGAGTTTGGTGGCTTGATTCCTTATATTTGGGAAGATACAAAAATGACGGTCGAAAAATTAGATGTCAATGCCTTGCGGATGATGGGGCAAAATTTACCGTTTGATTTACAAAATAAAATGCGCCGCTTACAAATTACTAAAATTCCAGAAGGGCATTATTTTGTCCTGGGGGATAACCGGGATAACAGTCGTGATAGCCGTTTTTGGGGGCTAGTGCCTGAAGAAAATCTGGTTGGTAAAGCCTTTTTTGTCTGGATGAACTGGGAATGGGCTAGCGGTGGTATCCACTGGCAACGTATTGGTGCAATTCACTAGGAGATAGTCATGAATCATATGATGGCAATGCATAGCTTAAAGCGGTCAAAACAACAAGGCGCGAGCATGTTGTTCATTGGTTTTATTTTGGTTATATTAGCTTTGATTGGAAAATTTGCTTTTTCCGTGGTGCCTTTTTATGAGGAATACGCAGCTATTTCACGTTCGGTAAATCAATTGAGTGATAAACCCAATGCGAGAACCATGACCGGTACTAACCTGAAAAGTTCCTTACTGAATATCCTCTATATTAATAGTGTTCGGACTGTAAAGGACGCGAATTTTAAAGAGCATTTTTATTTGAAAAAAACCGGTTCAGGGCGCGACGTGATTATTAAATATCAACGCGAGGCACTGTTTTTTAAAAATATTTATCTAACCGTTAAATTTGAAGAAACCGTGACCTTATAACCTTGAGCGAACATCACACTTTATCTGCTAAACTTGACTATCAATTTAGTGATGCGGATTTATTAAAAACTGCCTTAACCCATCGTAGCGCTGCGGATAAACACAATGAGCGCTTGGAATTTTTAGGTGATTCCTTGCTGGGTTATCTGATTGCCGATCGCTTATTTCGACAATTTCCGGACGCACGCGAAGGGCAATTGACCCGCCTGCGTGCCTCTTTAGTCAAAGGCGAAACCTTAGCCGATATTGCCCGTGATCTTAATTTGGGGCATTTTCTCATTTTAGGCAGTGGTGAATTAAAAAGTGGCGGTTGGCGACGTGATTCTATCTTAGCTGATACCTTGGAAGCGGTGATCGGGGCAGTATATTTAGATGGCGGTTTAAATGCTTGTGAGGACTTGATTGACAAGCTTTACCAGACTCGCCTAAAAGGCTTATCTTTGAGCCATATTGATAAAGACCCAAAAACCCGCCTGCAAGAATATTTACAAGCAAAAAAATTGCAATTACCTCAATATAAAATTACCGCGATTACAGGTGATGATCACAACCAAATTTTCAACGTCAGTTGTCGTATTGCTGAACTCCCTAAAGCTGTCCAAGGTGAAGGACGAAGTCGTCGACATGCCGAACAAGCAGCCGCCAAAAGGGTTTTAAAGCTGCTGCAAACAAAGTAATGATTCACAGCAACAGACCCTGAAAAGCTGGAGTGGAGCCAATCGTGCTCTGACAGATCAAAGCCGAAAAAACTTAATTATCAACGGAAAATCCTATGTCTGTACAGATTTATCATAACCCCCACTGTAGTAAAAGCCGTGCTAGTTTAGCTTTATTGGAAGAAAAAGTCGCTGCGGATGATATTGAGATTATCCCCTATTTAGACACGCCGCCAACAGCAGAAACCTTATTAAAACTTTGTCATCAGTTAAATTGTCATCCGATTAAGCTGATGCGCACACAAGAAGCACGGTTTGAAGAACTGGGATTAAATAATGATGATGAGCGCAGTGATTTGGCTTGGTGTCAATTAATGGCGGATAATCCTATTCTAATTCAAAGACCGATTGTGATCCGAGATAATCATGTGGTCATCGGGCGACCACCTGAGAATGTATTAGATTTACTCTAGGCTCTATCGTAATAGCGCTAAACTAACATCATAACAATGGTAATAGTCCGCATAAGCATCCCAAGCGATAACACTTGGAGTGGTGTCTGTCTGTCGGAGTAAATACATATTCAGCGCCTTATCATTTGCCCAGCAGCTCAATTGAATCATACGGTTTTGTTGTTTATCGCTGGGATAACGTGCTAATAAATCCAATACAGCTTGACGTAATTGTTCGGGCTGATAAGCTGCTGCTGCAAAAATATGTTCACGGTAATGTGCATTGGCAAGTGTCGCATACAAACGGGCATACATTGCCCAGCCCTCGCGCTGCTGGGTTTTGTCCACAGCCAAGAGTGCAATTTGCTCAATTTCAGAAAAACTCCCCCCCCATTCCGGGCGAAAATTATCCGCGGCTATTTGATGCAGGCGCACATAATAAGGCATGGATCTTAAGGCGACTTTATATTGCTCGAGTATACTTTGTTTGCTCCATTTCAGCGGTCTTGCAATCGCTAATAATAAAACATGCCATTCAGGATTGACATTCGCCTGCACTTTGTAGTGCTTCAAGGTATGTAAACTTTTATCAATATAATGGTAAAAGCCACGCCACTTATCCGCAGCAACCGATTCAGAGGGTGTTGTACCACGGATTTGCCAAGCGCGGTCATGATAGGCTTGAGCTAAAATAACTGGGGCTAAGATAGAATGGCTCACTTGTTTTAACCACTGCTGTGATGTTGCTTCATAAGCTTCCCAAGTTTGCAGAGACTGTAATTGTTGCCAAGATAATTGCTGATGCAACGTTGCTAAGGGATGTTCGCCATCAAGATTATTTTGTTGTTGAAGATAGCGATTTCCTAAATCCTCAAGTGGTTCAAAATCACCCGCTAACCACCATTGCTGTGATTGTGGCTTATCTATCACTGAGGTAGCCCTTTTACGCTCAAATGTCACTTGCGTGAGTGTCAGGGCATTATGTATTTTTTCTCGCAAACCTGCTTGTTCGACTGCACTCAACTGAGGGAAAACATTGGTTTGTAACTTAGGGAGCTTTAAGTTTTGGGTAATCCGGGCTTGGCTGCTGTTTTCTTCTGTTTCAAGAGATCTAAATGCGGGACTGAATGTCGCTGTTGGCGATAGTAAAAAACCTTGTTCTGTTTGCCATAAAGGTTGGTAGAGCCAGAATAAAACCGCCAATAACAACATAAGCAATGATAGTTTTGCTAAGGGTTTGGCTTTTACTGGTGCGGTGCTTTTGCTTTGAGTCGTTGAGCGAGAGGTGTGGGGAATGACTAAAGGCGCGGGTGTTAGAGGAGCGATCAGTGTGATTTGGCAGTTTAAGCCCGCTTGCTCTAATCGACGTTGATATTTTTTCGCCAACGCTAAATCATCAGTTTTTTTGATAACCCAGATTTTGTTTACGAGCGGCAACAGTTCTTTGGGTGTTTTTTTAAATACCCGGCTTAATGCCAAGATCGCTTGCTTGGGATCGCACTCAGCTTGTACGCCGAGGCTAATAACTTGATAATGAGGCATTGATAATCTGTGCTCCTATGCCACAAGCGGCTCACGTCTTAGCCTCATTCCTTAAATTAGCTCATTTCACAACTTTTAAGAAAGATGGGCGTTTTTTCTTCTCCGTGTTCTCAGGTTCTGTCGTTAGTTCTTCTGGTTCATCGAAACTGGTATCGGGGTTTTCTTCAAACTGCTCGGCTTGAAACATCATCCCTTGACCATTTTCTTTGGCATAAAGACCTAAGGCTGCGACCATAGGCACATAGATTTGTTGCACTTGTCCTGAAAAACGTGCAGTAAAACTAACATACTCATTTTCTAGTTCCAAGCTTTGTACCGCTGTCGGCGACATATTAAGGATGATCGTACCATTTTCTTGCACAAACTCGCGTGGTACTTGGGTGTTATCTTGACTGGCATCAACCAATAAATAGGGTGTCAGTTGATTGTCTAATAGCCACTCGTAAATGGCACGCAATAAATAAGGACGTGTAGGGGTCATGTTTTTTTCCGAAAAAAAACGCCTGAAAAGTCAGACTTATCAGGCGTTTGTTAGCTAGTTACTTAACTCATGCTGGCGTTGTTTATTTCACATCGCGCCAGTATTCTTTCTTGAGTAAGTAAGCCACAACGAACATCAGCAGCAAGAATAATAAGACTTTCTTGCCGAGGTCATAGCGTTGCAGTTTTGCAGGCTCACCCATGTAAGCTAAAAAGTTGACCAAATCTTGGACATCGTTTTTATAAGCTTCATGCTTCGCAGGGTCAGCAGGTTCTAAAGAGGCAATCACTTGATGCTCTTTGCCATCATGACCCATTTCAGTTTTGTAAACCGCTTTTTGTGCACCTTGGCGTTCCCAAAATACGTGAGGCATACCCACATCTTTGAATACCAAGTTGTTGACACCCCAAGGACGGGATTCGTCTTCATAGAAGCTCAACAGATAGGTGTAAACCCAGTCACTGCCACGGGCACGGTCAATAACGCTCAAGTCCGGTGGTAAAACCCCAAACCAGTTTTCCGCATCTTCAGGACGCATGGCAATATCCATGGTTTCGCCAACTTTTTCCGAGGCAAACATCAGGTTTTCTTTGACTTGTTCGTCAGTTAAACCCAAGTCTTTACCCATGCGGTTGTAGCGCATGAACTTAGCAGAATGGCAGCTTAAGCAATAGTTGACGAATAAAGATGCACCACGCTGCAATGATGCGGTATCACTCAAATCGACATTAGCCGATTGCAAAGGCACACCGCCACCTGCTGCAAAACTGTTGGCAGAAAGCACCAAGCCCGCAAATAACGAAAGTATTTTTTTCATTTCTCTAATCCTTTCCTTAGTGGGCTTTGAAGGTGACGCGGTCAGGCACAGGCTTGGTTTTATCAATCGCCGAGTAGAACGGCATCAATAAGAAATAAGCAAAGTACAAGATACTGAATAGACGCGCCATATCGGTGAAGAGTTCGGTAGCAGGTTGCGTACCTAAGTAACCTAAGGCAATAAAGCTGATAACGAAGATAAAGGTAGCAATTTTGAACAAGGGACCTTTATAGCGCATAGATTTAACCGGACTACGATCTAACCAAGGCAAGATAAACAGCACCGCAATCGCACCACCCATCGCCACAACACCTAAGAACTTGTCAGGGACAGCACGTAAGATGGCGTAGAAAGGCGTGAAATACCATAAAGGCACGATATGCTCAGGGGTTTTCAATGGATCTGCGGGAATAAAGTTATCTTTTTCAAGGAACCAACCACCAAACTCAGGGGCAAAGAACACAATCATAGAGAAGACCATCAAGAAGACCACGACACCGACAATATCTTTGACACTGTAATAAGGGTGGAAAGGAATGCCATCGACAGGAATGCCGTCTGCATTTTTATTTTTCTTAATTTCAACACCGTCAGGGTTGTTAGAACCAACTTCATGTAAAGCAATAATATGAACTGCAACCAACATCACTAAGATTAAAGGAACCAAAATAACGTGGAAAGCAAAGAAACGGTTTAAGGTCGCATCAGCGATAACGAAATCCCCTCGAATCCACAGTGCTAAGCTATCACCAACGAATGGAATTGCACCAAAGAGGGAAATAATTACTTGCGCACCCCAGAAGGACATTTGACCCCAAGGTAATAAGTAACCCATGAAGGCTTCAGCCATCAGAGCGAGGTATAAAAACATACCGATAACCCAGAGTAACTCACGAGGACTACGATAAGAGCCGTACATCAGCCCACGGAACATGTGCAGGTAAATGACTACGAAGAATAAGGATGCGCCCGTAGAATGCATATAACGTATCAACCAACCCCACTCAACATCACGCATGATGTATTCAACCGATGCAAACGCCATTTCCGCATCAGGTTTGTAGTTCATGGTCAAGAAAATACCACTGAGGATTTGGATAACCAAAACCACCAAGGCTAATGAACCAAAGAAATACCAGAAATTAAAGTTTTTTGGCGCGTAGTATTCGGCGAGATGCTCATTCCAGAGCTTGCTCATCGGATAACGACGGTCTATCCAAGCGACTAATTTATCCATTAGGCAGCACCTCCTTCATGATCAACGCCTACCATCAGCAATGTATCGCTCATGTATTTGTAAGGGGGAACTTCGAGATTGGTTGGTGCGGGAACGCCTGCATAAACGCGGCCGGCATAATCAAAACGAGAACCATGGCAAGGACAGAAGAAGCCGCCTTTCCAGTCACCACCTAAGTTATGCGGATCAGTTGATTTCACATGGCTAGGAGAACAGCCTAAATGAGTACAAATACCCACCAACACTAAGTATTCTTCTTTAATAGAACGGTATTTGTTAGTGGCATATGCAGGTTGCTGAGGCACAGCAGAATCAGGGTCGCGCAATTGACCGTCAAGTTCAGGCAAGGCTGAGAGGTTTTCAGGGGTGCGACGCACGATCCATACGGGTTTACCGCGCCATTCCACCGTCATCATTTGACCGGGTTCTAATTGACTAATATCCGCTTCTACTGGTGCTCCTGCTGCTTGTGCTTTGGCACTCGGTTGCATGGAGGAAATAAAGGGCACAGCGACAAACGCAGACCCTACTGCACCGACAACTGTGGTGGCACCAATTAGAAAGCGGCGTTTGCTTTTATCTACGCCTTCCGTACTCATTTTGTGATAATCTCCCAAGTTGTAATTTTAGCAAGGACTTAGAAGCAAAGAACTGACTTGTCATGCGTTCATCGCCAAAACGTATAAGGATCCTATAATATACGACTTAGGTCAAGTCCTAATCGAAAAAACCACCCTCTTTCAAAGGATTATTTTTTTTAAAATTTTAATTGCCTTTGCTTAAAATTGTCTGAACCATTGAATATAAAACCGCAGATAAACACCGATTAAAAATATCTGTCTTCATTTGCGGTTTGGGTTGATGTTACGCAAAAGCTAAATACCTCTAGGCAAGTGGAAAAGCAGCTTAATTGTGGCAAAAACTGGCTTAGTGCATAACATCAGTTACGTTAAGCATTATTAGTATTTTGCTGTTTCTCTAAGCGATTGAGCAAGTATTGTGTTAGCAAAGCCACCGGGCGACCCGTTGCGCCTTTTTTCTTCGGACTGCCGCTAACCCATGCTGTGCCCGCAATATCCAAATGCGCCCACTGATAGTCTTTGGTAAAGCGCGAGAGGAAACAAGCGGCGGATATTGAACCAGCAGGTCGTCCGCCGACATTGGTCATATCAGCAAAAGGACTGTCTAAGAGTTCTTGATAATCATCCCATAAAGGCATTTCCCAAGCCCTATCGGCACTTTGTTGCCCAGCGGCTAATAAGTCCGAGACCAAAGGCGAATGGTTGCTAAACAAACCATGGGCGACCTTGCCCAAGGCAATCACGCAAGCGCCTGTTAAGGTAGCAATGTCAATCACCACCGCTGGCTCGTATTTGGCGCTGTAGGTTAAGGCATCGCATAAGACTAAGCGCCCTTCGGCATCGGTATTGAGAATTTCAATGGTTTTACCAGAAAGGCTGGTGAGAATATCACTGGGTTTAAGCGCGTTACCATCAGGAAGGTTTTCGGTACAAGGCATCAAGCCGACCAGATTAATTGGCAAACGCATTTGGGCGATGGTTGCCAGCGTCCCGAACACGGAAGCTGCTCCGCACATGTCGTATTTCATCTCGTCCATCGCAGCGCCTGGTTTTAATGAAATCCCCCCGGCATCAAAAGTCACGCCTTTGCCAACCAAGACCACCGGTTTTTCACTTTTGTCCCCGCCTTGATAATGCAGGCTGATGAGTTTCGCCGGCTCGCGGCTGCCTCTGGCGACTCCTAATAAAGCCCCCATGCCCAGCTCTTCCATATCAGCCTCATCCAAGACTGCACAGCTGAGATTTTCATGCAGCATACACAGTTGTTTGCCTTGGGAAGCTAAATAGCTAGGCGTGCAGATATTCGGTGGCAAGTTTGCCAAGTCGCGGGTAAATTTCACCCCTTGGGCAATCGCCTGTCCGTGCAAGGATGCTTGTTCGGCATCGTCTAGTTCTTTGCGCGAGTTGACCATTAAGGTGATCTTGCGTAATAGGCGTTTATTTTGGGATTTATCTTTTTCGGTTTTGAGCTGATTAAAACGATAGCGCTGTTGCTCTACCGCTTCAATCGCATGGCGAATACGCCAATAAACCGAGCGCCCGGTGACATTTAATTGCGGTAGATATGAAGTTGCCTCCGTCACGCCCAAATTGTTAAGGGTTTTTATGCAATGTTGCCAGAGTTTGTGATAATTTTTATCTCCAAGCTCGCGTTCGCGCCCACAACCAAGCAATAAAACCCGCTCAGCACTGATACCCTCAGGGTTACTTAACAGCAAATGCTGCCCCATTTTTCCCTCAAGATCGCCCCGGCGTAGCACCTTACTCAAATAGCCATCCATGACTTCATCGATCACCATGGCACTCGGCGAGAGACGGCGATTATTATAAACCCCCAATATCATGCAACCGGTGCGTTGTTTTTCTGGGTGACCACTTTTGATGCTAAATTCAATCATTTGTTTGGCTGTCTGCAACAGCCCCTCCTCATCTTGATTGTTTGTGTATTTCGGTAGTTATTCGTTGATGGCTTGCCAAATAAAAATTGGTAGTGAAGTAATGGCGGTTTTCTGAACCATTAAGGCACAGAAAGAAGCCTTTACGTCACACTAATATCAAACCTTGAGCAAATATTGGCGGTAATATTTCAACTCTTCAATCGAGTCATAAATGTCTTGCAAGGCTAAATGCTCGGCGGTTTTTTCAAATTTTGCTACCTTATCAGCCGCCCAGCGTTTATGTAGCTCTTTAAGCGTGCTAACATCAATGTGACGGTAATGAAAGTAGGCTTCCAAGTTTGGCATGTAACGCCACAAAAAACGCCTGTCTTGGCAAATGCTATTGCCACACATAGGCGAGGCACCTGCTGGGACATATTGCTTGAGAAAGTTTAGGGTTTCTAATTCAACTTCGCCCACTTGTAGTTGACTTTGACGCACCCTTTCTGTGAGACCGGATTGCCCATGTTGATTGGTATTCCATTCGTCCATACCCGCTAGCATACTGTCGTTTTGATGAATGGCTCGAACAGGTCCCTTTGCTAATACATTTAAGTCAGCATCGGTGACCAAAGTTGCAATCTCGATAATGACATCATGATCAGGATTTAATCCAGTCATCTCTAAATCGATCCAAATTAAATTGGACTCGTTGTATTGGCTGTTTACTGCATCGTTCATAATCTTCTCATAGCTAAGGTCTTTGGTTGAGAGTAAAAGTCTCTCTCTTCATTTATCCCAGATGAAAGGATACAATCTCTGCTCAGGGACAATCAAAGTTTTAAGGAACTAAATCATGAAAATATATACCGCTGCCCTATTATGCACCTTCCCACATAGCCTATTTGCTGCTACGAGTGATGTCGCCACTGAAGTCAAGCCCACACTTGAAGTTGACGCTAGCCAAACAGAAACTGCTAAAGCCATACAAGCTAAACCTCACACCAAAGAAATCAGTATTAAACGAGGCTCCACATTACACGGAGAACACTGTATCGCCTGCCATGAAAATATGACCGAAGGTGATCCCAGTTCACTTTATACCCGTGAAGATCGCAATGTCAGCACACTCAATGGGCTTACAAACCAAGTACAACGCTGTGTTATCAATCTAAAATTAGACTGGTTTGATGACGAAATTCATGATGTCAGTAATTACCTAAATGCGCAATACTACCATTATTAAATCGGGATTGGGATAGGCGAGAGAGGATGACCGCTGATATCCCAATTTTATCTGACTTATAAAAAAAACTTAGCAATTGTAATTTTTGTATGCTAGACTGCCCGGCCACGCGAAGGTTATTACCCTTGTTTATCAGGGGTATTTGCTTCGCAGAAAACTCAAGATTCTTAGGTGTGTTGCACCTAGCGTTGTAAATCTTTACAATGCAGGGACAACATTAATGACATGAGGAAATATGAATGGCTAAAGCTTATTCAGCCGGTGTAAAAGAATACCGCGAAACTTATTGGATGCCAGAGTATACGCCAAAAGATACTGATATCTTGGCTTGCTTCAAGATTACTCCACAAGATGGTGTTCCACGTGAGGAAGTGGCTGCTGCTGTTGCTGCTGAATCTTCCACAGGTACTTGGACCACTGTATGGACTGACTTACTGACCGATCTGGATTATTACAAAGGTCGTGCCTATGCAATCGAAGACGTACCAGGCGATGATACCTGCTTCTACGCTTTTGTCGCTTATCCTATCGACTTATTTGAAGAAGGCTCAGTTGTTAACGTACTGACTTCTTTAGTGGGTAACGTATTTGGTTTCAAAGCATTGCGTGCTTTACGTCTGGAAGATATTCGTTTCCCAGTTGCTTACGTAATGACCTGTAATGGACCTCCTCAAGGTATCCAAGTCGAACGTGACATCATGAACAAATACGGTCGTCCAATGTTAGGTTGCACCATTAAACCTAAACTCGGTCTGTCTGCCAAAAACTATGGTCGTGCTTGCTATGAAGGCTTACGTGGTGGTTTAGACTTCACCAAAGACGACGAAAACGTCAACTCCCAACCATTTATGCGTTGGAGACATCGTTTTGACTTCGTTATGGAAGCTATCTTAAAAGCAGAAGCTGAAACTGGCGAACGTAAAGGGCATTACTTAAACGTAACCGCACCTACCTCTGATGAAATGATGCGTCGTGCTGAATATGCTAAAGAAATTGGCGCACCTATCATCATGCATGACTTTTTGACTGGTGGCTTATCAGCTAACACTCAATTAGCCCAATGGTGTCAAGATAACGGCATGTTATTGCACATCCATCGCGCGATGCACGCAGTACTTGATCGTAACCCTCACCACGGTATCCACTTCCGCGTATTGACCAAAGTCTTACGTCTCTCTGGTGGTGACCATCTGCATTCAGGTACCGTTGTTGGTAAACTCGAAGGTGACCGTGAAGCAACCTTGGGTTGGATCGACACCATGCGTGATTCTTATGTGAAAGAAGATCGTAGTCGTGGTTTATTCTTCGACCAAGATTGGGGTTCAATGCCTGGCGTTATCCCTGTCGCATCTGGTGGTATTCACGTATGGCACATGCCAGCGCTCGTGAACATCTTTGGCGATGATTCTGTTCTTCAATTCGGTGGCGGTACTTTAGGTCATCCTTGGGGCAACGCTGCTGGTGCGGCTGCTAACCGTGTTGCGGTTGAAGCTTGCGTTCAAGCACGTAACCAAGGTCGTGAACTCGAAAAAGAAGGTAAAGACATCCTCACCAATGCGGCTAAACATAGCCCAGAATTGGGTGCGGCGATGGAAACTTGGAAAGAAATCAAATTCGAATTCGATACCGTTGATAAATTGGACGTTTCTCACAAATAAGCTAAGTTTTAGCCTGTGAGTTTGGGCAAGTGCTTCGGTACTTGCCCTCAGAATTTGACTAAATCAAGGAGTTAATCCGCATGAGTAATGTGCAAGATTATAAATCAAGCTTAAGCAATACTGAAAGCCGTAAGTTTGAAACTTTCTCTTATTTGCCACAAATGACCGCCGACGAAATTCGCCAACAAATCGAATATCTCGTCAGCAAGGGCTGGAACCCTGGCGTTGAGCATTGTGAACCTGAAAATGCGTTCCAAAATTTCTGGTATATGTGGAAGTTACCAATGTTCGGTGAAACCGACATTGATGCTATCTTAAAAGAATGTGAAGCATGTCATGCTGCACATCCTAACAACCATGTACGCCTGTTAGGCTTTGATAACTATGCCCAGTCTGCTGGTGCATCTATGGTTATCTACCGTGGTGAAATCAAATACTAAGCATTAGCTGAGTATAAAAACCTCACAATACCTCGGTGTTGTGGGGTTTTGTGCCCTTTATGACACAATTATGAAAAAACCAAAAACCTACGTCGGTATCGACAATGACCTATTCGGCGGCATGACAGCGATAGGTAAAATTATCCGCGATGCTTGGGTCTTTGGTCTCTTACCCGAAACAGAAACTTGTGAAGGCTGGAACTTTGCAGGAATCGATGCCCTTATCGATAAAGTCAATGCCGAATGGGATAAATATGGCTGCCTAGTTAGCCACCTCCCAGACGACCTTGCACAACGTCATCGTACAATTCATACCGAAGCTGTTCGCATTGCCAAAGAGGCAGGCTGGGACGGTGCATTTGAAACCGATGATGAAGGCTAAGCCTTAAACTCACAAAACGCCATAGGAAACTTAAAGATGTCCAACACCAGCGTTGATGTAAACCAATATCTTATCCAAAACGAACCTTATTACGAAGCGGTTGAAGACGAAATTGCACTTTACGAGGCAGCTTATAACGCCCGTATGCCAATGATGCTCAAAGGCCCGACGGGTTGCGGTAAATCGCGTTTTGTCGAATACATGGCTTGGAAACTCCAACGCCCGCTTATCACAGTGGCCTGTAATGAAGACATGACCGCCTCTGACTTGGTTGGTCGTTTCCTACTCGATAAAGATGGCACTAAATGGCAAGATGGCCCTTTAACTACTGCCGCTCGCATGGGTGCGATTTGCTACCTTGATGAGGTCGTTGAAGCTCGCCAAGATACCACCGTCGTCATTCACCCGTTGACTGACCATCGTCGCAGCTTACCTTTAGATAAAAAAGGTGAACTCATCGAAGCCCATGCTGATTTTCAATTGGTTATCTCCTATAACCCCGGCTATCAAAGCTTGATGAAAGACTTAAAACAATCAACCAAACAACGTTTTGGCGGTTTGGATTTTGATTATCCTCAAGAAGCAATTGAAGTCTCGATTGTGGCTAAAGAATCGGGTGTTGATGCGGAAACCGCAGCTAAACTGGTACAAATCGCTCACCGTGCGCGTAACCTTAAAGGTCACGGATTGGATGAAGGGATTTCTACCCGTTTGTTAGTTTATGCAGGTCAATTAATCAGCAAAGGCGTAGCACCACAAGCCGCTTGCAGCATGACTATGGTTACGCCGCTGACCGACGATCCTGACATGCGCGACACCCTAGACGCAGCCGTACAAACCTTCTTCGGCTAAGTCTTATCAATAGCAGAGAGTAAACGATTACTCTCTGCTGTCTGTTTTGCGCTACTGATGATTGCGGTGATCCCCCATGCCAAAAATAACCCTTGAAGATTACGAAGAATTTTTAGAAGCAGCTGCACCTGAAATTCGGGAAGTACTGGATGCAACCTTCCACGAAGCAGCGCACATCATGTCGCCTGTGGGTCTGACTGACTACATGGATGGCGCAAAAGCCCTAACTAAGCTCGGGCGTGGCAGTGATTTGGTCATCTCTTATCTACAAGAAATGCCCTTGGTTGCCAAAGAATGTGGCGAGGATATTATTCCCGACTGCATTAGCGCGGCCATGAAACTCTCCTCCATGACCTCTGGAGAAGTGATTTCCCTCTTATTTAGCACCTTGCCCAGCGCCTCACGCAACCTTGGCGATGCCCAATTACTGCGCGGTTATTTAACCCTCATCCATCAGCTCGCTTCCACGGCTGCCCGTGGTTTGCGCCCGATGCTGAACCATGTTGATGAATTACTCTCAAAACTGACCCTCAGTGGTTTACGTCGTTGGTCACAATTTGGCACACAAGCCTATCGCCGTGACTTTAAGAACTTAACTGCTTACTTTAATTTAGAATCAGCCGACAGTCGTGCGGTCCTACAAAAAGAACGGCGTGGGGTTTTGTTCATCAAAAACCAACGCAAACTGAATTTTTATCTGCGCGCCCTATGGGGTCGGGATTTCTTCCTGCGCCCAACTGGGGCAGATTACACCGATTTTCGTCCTTACCTCGAAGATCGTATCTTGCACATGCCCGATGCGGTTGATGACATCGGCGACATCAAAGGCTTAGAATTATATCGTGCCACCGCTGCACACATGGCATCACACATGTGCTATGCCACTTCGGCGATTTCAGCCGAACAACTCAGCCCGGCACAAATGTTTTTCATTGGTTTTATGGAAGATGCACGGGTTGAATATAAAGCCGGTCAAGATTTCCCAGGGCTGAAAAAACTTTGGCGTGAACTACTGCTAGTTGCTGATCAAGCCGAAGAAGTCGAACACCCGACCATGCTGATGCTTGAGCATATTGCCCTGATGCTGTTAGATAATAGCGTCACAAGCGAAGATGCTGGTGTGACGCGTTTTGTGGCTAAATTCCATGAAGAGATTGAAGCTAAACAAGATGATAACCAATACTCATGGCATATGGGCATGGAATTATTCCACCTGTTTGCTGAACGTCGTGAAGTTCCCAGTTTACGGATTTTAGAGCGCATTCGTATCCCTTACCGTGACGATAACCGTTATGTCTGGGAATTTAACGAATTTGACTGGAACAAACAAGGGGTAGAATACCTCGCGGCCAGCCAACGCCAAGTCCGCAAACACGTCAGTGTGATTGAAATGGCGAATGAAGTCGATTGCGAACTCGCAGGCGATGATGCGCAAGAAGTTTGGATTTGCAGCACCGAAATGCGTCCTTATGAAGATTCTTTGGATGATAGAACCCAAAGCTTCAACGAGATGTGGGGTAAAGAACCCGTTTCTGATCCATTCCATTATCAAGAATGGGATTATCAAATCCAATTGCACCGTCCTGATTGGGCAACCGTGTATGAGCGCCGTCAAGGTAAAGGCTCTCTCGACATTATCCAAATGATTTTGGATGAATACAAACCGATTGCCTACCGTATCAAGCAAATCATCGACTTACTGACTCCAGAGGGCGTACAACGGGTGCGTAATATGGAAGACGGCGACGAAATTGACATTAACGCTGCTGTTGATGCAATGATTTCTTTGCGTATGGGCGAGCAGCCTAATCCGCGTATTACCATGCGTAATGTAATTAAAAATCGTGATTTATCCGTGGTGGTGCTGCTAGATTTATCCGAATCGACCAACGAAGCCATGCAAGGTTCGGATAAAACCGTTTTAGAGCTAACCCGCGAGGCAGCTACCTTGGTGGCAACAGCGATTGAGGGCATCGGTGATCCCTTTGCCCTGCACGGCTTTGCCTCGGATGGTCGCCATGATGTGCAATACTATCGCTTCAAAGATTTTAACCAACACTTTGATGACGATGCCAAAGCACAACTGGCAGGCATGAAAGGCGGTCTTTCTACCCGTATGGGTGCAGCCTTGCGCCATGCTGGTAATCATTTGCTCAAACAGCAAGAACGTCGCAAACTGATTTTATTGGTCACCGACGGCGAGCCTGCGGACATCGACGAGCGCGATCCACAACATCTGCGCCACGACACCAAAAAAGCCGTGGAAGAGTTGTATACCACAGGGGTCTTAACCTATTGCTTAACCCTAGACCCGAACGCGGATGCGTATGTGAAGCGTATTTTTGGTGAGAATAATTACACCATTATCGACAATGTCGATAGATTGCCTGAAAAACTACCCACCTTGTTTGCGAGTTTAACTGGCTAAACCATGAACTCCAATGGAGTTTAGTATCTCAGCCTAGGGTAGCGGCAACGCCGCTACCCTAGGACAAGACACCCCTATCAATTCAAGCCTGAAAGGCTTGCGTAATGACAAACACAACCTCTTTAGGGTTCAGTCAAGGTTGGGCTGTTGCTGCCAGCAACCCCCCTATCTAAATCAAACAACTCAATAAACGCCTTGTATGCCTCGGATAATTCTTGCAACCCCGCAGGCACAGGTGGCTTTAACGCATTCTCAGCTAGACCTTCATATTCGTCATTATCATCAAAAGCTTTCAACCAAGCCAAATATAACAGGTGCAAATCTCCCCGCTGCGGGTCTCGCGTAACTCTAACAAAGACGATAATCAGCCCTCACCTTCTAACCAAGCACTTGCATCAACTCCCTGAAAGTCCATATTCAATAACAACTTGTCATGTTGCGAAGCAAGTTTAATCATATCCTCGATGCTGTACGCACCCAAGGCTTTGGAATCCATTTCCGCCAGCGAAAAACGCAGCAACAATTACCGCGTGCCCCAATTCGTTATGTACAACATGGCATCATCGTAACCCCATATTAAGCCTTCCTCATCGCTGGTAAAATTTCCGTAGTTGTAAACAAAACGTGCATTTACCTCGACACGGCTGGAGAGTTTATGGACAGCATTTTATTGTGCTTTGGTCAATGGCTTGAAATTTGTAGTATTGGTATTCGCTCATTTTCAATTTTCCACCGTGTTCTTCCTGCGCTAACAATAGCAACCACAGGTTTTCATCTAAATGATGGTCCGTTCGGATTTTATTCCCTTATTGAGAATTGCTGAACAGACTAGGATAGCATTGGTTTCAATGCCGGAAACATGCTAATCTACGGGGCTTGTGTGGTCTTTATATCACCGCCTTTATACCTCTTTATTTTGCCTAAGGTTAGTTATTATGAAATTAGCCAGTCTACATTATCAATTAGCCGATGATAAGGCACTTGAAATCCTGCTTGAAAACTCCGATGCCTTTTGGTTTGAACAAGCCTCGGAATCGGTACACCAGCGCCGTTATTATGACAGTTTTGATTGGCGTTTATATCAAGCCAAACAAGCTGTTTATAGCGAAGACAAAGTGGCTGAGACCCGTTTGTATTGGCAACAAAACCCCGCAGCAACCCACAGCGCTAGCTCACAAATCCCGCCCGTATTTGCTGAGGATTTGCCGCACGATTGGCAAAGCGCGCTCAAGCCCATTTTAGCTATGCGTTCTTTGGAAGAAAAACTCAGTTTAGATGTGCGGGTATTGCAATACAATTGCTTAAATCGCTACGACAAAACCATGCTGCGGCTTTATATCACTTATTACCAGATCGAGGGCGAAATCAGTCTTGAGGATAACTTGCCGATCAGTTTAGATATCGAGCCGATTCGCGGCTATCACAAACCTTATGAACTGATGCAAGCACGGGTTGAAGAACTGGGCTTAGATACACAAAAACCGAAAAATTTATTAAAACGCTGTTTGAAACTCGCGGGGCTAAAAGCCAATGATTACAGCGCCAAATTGCGTCTGGACTTAACGCCTGAACTCAATACCGATAGTGCTTGCCGAGTGATTCTCGGACATTTAGCTAATAGCCTAAACCGTAATTATGCCGGGACTTGTGCTGGCATCGATAGCGAATATTTACATGATTTTCGCGTCGCTGGGCGGCGTAGTCGGGCGCTTCTTAGCCAAGTTAAAGGTGCATTTGCCCCCGAACAAATGGGCTTTTTAAAAACCGAACTGGCGTGGCTGAGCCAAACCACCAGCCCGACCCGGGATGCCGATGTCTATTTACTCAAATTTGAGACCTATAGAGAGCGCCTACCCGAGGCAATGCAAGCGGATTTAGAACCATTTAAACAGTTTTTAACCCAGCATCAACAGATTTGCCACGCCATGCTTAAGAATGAATTAGAAGGCAAACGTTATCAAGCTTTGATGCAAGATTGGCAAGATTTTCTCGATAAAGAAACCGTCATTTCTAGCGATGATGCGCCCAATGCCAAGATTGATATTTTAACCGTCGCCAATCGACGGATTTGGAAAGCCGCGCAACGTCTCTTAAAAACAGGCAAGGTGATTGATGATGACTCGCCCGCCGAAGCTTTACACGATTTGCGTAAGTTAGCGAAAAAATTACGCTATTTATTAGAGTTTTTTCAAAGCCTGTACGATAAAACCGAGATTAAACCGCTAATTAAAAACTTAAAAATCTTACAAGATAATCTTGGCGATTTTCAAGATTTTGAAGTTCAGGCCGAGCAAATTCAAGCCTTTGCTGAACAAATGCAAAATCAATATCGTGCCAACAGCGCCACTTTGATGGCAATGGGCGCATTAAGTGCGACCCTTTTGGACGGGCAAGCGCAAAAACGCTCGGAATTTGCCGCTTGTTTCCAAATTTTTTCAGCGGATAAAGCCTTATACAAACAGCTTTTTAAGGAGGAGAGTGCGTGAGTATTTATGCCTTATACAGTATTAAAGGCGGTGTAGGTAAGACCGCCTCAGCCGTTAATCTCGCTTATTTATCCGCCTTAAATGGCTATTCGACCTTGTTGTGGGATTTAGATCCGCAAGGGGCATCGAGTTATTATTTTCGCGTCAAGCCCAAAATCAAAGGCGGGCGTGAGCGGGTCTTATCGAAGAAAAAACCCTTGGATGATTTGATCAAAGGCAGTGATTTTCCGAATTTAGATTTATTGCCCGCCGATTTTTCTTATCGGCATTTGGACGTGAGTTTGAATGAAAAACGCCATCCCACGCGCTTATTGAAAAAAATTATGCGTCCTTTAACCGAGGAATATGAGCATATTTTTCTCGATTGTCCGCCGAGTATTTCCATACTTTCAGAAAATATTTTCCGCGCTGCCGATGCTCTGCTTGTCCCCGTGATTCCGACCACTTTATCCTTACGCACCTTAAAACAACTCAATGATTTTTGTGATGATGAAGGTGAAAGTTTAGGTCAAATTCGCATTCGCCCCTTTTTCTCTATGGTTGATCAGCGTCGGCAACTGCACAAACAAATTTTGTTAGGGCTACGCTCACAATATCCTGATATTTTTGCCGCCTTCGTGCCTTATGCCGCCGAAATCGAACGCATGGGGATTCAGCGTGCGCCGGTGATGGATTATGCCGATGCCGACAGCCCTTCTGTGCAGGCGTATCAGCGTTTGTGGCAAGAATTATTGAGTAATTGAGGCGATGGCATCAAAACAATACCAATTTACTGCCTGTGACCCGCAAGGACAAACCCACACAGGCACGCTGAGTGCGGAAAACCAGCAAGAAGTGTTGGCGATTTTGCAAACCCGCAAGCTGATTCCAATCTCAGTTGCCGAGGGCAAAGCCGCAAATAAAAGCGGTGGTCGCAGTGGCATCAATAACCGCGATTTGATTGATTTTACCGAGGGTTTATGCACCTTGGTCGAGTCCTATGTGCCTTTGGATAAATCGCTGTTATTGCTCGAGGGCACGACCAAAAAAGAAGCGATGCAAAACCTGATCATTGATTTGCGCCGCGAAATTAAAGAAGGCAGCAGCCTTGCCGACGCGCTACGCAATCATGAAAACGTGTTTTCGCGTATGTATATCAATATGGTACACGCAGGCGAAGAGGGTGGAATTTTGGATAAATTGTTGCCGCGTTTGAGTAAATTTCTCGCCGAGGCGGATCAAGCCCGTCGTACCATTATTTCTGCATTAATTTATCCGATGATTTTGGCTGTGGTTGGGGTCTTAAGCGTGGTCGGTTTGCTTGTTTTTGTTGTACCGCAATTTGCCGGGCTTTTTGAAGACATGGGCAATGCGATTCCCGACTCTGCCGCCTTTTTACTCGCTACCAGTCGTGCTTTGCAATCCCACGGCTGGATGCTGCTGGGGCTGCCATTTTTATTTTGGTATTTTTGGCGTTTTCTCGATAGTACAGAAGAGCGACGCTTGGGTCGCGATCAATTTCTCCTCGGTGTGCCCTTGCTGGGCAATTTGTTGCTAGAAGCCGAAACCTCACGTTTTTGCCGTACCTTGGGCGCGTTGTTATCTTCTGGCATTCCTTTGTTGCGGGGCTTACACATTGCCAAAGGTGTGATGGAAAACCAAGTATTAACCGAAGAACTGGCAAAAGTCGAAGAAGACGTGCGCCAAGGTGTAAGTTTGGGCAAGGCGCTGACCGATATGGGCAAATTCCCGATCATGGTGCCACAGTTGGTGATTGTCGGCGAGGAATCAGGACGTACCGCCGAGATTTTGGAAAAACTTGCCGAATCTTTTGATGATCATGTCCGCGAACAAACCGGGCGCATGGTCGCCTTGGTAGAGCCGCTGTTAATTGTGGTTTTAGGCGGCGTGGTCGGCTCGGTGGTTGTGGTCATGTTCTCGGCTATCTTTAGCATCAATGACATCGGTTTTTAAGCTTTTTTGCTGGCTGTGTTTGGCGCATAACAGCTTTGCACTGAAAGTCTTTGATGATCAGGGGCAAGCATTGCAGCTTGAACAAGCACCGAGCCGCATTGTCTCTTATACCTTGGCAAGCGATGAAATGTTGCTTGCCTTAGCTAAACCTGAACAAATCGCCGCTTTAAGCCCATTGGCGCAAAACCCGCGTTATAGTTATATCAGCGAGGCAGCCAAAGCCTATCCCCAGATTCACGATGTTGAGCAAATAATCAGCCTTAAGGCGGATTTGGTAATATTGGCAAGCTATAATCAAGCTGAAATTCGCCACTTTTTGGACAAAGCCCAGATTCCGAGTTTTTATCTTAGTCGTTTTGAAAATTTAAGCGATATAGAAACACATATAACCCAAATAGGCGCACTGTTAGCCCGTCCGACACAAGCTCAGAATCTTATTCAACAATTCCGATCAAGTTTAGCCCAGAGCAAAGCCGCGCTAAATTGCAAGTTGCCTGCGCTGTTAAGTTATGACCAGTGGGGATATGTGGCGGGAAGAGAGACAATTTTTCAGGCACTATTAGATTATTTAGGTGTGGAAAATGTCGCTAAAACAATTGAGGGCTATCAGCGTTTACAATTGGAATGGGTCTATCAACAGCAGCCAGAGATTATTATTATTCCCTCAGAGCCAAGTGCCTTTGTGCAAGCACGGAACAAAATTAGCCAACATCCCTTGTTAAAACACAGTCCAGCGGTAAAAAAACAGCGCCTATTAACCCTAAATCAACGCGATTTAAACAGTGTCTCGCAGCATTTAGCCACAGGTATGCATGTTTTGGTCAACGCTTTAAAACCTTATTGCCAATAAAAAAGGCACAGCTTTAACTCTGTGCCTTTTTATCTAATAGCGCACTAGTTAGCTGATGATGTTACGCAAAAACTAGCTTAGTGCGTAACAGCTATTATTTAGCTGCGTCTTTAACCGCTGCTGCTGCCGCGTCTTTAGCCGCTTCAGCAGGTGCTGCTGCTGCGTCTTTAGCTGCTTCAGCAGGTGCTGCCATTGCTTCTTTAGCCGCTTCAGCAGGCGCTGCCGCTGCGTCTTTAGCTGCTTCAACAGCAGGTGCTGCTGCGGTAGCTGCCGCATCTTTAGCCGCAGCTGCCATGTCACCAGCAAAAGCAAAAGAAGAACTCAGGGCTAAAGCGATAGCAGCAGCGATGGTTTGGGTTTTTTTCATGGGAGTATCCTCAAGGTTATTTAGGCAGACTTTTAGACCGACTAAGCGCTACCTAGGTTGGGTGTCGAGTTGTCAGTATATCCTGTCTTTTTGTCAGGATACAAGGGGTTTAAACATAAAAAAAGTAGGGGATTATAAAAATGTTAAATGAAAGGCTACCCAGATTAAAAAAAGGCGGCTTGTATTTGATCACGCAAGCGCAAAGCAGCAGCGCTCGGTTATATGAAAAAGTCGAACAAAGTTTGAGTGCTGGCGCGGGTTTATTACAATATCGCGATAAATCAACAGACAGCGCTAAACGCTTGAGGGAAGCTGGGGAGCTAAAACGTTTATGCCAGCATTACCAAGTGCCTTTTTTAATTAATGATGATGTCAACTTGGCACAAAGCATTCGAGCAGACGGCGTGCATTTAGGACAAGATGACATGAACTTAAAAGAAGCTCGACAAACACTGGGGCAACAAGCAATTATTGGTGTCTCTTGTTATGGACAAATCACACTGGCTCAAGCGGCGATGCAACAAGGGGCTGATTATGTCGCCTTTGGGCGTTTTTACCCCTCCAGCAGCAAACCTGAGGCAAAACCTGCCCCCTTATCGGTTTTAAGAGAAGCCCGAGCAAAACTCGATTGTCCAATTGTCGCCATTGGTGGGATTTTGCCTACACATGTAACAGAGCTGCAACAGGCGGGGGCAAATTGGTGTGCCGTTATTGGTGGGGTATTTAATGCCGCGAATACAAGATTGGCAACACAAAGCTATTTAACTGATGTTACGTAAAGGCTTCTTTCTGTGCCTTATTGCGGCAAAAACTAGCTCAGTGCGTAACATCGCTATTTAACAGACCCTGAAGTGAATTAGGCTCATATACAATTGTATTCACAAAATAAAATTGTATATGAATTAAATATAAATCATTAATTTTCATTGGGATAAAACGGGTTTTCTTCTCTTAACATACCGACCGCCATGGCAATTGATAGGAGAATAATTGTATTGAAAAAAACCGGCATAATGACAAAAGCATAACCCAATGATTCAATTGATGTCCCACCAACAGCTGCTGTTACCGCTGTTGCTCCACCTGGCGGGTGCATACAACGAAACCAATGCATAAAGACCATGGCTAACACAATCGCAATCGAAGAGGAAAATAAAGGGCTGGGAATGACAAGAAAACAAGTAATACCGATAATTGCCGAGACAACATGACCTGCAACAAGGTTCCAAGGTCGCGATACAGGGCTATGCGGTAAAGCAAAAATTAGCATAGCAGAGGCCCCTGTAGAGGCAAGAATCATAGGGATACGCTCTTCTTCTAATATGGTATAACTAAAAAAAGAGGCTAGCAATGTCGCAATAAAAGCACCTACAACAGAAGCTGCGGCCTCCCCATTATTCATTCCACACATCATACACAGGTTCTCCTAATGCCTTGAGCTTGTGAGTAAAATCTCTCAGCAATTGATTGATTGATGTTATGCAAAGGCTTCTTTTTATGCCTTGAGGGCATAAAAAACCGCCATTGCTCCACGGCTACATCACTAAGCAGGTGGAAAAGCGTCTTATTGTGGCAAAATTGGTTTGGTGTGTCACATCAATTAATACTTTTTTTAAAACGGCTATAAAAAATGGGATTTAAAGAACTCAAAGAATTATTACGCGCATTTTTTTATGTTTTTATCATAATGTTGGGCATAGAACTAAGAAATAATTATCCAGATATTTGGGAAATGTTGGTTTTGGTCTTTTTGCTATTGTTTCCAACTTTTATGCTTTTGCCGATGAAAGACCGACTTCAAAACTGGTTTGGGGAATTAGCTTGGGTTTGGTATTAGCGTGGGTAGGAAATATTGCTTGGCTGATATGGATTCAAGCTGAACAATTGCTGTATTTTTTTAGTCGATTTTTAAGTGCTAGCTTAGCCTTATCATTACCCGCCTTACTACTTCTCACACTTGCTGCTAGCAATCAGTTAAATAAAGCCGCAGAAAATTATGAGCCAGCAGTTAGTTATGCCGCTTTATTTTGCAGTTGCTTATTTTTTCTTTATCAAACATGGGACAGCAATTGTGTTTCCAAGCAAGTAAGCTTTAGCTCATAAGCAACAATGCTGTCAAAAAGAGTGGTCATGCCGGATTCAACTGCATTTGAGTGGGACTAAAGTCCCGCTTCTGTCATTGGCCTAATGAACAAAGACGCAGCAAAGCTGCGTCTATGGGTTTTAGTAACGGATAATTTCCACCGGTTCATACCCCCGTGCCACATAAGCGCTGCTGGCGTTAAAACCTAGCTGTTGCTCACCTGGACAAGTGTCGAACTGGTGTAAGGTCTCCAAATTATCAGGTGTCATTTTGACCAATAAACAAGGACGCTCGACATAATTATAATCCGGGGCAATCATGCTGTTGGCGGCTATATCAGTGCGAGACATCATCGCAGGTTCAATGGCAATATCATCCACTGGGTAAGGGTAATAGTAATTATAATTGGGACGCAGGAACAATACGTCTTCATTAACCCGGCTTGCTTGATAATTTTCTGGCAAAGCAAATGTTTGTAATACGCTCAAATTACGCGCATCAATTTGTACCAAATCATATTGACCTTGCGTATTTTCACAGCGAACGTAAAGTACATCATCGGCATATAAAGGCGTTTGTTGCTGACAAGCCAGATCTTGCGTTTGTAATAAACGCAAGCCTGTGCTCACGGCTGCCAAACGGTTTAGGCGTAATTGTCCCAGACGGTTAGTTTCAAAACTGATAAATTCACCCTGGCTATTTTGTCCTATAACAGCGCCTGGAGTGATATAAGTATTCAGTGCTTTGATTTTACCGGCATCATTACTAAAGGTACGCAGTATCCATTGGTTTTGGTATTTGTCTTCATATAGTAAGCTTTTGCTTTGTGGTAAAACATCTGCTGTTTTTATAGCTAATTCAGGCTCAGCATAAGGATTGTGATGATAGGCATAGCTTTGATACCAGACATTCTCATTTAACCAACTGTGCGCTGAATAATTAATATTGTCTAAAACTAAGGCATCGCTTACCAAGCCTGTGTGCAGATCTAGCATTTGTAAGCTAAAAGGATAATTTTGTGAGATGGCAACATAATCGGCATTCATATCCATACGGTTGGCATATTGAAGCGATGGCAGATCAAATTGTTTGCCGTTCAAGTGTAAATTGTCTTCGCTTTGGTCTGGGTTTAAGGCATGTAAAGCTTGTTGTGTGCCCTTAGCATTAAAGCTCACGCCCCAAGGCTGGGTATTTTGCATTAATACTTGATCCAAACGTCGCGCTAAAGGTAACGTTGCTTCAAGACTGGGCTTGGTGTCCGTGCCCCATGCAACGGTATAGAAATTGTCGTTACCTAGCACGCCTAAATGGGTTTCATCAATGATAAAACTACGATTGGCAGTCTCAGGCAAGACCACATTGCCCCGATTGACAAACATATCTAAATCAAAGTTGACTAGGTGTAAGCGATTCGCGTCGTTGTGGTTATTGATAGGCACAGCAGCAAAAGCCCGTGACCAATTGAGTAGTAAAGCCCGTTCATCGTCAATGGCTGGGGAATAAGTATAAGTTCTATCGCTATTACTCTCTGGGGTAAAGCGGTCTAATACTTGAGGGTTGGTCGGGTCTTGAACATCAAACAAGCTCAAGCTAACTTCACGTCCAGCGCGGTCATCATAACCGATGGCAAATAAACGTCCGTCATTGAAGAACATTTTTTCTGACCAGCCGGGGACTTTAAGTTCGCCGACAATTTTCGGTGCTTCTGGGTTAGCAAGGTCGATTACCCATAAAGGGTCGGTTTGTAAAAAGGTCACCACATACGCATAATCGGCATTAAAACGAGTTGCATATAAACGCTCACCGGGGGCAATACCGCCGACTTCACCGACTAAAGGCAGTTGTGTGTTGGCGAGATCATAAATGGCTAAATGGCTGCCTTGGGCACGGTCACTGTTTTGGTAAACGACGTGTAGATAGTGATTACGGACACTGACATGAAATTCCGAGGGCACATAACCTGGTACACGAATGGTGCCTAAGGGGCGCAAGGGTGCGCTACTGTCGCTTAAATCAAACACATCAATTTGGCTGCTGCCCCAATCATAAGGGCGTTGATGGGTGACGACGAGATGATCAGCAAAAATACTGATTTTGGCATCATAGCCGCTAATAGTCGCATGTCCCACACTGTCCAGATTGCCAAAGGCATCTAAGCGCAAGGCTTGTACTTGCATTTGCTGCCAATCGGTAGAAACAATATCACTGTCAACGGCAATTTTGGTATCTGAGATTTCAGGATAAATAACCGCTTCTTGGTTGCCTTGTAAAACCGCATAAATGACATCATCACGGCGGCGAGATTGTTGTAATAAACCGGGTAAAACCAAGCTATTGACTTGTTTTAAAGAATTGTCCGAGGCTAGCGCATCATCATAGCTAAATACGTCAATTTGGGTTTGTTTCGCTTGTTGTTGCCACTGGCTTTGTAATAAAACATAGAAGTTATTGAGACCATAAATTTCTTTCGGTTGTTGTGCCAGCGGATGATTTATTTTTAACTCAGGTTGTGAGGGCTGGCTTAAATCAATGATTTGTAAACGTTTAGCCGCGCTGTTGGCATACAGGAGTTTGTCATCAATATAACGGAAAATATCGGGTTTTTCGGTGTTATCTGAATTAGCGGCGGTGGCATCATTGCTTTTATCCGCTTCTGTAGGGGCGCTGGGAGCAGGTACTGCGCCATCATCCATGGCTAAGGTTCCGTCACCACCGTCTAAATAATTAATATTGTCATAGTTTGTTCTTGAGCTATTGTTACTAAAACCTACTTGTCCTGGTAGACGCTCAAAAGCAGCATTGGGAGAAAGTGGCAAAACCATGCTTGCTTGCCAATTAGCTACCTCTAAAGGTGATTGTGTCGGTTCGGTGGCTAGCAAAGCTAAAAAGCAACGATGTCCTTCTACACAAGCGCGTGGGACTTCATCGACAAAAATAGCCTTAAAGGGGCTGATATTTAAAGGTTCAACACTGACAGGCTGCACACCTACTTGCCAACGCTGTTCGATGCTCCAAGTGCTAATCGCCTTATCCAAAGGCGCATCCATGTCAAACCATGCCAAATAGACATCGACACTTTGATAAGCACTCTCACTGCTGACATAAATTTTCTCGTCGCGAACTTCAAGTTGCCAAGCGGCACTGATACTGCTCCAAAGTAGCAGCAAATGGATCATTAGATAACGCCAATACATTTCATTTCTCCCAAATAACTATAGAATACTCACCCAGTTTATATTCTTTAATATGTTTTGTTATCAACAAAAGATAACTGGTAACAGACAGCAGCTTGATGGAAAATTTTATGTCGAAAGGCTTTAGCTTACTCGAATTAATTATTGTTTTAGCATTGATTGCATTGATGACTGCGATGGTGGTTCCTCGATTACACGACAATCAATCGCTAAAACTCAAAGCCGAAACACGCGAAGTCATCGCCATGCTCAAACATGCGCGCCGACTGGCTATGCTACGAGGGCAAGAAATAGAAGTGCCAATGGTGTTACAAAAGAACCCAGAAAACCCAGCGAAAAAAACCAAAACCTTATTATTTTTCCCCACCGGTGGCGCACAAGGCACGGATTTATTTCATTGTCGCCCACCAGTTTCGGTTTTGATTGCAGTTGATAATATCACCGGAAAAGTTAGCCCCGAATTTAATTATGAAAACCCACATTGCCAACGACCCCAAGCCGACCCGGATTTTGCCAATTATCTCTTTATTCAAACACAGCAAAGCAAACGTCAATATCAGGCCAAAATTCAACATTTGACACAATCGCCTGAGCCAATCAAAACCAAACGACCGTGAGCATTTATCAGCATTTGATTGGATTGGGTATAAGCTAAAGGCCATATTGTGCGGGTGCAAACAGGCTAGCCTCTCGACAATCTGGCTTTAGCCAGACCCAAACGGAACTAAATTTAACCTTCTTCTAAACACTCTCATCCCTCACAATCTCGCATTAATCCCCTACGGCTTCGTTTTCTCTGTAGCTGAGGTATAATCCTTGCCATTCCCGTTTATTCGCTGTTGAGAACTGTTATGCGCTACCCTTATCCGATGCTCTATTATTTGTTGTTGGTCTTATTTACCTTGAGTCCTAGTGCTTGGAGTTTGAGCCTGATTGATAGTTGGCAAGAGGGCAAAAACGGTATCAGTGGTTTGGATGGCGCGATTGCCTTGGCTATCAGCCCGGATGATAACTTTATCTATAGTGCCGGGTTTAATGCTGACAGCATTGGTATTTATCAGCGCGATGATACCGATGGGCGTTTGAGTTTGGTTGGGCAAGTAGTCGATGAGGCTGGCGGCATCAGCGGCTTAAACGGGGTCAGTGCTTTAAGCATCAGCAGCGATGGCACATTTCTCTACGCTTTGGGTACTTTAGATAACAGCCTAAATGTATTTGCGCGTAATACCAGTAGCGGGATGTTGAACCTCACCCAAACCCTAAGCGAGGGCGTGGGCGGTGTCAGTGGTTTGCAAACGCCAGCAAGTCTGGTTTTAAGTCCTGATGGCGCGCAATTATATGTCGGTGGTGCGGGGATTAGTCAGTTTAACCGTAACAGCAGCACGGGAGAGCTGAGTTTTAGCGGACAGATTCAAAACGGTTCAGGGGTGAGCGGAACCAATAACAGTAACCGTTTGGTTCTTTCTAGCGATGGCGCGCATCTTTATGTCGTTAGCCTCACAGAACACAGCGTAACCCATTTTCAGCGGGCAGGTTCTGGGGCTTTAAGTTTTGTTAAAAGCTATGTCGATGGTTTAGACGAAATCGACGGGCTGCGCGGAGCGTATTCACTTAGCCTTAATAGCACCGATAGTCTGTTGTTTGTTAGTGCCAGCATTGATAACACCGTGGTGGTGTTTGAGCGTGATGCCAGCGGGGCATTAAGTTTTAAGCAGCAATTACAAAATACGGATGCCCTGGTCGGTGTGCGCAGTGTTATCGTCAGTCCCAATGATGCCAATTTATATACGGTTGCCAACAGCAGTGGGGCAGTGGCAGATTTTGATATTGGCAATAGCTTAACGCTGAAAGATTATTTAAAAGAAGGCAGTGTTAATATCAGCGGCGCTTTAGGCGGGGCGAGTGACTTGGTGATTGACAAATCCGGTCGGCATTTGTATACCGCTGCTCTAACCAGCGATAGCATTGCCCTGTTTAGTACCACGGCAACTGATTTACGCGTCAATGCCAGTGCGAGTCCCAGTTTAGCCGCTTTGAATGATGTGGTCAGTTTTAATATCACGGTTAGTAACCAAGGCCCGAGTGTTGGCAATGGGGTGATTTTAAGCGGTAATGCACCCGCAGGTTTAAGTATTGAAACCTTAAATCCAGCTCAAGGCAGTTGCAGCCAGCAAAACAGTGATTTTAGTTGCCAACTTGGCACGATTGCCATCGCTGAGTCTGTCGAGGTCAGCATCAGCGCGCGAGCACAAGCTTTGGGCACACAGAATTTAAGCTTTAGTGTTGAAGGTGGTGATCCCGATCCGGTGGTGAGTAATAATAATACGGTGGCAGGCACGCAAATTATTGCCACCATTCCTAAAGCCGATTTAATTCCCAGCATTAGCGTGAATATTGACCCCGTGGTGATCTCGGGTGAGTTTATTTATAGCCTTGAAGTGAGTAATCTCAGCACTGATAATGCCGACAATGTCATCATTGAGCAAACTTTGCCCGCTGGTGTTGGTTTTAATCGCACCATTGCCAGTCAAGGCAGTTGCGATAGCCCAGTTAATAGTTTATTGCGTTGCCAATTAGGCACACTTAACGGTAATTCTCAGGCGCAAATTAAAGTAGAACTTATCGCGCCAAGTCTGAGCAGCACCCTACAAAGCACAATCACTGTCAGCAGTGACACCATCGACCCAGATGAAAGCAATAACAGCAGCAGTATCAGTTCTGAAGCAAAACTGATCAGTGCAGATTTGGAGGCAGTGAGCTTGATTGCCGATAAAGACGATGTCAATGTCGGTGAGACAGTCACTTATACGGCAGTGGTCTGGCAAAAAAGCGGGGCTACCTTGGCGGGTGGGCTAACTGTAAAACAACAGTTCAGTCCCGAAGCGTCTGTCCGTTTTTTATCCGCCTCTAGTCAATATGCAGGCGCGCCGGATCAACTCGAGCCTTGCGAGCTTAAAAGTACCGGTTTGATTAGTTGTGATTTAGGCACAGTCGACGCGCTTGCCAATAGTATGACGGTGCAAATTTCGGTGATGCCGATTGCCGCTGGCAGTTTAAGCAGCGGCATGGAAGTCAGTGCCAATGTCCTTGATGTTGATACAAGCAATAATCAACAAACCACCTCGATTACCGTCAGCGGTGAGCCAGTGGATTTATCTGTGAGTTTGACAAGTGAGCCAAGTGCGCCCATTTTGAATCAAGCACTGGATTATCAAATCAGCATCAAAAACCCCAGCACCTTATCCACCGCGGCTAATGTTGTGGTACGTAGTGCTATTCCTAGCGGTGTGACCTATATCGGTGCATTACCCCAACAAGGCAGTTGTGTGGAAGATGCGGGCAATTTAACCTGTGGCTTGGGTGATATTGCGCCATCGAGCAGCATTAATATCCGTGTCAGTGTGATACCAACCACGGCGGATACCATCACCAACAGCGTCAATGTTAGCACCAATAGTTTTGATAATAATGAATTGAATAATAGCGCCAGCTTAAGTCTGAATGCCGGAGAAGCACAGGCGAATTTAAGTGTGAATATCAGCGGTGAGCCAAATAGTATTGGTGTCGATGAAAATTTAGCCTATCAAGTGACCGTGACCAATAGCGGTCCTAATATTGCCAATAATATTCAATTGAGCCAATTATTGGGTGATGGCAGTATTTATTTGAATACCATCGAGCCGCCTAATGGGCAATGTAGCGTGGTCGATAAAACCATCAGTTGCCAATTAACGCAATTAGCTGTCGATGCCAGCGTGGTGTTTAGCCATAATATCAGCACCAGTAGCGCGACAACACTCAACACCAGTGTCTCGGTTGCCGCCGCTGAAAATGATGCAGCACCAGATAATAATCAAGCTAGCCTGAGCACTACTGTATTAGCGCCGCCGAATTTATTTTATGTCGAATCTTATCAAAACGGGGTGGCTGGCGTAGAGGGTTTAGGTGGTGCAAGCGATATGGCTATCAGTGACGATGGTGCTTATCTCTATGTTGCAGGTTTCCAAGAAGATGCCGTGGCAGTTTATCAACGCCATGAGGGCACAGGCGGTTTGACGCTGTTACAAGTCGTGCGTGATGGCATCAACAATATTGCTGGCTTAGATAACCCTAGCAGCCTGCGTTTGAGCGAAGATCAAAGCCGTTTATATGTTGCCAGTTTTGGCAGTAACAGCATTGTGGTCTTTAACCGTGATGAGCAAGGCTTATTAAGTTTTGCTCAGCAAATTCAAGGCCCTGTGGGTTTATCCCTCTATGGCATGGCTACCCAAGGTGCGCATCTATATGTCGGTGCGGTTTCAGCTAATGCGGTGCTTGCTTTCGTGCAGCAAGGCAATACCTTGGAGTCGATTGCCAGCTATCAAAATGGACAAGCGGGGATTGAAGGCTTGCAAGGCGTGAATGCTTTAGCCTTAAGCCCTGATGGACGTTATCTCTATGCAGTCAGTATCAGCGACCATGCCTTAGTGGTTTTTGCCCGCGATACCAGTACGGGCGCGTTGACGTATCAGCAAAATTTGAAAGGCTTTTCAGGTTTACAACAAGCTGGAGGAGTGACGGTTAGTGCCGATAGCCGTTTTGTTTATACCGCAGGGGCAGCAGATAACAGCATTGCTATTTTTCGCCAGGATGGACAACTAACCTACGTCAGCAGTGTGACAGACATTCGTTTAAGCGGAGTCAATGGTTTACACATCAATGCTGGGCAAAACAGTCTTTATGCTGCGGCGGGTAATGCCAATGCCTTGGTGAGTTTTGAGCGGGATAATAATACGGGCTTATTAACGCTATCCAATAGCTTTGCTAATGGTGATGAAAATATCAGCCAACTCACCGGCGCAAAAGCAGTGCTCACCAGTCCTGCGGGGCAACATATTTATACCGCAGCGCTGACAGCCAACAGCTTGAGTTTATTCCGCTTACCCTCAGCCGATGTGTTGGTTGAATTACGAGCAACACCAGAAAACGTTAAAGCTGGATCCAGTGTGATTTACAACGCCACTGTGCGCAATATTGGTGCAGATGGCTCCACAGGCGTGTTACTAACGGTCACATTGCCCACTAATTTAGCCCTTGATAGTGTTCAGTCAGATCAAGGACAAGCCTGCGAACACATAGGGCAAACGCTCACCTGTGCGATTGGTGCGATTGCCAAAAACCGCAGTGTTGATGTCAGCCTTAATACCACACCACAAGGACAAGGGGACTACCCTGTCACAGCAATCGTGAGTGCTTCACAAGCGGATCCTGACAACACGAATAATCAAGCACAAGCAAGCAGTCGCGTGGCTGGAAATGCCAATTTAGAATTAAGCCTCAGTAGCAATGGGGATACTTTGATCTTAGGTGGTGAAGCCATCGAATTGCGTGCCAGCATTGTTAATACCGGTCCTAGCGATGCTAGCAATGTGCAGTTAGGCATTGAAGGTTCGCCCTTGGTACAAGTCAGCTCGATTGATTTTCCCGCTGGCAGTTGTCAAGCCGATGGAGCGATGCGCTTAAATTGTCGTATCGATAGCCTTGCCAATCAATCTGAGGCGGTGTTACGCATAGGTCTTGTGCCCCAAAGCCAAGGGGTTGCCAGTTTCAGCGCTCAAACCTCAGCCGATCAAGACGACCCGACCAGTCCAAACCAAGCTAGCTATAGTTTAGAAATTGCGTCGAATATTATTAATGATAATCGCGATAATACAGGCAACACCCTAGAAAACGTAGTGATTACCAGCACAGGTGTGGTCAATGAAGGCATTGTGAGCGGTACGATTACCAATCAAGGCATATTACATAATGTCACCATTAGTGCAGGTAGCACGATTTTAGGGGGGGGTACGTTCAGCGGTCGTATTATTAACCAAGGCACGATCACCCACGCAACACTTAGCCCTAATAGCCAAATCACCGGCGGCACTTTACAAGGGCGTATTGAAGGTGATGCCAACGCGCCTGCACGCCTAAATACCTTAGCGCTTGGTAGCAATGCAAACTTGTATAACGTCATTCTTGGCGAAGGGATGCAAATCGCCGAGGGGGTATTATTCAATGCCGGAGTACGTTTTGCTAGTGCTGAACTCGTACCAACGGACATAGATTTAAGTAATTTTATTAGCCGGATCAAAGATCCAGTGACGAGCAGTTTAGCATTGGATTTAAGCCAGGATGCGATATTTGGCGGCACAGCCTTGTTGACACAAATCAATGCCATTGCAGAGATTGCCCAAAGTGGCGGGGCTTTTATTCAACATGCTGATGGTATTGTCGAAATCAGCCTTGGTGGGATACGCTTTAGTCTGCTCCCATCCCGCTTAAAACAAGATAATAGCAGCCGCGAAGCGGGTATTTACCCACTAGCCGACGAGGTAGTGGAATTAGTCACCAATGCTGGTCGAGTATTGACTTTTACGCCTGCGATTAATAATCCCAATGCCTTACAACAAGTGCTACAAGCCAGTTTATTAGCACAAGCCAATGGTAATATCAAAGTGTTACAAAATGGTGGTTATTTATTATTGCGCCCACAATTACAAAGCTTGCTCAGCCTTACCCCCTTAGATTTCGATGGTATGCAATTATTAAAACTGCAAGCCAGCCCTGCAAGCGGTGTTGAACAAATGCAATTGCAACAGCGTGTACAAGGACAAACATGGCAACAAAACTTTGCAGCTTATCCCGCAGATATTGACAGCATTCAAGCGATTGTCGATTTCGCACCGAATGCCAGCGATCTATATGTCGATAATCAAGGCGTATTACACATTACGATTAATGGACAAGTTGCGCGTGGCCTGCTCGCCTATCAAGTCAATAGTGGCGCAGCCGCAGGTGGGCTTGATTTTATCAGCACAGCTGATACCAATGGCGATGGCATTGATGACTTTTTGATTCGTTATCCCAATGGTGAGAGTCAAATACTGTACTATTTACCCTAACTTTAATTGTGTATGACATGCTGAGGAGCTTTATTCTGAACCAATAAAAGGTTATAGTTGGCGGCTATTTTATTTTTTTGAGCATTACTTAATGAAAAACAAAGAAATTATTAAGCCCATATTACTAATACCTGCTTACAAACCAGATAACACACTTTTAAAGTTAATAGAGCACCTAATTAAGTCTGATAAACATAATGTGTTTAATAGCATCATTATTGTAGATGATGGCAGTGGGGCAGAGTACAAAACTATTTTTGATGCACTATCAAAAATTGAACAAGTTACTATTCTTTACCATGCTATAAATCTTGGAAAAGGTGCTGCCTTAAAAACAGGATTTAGTTATATTTCATTAAAAAATAAAGACCTACCTATTATTACAGCGGACGCGGATGGGCAACATAAACCGTCGGATATTTTAAATATCGCCCAGCAATCCATCGTGATGCCAAATAAATTAATTTTAGGGATAAGAAAATTTCGTGGAAAAATTCCTTTTAGAAGTTTAATAGGAAACTTATTAACACGTTTTATTATTCGTTTTTTAACCGGTCTAAATCTTACTGATACCCAAACGGGGTTACGTGCGTGGCCATCAAAATTGGCATTAAAATCTCTTAAAATACCTATCAATGGCTATGACTTTGAGACCGAAGCGTTAGTTCGTGCCCCATCTTTATTAGAAAATAAAGCTGCTATTGCCCAAATTCCTATACAAACTGTATATGAAAATAATAATAAAGGATCTCACTTTAATCCGTTACTTGATTCAATGCGAATTTATTTTGTATTTATACGTTATTGTGGGGCTGGATTAGTAACCGCTTTAGTAGATAATATTGTATTCATTACCTTATTTTCTATCTTTGGTGATATTGTGTTAAGCCAAGTAGCTTCACGAAGTGGTGGCGCACTTGTCAGTTTTTACTTATCGAAAAATATTATTTTCCGTAGTCACGCTAATTGGTCTTATGCTCTTATAAAGTTTTTTTTCTTAGTGGTCTTGCTAGGACTTATATCTTATATGATGATCAATGTCTTAATAACAAGTTTTAACATGAATGTCATCGCAGCAAAAATACTAGCAGAATTAATCCTTTTTATCGCCTCATTCTCAATACAACGTCATTTTATTTTTTAAATTTTGGAAAACTTTTATGGAAACAACCTATTTTATTTTCCTTCATTATTTTTCTTTAACAGTATTTGCTAGCATTTCCTATATTTTGGGTAAAGGGGTATTAAATGGTATCAGTAAACCGAATACCTCAGGCATTATTTTTCTATACACCAGCTTGGGTATGGGAATCATCATTTTTATTTTATTTGCACTAGCCCTATTACAAGTCTTTACCCCACTTTACACCTTTGCTTCGATATTTATAGCATTATTGCTTAGTTTTATTAGGATTGGCTTAAAAGAATTTACGAGCGAAATTAAAGAAATTAACACACATGTGATCACTACATTTAGAAAAAATTGGGTTTGGCTTTTTCCTTTATCCTTATTGCTTGGGCTCGCATTGATGATATTACCTTTGTCCCCACCTCAAGCTTGGGATGAAACGGCATATCATTTACCTTATGCAAAACATTATGTTGAAAACCAAGGCTTATCTGTTAATAGTTTTTTACGTTATCCGCTGTATGCACATAACTATGTTTTATTCTATTCGCTTGCTTTAATGGCTTATGATGATGTATTAGCACATTTATTCCATGCTTTTGCAGCATTATTAACTGCGTTAGGCATATATAGTTTGGGCAGTATGATTGATGCCAAAAAAACTGGACTCATTGCCGCTATTTTATTTATTTCGACCCCCGTTGTATATGGTTTAATGAAAACAGCATATATTGACTTAGGGCTAAGTTTATTCGTTTTTTTAAGCCTTTACGCTATTATTCTTTGGGACAAAACAGAAGATAATTTATATTTATGGATTGCGGGGGTAAGTATTGGTTTAGCTATAGGAACAAAATATTCAGGGTTCTTATACCTGCTTATCACTTCTGTTTTTTTTATTATTTTCACAAAAAAGGTTAAACATTTAGCCTATTTTATCGGCATAGGGTTGCTGGTCGGATCCCCTTGGTATATCAGAAATTTATTGATTTCTGGCAATCCTATTCCACCGTTTGCCAGTGATTTTTTTGGCTATTGGGTATGGAATGAGCAAGATTTACACGGGCAAAAAAATGAACTCACCTCTTATGGTGTAGAAAAAAACACCCTTAACTTTATTCAATTACCTTGGTATTTTATCACTGAACCCGATAGATTTAGGGAACATATTTCTTTTGCCTTACTTCTTTGGTTTCCATTTTTACCCCTGTTTTTTTTGTTTTCACGACTTAAAAAAATATTATTCATTTATCTATTTATAGCAATCATTGCTTGGTTTTTAAGTAGTCAGTTAGTCCGTTATTTAGTACCTATCATGCCAGTGATGTCGATTTTATCAGCTGTTATCATAATATCCTTGTTTCGCTTGTCGTTAATTAAGAAGTTATTCAAAAAACCTGATTTCCTAAGAAAAATTAAGATTAATCACAATATTTATAGTATTTCCATCGCTATTTTTATGAGTATATTATTAGTTTTTGCACTGAATAAAAAGAAAGTTCCAATTAATGAAATAATGCGGAATGAACATTTAAGTAAAAGACTAGAATATTATCAACTTATTCAAGAGATAAATAAAACCCCAAATTCTATAACTTACCAATTAGGTTTTGAGAATAGTTTTTATTATGCCCAAGGCATAATGATGGGGGACTGGTTTGGTGATGCTAGATATATAGATATTATGAAATATAACAAAGATATTGAGGGGTTAAGAAAATATTTAACTCAACAGTTCAATGTAAACTTAATTCTTATTAATAAAAATCGTGATCCATTTAAACAATTTTATCTGGATATTCATCCGGTATTAGAAAATAATCGAGTTTTTGAAAATGAACATGGAATTATCTATTCCTTGGTGCCATGATCTCTTGGATTGGAATAGCTATTTTTAGTGATGATACTGATAAAAATATTCTCACAGAACTTGGATATCTTCATAATGGATGCTAGCGATTGGCAATGTTGCGTTACCGATTATTGTTGTCATTTTTTCACTGAATAACTGGGTGCGAGTTTAGCCATCAAGCCATGATGATTCTTGTGGCGTTTTAGGTATAAATAGCGCTTTGTCTCATATCAATGAATAATTCCCCGTAAAAACCCTTGAAACTTTATTGATAAACCTCACTCTATAGAGCAATCAAGGCTTTGCCGAACATTTTTTAGTTGCACCATATGCACCATACCGAATCAGGAGTCAAAAACTCGATGAGTAATGAAAAACAAACCATTGATTTTCAAACCGAAGTAAAACAACTGCTTAACTTAGTTATCCATTCTCTCTACAGCAACAAAGAAATTTTCTTGAGAGAATTGGTCTCTAATGCCTCTGATGCCGCTGATAAATTGCGTTTTGAAGCTTTGGGTAATGATGCTTTATATGAAGGCGACAGCGACCTTAAAATCTGGGTTGATGCAGATAAAGACGCGCGTACCGTCACCATTCGTGATAATGGTATCGGCATGACCCGCGATGAAGTCATCGAACATATCGGCACGATTGCCAAGTCAGGCACCAAAGAGTTTTTCAATAAACTCACTGGCGACCAAAGCAAAGACAGCCAATTAATCGGTCAATTCGGGGTGGGTTTTTATTCAAGCTTCATCATTGCCGATAAAGTCACCCTTTATACCCGTAAAGCTGGGGCTGCTAGCAACGAAGGCGTGTGCTGGGAATCGCAAGGTTTGGGCGAATTTACCATTGAAGA
The DNA here is from genome assembly GCA_016745035.1 of Thiotrichales bacterium. Taxonomy (GTDB): domain Bacteria; phylum Pseudomonadota; class Gammaproteobacteria; order Beggiatoales; family Beggiatoaceae; genus BB2. The sequence continues at coordinate 202,029 of JADGDE010000005.1, forward strand.
CATCGAGCGCCAAAATCACGGTACAGAAGTCGTCCTGCATTTAAAAGAAGAGGAAGATGAATTTTTAGAAGATTATCGTCTGCAAGGCATTATCCGCAAATATTCTGATCACATCGTCCTGCCGGTGGTGATGAAAGAAGTCAGCCAAGACGAGGAAACCGAAGAAACGGTTATTGAAGAAAAAACCATCAATAACACCGAAGCGCTGTGGCAACGTAACAAATCGGACATCAGTGAAGAAGAATATACCGAGTTTTATAAAACCCTCTCGCACGACTTTGATGCGCCTTTATTAAACTTACACAACCGTGTTGAAGGCACTCAAGAATATACCTCTTTGATTTATATCCCCGCCCGCGCACCGTTTGATTTGTGGGACAGAAATAACCGCCACGGCGTGAAACTCTATGTGCGTCGCGTTTTCATTATGGACGATGCTGAGCAACTGTTACCGCCTTATTTGCGTTTTGTTCGCGGTGTTATCGACAGCAGCAGCTTGCCTTTGAACGTCTCTCGCGAAATTCTGCAAAACAATAAACAAATCGACGGCATTCGTGGCGGCACGGTGAAAAAAATCCTTGGCGCACTCTCTAGCTTGGCGAAGAAAGATGCAGAAAAATACGCGACATTCTGGAAAGAATTTGGTCGAGTGTTGAAAGAAGGCGTGTTAGACGACATGGCCAACCGCGAAAAAATCGCTAAATTACTGCGTTTTTCAACCTCCCACGATGACAACGAAACCCCAGCGATTGCTTTGACTGAATACGTTGAGCGGATGCAAGAAGGGCAAGATAAAATCTATTACATCACCGCAGAGAACTTTGCGGCGGCGAAAAACAGCCCTCATATCGAAATCTTCCGCAAAAAAGGCATTGAAGTTTTATTACTCACCGACCAAATTGATGAGTGGATGATTTCTCACTTGAGTGAATTTGATGGCAAACCACTGCAATCCATTACCAAAGGTGATTTGGACTTAGGCGGTTTGGATGACGAAAAAGAAGCCGAAGAAAATAAAGCCAAAGATGAGGAATTCAAACCTTTAATCGAACGCTTGCAAGGCGCTTTAGAAGACAAAGTCAAAGAAGTCAAAGTCAGCCAACGCTTAACCAGCTCACCTGCGTGTTTAGTGGCAGATGCCAGCGGTATGGATGCCAATATGGAGCGCATTTTACGCGCATCTGGGCAAGAAATCCCTAGCAGTAAGCCCGTATTAGAAATTAATGCAGAACACCCACTGCTAGCAAAAATCCAAGCAGAGGAAAATGAAGACAACTTCAAAGAATGGGGTTGTTTCTTATTTGACCAAGCCCTATTAAGCGAAGGCGGTCAATTAGAAGATCCCGCAGGTTTTGTTAATCGTCTGAATAAAATATTATTAGACGCAGAAAAAGCCGCGTAAACCCATAGAGCCGTAGCACTGCTACGGCTTTATTTTGCGACCAAACATAAACGCATCAATAATTTATGTTGCTCAAAACCAAGCTTTTGAGGTGACTCGCTCTTAATTGCGCTGAGATATTCAATGACTTTGTGCAATTGGGTTGAAGGATTCCAGTCGCTTTCAGAGTCTTTTAAGTGAAATGCTTCAATCTTATACGCGTTGCTAATCGCCTCAACTTGCTTGGGTTTTAACAATTCGTCATACACTTGTTTTGAAATATCTGATTTCTCATATGATGGCAAATCTTGTTTCAGTTCTCGCTCCATTTGATAACAAGGTGATTTTTTAGCTTTGCTAACAAATTGCTTGGTACTATAGCGAAAGTGTAATAGCAACCAATATTCAAAGCAGGGAAAAGAAGCGGCGACCAAGCATTGGTTACTTTTTGCTTTTATTAAAGCTTCTTGATATGTTGGGTGCGTATCACGATCAATGATACAAATCACACTGTCATATACGTCTTTGGCTTTTTGGGCGGCTTTTGCCTCTTTAATAGCATAATCTACGACGCTAATAGGTGCACTGCCACATTCTTCACCAATAATTTTTATATTGGCTGTATTCAGTTTAAGTGCATCGCAAACAAGCTGAAAATAATCCGGCGTGCTCTTTGAGTCTTCACAAACCAACAACACCTTATCATAAGGCTCTCTTTTTGCCTTATTACGTTTGTCTTTCCCTGATGGCTTCGGCGTTCTTGCCATGATAATTACTCAAATAATTGGCTAATATAAGGCAATGCCCCATAGCGACCTTGCAAATAATTTTTTTGTAAAGCTTCACTTTTGCGCGGTTTAAAATCACTTAAGGGATACAGTGCTGAATTTTGATTTTTATCTTTTTCAATAAACCACACCTGATCACGACGTAACAAGTCTTTGTCCAAGACACTGGTATCATGGGTGGTAAAAATGAGTTGGGCATGATTAGGATTATACTTGGCGCTATTAAACAGAGAGACTAAATGGCGCAATAATGTCGGATGCAAACTGTCATTAAGCTCATCAACCAGTAAAACATAGCCTTTTTCTAACACTTTTTGCCATATGCCTGCGATTTCAAAAATACGCTGTGTACCATCTGATTCTTCATCGGTTTTTAAACTAAAAGTTTCCCCCGATTCAGTGGAATGGACGAATTTGATTTTAACTTGCTTCAGAGGGCTATCGTTATCATTTGTATCTTGCAGTTTTTGCCATAGCTGTTTTCGTACGGCTATTGGCAAGTCATCTGACAAATCAGCAAAAGTCATTTCTTTTTCCGTGTGTTCTAATGCCGAAATACTAAAATCAGCCATATTTAGGAAATCTAAAATTGTTTGTTGTCCTTGTTCTTCTTCACAAACTTTAAGCGTATTGACAGGACTAATAGTCGTACTTTTCCCTCCTATCAAATTAAATTGAAACCAAGTTAAAATTTGTTTGAATTGAGTGCTATTAAGCTGTGCTGCGGTTGAGACAAACAAAGCATTATTACGGGTTGAGCGTTGCCAAAGGGCTTTATCACCTTTGACTTGTGTAGGGTTGATATACCAAGGCTTTTCTTGATCATTTATATCCCGCAATAGCCATGTTTGTGCACGGTTTTTCGGACTCACGAATAACCATTCTTCAATTATTTTTTCTTTGGTGACACTAAAACCATATTGATAGCGGATATTTTCAGAGATAAAAATCACTTCAAACTCGGTCGGCTCATCGGTGGCTAAAGCATGTGGCACAATGCTTTTAATCGTTTGCCCTTCCTGCCCACGGTCGGCCGAATTTAACACCAAATCTCGCATCACTCTCATGGCTTTGATAAGATTACTCTTGCCTGATGCATTTGCACCATAGATAACAGCACAGGGTAAAAAACGCACCGCTTTAGCACTTTTAAAGGTATTGCCGTCTCGTAACTCAGCACTGTTATCCGCTACCATGCTTAGGCTTTGTTTTTCGCGGATTGAACGGTAGTTCGTCACGCTAAATTCGATTAACATAATTAGATTTCACTATCGATTTTAACTAGTTTTTTGCATAAAAATTGCAAAATATCAAATTTATTAATATACAACAAGCCTTTTTGAAGCATTTCTCATCTAACAGTGATTTCAATATTCGACATTTTAGTCTGGGGTTTTATTCCCCGCTGTATTTGCTGAGCAACTCACATCTTGTCTTCTCTTGCCAATCAGGCATAATAAATCGCTTCTCACCAAGGAGTTTTATATGAAAATTGTGAGTTTTATACTCTTAAGCAGTTTAAGCAGCACTTTGATGGCTGCTGATTTTAGTGCTCAGTTAGCTGATGAGGCTTGGGATGGCAAAATGATTCCCAAAGGACAACAGTGTCAAAAATTTAAAGGTGAGCAACCCGCCACACCGGCTTTAAAAATCAGTGGTATTCCGGCAGGCACGAATATGCTAGAAATGGCTTATAGTGATAGAGATTATGAACCGATGAATAATGGCGGGCACGGACGGGTGGGTATGGCTTTAAATCACGCCCACGACAGCATTGATGTGCCTGCAATCGCTGGACACAGTTTTGATTTACCCACAGGCTTTTTAAGCATTGAAGCACATCGTAATCCTAAGTGGGATAAAGCCGGTACTTATATGCCGCCTTGTTCTGGTGGTAAGGGACATGCGTATTATGTCACGGTCAAAGCGTTACAATTTGATGGTAACAGCGCGAAAACCTTAGCTGAAACCCTTGTCGAAATCGGCAAATATTAATCAGGCGATGGGACTTTAGTATGAGTACCAAGCAAACGCGCCCACATTCATCGGCAAACTGGGGTAAAAGCTGGATTAATATGGTGCAAAGCTTATTAGCTCGTTTTTGTTGGCGTTTGCATCACTATAAGCCCCCGCTGGTTAAGCTACCCAAAGATCAAGGCGTGGTGGTCGTCGCTAATCATATTTCTGGTTTAGATCCCATTTTAATGGTGCTTGCTTGCGATCGCCCCCTACGCTTTTTGATCGCTAAAGAAGAATATGAGCGTTTTGGTTTGCAATGGTTTTTTAAACAAATTGGCTGTATTCCCGTTGATAGACGTGCTCGCCCAGAAGTGGCGTTATGGGCTGCTAAAAGAGCTTTAGCCGCAGGCGAAGCGATTGCTTTGTTTCCACAAGGAAAAATTCACACAGAGACACAACAACCGCCATTAAAAAAAGGCGCAGCATGGTTAGCGATGCAAGGTGCTTATCCGGTTGTGCCTTTGCATATCCGTGGCGTTGCAGGGGTGGGGAAAACCTTAGGTGCGATTGTCACGCCCAGTCCTCAAGCAGAGCTGATTGCTCACCCTCCGTTACAATGTCAGCAAGATAGTAAACATTGTTTAGCACAAATGCAGCAACAAATTTTATCCGCAAACTAAATTTATTCATATCAATATGAAACGCAAATGCGATAAGATATTCTCAAAAACTTAATACACACTTTGAGGAATTATGATGTTATTGCGCCCTTCTTTAATCGTTATTGCTTGTCTTTGCCTTCCATTACCCGTGAGTGCCAGTGATAATACGGCAACGAATTTAGCCACAGAAGACAATACCCGCGTTGATCATTCTGAAGCCTCGATGCTGAGGCTATCCAATGATATTGCTAGCATGTCGGATCAAATAGGCAAGATGGCTGATCGCATTGGGAATATGGCAGATAAAATGTTAGAAGTTCAACAAATGCAGAGCGAAAATTTTGCTAAAACTCAAGAAGCGATGCTGGAAGTGATGAAAATGATGAATACGCAAATGCAAACGACGCAGCAATTGCTCAACTTATTTTTGACTGGTAATGCTCAAATGCCAATGGGCGGAGGGCAGGGTTCAGGGACAGAAAAACCAAGCACGACAACAGAAACCACAAGTAGCAGTCATGCTGGTACAACAGAAAAAACTGCACCAACAACCGCCCCTCAAGCTGCTACATCACCAGCGTTGCAAGCGCCTCAAGCCGCGCAGCTTACCATGCCAAATGCCTATCGTCCTTATTAGCTGATGTTAAGTTGCTTTAATGGTATTTAGCCGTGTAGCAATGGCGATTTTTTTACCTTTTGGGGTATTGAGAAGCCTTTGCGTAATATCAGTTAATAAGCAGCCATTGCAGCAATATTAAGGAACTCAAGCAATGGTCCTACAGGGACAATCTGCTCACCATACAAAGGTGGGCTATAAATATACACCCCGGCATCCTGTTGGTTTAAACCTAAATACAGATTACTTTGAGGATAAAAACGCACTTGGTAGACATCAATGTTTAAGTCCTCTGTATTAGTTGTTGGAAATAATGCGGGGTATTTATTTTCTGCCCACATTAACACCCGTTGCCAATCGCTGAGGCTGTTGCTTGGCGGTTCTGGTTCAGGATCCGTCGGTGTGATAGGCGTTGTCTCCCCTTGAGCAATGTTTAAGAGATAATAATTTCCAACTAAAGCGCTATTATCTGCGGCAAAGAAAGATAATTTTTGTTCTCCAGCTTGGCGTAAATCACAGCTAAAAGAGCGCGTTGAGGCAGAACCTGTCCCCGTTTCTAAGCATTGCACTTCACCCAAACTTAAATACATGCCTGCGGGTAAAAACTTACCATTAATATTGACCTCGATGCGTTGCCCGGTTTCCAATTTACCGCTGTAGCTCAGACCTGAGATGCTAGCAGCATCGGCAGCTCTAATTTCAAACGAGTAAAACAAGCCCGAAACAGGCAAACCATTCGCGCCTAAAAATTCGAGTTTTTGTACACCTGCTTGCTGTAAAGTACAAGCAAAAGTACGGCTATTAGCATTGCCTTGCCCTGTTTCTAAACAGATACCATTGCCACTGAGCGCTAATTGCATTCCCGCAGGTAAATAACTGCCTAATACGGTAATACTGACTTGATTACCAACACTAAAATCGCCTTGACGTTGAATTGAGGCAATGTCGATAATTTGTTTTAAGGAGTCGATGTCTGGTGCAGGTGTGCTGGGATCGCGGATTAGGCTTTCGTTTAAACCGCCGAGTTGTAAGCTCGCCCGCCCACCAGTGGCTTCCCAAAAATTGTAGTAATAGCTACCATCATCGCCTTGAAGACTGAAATTACTGGCAATGCGATCTGCTTCTTGCCATTGTTCAGTGCTTAAGTCAGCCGTACTAAAAACCACAAATAAGGCTCGAAAAGCTTTTTGGGCGCTGTTGAAATCCGGTTGACGTACGCCTTGTTCAGCAGTAATGGTATCCATGCTGTAAATATCAAAACCATCGGCAATAAAACCTGATCTATCGGGCAACCATTCAGGATTGGTGGCGACATAAATATCAGGTACTTCAGTGGCGGGAATCAATCCCATTAAGTACAGTTCAAAAGCAGAATAGGGAATCGCATTGCCACCGTTAGCAAATGTACCAAAACTGCTTTTATCGCTAATACTGGCTTTATATGTATTATCATCAAGCAAGGTTAAGGTATCGTAATCAAAGCCACCTAATTGTCCACCCACACTGGAAAAGCCCCAATGTGCTGAAACCGTGGTAGGCAAAATATCATTACCCCAGCGGTGCATGAGTTCATGTAAAGCCGGACCATTTTCTAAAGCGTTGCGATAGGGAAAATGAATAATGCCTTGTAAACGCCCAGCAGAACCATAGCGTTGACTTTGGTCTTGTAAACGCTCACCTATGCCTTCAACATCGTTTTTAATCGGGGAATAACGGCCATAATAGCTTGTTTCGGCAATCGCTCCAGCCGCTTGAATACTGTCTTCATTGTGGGTGAAAAAAATAAAATCAAAATCATCTTTGAAGTAGTAGTACAAAAAATGGCTTAAGTTTTCTATATCATTGTTTTCAAATTGTATATAACGTGCATATTCAGTCGTAGACACTTGGATATTGGCGACTTGCCCATTGGGATGGAGTTTTAATTCCCAAGCCAACACATGCACTGAATGCAAATAACAGCTAGTAAATAACAATAATTGGATTAAATTTTTCATTATCTTTTCCTAAATGGAGCAAATATTATATTTAACTGATGTGGCGCACTAAGGTGCTTTTCTGCCTGCTTAGTGGTATTTAGCCGTGGAGCAATGGCGGTTTTTCTGATTAAAAACCTTTGCGTCACATCAGATATTTAGCTTATTGATCTGATAGTTTAACTGGGGTTGCTTTGTAATACTTTTTCATAAAAACCCGGCAGATGAATACCGACCACATGCTGGTTACGTAAATACACCTCACCTTGGTGACGTATTTCGCCATCGGTGGTGAAATCAAAATGATAGCAACGCTCAATTTGCCAAAAGGGGAAAGAAGCTGGTGGAGGTAATCTTTTAAAGTGCAAGCGATCTAAATTAATGCTGTCATCTAAAAGTTGCACTTGAAAGCGCCCACATAATTGTTTGCCAGCGTGGCTAGCGATTTCACGACTATGGACACTATCCCACCAAAACCAGACAAAACCTAATAAGGTGAGAATTAATAAAATCTCTAGCATTAGAGGCGCACCAAACCTGCTTCCACCTCAGCACGTTTATTTTCACCTAATAAGACCGCAATCAAACTCAGGGCAAACTCCATTGCGGTGCCAGGGCTACGAGAGGTGATGATTTTACCATCAATGACCACCGCTTGATCAAGACAGGCTGTGGTTTTAAGTCCCATGCTATCTAAAATACCCGGATAGCTGGTGGCGGATTTACCATCGAGCAAGCCCGCGGTTGCCAACACTTTCGGCGCAGCGCAGATAGCAGCGGTTAAACCGCCTTTTTCAGCTTGGGCTTTGAGGAGTTTGTGAATGCGCGAATCGGCATTGAGATAATCAGAACCCGGTAAACCACCGGGTAAAACAATCAAATCAAACTGCATATGCATGATTTCATCGAGGGTTTTATCGGCAAGCAAAACCACGCCGCGACTGGCGCGCACGGGCGTATCGTCTAAGCTGGCACTGATAACTTCAATACCAGCGCGGCGCAATAGATCAATAATGGTTACCGCTTCTAATTCTTCACAGCTTTGCGCTAAAGGCACGAGCACACGAGGCATGTTTTTCTCCTTATACTAGATTGCCAAAGTGTATGCGATTTAGCGCAAGCGTTCAATGTAAGTGAATTTCCTACATCAGGAACGGTATCACTGTTTACTGATGTTACGTAAAGGCTTCTTTCTGTGCTTCAAGGGCACAGAAAACTGCCATTACTCCACGGCTAAATATCACTAGGCAGGTAGAAAAGTACCTTGTTGTGGCAAATGAAGCTTAGTGCGTCACATCAGTTATATTAGAATTTTCTATTACCATTTGACAGCCTTGGCTTTCAGCTATAATTCTTTGTTCAGCAGATAAAACAAATAGATTTATATCATATGTTTCTGTTTTTTCATCTACATTTACACTGACTGTTGGTTTTATTAGTTTACCTATTTCTGGCGTGAAAAATTCCGTTGAGATTGAACAACGAATATTGTCTTTATTACAAGTTTGTCCTTTATAGAAAAACTCTGTTTTTATATTATCTATTTTTGTATTAGATAATAAACAATATATATTTTCAGTATTTGTCACTTCAATAACATTAGCCGAGTTCGCTGTGAGAGTTAATGTTCTTTCATAACTTACACTACCTTCCCCCATCGCATTGCGGGTATCTAATTTTAATAGATAGGTTTTATCTTTATTACTGTAGTTACATAATGAGACACCTTTAGCTAAGCGGAAATGTTGAGAATTGTTTGTATCAGCTACTAATGACCATTGATGACCTGTTAGCGCACCCAAAAGTTTATCTTGCGCGGTTAAGGTTGCGGCATGAATAGATCTTGATGGATTATTACTCATAGAAAAATAAATATCGCCAGATAAACAACCATCATGGGCTACTAGGCTATCGTGTTTACGTTTTTCCTGAATAATAATATGACTTTTTAGCACAGGTTCATTATCTGCATCATTAGATTTAGGCGTTCCAGAAACTTCGGTTTCTGGGGCTGTTTCTTTAAGGTGACCACCAAAAATTTTATCTATCTGTTCTACAGTACCTTTTTCACTATCATCTTTAGTGTCACTGTTATTTGCAGCCATCGCAGGAAATGCCAATAAACAAGCCCAAATCAGTCCTACACTCGAAAATACCGCCGCCATCTTATTTTTCATTATTCGCCCTTTTTTATTAATGTTATGTAATTTAACGTGTTAGCCCCACAACAACAAAGGCGACGTAAATTATCAAGAGTTCAAGTTTAATTATGCTTGATATGGCGCTGGAAACACAGCCCCAGATAATGAATAAAGGAATAAGCAAAATTTATAAAAATAGATATACCTAGACTCTCTTTAAAAATCCAGTAAAATTGCCGCTTTTTTTCAAACATAAGGATATGTATGCAGCACTTTGTATTATTATTAACGCTGTTGTTTGGCTACCTTGGCAATGCATTAGCCAATGACACCATGAAAGTAGGCATCAAGCCCTCCGAGCCTTGGGTGATGTATGACAGCAATTTGCCTGAGGTAGAACGTCAACCTGTGGGTTTTAGTATTGATTTATGGCAAGCCATTGCTAAAGAACTTGGGGTAAAAACCCAATGGGTTTATCATGATAGCACTAAAAAACTGGTTAAAAGTGTGGCTAAAGAACAAGTTGATGTCGGTATTTCTGCTATCACCATTTTATCGCACCGCGAAAAAAAGCTGGATTTTTCCAACTCTATGTATGAATTGGGTTTACAAATTATGGTTGCTCCTGCCAATCAAAACAGTAACCCTTTGTCAATTTTAGCCAGTGAATTAGGCAAATTGGTCAGTCTAAAAAATATGTTATGGTTTGCTCTGATGTTGATCATCACCGTACATTTGCGCTGGTGGGTGGATCGTTACGATGAGGAGAACCATTTTTTTTCCAGACGCTATAGTGAGGGAATTCAAGCGGCATTTTGGTGGGGCTTAACCATGCTGATTACTTGGGAAACCCCCAAAAGTCGCGGCATTGCCCGGGTGATTGATTTAAGCTGGCATTTAATCGGTTTAATTGCTTTGAGTATTGTCACCGCAGTAGTCACAGCGGCTTTAACTTCGCAGGCGGTCAAAGGTTCTATTCAATCAGAAAAAGATTTATTTGGTAAGCGCGTGGCTGCTGTTACCACGGATGCACCGCGTTATTATTTGCAAAAAATCGGTATCAATCCCATTCAAGTGGATAATTTACAACAAGGCATGGAATTATTATTGACGAACAAAGCTGATGCTTTAGTGCATGATGGACCGCGTTTATCTTATCTAGCGGATCAATATAACCGCCAAAATGAAAATGATAAATCTTTAGCGGTATTACCAGCCTTATTTAACCATCAAAACTATGGTTTGGCTTTCCCAACCGACAGCCCTTATGTGGAAAAAGTCAATCAAGTCTTGTTACAATTGCGTGAGGCCCATGACTCAGATGTCAGTATTCATCAGCGTTTGCGGGAAAAATGGGTACCTAATCCTTAACGCATTAAGCCTATGGGGTATTGAGAAGCTTTTGCGTAACATCAGTTAAATTTTTTTGCGGGCGCTAGGCTCTATCACTGCATCAGCCATTTGGCGTTTTTGCCGCCAAGTGGGCTTAATCGGCGTTAGGGTCGATTGTTGTTTTTGTAACAATAAAATATCAATTCCACAAAGGCGTAAGCTTTTGGGGTAAAACCAAAAACGTTGCTGTTGTTGTAGAGCAAAGCCCAGATCGGCTAGTTGTTGTAAGCGTGTGTGTAAAGGTGTGAGCGGATAAGCCTGTTTTATGGCAACCGGGGCTTTGGGTAAATACGCCCGCCAATGCCAAACCCAAGGGTTGAAACTGGTAATCAGCAAATGCCCTTCGGGAATCAGTAAGCGCTCGCACTCGTGTAAAACCCCTTCTGGCTCAGGGCAAAAGTCCAAGGTATGCGGCAGTAAAATGACATCCGTTTGATCGGTAGCAAAAGGTAAATAAGCCGCTTCAGCGGTGACAGGGGCATAATTAGAGGGCAGTTCAGGCGTGGCGACTAGCCAGCGGTGCTGTACCCTAGAGCTTTGATACAAATGTCCATCACCTAGCCCACCAATTTGCAATAATTGATAGCCAAACAAACTGGGCAAATGCTGAGCTAATTGTTGCGCTTCCAAGTCCAGCAAGGCTTTGCCTTGCTGCTCGAACCATTGCGTTACTGCCACAGCGAGTATTTATACAGCGGAAATGACCAAGAACATATCAATTTGTTCTTGTCCTTCTTGAATCGTGTATTGAATCATACCGCTACTGGTGGTAGTAATATAAGGGCTAATACTGACCCCATCCGCCAAAGTGGTACTGACAATATTGGTTTGCGTGGTAAGTAAGTAATTTGCCCCCGAAAAGACCAAGCTAAATGTGCCATCATTGTTATAAACAATATTTTCCACACCAGAAATGGCAAGTGCCAGTTCGATAAATTGATCCGGGTCAATGACGGTGCTATAGACTTGTTGAGAAGTCCCATCTTCGTAGATCAAAATTAAATTACCGCTACTGTCGGTTGATATGCCGGCCTCGGTATCCTCTGGCACGGTTTCCACACTGGAGTCAAAACTAACCACATAGCGTGAGGTACCCGCTCGGCGTGTTCCATCTGCTTTTAAGGACAAAATCACATCTCCTGCATCTCGCATGTCAAACTCGATATTACCATAACGTGACAGTACCGATTGGGCTGCAACTGGATCTTTAGGTGCAGGAATCAAGGGAATTTCTTGTAAATCATCGGTAACCACGGTGAAACTGCCATCACGGTTTTGCTTAAATTCTCGCGTGGCATCGCTGTCACCTTGGCGCATGGCTCTAAAGTCTGGCAAGAAGGCAAATTTACCATCAAGCTGGACAATACCGCTATCATTTTGGCTAAAGCTGTTGCCTAACTCATTGTCTTGTAGGGCAGCATTCATGCTATCGAGTACGGTACTAGCATTGTCCTGACCGCCGCCTAAACCAAATTGAGTCGCTAAATCAGGAATATTTTCAGGAATACGCACCTTGTCATTGGTATTTTTGGGTTGTTTGGCTTTGAGTTGAATCGATGTACCTGCGGGCACTTTAAGTTCGCCTGTGGTTTCATCAATCGACCAATCTGTGGGTAAAATATTTTTCACATCCGCAGGACTGACTTGTTCGGGGCTTAAGTTGGTAATTACTTTACTTAAGTCTCGCCCTTTGGCTTGGCGAATGCGCTCACCATCCATCGCCGCAACACTTTCTTTACTGAAGGTTTGAATCACTTCAGGGCGAAAACCACCGATGTTTTTCTCGGTTAAACCACTAAAGCTACTCGGTGGAATTTGTTGTGATTGACTGACTTGTAAGCCTTCAATCGCATCTTCATCCATCGCTGCTAATTGTTCGGCACTTAAACCGGTAAAAGCATCGGCTGGCATGATTTCAACTGTATTTTGGTTTAAGGCTTCAAAACTTTCCGGTGGCAATAACTGTATGCCATTGGGATCTAAGTTTTGCAGGGTTTGCCTGTCTAAATTGACCTCATCAAGGCTGGGTTTATCTAATTCTATAATCAGGCTATCGGTGCTAAAGGTGGTAAATAAAGCCGCATTAGGACTGCCTGTATTTAGGTAATAGTTTAAAGTACCCTCTGCACGTCCGATTAAGGTATCCATATCGCCATCTTGGTCGATGTCTACAAAGTTTGGGGTTGCTTTAGGAATCCGGGTTTGAGCAAAAGGGTTATTGCTGGCCGTTTGGCTGACCAAGGCAATTTGGCTAAATTGTGTCTCGGCTTCTTGTTGTAATATCATCACTTCACCGCTACTGCTGCCGCTGATAATATCAAAGCGCCCGTCTTGGTTTAAGTCGATAATGCTGGGATTAGCAGCATCAGCTAAATTGAGTTCAGCAAATAAACGACTCGTTGTTGTGTTCGGTTCAGGGGCTGTGCTGCCCGTTGTTTGAGTAATAAAACTCAGTTTACCTTGGTTATCGTGACTAATAATATCAGTATTTTCATCGTTATCTAAGTCGGCTAAAGCCAAGGCATTAATGCCTGTGCCAACAAACTCAAAGGGCAAACCATTGCTTACGGGGGATGGCAATTCGTAGGCGCTGAACTCAGCCCCATTAGCGCCATTGCTGCGTTTAAAATAACGCACTGAACCGTTGTTCTCACCAATGATTAAATCTCGTAAACTATCACCATCCAAATCAGCAAACGCGGGCATATTGCGGTTATTTAAGCCCGCATTGGCTAACAGCGGCGCGGGGGGGGCTTGGAAAAGTGGTGCGGAAAGAGAGCCGGTATTCTCTATCAAGGTAATGCCATTACTATCATCACCAAAGACCAAATCTAAATCTTGATCGTTATCAATGTCTTCAAACACCGGGCGGATAAAACCAGCTGATTGAATCAATGCGAAGGGATCAGCTGGGCCGCCTTGTTCGGTCAATACAGGATTATTGATAGTACCGGTGTTTTTGAAATAGCGTAATTTTCCTCCCGATTCACCCACAACCAGATCCAATGTATTATTGTTATCTAAATCAACCAAATACGGTTTACTATTTGTGCCCACATCAATGCTGGCGAAGGGATTATCAGCCCCTTGCACCTCGACCCATTTCGGCTGGTTGCTAGTGCCTTGGTTAAAATACAGGTTCAAGCTCCCTGCTTCATTACCCATCAAGATATCTTGTAAACCATCACTATTCAGGTCGCCAAGCGTCAGCACGCTGCCTGTGAAGGTATTGCTGCGCTCAAATGGACTCAACGCCTGAATGACGGGGACAAACTGTGCTTTGTTACTGCTACCGATATTACGCAATAGGGTGATGCTGCCATCACTGCCACCTAAGAGTAAATCCACATCGCTATCACTGTCGATATCCGCCAATATTGGTGCGGCTGCCGCGTGGGCTTGTAGCTGTAAAACGTATTGCGGATGCTCAGCATTGCCTAAATTTTCATAATATAAGCTTTGATTCCCGCCTGCGATTAACAAGTCAAAATCGCCATCTTGGTCTAAGTCGGCAAAATTAGGTTGGGCATTGGCTTGCAATGGAATCTGTGCCAAGGGATTCAATAAATCCTTGCGCTCACTTAAACGCAGGTTATTTTGCTCATCGCGATGGCGTTGATAACATTTTAACGTTCCACTGCTCTCTCCTATCACCAAATCTTCTAAACCATCATTATCAATATCGACCCAAGTAGGCGCATTATTCAAACCAACATCAACCCCATCTAAGGGATTGCCTGTCCCGGTGACTTGTTGAAAGGTATTGCCCATGTTTTGATAATAACGAATCAGCCCATCTGTGCCGCCAATAAAAGCATCTGGCTGGTTATCTTCAGTCCAGTTCGTAAAGCTGATTTGGTAATCTTGCCCAGCCGTCATAGGAGGGAAAGGGTTGCTAGGACCGGTTTGTTCAGTAAAACTAGGCACGCCAGCATTTAGCCCTTCATTGATAAAATAGCGAATTTGCCCATTACCACTACTGATAAATAAATCCCGATCACCATCGTTATCGCTATCCATTAAACTTAGATGGTCGGTTGCGGTGCTGGTGAGGCTTAATTCAACCACATTACTGTCAGCTACTGTTGTCCCACTATCTGTCACAGCAAACTCGGCAACGCTAGCACTGCCGATGTTTTCATAAAAGCGCAATTGTCCTGTGCCATCAAAAAATAAAATATCAATATCACTATCGTTATCAGCATCGGCAAAGCCTGCAGGGGTATTCCCCTCTAAGTTGACAGTCGAAAAGGCTGAATTAATAGAGACTAACTGCCCATTATCATTACGAAAAGGAAAAATAAACGGCGCAGAATTACTCAACAGGGCATCGAGATCGCCATCAGCATCAAAATCAACAAAATGTGCTCGGGTATCGGCGCTGAATGTGATGCCTGCAAAAGGGTTGGCGGGCAGATTTTCTTGAAATACGGGGCTTAATGGCGTGCCGATATTTTCAATAAAGTGCATATTGCCCAGTGGGTCGCTAACAAATACATCCATATCGCCATCAGCACCGGCATCGAAAAACCCGGGCATCGCCTGTGTGCTGGCATTAATGCCAGCAAAAATATCAACACTGTTATTTTGTAATTGAAAATTGGCTTGTCCAACATCGCCATCATTGCGGAAAAATTGCACCACGCCATTATCGGTGCTACTGAATAAATCCAAATCTCCATCTGCATCAATATCAACTAACACGGGCATAGCATTGTTGCCTGCGATGATATTGACATTGCCCGCAGCGCCTAAGTTTTCGGAGGTGTCGAAACTGGCTGCCGTGGCGCTACCTTTGTTTTCAAAAAAGACCAATTGCCCGCCTTCATTGCCAACAAATAAATCCAAATCTGCATCATTATCCACATCGACAAAATCTGGAGAGGCAAACTTTTGTACATTAACACCTGATAAAGGGTTATCGGCTTCATCTTGCAAATTAAAACTGGGGGATACTGCGCTACCGGTGTTGCGATATAAAACCATTTTCCCAGTGAGTGTTCCGATAAATAAATCCAAATCACCGTCTTGCTCTAAATCCATAAACACAGGGTTAGCATGTCCGTCAACTTGTACATGCACTAGCAAATCATTGAGGCTATCGGTGCTAAAGGCGGGATTTGTACTCGTGCCTGTATTGGTCAAAATGCGTAAACGCCCGGATAAATCACCGCTGATCAGATCTTGTAGCCCATCATTATTCAAATCGACAAAACGGATATGCACATCTGTGCCTAAATCCTGTTGATACAAAGGGTTGGCTTGTTCGTCTTGCTCAACCAGTATGGGCGTAGTTGCCGTGCCAGTATTTTTATAAAAATGGACAATGCCATCATTATTAGCAATAAATAGATCCAAATCACCATCTGCATCAATATCAACAAAGCTAGGATGACTGTTATAGCCGACATCGACTAAGGCATGGGCTTGAGGTAAACCCAAAGACAGGGCAAGCGCTGTCCAAAGCGGCAATTGGCGTAACATGGATAACTCCGAATTTGACGATGATAATTGGCATAATGGCGAAATCAATCTAAGGAGTCAACCTAAATCAAATACACGGAAAACTCATGGTGATAAACGTGATTAACAGCTATTCGGCATTATGTCGCTTTTCTAGCTTTTCTATTGGTTATACTTGTTTTCAGCACCTGAATGGCATTGAGCTAACATCAGTCAACTAAAATAACGCAAATCTGGGTGAGATTCTGCCAATTCCCATTGTTGTTGGAATTGTTGTGCCAAAGGCTGAGCAATGGGAGGATTGTCTATATAAGCTTGGGTTTTATAACTATCGCTAAATTCGCGATAAAACACATGGGTGTTATCAGCTAATAAAAATTGGGGATCGGTTTTGCGCCGATGTGGTTTGATTGGGCGACGCATGTGGATATAACTAGAGAGGCGTTTGCCTAATTCCAGCAAGTGGTGACCGCCTTGGGTGGCTTGTTTGGGGTCTTGAATGAGGATGCGAATACGCTTGTGATGATTTTCTAAGACAAAATCCATCAATTGATCACTGATACTTTCTTGATTGTAAAATGCCGGATCAAGCTTGTCGCTATAAATATCAATATATTGCTCAGCACGAGCAATTACATGGCTTAATAAATCCTGTCCTTCTTCAAGGCTATAGGCAATCTCCGGTGCGGCACTCATCCCATACCTATAAGTTTCATTAAGTTACTGGTAAACCAAGTCAATACTGGAGAGAGAATCATGGATAACACACCGGTTGCTAACAAGGCGATTAAAATAAAGAAACCATAAGGTTCAGTTTTGGAAAAAGCGTGGGCTTGTTTCGCAGGCAATAAACTTTCAGTAATGCGTCCCCCGTCTAAAGGTAAGATAGGAAGTAAATTGAGAAGCATAAGCACGGCATTGATGAAAATCCCAGCAAAAGCAGCTAACATGAAAAAGTGTCCGTCTTCACCATAGCTTATCGCAATTTTAGCCACAATTGCCCATAACAAAGCCATGATTAAATTTGCTAAAGGACCTGCGGCTGCGACCAAAGCACTGTCGCGACGAGGGTTATTGAGGTTTGCCCAGTTCACAGGTACGGGTTTTGCCCACCCAAATAAAAATGGAGAATGGAGTAGTACTAAGACCAAAGGCACGGCAATCGTACCGATAGGGTCGATATGTTTAATCGGGTTGAGGCTCACCCGTCCGAGCATTTTGGCGGTATTGTCACCCAATTTAGAGGCGCTCCAAGCATGAGCCGCTTCATGGAGGGTAATGCCCAGCAGCACTGGCAATGACCATACGGCAATTTGTTGCGCGAAGCTAAGTTCGATACCAAACATCAGTTTTGCTTTCCTTTGCTTTGCCAAAGCGTATGGTATTGCGCCATCACAGCCTTGATATGTTCTGGATAATCGACTTTTTGCATTTGTCGCATCCCCTCGTCAAAAAAACTATGGGCTTCATGCGGCAATTCTTCAGCCAATGCCTGAAAAGCCTTTGCCATGCGTCGAGGGTCATGGGAACGAGTGGCGATAATAGCATAGTTGATATGAATCACCCGCCAAGGTCTGGAAGGGTTGAATACCTCCGGGTCATCTTTAATCTCAGCAGGTAGTGCAGCAATAAATATAGGCAACATGTCAGAGAGCTGTTTTAACACCGTTTGATCATGACAATTATTGGCAAATTGAGCCAGTTCGTTGGTAAATTGTGGTGCATCAGAGATGGTGATGCGTTTTTTTGCCAGCCAGTAATGAATGCCTAAAAATAAAGCCCGGCTTTGTTGCGGGGCATGATTTTGCCAAGTTTTAAGCAAAGGCTTAGCGTGTTCTAAAAGTTGATCGACTTTACTTTGTGGTAATGGGTTCAAATGATCAAGATGTTGCCAATCGGCAATCAGTACGTTTAAATCAGCCTGCAAGCGGATAGGCTGAACATCATTAAGAGTGATTTTTATCGTATGAAAGGCAGCTTCGAGTAGGGCGGATAAATTCATAAATGTCTCGCTTGCAGCAACAATGCTAACCAAGACAATAACAAGCTCATGCCACCGATGGGCGTGAGCATTGCCAAGCTTTGCCATGCTGTAAAACTTAACAGCAATAAGCTGCCGGAAAATAAGATGGTTCCAATAATAAAACCCAAGGCAATGCCTTTAAGTTTCAACTGCGAACACTGAGCTTGTAGACTACTGAGTCCTAACAGTGCCAAGCCATGATAAAACAAGTAATCTTTGGCTTTATGTAAACGACTGCTATCAAACTCAAGCCCCATATGCGCACTGCTTGCGCCAATAATAATGGCACAAACAACGAATAATGCTGCAAAACTCAGCATCAAACGCATAAA
Organism: Thiotrichales bacterium; assembly: GCA_016745035.1. Taxonomy (GTDB): domain Bacteria; phylum Pseudomonadota; class Gammaproteobacteria; order Beggiatoales; family Beggiatoaceae; genus BB2. The sequence continues at coordinate 220,762 of JADGDE010000005.1, forward strand.
CTACCAACAATCAGAACTGGGATCACCGGAGGAATCATAGCTGGTTTTACGATTACGCGAGTCAATGCTAAAGCTTGCACAAATGGTATCTTCAGCTTGAGCGCCATTGCTAGCAATCGTTGCGGTAATTTGGAAGCTGGTGACAATATCGTTAGTCGAGCCAGGGCCCGCTGTCAAAATATAATAGCCCTCTATACTCGTCGCCTTAGCATTATCTTGGCGGCAAACCCCTTTTGTATGACAATTAATCGCGCCATCACCAATCAGTGTCGCTGCATAACGGTTACCATTTTCGACATAAAAGGTTTCTTGTAATTGTGCCAAAGTGACTAAAGCCGTTTTTGCATCGGTACGTCTGGTTTTTTGCATTTGTTCCAGATAGGCTGGAATGGCAAAGACCATAATAGCCCCAATAATTCCAACCACAATCATTAATTCGATTAAGGTAAAACCTCTATTACGTTGCATCATCAACTCCTTAAGTATGAGTAAAACCCAAGCAATTGATGCCTGGGTTAAGGCTTAAGCTTTAAAAGCGTTTTGAGATACCAGAGGCAATAATTTGTTGATCACGGACATCATTTTGGCTATTGGTGTGACGATAACCAATATATGCCTTGGTTTTATTACTGAAGTGATATTGTACGCCTAAGGCATAGCTTAAAGCGTCCTCATTATCAACTTTGGATAAAAATTTCGCAATCCAGCCTGCATAAGTGATATTGCCTGTACGATAAGCGGCACTGGTATAGAGGTATTGGGCATCAGCACTGTTATCATACGTACCAAAATCAGCATGTTCATACTGAGCGGTTAAATTTAACCCCCCAATACGATAATTGCCGCCGAGTTTAATATTGCTGGTTTTTTCAGGATCTGGTTTATAATCAGCATCAATACCCGTTAAGACCACACTCCAGGTCTTAGTTTTATAACGTGCTGAGGCAATCCATGCTCTATCAGTCCCTTTGTAGGGGTCCATCAAAGCTTGAACACGGATATTAATACCATCACCTGCTCTTTTGCCTGAATCATAGCCAAGTTCGACTAAATCATTAACCCCGCCGCTGTGGGTTAAATCCCCGGTTGGGTTTTGTTTTCTACCTTCAGCCGTGCGATAGACACCGCCTGTCATACCGCCACCTAGAATACGTCCTTCTAAAGAGGTAGAAACCCAAGGGTCAAGGTAAAGTCCGGTTTTCTTATAAGTCGTTGGCATCCGACCACCACGTAAATGGGTATGATTGACTTTAATACCAACGGCCGATTCACGATTAGTTAAGCCTCTGTCATGCATGGTAGAGAAAGGCAAGGATAAACGGGCAAAGGCAACCATATTGTCGCCAATTTTATCTTGGATGGTAAACGTGAGGTTGTTAGGACCGCCGACAGGAGCACCAAAAACATCATGCGTTCCTGTGACCCAATCGGAATTGGTTCCGGTTTTAGTGGTATGGATTTCGGCTTGAATATTACCTGTGATGATTAATTCAGCCATTGTAACGGGAGCACTGCAAGCTAATAGGCCAGCCACAGCAAAGCGTAACATGGTATTTTTACCCATGAGTTTAATTCTCCAAAGTTATTTTTGTTTCTTTTATTGCTGCTAACCTAAAGCCAACAAGCTTAAACCTTAGAGTCTAATAGAAAAGTAGTTTAGATTGAAGTAATTTATTTACTTCAAGCTTTTTATATTCCATTAATGCTCAGGTAATAGATTTACGTGACTGCAAAAGCAATAGGCTGGGTCAACACGGCATAATCAACCCCCGCTTCATGGCATTGATAACCGATAAAAATATAAGCCTGACGATTTTTGCTCGATAATGCCTCTGGGGCATGAATTTGACCTAAGTTAAACTCCATATCGCCAGCGACAATCGTGGTTGCTGATGTGTAGGCAAGCATATTAGCTATTTCAAGCCCACCATTGGCATCAAAATTCACACCTTGCCAAGGATGCCATTCCCCCTCAATACATTGCTGCCACAGCATATGGCTCAAATCGTTATGCTGTTCTTTATCTAGCCAACCGATAACGGCAATATAATTGCCCGCTTTGCCAGCATCACGGGGGTCAGGATCCATGTGTAACTTCACGGATAAAGGACTACCAGAGGGGATTTCACCGCGACGGCTTAAGCTGGGTTTAAATTGCGTAGCGGTGATTTGACGTTGGGGGTGGTTAATCAACATCGCGTTATTGCTAGGCGTGATTTCATGCTCTAAAGGAGCCGCATCAATGCCATCGACATCACTAGAGCGCCCCCCTGCCCAAGGGCGTTGCCCACGCCAAAGATTATACATAGCACTGTCGGTCACCAACATGCTGATATTCAGCTGTTCTAAAGCCAAAGGCTGAGCTTCTAAGGGGTTATAGCAATAGCAATAAACATAACGTGGCTCGGTTGCTGGGGCATTGATAGGACTGCCATTCCCATAAATTTGTAAACTCAGATCCGCATTTAAGGGCTGCAAGTCACTAAAATAAATCCGCCCATCACCAAAAGCACCCGATGTGCGTTTAGCAGGATAACTGAGATATTCGCCCGCATCATAAGCACAAGCACGGATAGCCGCTTTGCTATTGGCATTGTCACTTGCCGGGATGGCTTCGATGTTTGCCGAGGCAACACCGGGGGGAATTAAGACTTGAATACGCACCGTTTGCCCAGCTTGAATGGCACGTAAGCTGGGTAATTCATCAGGGGTATAGCCTTTTGAAATGAAGAGCTTGGGTGCATTGGCAACAGGGTAATTTGTCGCGTCGATCGCAGGCAAGATAACATCATAATCCCAAGGCATTATTTTCCTCCTATAAAATGCGCTACCAGTTTGGCATCGGGCTGCCAGAGGCAACACCGGTGACAGTATAATGCTTGGCTTGCCTGATTACAAAAAGAGAGGCTTATATTTCCTTCTTGTATTTCTCTTTTACAACTTTAGCGTCTTTTGCCTGAAATAGCGTGTGACTATGCTAGAATTTCCAAGTTACTCACCACCTGAGCGCTACGCTGATGTCTACTGTTTTACGCTATCTTCACCTTTCTGATTTTCACTTCAGCGCTGGCGATATGACAGGCACAGACTGGACGGCAGAGCGCTTGAAACAAGACACGGTTAATAGCTCGCTGCTGGCATTTCTTGCCCAAGAACTCGAAGGCAAGCCCCTAGATTTTATTATTATCAGCGGCGACATTGCCTACGGCGGCAAGCGCGAAGAATACGCGGTAGCAGCAAAGTTTTTCCAGCGCTTGGCAGAGATGACCCAAGTGCCAGCCAAGCGCTTTTATCCGGTGGCGGGCAACCATGATGTCAACCGTGCCAGCGTAACGCGGATGCACCGCAAGCTGTACCGCTTTGATGACCAAGACGACATTGCCGATATTCTCGCCGACCGTGATTTTTTCCCGCAAATCCTGCGCAAATTCGGCGAGTTTAATGATTTTGCCGAGACAATCATGGGGCGGCGGCATTACAGCGACACGATTTATCACCTCACCGAAGTCTTGGATTTGGACAAAGGCGGCAAGCCGCTGAAAATTAACTTGCTGGGGCTGAACTCTGCCTTGTTTGCCGGATTTGATGGCGATGAAGAACAAGGACTGGCGCTGGGCTTGGTGCAAGTGGACAAAGCACTGGCGCAGATGGCCGAAGAGGCGCAGTTGTCGATTGGCTTTTTTCATCATCCCTTTAGCAGCTTGCACCCTGAGGACGAGGTCTGCGGCAACCGCCTTAAGCACAAGCTGGATTTGATTCTACACGGGCATGTGCATCAAGCCAGCAGCGCGGCGGAACACAGCGGCGCGGGAGCGGCGGTGTTGTTGGGGGCAGGGGCGGCCTATGAAAGTCGCAGCAGCCGCAATGGTTTTAATTTGGTGGAAATTGACCTCAGCAGCGGTGCAGGGATGGCGAGCTTTTTTAAATACTTGCCACAGTATCATTGTTGGAATCGGGACAATGATGTTTGTCCGCATGAGAGCGATGGGGTGTTTAAGTTTCAAGTGAAAGCTTTGCAGGGGGTTGTGGCGGCGGAAAAAAGACCTGAGAGCTTTTCAAAACCTACCAGCGCTGAGCCGATGTCTGTCCACCTGATTCACGATTACTTGCTGCCTGCCGATTTCACTGGTCGCGATGTCGAACGCCAAGACCTCAAGGACTTTTTGCACGGCAACAGCGAACGCCAAAGCAGCGTGACTGCCATTTGTGCGCTCGGTGGCATGGGCAAATCTTGCTTGGCACGGCGGGTGTTGGAAGATTTAAACAGACCCGAAACCGATACCGACAATCCCCAGCGCGGGGCTGTTGCGCCTTATCAAGCCGCCGTCTGGTTTTCTTTCTACGAAGCCCGTACCGAAGATGAAGCCTATGCCTTTCGTGAAATCCTCAGCCGTTTATCGCCTGCTGGGGCAGATGCACCAGCAGAGAAAGAAGGCGCGGCGCTGAGCAAACACCTGCGCAATCAGCTGTGTCGTTATTTGGATAAACAGGCTGTGCTGTTGGTATTGGATGGGCTGGAAGTCATCCAACACAGCGATGACCCACAGAGTCCGCATTATGGGCAAATCGAGGACAATTACAAAGAAACCCTGCAACTGATTCGGCATTGTTGCAATCAAATCCGCAGCCGGATGCTGATTACCACCCGCGTGTCGCTGAGCAATCTGGAAGGGGCGGCGCGTTATGAGGAATTGCTGTTGCCCGTCTTATCGCTGGAGGAGGCGGCGGCCTATTTGGCTAAGTTGGGGGTCAGCGGTGATAGTAAAGATTTGCGGCATTGTGCCGAATTGTTTGGCGGGCATCCGCTGTGTTTGCGGGCGGCGGGGAAACAAATGCAGCGGCGGCGCATTCCAGCAACTGAGGTGGAAGCGTTGGTGGGCAATCCTGACTTATTCAAGCGCAGCAGCGAAGGCGAGCGGGTGGCGAAAATTGTTGATACCCACCGTGCGGAATTGAGTGAAGAGCAAGAATATTTTCTGCAAATGCTTAGCATTCACCCGCGTTCGGTGACGCAGCGGCACTTCTCGGCTTTGGTGCAGGGGTTTGCTGAGGCAGAACGCGATGCGCGTTGGGTACAGGATGACATTATTTATCCATTGGAAACCCGTGGCTTGATTGAAGTTTTGCTTGGAGCAAAACTCGGAGAGGAAGCCTACAACGCCCATCCTTTGATGAAATTGGCTTTTGCTAACTGGCTCAATCCAGCGGATAAGCACAAGGCGCATGAGCAATGGGCAAAGGCGGCAAAGGCTTCGCCTGTGCTGACGGGGTGGCCAAGCAATGCCAATAGTCTGGAAGCTTTGCAGCCTTGGTTGGATGTGATTGAGCATTATCTTGAGGCGCGAGATTGGGCGGCGGCTTGGGAGATTTATCGTGGTCGAGGGGTAGATAACAGATTAATGGAATTGGCGTATTTCCAACGCTTGCGGGCGTTGGGTTTGCGCTTTGAACAGGCTTTGATGCAGGGCTGGGAGTTGGCGGCTGGGCAGCAAATATTTTTGTATGAATATTTGGGACAGGCTTGTGGTGGCTTATCACTGCAAGAAGAAGATTTAACGTATAGGAAAAAACAGTTTGCTGCCGCTGAGGCTAGTGGTAATGCGGATAATATTGTCGTGGACGGTGCAATTTTGGCGGAAAGCCATGCGGGTTTAGGGCATATCAAACCCGCGAAAGAAGTCTTGGCACAGATTCAAGCACAAGCTGAGGCTTTATCATCAGGTGTTGCGAAGCATATCTATCAAAGTGCACAAGCCAAAACTGCTTTGTTTGCTGGCGATTATACTCAAGCCATCGCCTTGTATGAAGCCGTTGTAAAAGATGAAGACGATACTCACAACGATATTCTTTTTCGCTACTTCCTCGGCGAAACCCAAACCCGTGCCGCTTTGCTGCCTGCCGCTGAGCAAAGTCTGCACATTGCTTTACAAGCAGCAGAACAACAGCACATCACCAGATTAATTCCAGAAATTCTTCAAAGACTGACGTGGTTAGCTCTAAAACAAAATCAACTGAACAAAGCCCGCACCTACAACGACCGCCGCACCGCACTGAAAAAATCACTGGATTTACCCGGACAAGGAGACGATGGATTCCTACTGATATCCGAAGGCGCATACGCCCAAGCCCTGAGCCAAGCTCAAGCCGAATTAGAACGCATCCGCGCAGAAGGGCTAGATAAAGCAAATGAAATTCACAAGCTACTCATTCTCAGCCAAGCCCAACACGGCTTAGGCGATAGCCCAGCTGCTAAAGAGAGTTGCCAACAAGCCCGAGATTTGATGACAGAAACAGGTTGTTGGCAGTGCAAAGACTGGCTAGCAGAGACCGAAGCGCTGTTTGATTAAGACAACACCCCAACAAGGGATGTTATCTTTTAGTGTCTTTATCCGAGTGTTATTGAGCTAACGCCCACGCCCGCCGCGTTTACGTTCACCAGCCCCTGATACATGATTAAACGGGACATTGAGACAACCAGGGCAGTGGTATTGCCAAGCCTATTCAATCTTAGGACAAACTGACAGCAATACGGCTTTTTATGATAAGCGCGGCATTTTCATGGCGAAAAATGACGCATTGGGCATTGCTTGATGAGGAAAATGAGATGCATCCGTGTTGCTATCAACACAGGTGGCTTTGGATAAAGCCACCTGTGTTTAGACATTAACGCCCGGCGACAGGTCCCATGAAGCGTCCTTCTTCGGTCACGGTCAATTTAGGGTCGTCAATGGCGGTGAGGGTAAAGTTCATTTCACTGCTGCGGGTTTTAATCACAGCCGGATCAACTTCTACCCGCGCTGAGATTTCTAGCACTTCGCCGCTATCGACTTCGATTTTATCGACATCGAGTTTCAACTCGGCGTTTTCCATGCCTTCAATACTCAAGCTATACACATGGGGTTTTTGATCCATGTTCAAGAGTTTAAGGGTGTAGACGTTTTGAATCATGCCCATACCGGTTTCACGGAATAAGGTATTACGGTCACGAATCACATCCAAAGCGATGGGGTCGCGGTTAATAATCGCGGCAAAAACCGACACCGTGAGGGCAATTAATAACAGCGCATAGACCAAAATCCGTGGGCGTAGGATATGGGTGTGTTTGCCTTCGAGGCGGTTGAGGGTGGTGTATTTAACCAAACCGCGAGGATATTGCATTTTATCCATGACATCATCGCAGGCATCAATACAGGCCGAGCAGCCAATACATTGGTATTGTAGTCCGTCGCGAATATCAATCCCGGTGGGGCAGGCTTGGACACAAATACCACAATCAATACAGCTACCTAAGCCAGACTCTTTTGGATCCGTGCTGCGTTTACGTGCCCCGCGGGGTTCGCCACGTTTTTCATCATAAGAAATGATTAAGCTGTCCTCGTCAATCATGGCGCTTTGGAAGCGGGCATAAGGACACATATAGATACAAACTTGTTCACGTAACCAACCGGCGTTACCGTAGGTGGCAAAACCGTAAAAAATCACCCAAAACAGCGCCCAACCGCCAATTTGCAGGGTAATGATGTCGGTGGTCAGTTCTTTAATCGGCATGAAATAGCCAACAAAGGTATAGCCGGTATAGAGCGAGAAGGCTATCCAGACAAAGTGCTTGGTGGCTTTTATGCGGTATTTAGTAAAGTCCCAAGGACGTTTGTCGAGTTTCATTTGTTGTGGGCGCGCGCCTTCAATACGGCGCTCCATCCACAAAAATGCCTCGGTCCACACCGTTTGCGGGCAAGCGTAGCCACACCATAAGCGCCCGGCAAGGGCGGTAAAGAAAAACAGGGCAAAAGCGGCAAGGGCGAGCAAAGCGGTGAGATAAATCAGATCTTGTGGCCAAAAGACCATGCCAAAGATATAGAATTTACGCGCAGGCAAATCGAATAAGACCGCTTGCCGACCGCCCCATTCAATCCACGGCATAATGTAATAAATGCCTAAGAGGGTAAGCACACCAAACGTGCGCCAGCGTGCAAACAGGCCATGCACTTCACGCGGATAAATTTTCTGACGCTTACTATACAGTTCCGTGTCTAGGGAATCAGGTTTGCCTTTAGGGGATTTGGCTGGTTTTTTGTCTTCCATGACGAACTCCTTTTAATCGTACTCGACATGAGATTTACAGGGATAAATAAAATATAAGGTTATTGCACTGCTCAAAGCGGTAATCAGCCATAAGAATAAGAAGCTAATGCTATAAATCGCTAAGCGACTGATGTCATAGGTATAAAATAGGCTGAGGGGATCAATAATAGAAAACAATATGACACTTGCAACCACACTCACAATGAAAGCTGGCCAAAAAACGGCAGAAACTTTTTGAAAGGTGTGCATGTAGTCGGTTTCCATTTAGAGTAGCGGTTAATAAGCAATAACCTCGAACCCCTAATTGTGCCTTAATTTAGACTGAGTATACAGCAAAAGCTTTTTATGGGCTTAGCTTAGCTAAGTTTTAAACCACGCAGCCAAACCCATGATAATAAGCCGCCAATGGCATAATAAGGGAAATCTAGCCACGCAAAATGGCTGCCCAAAATTAAGCGTCCCAATAGCTGTGAACGTAATTCTAATAACAGAGGTGTTTGCCACAATTGCAGGCATTCAAGCGCACAAGTCAACAAAAAAGCCCCCCAAACCCAATGCAATAAGCGTTGTTTAGGAAAGAGCAGGGCTAATAATAAAGCCCAACAAACCACATAAAAAATCCCATTACTATCATCATTGACCCATTGTTGATAGGGACCTTGATAAAATTTACTAAATAAACCCAAGGCTATAAAAAAAATTAATGAAAAAAATAATTTTAATTGTTGAGATGAAAGTTTAAGCATAATAAAAATTCCATTGAGTGAATTGAATAGCGTCTATCAGATTGTCAATTTCAGTTTACTGATGTTACGCAAAGGCTTCTTTTTCTGCCTTAAGGGCAGAAAAAACCACCATTGCTGCACAGCTAAGCTTCACTAGGCAGGTGGAAAAGCACCTTATTGTGGTAAAAACAGGCTTAGTGCGTAACATCAGTCAGTTTAGCATGATTTTAATAAATAGAAAGTAATTTGCATTGCAAAGTTTATGGGGTAGGCAAGCTAAATAAGGATGAAGAGATAAAAACGCTTAACACCTCAAATCATTACCATATAGCAAGCTTGAGTCAAATCAGGTTAAAATACGCGGCATTTAATGCATAAACTATAAGGGAATCCCATCAATGAGCAGCTCACATCAAGCATTTACCGCCGCGCAAAAAGTCATTCCAGGCGGGGTTAATTCACCCGTTCGCGCATTTAAAGGTGTGGGTGGTGAGCCATTTTTTATCGAAAGCGCTCAAGGTTGCCGTCTCACCGATATGGATGGTAACGAATATATTGATTATGTTGGTTCTTGGGGGCCGATGATCACAGGTCATGCTCACCCTGATGTCATCAAAGCCGTGCAAGCAGCAGCAGAAAAAGGCTTGAGCTACGGGATTCCCACCGCGATTGAAACCGAGATGGCAGAAAAAGTTTGTGAACTTGTGCCCAGTATTGATATGGTGCGGATGGTTAATTCGGGTACTGAGGCAACCATGAGCGCGATTCGCTTAGCACGTGGTTACACAGGGCGCGATATTTTAGTCAAATTTGAAGGTTGTTACCACGGTCATGCCGATGCTCTGCTAGTCAAAGCCGGTTCTGGCGCACTGACGCTCGGCGTGCCCACTTCTCCTGGTGTCCCAGAAACCGTAGCCAATCACACCCTGACTCTGACTTATAATGACCTTGACGAAGTTAAACAAGTCTTTAGCGACATGGGCGACAAAATTGCCGCGATTATTGTCGAGCCAGTGGCAGGGAATATGAACTGCATTCCGCCAGTTGAAGGCTTTTTAGAAGGCTTGCGCGATGTTTGCGACCAATACGGCAGCGTGTTGATTTTTGATGAAGTCATGACCGGATTCCGCGTCGCCCTCGGTGGCGCACAAGCCTATTATAATGTCACACCGGACTTGACCACTTTAGGCAAAGTTATCGGCGGCGGTATGCCTGTCGGCGCATTTGGTGGTAAAGCTGAAATCATGGCTGAACTCGCACCATTAGGGCCTGTTTATCAAGCGGGTACGCTCTCTGGCAACCCAGTGACTATGGCAGCAGGCTTAACTATGCTTAACTTGATTAGCGCGCCGAATTTCTATCAAGATTTGGAAATCAAAGCCAATAAACTGGTCGATGGTATTTTAGCTGAGGCGAAAAAAGCTGGGATTGCTATGAGTGCCAACACCGTCGGCGGTATGTTTGGCTTGTTCTTCACTGATACCCCTCGCGTCAGTCGTTTTGCTGAAGTCGGCGAATGCAACCTCGAGCAGTTCAAGCACTTTTTCCACGCCATGATTGATGAAGGCGTTTATCTCGCCCCTTCTGCCTATGAAGCCGGATTTGTTTCCAGTGCACACACTGACGCGGACTTAGATGCGACCATCAGCGCAGCAGGCAAAGTGCTTGCAGGCATGAGCTAATGTATCAGTATCAAAAAGACACCTATGCGGTGATGGGCAATCCGATTGCTCATAGTAAATCACCGCTGATTCATCGTTTGTTTGCCGAACAAAGCCAAGACAGCTTGGATTATTTGGCTTTGTATGTGCCAGAGGACAGCTTTAGCGCCGCAGTGGCACAATTTCGTGCTGCTAAAGGGCAAGGGCTGAATATTACCGTGCCTTTTAAACAGCAAGCTTGGCAATTGGCAGAAGTGCGTAGCGAGCGGGCGGAACTCGCAGGTGCGGTGAATACGCTGTGGTTTTCTGATGGTCAAATTCATGGCGATAACACCGATGGCATTGGCTTGGTGCAAGACTTGAAAAACCATCAGGTCGAATTAAAGGCGAAACGGGTGTTAGTTTTGGGCGCAGGCGGAGCGGTGCGCGGGGTCTTACAGCCTTTACTGGCAGAGAAGCCTGCGAGCTTGACCATTGCAAATCGCAGTATAGAAAAGGCTGAGAACTTGGCAGCACAATACCAAGACACGGGCAAGGTTGTCTCTTCTACCTATGAAGCCCTCAGCCAAACCTACGATGTGATTATCAACGGCACATCGCTAGGGCTGCAAGGGCAAATCCCCAATATTAGTGCAGCGCAACTCCACGCCGATAGCTGTCTTTACGATATGTTTTATAGTAGCGAAGACACCGCTTTTGTCACTTGGGGCAAAGAAAATAATGTAGAAGCCCATGATGGGCTGGGAATGTTGGTCGAACAAGCGGCAGCGGCGTTTAAGATTTGGCGCAGAACGCAGCCTGAAACCGCGCCTGTGATTGCCGAATTGAGAAAATAGCTCCTCTATTATTTATAGCTGCTTTATCTTTGGTTCCGAAAAAAAATATTTAAGGAGCCACTGCAAGCTTTAATTCACACGAATATTGGTCACATTAACCGCGACTAAATACCCAATTGTCACTGTCAGATAAATCGGCATTGAATTGATATTCTCCCCAGTTAAAGGCTTTTAAGCCCTCAGGCTGTTCAATGCGCTGCTTGATAATAAAATCAACCATTTGCCCGCGAGCGCGTTTAGCATGAACGCCAATCACTTTGTATTGCCCGTTTTTATTTTCTTTAAAATGTACGGTCAGTATCGGTGCTTTGAGGTGTTTTTTCTGCACCACTTTATAATATTCATTCGAGGCGAGATTAATTAATAACGGTTCACTGTCTTTGCTTAAGTCTTGATTTAGCTGCTCGGTCACGCGGCTATCCCAAAATTGATACAACTGCTTGCCGCGTGGGTTTTCTAGTCGTGTGCCCATTTCTAAGCGGTAAGGCTGAATCAAATCCAAGGGTTTTAGCGCGCCATATAAACCCGACAAAATTCGCAAGTGGGTTTGGGCATAATCAAAATCAGCGCGGCTGTAGTTGTCGCTGTCGATGCCGCTATAGACATCACCTTTAAACGCTAATAAAGCTTGTTTGGCATTAGCTAAACTAAAAGGTTGTTGAAAATCCTTGACCCGCTGATGGGTGAGTTCCGAGAGTTTGGGGCTGATTTTCATCAATGCCCCCAAGTCTGTTACGCTTAAAGTGCGTAAAGTTTCTATTAAAATTTGGCTTTGTGATAATAAACCCGCTTGCGTATGTTGTTCTACGTCAGTTGGGCTAAAGTCTTGAGTTTTCGAGGGAGATATAACAATAATCATCAGCGCTTGAATCAATTTGAAAAAAGGCGTTAAACTCTACGCTTGGACTGAGTCAAAATCAAGTTTGGAGTCATATGTTAAAGCCCGCCTATTTTTTTTCGATTATTGCACTGTGGAGTTTTGTTTATACAAATACCCACGCGGCTGAGCAATATGTCTTAGCCTTATCTTGGCAACCGACCTTTTGCCAAAATCATCAACGCCAAAAAGTTTGTCGCCAACAAAACAAGCAAGACTTTGATGCCAAAAATTTTTCTTTGCATGGACTCTGGCCACAAGGCGCATCTTACTGCAAAGTTAAAGACTATCACCGTAAAAAAGACAAACAAGGTCGTTGGGGCGCTTTGCCCGAATTACACTTAAGCGGTGCAACCCGTAGCAGTTTGAATAAAGTCATGCGCGGCAGCGCCCGCTTTTTGCACCGCCACGAATGGATCAAACATGGGACTTGTGACGGTCGTAGCCCTGAACAATATTACCGTTTATCGCTAAACTTACTCACTGAATTTAATCACTCTCAGGTACAAAAACTCTTTGCAAAAAATATTGGCAAAAAAATCACCCAAAAACAGATCAAAGCCGCCTTTGAGCAAGATTATGGCAAAGGCAGCGCCCAAGCCTTAGCCCTGCGCTGTCGCCGTGGTCTGATTGAAGAATTGCGCATTGCCCTGCATCGCCCCAATAAAGTCGATGTCAGACTCAAAAATGTGATTACCAAACGTAAACACCTGCGTTCTAATTGTCGTAGCGGCATTGTTGATGCGGCGGGTTTTTAAGTTTGCCAGTGCCTTAATCCTAGTTTTATTACTGGGCTTAGGGCTGTACACCTATGCGCAATTACAAGATCCCCCGCGCTATTTACAACAACTGCACTTAAGCAAAATTGCCAAAGCGCAAATCCTCGACCGCAATCAACGCCCTTTAACCATTACCTATCAAAACCAGTGGAATATTCACGACTATCGTCCACTGCACCAAATCCCTGCGCGTTTACAACAGTTTTTTATCACCGCTGAGGACAAACGTTTTTATCAACACAGCGGTATTGATTGGCGCGCGCGTTTACATGCCCTGTGGCAAAATCTCAAAGCAGGCAGAGTTGTGCGTGGTGCGAGTACCATTAGTGAACAAGTGGTGCGAATTCTCAACCCCCGCCCCCGCAATCTCTGGTCACGTTGGCTAGAGTCTTGGGAAGTCTTGCGCCTTGAAGCCCAAGTCAGCAAGGCGGATATTCTCAATTTTTATCTCAATCAAGTGCCTTATGGCAACCAACAGCGCGGCGTGGTACAAGCGGCGCGGTATTATTTTGACCGCGATTTAGCCACCCTGAATACAGAAGAAATGCTCGCCTTAGCCGTGTTGGTGCGCTCACCCAGCCGCCTTGATTTATACAAATATCCTGACAAAATCCAAACGCCGTTAAAAACCCTTGCTAAGCGTTTGCTTAACAGCGGTTTATTAAGCCAGAGGGCATTTGAACACTTGGGCAAACAGCCCTTTACTTTAACCAAACGCCAATTAAGCGTACAAGCAGCACATTTTGCAAGACATGTATTAAAACATGCGCCCGACAAGCAAAGCGCCCGTTTGCACAGCAGCCTTGATGCGAATTTACAGCAACATGTCGAAGCTTTATTAGCTCAGCGCCTAAGACAATTAGCCCAATTAGACGTACACCACGGCGCAGTATTAGTGCTCGATCATCAACAGCAACAAGTGCTGGCATGGGTGAACGCAGGCAAAGATAACAGCCATATTGATGCGATAACCACCGCCAGACAACCAGGCTCAACCCTAAAACCGTTTTTATATGCCCTAGCGCTGGAACAAGGCTGGAGCGCGGCGAGTTTAATCGAAGATGCTCCCTTGGCGGTGAGTTTGGGCGAGGGCTTACATAATTATCATAACTACAGTTTTCAACACCACGGCTGGCTGCGCTTGCGTGATGCGCTTGGCAATTCGCTCAACACCCCTGCTGTGCGTACCTTGCAATTTGTTGGCGTAAAAGACTTTTTAGCCACGCTCAGGCAATTGGGTATGGACAGCCTCAGTGCTAATGCCGAGTATTATGGCGACGGGCTAGCATTGGGTAATGGTGCGGTGAGTTTGTTCGAGCTGGTGCGGGCGTATACCGTTTTAGCCCGGCAAGGGCTGTATCGCGAAATAGATTTATTGCTCGGGCAAGACCCCGCGCCACAACAGCGGATTTTCTCCGCCGCCACCAGTAGCATTATCGCCAATATTCTCTCCGATAATGATGCCAGACGTTTAGAATTTGGGCGCGACAGTGTCTTAAACTTCCCCTATCAAACGGCAGTTAAAACCGGGACATCGAATGATTACCATGATGCCTGGGCGGTTGGTTTTAATCATCGTTATACCGTTGGGGTTTGGCTGGGTAATCTCGACCAAATGCCAATGAAGCAAGTTTCAGGGGCAATAGGTCCAGCCTTAGTGCTGCGCAGTGTCTTTACTGAACTCAATCGCAACCAAAGCCAGCAGGCGTTATATATCGCCCCCAGCTTACGCACCGAGGCAATTTGCCGCGCAGATGGACGCAAAGCTGATGGCAAATGCCAACAACGCCTAGAATGGTTTGCTCCTGATAGCACACCAAATCCAGCGAGCCAAACGCGACCCAAATACCAAGCCACGCCCTTGCGCTGGCTACAGCCCCACGACGGGCTACAAATGGCGCAAGACCCACGGATTCCCGACCAGCAAGAAGCCTTTTTATGGCTGGTTTCCGCCGACCCTGATGCCAAACACTACACATGGGTATTAAATGGCGAGATTGTCGCCACGACCGAAAAAGCCGAATACCCGTGGCAAGTCAAAAGCGGCAAACATCAGCTTTATGTCGAAAGTGAAAACCAACAGGGGCTACGTCAGCGCAGTAGCACGGTGAGTTTCTGGGTTAAGGGATAACATCACACTAAGCCAATTAAAGGTTTTCTAAGATTTTAAGCACTCATTTTGTGTACGGTGGTTAGTGCTTGCACGCCTTTGAGTGACACCTGCTGCTTCTCTCCGTGGTAACCCGCTTGAGCAAATAAATCCGCTACTCCGTTGTGTTTGAGAACATAATCAGATACCCAAATTTCGCCGGCACTGGCAAGCCCTTGCACCCGTGCGGCAATGTTGACGGTTTGCCCAAAATAGTCCAATCGCTCATCAGCATTGACCGCCAACACTGTGCCTTCATGCAAGCCCACTTTTAGTCCGAGTTTCAAATGGCTTTGGTTATGTTCGCGATTAAATTGCACGATACCTTGTGCCATTAATAGGGCGGCTTGACTGGCATCGTTGGGGCTGGAGAAACTCGCCATGATGGCATCGCCCATGGTTTTGACAATCGCGCCTCGGTGCGCCCGCACGGCTTGGCTGAGAATATTAAAATGGCTTTGAATCAAGTGATAGGCATCGGCATCACCGAGCTTGTCGTATAAATCTGTCGAGCCTTTGAGATCGGTAAACAAAACCGTGAGGCTGCGAATATTGAGGTGTAAATCCGGTTTGAGGTCTTGAACGCGGAATAATTCTCGAAAGCTGTGATTATTTAATAACATTTTCCCTGTCAGCATTGGGCGAAATTGTGAGGGATGTTTTTCTAAAATTTCCATCATCTTACTTTCTTGACGATTGAGCACTAGCACATCCAGCAAGCGGCTACTGTGGTTATTGAGGCGCAAATGTAGTGTGCCAGCGGGGACGGATAAGGCTTCAGGCGAAAAGCCATTTTTGAGTAAATCCACTTCTAAATCGCTTTGGGCATTACCCGCTGTGATTTTGATCATTAAGGAGCGGTGCAAGGCAAAACTGGTGACTTGCCATGTTTGTCCCGCTTGTACCTCTATTTCAAAGTCTTTTTGTGCCTCAGCTTCTAAAGGTTCGACGGCGTGCATCGAGTCATTCATGCAGACTTTTTTGGCTTCAGAAGGTAATAAGTTATTGGAGAAATAGTAGCGATGATAGTGACTCATATCGCCACTAAAAGGGTCGAGGTGTAAGCTTTGGATGCTGGGATGGATGCTAAAAGCAACCTCAATATAATCATCTAAAGCGCTGCTGACATCCATGCGGCATAAGGCACAATGAAAATGCTTGGCATCGATATGGTTAAGGTTTTCGTGGCTGTGTTCTATACGCCCGCAACTGGGACAAATTTCATTCCAGACAAAATCAAATAAACCCACTTTGGCTGCAATGACAAACAAGTCCACCATGCTATCGGTAGCAAAGCTGTGTTGCTCAGCAAAGTGTAAGGGATTAATCCGAAATAAATCCCAATCATCAGCCTTGGCTAAAATAGCGGCAAACTTATCAATATCCGCGTCGCTGAGCGTCAGTTGTTGTTCACGGCTATAGTGTTTTAGGGTGTTAATTTTTTGTGCAAGGACTGATAGTTCCATTTTAAGTGCTCATTTAGGTGCAAAATATTAGGCGTGGTTTTAAATGATTGATGTTACACAAAGGCTTCTTTCTGTGCCTTAATGGCTCAGGAAACCGCCATTATTCCACGGCTAAATATCACTAGACCGGTGGAAAAGCGCCTTATTGTGGCAAAAACAGGCTGAGTACGTAACATCAATAATTAAATTTCTTCGTGACCCCGATTGCTTAGGTAGTTTAGAATAGCCCTGTTTGCTATCTGCTTTCAACCACCTTCAGGAATATGTGATGTCAGAAAAAATCTATGATGTGCCCGCTGATTTTGCAGCAAAAAGCTTGCTAACCAATGATCAGTATTTGGAAATGTATCAACAGTCGATTGACGACCCCGACACTTTTTGGGCAGAACAGGCGGAAAAGTTTGTCACTTGGTTTAAGCCTTGGGATAAAGTGCAAAACGTCGATTATCATAGTGCTGATATTAAATGGTTTGAAGGCGCGAGCCTCAATGTCGCTTATAACTGCTTAGACCGCCATTTAGAAACCCGTGGCGAGCAAACCGCGATTATCTGGGAGGGCGATGACCCCAGCGTTGATAGCAAGCTGACTTACAAAGAATTACACGAACAAGTCTGTCGTTTTTCTAACGCGCTCAAATCGCGCAATGTTAAAAAAGGCGACCGCGTTTGTATTTATATGCCCATGATTGTCGAGGCAGCCGTTGCCATGCTCGCTTGCGCTCGTATCGGTGCGGTGCATTCGGTGGTTTTTGGTGGCTTCTCTGCCGAAGCCTTAAAAGACCGGATTTTAGATTCCGATTGCCAAACGGTGATTACCGCTGACGAAGGTATGCGTGGTTCGCGTGCCGTCCCGCTTAAGGCCAATGTTGATACTGCTTTAGCCGCTTGCCCTAATGTCCATACCGTGGTGGTGGTTGAACGCACCCAAGCCGATGTCAATTGGGTTGAGGGGCGTGATGTCAAATATGGCGCGTTAATGGCAGAAGCCAGCGCTGATTGCCCCGCTGAGCCAATGGACGCAGAAGACCCGCTCTTTATCCTCTATACTTCCGGCTCTACAGGGCAACCTAAAGGCGTACTGCACACCACGGGCGGCTATCTCTTACAAGCAGCAATTACACATAAATATATTTTTGATTACCAAGATGGCGACGTGTATTGGTGTACGGCCGATGTCGGCTGGATTACTGGACACACCTATATTGTTTATGGGCCACTCGCCAATGGCGCACAAACCTTGATGTTTGAAGGTGTGCCGACTTACCCTGATGCGGGGCGTTTCTGGGAAGTGGTGGACAAACATCAGGTCAATAGCTTCTATACCGCGCCTACCGCTATTCGTGCATTAATGGGACAAGGCGATGAGTTTGTCAGCCGTAGCAGCCGTAAAAGCTTGCGTTTACTCGGTAGCGTCGGCGAGCCTATCAACCCTGAAGCGTGGAATTGGTATTACAATGTCGTCGGTGATGGCCGTTGCCCGATTGTGGATACGTGGTGGCAAACTGAAACAGGCGGTATTTTAATCACGCCATTACCCGGTGCAACCGCATTGAAACCCGGTTCAGCGACCCGTCCGTTCTTTGGCGTAAAACCAGCGCTCATGGATCCCGAAGGCAATATTTTAGAAGGCGCGGCCTCGGGCAACTTGGTGATGACTTGCTCATGGCCAGGACAAATGCGCACAGTTTATGGTGATCATCCGCGTTTTAAAGACACCTATTTCAGCACCTATCCGGGTTATTATTTCAGTGGTGACGGCGCGCGCCGTGATGAAGATGGCTATTATTGGATCACCGGCCGCGTTGATGATGTCCTCAATGTCTCAGGGCATCGCATGGGCACAGCCGAGGTTGAAAGCGCTTTGGTATTGCATGAATCGGTTGCCGAGGCGGCTGTGGTCGGTTTCCCGCATGATATTAAAGGGCAAGGTATTTATGCTTATGTGACTTTAATCAATGGCGTGGAAGAAAGCGAAGAATTACGCAAAGAGCTGGTACAAACCGTGCGTAAAGAAATCGGCCCGATTGCCTCACCGGATGTGATTCAATGGGCACCGGGTTTACCCAAAACCCGTTCAGGTAAAATCATGCGCCGGATTTTGCGTAAAATCGCTGCCAATGAACTCGACAACTTAGGCGATACATCGACACTCGCCGACCCTGCGGTGGTTGATGACTTGATTGCCAAACGTCACCACAAATAAGGGCTGTATCCCGGCACTGCTTCAGTGCTGGGGTTTCATTTTTTCGCAAACATTTAATGGCAAATATGACTATGAAACCAAGGCATTGTTTATTGATGTTACGCAAAGGCTTCTTTTTGGCTTTAACAAGCCAAAAAACCGCCATTGCTTCACGGCTAAATTTGACTAGACAGGAAAAAAGTCGACGTATTGTGCATAAACATAGTCAAGTGCGTCACATCTGTCACTTATTCAGCCTTAGCTTATTGGCTGCGGGGCTGTTAGGGTCGGTATCTGTACAAGCAAATACCCATTTAGACCGAGCCATTCAATATTGCGCCCAAGGTTTACAAGTTGAAACCGTCAATACCCCTGTCAGTCTAAAAGTATTACAACGCTATTTACATAAATACCAAGCTTATCGTCGCATTGCCCTCGCCGATACCCCTAGTCTTAAACGCAGTAAAAACACTTATCAAGGCGAATTTTTTCAAGGGCAAAGCTATGCCAAGATTCAAAAACGCTGTAACACCGAGCTGACCGATAAGCTTGCCGCCGCCATTACCCATATTCGCACCGAACAAACCCGCCAAGCTCAAGAAAAAAATTATTTAAGCGAACACCAACAAAAACAACACGCTTTGGCAAAACAACAAGCTGATATTGCCCTCAAAAGCTGTCAGGTCTATGTTAAAAATAAACCCAGTTCAGGGATTGATGCCCAGCAATTGTATGATGATTTTTACCTCTACCGTCAAGCCAGCCAGCAAGCGATACAAATTGATAAATATATTTTACAAGGCAAAGCCAAGGGACTAGCGCGCGGAAAACAACAAAACCTCAGTTTTAGTCAATGGTTTGAATACTGCACACATATTTTTGCCCAGCATCAAGGTGAATTAGATCAGCGCGTTAAAGCTGAATATGAAGCGGTACAAGCTAAAGCGGAGGCAGACGCACAAGCCGCGAGTGAAGCTAAAGCGAAGGCAGACACACAAGCCGCAAATGAAGCCAAAGCGAAGGCAGACGCACAAGCCGCGAATGAAGCCAAAGCGAAGGCAGACGCACAAGCCGCGAATGAAGCCAAAGCGAAGGCAGACGCACAAGCCGCGAATGAAGCCAAAGCAGAAGCACAGGCAGACACCGACATAGCTGATAATGAAGCAGTCACAACTCCCCCAGACTCAGATATGACCGAAAGTGATACCTCCCCTGCCAAAGAAGCAATGGCAACGGCTCCAACCCCCGCGCCTGCGACACCCGAAGAAACGCCTGCAAAAAAACGCATGGGTTTAGCTAGCTTATTAAGCAGCCGTAACAAACGTGAAAAACCGGATACTTCAGAAAATGAAGCAGAAACTGAAGAAACAGAAGACTCTGACGCACTTGAAGACGAGGATTTAATTGATGATGAAGCCATTGATGCAGAAGAAGAACTGAGCGACGACGTTGAAGAAACCTTGCTAGAAGAGGCGGATGATAGTGCGGAATTTAATGAAGATGTAGACACAGAAGAAGCGGTGACCAAAGCCGGCAGCCAAATTGTGGTTGAAGAAATCATTGAAGAGGACAGCGATGATGTGCCAGAAGAAATGATTGAAAATGACGATGATGATGTAGTCGTTGAAGAAGTGACAGAAACAGAAGATTATGATACCGAAGAAATCGGATTTGATACGCTGTTAAGCGAAGCTAAAGCTGATCGCCTAGAAATCCTAGAAGAAGAAGCTATGGAGCCGAGTTTTTGGTCTGAGGATAACGAAGACGTATTACAAGCAAAAACCTGGTACTACGATGAGGAAGAAGCCTGTCGTATGTATCAATTTAAGCAGGATAAGTTGTTAAACAAGAAAATTTTACAAACAACCTGCCCAGAAATTTAGGTCTGTTTTACAGTCATAATCGCCCTATCACTAGTGCCTGAGTGGACAAAAAAGTAGGCTGATGCGCCCGTTATGCGCATCAGCTTGAACATTGCTTATCTCGCACAAAGCTCATCAGGTAGCGCGGTACTTAATCGTCTTAAACAAAGCTTCTGAACCGGGGAGCATTGCTTGTGTGTGGACGGCGATAAGATGGCATAATCCCCAGTATATCTAGCCTTGCTCACAAGGTTGACATTTACCGATGGTTATAAAAAACTCCTAAACTTCACGCATTCAATGTCATTATTATCAAAAATTAATAGCGAACAGATAAAAGCGTCATGTTTTTATCCGCCACTTATTTCATCGCTAGTTTATAAAAGGGATAGATATGGTTAAAATTTTGAAATATATATTTGCTGCAATTATGCTTTTAACGACTGGGTCATCAATGGCTTATACCCATATAATGCGTAGTGTTTTTATAGATTTTTCAGATTTTGTTGAAATTAAAAACAATCTTTATGTTTCCAGCCAATTACACAAAGCAGATCAAAATGAAATTTCAAGCTTAATAAAAAAGGCCACCACAAGAATTGAGACTTATTTTGGCCCTGTTGAAGCTGATCCCGTTATTATCGTGGTCGCAAATCAAAATGAAGCAGCTGATTATGGTCTTCATGATACGCCTGGTGCCTTATTATATGCTCCTTGGCAAAGCTATCTTATTCTTGATTATCAGAAAAAAAGTTTAGACGTGACAGCTCATGAACTTGTTCATGCTGAAATAGTTCATCGCTTAGGTTATTTTAAACGATCTGAACAAATTCCTACTTGGTTTGATGAAGGAGTGGCGCTACAAGTAGATTACCGTCCCCAATATGCAATCGAAACACTCAAAAAATCTGATGAGGAGTTAGAAAAAGTAACGTTATTGGATACACCAAAAAAATTTTGGAGTACTGATAAAAAAAGAAATATTGCTAATTATCAGGCAGCAAAGGTGGTCGTGAATAAATATTTCCAGCATATTGATCCTGAAAACCTATATTTAATCCTTTCGAGAATAAAAGATGGGGAGGAATTCGGTGAAGTCATTCAAAATATAAACTAACAAGTCAATCAATATAAATGAGGTTTCGTTTACGGTGTATAGCGCTACACTAATACACCGTACGGTTTTGCATCGGTTAGAGTGTTTTGTTATGTGGCTTATATCGCATTGGCTACTTCAATTAAGTTCTTGTCTGGATCTCGAAAATAGAAAGAGAATATTGGGCCGTTTGCCCCGGTTCTTTCTACTGGACCCTCGATTATTTCCACACCGCATTTCTTTACGTGCTCTATTGCTTCAATGAGCGGGGTTTTTGTGATAAAGCACAAATCCTCAGATCCTGGCACCGCCTTATTGGCTTTTGGTTCAAACTCTTTCCCAACCTCATGCAGATTAATCTTTTGATTGCCATATTTCAAAGCCAGTCGCTCGGCCCCAAACACCTCTTTTCTCATGCCCAAAACAGATTCATAAAAGGCTATTGTTTTCTCAATGTCCTTTACAGTTAATACTAGATGATCGAGATTATCTACTTTCATTGGGTTTGTCATAACAAATAAATCTATAGTCTGTAAGCTGCATATCGAAGCCATAAAATCAAGGGAAATATTTAAATTTTGAGGTTTCGTTTATGGTGTATGGCGCTGCGCTAATACATTCTACGATATATGCGACTTACAAGTTACAATCTACACACCTGCTTCTTCCAAGGAACCCCAAATGTGTCTACTAATCGCTGCGAATGCGGTTCGAGCATCACGATGGCCAGTCGGATTCATGATGTCGTCTTTTTTGAGACCATACACCACAAACCAGATCGTTCTAAATTGTCGCGCCATGCAAAACTCCTCTCCTTTTTGGCTGACGATGAACTCACCCTTCTCATCATCACGCAAGATAACATTGAACTTTTTCCCAAAAAAGAAAAAGCTAGGGCTGCTTGTATCCTTCCAATCATTGAGCAATTCCTGATTCTCGTTAATCTGAATCTCCTCATCCATCCACGCCGTTGGAATATCAACTCCTTGTTGTGTGGTTCCAATGACCTGATAGTTAGCCCGCGCAATGATACACACTTTCGAAAAATGTTTTTCGACAGCCTCTTCTACGTATAGACCCCATGACCCCATATTAAAGATTCCTTTTCTATGTAAAATGTAATGTTCACTCTTTCAACCGTCATAACTACGTCTCGTTGGAATTTATCAACGACACTTCAGAACAAAATTGTGGAGATTCCTTTTCTTTCTGTTTTTTTGAGCAAATGAGGAACATATGCATATGTCTTTCTCAGTATTATATCTGTACGGAAAAACAATTTTTTAGAATCCTGTACACTCTGATGCCATAAAATTAAAGGAAATATTTAAATTGTGAGGTTTCCTTTATGGTGTATGGCGCTACACTAATACACCCTATGATATATGCGACTTACGAGCTATTTTATTCAAAGCACATACAGCAGCTTCTTGTACAAAAAAATCCTTATCATTTTTTATCCTATTAATTAAGGAATTAACTGTATTTTTAGCATTTAAATCTCCTAATATATTAGCAGTAATACTTCGAACTAGGCTATCCTGATCGGTTAATATTTCTATTAATACAGGAGCCATTTTATTATCAGGCTGCTTAGCTAAAGCATTAATACTCGCCCGTCGAACCCATTCATTGGGATCTGTTCTGACCTTATCAATTAAAGCATTAATCGCTCGTTTATCATTAAAAAAACTAAGACTTTCAGCAGCTTCGAATCGATACTGAAAATTTTTATGAGTTTTTAATACCTTAATCAATATGGATAAACTTTTCTGACTATCTGTTAGATAGCTAAGCCCCGAAATAGCAGCTATTTTTAGTTTCTGAGTTTTATCGGTCTCGATAATTTTCTTAAATAAAGGTATAAATTGTTCATCTGCAAAGCGACCCAAGCCTAAGATACTGGCATGGCGAAGTATATTTTCGTCTTGCCCTTCTGCGATTTGACGTAATAATGGGATAGCAGGGGTTCTTTGTGAATATCCAAGTATTGCTAATGCACGGGCACGCACCCGAATAGCTTTATCCTGTTGTGCAACCTTGATGAGGGCTTGTGTGCTGGCTTCAGTCTTAATATAGCGAAAACTGCCAACGATTATATCTCGAACCATATCACTGTCATCTTGTTGCAAACACTCAATAAATAATGGTACCAGTGATATTTTCTTAAAAGAAAAAAGACTACTTGCCGCTGCTCTACGAACCAATTCAGATTTATCTTGTGTCAATGCTTTTTGTAATGCAGGAATAATCTGTTGATTTCTGACAGATGCATTCAGCACATAAGGATAATCACAAAATGTGTGATTATAATTAGATAAAACACGGGCGGCAGTTTCGCGTATCAATTCACTGGCATCACTCTCCAAGCTATGCAGTAACAGGGGAATAGCTGTTTGAGAACACATCTCCAGTGCTTGCATTGCTGTTTTACGCGTAAGGATATTAGAGTCTTGTTCTATGATACCTACTAATATAGGCACAATTTTGCGACACCTCAGTTCACCTAATATTTTAATAAGTTGTTGGCGAACACTGTCTATTGGCTGTTTTTTTAAGGCATCGGTTAAATCATTTAGCAAATATTTATGCTTAAATTTTCTAAGTTCATCAATAACACCCCATTGAATGTTTTCATCTTCTGCTTGTTGTAAGGCTTTAATTAAGGCGGTCATTGCCACTTTACTCTGGTGTTTAAATAATGCTGAGGCTGCGGTACGTCGTACCCAACTTGATTCATCTGTCTCTAAACAATTAATGATGGCTAAGGTTGTGATGTCTGTTTTAAAACATGCTAAAGCATTAATGGCAGCATAGCGTTCTTCTGCATTTTCTTGCGCCAAATGTGAGAGTAATGGCGATAACACTTGGTCTTGAAAAGTCAGGATTTTGTTGCTGTCAGATGCCTCTATTAATAGGCTTCGGAGGTAAGGATAGTTTAAGTATAATTTAACCCAATGCGTTATTTGATCGTCAACATAACTGGGTTCGACAACAGTATGATACATAGCGCTAAAACGAGTGCGAAATTGATAAAAAATAGTATCATCAATCGCTTGACTGGAATTGGATAACATAATTTAATAGTGCCAATGTGGCAAAAGTGATAGCTTTATAGTCCGTAGGGCACATAAGGCTTTGCCGCCATGCACCAATCGAAGCCTTAAAATTAAGGGAAATATTTAAATTTTGAGGTTTTATTTATGGTGTATGGAACTATGCTAATAGACCCTACAATATATGCGACTTATGGGTTATGATCTGAGGCTAACAATGAAAGTCAGCCTCGGAGCCCATTATTATGTTTTTACAGAGTTGATGCTGCACGCATAGCCTGAGTTTTACCATTGTATCCCCATGAGTTTGCTGGAATATCATCAATGACAACATAGCAAGCCTCCTGTACCACGCCCACGTTATCTTTAAGCATTTTAACTGTTTCTGAAATCATTTCAGCTTTTTCCTCTGGCGTGTTTGTTCCCTCGGTAACCTTTATATCTACATATGCACCAATTGGATCATTTGCTTCAAGGGTAGAAGCATTAGTTGACCAAAAATGTGGCTCTGATTCCTGAATATGAACTACGGTTACTTCTCGACGTTTACCCATAATTGTGTTCATGAGCGAAGTTGTTTTTGTATAGATCTGTTTATGCTGTGAAGCATTAAGGGTGGCACCTAAGCGTATGTTGATATATGGCATTTAATTTTTCTCTTAAAAGTGGATGAAAAAGTTGAATATAATTGTATATGCAACCATATGCGCGAAAAAATTATTTCGCTTCAAGGGTTTTTTGAAATTTTCGCAGGTTAGTAATCGTATCTGAAACCTCTGACTGCCCAATCAACTCATGCATTAACTTAGATAATTTTCTACCTGTTTGGTCTAATTCTTCATGAATTGCTTGTGCTGACTTTGTAGGGAAAATTTGAACTTCCCTTCCATCCTGTCTCACCATTTTTCGGACAAGAAACCCTCGTTTTTCTAAACTATCCAAAAAACGAGTGACCGTAGAGCGGGAAAGACTGAGTTCTGTAGCTAATTCGCGAGGCATTAGACCCGGCTTAGCAAGAACAACTCGAAGCAAAAAAGCATGGGGCGGTGATAAATCAAACGATTTGTATGCCTCTGTCCAGATACGGGTCACCGTACGGGCTAAAGCATTGCTATTGAAATATAGGCATTCTTCAAACATGGTAATAGTTTATCTTATGATAGTTGTATATGCAACTATTACTGTCAGCGGTGCTGTTTTTTGAGCAAATGAGGAATATGTGCATACGTTTTTCTCAACAGCCCGTAGGGTGCATAAGGCTTTGCCGCCATGCACCAGTCAAAGCCATAAAATTAAGGGAAATATTTAAATTTTGAGGTTTCGTTTATGGTATATGGCGCTATGCTAATAGACCCTACAATATATGCGACTTATGGGTTATCATCTTGTAAAGCATGGGTATGTTGAGAAGATGGAAGGTTGAGCTTATTCTTCTATACATATATTGCCAAAAAACATTGCCCACAGAGCTGATGATGCAAGGTGTTAAGGATATAAAAGTGGGCAAATGGTAGTTGTAAAACCCAATATTTGCAAAGGGTTGGGGCTTTGTTTTATTGGGTTAATTTGCCTTATTATGCGGTGTATGTATATACGTTCCATGTGCTTTTCTTTGCATCCAGTGAATCGTATAGCTTCTGAGCCTGCTTATTATCCTCAGCTGTTAGCCATTGCAACCTCGCAGCACCTTTGCTTAACGCAAATTTGAGGCAATGGTTTATCAAACGTTTTCCTATCCCATTTCCTCGATGGTCAGGATCAGTATAGAGGTCATTCATAACACCGACTTTGGCTGGAATGCTTGAAACAAAGGTGAAGTATACTGTAGCAAAAGCAACAGCTTTTCCATCATCATTTCGATAGAGAAAAAGGCAGCCATTATTTCCACTTTCATTGAACTGTGAGAAAAACTCTCTATTCTTATCATCATTGATGCCAGAGATTTTATAAAACGCTTGATATTTCCGCATCAATGGCAGTAATTCTTCTAGGTTTGTACCTGATACTGCTTCAATCATTTAATCTATTCTCCTACTACTTTAAGCGAAATGATGCTATAGCCTTCATTTTTAATGCGTAATATCTATTAAATTAGCCCGTAGGGCGGATAAACATCGTGCCATCCGCCAATCGAAGCCATAAAATTAAGGGGAATATTTTAATTTTGAGGTTTCGTTTATGGTGTATGGCGCTACGCTAATACACCTTACGATATATGTCATGCAATTACCCACAAATCACCACAACATATATAAATCAATAAGTTATGATGATTTGTATATTTTCAAGCCAATTTTATAACTCATTGATTTATCGCCATTGTTAAAATAACCATGTTAACAACAATGCTTTGTAAGTTATTGATTTTTGGTTGGCGAAAAAGATGTGGGTAATTGTATGGATATATGTGACTTACGAGTTAAGCTGGTGCTTTTCTTGATTCAGGCGGTTTCATTAGTTTTGGTAAATCATCTAGTGATGGCCATGCACCAGCCCCAAAATGATCCATAAAATTTCTACATCTTCTCAAAAAGTCTTTTTCAATTAAAATATGGTAGTCGTGTACGAGTAGTGGTATAAATTCAATTATCCAAGCATAACGACTGATTATAATGATTAATAAAATAC
>JADGDE010000060.1 GCA_016745035.1 Thiotrichales bacterium
TCCTATTCCTGTAATATTGACTGAATTACGCCATGTACTTGATCGTATTATTCAGTATTTACTCACAGGCAAAACACTGCATTCTCGCATCTTACTTGAACGATAATTGATACGTATTTTTCTATGAACCATACACTTGAACTTGGGGTCAATATTGACCATATCGCCACTTTACGACAGGCACGTTTTACCCCTTATCCATCTATTCTAGAAGCAATTAGCCTGATTGAAGCCGCAGGCGCAGATGCGATTACTTTACATTTGCGCGAAGACCGTCGTCATATTCAAGATGCCGATGTGTATGCAGTACGTAAACAATTAAACAGTCGCATGAATTTAGAAATGGCTGCGACAGATGAAATGGTCGCCATTGCCAAAGATGTGATGCCCGAAGATGTGTGTTTAGTACCTGAAAAACGTGAAGAACTCACCACCGAAGGGGGGCTCGATATTAGCGCGCAATTTGATCGTATTCAACAGGTGACACAATCACTGAATGCAGCAGATATTAACGTCTCCTTATTTATCGAACCTGATATTGAACAAATTAAACACGTCAATGCCATTGGTGCGCCTAAAATTGAATTGCATACAGGCACGTATGCCAATGCGACAGGGGCTGCACGTGAGCAAGAATTTCAACGCATT
>JADGDE010000061.1 GCA_016745035.1 Thiotrichales bacterium
TTTGTGGACTACGCGTGTACGCATCAGATGTATATGGGACCCACACCAGAAGTTTAACCAAGTAAAATTAGAAATGGTGCAGCGTAGGGCTGCTAGGTTTGTCAAAAGCAGGTACAAAAGAACAGATAGTGTAACTGCTATGCTGGACGAACTGGGTTGGCCTATTTTATCAAAAAGGCGCAAGGACGCCCGACTCATTCTTTTTTACAAAATTATTAACAACCTGGCACAAGTACCTCATGAGCATATTCTAACAAAAGCCTATGAAGGTACTAGGAAGAAAAACAACCACAAATTTAGGCATATTGCGGTGAATACTAGCCAGTATAGGCAGTCGTTTTTCCCCAAAACTGTCGGTCCGTGGAATCAGCTGTCATTCGCTGATTCCCCTACTCTAGAGAATTTTCGGACTAATTTGTTGTCGACTAATCGACCTTAGCGTTATGCTCCTTTGGGAGCTCTGCTGAGTATCAACCAGAACCAGAACCAGAACGACCTCGAGTTTACTACACCTTAACCAATTTTAGGGGGGGGGGGGCAAGGCCCCCTTGGCCCCCCCCCCCCAAAAAAACAAAGGGTAATGGTTATCATAAAAGCATAACTAAAAATCTGTAAAACTAAGTTCAAAAAA
>JADGDE010000062.1 GCA_016745035.1 Thiotrichales bacterium
GATTATAGGTGGTGGAGAAACGGCCGTTTATACCCATTAACTTCAATATAAAGAGGAAATCCGTATGACAAACACGATCACCCATGACATTCTCATCGTCGGAGCCGGCCTCGCTGGCTCGTGGGCAGCGATGACAGCTGGGCGCGAAGGCGTTGCAGACATCGGCGTACTGTCGAAACTGCATCCGCTCCGCTCCCACAGTGGTGCAGCGCAAGGTGGCATCGCCGCCGCACTCAACAATACCCGCCCCGTTGAAGGCACAGGCAAACGCGGCCCCCTAGAGCAAATCCCACCTGGCGATGAAGATGTAGACAGTTGGGAACTACACATGTTCGACACCATCAAAGGCTCGGACTGGCTCGGCGACCAAGACGTGATTGAAATCATGGTCAAGGAAGCACCCGAAATCATTTATGAATACGAGCATATGGGTTGCGTTTTCAGCCGCACACCCGATGGCCGTATCGCCCAACGCCGCTTCGGCGGTCACTCCGCCCCCCGCGCCAACTATTCCGCTGATTACACAGGCCACGTTCTCCTGCACACCATCCACGAGCAAGCACTCAAACACGGCGTTAAGTTCTACGCCGAATGGTACTGCATGGAACTCATCATCGAAGACAACATC
>JADGDE010000063.1 GCA_016745035.1 Thiotrichales bacterium
GTGTAAACCTGATGCCGCTAAAATAATGGCATCGTATTCACCTGCTTCTAATTTAGCAATACGGGTATTAATATTACCGCGCAACATTTTTATATTAATATGCGGATAAGCCGCTCGTACAATACTTTGACGACGTAAACTGGATGTACCCAATATTGCCCCTTGCGGTAATTCATCTAGCGATTTGTATTGATCTGATATAAAAGCATCCCGTGGGTCATCGCGCTTTAACACCGCCGAAAGCTGTAAACCCTGTGGAAATTCCATGGGCACATCTTTCATGGAATGCACGGCAATATCGGCACGATTTTCTAACATGGCGACTTCAAGTTCTTTCACAAATAAGCCTTTCCCCCCCACTTTCGAGAGGGGGCTATTAAGAATTTGATCGCCTTTAGTAGTCATTGGAACCAATTCAATGTTCAATTCAGGATGAAAAGATTGCAATTGTCGGGCAACTGCTTCCGCTTGCCAAAGAGCTAAAGGACTTTTGCGCGTTGCTATTCTAAGTAGTGTAGACATATAAGTATTGAGTATTCGTAAGTATATTAATTAAGGGCTACTTTACGTTAAATAATATCGAACTTCTAGCGATACCCTATTGTATAGGATAGTAAATAG
>JADGDE010000064.1 GCA_016745035.1 Thiotrichales bacterium
TTCCTGATCATCCGTGCTTTGTTCAGTAACCGTATCAAGCTCCTCTTGAAGTTGTTTTTGTTCTTTTTCATGGCGATATTGCAGTTCCAGATGATGTAAAATGGCTTGTTCTAAACGGGATATTTCTGCTCCAATACGGTAATAATGTCCTTGTACTTGATTAAATGTTTCATTTGCACTGTCTTGTAATACACGTTGTTCTTCCAGCAAGCGTTCGGTATGACGCAGCTGTGTTAATACTGCTTGATGCTGGGTCGCGTTTTGATCAAGCTGAGCATAATGCTGGCGGGTTGCTTGCTGCTGTTCAATAAGATGTAATACTAATAATTCTGCTTGCCAACGACGCTCTTGTGCTTTGTAGTCTTTAAATTTAATTGCCGCGTTTGCTTGACGTTTTAGGCGGGTTAATTGCTTGCTGATTTCTGTTTGCACATCGGCTAAACGTTGCAGGCTTTCACGTGTATGTCGAATACGATTTTCTGCTTCTCGCCGCCGTTGTTTATATTTAGAAATACCGGCGGCTTCTTCTAAATACATCCGTAATTCAGCAGGTTTTGCTTCGATCAAACGGGCAATCATGCCTTGTTCAATAATGGCATAACTGCGCGGTCCTAAACC
>JADGDE010000065.1 GCA_016745035.1 Thiotrichales bacterium
ACTGTTAACACGGGACCGTTATAAACAAGCGTGTGCTCTGAATGAAGCTCGGAGTTTAAACTGAGCATCAATGCTGTAAATAAGATGGAGGAAGGCCCTCCGCTAGCAATGTACAGGCAGGCTAGCAAACCGCCCCACGGTGCTGATTGGGTAACTATGAGGTATTGAGCGGATGGGGAAAAAGTCCAGTTAGATGGATTAGGTAGGAATAGAAAAGATGAATGAAAATGAACCTCTGATGAAGTATCGAGAGAACGAACATTCAGTCAAAACCCATTGTATCGTTATGACGGGGGAAGAGTATAGCGGAAACCTGTTTACTGGCTATTCGACTGGCGTTATAGAGGAGGCATGAGTTCTATTTAGGCTTATTTATGGAACAGAGGAAGTCGCATAAAGCTGACAAGGGAAATGTACAAATAGGGTAAACACTTGTGAGGCAAAATACCAATGTTTTATGCGATGGCAGACTACTTCGTAGTAGTGATGAAGTTTCTGTAATGGAAATGGAGCGAAGGGGGTAGCAGCTTAATATTTTTATTAAATTAGCAACCATGAAAATGGGAGGACTTAACTAATAAGAATATTGACTGAAGAGCCGTATGATGGGAGAC
>JADGDE010000066.1:0-269 GCA_016745035.1 Thiotrichales bacterium
GTTCTTTACCGCCTTATTCACTCAGTGATGCGGTGCAAGATACGATGCGTGAGCAGATGATCAAAATGGGCAAAGCCTTAAATGTGATTGGTTTAATGAATGCACAATTTGCAATTAAGGGCAATGATATCTATATTTTAGAAGTTAATCCGCGTGCGTCCCGCACCGTACCGTTTGTATCCAAAGCAACAGGTATGCCATTGGCAAAAATTGCCGCCCGTTGTATGGCTGGGGTTAGTTTGCGTGCGCAAGGTTTAACAAAAGAAGTT
>JADGDE010000066.1:279-589 GCA_016745035.1 Thiotrichales bacterium
TTAAATTCCCCAGTGTTGATCCCATTTTAGGCCCTGAAATGAAATCCACAGGCGAAGTGATGGGTGTTGGTACGAGCTTTGCAGAAGCGTTTGGTAAATCACAACGAGCCGCAGGGGTTGATTATCCAAGTACAGGGGTAGCTTTTTTAAGTGTCCGTTCAGTGGATCGGGATGGCATTGTTGAAATTGCCCAATTGTTATCGACTCTCGGTTTCTCCTTAGTGGCAACACGGGGTACAGCCAGAACGCTCAATGCTGCCGATATTCACTGTGATGTCGTGAATAAAATGCGTGAAGGTCGCCCTAATAT
>JADGDE010000067.1 GCA_016745035.1 Thiotrichales bacterium
TCTAAGTTTATCAAGACCTTACTATTTGCAGGTTTACAAAAGCTATGTCCATCCGTTGAAGCTTGTACTCGTTCTGGTTTTTCTCAGCAATTATATATCTCAGCTCAAGGCTTAGATAAACGATTTACAAAAACAAGTTGTGAGTTTGTTAAGCGTGTTTTAGAACGGGCTTTAAGTAAAACGCTTTGTGCAAGAAAACATTTAGATGCGGATATCTTAAACCGATTCAATGCAATATATATAAACGATTGCAGCGTGATAGGGTTGCCAGATGAGCTTAAAACAATATGGGCAGGTACAGGTGGAAGTGGAAATGCAAGCAAAGCCTCTTTAAAACTAGATACATCTCTTGAACTAAAAACTGGGCAATTAAAAGTCCATTTATTAGATGGAAAACATGCAGATAATAAATGTCTATCAGCCCAACAAACCATTCAAAAAGGTGAACTTCGTTTACAAGACTTAGGTTATTTTAATTTAGCTCGCATGAAAAAACAAAGTAAAGCGGGAGGCTACTGGATATCACGACTTCAACCTCGAACTTGTGTCACTCAAGTAGATGGAACAGCCATTGATTTACCCTATT
>JADGDE010000068.1:0-259 GCA_016745035.1 Thiotrichales bacterium
ATGGTAATTTCATCATTGCGGTATACCTGAACATCCGCACCTAGCTCGGCAAAATATTGCACTACGTTGTAGGTGAAGGAATCGTAATTACCAATCATCAGTAACATAATAATCCCTCCTATTGGTCCAAGCCAGATTCAGCCATCGCCACTGCACGAAATAATGCGCGGCCTTTATTTAAAGTTTCTTTCCACTCTAACCGCGGCACAGAATCGGCAACGACCCCTGCACCCGCTTGAATATTTAATACACCATCTTT
>JADGDE010000068.1:269-586 GCA_016745035.1 Thiotrichales bacterium
CGAATCGCAATCGCAGTATCCATATTACCATTCCAGCTTAGGTAACCGACCGCGCCGCCATAAACGCCACGCTTAACCGGTTCTATCTGGTCAATAATTTCCATCGCGCGAATTTTCGGTGCGCCACTTAACGTACCCGCGGGGTGAACAGCACGCAAAACATCCATTGCACTAATATCGTCTTTTACTTTGCCTGTCACATTCGAAACGATGTGCATCACATGGCTATAACGCTCAACTACCATTTGATCACTCACTTCAACCGTACCCACTTTCGATACTCGACCAGCATCGTTACGACCTAAATCAATCAGCAT
>JADGDE010000069.1:0-320 GCA_016745035.1 Thiotrichales bacterium
ATTCTGGCTTGCACCGAATGCAAAGAGCGCAACTATATTACTGAGAAAAATCGACGTAATGATCCGACACGCTTGGAATTGAACAAATACTGCTCGCGTTGTCGGACGCATCGCATCCATAAGGAAACGCGATAAATATCGCAATAGTCATTTATGTAGGGGGTTAGCTCAATTGGCAGAGCGACGGTCTCCAAAACCGTAGGTTGCAGGTTCGAGTCCTGCACTCCCTGTTAAATTTCTGAGAGGTTGTTGAGTCAAACACCTCTGGTTACGAATCTCCGAATTGTTGTCGATATCGTCGGCATCAGTTTGGAGATTGT
>JADGDE010000069.1:330-584 GCA_016745035.1 Thiotrichales bacterium
AAGTACATGCGCGAAACGCGGGGCGAGCTACGAAAGGTAACGTGGCCGACACGCAAAGAAGCGATGCGACTGACGTGGATTGTGTTGGGTGTAACGGCCGCTTTTGCAGGCTTTTTGTGGGCATTTGATGCCTTGTTCTCCAATGCGCTACGACTGTTGTTGGAGCAAATAATTTAGTTTTCTTGTTATCTGCGAATATGTATGCATCGTTAATAGTGTACATTGAGAAGATAGCAACAAGGTACGGGTAAGAA
>JADGDE010000006.1:0-127512 GCA_016745035.1 Thiotrichales bacterium
TTCCCGTTTGGTTAGAAAGGCTTTGTCTTTTTCTAAAAAAATCGAAAACCATATTGGCGCTCAGGTATTTTATTCATCATTATAATCAGTCGTTATGCTTGGATAATTGATTTTATACCACTACTCGTACACGACTACCAAAATATTTAATCCCGCTTTCAGCCCGCAGGCACAGAAGGAAAGCGCATAAAAACCTCGGTCGGCAACAATGGATGCTTGGGGAAGTATAACCAGTTGCAAAGGCTTTAACAAAAACCTTTAGCATGAGGGCGGCAAACATATATACTGGCGATCTGGGCGCTATTGCAATGCCAATTAATCCTACATAACCTTATACCGAATAAGCCAGTTATATCAATTGTAATGTTAGTTGCTCCAGTGATGGAATCGGGACTTTAGTCCCGTTCAGGCGCGGCTGAAGCCGCGATTCCAGTTGTTGGTGCTTTTTAACTTGTGATTGGTATTATTATCACAATTCAGAACATTTCTTTCCTGCTATCACTAATGCGTTTTATGAAAACAAGAAGAATTAACTATTTAATTTTATTAATATTTCTCTACCCATCATTGAGTCTGTCTTTAGATATCGACACCATCGAGTTGCAACAAAAACAAGCCGAGCAACACAGCGAACTCAGTAGTAGCGAAAAAAGCCAACTCCAAGCGCTGTATGAACAAGCAAAAAGTTATTTAAGCCAAGAGCAACAATATTTAGCGCAGGCAAAGGCTTATCAAGACACCATAAAACAAGCCCCGAAAAAAATTAAGCAACTAAAAAAAAATCTTCGGAAGCAAACGAAAAAAATCTTAAGTTCGCGTAAAAAACTCGAAAAATTCAAATATGCACAGTTAAAACAGCAATTGCTGGATAAAAAAAGCCAGTTATCGAACTTAAAACTCGATTATGACGAATTGAGCCAAAATCTTAATCAAGCCAAGCACAGTTTGCCCGAAACTTCAGCGCTGTTATTAAGCCAGAATAACGCTTTGGAAGGATTGGCGAAACAAATGGAAAAGGCATCTCCTGCGACTGAGACACAAGATCAGGCGGTTTTTTTAAGCTATTTAAAAGCCGCAGAAAAATTGATGACCCGTGCCGAATACCGCGCCACAGCCGCCCATATCAAGCAATTACACCAAAATAAACTCAGCCATGATTATCGCGTTAATTTACTTGGTTTACGCTTGGAATTATTACAACAACAAATTCAATGGTTAGAATCTGAAATTGTATTACAACAACAGGTGTTGAATAGTAAGCAAGAACAAGTCGCCGAACAATTGGAAACGGCATTAGAAAAACAACAACAAGCACAGCATAATAAAACCACCATTGAACAAAAAGCATTAGATTTTAATCAGCAACTAAGCGACACCTTATCGCACTTAACCCAACAAATCAGTCAAAAAACCGCAACTAAACAATATCAACAAAATATATTGCAACAATTAGAATATGATTTCGATGCCTTGCAACAACAATTTGAAATCACAGGCTTAAATAAAAACCTTGCCGCGGTGTTATATCAACAAAAGAAAAAATTGCCCGCATTGCATCGCTATCAACAAAAAGACCGCCAAGTGTGGCAGCAAGAACTGGTTAATAGTCGCTTGGCACAATATCAATTAAATCTCCAACAACAAACTTTAGTTTCGGTAAAAAAAATAACCCAAGAACTATTACAGCAAGCACAGCAAGAAAATCAACACATTGATATTAAAAAAACCCAAGCTCATTTAAAGCAGTTAATCGAGCACCGACAAGAGTTATTTAATCAATTAAGTAGCATTTATGCACAATATATTAAATTACTCTATGAATTGGACAGCGAATATCAATTATTGTTCAATTTATCAAAAAAATACACGGTATTATTGGATGAAAAACTATTTTGGGTACCCAATCTCAATCCGGTTGATTGGTCGTGGTTTGGGGCGTTTTCAACTGCACCCTTGCCGTTTGGTAATCAACAAGATTGGCAACAAACCTATACCAATTTACGCCAGCAACATTTAACAGATGCTTTGTCTTTTTGGATGTTAAGTTTGTTATTTATGAGCAGTTTACTGTTTAGACTGCTGATTTATCGTAGTTTATTACAACAATGTAAATATGTTGGTAATGTTTTGCGGGATAATTTTTTCTATACTATTAAGGCAATTTTGTTAAGTTTTTTTCTCGCCTTGCCTTGGATTTTAACCATTAATGGGCTAGCTTGGGGCTTATTACAAACCGATGAAAAAAGCTTCTCTCATGCCTTGGGGGATGCTTTGTTTTATGCTGGGATGGTATTTTTCTTGGTCGAGTTTTTACGTTTTCTAGCAATAGAAAACGGGGTTTTGCATCGGCATTTTCATTGGGAGAAGAAACATTGTGATAATTTATATTATAACCTCAGTTGGTTTCAATTATTAATTTTTCCCTTATTAATTATTATCAACTTAAATCAGAGTTTATCTTATTTAGTTGATAATTTACCCATACAGCAAACATGGGGACGCTTGGCTTTAATCAGTAGTTGTATTGCGATTTTATTCTTTTTAAATCGTATTTTAACCAAAGGATTAAAAGCCAATGTGTGGTTAAAATTATTAATTATTGCCTCCACAATATCGCCAATTATATTGGCTTTGAATGGTTATTATTACACCAGTTTAAATATCGGCATTCATTTATTTCATACCAGCGGCATTATTATGGCCAGTTTATTATTATATTATTTAGTCGCTCGCTGGTTGGTGCTTATGGAAAGGCAATTGGGTTTCCAGCAAGCCCTAGCACAACAAAGAAAACGTTATAGCGATAAAACGGATCGTTTAGCTGTGGATGAAAACAGCATGGAATTACCCGAAGTCAATATTAACAGCATTGGTGAGCAAGCCCATGCCTTGTTGCGCTTGATCGTGTTTAGCTTTTTTATCACTGCCTTATGGCTGATTTGGGCGGATATTACCCCGGTTTTGACCATTTTGCATGATGTAGTGTTATGGGAAACCACCAATACCGTTGATGAAGTCAGCCAAACCTTACCCGTGACTTTATACGATCTCAGTTTTACCCTCGTCGCTTTGGCGGTGACTTTTATTGCCGCTTGGAATTTGCCGGGAATGTTGGAGTTAGTGTTATTGCAGCGTTTGTCTTTGCCTGCGGATAAACGTTATACCATTGTCACCATTACCAAATATATTATTGTCGTCACGGGGGTTTTGATGTCAGCACACGCCTTGGGGTTGCGTTGGAGTCAAGTACAGTGGCTGGCGGCGGCATTAAGTGTTGGCTTGGGCTTTGGGCTACAAGAGATTTTTGCCAATTTTGTCTCGGGCTTGATTATTTTATTTGAGCGCCCGATTCGGATTGGCGATATGGTCACGGTTGGCGAAATCAATGGTGAGGTCAGCAGTATTCATATGCGCACCACTATTATCCGCGACCGCGACAACAAAGAATTGATTGTGCCCAACAAGTCTTTTATCACCAATGAATTGATTAACTGGTCACTCACTGACCCCAATATTCGGGTAAAAATTCCGGTGGGTGTGGCTTATGGTTCGGATATTGAGCTGGTACAGCGTCTTTTATATGAAGTGGTGAAAACCGAAAGCTTGGTTTTGCCACAATACCCGCCGAAAGTGTTTTTCTTAAACTTTGGCGATAGTTCTTTAGACTTTGAAATCCGGGTCTATGTTGCTGATTATCCGCATCAAAACATGGTTAGACACAGTATTAATAGTAAAATCAATGCTGCTTTTACCGAGCATGGAATAGAGATTCCGTTCCCACAACGCGATGTGCATTTGTACCCGCAAGCACAAACAGGCTCAGAAGCAGAATAATACCCATTTCAATATTAATCGCTCCGATTTTACGCGCCGCTGGAGCGACGCAATAGGCATTCCCAAGCTAGAGCTTGGGAACGAGTTGGAGCAGTAAAATCTAGGGTTGGTATAATTTAAGTGCTTTGTAAACGCTCGATAATTTGGCTGGTGGAATGATTATCGACAAAATCTAATACGGATACTTGCCCGCCTGCATTTTGCACACAGTCGTGCCCAGCAATTTCGTGGATTTGATAATCGCCGCCTTTGACTAAAATATCTGGCAATAGTTGGCAAATGAGGTTTTTTGGCGTGTCTTCACTGAAGGGAATCACCCAATCCACTGCGGCTAAGCCTTGCAGCACTTGCATTCGGGCTTGTAAATGATTCACCGGACGGCTATCACCTTTAAGGCGTTTTACCGAGTCATCATCATTAACAGCAACAATTAAATAATCACCTAATTGTTTCGCTTGCTCTAAATAATGAATGTGTCCAGCGTGAATAATATCAAAACAGCCATTGGTCATCACCACCACTTTTTCTTGTTGCCCGGCATGTTGACGTTGTTTTTTTAGCGTGTCGAGATCACAAATACCGCCTTGTTGCGGCTCATGGGCGCTTAGCGCTTGCGCCAACTCTCCTGGGGTGACGCTAGCTGTCCCAGATTTTGCAACAACCAGCCCGGCGGCGAGGTTGGCTAGTTGGGTCGCTTGAACCCAGTCTTGTTGCACGGCAAGCACCGCACCTAAAAGACTGACAACCGTATCCCCTGCGCCGGTGACATCGTAGACTTCGCGGGCATGGGTAGGTAAGTGCAACGGTGGTAGCCCTTGGCGTAAAAGACTCATGCCTTGTTCACTGCGGGTAACCAAGAGACTATCGAGTTTTAACTCCTGGCGTAAAGTCTCGCCTTTTTGTTCCAGTTCGGTTAAATCTTGGCTTTTACCCATCACCGCTTCAAATTCAGCCAAATTAGGGGTAATCATGCTTGCCCCCTGATATTTCTCAAAGTCTGTGCCTTTGGGGTCAATAATCACCGGCTTGCCTGCGGCTCTGGCGGCTTGAATCAAAGCTTCTGGTTGCGCTAATACGCCTTTGTTGTAATCAGAGAGAATCACTGCATCAACATTATGTAATAACTGTTGCCAACTGACATTGAGCGCTTCATAGTCGATATGTTGAAAGGCTTGTTCAAAATCGAGCCGTAATAGCTGTTGATGACGGCTTAAAACCCGTAATTTGCTAATGGTGGGGTAATTATTTAGGCGTTGGAAATCGCAGTGAATTTGTTGCTCTTGTAACAATTGCTGTAAGCGATTGGCGATTTCATCATTACCTGTGACCGCGAGTAAATTAACTTTAGCACCGAGCTTGGCGACATTGAGAGCGACGTTAGCCGCACCACCAGGGCGTTCGTGCTGCTCGGCGATATTAACGACTGGAACGGGGGCTTCTGGGGAAATACGTTGGCTGTCGCCATGCCAGTACCTGTCGAGCATGACATCTCCAACCACCAAGATCCGAGCTTGGCTAAAATCAGGCAGACTTAAGGTCATTTGCTAGCAACCGTTGTCCCTTCAGCGAGTTGAGCTAACAAGGTTGAGGCATGTTTTTTAAAATTAGTACGTTCGCTGGCAGCAATTTTAGTTAAGGTGCTAGGGAATTTGATGGTTAAGGGGTTTTTAACTTTGCCATTATGATGGAATTCGTAATGTAAGTGTGGACCGCTCGCCAATCCGGTGCTGCCAACATAGCCAATGAGTTCGCCTTGTCTAATACGTTTGCCTTTTTTCAGATGTTTAGCATAACGTGACATATGAGCAAATAGGGTTTCATAACCTGAGCCATGATCCACTTCGACCGTTTTACCATAGCCATTGCGATAGCCTTTGAACTTAATCACACCATTAGCGGTGGCGTAAATCGGTGTACCCCGTGGAGCAGCATAATCAACACCTTTATGGGCGCGAATGGTGTTAAGTACGGGATGGCGGCGTCTTAAGTTAAATTTAGAGGAGATAAAACCGGCTTTGACAGGTGAACGTAAAAAGGTTTTTTCCATAATCTGCCCTTTACCGTTGTAATAGCGGGCTTTGCCTTTTTTATCGGTGTAGCGAATCGCTTGGTAGACTTTGCCTTGGTTATGAATTTCAGCGGCTAGAATGTGTCCAAAACCAATTTTGTCGCCTTCGCTGCTGAAGTGTTGTTCATAGAGTACGGTGAAATGATCGCCTTTTTTTAAGCCTAAAGAAAAATCCACATCCCAGCCAAAAACCTCAGCGAGTTGAAAGGTGAGTTTATGTGGTAGTCCCGCTTTTTTAGCATCAGAGATCAGGGAGTTTTTAATCGTGACTGTGCGAGAGATTGTTTCGATAGTGATGGGTTTATCAAGAACGGTGGCGAGGAATTGTTCTTGTTGTTCGGGTTTACTGATAAGCAGGTCATGGCGGGCATCTAAAGACAATTTTAAGGCATCTATATCACCATTTTCTTGGTGTTGAATTTCAATTTTTTGCCCTAAGTGCAATTGGCGCAATGATTTTTTATGTTTTTTTATCGATAAAAACTTATGTAATTGTTTGCGGTTTAGTCCGTGGCGGTCAAAAATTAATGATAAATTATCTCCGCTTTTAACTCGCAGCTCTAACACACCATCGCGTTTGCTGAGGTTTTCACTGGCTTTATGTTTACTTTTATCGCTTTTATTGGTATCGACCAAGCTTGAGGTACTACTGAGAATTTGTTTTAGATTATCTTCATTCTTGCTTAAATCTAAGCTCGAATGCGCTGTTGATTTTACCGTTATTTTTGCTGTTGTTTGCGGGGGAGGCGCACTAACTTTATCAACGGCTTTGATTTCAGGTACATTGGCTAAAGATAGAGGCGGAAGTAAGGTCGGTTGAGGACTATAGGAAGCATTACTCGGTTGGTTCAGTAGCCAGGCCATCGATAAAATCACAATCGATAAACTTAAAGTCAGTAAGCGATTACGAAAGGTTGGCAAATTGGAAATACGAGTCAGCCCATTTTTGGGTTGGTAATCATAATGGGGAATAGCCGCAGCTGTATGTAAATGATAATGCTGGCGCATGGTTCTATCAGATCTTTCTGTGGTTAGCGATTTAAACAAGGTGCATTTTCCTGTAACTACGCGGTGTGTTCCTTGTACTGAATTTTCCCAAACTTCCGAATTTGGTTTGAATATCGTTGCTAAGACATTGTTCACACAAGCTTAAACAAGACTTAAGATAGCTGATGGTATCATGGGAGTCAAGCTTTTTGATAATAGCCATCGGTGTCTATTGTATGCATGTTTGTTTAATGTCTTGCTACTCAATTAGACATAAGTCTCATTTATCGACATATCGCCTCTAAAGAACGGGTTTTTAGCGTTCTTTGAACATTTATATCGTTTATAGCCAGTGCCCTATTAATAAAAAAGCCGACCAAAAATAGGGGTTACGATATTGTGGCAAAGTGGCGTTATGTAACAATTTTAATTGTGCTTGTTGCAAGGCTTTTGCCTTATTGTAATTCCCGGATTTAAGTTGTCGATAAAATTCAATAATGACCGCTGGGGTGGCTTCATCATCGACTTGCCATAAACTCGCCAGCGTGCTTCTTGCCCCGGATTTTAATGCAATACCAGCCAGTCCCAATGCGGCTTTATCATCCCCTAAAGCGGTTTCACAAGCACTTAAAGTCAACAGTTCCACAGCTTTATCTTGAACACTCATTAAACGTACCAAACGAGATAATTCACCCATGCTAATTTTATTATCATGGGTAAGTAAAAAAGTTTCTTCAAGACGGTTATTAAATTGCCCATGTGATGCTAAGTGCAAAATGTCATAATTTTCTTGTTTGAGTTGTTGACTAAAGCGCGGCAAGGTAAAATTTTCATTCAGCAATAAATTGTCTTTTTGTCCAAATAATTGATGAATTTGTTCCAGCTCATATCCCACACAAGGAATAGGGCTAAAGCCTTGTACGGCATCGGAAATACCTCCGAGTAAAATATTGGCATTGACCGCTTGATGCGGATTTTTATCACTGAGTTGTAACCCGGGACTTGTAACCAGGGCATATTGTTCGATCAAATAGTGTTCGCCATCATAAAGGCTGGCAAAAGGAATGGTACGTAAAATACCATCAGGGACAATAATTAAGGTATCAATATCCCTACTTTCTAATGCGTGTTTAAGCGGGGTAATTAGCCATTGGTAGAGTTGTTTGGCGGGGGTTTGAATCTTAGTTAAGGCATTATTCAAAGCGGTGACTGATAAACGGCTATCGCTAGATCGTTTTTTTCCCACTGGGATACAGGTATTATCGCCCTTATCTTTACCGCGTTTAGAGCGTTCTTTTCTTGAAAAACCCCGGCTAAAGCCACGTTCTGAATTGAGGCTGTTGTTCTCTGGATGTATGGATAAAGCCGCTTGTAAACGGGTTGTTTGTTGGCGCAATAATGTCGCTGGTACAGCAACCGGGATATGCAGCAGTTGATCCTTAAAACCTAAAAGTAAGGCGGTGCGATCTTTAAGAGAAACTGGATATAGTACCGCCGTATGATTGTCCAGTATATCGCCAAGGGCGATTTGGCGCTGTGGACTAGTACAACTTTGTTGTAAATAATCTTGTAATTCAGCTTGTTTAAATAACTCAATGGTTTCCATGGCTTCAAGCAAACGGGCTTGTTTTTGATCACTATGTGCCAACAATAAATCAGCCAACTCAAAATACACTGGGGCAATTTGTTGGCGAAAATTATCCAGTTTCAATTGAAAACCACTGCTGCTGATTTGGCTTTGAATCGGCTTTAAATAGCGCGTAGCTAAACGATAGGCTTCAATCGCCAGTTCTGATTTTTTTTGTTGTTTTTGGGCTTTACCCAATTGCCAAGCCCAGAGATAAATTTGTTCGGGATCTTGGCTTTGTTGGGCATAAAATAAAGCTTGCTGACTGAGTTGTTCGGCATTTTGATATTGTTGTTTTTGGAAATAAACATGCCCAAGATAGCCATAACTATAGGCTAAGGCGCGGGGAATCGTGAGTGTTTTCGCAGTTGCTAGCGCTTGTTGTCCTAAATCAAAAGCGCAGCTTTGATGCTTTTGGCGTGTACAAATATTTGCAAGTTTTAATAAGGCAAGGGTTTTATCAAAACTAGGCGGGGCTTTTTTCCACAAGCTTTTAGCACTGAGAATAGATGCTTGGGTATTTTTAAAGGGTATTTGTTCATTTTGAGGCTCGTCTTTTGTCTCTTCTTCGAGTAAAAAATAGACATAGGCTAGATTGGTATGAATTTTCGCTTCTAAAACTTGTCCTTTAGCCGCAATGGCCGCTTTTTGATACAACGCTAGTGCTTTATCATAATCACCCGCAAATAATTCGAGATTGCCTTGTTGGTTATAGACATCGAGTTTTAATTCTAAACCCACACCGGGGTTTACTAATAAACCTAAACCTTTGGCTAAACTTTGCTTCGCAATTTTATAATTTTTTTGTCCTTGCGCCAGATAAAGTTTGCTGCGCTCTAAATACCATTGTAATTGGGCTTCTGCACTGAGTTCAGGCTGGGTATCTGCCGATGTGTTGAGCCATTGTTCTGCCTTTTTATAATCCCCCAAATAACGATAAGCACTAGCAATACGGACATGGTAGCGCCAGCGCGCAGTTACTGCTAGATTATCATTATTTTCGAGTTGTTGTTGCCAACGTGCGGCTGCTTGTTGGTAATGCCCTTGCTGAAATGCTTGTAGCCCTGTGCTTTTAGCGACACTATGGTTCGTAAAAAATAGGCTAATGATAAGGAAAAGAATGTGAGGATAAACAGATTGTTGGTGCATGGGCGTTCCTGACATGCGGCAAGCGAGCTGTTTTGAACTTAGCTCGCCTGTCCCATGTCTTAATTAGGGTTTTTGTAACATGGCTGCCTGTAAATGACAGCCCTTTTCATTCATCCATGCAACAAACTTCGCACTGCCAACCGATAAATCGTTTGGAATTTTATGCATGGTAATCTGGCGTTCCACATCACTGGTTTTAGTGAGGCGTAAACTGTAAGCATTGTCACTTAATAAAGGTAACTTTGCTTGCGGCCATGTCAAATCATGTTGTTCACTTGGCCAGCGCAAACTGATTTGAGTGCCTTTAATATCGCGTAATTGTAGTTTATCCATTTGTTCTGCATTGGCGCGCCACAGACTGATATGGCTGTTTTCTTGATAACAAAAATCACTCGAGCGTGAGACATCAACCGACCAAGCATCATTAGGCATCTCATTACTACTGCGTTTTCGCGGACGCACTGCACTCACAACAGCAACAGTATTATCATCACCTTGATAGCTTGCGCCTGAATCAGCCATTGTTTGAGATGAACTAATAAATGTGGCAAGACCGAGTACACAAACAGCACTTAAATTGGGGTTTAACATTTTTATACGCCTTTTCAATTATATTTAATGGGTGAATAGTTCTAACAAAAATAACGCTAAGCTTAACTTAAGCGTCTAGCAAATTAATCAAACTGCTTTCCAAGTAGATCATACTCACTTTAATTAGCAAAGGAATAAGGGTGCTAGCCTTAAAACACTTTGAACGCATCGAAATCTGTTAATAGCAAGTATGAGGCAAAACTAAATGGCCTCATGCAAGCAAAAACCTGAATAACTGACGTTACGCCATTAATATTCCGATGCTTCTTTGATTATAGAATGTCTTTAACTTGGTTTCAAAAAAAACTTATCTCAAATCAACAACTCTAGTTTTGATTCATTATGATTGTTGGCAGGAAAGCCATATTGTAGAGAGGAATGCACCCATTCCATAAATAACTGATGTTATGCAAAGGCTTCTTTTTGGCCCCAAAAAGCCAAAAAACCGCCATTGCTGCACAGCTAAATATGACTAGGCAGGTGGAAAAGCACCTTGTTGTGTCACATCGGTTAGTAAAATTGCGGTATTAGCAAGCTCAACACTGCATAAAAATCGCAGTGCCTTCCATCTTCAGTGGATAAGTGCCCAGTGGCTCATCGGCAGGTTCATCTAAAGCTTCTCCGGTTTGTAATTGAAAGCGACTACCATGCAAGGAACATTTAATCCGGTCACCTTGTACACAGCCTAAATACAAAGAAGAGTCTTCATGTGAGCACATCTCATCAACAATAAAATAACCACTATCACCATGAGCTAATAGGTATTTTTTCCCCTGTATACGTAAGCGCTTCATATCACCTACATGTGGACAATCGCTGCTATCGGCTACTTGTATC
Source organism: Thiotrichales bacterium (assembly GCA_016745035.1). Lineage (GTDB taxonomy): Bacteria > Pseudomonadota > Gammaproteobacteria > Beggiatoales > Beggiatoaceae > BB2. The sequence continues at coordinate 11,094 of JADGDE010000006.1, forward strand.
CATTCCATTAGCTATCCTCAGGCTTGGAAGTGCTGCCAAGCACTGCCATTGTTTAATACTTGGCGAATTTGTGCAGCCCCTGCGCGGGCATCTTCAACCTTGCCTAAATGCGTTAAGACCATCGCACCGGTGTAAACCAAGCCATCATAGATCAAGCCTTGTTTACCTTGTAATGCCGCTGTGCCCACTTCGGCAGCCGCTTTAGCCGCTGCTAGGCTGTCGACATCCAAACCAATTTCATCCTCTTGGGCTTTGGCGGGTAAATCTTCGGGAAATGCTAAAGCCCGTAAATCTTGTGCTATTTCCAGATCGACAGGATGGCTATCGATGTCTTGTTCTTGCCCAAAATCATGGTAATAAACAAATTTACCTGTTTGACGTAGAGAGGGAATAATCCCCCCTTCAACACCACGAACTAATAAAGTCGAATCAAACCCTGCATGGCGTGCAAGTAAGGCATAAATACGTGGATAAGGTTTATGTACAAAGCCTGTGAGTAAATGGGTTTTTTTCTGTCCACGAATTGGACGGGCTAAGGTTTCGATAGTGGTGATCACGGTACGTTTAATAACTTTTTCCCGTAAGTCAGCTAACGCATATAATTTAGGGCAAAATTGGCTTTGATCCAAATAAGACCAACCTGCTGTTGTCGAGAGATTATCAGCCGCAGTTTGACTGCTGCGATCAACATCAATGCCAGCGGCACGTAAAATTTGCTTATGGGTAATCCCAAATTTAGGGCTAGTGGTCTCTACCCCATGCGTGATGGTGGGCACGCCACAGGCAGCCAGTGTCGCGGGTAAAAAAGGCCCTGCGGGTAAAGTCCGGTTATAGCCATTGTAAGGTTCGGCAATATCTAAAACCTCATCAACGCTAGCCGTGGCACTGTTGAGATTATCTTGGATCGCGCTGAGTATGCCTTTATTTTCCTCATCAGTTTCACGCTTCATCCGTAGAGAAATCAAAAAAATGGCACTTTGCACCGGATCAACCGCTTGGTCTAACAAGGCTTGCATACCACCACGGGCTTCGGCTTCACTGATATTTTTGCTCAATTCAGGCCCTGTGGCAGTACGCTGAATGATACTACGCATCAAAGCTTGGGCGGCTGATTGTGACTTGCTCATAAAAGCGCTACTCCTAAACAAAAAATGAAAGATAAAAGGGATTTTGTGCTGTTATACGTTTTTACAAGGTAACTGATGTGACGCACTGGTTGTTTTTTGCTTCATGACTCAACAATTGCCTGCATAGACTCTTAGACTTTGCGTAGCATCAGAGGGTTAAGCATCTAAAAAAGCATTCAGCGTTGAATCTAGGACTCAAGCCATTTTTCTTTTGAGGCAAATAACTAACTGATGTTACGCAAAGGCTTCTTTTTCTGCCTTAAGGGCAGAAAAAACCGCCATTGCTGCACGGCTAAGCTTCACTAGGCAGGTGTAAAATCACACTATTGTGATAAAAAACAGCTTAGTGCGTCACATCAGTAACTAAAAGTTGGCACAAACCGTGCATTTATTAAAACCCAACTGTCAAACACTCCTCCTACCTAGTGTTTGACAGGACATTCTCGAGTATTTGGGTTCGCTCGAAATGTCACCAAATCAACAGCTTTGTTGATTCGGCGCTGCCAGTTTTTGGGTTCACTGGCAGCGCCTTTTTTTGTTATCAATCCTTTTCTCTTGAGGCAACATGAGCCGCTTCGGTGTGATATTCGCCACGCTTAATACAACGCCGCCAAGTCAATGCCCGTTTAAGACTCCGCCACAAAGTTTTGATTAAATCAAAACGCGATAACGTGTAGATTTGATAACTGCCATTTTCATAAATAGCACTCATTTCCGCCAAATTATTCGCCAACATACTTTCATTCCAAAACGGTAAAATCACCAAACCTTTTCGTCGCTGGAAAACATAACGCACTTGCTGTAACAGCCGTAGGTAGCGGTTAGGATGATAGCCAATTTTCATAAAGCTATCACCTTGTAAGGCAAGGTGCTGTTGGGCTTGGAAAGAAACTTCTACGATACGACTTTTATCTGCCCATTGCCGAATTTGCTGGATGATTTTACGCTCATGATCTTCGCCATCGTTGATATAGTCATTGATTTCTTTGAGTACATAAATCACAGGTGGTTGTTCACCGACATGCTGTCGATAATAAGACAAAATTTCTTCGACATTATCGGCAGCCAGTGAACCACGCTTTAAAGCTTTAGCGCCGTAGTCCCCTTGGCAAAAAGCATCAATACCTTGGAGATGAAATTCACATAAATCATGACGTTTTATCACCAGTTGCCGCCATGCAAAACGCATGTTTTCGCGCATGACCTTGAGGACAGTGGCTGTCTGTGTATATTCGGCAAAATAATGCAGGAAATTGCGGGTTTCAAAATAACGCAGGTTGGTAAAGGGTTTGCGCGCCCCTTGTAATACGTGCCAAAGTAAGGAATCTAAAACCACCAAGACTTTTTTCCCGGTTTGGCGTTGCAAACGGTGACACCATTCGGAGTCATCAACATGTAAGAAATAGTCTCGCCAAATACCAATTTCGGGCAAAATTTCGGTACGGAACATTAAAGAATACGCACCAACATAACCGACAGGTTTACAGCGCTCAGACCAATGGCTGACTTGATGTAAGTCTTGGTGAACAATATTGGCTTCCCAGCCAAATCTATCGGCATAAAGACTGCCACCCGTTTCATAAACATGGGTGGGGGCATCCAAGTCCATCATCACCCCACCTGCAATTCCCGCATCGGGATTATCTTGTAATGTGCTCAGCAAATAGTGCAAGCTGCCTTGATCCACCAGGGCATCATCATCAATCAACCACGCAAACTCGGTTGGCAAATTATTAGCAATTAAATATTTAAAAAAGGTATTAAAGCCACCGGAGCCGCCAACGTTTTCTTCATTGTTAATTACGTGCACATCAGGAAAGTTTTTTGCCAGCATCACGTCCGTGTCATCGGTGCTGGCATTATTGACCACAACAATTTTGAGTTTGTCTTTAGGGTAAGGCAGGGTCGCAATTTTATTTAATAATTTAGCCAAATAAGGGCGACGATTAAAACTGACAATACCGACGGTAATTTCAGGTTTGGGTGTGGGATCGAGATCCGATAAACCAATATGTGCTAATTGTACAATCTCTCCTTGAGTATCGGGGATAAAAAGGCGGCAATAAAGTGGTTCATCAGCTATATTATTATTAAGGCTAAAGTCTTCTCGCCATGTATGCAAAGTGGTATTTGGCTCCAAACACCAAAAACGTACCGGTTCAGACTGGTTGAGGCGATACAGACCTACGATCAAGGCAACAGGGCTTTGATAACGTAATTGTATCCGGTAGGGGTGGTTTGCTTTTAAGAATAAGCGATTACCCCATAATTTATTTTCTAAACAAAGGGGCTCATGGGCAAAATTTGCCAATTGCAAAACCCCATCGTTATGGGGGAGCGTTTGGGTAAAAAAATCATGAGGACTGTGCAATTGCCAGAATAAGGAATGTGCATTTAATTCAGATAACGCAAAATCTGGATAAAACAGTAAATTGTCAGTCGGATCCATGTGTTCCCTTGGTGTGTGTTTTGCTTGTTGTATTATAAAATTTAGACGAATAACCCATAGGACTTGTCGTCATGCTGAATAATCGAGCATTCTATCAAACAGGTATTACCTTGGTAACACTGATTCTCATTTTTTTGAGTATTGGTATTGCTTTAGTGATTATTGTGCCCAGCTTTATGGGCTTAGATAAAGATATGCGTCTCACGGCTATGAGCCATCTGGAGGGCAGTTTACGTTCGAGTAATTTGGTTATTTATGCCAAGGCAGCACAACAAGGCGTGGATCACTTAAAAAATTATCATTTAGATTTGGATAATGATGATAATCCCGATTTATATATTCGCTATGGGTATGCCCGTAGCTTAGCTGATTTACTTTATGCGATGCCGAAAAAAGAGTTAAAAGAATTTGTCTGGCAATCAGGTAACAGTAATGATGCGATGGATAATACCATGAGCCATTTACGGGCTGACAATGCAGAATATTGTCAGATTCGTTATCAACGCCCTGTTTTAGCTGGAGATATGCCTATTTATACGGCAGAACTGAATAATTGTTAAATCACTTGTGTACAAACTTAGGCTAAATATTTAGCCTAAGTTTAGATAGAGCTAGCAGTTATTTTAATAACTGATGTTACGCAAAGGCTTCTTTTTGGCTTTAACAAGCCAAAAAACCGCCATTGCTCCACGGCTAAATTCCACTAGGCAGGTGGAAAACCACAATATTGAGATAAAAACAGGCTTAGTGCGTAACATCAGTTAATAACTTAAGCACATCTTGATGCCCAGCCGCTTCGGCAAGTTCCAATGCGGTTTTCCCTGCGGTATTTTTCAGGGTTTTATTCGCACCTTTTTCCAATAACAAGTTCACGCTGGCCACTTGACCTTGGGCACTTGCTAGCATCAAAGGACTCATACCATCTTCATCTTGCAAGCCTAATTTAGCTTTATGCTCAATTAAGAGTTTTTGCATTTGCACCTGTCCAGCTTGGGCTGCCAAATGTAACGGTGTGCTGCCCAGTTGATCTATTTGATTAGGATTTGCCCCTTTTTCTAATAAAAATTGCAAAATACCAATATGATCGCCTTCAACCGCATACATAAGTGGGGTCACGCCATGTTTTTGTGCCTGATCTAAGTCCAATCCCTTACTAAAACGCTGCAAGGTTTCGACAACTTTAATATGCCCTTTTTTCACAGCCCCTATCAAAGCGGTTTCCCCATTTCTATCAACTGCACTGGGATCAGCACCAAAACTGAGCAATTGTGCAACGATGACATCCAAACCTAAGCGTGAGGAAATCATCAAAGCATCCCAGCCAGAACGGGTACGGACATGCACATGTGCGCCCATTTCTACTAGCATTGCGGTGACTGCTGGAAAACCATTTTCAGCCGCAAAAGTCAGGGCCGTACAGCCGCCTTTAGTGCGAGCATTAACATCTGCGCCCAGGGATAATAACAAAGCGATGGTATTGGCATTACCTGATTCCGCAGCGCGCATCAAAGCGGTAATACCAAAACGATTCGCCGCCTCTGTGTCAGGATGTGAGGCTAAGGCCGAACGAATTGCTTCGTTATCACCGACCGAAGCGGCATCACGCAAGACTTTACCGTGCTCCTCATCATTGGCATGTACAGGACTGAAAATGACTTGGCTGCATAGCAGTAAGCTTAATATCAAATTGAGTGATTTCATGCGTGGCTTCTCTCTTCGCAGGGTTTAACTGTCGTTTTCTTCTGGTTCTTCAGGTTCTTTATGGGCAATGCCTTTATGGCAATCAATACAGGTTTTACCTTTTTCAATTGCAGTGCTGTGTTTTTTGCTGGCAAAACGATCTTGTTCACTGAAGTCCATATGATCAAAAGAATGACAACTACGACATTCACGGGAATCGGTGGCTTTCATTTTTGCCCAAACACGGGTTGCCATATCCCAACGATGTTGTTCATATTTTTCTGGTGTATCAATCGTCCCCAAGAGTTCATGCCAAACATCTTTCGCTGCCATGATTTTAGCTTTCATTTTTGGAATAAATGCTTTGGGTACGTGACAATCTGCACAACCGGCATGGACACCGGTGCGACTTGACCAGTGTGCCCCTTCTTTCATTTCCTCAAAATTGGTTTTCATCGAATGACAAGAAATGCAAAACTCAGTGGTGTTGGTATAGCTTAAAGCCATATTAAAACCACCCGCGAAAATGATACCAAAAAAGAAAATAATGGTCGCACTTATCAACCATTTTTTACGTTCGGGTGTCAGTGAAAACATAGTAAGTGCCTTTAGTTAGGTTTATTGCTTCGGTAAAGGTTTAGGGTTTGCTGTGCGAAAATTTTTGGAGAAATCAGGGTTACGCCAATCTTTATCTTTGGCGACTTGTTTTTCGTCCACAGGAATCCGGGAAATATAATCTGCCACGGCGTGAATTTCACGTCCGCCCATTTTATGCAGTTTTTTCAGCATTTGTTCATCAGCATTACGGCGTTTGCCAATTTGAATCCAGTTCAGTTGGCGCACCATATAGTGGAAGTTTTGTCCTTGTAGACGGGGATAAAATTCTTTAGCATCGCCCTCGGCATTATCGCCGTGACATTCGCTACATTCTTTTTTATAAATTTTTTCCCCATAGGCGATTTCCATCCCAGAGCCTTTGATATGCTCAGGGTTCATGGGTAACTTCTCTATATAAGCGGCAACATGGGCGATATTTTCCGCTCCGCCTAAATAACTTTCTTGTGCAAAAGGATACATGGTGGGATTATCACGGCTACCTGTACGAATATCGACCAATTGTTTGGTAACCACACTGCGGTGTTGTCCGGCAATTTGTGGATAATGTCCAGTGGGGTTGCCCCAGCCTTGAGGAGAATGGCATAAAGCACAAGATTGATAAATCTCTTTGCCTTTATCCAAGTCAGGTGTAGCGGCCATCGCTTTATTAATTTCAGCGACGGCTTCCGGTGTATCAACCCAAGCTTGGGCTTGGTTTAAGCTTAAACCAATAAATAAAAGGGAGAGTGTCGTTTTTTTCATCATAATTTACCTGAGGTTGTCCGAGGACTTTAGGCACGGCTTCCTGACACCAAGAGGGTTAATAAGCTAAGTTCAATATCGACTGACACCGTGCGGAGATAATATATACCCTTGTGTTTGATGCATGGGATTTTGATAAGTTGCGCTCTTAAGCATGTGTTTGCTATTTGCTTATGTCGAACTGAGGTTAAAATACAAAACGGGGCATAACGCCCCGTTTTTACATCATTAGCTTACCGCGCGGGTATTAACCAAAGATGTCACTTGTGATATTTGCAAACCAGCTGTAGGCATACATTTTTTCACGTTTACGTTGTTCAGCGCTTGCATCTTTAGGAGTCAAACCACCAGAAACTTTCTTGATGCTATCGCCTTCTAAGCGATAAACTGCGGCAACAGAAATACCGTAATCTTCGCCAACAATACTGTAGCAAGTATTGACATAAGATGGGACAACCATTTCTTTACCTTGCAATGAAGCAACGATAGCAGTTGCACAAACTTTCGCTTGTGAGTTAGCCGCGTAGCCAGACTTAGGCATAGAGGTTGCGATACAAGCATCACCAATCACATATACGTCTTTGTGCTTGGTAGACTCGAAGGTTTTCTTGTCAACAGGACACCAGCCAGAATCATCAACCAAGTCAGCAGCAACAGCAATCGCGCCAGCTTGTTGAGCTGGGATGATGTTGAGTACATCAGCTTTGGTTTCAGTACCCATTTCACCAGAGATAGCGGTATTGTTAGCCGCGTCAACGCCGGTCACATTACCCTCTGCTGATTTAGCACGCCATTCGATCATGCTGTTGTCAGTGCCATAACCATATAATTCAGTCCAAGCATTGGTGAACAAGCCTTGTTTGGAGAATTTTTCTTTCGAATCTAAAATAATTACTTTAGATTTTGGCTTATGACGCTTGAGATACATAGCGATTTGCGATGCACGCTCATATGGTCCTGGTGGGCAACGGAAAGGATTAGGTGGTGCTGCAATCGCTACAGTACCGCCATCTTTCATGGCTTCTAATTGCTTACGCAAGGTAACGGTTTGAGAACCGGCTTTCCATGCGTGAGTAATGGTTTCAGCAACAGTTGCGTCATAGCCATCGACGGTGTCATATTTCAAAGACACACCAGGTGCGACCACTAAACGGTCATAAGCAAAGTCGCCATTAGCTTTGGTGGTGACTTTTTTAGCTGCTGGGTCAATACCGGTGACTTCATCAATCACGGTGGTTACGCCGTGTGCTTTAAGGCCATCATAACCAAATTCGATAGACTCGATAGTCCGATCACCACTTAAGACTTCATTACTTAAGTAACAAGTGTGATAGCTTGCATTTTTTTCGATGATGGTGACTTCAACAGACGCATCAGCCATACGGATATACTTAGCTGCGGTTGCGCCAGCGGTACCACCACCGACGATTACCACTTTTTGGCCAGCGGCGCGAGCAACGTGGGGTGCGCCTGCCATGCTGACAGCAGCTGCGGTTGCAGCAGAAGCTTTTAAGAAACCTCTACGTGTAATATTTGACATTGTAATTTAGCTCCCGACTTATTTTTGACTTGCGTAGTAATTAGACAAATCTTCTAAACTGCCAACACCGTGCTTGCCGACCATTTTTTTCATTTTTTTAGCCATTTTCTTCGGTGAAGGACGATCGCCTGCTTGGAAGTCAGCTAAGTTGTAGTCAAGATAAGTTTTCCATTGACCAGCTAAGATAGCAGAACCGTCAGAATCGAATGTGCCATTTTCTTCGTGGCATTTTTCACAGTAATCTTTGTGAAGTTTTTTACCTGCTGCGGCTTTATCAGCATCAAATTTTTGATCGGCAGCTTTGTAAGGTTTGCTGGCAAAAAAGTCAGCCATCGCAGCGATTTCTTCGTCGGTGTAACCATCAGCAATACGTTTCATGATGGTAGAAGGACGATCACCTGATTTGAAGCTATTCATCATATCAACAAAGGTGTCTTTTTCTAAAGCGGAGATGGTAGGAGATGCAGGACCTGAGCTTACGCCGTTAGTCCCGTGACAGCCTGCGCAAGTGTTGCCAAGCATAGCGCCGTCTGCGGCTTGTGCTGATGATAAACTGACAGATAAGCCAGCTACCAATAGCAAAGCAGGAATGACTGCTTTTTTCATCGATTGCCTCCTTAGTAGATCGATTTTGGAGTTTATTGTAATTTAAGGTGACAGATGCTGACATCACCTAAAGCGTGCGAAGATTATAGAGGATTTTCTGCTTAAAAAAAACTCATGATTCGGGGCAATTCAGGTTTAATTGGCTAATCTCATGCTTTATTTCAATTTTTTTTTTAAAAACCCTGTAAAATTAATATATTATAATACTCTAATATTCAAATAAACTACGGATTTTAGCCTGTTTTTTGCCGTCTATGGTATGATTTTTTTGTTTATGACAGAACGTGAGCCAATAGCCATTACGTGAGTACAAAAGCCAAGTAAATATTCAAAAGACAAGATGGGATAGCAGCGCTAAGCCACTCAGCGCTTTGGTCTTAAAAAGCTGATGTTACGCACTAAGCTGGTTTTTATTACAATAGTGTGATTTTCCACTTATCTAGTGAAGCTTAGCCGTGCAGCAATGGCGGTTTTTTCTGCCCTTAAGGCAGAAAAATAAGCCTTTGCGTAACATCAGTTAAAAAGCTTTAATCCGGCTGTTTGAGGATGATTAAATGCCGCTCAGCGCTGACTTCAGGCACCTTCAAAAGATGGCTTTCTATCTCTAGGTTTTGGCTTAGTGCCTGAATTTCAGCTTCAGGATATTGTCCTTTCATCGCCAATAAACGTCCTTGAGGCTGACAAAGGGGTAAACATTGGGCAACAAAATCTTTGAGTTCAGCATAAGCACGACTGCAAATGCCATCATATTGCTGTGTTTGGGGATCGAGTTGTTGGATACGCTGAGGTAGTATGCTGATGTTGTTAACACCGAGTTCAGCCGCTGCATATTGAATAAAACGGGTTTTTTTCTGGTTGCTATCGAGTAGTGACCAGTGTGTGGATTCATCAATCAAAGCAAGCACAAAACCAGGCAAGCCTGCGCCCGTGCCGACATCGAGTTGTTGCTCTCCTTGAATAAAAGGCGCAATGCTCAGGCTATCGAGCAAGTGTAAACCCAACATTTGCGTCGGTTCGCGCACAGCGGTGAGGTTATAGGTTTTATTCCATTGATACAACAGGCCTAGGTATTTCAACAGCAATTCAATGGTGTGTTTGTCTAGATCTAAGCCAAGCTGCGTTGCGCCTTGTTGTAGGCGCGGGCGCAAATTAGTTTTGTTGATGCTGTTTCTGGCTGGCACTTAGTATCCCTCTAAGAATATTGAGTTCGGTCTCGTCTGGTTGGCTACGATTAAATAAATGGCGTAGCCGCCGCATCAGTTGTTTCGGTTGTTTAGGGTCGAGAAAATCAATGTCGATCAAGGTTTGTTCTAAGTGAGCATAAAAATACTCCATTGCTTCACTGTCTGCCACCTGACGAGGTGTCTCGCTACGGCTTGATGGCATTTTTTTTAAGCTTGCCACTCGTAAGTTGTAGGCAATAATTTGTACCGCTGCGCCTAAATTCAAGGATTGATAATCGGGGACACTGGGAATTTGCAGCAGATAATGACATAAGTCTAATTCGATATTGCTAAGCCCTGTGCGTTCACGCCCAAATACAATCGCTGTTTTTCCGGTATGGCTCAGGGCTTTTTCAGCGCTTTGTTCAGGATTAAGCATGGGCCATTCTAAGTTACGAATACGCGCACTGGTGCCAATAACTAAATCACAGCCAACGAGCGCGTCTGCCAGTGTTTCATGCACAGGGGCACGCTCTAAAATATCATCAGCGCCAGAGGCACGTGCTGTCGCCTCGTCACTAGGAAAATCTTTAGGGGTAACCAAAGCAAGCTCAGAGACCCCCATCGTTTTCATGGCCCGTGCAGCTGCACCAATATTACCGGGGTGACTGGTTTCGACAAGAACGATACGAATTGTATTTAAATCTGACATTAGCGACGCTGATAGTGACAAAAACGAAAAGGATGTGGATTACGGGCATCAGCTTGATGGGGTTCTTCATAGCTTTGTTGCCATTGATGCCAATCAATCCTCGGAAAATGTGTGTCTCCGGCAAATTGCCCATCAACCCAAGTGATATAGAGTTTTTGGCTTAAAGGTAAAAATTGCTGATAAATTTGTCCGCCGCCAATCACCATGATTTCACGCTCACGCGCGCATAGCTCGGGCAGTTGTTCAATATGGGAAATGACCTCGGCATCATCCAATTGATAACCGCTTTGGCGAGAGAGGACGATATTGCGCCGTTGCGGCAGGGCTTTGCCGATGGAATCATAGGTATTGCGTCCCATGACAAGGGTTTTATTGAGGGTATTGGCTTTAAAATAAGCCAAATCGGCAGGCAAATGCCACGGCATTTTTCCCTCTTTGCCGATGACGTGTTTGTCGGTCATCGCCACAATTAGGCTATAGTTCATAAGTCGTAGTCGATAATCAGAGGCGAGTGGTCGCTGAAGCGTTCTTGTTTATAAATCTCAGCGGCTTGGACTTGTTCTTTTAAGTCTTCGCTAATGACTTGATAATCAATCCGCCAGCCGGTGTTATTGTCCCAAGCCTTGCCTCGGTTTGACCACCAGGTATATTGATGTTCTTCTTGGTTGACTTGGCGAAAGGCATCAACATAGCCCGTGTCATTAAATAGCGTATCCATCCATGCCCGCTCTTCGGGTAGAAAACCTGAGTTTTTTTGATTGCCGCGCCAATTTTTGATGTCTATTTTTTTGTGGGCAATATTCCAATCGCCACAGACAATCACAGGCTTGCCCTTTTGTTTTAACTCGGCAAGATAAGGTAAAAATTCTTCCATAAAACGAAATTTTAGGTTTTGACGCTCTTCACCAGAGGATCCTGAGTGAATATACAGGCTAATGATGTGGGCTTGTGGCAATTCGACGCTTAAATAACGTCCTTCACAATCAATATAATCCCAACCGATGCCATACTGCACTGTGCGCGGCGTAATGCGGGTATAAATCGCCACGCCGCTATAGCCTTTTTTAACCGCATCGTGATAATAACAATGATAGCCTGTGGGATGAAATACCGCATCCCCTAACTGCGCTAGTTGTGCCTTGGTTTCTTGAATACAGACCACATCGGCATCTTGTTTGGCGAACCAGTCAAAAAAGCCTTTTTTCGCTGCGGCGCGAATACCATTGAGGTTAGCTGTGATAATACGCATGAGTTATTATTTAATGTCCAAATAGCGTAAATGCCAAATTAGCTTATATTGCGTTTGAATATCGCTTTTGAGGTGAGGATAATCATCGACAGGGTACATCATCCACAAAGGCCCTTTGTCACGCACGCGCATATAATTACCATTGCGTTTATAAGCTAAAATGACATTATATTTTTGCATTTGCTCAACGTCCAAAGTCGGAGCCGTGTAGCCATCGAGTGCCGTCGCGTCGATTTTTGTGCCTTGAGCGCCAATCCGCTTTAATAAATCGCTGACTTTAACGCCAACAAAGCTTTGCAAACCTTGTGTCCAACGGGTAGTCGTGTTGATTTGGGTTTGCGGCATTTTCTCCAACATAGCTAAATCAAATTCGGCATGTTTGTCGGCGGTATTGGTTTGCTCAATTTTACCCGAGATACTCAAAATCACCTTGCCGGTGGTTTTCTCCAAAGGCATGGTATCGGTGGCATAGATAGCAGAGGCATAGCTACACAATAAAAGCAGCAGAAGGCTAGGTTGTATTATTGACATCGAATCAAGTGCCGTATAGCAGAGACATAGAGCAGTAAAACAATCAAACTACTGATTAACAAACCCGCGTAATACCAGTATTGTTGATAGTGGGCTTTTTCTAATTGCTCATTTTGTAGTGGAAACAAACGGGTAGGTAAACTGGTATAGTTACGGGTGAAATCTTGTTTCAAGGCTGAGAGTTTACCCAGTTGTTGAATAAAAGCCTCAGCACGATAATCTGGCTGCCCGAGTAACAAGTGGTTTTCTAATTCGTCCAAGGCTTTTTGTACTGAACGGCTCAAAGATTCCAGTCCCTGAATTTGTCGTAAACGCTCGGCGTTTTCACCTTGGTTTAAATCACTAAAACGACTCCAAGTGATTTCAAGCTGTTCTTGTAAAGACGGGTTGCCATCGTGTGCCTCGGTGCTTTCTGGGGCTAAGGTTGCCATTTCCATGCGCCCGACCAACCGTTCTAATGCTAATTGCGCTTGTAGCATCACATGATGATCATAGGCAGCGTGATTGTAGCTGAGTTTGCGATTCTCTAAGATATAATTGAACACCATTGCCACCGAGCTTAAGAATAAGCCCAGCCCAAACAACAAAATGAACATATAGCGTTCTTTGTGTAGGGTGCGTGATTCAAGGGGGATGTTCATGTATAGTTTGGATTCCTAGCCTAATGGGGTATGCTTTTTTATGATTAATTTATATATCGACCTAGATGATACCTTATTTCAAACTAAATATAAAAACCCTAAAGCAAAGATTCAGGCAACCTTGTCCGAAAGCGGGCGGATTAATTCCTATATGAGTCTCGCGCAACAACAATGGCTAGATATTTGGCTGGAAAAAAGCGATGTGCGTTTAATTCCGGTGACTGCACGAAGTTTATCGCAATATCAACGCACCAATCTTAGTCAAGATCCACGAATTCAACTGGCAGTGACTTATTTTTCTGGGCAAATATTAAAGCAAGGGCAGATTGATAGAGACTGGCAATCATTGTGGCAAGAAAAAATGCAGGATTTGCCCGTGCCTTTGGCGCAAGTTCATACACAAATGCAAGCGTGTATCGAAACTCACCGCACAGACCCCGCGCATTTTAGGCTGTTTGATGTCGATGGTTTTTATATTTCGGTTAAGGCAGCAAGAGATTGTCCCCTAGAAGAACGTGAAGCTTGTTTTAGCGCTTTTAGAGCGTTGCAGCCTGAGGGCTATATTCAACATGAAAATGTCCGGGCTTTTTCTTGGCTACCGACTTTTTTAGATAAAAAATATGCCGTTGAGTACCTCAAAGAGATTTATCCGGCGGACTTGCATTTAGGCATGGGTGACAGTCATAGTGATTGGGGCTTTATGTCTTTATGTGATTTCCAAATTATGCCCCAAGGATCTCAATTGCAACGCTTATTAACCGATGTTACGCACTCACAAAATTTTTATCACAATGGCTAGATTTTCCACCTGCATAGTGAGATTTAGCCGTGGAGCAATGGCGGTTTTTTTGCCTTTTAGGGCATTGAGAAGCCTTTGCGTAACATCAGTTATTAACGGTACATTGCTAATGGTTTATGAGAAAGTTGACAGTTGTGTTCGCTACCATAGTTATCGTTTTTTACTGCCAAAAAATTGGCAACAAAAACAACATCAAAGCTTGGCTAAATTTGTATTGAGCTTGGGTGAAAATAAATACCCCGAAAGCCTTGGCGTTTTACAAATTCGACACGACGCTTTTTTTTTGGACTATCCCAGTTTTGGTTACCCTTATTTTAAGATCAGTTTTTATAAAGATTGTTCAAAAAAAACCAGACAAAACTATTTACGTTTGTTAGCGGATCAACTACATTATATCAACGGGATGGGGAGTCACGCATAAAAATACTTATAATTGATAAGGTTATTCATTGCCTATCACTATAGACGTGGCAAATTAGATACTGTCAATTTCTAAATATCAACAGTAGTTAATATTAAGCCCATCCATATCAATAGTATTCTTAAGGTAAGATGGTAGGTAGTATTGTGAATGTTTATTCGCAATCCATGACCCCATAAGAAAGAATAAACTCCCAATTGCTAATACCCAGTATTTGAGAGTAAATTACGATGATGTCAAATGGATAAAATTGTTTTTCATTGAGCAACCATCGACTAAAAAGGAGTGAGCACCCTATGGCTGACACCGCTGGATATATGATTTCAACCACCCGTTTGTTTGGGAGCTTGAATCATAAGCGTGAGGAAAAACAACAACCTACCATTGAAGATGCTTTGCTCGCGAGCAAGCTAGGTATTTTGGTTGCGGTGAAAACGGATAAATATGCTAATTTCAAAGGGGATTTTGTTGAATTGGATGATTCACAATTAAACGAATTACCCCAAGTGATTACCGAGTATTTTAATGTCGATTTAAAAAATGAAATTTCCAGCATGTTAGTTGAACCTGGCGCAAGCTTGCCAGAAATCAATGCGACACAAAAAAATAGCGAAGCAAAGCCCCGGCTTGGTTTTTTTAAACGTTTGGGCAGTTTTTTTAAACGCAAATCCTAAGAGTTCTGCACATGAAAAATTCCATACTTTACAAATCATAGGAACAAGCTGTGAGCAAAATTCAATCCATCGGAGGACAAACCCTGGTCGGTGGCTTAAATCGTGTGTTTCATTGCAATCATTACAATGCCCATTTACAAATGAGTATTCTAATGACGCAAGGCTTACATGATGCCGAACGTTTATTAGTTGAAGCGGTTGCGCCCCTCATCCAAACACTCAAAGATGCAGGTTATACCCAAGCGCAATTAATTCACGAGTTTTCTTTTTGTGGCTTTGGCAAACTTCGTCAAGAAACCGCTAGACAATGGGTAACTCCCCATTCACATTATGGTGAATCCATTTATGCTTATGGCAAAGCGCATAAAACCTGCTTTTTCAATGCAGGCTTTATCGAAGGCATCAGCGGCAAATATACCACCGAGACCCATTGCCAAAGTATCGGTGATGATGCTGACCGCTTCGAGACTCAAGCAGATACTGCTGCCAATACAAGTAATTATCTACTGCATGATTTCCCCTTAAATTTACGCATTCCAGAACGTTTTGAATTAGATGTGGGGCAAGCCTTTGAAACCCGTGTTGATGAAACGGGTATTGTTAATACCGTGAAAAAATTGCCTTTATATGGCGATATTGGCCCCCGTGGTACAGGATTAGTTGACGCATTTGGTGTGGTATTAACCAACCATTTTGCTGATTACTATAACCGAGTATCCTATGAAACCTATTTCACCATGAAAAAAACCGGCATTCCCATCGAGGAAGTCTGTGAAATGTTCATCCAATCGGGGCATATTTGCGCCTTTAACACCTTTGGCGGCATTATTAAAAGCCCCGAATGGCACGCGGCGATTGAACCCATGTGTGACAGTATTGAAGATTGGATTCATGGCATTATTGCGGTAATAAATGCATTGGGTTGGGGCACTTATCGGGTTGAGAAAATTGTCCCGGAAAAAGAATTGGTTGTCCGTATTTATAATTCTTACGAAGGTGTAGGTTATCGGCGTATCTATCCCAAATCTGAAGAAAAAGCTTTATCGTTCTTAGCTATGGGGGCTGTATTGGGTTTAGCACATTTATTCTGGAAAATTGACATTCGTACCAAACCAGAATTGACCCACGAATTTTATATCGAACAATTCAACCACCAAGATAATAGTTTCCAAGTCGAACAAACCCACGCCATTGCCGCAGGCGATGATTATGATCGGATCGTCGTTAGCCGCGATTAATAACGGCTGCTAGGCAAAGGCTAAACATCACCGTTCAGCACCCATAAAAAAACCCGTATTCAAGCATGAATACGGGTTTTTTATTGGCTATGACTAAGGCTTAATGTTGTTCGGCAGGGTCACCTTTGACATCTTCTTTAGTCTCGGTCTTTTCTTTCAAAACCTCACCATCACTTTTATCATCATCACCGGATTTCGGCGTGCTATTGGCATCATCATCCCAATCTTTGGGAGCACGTACCTGTTTGCGCGCCATCAAATCATCCAGTTGCTCAGAGTCAATGGTTTCATATTTGATTAAGGCCTCAGACATACTATGGAGAATATCCATATTGTCATTTAAGAGCTTATTCGCCCGCTCATAGTTGCGGTCAATAAATAAACGGATTTCCTCATCAATCGCTTGCGAGGTATCATCAGAAACCGATTTATGTTGGGTGACGCTGTGTCCTAAGAAGACTTCACCATCATCTTCATCATAAACCAACGGTCCTAAGCGTGCTGATAAGCCCCATTTGGTGACCATATTTCGCGCTAATTCGGTCGCGCGTTGAATATCATTACTTGCACCCGTGGTCACGGCATCAACACCGAAAATCAGCTCCTCAGCAATCCGACCGCCAAACAGCGAAGAAATATTGCTTTCTAAATATTCTTTAGAGTAGCTGTAGCGATCTTCTTCAGGCAAGAACATAGTCACACCCAAAGCGCGACCACGAGGAATAATCGTCACTTTATATACAGGGTCGTGCGAAGGCACTAAACGCCCAACAATCGCGTGTCCGGCTTCGTGATAAGCGGTGAGTTTTTTCTCTTTATCACTCATCGCCATCGACTTACGCTCAGCACCCATCATGATTTTATCTTTGGCTTTCTCAAAGTCTTCGTGATCAACCAAACGTTTATCACTACGGGCAGCAAACAAAGCTGCTTCGTTAATCAAGTTAGCTAAATCTGCACCAGAGAAACCCGGCGTACCGCGAGCAATCAAACCCGGTTTGACATCAGGAGAAATCGGCACTTTACGCATATGCACTTTAAGAATTTGCTCACGACCACGAATATCGGGCAATGGCACAACCACTTGACGGTCAAAGCGCCCGGGACGTAATAACGCCGGATCGAGTACATCAGGGCGGTTAGTGGCAGCAATGACAATCACACCTTCATTGCCTTCAAAGCCGTCCATTTCTACCAATAACTGGTTTAAGGTTTGTTCGCGCTCGTCATGACCACCGCCAAGACCTGCGCCCCGATGACGACCAACCGCATCAATTTCGTCGATAAAAATAATACAAGGGGCGTGGCGTTTGGCTTGCTCGAACATATCGCGTACACGAGATGCACCGACACCAACGAACATTTCAACAAAATCAGAACCGGAGATGGTAAAGAAAGGCACTTTCGCCTCGCCAGCAATAGCGCGGGCTAAAAGGGTTTTACCTGTACCAGGAGAGCCAACCATCAACACGCCGCGTGGAATTTTACCGCCAAGGTTTTGGAATTTACCCGGCTCGCGTAAGAAAGCAACCAATTCGGTGACTTCCTCTTTGGCTTCATCAACACCAGCAACATCAGCAAAGGTGATTTTGATTTGGTCTTCTTCAATCATACGGGCGCGGCTTTTACCGAAGGACAATGCCCCACGACCACCACCGCCTTGCATTTGGCGCATGAAGAAAATCAAAATACCGAACAATAACAGCATTGGGAACCAAGAGATAAAGATTTGTACCAATAAAGATTGGCGCTCTGGTGGTTGAGCTTCGATTTTGACTTGTTGTTTCAACAAATCATTGACCAGTTCTGGATCGCCGGGGCTATAGGTATGGAATAAGGTTCCATCTTTTCTCGAACCGCGAATGGTACGCCCTTCGATAATGACCTTTTGAACTTGCCCTTGTTTAACCAGTTGGAAAAAATCAGAATAGTCTAATTCTTGCCCATTGGTTTTATGCGAGCCAAGATTGTTAAAGACCATCATCAGCACCAAGGCGATGACTATCCATAACATCAGATTTTTGAGCATATCATTCACAATAATATTACCTGTTTGAACAAAAAATTGCGGTTTCCGCTAAGAAAGCCGATTCTAGCACTATGTTTATTATCGCGCCAAGCAATAATCAAGGGTAAAGGTGGGGTTAATTTAGCAAATGCCCCAAGATAAGCATATGACCTTCAATCACAGAGAAGACAATATTTAGCGTTTAGATGTTTTATTTTGTTGGCGGCAAGTCGAATGACAGCGATCTAATCTCATTCAGCGCCAATCCCCGAGCAAGACAAAGGCTGACCAAAAATACGGATGGCGGTAATGGCGGTATTTTTCCTCTGTTAACATCGCTTGTTGGGCTTTATGTAAGGCTTGGACTTTGGAAATACCTGTATTTTGATAGTGGCGATAAAATTCTAATAACACACTGGGGGTGGCGACATCATCGACTTGCCACAAGCTGGCAAGGCTGGAGATGGCTCCAGATTTGAGCACCGTGCCCGCCAAACCCAGCGCCGCCCGGTCACTGCCCAGCGCGGTTTCACAAGCACTAAGGGTTAATAATTCGATTGGCTCTTTAAGATTGCTGCGCAACAGCCTTGATAGCTGGTTCATATTCAAGCGTTCTTGGTAGGTCAAAAGGAAGGTGTTTTCTGCTTTAGCCCCAAATTGACCGTGCGATGCCAGATGAACAATAGCCCCTGTTTGCTGCTTTAGTTTTATTTCCAATTGCGGGCGGATAAAATCCTTATTTAATAAAGCTGGTGGGCTTTGGTAGAGTTTTTGTAATTGCTCAATTTCATATTTAACACAGGGTAAAGCGGGAAAGTCTGCTATCGCCTCCGACAAGCCACCCAAGACCATCTGTTTGTTGTTATTTATTTGTTGAGTTGTCGCACTGAGACAAAACATGGGTAAATAGCCCACAGCATAAGGGTTAAATTGTTTGCCATCGTGTAAGGCGGCAAAGGGCAAATGCCGTAAAGGCCCTTCGGCGGCAATCACCAAGGTCTCCACGCCGGATAAATGTGGCGCTAAAGGTCGTAACAGCCAATCGTATAATTGCTGCGATAAGCCCATGAGTGTTTTTGATATTTCAGCGATTGGATAATTTGCTGTTAAAGCACAAGCCGTTTGGGTCGATTGCTGCTGACGTTCGGCACGGCTGCGGCGCAATTGTTCAGGAAAGGGGTGTCGCCCCAGCAAGCGCAAAAAACGGGCAAGCTGCGCGCGCAAACGGGGTTCGGACACGGGCACAGAGACCATCGAAATATGGGCTTTATCCAATAATAATAAAACCAGTTTATCGGCTAGAATCACGGGGTATAACAACCGTGTTTGCGCATCAAGATAAGCCGTTGCCTCTGTACAGCGTTGTTGCAGCGAAAAACACGGGCTTTGGTAATAATCATTCAGCTCGGTGGTTTTGAAGCTTTCTAAAGTGCTGATAATGTCTTTTAGCTGCGCTTGCGATACGGTTTTTCCCTGCGCTAACAATAATTCAATCAATTCAAAATAAGCCGCACCGACCACTTTTCTAAAGCCGCCTTGAAGCTGCAAATAAGGGTCGTCTAATAACTGCTCGCGCACCACTTCATCTTTTAGATAATGAATCGCTTGCTGGTAATGCTGCAAAGCCGCATCGCCTTGGTTTAAGCCCACATACAAACGCGCTTGTTGGTGATGCCATTGGTATAACAACCAAGGATCGCCGACTTGCTGGGCATAAAATAAAGCCTGTTGATTGAAGCCCACGGCTTTTTGGGTTTGATGTAAGCGCGCCAAATAGCCATAAGCGAAACTCAGCAGTTGTGTTTGTTGTAATTTTTGGGCGCTGTTTTTGGCTGCTTCTAACACCTCATGCGCCTTTGTTTTGAAATCAGGGTTTTGTGCCAATGCTTCTAATGCCAATCGCCCTAAAGCCAATAATGCTGTGGTTTTTTGGAAAGATTCGGGCAAGGTATGCACGGCGGTGACTGCTTGAGTAAAAGCTTGCTTGAGGCTATTGCTATCGACAGCGGCAAAAGCGTGGAGAAAAAACTGATTTTGCGCTTGGGCAAGCTGGGTTTCGACAACATACAAATGGGCGGGGGCTAAATCCGTTTGCCCGAACAATGACAGGGCTTGTTGATAAGACTCGTTGGCGGCTTGATAGCGCATAGCCACACGCGCGGCATGTCCTTCTAATAGCGCCTGATAGGCCTGTAATATCGGCGCATCTTGTGTCAATTTGGCTAAGGCTTGCAGCTCAACGGCTGTCTTTTGCCTTTGTGCCTGTAAGACTTCAATCCTAGCGCCCAGCAGCCAAGCCTGTTCACAAGTATTTTCCGTTTGCTCAGCCAAGATGGTTAGCGCCTCAGCATACAGCCCTGAGTATTGGTAGGCTTTGGCAAGTTCAATCCGCGCGGCAAGGCTGCTTGATGGCGGCTGGCTGGAAATTAACTTGGCAAATTCCCCCTTGTTAAAATGCGCTGAGCCAATCTCTGGGGCAAGACACTGGGCATAAAGTAAGGGGGCTGCAAAGACGAGCAGCAGCGCTAAGGCTTGGGTGGCGATTGAGTGAACATATCGGCTTGAACGTGGCATTGTTGGCTTTGCATCCATTTTATGCGTTGGGCATCGGTGGCTAAATGATCGGGGATGACATGAAACGTAATCACTGTTTCCAGCCAATTATCCACCGATAACATATAACTTGCACCATCTTGCAAGGTAATATTGGCAGGCCAAGCGACAAGGTGTTCGCCCTCAGGCCAAGGCAAGCGTAGGGTTGCCGTGTCGGCTTGAATCGACAACCAAGTCGCTGATTGGCTGTTAGCCCGCCATAGATGCACGGTGTCGCTAGCAGAATAACAATGCTTTAATGCTTTCGCAATATCGACAAAGCCAACATCAGACAAGCCCTCTGCCCATTGTGTCCGTTTGCGCGGTCGTAAGCGTTTGTTACTGCTGCTCGGTGCTTGGTGTTCTGTCGCGCTTTGTTGACTATCATTGCTAGCTGTGTGTTCTTTTGCGCTGATGGGGGTGGTAAAACTTATTAGTAATAAAATCCATAAGGTATTGTGTAACATTTTTTAACTCCATAAAAAATAATAGGTATTTCTAATTTATATCAATCACAAGCTGCAACAGCAATAACTGGAATCGCGGCTTCAGCCGCGCCTGAACGGGACTGAAGTCCCGATTCCATCGCTGGATCAACTCACTGCTACTTATCTTTGCGAGTTCATCCCCCCCAAAGACACCCGTAAAAAATCTTGGGCGATTTGTTTTAGGACAAAATCGCCCAAATGCGCCCAAGCTTTGTCATTCTCTTTGACTTGGCAATGGCGACAAGCTTTGGAAACAACAGTCTCCAGCGGCTGAAATTCCCCTAAAGTTTGTGCCAACTGATTTAAAAAAGCTTGTGCCAAAGGGTCGGACACTTGTTGGCTGCTAGGTGCGCTATTTAAGTGCTTATCAGGGATAAATTGATAGGTGTTGCTATTAGCCTCAACTTGGCGCAGGCGCGAGGCGATATGCAAACCGCGCAATTGTTGTGCTGTGGGATTGCCACTAATATTTAAGTTAGCATGAGCCAGCAAAGAACGGCGAAAATTGCGGTTAAACAAAAAATCTGCGTACTGCAAAGCTTGCAGTCGGCTCATGCGCTGTTCTGCCATCGCCTGTTTAATCTCTTTGGGATAAATCTCCAGCCAATCAGTCATAAGACTGTTATCACCGATGTAACTTAAATCAAATCCCTGCGCCCATTGGGCGAATTGCAGCAAATACAGCGGCTCATTAATCGGTTCTAGCTCATCATGCAGGACAATATCCCGCTCTTTATGGCGCAAGTTTTCGATTTCATGATGCAATAGCGAGGTGTGTGGCAGTTGCTTCACAGCGGGTAAGGTTTTGCTGAAAAAATCACTAACCCGGTCAGCCCCTTTTAATAAATCCCTGCCTTGATTGCCTTCAAGTTCATTTTCCATTTGCATCAGCAAGCGCAAGCCTTCTTGTATCGACCAGCCTGGCAGACAGTTGTAAGAAATAAAAGCAATACCATTGCTGCTTAACTGTTCACGACAGAGAGATAAAAAGCGTTCTTTGACCTCATCAGGAACCCATGCAAAAAAACCATGGGCGATGATGTAATCAAAACGCTGATTGCCAAAATCATGTTGCAAAATATCGGCACAAATAAACTCAACATTGTCTAAGCCCTCTGCCTGCGCCTGCTCTCGTGCTGATTGAATTTGCTTTGCGCTTAAATCAATGCCCAAACACTGCGCATCGGGTAAATCACGGGCGATATTGCGTAAGTTTGCGCCTTGTCCACAGCCCATATCGAGAATACGGGCGCTTGCAGGGGCTGGCGGCTGGGGGTGACCATACAATTGTGCTACCGCGCTGCAGTGGGCAGGATGGGTGAAATGGAAGACCCGATCAGGATAGGGTTGCTGTTCGTAGTAATCGCGAATAAAAGCGTTGTCGGTCATGGTCTCTGCTCTGAAAAATAAAAACCTGATAGGTCAAACCTGTCAGGTTTATTGTAACTTAGCTGCTATTACTTCGCTTGAAACGCTGCATCATGGCTAGCGCAACAAACAACAACGCGCCCCACCACGGAGAATCAATCGAGGCGCTAATTGGAGGGGTTGGCGTGGGTAAGGCATTGGAAGTAAGGTTGCCCAGCAATTGGGTGATTCAGTGTTCTGGAGGGTAGGGGATGGGAACGCTCCGCGCCTATGAATGCGCGGAGCGAAGCACTTTGATGAGAAAAGCTGTCTAAGGCAAGTGCTTAATGCGTGAGGTCAATTTCTTTGGCAAAAATAACGGCGGGTTTAGCTGCGGATAAACCAACTGAAGCGCTAATAGCACCGCCACCTGCGCCCGCGCCAGCATTACAAGTAATGCCCGTTATCGTATTAGCGCTACAGAAATTAGAAGTGAAGCTAGGTGTGAATGTTGCTCCTGTACCTGAAAAACTAATCGCATTTGCCACAGAACTACCGTTTAGGGTAGTTGTGCCCGTAGCAGTGTAAGTGCCGGGGTTAAAACCAATATTGCGAGGAGCGCTCAATGTTGCCATGGTTAAATTATGTAGATTGGAAGGATAAATGCCATGTATCGCATCGCTTAAAATTATTTTCCCTGTGCCAGAAGGAACCATGCTGCCAGTTTGGTAATTGGTGCCTGAAAATGTTAAGTCGCCGTTCAAGGTCATGGTGCCATCGTCTGGATAGACAGTATCAGTGACTCCCAATCCACCAGAACTTACCGTAAATGCGGCTGCTGGGTTAGTTAGACCATTTCGAAAAGAATCAGTGGTAACCGCTCCCGCACCCATCGTAAAAGTACCGTCGTTTTCCAGACCGACCCCTGCCGTCGCAGAAGTATTAAATGTTGCCCCTCCCAGAGTGAAAGTCCCCGTCGTTAGGTTATAAGTACCAGGCGTTAAGGCAAGCGTGGCTGCCACACTAATGGCTCCTGCACCAGTGGCATCAAAACTGCCGCTGTTTCGGATACCGCCATCACCAACAGCAAATGCATTCCCCCCCGTAAAAGTTACCGTAGCTCCTGCTGCTATAGTGACGCTTAGGGCATCAGCAAGGGTGTCGATATTCAAGGTACCTGAGTTGACATTCACATCATCAGTGGTGCTGGGCGTACCACCACCGCAATTAGTCCAAGTACCCACTGTGTTCCAATTCCCGCCTGTGGTGTCGCAAGCTAATACGTTTGAGGTAGGTAATAGTAGAGCGCTGCTCAATAAAAAAGCGCTTAAACCTAAAGCGCGTAAGCCATTGTTGGTGGTTGGGTTGTGGATATTCATCGGTTTATTTCCTAAGTTTTATGATAATAGGTTTTTTATCTGATCCTATCGACAATCCAATCACCCAACAATTACCCATAAGGACTAACCCTTTTGGGTGATTGACAAGCAAGCTCAGTTCATATCCAATAAATCCCCCCATCATTCATCATTCGCATTGAGACCATAATAGCTATAATGAAAATTCTCCTAGCCGACGATCACACCCTATTTCGCCAAGGCATACGTTTACTGGTGGAGCAATTGGACGAGCCTGTGGAGGTGTTGGAGGCCGACACGGTTGATGCGGTGTTGGCTTTGTTAGATACCGAGCTTGATTTGTTGTTTTTGGATTTGAATATGCCCGGCATGGCGAATTTGGCTGGTTTTTATGCCATGCGCCGCCAGTTTCCCGAGTTAAAAATCATTATTTTGTCGGCCTCGGAAGATGGCGACACCATTAAAACCTTGATGCAAGAAGGCGCTAAGGCTTATTTGCACAAATCCGCTGATGCTGAGGTGATGCTAAGCGCCATGCGCCGCGTGTTAGCCGGAGAGATTTATTTAGATGAGGTTTGGCAAAACCTGCTAACAAGCAGTGAATCACCAAGGCTTGCGCCCAGACAAAGAGAAGTCTTGGTATTGATGGCTGAGGGGAAGAAAAATAAGCAAATCGCCACTGTGTTGGAGATCAGTGAAAACACGGTGAAATCGCATGTGAAGAGTATTTTTGACATCTTAAGTGTGCGCTCGCGTTTTGAGGCGATTGCTAAAGCCCGTGAGTTGGGGATTTTGTGTAGCCCGGAGGAGAAATCGCAGGTATGAGTTCGATACAGGCTTCTTTCAACGCTAAGGCGCTGAAAACCGCCTGCACCTCACAACTAAATATTTAACTCGATGGAATCGGGACTTCAGTCCCGTTCAGGCGCGGCTGAAGCCGCGATTCCTAACTATTTAAGGCTTTCATACAAAACCCGTGGGTCTACAGGTTTGAGTAGTACGCGCACATCTAGCTTGTTTTCTAAAACCACCTTATCGCCGCTGATAATCAAAGCCGGAATCGCTTTGCCTTGATGCTCACGCACCATCTTAATCACATCCAGCCCAGTTTCTGCACTTTGCAAATGGTAATCACTGATCACCACATCAAACTGCTCGCCTTGTTGGAGTAATTGCTCCACGGCGGCAATACTTTGCACCGCCGTGACGGCATAGCCCCAATCTTCCAGTATTTCTGTGCTGGTTTCGAGTATTTCCGCCTCATCATCAACCACTAATACATGCCCTGAAAACTCGAACGGCTCGGGGGGGCTTTCTTGTATTTCTTCCGCTTGATAGGCTAAACAGAGGCTAAAACAACTGCCTTGATGCAGGGTCGATTCTAGGCTGAGTTCATGCCCCAACAATTCACACAATTGCTTAACAATCGACAGCCCCAGCCCTAAACCATGTTTGCCGCGCTCTTTGCCGATTTGCTGGAAGGCTTGAAAAATGGTCTCACGGTGCGCGGGGCTGATACCACTGCCTGTGTCTTTCACCCGCAGATACAAGCCTTGCTCACGGGTTTCGGCGATTAACTCAATACGACCGTGTGCGGTGTTGTTAATGGCGTTATCCAATAAGTTACGCAAAATACGGGTTAGCAACACCAGATCCGAATGAACCAAAACCGCTTGTTCAGTAGAGACTTCTAAACTCAAATTTTTCGCCTCAGCTTGCGGCAGAAATTCTTTATACACACTTTGCAATAAAGGTTGGAGCGGAAAATCCTGTCGATTGACTTTCACCACCCCAGCATTGAGGCGCGATAAATCCAGCAATGTGCCGATTAAATGGTTAATCTCAGCCGCGACTTTATCCACCTGTACAGCGAGTTTGCGTTGCGGTGCTGGTGCATCGTTTAAGCGTTGTAGCAATAAGGTGGTTTGCAGTTTTAAGGCGTGCAAAGGCTGGCGCAATTCATGGCTGGCTGTTGCCAGATAACGGCTTTTTTCTTTACTCTCTTCAAGGGCGCTGATTTTTTCTTGCAAGGCATCGAACAAGCGTTGTTGGGCGCGTTTACGCCCTTGCCACCAATTAAGTAGCAACCAAAGCAACAAGAGGGCGAGAAGCACATAGGCAACATAAGCCCTTGGGGTTTTCCAAGGTGGTGGGGCGATATGAACCCTTATCTGCTGTGCTGACCATTGGCGTTGATTGGCACTGCCAGCAAAATGAAATTGATATTGTCCGGGCGGCACATTGGTGTAATCAGCATAGTTTTTATTGCCGACTTCGCGCCAGTCTGGGTCAAAGCCCTGCAAACGGTAACGGTAGTGGTTATTGTCGGTGGTTTTAAAATTCAATAAGGCAAATTCAAAAGAGAAAAAGGATTGTTGGTAATCAAGCTTGATTTGCTCAAGTTGGTTAATGCTTTTTGGCAACACGTCCCCAATGCCGATGTCTTGGTTGAATAATTTAAACCCCGTCAGTTGCAGGGGAGCGGTTTGTGGTTTTGGTGGCAGACGTTGCGGGTAAAAACTGTTAAAGCCATTGATGCCACCAAAGAACATTTCTCCATCTGCACCGTGGTGCGCTGCGGAGAGTTTGAACTCACTGCTTTGTAAACCATCGCGGACATCATAGCCCAAGACCTTGTTATTGCTGGGATTGAATTGGAATAAGCCATTGCGGGCGCTGATCCACAAATCGCCTTTGCTATCGGTCAGCATGGCGCTGATGTCCTGTCCATGAAAGTGGGGGTGCGGCTTGCCATCGGCTTGCTTTAACAGCGTATCCGAACCAAGCCACAGTTCTGCGTTAGACTCAGCCAAGGTGAAAATGGCTTTATCGGCTAAGAAGTGCTCAAAGCTAACTTGTCCTTGTGCGTCGATGACAAGACGATTCAAGCCTTTGTGCGTGGCTGCCCAAATCTCCCCGCTTGAGTCTTGATAGAGGGCATAGACAAAATCATGACTCAAGCTCTGCGGCTGCTTGGGGTCATGAACATACTGCTTAAACTGCCCTGTATCAGGCTCAAAATGTAGCAGCCCATCGCGCCGCCCAACCCAAAGCTTGCCTTGCGCGTCTTCCAATATGGCATTGATAATATTGACATTGTCATCCTCAAAATAACGTTGCCAGTGCAGCGATCCATCTGCTTGCCACTGGGCTTGATGCAAGACCCCGCCATAAGTGCCGACCCACAAACGCCCCTGAGTATCTTCTAATAAAGCATGAACGCTGTCATTTGCCAAACTCTGCGGCTGCTTGGCTTGGTGGCGGTAATGGGTTACGTGTTGACGATCAGGGCTGTAACGATTCAAACCCCCGCCATCTGTGCCGACCCACAATGCGCCGTTACGGTCTTTGAGTAAAGCCAGCACCACGTTATGACTTAAAGAATTATCCGGCTGTTGCCATTTGTGGTGCTCATGTTCAAACAGCGTTTGGCTGGCATAGCTGAGATTAATCCCCCCGCCATCTGTACCGACCCAAAGATTCCCTTGTTTATCGAAAAAGCTGACCAAAACATGATCATTGCTTAAGCTCTCAGGCTCGGCTTTGTGTTGGCGAAAATGCTCGAAGCGTTGATACTGTGGGTCAAAGCGGTTCAGTCCACCGCCATCGGTTGCAATCCAAAGAAAACCGCTGGCATCTTCACTGATGTGCCAAACGAGGTTATGGCTTAGGCTATTGCTATTGTTCGGCTGCTGTTGATAGTGCTTAAAGCTTGGCGCGTTGCTGTTTTGCTCTAATAAAAATAGCCCTGCTGCACTGCCTACCCAGATGTTATCGCGGCTATCACGGTGCAAGCTGGTGATAAAAGCACTATTCTCTAAATCTTTTGCTAACTGATGGCGCTCAATGTGCCACGCGCCATCGGGCTGTTGTTGCAGCAGGTTCAAACCATCGCCATCAGTACCGACCCACAAATGCCCTTGGGCATCTTCGACCAGCGGCCAAATGGCATTGCTGCTTAAGCTATTGGGGTCATCTTCCTGGTGGCGAAAGTTTTGCCATTGCTGGCTATTTTTTTGCCGCCAAAACAAACCTTGATTTTGCGTCGCAGCCCACAAGCCAGCACGGCTGTCTTCATACACAGACCATACTGCGCCCCAAGTCTTATCGACGTGAATAAAACGCGCTTGTTGGCTGTCGTAACGGCTCAAGCCCTGACCATGCCCGACCCAAAGCTGTCCATTGCTATCGACCAACAAGGCTTGAATTTCATTGCTGGGTAAACTGTGTGGATATTGCACAAAGCGGTAGCCATCGAAACGGTTTAAGCCGTTTTGGGTCGCAAACCACATAAAGCCCTGCGCATCTTGGGCGATGCTGTAGACACTGCTTTGCGATAAGCCTTGTTCAACCGACAGGTGACGAAAATCACGGGCTTGGCAGGGGATGGTAAATAGGAAAAGGATGATTGTTATCCACAATACCTGTTTTGTGCCGTGGTATGGTGCTTGTGGGATATTTTTCACTAAGCTAGCCCCAAAGGGGCGTAACATACCAGCCCAGGGCAACGCTCTGGGATACATTTAGTCCCACAAATACTGTTCATCATAATCAAGCTGATAAGCTTGCAACAATTTGAGTAGTTCTTCTTCAAAACTTTGCTTATGATGATGTTCATGTTGATTATCAATGTATTGCAGTAAACGGGGTAATTGAGATTGTCCAAGAGAAAAAGCCCCATAGCTTGCTTGCCATGAAAAATTTTGACAATTTTTATCTTTTTCTTTTATCCAAGCAGAAGATGATTTTTTGATTTCTTCCATTAATTTGCTGACGGTCAGTGTTCTCGGCAAGGTACAGGCAATATGAACATGATTGTCCGTACCGCCGACCCTGTATGCCTGACTGCCTAAGGCTCGGCAAGTACCTGCTAAATAGGCGTGCAGAGGTGCTTGAATGTCTGTAGCAATCAGGGCTTGGCGGTTTTTGGTGCTAAAGACCACGTGTAATAAAATTTGGGAGAGTGATTGAGGCATATTATGTATTGCCCTTACAGGGCTTCATTAAATAACCCCATCTTAACCCAGGGTGTTGCCCTGGGCTAGTATGTTACGCTCCTTTGGAGCTGACGTTTAGCCTTGAAAGAGATAAACACATCAACCTAAGACAATGCTTTAGGCTCGTATGTCATGCTCCTTTGGGGCTGACGTTTAGCCCTGAATGGAAGAGTGATTGAGGCATATTATGTATCGCCCTTACAGGGCTTCATTAAATCATTCTATCTTAACCCAGGGCGTTGCCCTGAGCTAGTATGTTACGCTCCTTTGGAGCTGATGCTTAGCCCTGAAAGGGATAAACATACTAGCCTAGGGCAACGCCCTAGGTCAGTTGTTTTTTTGAATAAAAGCCCTGAAAGGGCGATATATTTACCGTAGCTAAATCTAATGCAAACCAAACGGCAACGAGCGCTTAGGCGTGGTTTGAATACTAAAACGGTTGAGTGAGCCACCGACTTCACAGCTTGGCAATTGGCTCTGTAAAAACTGGCTTTGCTGTTCAAACAAGGCTTCTTGCACAGAAATATTTTGCGCTTGAATGGATAATTCACCATCAATGCCTAGCTGCGATGAGGCACTGATAAGAATATCAGCTGTTTGTAGCAGGTTTGCGGTTTCAAGGTGAATATTGCCGCCTTGTCCTTCAACCGCTTGGGCGATGATTTTAGAACCCCCCAAAATTGCCAAGGCTTCAGGGTTTGCAATCTGTAAATTGCCACCATTGCCTACCCCTTCTTGCACGCTGGTGGAGATTTGACTGTCCTCAAGCAAGCTTAAGCCCTCGGTGTTGATGCTGATTTCTCCGCCGCCACCACTGATTGAGGCCGTGCTGATTTCCGCATCGGTGGACAGCTTTAGTACGTCAACATTCAACTCAATGCCACCGGCATCACCGCCGCGAATTTGTCTTATCCATTCGCCGTTGGCGTACAAAAAGGCATCGTGCCGCCCATTGCCTATGTTTGCTACTTTGACTAAATCGCCGTGCTGCACGCTCAGTGCATCACGTTGCGCCAAATCTGCCACACGGTAGCTGTTGCCCAAGCTTATCCACTCTTCTCCGGTAAAAATACTTTCACTGTCGGCTAAAGTGGCAATTTGCCCCGCATGTGCGAGTGTTAGGTTTTGTTGTTCAGCAATATCTGCCACTTGAATTGCTCGTCCCAGCGTCAGCCACGTATCACCGTTATAAACCATGCGGGTATGTCCGCCAACATCGACTTGCAGCCCTGACACTAACTCGGTCTCGGCGCTCAAATTTTGAAACTCATTCATATCCGCAACCCAGTATTGGTTGACGCGATGATAACTGGCAGATTGATAGTGGCTGTAATCTTGGCGGGTCTGGATAAAGTCCGCACTTTTACCATTGCCTGCGTCTTTGACATGAATGCGCGTACCATTTTCATAGTCGGCTGTAAAATAAAAGGTGCTGGTATTGAAATGCGGTTGTTCCAGTACCACCGAGGCTTGTGCTTCGGCAGGCATCCAGCTTTGTAAATAATCGACATAGACAAAAAAATTAGCAGCGCCGTTATCAGTGCCTGTAACTCGAACCAATTTGCCATTCATATCATATTGGCGGCTTAATTGTTCTAGGGTTTCAAGGCTTTCGACTTCAATGATAGGCATGAAGCCAAGTAAACTATCACCTCGGTTGATTTGATAAGCTGATTGACCATTGCCAATGTCTTCAATGTGTACCATATCACCTGGCTGAAGGATTTGAGCGTCACGCTCGGCATGGCTGGCAAAGTTTTGCCGATTGGCTAAGCGGCTATTAGATGTAATCCTTGCCTTGTCGCTCAATACCAGTTCGCCCACGTCTAATAGAATTTGCCCCGCATCCCCACCGCCTTGGCTGGCGGTGGAAATCTGCGCCTGATCGCTAAGCTTTAGGCGTGGGCTGCGAATCCGAATCTCACCACTGTTGCCGCTATTGGGCGCGGTGTTACTGGAATGGCTGTAAATACCGCTGGTGGCTTGGTTGTAATTCTGTGGGCGAGCATTTGCTAAATACTCGGCTTGTGATGGCGCAGGCTCACTCGCTGCTGGCAGACTTTGTGACCCTTGTATCTCAATCCCTTGGCTCGCTTCTATATCAATATCACCGCCATAAGCACTTTGTGTCATGCCTGTGAGAATTTGCCCGCCATCACGGATGGCTAAGGAGCCTGCTTGAATCTCAATCTGTCCTGCATCTCCGGCATTGCCTTGACTGCTGGCATCTATGGCACTGGCAAAACCGTTGGCATTTTCGCCCTGCGGGTTCACGCCTTGGATTAATAACTGCTCTTTCAGCACTAATTCAATTTGCCCGGCATTTCCTGCGGGCTTGTTGGCATCGCTGGTGCGGGTACTGGCATCAATTTTTGCCCCGTCTAGTAGGAAAAGATTATCCGCATGAATTTGAATCGTACCGCCATCAATTGAATTTAATCGACCCCGCGCTCGAATGAGACTGCTTTCGCCATCTGCACCGACCCCGCGCAATTGCACCTCTTCTGCCTTGATACGTATTTCCCCCGCTGCACTATCAGGCTTAAAATTGCTTACAAACAAGGCAGCACCATCCTCAAGCACTAATTCATTTGTCTCTATACTCAGCAAGCCATTTTCACCATATACGCCAACGCTGGCATACCTTTCTCCCTGTTCACCATCATGGATATACAATCGCTCAGCAGCGATGTGCAATTGGTTTGAATCAGCACTTGCTACATCGACAGATATACTGCTATTGCGCATTTCAATACTGGGCGCATCCAGCAACAAATCACCTGCGCCCGATACTGTTTCTGACGAATCTATAAAAAAGGAGACATCATCGAGTAATAAGGAATGACTCGCTTGCAAGCGCGTATCACCGTGTTGTCCCTTGCCTGTGCTGTAATGACTCAGTGTGGGTTCGCCGCCTAACTGATCTCGTATCTCGATATGCGCAGCTTTTATGACAATATCACCACCATCGCCTAGATTTTTCTGGCGATAATTATTTACGCCTGAGCCATTATTTAGCCGACTCCCTGCGATCTCAATCCTGTCTGTGGCATCTAAGAAAATATCACTGCCTTTGCCAGTAGCCACCGTACCGCCGAGTAAGTCTGCTCCCTCCGTTGTGATGTGTTTAGCTTTAATGTCAATTGCCCCACCTGCTTGTGACCCCATAGTCATGGTCTCAATACGGCTAAAATTGAGATTAACATCAGCAGCACGAATCAGGACATTGCCACCGCTCTCGCCACTGCTTGCCAGATAAGCACTGCGCTCAAGCTTGACTGTTGCCCCTGCAACATCGCCTAGCCCTTCAGCCATGTTTAGCGGCACATGACCTTTGCCCTCGACTGCAATCAAATTGATATTGCCGCTGGGTGCATAGAGTAAACTTTGCCTCACATTGGCTTGATTGCGTTGTTGTAATGTCTCAGGCTGTCTTAAACCTAAGATGGTCAAACGATGTTGAGACTGTGAGAGTTCAATATTTCCACCAACTAAAGACAAGGTTTCGCCTGCTGGCACTTGCAGCAAAGGACGCGATGGCTGGGTTTTTTCTACGCCACCTGGAATGGGTGCGACGGCAATCGGTTGTACAGGGGTGAGGCTTGTTGCGGGGCTTGGTGTGATTGCTGCCGTCGAGGGTGACATAGTCATCGGCTGTGCAAGGGTGGAGCTTGTGCCTGTATTCAATGGCATATCCACTTGAATTAGCGTTGGCAAATTGTCTGCTGAAGCCAATTCACCATGCCTTTTAACTTCAATGCCACCGTGCGGTTTATCCATAAACCCAAAGCTTTGCGGCTCGCTGAGACTAAACGTGCTGCCTTGCGTCTCATCGACATAAAATTTCCCCGCAGAAAATGCTAAATAATCAGCCGTGCTGGCATAAAAAGAGCCTTTAACATCAAGCCGTGCCTGTTCACCAAAAAGGATACCAGCGGGGTTGATAAGGTAAGTATTGGCAGCGGGGATGGTATTTTTAATCGTGCCATTAATGTTTGAGACACCGCCGCCTGTAACACGAGAAATCACGTTTTCGATATGATTTGCACCAGAGAAAACCACCGTTTCGCCTTGATCGATATTAAAACGGTGAAAGGAGTGAAACAAGTTGCTGCCAGCGCTAACACCCAAATCTTGAGTCAGCGCATATTCAGCGTTTGGGTTTATTGCTAAAGGCAGA
This sequence comes from Thiotrichales bacterium, assembly GCA_016745035.1. Lineage (GTDB taxonomy): Bacteria > Pseudomonadota > Gammaproteobacteria > Beggiatoales > Beggiatoaceae > BB2. The sequence goes on from JADGDE010000006.1 coordinate 44,253, forward strand.
TGGTTGGTGGATAAGCTGATTTCCGCCTGCGCAGACACGGCGACAAAGACAAGCCACAAGGCAACAAAGAAAGCGATAAGTGATGGCATATCTGATTAAGCATGATGAGAAGTAGAACCCCATCTTAGCTTAATCTCATGGCGTAATAAACCATCATATTCAAGCAATTAAAACATCTAAATTATCATAAAAAAATTCTAATTCAATCTCCCTAAGAGTCTATGCGAAATATGAATAATCGGCTGCAAATCCGCTATTTTGGTCTAATCTTGCGCTTTTATTCGTTAAATAACGCGTTATTCGCCTCACAAAACCGCAAAATTAGCCTCAAAATATCTGATTTTCGCGACGACTCCCATACTCCGCATAGACTCTAACGGGTAATTTTTTTGTGCCCAAAACGAAGGTAAAGTGCAATATTTACTCAATTGCCCTGAAAAAATGATGAGGCTCTCCCAAAATGGGTTCTAACTAACTAATTTTTAATAAAAAAAATATACTATTGCAGCGTTAGCCACTTAGGCTGTGGATAGTTATAAATTGTGAATGATAAATTATGAACAGGTTTTGTGCCAGCTCATAGCGCCAATCGAAGCCATAAAATTAAGGGAAAGGTTTAAATACTGGGGTTTCGTTTATGGGTGTATAGTGCTGCGCTGGCATACCCTACGCGATACAAATTTTACCCAATTTACGAGTTACCACTTCATTAGCAACATACAGCTAGTAGCAAGTTCAGCAACTGCCATAGTTTCATATTTTTGACCACTTGCTACCTTATTAACACAAGTAAGCAATTCAACTGCAAACGGCTTCAATGCATCAATACCACTTATTTTAACTTTTGCCTCTATTTAGGGTCTACTAATTGACCAATCTGCTGTTGTAGCTAATTTATTTTCATAAGTTGCTGTTCTCCATTCCCCAACAGATGTTTTGTGCAGATTACCACCTTCATACCATTTTGAATTTAATTTCGAGGATTGCACTTTTGACGGTGTTTGCGGAGCAGCTTGATTATTTTGTATTTCATCTTTTAGTTCAGAAAAAATGCCGATGATAATCAGTGCTAAAATAATATAAAAAAGACCTTTCAATATATTATATTTCCAATTTCTAACTAACAATTAACCTATTTTGTATATCCTTAGCTATACATAAAACCATAAATATTTGTTGCCTATTGTTACGGATTTAGGTTTGAAATTCAAGCAGAAATCTGTGTATTGGGCTTTGTTGATTTTGGTTTTCAAAGCCTTTATACGCCCACAAAACCCCCCAATACCAAAGGTATCGGGGTCATTTGCGCTGATCGGTTATTCAATGCTGCTTAATCAAGCAATTTTAAGGATTCTATTTGCCAAAGCCGTGCTATTAACGATGCTTCCCCCATTAGCGGGAGTGCGCAGTGCAAAACCTATTACGCCACTAACCACACCACGACTAAAACTCCGCCCCAGATCAACCACGCAGGGAATTTCTCCCAGTGCGTCATCAGATGCGGTTCCAGTCTAAGCTGGCTAACTGCCATGTTTCTGCTTGTAAAGCCAGCATCCGTGACAAAAATCCACGTACTACTTCGCCCCACAAAGCATCTATATGAATTATCAATGTTTTCCCGGATAAAAATATCCATAACCATGTACAAATAAAAATATATGCCCTTGATAGGGATAGGCAGATAGGAAATGTCCCAAGAATAAACTTGATTGGGCGCTTGTGTCTTCAAAGCTTGTGCTTTTTTACGGCGGTTTGAACTACTACGCCAGCGGTGCTTCAACTGCTTATGTTCACGCATCAGCCGATATAAAGGTAAATTCTGAGGTAATATCACGCCCTAAATCCAACAGCAATAGTGCTGTTCAATTACAGAAGTTATTCAATACGGTTAAGAAAATAGGAAATGAGGGAAAAAGACAAGGAAGAACGCCAAGGCTTATAAAATTGCTAGATGCTCAAATGGAGCTGGAAAGACGTTTTAAGGGGTATAAAGCCGCTTATGAGGATGTGACAGACAAAGATACACCGTAAAAGGTGTTACATTTTTGTGACAATCTGAAGTTTTTCGGGAAAAAATCTAAGGAAAATGGTGGGTTGTGAAGGATTCGAACCTTCGACCAGCGGATTAAAAGACCTATACTCGATAGTTTTTTTTAATATATTCCAACAAGTTACTCAGCACCATTTCCAACGAAATTATAAAGATAGCGAAGTATAGAGTAAATTCTATTAGAAATCAAACTATTAGTTATATCATTAAATCGTAATTTTTTGACACAAAACTGACACAATGATTTTAGTCGTACATTCGGCGGCGTAGGTTCTCTTGTAGTGTTTGCTCTAGCTGTTCTCTAACTACCCTGCCAAGTTCCATTGGGTCATATTCATTATTAGCATTGTTGATTACGATGTCTCCAACTTGGATGGTGATATTGCCTTGTTGGTTTGTAGGCAAGCTATTTTTAACGCGTGCTTGTTCTTTGCTGTCACTAAATGTGGTGAAACGGGGCTGTTGTCCTTGAGTTTCTGCTGTTGGCAGCTCAAAATTTTTATTTAGCGTATCTTTGAGTTGTTGGCTTCCTTTCAATGCCCCTTCTGCGAGTGTGAGCGGTATAGCCATACCACTTTTTGTCAGTGTTGAGAAAGGGCCTTCGGGAGCATCTGAATGCGGGAGCAAGTTGGCAACTGATTTAAACCCATTGGAGAGCATAGATTTAAAAGCGGACATTTTTGCTGTGGTACCTCCGGCCATTGCTGCAATGATTGCCCCACCAATGTTTTTGAATTTCTCTATCAAGGTGGCAAAACCACTTTCTATACCACTGATAAGTTTTCCTATGAAACTGACTCCTGCTTGGAACCAGTCAGAGGTTAAGATCCATGTCAGTATTTCATTAAAGATGTTTTGCACCATTATTTTCAGTTCTGAAAGGATATAAAAGGTATCGTTTTTTAACGAACTGAAGCCATTTTTTATGCTGTTGATGCTCTCTTGCCAGATGTAACTTATGTCGGTGCCATATTGCCCTGCTGTGTTTTTGATGCTGTTCATGGTTTCATGGTAAACATATTTGAAGTCGTCCCATTTTTGTGTGATCTGGTAAATTGCCAAGCCAATTCCGACAATAGCGACGATGATAGCGCCAATGGGATTGGCAGCGATGAAGGCGCTAGGCCCTGCTAAGAACCCTAATAATGCGGTTTTTACCGCACTAAGCCCGCTAATGATATAGGGTAAGGCAGCTTTGATTCCGCTAAGAGCCATTGTGCCTATGCCTTTAAATACAGTGCTTAGCCCAGAAAATGCCGCTTGTGCGCCCATCATTAAATAGGCAAAGGCACTGCCCATGAGGAGTTTTAGCCGTATCCATTGACGTTGGAAAAAGCCCATTTTACCTGATGTCGCACCAATACAAGCCCCCGTTGCTGCGCAAACATCTAGGCTAGAACTCATCATATTTCCGAGCCAACCTAAGCCCGGTATTTTTTTCATAATCAAACCGAGGCGTTGTAGTTTACTGGCGCAAGCGTAGGCAGGGTTGCAAGTTGCCCCCTTAATGGCACTGCGGACTTTCATTGCCATCCATACGCCACCACCGACAAAAGCAAGGGCTGCGGTTTTCCATGCATTTTTGGCAGTGTCTCCTAAGCTTTGCCACCACATGGTGAATTCCACTGCTTTTTTGATGCTGGTGTCAAAACCCCAGATAATGAAGTCAATGCTCATAGCAACAGCATTTTTGACTTGTTGCCAGTATTGAATCAAAACCCCTGTGGTAATACCCAGCATGGCAGCACTGCGAATCACATTGCCAAAAGCGGCTTTCATATTATTGATGATAAGCAGGATGGAGCTAAAACGGCGTAGTTTTGATTCATCCATTGTGAATAGGTTTTTGATACCAAGTAGGTTGGCAATAATAAAAGCAATGGGTGCGCCCCAGTCTTTGAGGAATTGGATACTGATTTTTATTTTGTCTTTGATTTGGTCAAAAATCGCGATAACCTCAGCTGGCATGATGGCGTTATCACGTAAGTATTGCAGTTGTGCGATAGCATTGCCGATAAATTTCCCTAAGTATTTAAAGGGTAGGGTTAGGAAGGTGATATATGTTTTCATGCCTTTGACGGCAAGTGATACGATGCCTTTAAAATGTTCAAACCCTGGGATATTTTCGGATAAAAAATTATCCCACCACTGTGCGTAGCGCTCTAGGTTTTCTCGATTTTTGTATAGCAATGAGCCTATAGTGATCAGAGCTGAAACAAGGCTACCACCTTTCCATACCCCTAATATTTTCATGATGGCCACCAACTTTTCGACACTCAGCACCGCCATTTTGAAATATTCAGCAATATAGGTTTTGCCACCGATACTGCGATTTAAAATGGCGTTGTACCAATAGTTGCCAATAAAGCTAATTCGCCCCATGGCTTCAGTGGTAAATTGTCCCCAGATTTTTTTTGCATCTAAGGGGCGACTCAGTGTTGCCCAGAGGCTTTTACCCAACGATGTGATTTGTCCGAACAAGCTTTGTAAGGTTTTTTCCATCGCTCGTGAGAGCATAAACCACGATGTAACTAAGAATTTAAACGCTTGTTGCAGGTTATCTATGTAGTTTTGAACAAAGTCTTTGCCAAAATTGAACACGCCCTTGCTGATACCGCCGATGCTGGGTTTGGGTAATTTGGAAGCTAAAAAGGCTTTGGGGCCAAGTTGAATCAACTCTAAAAAATTTTGTTTAAGCGAAGCTATGCCCGCTTTGATTGATGGAATAATGCCGTAAAGTTTGGCAAATGATGCGAATAAAGGCAGTGGGTTTTGTGTCAATAAGGCTGAGGCGATACCTTGGGTAAATACGAACATAAAATCCCGCACTGCCGGTGCGTAACCCAGTAGCGTATCAAAAAAGCTCACGATTCCCATCATGCCCATACTGAACCAAGGGCGCTCAACAATGGAGTCTCTTATCATTTTCAAAGAGGAAATGACGTTGGATACCAAGCCAATAATGGTATTAACCGTGAAGGTTGAGGCGCTGATAATGGAATTTAGATAAGCTTTCATCTTGTCGGTGATCATCAAGTCCAGCGTATCAGTCCCCACTTGTTTTAGAAATTGGTAAATACGGGTGAGTTTACTCACGATTGCATTGTAGGTATCAACAAAAATCAGTTCTTTGGTATCACTGAGTATGCTGCTCATCAGGCTGGTGAAAGCGTTGTAATTATCAACAAATATCAATTCTTTGGTGTCTTTGGCAATTTGGCGCATATAGTCAGTTAGCGCATTGTAGTTGTCGATAAAAATGATGTTTTTGGTATCGGACAATAAGCCATAAAAGCTGGTTTTTATTTTGCCAGCCAAGGCTTTGACAGCATTGATTAATTCCCCTGCCGATTTTTTTATGCCGTCGATAATGGTATTGATAAAACCAGGTCCGACTTTGTCTAAGTCTGAGAGCGGGCCTTCTTTGGCTGGGGAAAAGGGGAGTAGATTACGAACTTTTTGCAGCCAGCCTTTGACGGTTTCATAGAGCTGTATCCCTTTACTTTTGATGCCATCAATGACCGTTTGGATAAAAGCAGAACCAGAAATATAGCCTGAAATGGTATTTTTTAGGTTTTTGAATTTATCAATAAGTATATTGATACCGAACCCAATATTTTGTCCAATGTCTTGCCCAAATTGGCTAATGGACTCAAGGTTATAATTCACTACCGCCATAGGTTGTAGCAAAGATTTTATGCCTGACACCAGTGGGGAAAATAAGGCAACAATAGGACTAAATGCACCTTTTAAGCCTTGAGCCAAACCAGAGAAAAAAGCTGCCAAGGGTTGCCAATAACGATAAATTTGTACGGCGGCAAAGGTAAGTCCTGCGACCCACAGCCCGATGGGGGACGCGACAAGGGCAACCGTACCAAGACGAAAAGCGGCGAAAATGGTGTTTAGTGTCCAAATCAGCTTACCAGCAGCTCCAACGGCTATGAGTATGCCGCCGGTGATGGCAATAATTTCTATAGCATTGCGGACAAATTCTTTATTTTCTGAGAGGAATGTGCCGAAGCGTTGGGTCATCGGTGTGATGACTTCACTCATAAGTTTGGTCAAAGTGGGAATGAGCGTTGTACCAACCGTGATTTGTAAATCTTCAAAAGCACTTTTCCATTCGGTGACTTTGCCTTGTAGATTATTCCCCATGATTTTGGCAACTGATAAAGCTCGACCTTCTACATTTTTAAAGCTCTCAAAATATTCTTTTAAGCCTTTGCCTCCCGCTTGATTGATAAGTTCCGCCATCGAGGCACTGGCTTCTAACCCGGCAATATCAGCAAACATGCCGACCTTATCCGCATTGCCTAAGCCTTTGCTTTCCATCGCGTTGGCAATATCGGTAAAAATACGGGATAAGGGGCGTAAATTACCTTGGGCATCTTTGGTTTGTACGTTGAGTTTTTCTAGCGCCTTGGCTGCCGCTTTCGGTGGCGCAGCAAGACGTGAAATCATGGCTCGCAATGCTGTCCCTGAATTACTGGCTTTAATCCCCACGTTTGCCAGTAAACCGGACATCATGGCTGTTTCTTCCAGCGACATAGCCACCGTGTTTGCTATCGGTGCGGTATATTTCATCGTATCCGCTAACATGGATAAATCCGTATTAGCACTGGTAAACGTGTGGGTTAATACATCAGCAAGGCGACTTGTGTGTTTTGATGCGTTGGCACCAAAAAAGGCACTGCCAATATCAGAAATAATATCAGCCGTTTTTCCTAGCTCTAAGCCAGAGGCTTTCGCAGTTGCAAGCATACCGGGCAATGCGTCAATAATCGCGGGGGTTTTAAAGCCCGCCATACCTAAATATTCTTGCGCCTTGGCAACCTGTGAGGCTGAAAAACTGGTGGTTTTGCCAAAATGGCGAGCGGCTTCAGTTAATTGACGTATTTCGCTATCACTTGCCCGGGTGATAGCTTTAACTTTCGACATCTGCGCTTCAAACGCCATCGCCACCTGCAATGGATTTTTCAGCGCATCGACCATTTTTAGGCCGTAACTTTGGATATTATCTGATGCGGATGTTAGGTCAGTGGTTCTGTTGATAACATCGTTAAAACGGGCTTTGCTTTTTTCTAAGGCAGAGAGGCTGCCAAGGTTGGTTTTAGCATTGGCAACGATTTTTTTAATGGGTTTGGTGACGTTATCTATTGCCCGAAGAGCGATAGAAATAGTTTTCGTTGCTTTGAGCATGGGTTAAAAAAGCGTAGCCGGTAAAAAGTTAAGCCATTCCTTGGCCCCGACTACGCAACTCCCTGTATGGTAAGTTTGTTATTTAATGGTATTGGCTTGTTTGTGACGCTCCATTGCCAACTCGTTAAATTTCAATATATCTGCTTGAGTTAGGTCTAATATGTCCGTATAAGACCAATGAAAAACAAAAGCGATATTGGCAATCAGCTCATCTAGGCTGCCAGCGTCTACAAGTTCTCGTCCTCCCCCCCTAATAGTTCTCCCACAAAATTGGTGATTTCATTGGCGCTCGCCGCTGGTAGTTCATCTAACAGGTGAGGAGTCAAACCGTTTTGGTTGAGTTGACAGGTGACTTGCCAGATTTTATCGCCATCGCCTTTTTTGCTGTTGGCGAGGAATTTAATGTGTTTGCCTAGGGCTGGTTTGAATTTCAGCACCTTGACTTCTTTACCATCAATTTTGATGGGGGTTTCTAAGATAAGCTCTTCTAAAACCGTGGTATCGGTATTGTTGTCTGCTTGTGCGGTACTCATTGATATTTCCTGTAGTTGGGTGCTGGTTGCTTATAAACCGATAGCACCACGTTGAGATTCAAGTTGATCCGTGCCATTGATCACACGCTTCATGGTCATAAAGTCGATGTCATAAATCACATCACCATCAATAGTGAGTTTGTAAGCTTTAAGTTTTGCCGTGAGTTTGAGCTGAGTTTTATCTCCAGATTTCCAAGAACCTAAGTCTGCCTCAGAAATACCACCACGACCATTAACCACTATGGCTTTGGTATCCCCGGGAGAAGCATCATTATTCATTGCCCCGCGCAGGGTGAATTGGGTTTCTTTAGCGTTGAGAATACCGGTGGCTTTAAGCAAGTCTGCATTATTTTCCGCTATGGTCATTTCAAGACTGAATTCTTCCATACCCATGTCCAGAGGAATCGGACCATCCATGCCACCTGCACGGTGTTCCTCATTTTTAATGGAAATTTTAGGCGGCGTGGCTTCTTCAACTAGCCCGGCGTAATTATTGCCATCGACAAACAAGTTAAAATTTTTCAGCGTATAAGGAATTTTAATCATGCGATGTCTCCTTAAGCCGCTGCGCTAGCGATTTCATCAAGGAAAATCTCTTCGAGATAATCATCGACAAGATGAGAACGGAAGGTAATATGCTCAGCGGGATAGTAAGCACTGAATTTAAAGTCGATAGATAATTTACCCAGAATCACCTGATCGGGTGTGTTTAATTCAGAATCAGCCCAAGCCTCACCACCGACAATCGCACCGCGCGCAACTAGGTTTTGAATGTAGGCATTAACACTGTCGAGAATGTCATTAACCAAGTTGCGGCTAATTGGGCGATCAACTGCCCAACGGTGTGCGAGTTTGATAGATTCATTGATCATATCGGCAGTACGGCGCACACACAAAAACATCCACTTTTGATCCATAGCCGTTGTACGGTTGCCCCAGAGCCGATAGCCGCTGTCTTGAATGATGGTGGCGACTTCATGTTCATTGAGGTAATTAGCACGAGAGTTTTTATCACCCAGTGCATATTGAATATGACGGCTAGTGCCACTGATGCCGTTGATAATTTGATTGGATGGCGACCACCAAAAACCCTTGGTGTTATCCATTTTGCTGATAATGCCCGCGACACGGGCGCTGGCAGGCTCAAAGATATAATTATCTACCTCGGTAGACCAAACCATCGCGTGAGGATCGACGATATAAGTACGCGGTGTGCCGAATTGCTCACGATAACTGATGGCATCAGCATCGGTTGTGTTAGGGCCATCAACAACGATAATGGATTTTAGGCTTTCAGCGATGCCTTGCATTTCTGAGACAACGGCATGGTGATGACTAAACCCAGGTGTGATCAAGATTTTTGGCACAACTTTGACCACACTCTCAGCCGCTTTGAAAGCATGTACGCCTTCAAATTGATCTGTTGCTGTGTTTACGCCACCAATGACATTGCTGATAATTTGGTTTTCAGTCAGGGACTCACGGTAAATGAGGGTATAAACATCACCTTGTTGTGGGGCAATGTCGTGCTCATAGGAGACCTCATAATCTTGGTCTTGAGCAGGCGCATTGCCACCTGCTACCCATTTCACCTTGTTGTCTTCAAGGATGAAGTCTCGCCCTTTGAGATAACGAATCACACCGGCTTGGACTTTGGTAATGCGTAAAACAGGTGTTTTTTCTAAAGTATCCGTTGCCGTTGCACCACGAGTAACCGTTTGATTGTGTAATTGAGGTGAGCCTAGCCAATGGATTTGATTACCGTATTGGGTGAAATCTTCCCCAACGTGGTATACCCAATCTCCAAATATAGCGCTGGTAATGGTCTCAACATTAGTCGCACCGGTGATGGTTTCGATAGCATCTGCGCTGCGGGTGATTTCAACCGTTTTGGCTTCCGAATTTTCGACTCGAATCACCGCCACCATCGCACCGGCTTGGTCAAAAATGCCATCCATTGCCCATGGTAGCGTGCCTTTTTTACCCAGTTTTGCCGCCTCGGTGCGATTGCCTGTGATTAAGGCGGGTGTATTCAGCGGGAAGCGTTCAGGGTCTGCGTCGGGCGCAGTACCGACAATGCCAATCACTGAGGACTTGATGGTTTCAATCGGGCGTAAGCCATCGTCAACTTCGACAACTTCTACACCATGTAAAAAGTTAGTGCTCATGATTTATCCCCCGTTTTAGCTGTTGCAGGGGCTTTGGGTGCTGGTTTGGCTGCGGGTGCAGGTTCTGATGCTTCTGCTTTAGGTTCTGGTTGTTCTGTGGGCTTGGTCGTCAGTTCGGCAACTTTAGCCGCAGGAACCCGAGCGCCTTTACGCAAGCTGCGCCCGTCATTGAGCTTAATATCTGTATCTAATGCAGCAGGTGCATCATCGTCTTTTGGTTTTGGTGTAGCCATGTTGCCCTCCGTGGCGCTGTGGCGTTGGTGGTTTTGATTTAGTCGGTCATGCTATTGGCGACAGCGGTCATGTTTGTTAAGACTTCCTCAGCGGCTTTTTCAGCGCCTAGTCCTTTTGTTTCGTAAGGCAATTTGACATCACCTGAGTCGAGTTTAGCCAATAACATATCGGCAAACGGCAATAAGTCTTCGGTGGCTGCACGTACTTCAGATAAAGATTGGGCTTTACTTAAACCGCTAATGAGTCCAGCCATGCCGACCAGTGCCAATGTGACAGCATCCGTGGTAATGCCAAGCTGGGTTTGCTGATCGCCCACATCTTGAGTGATTTTTTGACGAATTTCGTTACGCCGTTTAATCGCGTTATAAGTTTGGATGCCAGTTTGAATCAGGTCTTCAGGTACACCTTTTTCACGTAGTGACTCAGGTGTTTGGGAAATATAGGTTTTACCGCTGTGTATAACTGTAATAGTGATCATTGGTGAACGACTCCGTTAGGGGTGACTATTCGGCCGCCCATATCTACCCAGGGATAATAAGAACCGGTTATCGTTATACTGTTCAGATTAATAGATGCAAGCTCAGTGCTTGAAAATACAATACTTTCTTCATACGAATGTTCAAATGCACAACTATAGGCTTGTACGGTTGATGCGCTGCCTGCGACGATAGGGGCTTCAAAATTGTAGAACTCAACGTTATAGAGGAATGCACGTGAAGAACCTTGAACAGCAATTAATACACTTTCCCCTACTTCCAGTTCCGACTTCACAAAAGTTGCACGCACGCCGTCAGATACGGTTGCTGTTGAATTCTGAATGCAGCGTATTGCCTTTCCGCCTTTGACTTTTACATGCTCAGGATCACTTTGCACTGGCCAGTTATTTCCATCCCCATTGCCGCCTAAACTACCTTTGCCTTCATTTTCAATTTCCATCAAGCTATATAAGGCTTGACTACCTGCGGTTAGCTTCGCTTTGCCGACCGAAAAAACACCCTTCCTAACATCGGCAATCGTACCCATATTCGTCATCGTCAGGGTGTTTATGAATATTTGCGACAGTGTTCGGTTTTGAAATGCCGCAAGCTTGTATTGTTCTTCTGCTAACTGTAAGTTGTAGAAGACAGTCACTTGGTTTTGGAAGAAAGCAGTGCTTGCGTCTTTTGCAAATACAGGGCTGATTACGGATATTGGCGTAACCGTGCTGTAGTCACTGTGATAAATACTAAAACGAATATGAGAATTATGACTGCAAAATATTTTAGAACCTTCAAGCCATAAGGCCCGAGATGAAAGACCATCTCTAGGAACCCACGCTGAGAGTTTTATCTCTCCGCTTAATAGTACGGTACTATTAAGTGCTTTAAGCGCGGCTTCTGTGCCTTTAAACTCAATATTTTCGATTAATACATTAACGCAATTAACAAAGGTTAGCGGGGTTTCTTTGTACTCATGTGCGCCACAGGTGACAGAGGGTTGTGGCGAGCCACCACAGGCTTCGGAGGCTTGTCCAGCCGTTGTGCCAGGGCTACAAATAATCGGTTTATTGGTCGGGTTATAGTTCCATGGTTCGATAATTAAATTGGGGATATTGACGATGGTGGCATTATTGGCAATATGCTCGCCGGCGCTTAGTTTGATGATGTTTAATGTAGCAGGACTTAAGCGATCTAAAGCAGTTTGGAATTTACAAGGACTGTCTTCAGTACCGCCAGCACCAATGCCGTCTGGTGATACATAAAAGGTTTGCTTGTGCCCAGACTCAGTATATTGGGCAATCAAGTCTTTGACTAGATCAAACAGTGTATTGCACTGAAGAGTCAAATCTTGTACGGCGGTTTCTATGGTCATGCAGCAACTCCATATCTGATTTCTAATAATTCGGTTAAAACTTTGATGTGATTAGCCGCATTGGTAATCATCGGGCTAGCAAGGCTTAGATTCATATTATCCTCGCCATTCACATTGATAGTGACAACGTCCGGCGGTACAGCGTCTAGGCTTAAATCAAAACCGACCATCATGGCAAAATTGCCGTTTTTCCATGCAATCTTATTTTCAGGGTGAGAATAAACAGCAAAGAGAATATCCCCGGCATAAAACCCCACTTCAGAAGCCCAGTATTCACTGTCGCCATCGAGGAGCGCGGTGATATGAATTTGGGTGTCGCCTTGCACTTCACCACCTGCGATCATGACGCGCTGTTTTTCATCTTGCAGAGCCGTTTGAGTATCTTCGGGCGTATAAGCACCAGAACCTAAGGCGATGTGAGTCAGTTCAAGATTTAACCCGGCTTGATGGGCATCAAAAATACTGCGCAATCCTTGCGTTGTAATCGTTGGCGTAATGATGTTGTTACTCATGCGTAAATCATCCTGATTTTGATAGCGGCACTTATTTTGAGATTATTTTTATACTGTACAGTTTGTGCCAAACGTGCTGGAATCCGTGCTAATTGCCGTATCACAGCAGCGTTTGTCATGCCTAGTCTTTTGGTATAAGAAGGCTTTTTGGGGCTTGCCTCTACACTGTGTTGCTGTATGCCTGTGTGTTTGCTGTTTGCACTGATTTGAATCGTATTTTGGTGGGTTTTTGCAGCAGGTTTGATACTTAATGATTGACGTAATAAAGGCACAAGATGGCTAGCATCATAAAACCCCAGACCCGCTTGGGCTTTTGGCTCAACGGGCTGGGGGCGATGAGTAACTCGTAACATACCTACGGTTTGAGCTAAGCTACCGAGGTTTAAGGCATGTTGATATTCAAACTGATTATTGGGTTTATCGACAGTGACACGACACAGCCCTGTTGTTTTGGCCACATTGGATAATTTCAGAGTTTCAGCTTCAGCTTTAACCCCCGTACGCAAACAAAAATGCGAGCGCACCGGCTTGGAAATGTCGATAAATGCTTTGATGTGTTTCAAGAAGGCTTGATCAAACATCCGTGGATTTAGACTGGGATTCGACCAAGCGACTAGGCAAAAAGTGTGCGGGTCATAAGGCCCTGTGGGATGCCCTTGCCACCATTCCATGATTTGAGTATCAGGTGCACCGGCGAACTTGAGCATGTGCATAATTGACCAAGGTGTGCCTTTGTGACGATGCCACTCAATCGCAGTGGCGATGATTTCACGCTTGGTCGCTTCTGGCCAGTCGCTACGCCATAAATCGACATTAAATGCCCACGCAAGCCACGGTAACAATTCAGCCGGGCACTCATAAGCACGCCAGATTTTTTGAAAGTCGATAGGCACAGATTCAATCCGTGCCATCACGATTTCTAAATCGCGCTCAAGTTGCGAGGCATTGGGAGGTAAAAGGCTGTTAAAAGTGGTCACTGCTATTTTCTTTGCGTGCGTCTACCACGCCTTTGAGTTTTTCACGATTAACGATAAGGTCAATCGCTCGGCTTAAGGCTTGCTCTCCCGCTTTTGCCGCATTTTCTTTGATGCCTGCCTCAGCATCTTTTAAGGCTTCTTTAGCTTTGGCTTTGCGTTCTTTACCGCTTAACTGGGTGTTGAATAAATCAGCGATTGCCTGTTCTAACAGTGCTTGAACGTCCGGTGTCACCAACTTTTCGATGGCAACATCAAGAGCATCTTCTGCTGTGGCAAAGCCAAAAATAGCAGCGACAAATACGCCAATACGTTTTAAAAATTTCATACGTCTGTACCTGAATTGTTAAGAGTGATGTTTAGACAAAATGCGCTTTGATGCGGTTCTATAATGATGGGGTTTGCAGGTTCGGTGATTTCAACCCGTTGCATACCTTCTTGATGGAGCGCGGCATATAAGCCTGATAAGGTGATGTCATGCCCCAATTTATGGTGGGCATTGACATAATGACGGACTTCTTGTTCTGCCAAAGAAAAGGCGACATCGGGATCTGGCCCTGGATAAAAATAAAAATCAGCTTCAACGCGGTAATGGATAACTTCAGCAGGTTGAGTTATGACATGATCGGTTAGAGGTCTGACATCTTCAGCGTTAAGCGCTGTATTAACGATGGCAATTAATTCGGCATCAGGCGTGCCATCATTCACGCTTGAGAGCACAGTCACCACCACTGCACCGGGGGCAGGGCTTACGACACTGATGTCTTTAACCGCTGCTGAGGCATTGAGTCCGTGTGCTTTATAACTGCCAACACTGCCAGCGGTGGTTAAGGATTCCGGTGCTAACTGAGTACGCCATTTAAGGCGGGCATCATCTTCTAAGATTTCAGGCAAGGGATTGAGCGGGTCATCACTGGCAGCTTGCACAACTTCACGTCTAATGCCCCAGTAGGCGCTTAAGTGCTCTAAATTATTGCCCTGAGCAAATGCCAACATGACATCACGCGCAGCATCATTGACACGCTGGCGCAAATTCAGTTCACGATAAGCTGCTTGTTCTAGCAGAATGTAAACCGGATCTGCCTCGGTGATTTGGTCGTAATCTGGCTGCGCATTGCGGAAATTAAGCAACATATCGCTGAAAATTTCTTCAAACGATAATGGCTCAACTACTTGGGGCGGTGGTAGCTTATCGAGTTCAATAGCAGTGAGTGTATTGTCGTCCATGATAAAATTGATTTCTTCCTGTAAATCAAAACAACTACAGTCTATTAGAATTTGATATGCAAATCAATTCAATATTAAATCATTTAGCTCGATGACTTCATTTTTTTTATAATGATCTATTGGCTGCTGTATTTCATTGGGCGCTTGATAATCTACCCGCATGACATCTTCGGCTGGATCGAAGTCAAAATCCACCTGCATCATATTATTTTGTAAGCTTTTTATATCAACGCGCTGTCCATTGATATACGCTTTTACAGTACCCGTGATGGGAATATCTTGCAGCACCCAAGCCCCATTGCCAATATAAGCTGGTTCTTGATTGACAGCGTTTTTTACCGCAGAGGTTTGCAGCGCCGTATTGTTAATAATGATTTGCTGAGAGGAGTTGTTAGCAGCGCTGATGGGGCGTTGTTTTGTGATTGATGGGATAAGGAGGTTTTGCGTCGGTTTAAGGCCTTTTTTTAAGCGTGCCTTCATGCTTAAAACAAAGATACCTTGCGTATTATTGCCCTGCTCAATTTGACAAGATAACAGCTCTATACGCGGCTCCCATAAATCAATAGCAATGGCTATTTGGGAATACATATGCGCAAAGGTACGCGGATTCATGGGCGCATCAATAAATTGCCACAGTCCACAGCCGTAATCACGGCGCATGACGCGCGTGCCGATGCGAGTGGTCAACAACACCACGATGGACTGACGCAAATGCGCCAATCCACCTAAGGATTGACCTGTATGACGGTCAACCCCTTGCATTACGCTGGGTTAGCGTGGTAGTTAGCCCAGACTTTATCACCGGCATCGGGTGCAGAAACCATAGTGACCACTTGAGCTGTGACGGTGTAATCATCGGTTGGCAACAAAGCTTGACCGTTGTAGAACACTTCGAGCGTATGAGCATGGAAAGGTTCAGGCACGGTGAAATCAGTATTGACACCATCTAGCGCACCGGTTAAAACGATATTATGTTTTTGATTGCTGACTAAAGCCGCTTCGGCTGCTTGAGCGCGGGCAATTTCCGTCGTTAAATTAGCTTGTAACTGAGTAACGGTGTTGCTTAAGTCATCAATACTGGCTTGTAAAGTAGCATCGGCAGCAGCACGAGCAGAGGCTTCGGTGTTATCTGCGGCTTTGTAAGCCGCATCAATTGCATTGACTTGCGTAGTCAGTGCTTCAATCAAGGTTTGCAAGGCAGCATCAGCGTTAGAGCGAGCTGTTTGCTCTGTTGCTATATCGCTATTCCAACTATCAATAGCCGCATTGAGCGCACCTTGCAAAGTTGAATCAGCACCTTCAAAGGCAGCCGTTAGCGCACTGAAAGCCGCGATACGCCCAGAATCAGTGGACATGACATCCAAGATGCCTTGAAGATCGGTATCTAAGGTGCTTAGCTGGTTTTGTAATTCAGTGCTGAGTAAACTGGAATCAATCGTTCCAGCGCGGATTTGTTTTACCGCGTTAAGTAAAGTACGAGCCATTTTGAAACTCCTTTTCATTCATGGCGTGGAAAGAAACTTAAGGGAGCGTTTCTTTTATTGTTGTTGGTATAGGTTAAAAAATGTCTGAACTTTAAGCTCATCATTTTCTGTTGTACCGAAAAACCTTATTACTCGATACCGCAGTTTTTTGGTTATAAAACTCAAAATTTTTAAAATAGTCTTAAATATCAATATGTTAAAAAAAGCAGTGCTTTTTTTAAGTTCTTGATTTTTAACATATTTTAAAAAAACTGCGGTATCGAGTTATTAACACCATCGACCACACCACTCAACGCCTCCTTGCTCCAAGGCAAAGGAATCACATCAAGCTGAGCTTGAATTTCGGCGCTGAGAGAGGTGTGGCTGATAGTCATTAGGCAGGGGCTTCCACTGCTAAAATGCGCGGTTTATCATCCGCACTGATAGCCATATATTTGACCAAAATATCCAGCATAGCGATGGTATTGGGGCTGTCTAAATTCACCGCAATATGGGCTTTAACAACTAAGTCCCATGCGGCATCCAAAATAGGATAATCATCGGCGCTAATTAAGTTATTAGCGACCGCATCATCTTTGGTCAATTGTTTGATTGCCGCTACCTGATGCAGCGTAAACAATGCTAAAAATTGCTCATGGGTGATGATTTTTGCAGGTTTTGGTGCTTGATAGGCGGCAATGAAAGCATCTGCGGTTTCTTGTGTCCAAGCTTTACCTGTTTCGGGGTGATTTGGGTATTGTTTTGAGGCTTTATTGTCAACCACGATATTCAATGATTGATCGTAAAATAAGGCACTATTGTTTTTTAGCTGAGATTGAATAAAGGCTTGTGCACTGCCATCTGTCCAAGCCTCACCTTGATTTGTCAGCAAGCGTTCTTTGGTTTTGGTATTAATAACAGCGTTGCTGTCTTTGTCATAAATAAACATTTAAGCCACCCAAGAATTGAAAAATGAGTTGTAACCATTGATGGAGTCATTTGTATGCCCCACTGTCACGAGCTGACCCGTCGCTTGATTAAATGCGATTGGATAAAATTGATACACATCAAAAGAAGCCAAAACTCCTCGTGCAGGCAGACCATCGAGTCTAAATGTTTTTAAGATTGCGTCGGCATGGGCATCAAGCAATTGCACATCGAGATATTCAATACCCACCCAGCCGCCACTACCATAGGTGTAATACTTGAATTTTGGTGTGAACTTAAACCAGTTTAAAGTCAATTCATCCGTAGTAGAATCCCACGAAAAGGTAGGTTCCATTGGTGAAGTGTTCAAGGCAGGCGCTGTTGTCGTCGGATTGACCGTAATATCCCAGTGATGTTTTTTGTCGTGGTACAAATATGTACGCCCAAGACTATCGAAATCACGCTGAGTTGACAGCATATCGACCGAATCTGGGTTGCCATTATGCCGCAGAGCTTGCCAGCGTGCCCTTAAGTTTGCATCACCATTATGATCAAGAAACGCAGCCTGAAAATCGTTGTAGTGATCAACCCATATTCCAGCTTCAGCATTTCTAATTATGTCACCAACACTAGCATCAGCATAAATACGTAAAGCGGCATAGCTTGCGTGTCCACCGAATGCGCTGCCATCTCCGACCCCGACAATGGCGTGAGACACTTTATCGTAAGCCAAACGATGGTGTGGGTAATGCAAAGTTTTATCAGCAAGCGATGCAATGGCATCTTCAGACCAGATATGAATCGCTGTAGCAGATACGAAAACAACACACATCACAATAGTGCTATCGGAGCTACTTTTTTCTAATGGTAAGACAAAGGCAGCAGATAAGCCAAAACCGGCATCCGTGGATGATTTATTACCTTGGAACAAGCTATTAAAAACGTGATTTTCATCATAATAGCCAAAGGTGCAATATTGCGTTATACCATTAACATAGCGCCCTTTAAACACATAAGAACGCCCCCGTTGTACATCAACACAAGAGACCGAGTTTGCTGTGCTTTGAGCAGCACCGCTATCAACTGCAATAGAGATAATTTCATCTTTACGCACAGTGTTTTGTGGCAAGGCTTCAAGTAAGGTTTGCAAGTTTGTGGTTGCCGAATTAAGCGAAGCAACACCCGCATTAAAACCCGCTTCGCCAGCCGCAAGCGCTAATTCAAACCCTGTTTTAGACTCGCCGATGGCGGCATCAGTGATACCTAAAATCAACTGATTTAACTCAGTATTCCCCGTCATTTTTTCGCTGCCAGCTGCAAGCAATGAAGCTTCAAACGCAGTTGTCGTCGACTGTTTTAATTTTTCTGCTGCGTAATCAAGAAAGGCTTGATTCACATCGCTAATGTTGCTGCTCACTACTGTTCTCCCAGTGCCATGAGGTTTTCTAAGCTTAAGTCTTCAACAGCCCGCATCATTGCACCTTCAGTGCTTGTTGCCGGTGCTGGACTCGTGTTTTCTAAACTAAAACGAAAACAGGTGAGCCTGTCTTCACCTTCAGGGAGAAAGGTTGTTGTTATTTTTAGAGGGTTATTACTGTCAACCGTGAAATCGCGCAGTTCTTCTAAGCGTTGGCCATTCAAGTAAATACTCACCGCTTTATAATCTGCGGGGATGAAAAACACTTGATTCAGCCCATCAATTGCACCGCCCAACACTTCTGTTGCTTGCGGGACTAATTGGGTAAAAAGCTGCGCTTGCGCCTCTGCGGTCAATAATTCAGGTGGAATACTGGCAGGTTTGATCTGCCTTTTAGGATTGATTGTTGTTGGCATTAAACGCTCCCACTTTTTCATTAGTGTCAAACAATTGGACAACTTGTCCGGGTGTGGGGAGCGTAAAATTCACAAACGTCTTTGCGCCTGCTTTTTGATAAATGTTTGCCACAAACTCGCTGCAAATCATTCCCTCTGAGTTACCGGGGAACTTAAGTTTTATAATACTTTCTAAAGCCAATCTGCCAAAGTCACGCCAGCCATAATGAATATGTTGTCTCATGACCGTAAAAATGGTGCTTTTGACAATATCCCTGTTAGCAGGGCAACTAAACACATCATATGGGTTTTCATAACTGGCTAATAAAACTAGTGCTGCACCACCGGGGTTAGTTTCAGCAGCAAATATTTGCCCTTCTATTCTGATTGCGATAGCGACATGGGTGTAAGGTGAGCCGGTCATTTTAGCGATGGCACGCCAAAGCCACGAATCCTGTCTTTTGACAGCAATCAAGTCACCTGTTTTGATTTGCTTCATGATTTAATTCTATTAGATATGATGTTCTAAATCAACTCAAAAGATTTGGCTTTATGTTTTCCTTCACTGGTGATTTTGCCTGTATTATTAATATTCCCATCGACCGTCACATCGCCTTTAATAACAATGTTAGGCGCATCAAGGTGTAGCTCTTCAACAGCCGAGGCTTTTAGCCTTTTTTTACTGTGGCAGTGCATTTCTTGCGTATCTAAGTTATAGACCACAAAGCTACCATCTCTGTATTGAGTTTCGTGGCTATTGGTATCACCGTGGCGATAAGTTTGGCTGGTACCATCGGCAAATTCGATGCGCTTAAGGCTGTTACCCCCTTGACTGGATTGGGTTTCTATACGCCCGTCGGCATGAGTCACCTTGGCTTCATGCAAATCACTTTTTTCATCCCAAAAATAAGAAACTACACGACCATCAGGGTATAACCAGTCTTGCCGATGAGTTTGAGCTTTTTCATCGTAATGGTAGCTGTAATCGGTATCATCGGCGTAATGCCAATGGTGCGTATGTGTCTGCTTTTCATAGTCCCAAGTAAACTCCAACACCGTGCCATCATCAAACTGCTGATGATTGTGGATAAACTTTTCATCTTCATCATGAATATATTGATACTGGCTTTCACCATGAAAATCCCATTGCCATAAATGGCGTGGCGGCACATTGATTTTGTCGCTATTGGTTTCTTTTTTATGGGGGCTGCGGTCTTCACGATCATCATGAAACCATGCGGTAAATTGGGTTTTATCGGGGTACAGACTCAAAAATCTGTGCAAGTAGCGGTCATATTCGACTAAACAACCATCTTTATAGCGCTTACGCTCGATAGATTCACGCCAAGGTCTCAGGTCTTTGCTTTGGTCATCCAAGCCCACCGGCGGACGATATTTATCCGATGGCAATGCGCCAAAGACCATGCCTTGCATCGGATCGCCGCTGGGAGAAAAGACCATGACTTGCTCACCCACTTCATAGACGGTATAGCTTTGGTCTTCACCCGCCCTTAATTGTAGCTGTGGTATCCAATAGGTGAGATGATCAAGCATCCGCACGCGATACAATGGCCCGCGATAAAAGCCATTTTGATCTTCATTGCTAAACCACGGCACTTCTGGGTCACTGGGTTTTCCTTCTTCGTCGTATCGCGCCTGTTCAATTGTGCCGACACGAATGAGATTGGCAAGGCGGCGGTTCAACTCTGATGTGTCAAACTCTGGGGTTTGTTTTAAATCAATCACGAATATGAAGGCTGTTGGGAATAGGTGTGCTTTGAATACGCTTGAGTATCATACCGCCGCGAATTTTGGCTTCAATCTGGGGCATATAACCATCTTGATACATCAAGTCTTGGCATTTCTCGAATACAATGCTGGCTTGAAAAGCGAGCGTATCAACGGGTATGGTCATCGGCTCAGGTTTTATCAATAAGGGTTTAAGCGTTGTTTCCAACATGATTAATGTCGGGTCTATCGGCACACTTTCATCAGAATAAAAGCGGACTAAAATAGTGCCTTCAACTAAACGGTGGATATGCCAAAATTCATCGCTACCATTGCTGGGTGATACTAATTTCAAAGATTGAAATAGCACTTGGAATTGAGGGTTTTTCCATTGGTCAGCATAAATTTGTAAACCGATTTCTTCTATGACACGGTTAAATTCAACACTGATTAAATCTCGAATCATTGGATTAACACCTGCATCATATTGCCACCGTTGAGTAGCGGTTCTTTGTAAACGATATAGGATTTTTCATTAACAATGACTTGCATACTACGCTTGATAAGCGCTGCATCTATCTCAGCACTAAGCAAGGTTAATTCATGGAAGCGCTCGGATAAGGTATTGGGATAGCCTTGCGCTGGCGCTTGCTCAGCATTTTCTATCAAACGCCCTTGGATATTGATGTCCAGTGCCGGAAAGGACACGGGGACACCAATATCAGACATGATGTGGGCTAAATCAGCATCAAGGTGTTGTAACGTCATCGTAGACACCCGTGATGATACCTAGGGCTTGATAGCTTACAACCCGGGGATCAATATGTCCTTCAGCACGATAAACGTCAGATTTAATCGGTTCATCTCGGTAGTCTTCAATCCGATACAATCCCCCCATTGCTGACCAAACAAAATTACGCATAAAGCCTTCTTCAAGTAGGTCGATAGAGCCATCATCAATAGGTTTCAATAATGAAACGACATTTGGCTCCCATAAAGGTGTCCAAGCTTCTTTTTCTTTATTCGATGACTGGGTGCGTATGCGTGATGTGCCTACCAATACTTTATCTACATCTAAATAAGTTGCTAAGCTTGCCAATCTCTGTGCTTTGGGCATTAGCTCTAAAGGTGTTGTGAATTTCATTTTTTCACTTAATTCCTCATTTTCCGTCATATAACGAACTAGAGGTTCAGGGATAACTAATACACTGGGTTGTATCGCATATTTATTCCCCATTTGTTCTTTAGCATCATTGATGTCCTTGCGGATGTCAGCCGTGCGATCTTTCCACGTTTTAGCGCAAATAATTTTCGTTCCAGCTTTTGTCTCATTTTGAGCTTCTTTTGCCACTTTTTTCTCAAAGCTGGTCAATAAAATGCGGGTAGCACGCACACTGCCGATAGTATCAATATTAAATTGAGAACCATAAGCTTTACGCTCTACATCATCGACAGGCTCTTCCCAGCCGTAGCCTTCAGTGTCGTAACTTTTATCAACAGTTTTGTAATCAGAGCGACCAAAACCTGTGCGGGGGGCACGTTTGGTATCTTCAAGGCGCATAATTTCGCCTTTTTCTAAATGTGGGTAAGTACCGGCTTTTTCAGGCATGGGGGTTTCGATAGCAATTTGTCTGAAAATTAATTCCTCATGAATTAACTTGCTTAATTTGTTTTGAGTCACGGGAACTAAATCCGGTCTAACTCGTGCGATACTAGGCATGGTGCAATCCTTTGCGTTATGCGTTATTTAATCAGTTATGAGTACATGTACTCGACAAAGCCTTCATCTTCGGCATCGCTTAGTGCAAAAGCACCCAGTGCCACTGTCCCTGATGCTGAAACAGTGCCGTTTGTAGCTGCAAACAATTCAGTACCTGTTGTGATTGTGCCGTGTGCTATACCAATATGTGTGCCTTGAGCATTAGTTAAACGTGTAGCGATGCTGTCATTATGCTCACCTTCATATAAAGCACTGCCGATACCAACCGTATCCTCAGCAGCCACACCGAGACCTTTGCCTAATAGGTTTTTTGGATCATCTTTAAGAATCACACGACGGTATGCTTCTACAGATTCAACACAAGTTAAGGTGATTTCTCCCGTTTTTTTATAACCAGACATTACGCCTCTCCTTTAGATAAACCATCCAAATATTTTTGGTGAGCTTCTGGGTGCAATTTGACAATGGCTGCAATCGCCTCACCCTCATTGACTCCATGCTGTGTCTGGTAAGCCCCCACCAAGGTCATAAAATCATCGCCGGTATTTTGCCCGGTTGGCTGCGGTGTTAGGCTGATACTATCCGGGCTTTGCGCCTGTAGTTCTTGGATTTTGGTAGCTGCTTTGGCTTTATCCATTGATTTGTCACCTAATGCCTGCATCTGCAAGCGAAGGAAAGCGCTTTCTTGAGGAACGACGCTAAATAGGGTCGTAATATCAACACGGCGAGCTTCCTCGGCACTGGCTTCGGTTTGTAATTGCTCTAATGTGCTATTAGCATCGGCAAGTTGTTGCTTGGCTTCAGTCAGAGAGGCTTGTGTGCTGGCAAGTTCTGACTGTGCCGTATTAAGCTGTGTCTGCATTGCAGCCAAAGCTTCTTGGTGTTGTGCCTGTGCGGTAGCTAAGGCATCGTTGTTATCTTGAGGCATAAGGCTTGTGTCTCCTTGGTTGGATTTACTGGCTGGGGTTTGAGTAATTTGGTCAATCATGCCCGCTGCGAGGGCTTTTTTAGCGATAAGCACATCGCCCTTGCCATAATTGGCTTTGACATCGTCATCCGTGGTACTGCGAAACTTGGCAATATCAGCAATGAAAATGGCTTCTAAATCGGTCAGGCGGTCTTGGATTTTCTGCACATCTTCTGCTTTGCCAGCATCAAGATGTTTGTCAGGGGCGTTGGCTGAGGTGATATAAACAAGGTCATCGTCGTTTTTCCATGTGACCAAAATCACCCCAATGCTACCAACAAAGGTGGTGAGTGATGCGTCAATGCTTTGACAAGCACTGGCTATCCAGTAAGCGGCGCTAGCAACGACACCGACACCAAATGCTTTGATCGGTTTTTCATTACTATGGATAAAGTGGACTAATTCATGACAGCCATTGGTTCGACCGCCGGGGCTGCTGATGTGTAACTCGATATTTTCGACACGATGATCAGCATTGGCCACTTCAAGACCCGCACGAATGTCCTGATAAGTGACTAACTCAAGGTATTTTGTCCACCAGTCCGTTGTATCCAATAACACGCCGGCAATATGGAAAACGGCAGTATTGCCATCAACGTAATAGCTCAGTTCAGGTGTGCTGTCTCTATCACGCAATGCAGCATATGTGTCTGGTTTTATCGCTGCTAACGACAATTTGATTTGGTCTATTTCAGCGATAGCATCACGTTGCAATGCCCAAGTTTGATTACTTAATCTTGGCATCGTTCGCCGCCCTCACGTATTGGTCTAAAAATTCTTTTTCCTGCATGATTTCTTGCTTAACTTCGTTGGGGTTGCGACCACTAGAGCGCACCATATTTGACCAACTGTCCAGCCCATTTTGCAGAATGAATTGTTTTGCCCGTGCTTCTTTGAGTGGGTCAATATAGGGCATGGTGGGCGAGCGGTGACTGGCAAAAAATAAGGTGCGAATATCAATGTCGGCAGGCAATTCGATTAAACCATTGATGATAATGGTCTCTATGACACGTTCATAAATCGGTTGCCAACACGTATTCACATAATGGTCAATCAAAGGCGCAAGATTCATCCAAGACTCGACCATGGCTTGACGTTCGGCACTATAAGAGCCGTTATATTCCCCCATCAAAGAGGAATAACTCATAAAACCAATACCCCTGGCCGCAAGATGTAAATGCCCTTTGCGAAAGTCGTTTAAGCCGTTGTTAGGGCGGTTGTTGGGGTTGATGGGTTCAATTTCTTCACCCGGTGCCAGGTGGTCAGCAATCATACCGGGTTGAAAACGAAACAGACGTTCACCCGGTAAGGTCTTGAAATCATCCCAGCTTGAGGCGGTAATCATATCTGGGTGGCGTTTGATTTGAATGCCCAGTGCTGCCGCCATCTTTGCCGCCACCATCTCGGAATTTTCATAATCACGTAATTCGCTTAAACGGCGAAAAGTCGCATGAAAACCACTAACACCACGGCTAGCATTGGCACGAATTTGGTGATAATAGTGGACGACTTGGTGGGATGGAATACGCCAAGTTTCTTGTGCCTCGGTGTAGCGGTTATTTGCCCCCGGATGGACTTTGTGAAAATAATAATGTTTGGGACGACTCCAGCGATCACGCTCAATGCCCAGTATTATTTGCTTATCAGCGGCAAACATGGGATCTTGATTCCACGGCAGTTGCTCGCTTTCCATTAACTCAAGACTGAGTGGCACCGGACTTTTATGCGGAACGCCTTTACCGCTGACAAAACGGGTAAATGTTTCACCATCACGAAACCCTGAATTAACTTGCAAACGCTGAACATCACCACCCGATAATTTGCTGCTGAGCATCGGTTGCTTAAACCACAACTGATAAGACATTTTGAGCTGGGCGTTAAATGCGCTATTTAATTCACCGTCTTGATTTAAAACGGTGGGTTCTGTTTCTAAACCCGCCCCGACTATGCGTGATTCTAATGTATTGATAGCCCCTTTGAGCACATCATAATTTTCTTGGGCTTCACGGGCGAGCTGTAACATCGGGTAGCCCGTCATCGCGATACCGTGATCAGCATCGCCTCGGTCGGTTTGGCGGTTACGATTAGGGTTTTTTGATGTACCCGCCTCATACAATGCCATGGCTTGACGCTGGCGTAGTCTTTCAAGTCCCCAGCGCGGGTTAATATAGCCTACGGCTTTATCAATGAAATTAGGGGAAATATTCGGACTCATGAGAACTGTGCCGTACTAAACTTGCTTTGAGTACCACCACGGGCAGATAAACTATTGACAACAGTTCGCCAATAATTGATTTGTTGTAAAACCTTGCTCGCATCCGTGCGAGAAACTGTGTGATTACCACCAGGCGTAGCAAAGCTATAGCTCTCAGCTTCTGCGAGCTTTAAGTTGGCTTCTAGCCATGCGTCGAGGTGTTTTTGTGCAGTTTCAAAATCCATTTTGATATGCTATCCATAAAAAGCATATCAAATTCTAATAGAAAGCCATTGAATAAACAAATTTTTATGTAAAAATTTAACCCTCACCTTCGCATAGGTAGTTCATATCTCCGCTTTGGGTAGTGCCAGCTATCACTAAAACAAAGCGGAGTCTTCCTTGTTTAAGCTAAATCCCCCAAATATTCCGTATCCACCTGCCCTTCATAAACCACCTGCTGAGGCGCTTCTCGTTTCTCCGCTGCGGGGGCTTCTTGTGCCTTATTGGCTATTTGAGGTTGTCGTATCGGCGCTTTCATGCTTTTAAGCCGCGATTTAAGCTTTTTAGCATCAAAAAGGAAAAGCTGCATCATTAGGCAATCGAGATAATGGTTTTCATAATTTTTTACCCAGACATCCTTGCCACTTTGGCGCTTGCGCTCCTCGGATGTGATTTGTTTTAAAAACTCATCTTCGACATTTTCAGGCAAATACAACTTGCGGTCTTTCTCTGGGGTTTCGATGCCACGGTCAAACCATGCGTATAAATCCTGTTTGAAGGCATCGGTGTTCACCGTGTATAAACCCACACCCGCCTTATAGATTTTGCCATCATGATTCACATCCACCATGTTATACGTCCACAGCTTATCCATCGGACGCGGTGAGCCTTTTATTAATAACACTTTTGAGCGATTACGCCGCCCGAATTGATAAATGATGTTGAGGTTTTTAGAAATGGGCTTGGCATCTTTCTGTTTGTCATAATCGGCACTGGGGTTATAGGAGGCATCGACAACAATATGGGAAATAGGTAAATCATCATAGCGAACTAGCATCATCTCCTCTAAGTCTTCCCAGACCTCTTCTTGGCGTGAATCGCCGATGATTTCACCATAATCACAAATATATAAATCTGGTTTTTTCTTCATTGCCCAACCACAAAGCACGTAGACCAAGCGGTTTTTCTGCACATCGACAGTGAGGGTGAGAATTTTAATGGCGGTGGGGATGTCGGTTTGTTCATGGTGTCCGCGCAAACGCTTGAGTTGCTGCCACATCGGCGCAATACCGGCGACATAATACAGCTCGCCAAACTCGGTATTTAAAACACTTTGTATCTCGCCCACTTTGCCAGATTGTTTGGAACGATGCAGACTGGCTGCACGCTGTCCCCATGTGACAAAATCAGAACAAAGCCCATTTACAAAAGCTGAATAGATATTATTCTCTGCGACTTCACCGCAAACGTTGCCATCCTCTACCCATTGCCCGGGAGCTATCATCCGCCCCAGCTCGGTTGTGAGCTGGTGTTGATGTCTTTGGTCAATAAAAGCGCCACAATGCGGGCAACGCAAGCCGGTTTCTTTCTCAATTTGACTGGTTGTCCAGTTTTCATCAAACACCAGCAATTTTGATTTAGGCGTGAAATAAGTCTGGCATTCAGGACAGGGAATCATAAACTCATGACAAGTGCCATCTTGCCATAAACGCCAGCCCAAAGACTCCAACATAGTGGAGCGTTCCCAATGAATAAGCCCAGTATCGGGATGGGTGTATTCACCGACTCGCCCCGTGGTAACGGTAGTTGTACCGACTTGGGTAAAATCAGGATAAGTGATGCCCCGTACCTTGGTTAAATGCCAAGGCGAGCCTTCCCCGGGAATATCTTTTAAGCGGTCGATTTCATCAAATAACACCAGCGCTGCGGGATGACTGGAAACTTGAGTGGCAGAGCCGCCCCAACCGATGCCAAGACGCACCCCACCGATAAACATTTCCAGCGTGGTATTGCCTTTTTTATCCAGTGCATCGGTTAAACCTTTGCTGTTTTTGAACATTTTTGCCAAACGGTCTTTGGCGATAGAACGGGCTGAAATTTCGGTGGGCATATAGAGGATAGCCGGCGCGGGATTATCCATCATCCGATGTCCTAAGACATTGAGCAAAATACCATCGGTTTTGCCTGATTGAGAACCGGTGATGGAAATAACGGTACTGTAGTGGTAATCACTAACAGCATCCGTGATAGGAACAATCCAAGGCGTGCGAGCGCTGCGGTATTTGCCCGGTTCCGCCGTGCCTTTGGGCAAGACACGTTCAGCTTCCGCCCACTGCCACGCGCTCCGGTTCGGCGGCGGTCTCATTACCTCCGCCGCTTTCCTTAGCATTAATATAATCTTCAAGTCCATTTGTAACCGATAAGCGCATTTCCCGCGCTTCTTCTCTTAGTAGAGCATATACTTTTTGTTTATCTTCACCCGTTAAACCGACAATGGTACTGGCAAAGCGCCCCGGAATCGCGTCAATATGTGAAGCGAGCAGGGCAATGGTTTCAATAAACATTTGCTCCACTTCGTTCTTATTAAGCACGGTTCCTTCTTCTAGCGCATCTTTACGCTCGGCCATGTTGGCCTTTGCCGCATCAAGGCGCTTTTGTGGGTCTTTAAACTTGCCATCTTTGCCAACACCGTCCTCATCTTCCTTGATAAATTCGATATAGCCTTTGGCACTGGCAAACAAATCATACACCCCTCTTGAGGGAGAGACGATAACGGGATTGCCGTTTTTGGTCATGCGATTTTTAAGTTTTTGGACTTGGCGTTCACCGATGCCGAGCATATCAGCAAGATCGGCGACACCACCCAGCCCATCATTTGGATAATTCATATTTTAACTGGGAAAAATACAGCCGCTCAAAGGTTTTATCGGCAAAGGCTTGGGTAGCTTGTAGATTATCCGCCCCGACATCCTCAATTGATGTTGAGCGGAGTTCTTTAATCGGGTAGCGTTCCTTACTCAGGCGAATAAACACCCCGCGATGATAGCCATTACCCCCCGAAAATTGCCGTTCTCGGTTAGTTTGGTCTGGTCTACCGCCTAAAACACCGGCATAAAAGGCGCTTTTGATCAGTCTTGGCGCACCTTTGCGTTTGATTTTTACCCGTACCCCGCGTGCGTTTTGAACTGCCCCAAAGGCTGTCAAAGGCAAAGAACGCTTTTTAGCATGGCTTTTAACCCCTAAGCCCGCCTTGCTGGAATCAATCACCACCAAGCCGCCGGAACGATTGCCACCAGCCGTGGTATAGGTGGCTTTTTTGATGGTGTTTGCAGGCAAGTTGAGTTCTTTATGGATGTTTTTGACCCAAAAAGTGCGGGTTTGTGCCAAGGTTTTTTTGACAGCGCGATGCTCAGCACGGGTCATTTTCTCGGCAATGTTGTCAAGGTTTTTAGCTTCTATAGTGATGTTGATCAAGTTTGACATTATGATTTTTCATTTAAGCTTTCATGCTAATATTTTTAGGTGATTTTTTAAGTTATCGTTAGATAATCCTAAAAATTGACGCATATAGATCCAGATAGTAAGCATTAGTGCTTGATTACGAACCATCGTTTCACTTAATAAAGGGTTTATTTCAGATAAAGCTAAGGTACAAGTATTCATTTTTTCATAAAAATCTTGCTGATTAATATCATCAATAAATGCTTTCCATTTTTTCTTAGGCCATTTTTTTGTAGACCAATCATTATTTGAGTCAGTAAATTGCTCTAGTTTGATTTTTATCACTTTGTTAATCAGAGTATCGGGCATATCTATATTTTTATGCCCAGATAATAATACTGGTGCACAGGAAATAAACTCCTCTTTATCGTAGCCATATTTTTCTGTTTTACTGGTGTAAGCGTAGTTCATGAACACACGTAAATGACCGAAATAGTTCTCTCCAATACTGAATACATCATCTACAGCGATTGGTTTAAAACTATTATTGCCCAAGCGCCTAATAGCAAAGGGTGTAAATAAATTACCAGAAATATTCGTTAATAAATCAGCTTTAGAAAAACTATCAATTAAGCTTGATTTTCCTGTTCCAGAGTCCCCTTCTATAATCAAATGCGGATAAAATCCACTCAATTTTTTAAACTCAGTACCCAACACCCAAATCATCATCATTAATCCTGAATTGTTTGGTTGTGAATTTTTATAAAATTCTACTGTGTTAATGGCTTTTTTGTTCATGGTTTGATTCCTTGTTACAGTTTTCGCACGGGATACCGCGCTTTGCTTCAGTTAGTGAAAAATCGTAATCTATCCAACCACTTTCCCAGCCACATTGGGGGCATTCAAAGCAGATACTGTCTACGCCTGCGTCAGCAACATGAGCCATGACTCGTGGCTTTTGTCGAGGGGGTTTTTCCCATGCTGTACCAGTAAACAAATCAGGTTTAGGCATGATTATTCCTCATAAATCCGATTCAAATACGCATCCGCTTCATAATCAACCCCCGGCACGGTTAAGCCATAATTCAGCAGCTTATAAGCGGGCATGGCAACGAAGTTATGCACCCTTTTTCGTCCATCGCCCTCACCGATATACGGATGGACAATGCGTGGCTCTCCATTGCCTTTTCTCAGCAACATTTCCTTATTATGAAGCTGGATTTTGAGTGCATTTTTAGAGGTAATCGGCAAGCTTTGGCGAAATTCGCGCAGGTCTGGGGTATTATTAAAATAGTCCATCACCTCTGAGAGTTTGATCACAAAACACTGGTGCTTATGGTCGTTCTCACCCTCGGCAAATTCATCAATCGTGTGTTTATGTGGGTATTTGCCCGCATCAATATCCGTGAGTAGTTTTTCTATCACTTTCACCCACGGCTCACGGTCAGCATCGGTGCTGGCGATATGCCCGTTCATTTCTCGAATAATGCTCTCTTCCACGCCCCATGCTTCCCGCATAATACCCGCGAAATCGGCAACATAACGCCATGCCAGTAGCAGCAAAGTATAGTTTTTGAGCATCCGTTCACTGGTGGCATCGGAGGTCGAGGACTTAGACTGGCAAAACTGGGCCGCTTCTTTGTAAGCCTGTTTGAATTGGTCACGGCTGATATGGGCGAGGTATTCCATCCATTCTTTAAGTGGCCACTGAGGCACAGCAGCGGCATCAAACAAACGCCCACGGGCTTTCATGGGGAAAGTGACTTTAACGGTTTTTGATAACACATTATCCAAGCCGCCGATGTCTTCTGAGCCAATCAAGGCAGGGGAAAAGGTGAGGTATTGCAAGGCATCTGCCCCTGCCACCGTTTCGTTTTTGGTGTAGGTGTTTTGCATGTGAGAAACCACCTCGATACGCTTGGCTGGCGATGCGTTACTGAACTCATCGAGGGCAACGGGGAATGATGAACCACTGGAGATAACGCGGAGGCGATAGGGGTTCATTTCGTTAATGGCAAACTTCTTTAACGGGCAAGTTTTACCAATCATTTCGATAATGGTCGATTTGCCCGAGCCTTTATCCGCACCAATCATCAAGTGGGGATAAAAACCGGTAAATAGTTTGAAGTGGCTACACAAGGTCCAGGTCAGCATGATAAGCGCTGAATTGTTGTTGTATAGGTCTTTGTATTTTTCTAAAATCTTCGCACAGTCTTGACGATTGCCAGCGTTAAAAACCAGATTGCCATAAGCCCCGCATTGCTTATTGGCATCGACAAAAAACGTACTGTTTTTGTCATTGGCAACCAGTTTGCCATCGAGCCAAGCTAAGCCGACAATATTGGCAACGCGAATGGTGTTGGCTTGCGCGGTTGATTCGAGGATGGTTAAGGCACGTTTAAAAAAATTAGCATTGAGTACCGCACCGAAGTTTTTTTCCCATGCTTTGAGGTCATGAATCCCTGTGGCAAGCACCTTTTCTATTAGTTCGGTGGGCGAAGTTCGGCTTTGAACTTGGGCGGCGTATATGTCCGTGGTCATATTATCGGGCATACCGGTACTGGCACTGGAATAGCTCACGACTTTAACTTTTTTCATGCCAGCAATACGAAAACCGCAAACATCCATATCGACAATATCGGTGATTTCATCGCCGGTGTCTTTGTCTTTTGATTTGACCTCTTTTTGAAATATCGTGTGTTCAGGGTGAACGCGGTATTTTTTATAGGCTTTATAGTCGATAAAAGGCAGGTGTAAGCGTTGCGCCAATACGCCTTTTTTGTAGTAAACCCCTTGTATTAGCCCGCGCTGACGGTTTTCTAGGGCTGTTTTTAGGCTTTTTTTGCCATGCCAAAGCAGAATATCGTTAATATCAACGCCATAATTGGTGAGAATATTACGGATTTTGCTGCGATATTGGGCTTTTGCCTCTTCATCTTCTAGTAATTTGGTGTATTCAATTCGCCGTTTTTCATTTTCCTTGATATAAGCATCAATATGATCATCGACAATACCCTTGTGATGCCATTTATCCTGATCTAACAAAAGGGATATTAGACCTTGGTTGCTGAGTAGTTCGTAAAGCTTCCATCCGGCTTCTTGCCCGGGGAACTTGCCTTGATTGCCGGGGCGATCTTTATCAAAGGCAATAATGATTTGCTTGCCTGCAAACTGTTGCCAATTGATGTAATCAATATTGGTTGTGCCAAGAGTTGCTATGGCAGCCGCATAGGGCAAGTGACAAGACTCAATAGACAAGGCATTAATCACCGATTCAACGACATAAACCACCTTTGCTGAGCGTAATTTATAAGGGTCTATTGTCCAATAAAGTCCTTGCTTATCGCCTTGGCACTGGGTTTTGATACCGCCGTTATCTTTCGGGATCAAATAACGCATATCAACAGCGATGGTTTTGTGTTGATTTTTGACTATGAACACCAACGAATTGCCCCCATAGCCTGCTTGGCCAGGGCTTTTTGCTGGGGCGGTATAATCGCTAAAACCTAGCACAGCTTTTTGGATGCCATGCTTGATAACCCCTAAATCTATTTTACGTTTTTGCGTCAGATAATCGAGAAAGGGCTGGGATATAGCCTCATTTCTAGCATTTTGTAAGGCTTTTTGCGCTATATAATCAACTAAGGTTTTCTCTTGTTTTTGAAATGATTTTTTTTCTGCTTGGATATTGTAATGTGTGGCAATGATACGAACCGCTTCCCCGACATCAACCCTGTTGACATAAGCGACCAAATTAATTTGATCACCACTCTCCCCAGTACTGAAATCGTGGAAAATATTTTTAGACGGGCTTAATGACAATGATGGTGTATTTTCATTGCCATGAGGCCCATGGAAAAGAATGTCTTTACCGTTTTTTGCTGTGCCTAAACCTTTATTAAGCCTTAGCAGGTTTTCTGCTATGTCAACAATAGGGATTTGCTTAATTTGGCTTATCATTTTTTAGCATCAGGCGGTGGTTTGGGTATATCTGGTAAACACTGACTAGGCACATAAACGCATTCAGGGCCTACGATGATTCTATCGGCTCTATCCGCTGCACTGGCTGTCAACGAGATAAAGCACAGGACTAGCGACAAATTAAAGCGCATTGAGCAAACAAAACTTTGATTGCTTGAGTTTTCGGGCTGTTGTTTTAAACAACTGAGCATCCCAGCCCTTATTTAAAAAATGTTTTTCCAAAATCATTCGCGCTAAAGTGCCACCACGCACACCTAAGCTTTTAGCATAATTTTCAAACTCGGCTCTAAACTCAGGCTTTAACAAAGGCTGAACGGGGCTACTATTGCCATTTAAGGGTAAATCTTCAGGGGTTTTCGCTTCAGTAGACATGAGGTCGTACCTTCTCTAGTTGTGGAAAGATAGGTTTGCACAGAGTTGTTTCTATGCGAGAGAGAATCAAGAGGCTTTGTTTTCCTCTTATATTTGAACCGGTTAGTGCAGAACGAACCACACTAGAGACGGTTCGATTGGAAACCTTTTTTTCTAAAATACAGCCGACATCTTCAGCAATAGAATTGTAGCTCTCACCTTGCACAGTTAAGGCGGCAATCACATCATTTGATTGCCACCCATCACTTTTTGTTTGCTTTGCTTGATTTTGTCTATTCATCTGCTGTAATGTTGGTACATTATTGTGTGTTAATTTCACATATTTTAGACTATTCTAATAGATAAGCATATCAAATTCAATAAATATAAAACATATAGATATGCTTTAACTATCGAGGCGAAACTGAAATGGCAAAGAGCATCAAAGATAACGACTTGAAATTAAGAAAGAATATGGGTAATCGCCTCAAAGGAGCGATTGCTAATAGAGGAGACCTTACATATCAAAAACTAGCCAGCCATCACAACGATATGTTTGGTACAAAAGCAACTCGACAAACCATCCAGAACTTTGTTGAAGGACATAGAAGACCCCCGATCAGCTTCTTATACATCTTTCGCCTCAATGGTCTGAACGTAAACTGGATTATTGATGGGGAAAATGTCCAAAAAGACGAGGGGCTGAGCTATGAACACAAATACACAGTGAAGCTACATGACTTAGGCTTAAAGCATATTGTAGATACACTGATTGTCTTTGCTGAGCAAAATAAAGCACTAAGCGAAAACAACGAAGAACTGGAAACACTCAAACTGGAAAATCAGGCATTAAAAGCCAAGCATGTCAGCACAGAAGTGCTAGAAGAGGAAAACAGAGTCCTCAAAGAAGAGAATGAAAAACTAAAGGCGAGCATTGCAAAAATGAAAGAAGCCTTCAGTTCGTTTTAATCCCCCAGAGTTCGGTAACGCAAAAATGAAAACATTACAAAACAATAGGTTAAAATACAAACCGAACCGAACTCCGTTTTTTTTCTGAAAAATTTTGGACAGCGAGCGACTCCGCGACCCGTTGGGGTAGGAGTCGCCACAGTACCTTTAAACAACGGCTTATAGGCTTTGGATAAGTATAGGATAAGCACGGGCAGTTAAAGCCCCCCCCCCTTATTATCAATCTGCCATGCTTTTCTTCAGCGCATCTAGCATCGTGCTATCTTCTGTCATTTGCCCATATCCTAAGGCTGTTTTAGCCCCAGCACCGAGATAGCTTAATGCTTCGGTTAAATATTCCGCCATCTTGCTAATCTCTTCTTGCTTTTCTGAGTTTCGGCTCGCCAAGGTGAATAAAAACTTGGCTTTTTTTACCACTAAAAAGGGAATGGGAACAGGTTCATACCAATCAGCAGGAGGATTCTCTTTCGGTTTGTCATGTCCATTTTGATACCAAGGACTATAATGGGGAGTCATGATGTCCATGCCGAGTTCAACAGGTTCTATGGGTAAGGCATCAAAAAAAATACATTCGCCCACCTGTTGCTCATTATTTTCTGGGTCTTTGGAAGTTGAACCAAAGTTTTTCCGTAAGCTTTCTTTATCCTGTTCTTGCCAATGTTCTAACCAATGCCGTAACATGCCTTTGACACTGCTGCCACTTAGATAAGGAACAGCCAAAGTTGGATGCCATAAAAAACCATTTTCTATAGGATGCGAGCTGCCAAGCCCTGTGACAAAATGATAATCCGTTTCAAATACCAAGGCACTGCCCGCTAAACTATCAATTAAACGCAGTTGTTGTAAGGCAGCTTGTTTTAAGGTATCAGCATTGCCACAGTGTTTCCCTACCGATTCAATCCAACGTTGCTTGTCTGTTTTTGTCTCTTTGTCATTATTTTTATCCAGTTGATAATCTTCATCATAACGGTTAAAAAAACGCTCAAACCAAAGTCCTGCATGTGCGCCTGAAGGACGCTTATCAGGGTGTTTAAATTGATATAAGGGTAAAATTTTACTCATGATTCAATATCGCTATGGCAAATTTTTTTAACCAAATTAAGTATAACTGCGCTTCAGTTTGTGCCAGTTGATATTGTCCTAATTCGCTGTTGGTAATGGCTTCGGTTAAAGATTGGGACTTAGAAAACGGCTGTGTATGGCTGGACTCTGGTTCTGATGATTGACATAACCATGCTTGTAATATGTCGTATAAAGTTTGGTAAGCTTCTGCTTGTAACTTATTATCTGATTTTGCTTTACTACGACAAAAGGCGACTGCTTGACCTAAACCATTTTGGTGAATCATTGCAGGGAATGATTTGACATAACTGACAAATTTCCCTTCAGCAGTAAATTTTTCATTTGCCTTTAGGCGATTTATTTGTGCTAAGGCAGATTTAGCCCGTACTTGTTCTTGGTTTGCGTGCATCATGCACCTCCCTGAGCCTGTGATAACAAGCTCACATAACACCACCCCATGCCCACGGTTTCATTGCCGCCAATTTGTAACCATGGGCGTTCAAACATATCTTGCACTTGCCCTAATACCCAATCTGCTTTGTTATCATTGTCTTTTTTACGCACATCAGAGGCTTGTAGGGGCGCATATAACAGGGTTTCAGGGGCTAAACTTTCTTCATACCATAAGTTTTGTGAGGCTTTTTGTTCGTCTAAAACATTATGTGCTTGTACTGGGGTAGCATGTTGCACTAGGTACTTAAATTGAGTGTCGCTAATCAATAATAGTTTTTCCTCTAGTTGCTGCTGGAAGTCTGTACGGTTGTTGACAAATTTTGTAAGTAGCTCGATGAGGTTTTTTAGCTCTTTTTTATCTCCAGTAGCAGAAAAAGCGTATTCTTCTAAATAAATTGTTTCAGCTTTATCTGAATAATGTTTCGCATTCAAGCCTTTTATTTGTAATTGGCTAAGATTTGGTACGTTATCAAACTTTAAGTCTAAATAATCTAAATCACGTAATAAGCGTTCAATATTGGCTGGACAACACAACCAACGAAACGTACCTTGTAAAGAGCGTACGGGAAACAGTAGCAAACGTGCATCACCAACGTTTAATGCCCCAGCATAGCCCCCTTTTTCCTTATTTGCTGCTTCGGTATCAGGACCATAAATCAACTGAACGCTTTCTGAGTCTAATTTGGTTTCGGCATGACAACGCAATGCCCCTTTCATTGAAGAGCCATAAACACAAGGCCAAGCGGTAATTTTTTCTCGTTGGATTGGTAAATCAATCACGCCCATGTCTTGTCCACTGCCTGCATGTAGGGGGGTGTGGGTCATTAAGGCTAAAATAGCTGTATTCATTGAGTTATTCCTTCCATGGGGCGATAGCAAATTGCCCATGATGACCAAATTTTTGTTGTTGAATGCGAGCTTTTGCTAAGCTTGCAGCCACTTCGGACTGGTTTGTTTCAACGGTGCAAAACCAAACGCTGCCTGCGGGGAGATAAGTTTGGGTAGGACGGGTACGGTGTTGTGCTAAATTCCAGCCGCCATAACGCAAGGCTTTATCTACTATTGCACTGTGAATCGTTACTTTAATGTCCTTTAATTCTTTGAAATAACCAGAGATAGGTAATTGCTGGTTTTCCTCTTCAACGATAAAACCTGCTGGTAGTGGTATGGCGTGCTCTGTTGGGCTAGGAAACAAATTGATGAGCATAAACCCTTTATCGTTCTTAGCCGGTTGATGTAATAAAGTTTTACTCCCTTTCTTAGTGGGGGTAACTTCCACAGCAGCTAAACGTCCTTCTCCCCCTAGACGTAGCAAGTCTTTAAAAGGTTTTTTGAGCGTATAACCCGTTAACTCTATCTCTAAAGCGACATCCGGTTCTGGGCGTACGTGTTGGGTTTGATACAGTAAACCTTCTTGTATCGTGCGGGTTTTATTATCTCGCCCAATACCAACATGGGTTTCCATTTGGAATAATGTGTCTTTTTTTATTAAATCAGTTGCTTGTGGTAGTTTGCCACTTAATACATTGTGGAAGTCCACCTCCGTCATTAGATATTCTTGTAGATTTGTATATTGGCTATGTTTATCAGCCCCTTTGACACGGGGGAAGCGTATCTCTCCCAAATCCGATAACATTGGCTCTCCCAAACTTAAAAAGGCCAATTTTAATTCTGCGTCGGCATCTTTGAGTTTTTCTTTCACTAAAATGGCGGGTACTGGATATAGGCGTTGATTACCTTGGCTTAAAAATACACCTGAAAATTTTAGTGGTGTAAGGTCGTCAGGATAACCAAGGCAATGAATCCAACGGTTTTCGTCTCTTTGCTCTAGTGGTTTTAATTCTACCGGTTTGTATTCTTGTGTTGGTTGTGTTTTTTTACCCTGCCATCGTTGCAACCAGGATTGTGTTTCTTTAGGCTGGTTTTGCTTTGGAATAGATTGATGCAATTCTTCAATATAAGCGGCATATTTATGCCAATCAACCCCCTCACGTTCTCCTATCAAGTAACGTACTGCCCCTATCAGACTAGAACTGGGGGGAGGAAATACTGAATTTAAGAGGCTATCACCTAAAGCATCCATTGGTCTTGCTTCACGGAAAAACCAACTGTCCAAAGCATTAAAACGCCAAAGAGTGACTGCTTGCTTTTTAGCTTTTGCTGGCTTTTGGTGGTTAGCTTTTTGGGGTTTCTTTTTGCTCATCTATCTCACTCTCCAACCAAATACCTTCTTTTGCTAGAAACCGCACTAAAAATGCAGCACTAGCCCGTAAGCTGTGGCTATATTCATATGTCACTTGCCCATCATCTTTTTGAATACGCCGACATAAACGACATTGTGATAACAAGCCTTTAATATGGGCTTTGGCATCTTCTATGGATAAAGTTCCATCGACCAATCTGGATTGCTTATACTCAGCAGCCAATAAGGACAATTGTCGTTCTTGTTCTTCTATAAATTCAGGGTTATTTTCACTGAACCACTTAACATCTTGCTCTAAAATGTTGAACAAATCTCGAATCCGATAAAAAAACTGATTGGCCGGTAAAGGATCGTAACCATTTTTACTTCTAAAATGCGTTAAACTCTGCTCAATGATTAAGCCTTGTTGAGCCTCTAGTTTTGCCAGTGCCCAAGGCATTGACCACTCTAAAACCAAACCGCTGTTTTTCCAGACCCGTACCGCTACACTGTCCCGCCCTGTTTGGTCTTTTGCCACATTATCTAGCAAATCATGGGCATTATGTAGCATGTGGGTTAGTGGTGTGCGAATATGAGCAAATTGAATTGCCGCCGATAAGGTACTATTTATTTGCTCTTGTTCAAAACAACGTTTATAAAATTGTTGTAAAGTATCAGCACATGCCAGTGCGTTCTCTAAGGGTAAAAAGGCCAAAACATCGTCGCCGCCGGCGTAGATTAAAAAACCACAATGGTCTTCAACATGCTCTTTCACTTCATCGGTAAACTTAGCCAAAGCTCGGCTAATTTTGACATCATTGCCTTCTGTTTTTAAGGCATTGCCTAAATTGTCTCCATCCATTAATAAGATGGCATAAAAAGGTGATGGTGGGTCTACATGAGTTTGGTTGTTTACGTCATTGAGAGCCTTAATGACCTTCTCTAGTTTTTCAGCTTGTTTCTCATCCGAGGTTTTATTCAAACGTGATTGCAAAGCCGATTCAAAAAATGTCTCTCCATCTAGGTAAGTAGTCCATTTACGTTCACCTTTTGCATTTTTAAGGCAAGGCAAGACATTGTCTTTTTCCCAATAGCTAAAAACAGTTTTCGCTTCATGGCGAAATGTTTTTAACAAATCATAATGCTTTTCATATTCAGAGACCTTTAATAAACGTCCAAGCCAATGGGTTGCCGCCATAAAAGAAACTGAAGGCACAGCACTGGGCAATTGCCAACCTTTTAGCCGCCAACCGCCGGGCATTTTTCTAACATTTATCTTTTCAAAATGATAAACAAA
This sequence comes from Thiotrichales bacterium, assembly GCA_016745035.1. Classification (GTDB taxonomy): domain Bacteria; phylum Pseudomonadota; class Gammaproteobacteria; order Beggiatoales; family Beggiatoaceae; genus BB2. The sequence continues at coordinate 83,551 of JADGDE010000006.1, forward strand.
ACGCCGTTTAATAAAGCCCAAGGCGGACAAGCATTCTCCCTCACGAAAATCGGCTTCAAATTCTTTTTGGATATGCTGCCAAAAGGTAGATAAAGCTTCACTGTGCGGTGTTTCAATGCCTGATAATTCTTGCCAACCGCTCATCATCATACACTTCAAGCCCGGTTCTGGTGCTGGCAAATAACTGCGAATAAATTTGCGTTGTTCTGTGACTGATGTGCTTTTTTCTGGGGCTAAAATCCAATTGATGTCCCAAAAATTTGCCACTTGTCGTTGCCAAACAATTTGGGAGGCGGGTTTATCTTTTAGGTAAGCTTTTAAATCTTGTTCATAAACTTTTTTTGCCAACGCTTCCCAAGCACAACGCACATCTTCAACGACCAATTGACCATTAAACTTTTCATGCACTTCTGCTCGAAAATGATTAGGCACACAACCTTGTGTTGGCTTTTGACCATGTTGCTCACCCCGAACAAAAGCCAAAAAGTTTTCATTTGCTTCAGGCAATAATACGGCTTGAGGGCATTGCTTTTTAACTGACTGCATTGCCACAGCAGAGAGCCAAGACAATAAAAATGAACCACCCCAAAAATCACGGGTACGACGTGCTTGCGAAACAAAGTCTTGTACAGGACCTAGGGTGAAATCAAAATATGGCATTTAAATCCCCTGAAAATGTTCATTATCGAGCAGCTCAAACATAGGTTCTTCGTTAGGCTCTTTATTGATGGCGGGATGGAAAGTGGCTGGAATATAGAGCAATAAAATGACAAACTGTTCTTGGATAGGGTGGATATGGATAAATAATGGACTAGAACGGCGTTTGTTATCCTTATCGTCTAAAGGTAAACCAAAAATTTGTCTATCATCACCTTTAACGAATGTTGTTTGTGTGTCTTTAATCTTCTTTTTAAGCGTTTTATACATCTCCCCGATTTCATTATGAGCAACTATCGCGGAAGTATATGTTTGACTAACTCGGCACTGGGTTTGTTGGCTAATCGCTGTATAGGGTGGTTTTCTATCTTCTCCTTGGTTTAAAAATTCATATAGGTTGTCTTTATAATCCTGTAGACTACTTTTAGCGAAAGGAACAGGCTTGTTTTGGTAACTTAAATGGACTAAAGCTAGGCTACCAAAGCCCTTACGTGACCGTGACCCCATGCCGCCACAAAGGCCAATTACCTTCAATACATTGCATAATTGTTCAATTTGTTTTTCATTAATTATTTTATGCTTCAATATCACGGTGACAGAGAAACCTATCTCATCGCTGCTATTCCAAGCATTTTTATCTACATGCTTATCATCATTGTCTGATCTAAATAAACCATAACCAAGAAAGGCACTGCCTTTATCAGTTTTTGGAAAGTCAACGGCGGAAATTGTCTCATTAACATGTTGTTTAATCTTTAACAAAAACAAACCTTGCCCACCTTTGTTGTCCTTATCTTTGGCTTTACCAAATAAGGCGGCTTCGTTTGCGTACAATTCTTTTAAACGAGCATTGTCATCATGACCTTGGGTTGTGTGCCAGTTTAAGGCTCGCCACCAAAAACGCATCACCCCTTTAAAACTTGCGCCATTAATCCGTGCTAAGTCTTCTTGTTTAGCACTGCCTAAAAACATCGGGGTGACAATCTGATAATCCGCAACAAGGGTTTTTATGTTCATGAGAGTTATACTTTGCTGGTAATGAGAGACACCATTAAATCGTTGAGTAACCGCCCTCTAAAATTAACGACAATAGCATTACGATAATTATTAATCTGAGTCATAATTTCAGGCTTAATGCTACCCGGGGGAGCATAAACAATTAATGCAATGGAATCTTCCATTTCACTGAGTACAGCATCAAAGTTATCTTCAAAATCAGACCAGCAGACTAAGAAAACCGAACAGTTTTGGGATTTAGCACGGCTAATATCATTGGCCAAATTAATTTTGATAATATTTTTTGTTTCAAATATAGAGGAGTCGGTTAAGAGGTTAAGCAGGCTGTCTGTGCTGCTAGCGTTGCCAAAAATAGCTATTTTTCGTCCAACCAAAGCCCTGCCTAAGCGATATAGAACAGGAATAATTTTTCTAAAGAATAAGACAATACCTATCAAAGCTAAGATGGTAGAAATGACTAAAGAAACATATCCACTATATTGTAGTGTCCAGTCAAATATCTTTTCGAGTGTTTCTAACATAAATATTCCTTAGCTATCCTTCAGAGTTTCAAATCAAGAGGACGTAAAAACTCTATAAAACCTAACAAAACTACTTTAAAATGTCCACAAAAAAAACAAGTGAATATTAACAAAAGCTAATATAAAACCTAATATTTGACTGAATTCTGTATTCATAGGAGTATAGATGCTGTCCTCTAGTGACACATAAGGTGATGTGATTTGAGATAAGGAAAATAGAAAACACCATGCAAACCTCGTCCTTTCTCCCCCTCCGCGCCCTGAGCATCACGCTGCAATTCACCCAATCAAGCCGCTTTCCCTTTTTTCATCAACCCATTATCACCGCATGGCTTCGGCACTTGGTTGGTAAAACGCCTCACTATGAACACTACATCAGCATTGATACCCCTGAGTCAGGTTGTATCCACTACCCCAAACACAGCCGCTATTGCTTTAGCCTCGTTATTTTCCCCGGTGGTGACGAACTCCAAGACAAAATCATCCAGCAACTGCAAACCCTGCCCCACAGTGTCAAAAAACGTGACAAAAAACTGGCGATTCGGGATAACGTCATTCTTCACAGTATCGAACCACTCTACCACTATACTGAAAACGACCTAGAGGAGGACATTAACCTTTGGCAATACACCCCTAGCCTGATTATCCGCACCCTCTCGCCGCTGCGCATACTGTTACCGAAAACCGAACGGGAACAAAAGCAATTACAAAACGAATCCCGCTATTGTCGCTTTGCCCAAACAGTTGATTTTGACCACTTACAAAAACGCCTGTACGACACCTATAACGACATCTTGCGTCGTGAAAAACAGCCCTCTATGCCCTATACTGAGGACAATGCCGAATTACAATACCGTCAACTGTCGTGGCTAAAACTCCACTACAGCAATGAACACCAAGCCCAAAAACCAATGGGGGGCTTGCTTGGGCTAATACAACTCGATTGCCGCCGTTTTAGTACCGAACAATGGCGCAACTGGATATTAGGGCAATACATCGGCATCGGACAACGTCGTGTTTTTGGTTGGGGGCGTTACCGCCTTGAAACCCCAGAAGGACAATATAAACTGCCTCGCAGTGAGACAGCCTCTAGCCTGTTAAGCCGTGCGGCAACACTGGAAAACCTCAAACAAGCTTGTCAATCTGCCCCTGATGTACAGCGCTTAAAAAGCCTCAGCAATAAGTTACAACAGCACAATTACAAGGTTCCTGAACTCCAAGGTATATTGCTGGCAAAAGCGGATAAACAATCTCAAGCACTTGCCATCCCACCACCTGATGACCGCATTGCTCAGCGTGCCGCCGCCAAAACCCTTGGGGCTGCTTTTGATGCGCTCATGCGCCAAAGTGAACCGCATTACCGCCAACACCGTAGCCGTCACAGCGCTAAAAAGGCCGTGCAAGAATATTATCAAAAAGGCTATCGCTGGGTATATCAAGCTGAAATAGCCGATATTTTTGGCAGTTTACAATGGGGAGTGATAGATACTCAGCTCCGTGCCTTGTTTGGAGACGAGCCACTAAACCACTTTGTCATGCGCTGGCTCACGGCTCCTGTACGTTATCAACGGCGAAGTGTTTACCGTCAACAAGGTTTACCTGAAGGCTCACCCCTTAGCCCCCTGATAGCCAATATTATCTTGGATGCTTTTGATAGAGAACTCGATACCAAAGGCTTTAAACTGGTGCGTTATGCTGCTGATGTCGTCCTATTGTGTAAAAACAAACAACAAGCCATCACAGCCGGAGATGTGGCTGCCAATGCCCTGAGACAAATTGGCTTAGAGCTGAATCAAGATAAAAGCCGTATTTGTTGTTTTGCAGATGGTTTTCACTGCTTTGGGTATGTGTTTGTTAATGAGTTGGTGATTGATAGTGAGGGGTTTTAGATGAGGTAAGATTTGCTTTAGGAAGAAATGCTTGCTTATAATGAGGCATGGGTGTGGAGGTGTTAGCCGTTTAGGCTATTGAGACTTTAGGTCTACATAATATTGTCCGGCTTGTTTTATTGTTGCAGCAGCGTTAGCCGCTTAGGCTATTGAGACTTTAGCAAGGGGTACTCAATATGTCCGTCTTCAGTTGCAGCAGCGTTAGCCGCTTAGGCTATTGAAACTTTGCTGTGACTTCGATCGGGTGTGAATGATTGTTGCAGCAGCTCCAGCCGTTTAGGCTATTGAGACCTTTGAGAGCTAGCAGTCGCAAGGCGCGCCAAAGGTTGCAGCAGCTCCAGCCGTTTAGGCTATTGAGACCCTTTGTTGCTTGCAAGTAGCTATTTGGTAAAGCTGTTGCAGCAGCTCCAGCCGCTTAGGCTATTGAAACGCAACCAATTTGCAATCGTTTTGTTGGCACTATGGCGTTGCAGCAGCTCCAGCCGCTTAGGCTATTGAAACTTATGATATTTAGATTCGTGGTATCTGGCGCCATCGTTGCAGCAGCTCCAGCGCGTAGGTTGGGTTGACGAAGGAAACCCAACATTTTCAGGCTTTGTTTGTGTTGGGCTTCATAAATTCAGCCCAACCTACGAGCTGATTTTGAAGCTAGAAAAAGAGGTGCTGTTGCAGTAGCTCCAGCCGCTTAGGCTATTGAAACTTTGGTAATCTCCTTTAGAGACTCAATTGGTTTTGTTGCAGCAGCGTTAGCCGCTTAGGCTATTGAGACTAGCCATCAACCAGGTGTTCATCACCTTCATATAAAAGTTGCAGCAGCGTTAGCCGCTTAGGCTATTGAAACCTTTGATGAGCATGAACCATCCCGGTTTAAAGTTCTGTTGCAGCAGCTCCAGCCGCTTAGGCTATTGAGACCTTTGCGCAGCCATAGATGCCGAGCACGACATTCGTTGCAGCAACGTCAGCCGCTTAGGCTATTGAGACTTATATCCATAACAACACAATAATAATCTCATCGAAGGTTGCAGCAGCGTTAGCCGCTTAGGCTATTGAGACGCTTTATTTGTGAATGTGATAAGGACAATTTTAGAAGGGTTGCAGCAACGTCAGCCGCTTAGGCTATTGAAACTTTATTCACTTACGGGGCGACCGTGAACTAAAAGTTGCAGCAGCGTCAGCCGCTTAGGCTATTGAGACGGCACGTTTGTGCCATGTCTCACTTTTAGGAGTGCAGACACTTACAATATGTCAGGCTTCGATATACGCCATGCAAACCTTAAACAGCGTGCCAGCAAAAGCACGGCTGAAGCCGTGATTCCATTAGGAATCGGGACTTTAGTCCCGCACCTCACTTCGCTTAAACATCTCCCCACTTACACCCCCTCGACCTTAAAAACCCTTATCAACGCGAAAAGAAGCACAGCGCCATAAACGAAGCCAAAAAAGAGACCCTGCTTGTGATGTTTTTTTCGCCATGATACGATGTGTATATATTTTATTTTTATACACCTGAGGTCTCAAATGCGAACGAATATTGTTATTGACGATCAACTCATGAATGATGCTTTAGCCGCTGCGGGCGTAGAGACAAAAAAGGAAGCCGTTGAGCTGGGGCTTAAAATGCTGGTCAGGCTCAATAAACAACAAGAAATCCGCAAGCTTCGAGGGAAACTCAAATGGGAAGGTGATCTGGATGAAATGCGGGGTGGTCAATGATATTGGTTGATACCAGTATCTGGATTGATTACTTTAATGGCATTGATAGCAAAGCCACCAATACACTTGATATGGCGCTTGTCGATGGCACAGTCGCTATTGGCGACATCATCATGATGGAAATATTGCAAGGGTTTAGAAGCGATAAAGACTATAACAAAGCCAAAAAATCATTAGCTACTTTAGAACAGTACGAAATGTTTGGACAAGGTATGGCGATTAAATGTGCAGATAACTTTCGAGCATTAAGGAAAAGAGGGATTACGATTAGAAAAACGGCGGATATAATGATTGCTAGTTTCTGTATTGATAATAAAATCCCCCTGCTTTTTTCAGATAGAGATTTTGTGCCATTTGTAAAATATCTTGATTTAATTGCCGTGTTGGATGAAACTGAATGATGTCAATAATTGCTTGCAGCAGCTCCAGCCGCTTAGGCTATTGAGACCTTAGTCATCAACTCATGTTTTTGGGATGCTGATAAGTTGCAGCAGCGTCAGCCGCTTAGGCTATTGAGACTTTAGAGACAGGGTCTTTCATGACGCAGGGATTGTTACAGCACGTAGTCAGCTATAGTGAATAAAAAAAGCCCCGATACTTAAAAAATATCGAGGCTTTGTTGATGGTGTATAGCGTTGCGCTGACACACCCTACGAGTTACCACTTCATTAGTAACATACAGCTAGCCGCAAGTTCAGCAACTGCCATCTTTTCATATCCTTGACCGCCTGCTGCCTCATTAATACAAGTAAGCAATTCAACTGCAAACGGCTTCAAGGCATCAATTCCACTTATTCTAACTTTTGCCTCTATTTGAGGTCTACTAATTGACCAATCCGCTGTTGTAGCTAATTGATTTTCATAAGTTGCTGTTCTCCATTCCCCAACAGATGTTTTGTGCAGATTACCACCTTCATACCATTTTGAATTTAATTTCGGTGTTTCGACTGACGTTGAAGGCGAGGATTGCACTTTTGACGGTGTTTGTGGGACAGCTTGATTATTTTGTATTTCATCTTTTGGTTCAGAAAAAATGCCGATGAGAATCAGTGCCAGAATAATATAAAAAAGACCTTTTAACATATTGTATTTCCAATTTCTAACTAACAATTAACCCAACCTGTATATCCTTAGTTATACAGAAAACCATAAATATTTGTTGCATATTGTTACGGATTTAGGTTTGAAATTCAAGCAAAAATCTATGTATTGGGCTTTATTGATTTTGGTTTACAAACCCCTTATACGTCCACAAAAAAACCCCAACATCCGCAAGGGTGCTGGGGTCACATGCGCTGGTCGGCTATTCAATGCTGCTTAGTCAAGCAATCTCAAGGATCCTATTTGCCGAAGTCGTGCTATTAACGATGCTTTCCCCGTTAGTGGGAGCGCGCAGCGCAAAACCTATCACGCGACTAACCACGCGACGACCAAAACCCCGCCCCAAATCAACCACGGTGGGAATTTCTCCCAGAAATCCGCTTGCATTTTATCCCAGCGGGTCATAGGCGACTCCAATCTAGCGCGACTAACTTCCAGTCTTGCTCTACCTTTTCGCGAAAATAAAACCTTGTGTAAGATTTTTTCCCAAAGACTTCGATAGATTCGCGCAATACCTTAATCGCTTTGTTCCACTCGGCATCCTCGGATTTCACCTTAAACAAATGATTTAACAAGTCTCGGTCAAACGTGCCGGATTTCGAGCGTTTAAATACCGCTTGGACGATGGAGCGTAGTTCGTCAACGCTGGATTTTTCTGCCCAGCGGTCGAGACAGTTGGTGATTAATTCTTGGGCAAAACCGATTTTTTCGTTAAAGCCTTCGATATTTGCAGCGGTGCGGCGGATTTGTAAGCGCCCGTCAAATGAGGCTAAACGAAACCAGCGCTGTTTTTCGTCTACGCCCGAATCGCCCGCCGAAAGCGCCATAAATGCGTCTACTTCGGCGACCACATCGGCTTTGGCGGCTTTGAGTTGTGCTTGTAAAGCCAGCACCCGTGACAAAGAGCCGCGCACCACGTCGTCCCGCAAGGCATCTATTTCTGAAATTTGCGATATGGGCACAAAACGCCCTTGGGAATCGACTAAACAATCTTGGGGACAGTTCGCTGGGGGAGAAAATAATTCGGGAAAATCGACTTCAGACATTAAAGACACCTAACAAGTAATAGAAAGGCCACCTAGGGCAAAGGAATTCCAAAAGGAGGAGGAAAACCCTAGGTGGCAAAGGGGTGCTGAAGCGAAAAAAGCGCCCCTATCCAACAGGACGAGCAAATCATAGCATAAGCAACTAATAGAAAAAAGATTTTAATTGCATATCAAATAATAATTTGGGGCGCATAAAAGACCGTGAGCGGGCTTTAGCAAAAGAAAATGCTTTAAAATTTCATATGGAGTGACGGAAAGCAGCTAAAAGGATTTGACAAAGAAAATGATTGGTGCTTTAATGTGAACCATCGAGCGAGGACAAACGCGCCTCTCGGGTTGCTACCAACAACACCGAGACACGACTTCCTCCCTCACAGCTATCACCATTCGACCGAGAATAGCCATGAAAGAAGCGAACGCAATTGTAGCATATGCGGCTACACCACAAAACTATTGTGCCCCTACTAACATCCCCGTTAGTCACTCCCCTGCAATTACTGAAGATTTCCAGCGCCCAGCGAAATGCGCCTATACCCCAGCGCCCGCCACTCGTGCGACTCGCACAGCCAATAAATGTAAACCTTCAATGAAAGAAATTGTCACCGGAAAAAAACTCCAAACCATAGACGAACTTGTCACCCATACCGTACAAAACACCCTTCCTTCAGACCCTGCCTACATCTACGCTTTTGCCGCTGAGGAACTCATTCGCGAGTTTGATATTCCTGAAACGGGGCTAGCGCTGTTCTATAAACTCCTGCTCCGCCACGCGCAATTGAGCCAAAATCCCTGCGCGCTGTTACCGGAAGAGGGCAAAATCCCCAAAATCAATAAGCAGTACAAACGCAATCAAAGTTATGAGATGCAATTAACCGCTGCGCTGAAAAAGCACATTAAGCGCAGTCGCGCCCCCAAACTCGCTAAGGATTTAGCGTTTTATCTCCTCACCCAGACCGACGACGGCACGCGCTACGCCGCTGTGATTGTCTATATCACCCACCGCCGCTAAGCGTCTAACGGGCGGCAATCCCGCCCACAAAACCCGAAAACCGCACTGAGGAACCGTCAAATGTCTGCACAAAAGCCAGAGAACCGTCCACTAACTGCTGCAATGGTCAACGCCCTTCAATATACGATTGGCACGCCTGACACCTATAAACCACAAGTCAATACCCTAAAAGCCCTAGAAAAACGTGGCTTAATCGCCAATCACAAACTTACCTTGGCAGGTGTAGAAGTTGTCAAAGACGGTGATAACAACAGCTACTTCATCATTAGCCGAAACAACACGATGGGCGACAGCTACACTGACGATGCCGATGCCATTACAGGCATCGACAACGCTGTTGCACTCGCAAAAACCCATCTGCAAAAAGAAGAATGCCAAAACATCAGCGCCACCATTTACACTACCGATAACCACTGCGCTGTCATCACACTAACGCAAGATGACTTCCCCGACTCATCTATCGACGACCTCTCCGACAATGACATCTTTGATGCGTTAATGGACACATTGGATGAAAATTTCCCCCTAGAAATCCCCTTAACCACGGTTGGCGGCAAGCGTTTGGTCGATATGAGCGAGCGTGAAATTGAAGATTATGCCGCTCAGAATCCGCCTGCCGTTCAAGACTTGGACGGGATTGCTGACCTTTTTAATCAACAAGTTGTTAGCCAAGAAAATCAACTCCCCGAAAACTTCACCCCCATGCTCGCCCACCGTTGGGACGAAAAAACCGACCCAACGGGTTGGTATATGTCGGAAAAACTCGACGGTGTCCGCGCTATTTGGACAGGCTCGCAGTTGCAAACCCGCACTGGCAAAATCTTGCACGCTCCTGATTGGTTTATCCAAGGCTTGCCCGCTGTGGCGCTCGATGGTGAGTTGACCATGGGGCGTGGGCGCTTTCAGGAAACGGTGGGGATTGTTCGCCGCCATCAGGGCGACTGGCAGGGCGTGCAATATATGATTTTTGACTTGATTGACTTTGAGAAAAATTATCTTGAGCGTGAAGGCGTACTCACCGAGATTTGGCAAACCCTGCCCGAGCATTGCGATGTTGTCCACGTTACCCGTTGTCAGGGTAAAGCCGATTTACACGCTTATTTGCACGACATCGAAGCCCAAGGCGGCGAGGGAGTCATGCTCCGCAAGCCAGATAGCCTTTATCAGCAAAAACGCAGCCGTGATTTGCTCAAGGTTAAAAGCCATCAAAGCGCTGAGGCCTTGGTGATTGGTTACACCGAGGGCAAGGGCAAGCATCAAGGCGTTATCGGTGCTTTGCAGTGCAAGGCGGATAACGGCAAAACCTTCAAACTCGGTACTGGACTCAGTGATGCTGAGCGTCAAAACCCGCCTGCTATCGGCGAGCGCGTTACCTACCAATATTTTGAAACCACCAATGCGGGTGTGCCGCGTTTTCCTGTGTTTGTTGCCGTTCGTAACTACGAGTAACTGGAATCGCGGCTTCAGCCGCGCCTGAACGGGACTAAAGTCCCGACGATAGGAATCGCGGCTTCAGCCGCGCCCGAACGGGACTAAAGTCCCGATTCCGTGAGGATTAAAAATGAATATACAAAAGCCAGAATACCCTTTGATGTATTTAAAAACCCCAGCAATTTTATATCTCCTAGCGCATTTGACGATAGCGAATGCGGACAACTTCCCTGAGTCCATGCAGGCGTTAAAACCACAAGCGCCTAAGCAGGGTTATGTGTTCCAGCATCCGCTTAGCGATATGACTTGCGCGGAAATCAGACGAAATATTGAGCGCTGGCAAAAGCAGGGGTTTAGCAATGCCGCCGCTGGGTTACAGCAAGAAGCGAACGCTGAAAAGCGTTGTGAAATGGGGGAGTAAGTCATGCTGAAATTAAAATCTGAGATTCAATCCTTGGTTAAAAAATATCGCGATAATGGCGTTGGTGATGATGCCATTATGATTCCCTTGATAACAATCATTGTGGAAACTTTAGAGGCAAAATCACAAGGCGGTGATTTATCAGAAAATGAACAATATGCGCTTGATTATGCTAAATCCCTAGCAAGAGAAATTATTTTAGAACCAGAACACGGTACATCCGAGCAAGAGCAATACTACATCCAAGACAGTAGTTATTACGCTGGAGACCATATGCTGTGGTGGAAACCCAATGGTGCAGGTTATACCACAGACATCTCTCAAGCAGGTTTATTCAGTAAAGAACGTGTCATCAGTCAAAACCAAACCCGCCACACAGATATTCCCTGGTCTAAAACTTATATCGACCAAGCCCCTCATGTCACTGCGATTAATGCTGAACACGTCAATAAAACAGAAGCCCTAAAAGGTACGGGCATCAAATTAGCCAAACCGCCAAAAATTCGGAAAGAGACTTACCGCTGCGCAGACTGTGGTCGTTTTTTATCTGAAGAACAGCATTGGGGCGGCGAATGCCCCCATTGCGGCGCTGACAACCGTCCGTAAGGAGAGCACCATGCCCATCAAAACCTTTTTCAACCGCGCCTTATGCCAAAAGCGTTACCACATCGACATGGTAAACGGCGACCCTGCCGCTGAGAAATTACTCGGACAATTGCTATTTTGGGAGAAAAGCTACCACAAACGCTATGGGATACCAACGCCGTTTTATTTGTCCACAGGTGAAATTAATTTCCAGACCGGTTTGACCGAAAGCCGTATTCGTACCGCACGGCAAAAGCTCCTCGATGCGGATTTGATTTCTTATGAAGTTAAAAGTGTGCGCGGCTATCCTCGCAGTTATTACACCATCAAGCGGGCGAACTATATCAAAGCCAGCTTTGTTGCTAAAGCCCGTTATCGTGCCAAATACGCCGACTACTTTAGCAGTGCCCCCATGCAAATCGCAGCCCCTCTGTCAGCTCCAACGCCGCCCACGTCAGCTCCGACGAATATACACAGACCAGCCTACAAATCTACCTCAAAAACAACCACAGTCACCGCGCGCGCTCCACTTCCGCCAACGCCGCCGCCAACCAGCGCCCCGCCCAAGCCTCAAGGTGGTCGTGGTTGTTATGCAGGTTTGGTGATTCCAAAGCTGTTACAGACTTATCCAGTCGAGCAAATCGAGGCGCATTTGCCCCAAGACCCAGAGGCTGCACAGCAGCTTTTGTTTGCGCTCAAGGCGTGGAAGGGGGTTGAAAATCCACTGCGGGGGCTGCGGTCTTTACGGCAACTCCAAGACCGTGGCGCTTTGGATACCACCGGGGCGGATGCCATCGCCAAGCGTTATGCCGCTGTCAAAACCAAGCCGACAAAGCCTGCACCGATAGTCAAAGCACCTGAGGGCGAGGGTTATCAAGATTTTTGTCGGCAAATCAAAGACCGTCACCGCACTGCCAGCCAACGCCAAGACAACGAACAAAACAGCGTTGAAGCCAACCGCCAGCTCGCTTATCTACAACAAAAAGGACTGTGCTCATGAGTACCAATACGCCTTTGGGCAAAAACTTTCGTATTAATCCTGAAACTCAGGCACTGGAAAAATATTGCCCTGCTTGTGCCAAAAACGAGGCGGACAGTCGTTTGCCTAAAGACCCTGACCAAGGCTGGTGGCCTTTGGATACAGAATTTTTTTATCGTAAAAACCCCGGTTTTCAATCGCAGTGTAAAGCCTGTATGTGCCTTGGGGTGAAAAAAAGCTTAGCCAAAGCCAGAGGCAGAAAAAAATGAAGCGTGATATTCAAGTCGCTTATCAAAGTGACACGCCCAAAACCCCTTTGAGTTTTGGGCAAATGGTCGGTTTTTTAGTTTGGATTTATGCCGGGATGCTGGGCTTTAATTTGGCTTTTAGCTTGCCTAGCGACTTACTGCAAAATGCACAAAGTTATTTCGGTCAGTTTGGCGTGGTGGCTTGGGTTTTGGTTAATGTCTATTTGGCGATTTTGTTACACGCTAAGTCCAGCACTAATAAGCTGATTAAGGATGGCGGCTTAAGCCTGGTCGCCTTGGTGTTGGTGTTGACGGCGGGTTATTTATTCGGTCTTGAGTATTCCAAGCTTGGCGAGTACACCACGGCGGTTTTATTAGAAATCACCTATAACCGTATTTTCGCCGCCAAGGTGCTGTATGTCCTCGGTCTCATCGGTATTTTTGTCTATGTCACTGGGGCTTATAAAATTTTCTCAGCATGGATGTGTGCTTTCGCCAATCGTTGCGATTTGTGGGATAGCACCGTGGGAAAGCTGCGCGCGCTGGTAGTAAAAAAACAGCCTATCTTGAGCCTGCCAAAGGTCAAAGCTCCCAGCGCCAACGAAAAACCACAACAACCATACATCGACCTGCCGGAAGTGGACGCGGAACCAGCCTTAAGCCCTTCGACCCCAACGACGAATAAAAACCATCCGATGTGGGCGATTTTGGAGAGTTTAAAAATTGCTGTCGGTGTGCAGGACATCACCCCGCTACAGAGCTACCGCATCCAGCGTTTGTTAATCACCCCCAGCGATGCCGCCAGTATGGATGTTGCCAAAATCCTCACCGCTGCCAATAAGCAAATCGCCCGCAAACTCGCTGTGCCTAGCGTCAGTGTCTATGAAAATATCATTTATCAGAATCAAGGCTATATCGGCATTGATTATCCCTTGCCACAAGCCGAGGTTCAGACCACCAAGCTTGCCGATATTCTTAAATCTGAACAATTTAATGCCTTTATAGGTCTGCCAGTTATCGTGGGTCACAGCATTGATGGTGATGTCATCATCAAAGATATTCGGGATTTACAACACATTTTAGTCAACGGTAAAACCCGCAGCGGTAAAAGTACCGTGCTACATAATTTCCTCATCTCTCTGATGATGAAAGGCAGCCCAATTGCCAGTGAAGACCGCGATATTGTCCCGGTGAATATCATCATGATAGACCCCGCCAAGCGCTTGGCAACCCATTACAAACCTTTGGTAGGCAAACAGCATTATGTCAGAGGCTTTGATTATGCCGAGAATCCCGAAACCGTCCATACCATGCTGGCGTGGGTTAAAGGGGAAATCCAAAAACGCGATAGTTATTTGGAGCGTTCCAAGTCCAGCACCTTAGCCCAGCTTAACCGTAAATTAGCCCCTAAAAAACGCTTGCCTGTGCTGGTCGTCGTCTTTGATGAGTTCGAGGGCTTTATGGAGGACATTATCAAAGCAGGCAAAAACAAGGCAATCGAAAAGACGATGCCTGACGATATTCGTGCCTTTATCAGCAGTATTTTTCGCACCGGTAATGCTGTTGGGGTGCATTGCATTCTCGGTACGCAATACGGCAAACGCGACATTGTTGGTTCTAGCAATATTGAGAACATCAATACCAAAATCGGCTTACTCGCCAGTCCAGTTGCCAGCCGTACTATTTTTGATGATAGCAAAGCCACGCCTTGTCATAACTTGACCGGCAATGGCGATGCGTACATCCAATCTGGTGCTATTGACACCCAGCGTTTCCAAGCGCCTTGGGCTGACGATAACACCCTCGAAAAACTCATCAGCGCCTTAGACAAACGGGCGCAAATCTTCATTAGCAACGCCTAAAAGGAAAACATCATGGCTAACAACGACATTTGCATTATCGGCTTAGACATCGGCAATAAAACCACGGAAGCGTTCACCGCTCAAGGCAGCGCTATTACCCGCACGTATGTCAATTATGGCGATTTGAATATGGTACGCAATACCACGCTGGAAGGTTCTACTTATGGGGATAATCGAGAATACACTATCGACGACAATCAGTATATTGTCGGCCCGGATGTAGCCCCTTGTGGCACGCAGTCCGATTATTGGTATCGCAGTCAGTTACGCACCATCGCTGGGCATTATGCCGCGCAGATGGTCGGCTGTCAGGGCGTTGTTAATGCGATGGTGACTGTGCCACCGCATTATTATTATGACCAAAACTTCCAAAAACAAACGGCTACTTTAGAAGCCTTAATCAAAACCTTAAAAACCCCTGTGGTGCTGCAACATCACGATGGTCAAACCACCTTTTTAAAAGTCGATATTGCTGCCGAGGGCATGGCGGCGAGTTTTACTTATTTGCTGGATGAGGAAGGGCATGTGCGCCCCGAGGCAAAAGATACCAGTGTGTTTGTGATCGACATCGGCAGCAATGACACCACGCTTTATGGCGCAAGTTATGACGCACTGGGGCGCACCACGGTTAAGGTCGCCACTGCCATTGATAAGCTCGGGCAAGCCCATGCTCACGCTCGGATTAAAACCCAGCTTTTGGCTTTAATTCAAGAAAAAACCGGCATCATTTTGCCGCCCAATCAAATCAGTGAGCAAGCCTTGATTGCGGCTATCGAAAGCGGTCAATACAAAGTGCAGGGCAATGTGATCAAGATTAAGGATTTGGTCAAAAAAGCCAATCATTGGTTATTGGGGCAAATCAAGGCGGCGGTTAATGTCGAAATTGGTCATGCCAGCGAGTATGACACGGTGTTGTTGTGCGGTGGCTATATGCAGACCTTGATTGAGCAAGACTACGATATTGATTTTTATCCCAATCAAAAAATCCATGAAAACCCGATCATGGCAAATGCTCAGGGCGCATACAACTTAGCCAAGGCTAAAGCCCGCATTGCCGATAAAAAATCCCGTATTAAGTCAGCAGCCTAAGGAATGATTATGTGTCGCATTCACCTTTCACTCAATACTAAAAATCCCCAGCATGTGGCTATTTTAGAGATGATTCAAAATCATCCTTCCAAAGATGCCACCGCTGTTGTCAGCTTATTAGATGAATACTTGCATATCAAAACAGCAATGGCAGGGCACGCCCCAGACCCTCAAGCGCCTGCCGCTGCTCTCCTTATTTGGCAGCTTTTACAAAAACTAGCCCCTCAAGCTGAACTCAATACGCCCGCCGTGTCCGTGCCTCACGTTGTGGAACAAACCACAGCAGCGCCGCCCGAACCCAAACCCGCACCCGCACCGAGTTTACAAGAACAACTCAGTGCCGTAGAGCAAGACCTCGAAAACTTATAAGGATTTATCATGAAAACGATTTGTGCATTTTTATTATTATTGAGTTCTGTTACCCATGCCGAAACCTACAGCGAAATTATCGACGCGGTGGGCGCTGAGGCGGTCAAGCAAGGTTTTCCCATCCATACCGCTTTGGCCATTGCCGCTGCGGGCAGTGGCTTAAACCCGCAATGGGTCGAGCCGGGCAGTGGCACACGCGGGGCGGGGCTTTTCCAGCTCACCGAGCCAACAGCGAGCAAAATTAACGGCGGCACGGCGGTGAGTAAACAGCAATTGCTGGATTTAAAAACCAGCGTTGCCTTAGCGCTCAAACACATGGGGGCGTTATATAAGCAATTGGGCAACTCGGACAAGGTGATTATCGCTTGGTGGGCGGGGGTAAATTACTTTAAAAAAGCCGATAATTTCCGCGAACAAGACGGCGCAGTCGTGCCTTTGAAAGGTCGCAACACCCGCGCATGGTTCAAAGCCGTCAAAGCTGCCGAAGCGAGCTGGTATGCCATGTTTCAAGTTCAAACCGAGCCTAAATAAGCCCCCATGCCCAGCACCCGAGACCTGATACTTTTATTCTTTGTTGTCGTGGTGCTGGTCATCATCACCGATACCAATCAAACCGTCCAAGGCATTGATAAAAAGCTCGACCAAATCAGCTATAAGCTGGGGATTCCTATCCCTAAAGGCATCAACACCTCGGCCGCTGGTTTCATCGCCGATATGAAAAAGCACCATTTTGTTTGGGCTGTGCAGAAAAACCCGACTTCTCCTGCGACTTATGGTTGGGAAAAAGCGCAAATGCTCACCGCGATTAAATACGATAGCGCTCCGGTGTCAAATCTGATTGCCATGCTGAAAAAACACGAAGGCAGCGTGCGAGACAAACGCGGTTTACATGCGCCCTATCGGGACACCGAGGGCTATTTGACTATCGGTTACGGCTGCAATATTGACGGCGGTTGCATGAGCGCGGCGGGCTTTAAATGGGACGGCAAACCCATCAATGAACACGAGGCCACACGGCTATTGCGCTACCACGCTAAGCTGTGCCAAAAGCAATTAAAAAATAGCAATTTGGGCGGCTACAAGCAACAAAACAAAGCCCGAAAAGATGCCCTTGCCGACATGTGCTACAACATGGGCATCAAAGGCTTGAGCCAATTCAAAAACACCTTGGGCTTTATTAAAAAACGCCAATATTCCCGCGCTGCCCGTGGCATCAAAAATTCACTTTACTGCAAGCAAACCAAGACGCGCTGTCACACCATCAGCCGCATCATCAAAACGGGGAAATATTAATATGAACGATCCACAACAACTGGCAAATAAAATCATGGAATCGCCGCTGGGGGATTTGATTTGGTTTGTGCTTGCCGCCTTGGCAATTTTTATCATGGTCAAAGTCTTGTTATTCGTCGGCGGTAAAGCCTCGGGCATTGTCGCGGGCTTGTTTAAAATGCTATTGGGGCTGGCGATTATAGCCGTGGCTTATTTTGCCCTCGCCAGCAAAGGCTGGATTAATCACGACGGGGTGATGCGCTGGTGGCAACAAAGTCAAACCCAAATCAGCCAAACGCTACCCAACAAGGTATTATCGCTCGATAGCATCAGCCAGTGGTTTAGCCCGCCCACAGCACCAGTTGCCCCAGATATGCCAGCAGCCCCAGTTGAAAAACACGCCAAGCCCATCACCCCGCGTAATCCTGTACTGAAAGCGCCCGCCCCGGTGGCACAAACCACGCAGCCGTTGCCGAATGTGTTTCAAAAGTATGCACAGCAAGTCCACCCGCAAAAGCCCCTCAGCCCTGCACCCAGCGCTGAAGTTACCCAGCCGCTGCCGAATGTATTTCAAAAATACGCTAAGCAAGTTCATGCGCCCAATAGCCAGCACCTCAGCGTGTTTGAAAACGGCGATACCAAACACGGTTATTTTACCTCGACCAATTGCCAAACCGCACAGCCGATACCGACGGAACATATTACCGTTAGCGTTAATCTGACTTGTGTGGGGAATTGTGAGCATAAGGTAGAGACAGGGCAGATTTGGACAACGCCGACAGGGAAGTTGTGCCAGACGACGCGGGTTAAGTCTCAATAGCCTAAGCGGCTGGAGCTGCTGCAACAATACGGTGTTGTGCCACGAATTAGCTTTTGTTTGTCTCAATAGCCTAAGCGGCTGGATCTGCTGCAACTTTATCGATGAACGAATCTTCCTACTTCGACTTAAAGTCTCAATAGCCTAAGCGGCTGACGTTGCTGCAACGGCGTAAATGAGATTGCATTCAAATAAGTTTCTAAGTCTCAATAGCCTAAGCGGCTGACGTTGCTGCAACCGGCAAGTGTCAAGCCGTTGACAAAGTTGCAAAGGAGTCTCAATAGCCTAAGCGGCTGGAGCTGCTGCAACCTGTAAGTTAACTGAAAATGGCAAGTTAAAACTTCAACGTCTCAATAGCCTAAGCGGCTGGAGCTGCTGCAACAGCACCCCTTTTTCCACCTTCAAAATCAGTTAGTTGCAACCCACTTTGGGAGAAGCTCATCATTTTTGCAGGACAACCGATGTATTGTTGCACTTTTACCTCCGTTTTGAGCACAAAAACAACGCTAAGTATCTGATTTTTAACAGGTGGAGCAACTTTCTTTAGAAAGTGGTTTAATATTATCAAATAATAGTATGAATGTGAAATACTTTTTAAAAAAACACTTATAACCATCTTAATAATATGGTTACTAACTCCCCAAAATCATAAAATCAACAGGTTTGGCATTAGAGGCATAGGTTCAGCATTAAGCCAATGTGCGTTTGAATGTCAATAAATAATCTTGACTATTTAGCTCTAAATATCTCATTTATATTGACTTTATACACAAAAGTCTCTATAATTGATACTAACATTTAAGGGAGCGATGCAAGATGTTTAACGATACTTTTTACCCCACCCCAGCGCCATTGATTGAACGCATGATGTCTAAATTAGATATTGCAGAATATCGTGGTCAAAAATATTTTAATAAAAGCGTTTTAGAACCCAGTGCCGGCATGGGCGATATTGTCGAATATTTGGACGAAAAATATTCCGGTGTCAAAATCAAAGCCATTGAGCAAGACCCCCGTTTGCAAGATGTCTTGCGTGGTAAAAACATCAAGGTCATTGATTCTGACTTTTTAAGCTATCCCGCCTTAGAACAATATGATGCCATCATCATGAACCCGCCTTTTAAGGATGGCCATAAACACCTGCAAAAAGCCATCGACATTATGTACAACGGTGATGTGTTGTGCATTCTCAACGCTGAAACCCTCAAGAACCCTTGCAGCAATGGGCGTAAAAAATTAGTTAAAACCTTGGAAGCATTAAACGCCGATATTGAATATATCCAGCACGCTTTCAAAGACGCTGACCGCAAGACCAATGTCGAAATCGCTCTGATTCATGTCAAAAAAGAAAATGATATTGAGTTTGAGTTGTTTGGTGGCATGAGCGCAGAGCAAGAAAAGTTTGAAAGCTTAAAAGCGTCTACCGAGTTAGATCATAAAAAAACCGACATCCACACCTTGGTGATGAATTACCAAGACACGCAAGCAGCGGTCAATCAGCAAATTGTCGATTTTTACCGTAACTATCAAAAAATCAACGGCTATCTTGACCTTAATGTGGCAGGGCAAAGTTCTCCTAGCAAAGATGCGGCATTAAATACAAAAATGCGCCAACTTTTATCCGGTTTTAATAAGCAATTAAAACAAGATTACTGGAAAAAAACCTTACAACTTAAAGAGGTGAGCAGCCGTTTAACCCGTAAAGGTCATGAGCAATTTCATAGCAAAATTGAACAATTCCAACAAATGGAATTCAGTGTGGTTAATATCCGCCAATTGATTAGCAATTTAAGTAAAAACTATGGAGAACTTATCGAAGAGGCGATTGAGGAAGCTTTTGATGATATGACTCGCCATGCCCTCAGTCGTTACTATTTCAGCGAGAAAAAATACCAAAACAATATCCATTATTACGATGGCTGGAAAACCAACAGTGCCTTTAAGGTCGGTAAACGGGTGATTTTACCCAGTCGAGGCGAATATTCCCGCTATAACGATGACAATATGTTGCGTGACTATAACAAAATCATGAGCTATTTGGATGAAGCGCCAGAAAATGATGATATTGTCGGCATCTGCAATGCGGCTTTAAAGAACGGGCAAAGCCGACATATTCAAACCCATTATTTTAAGATTTCGATTTATTCCCAAACCATCCACATCACCTTTAAAGACCAAAAGCTTTTGCGCCGTTTTAACATTTTCGCTGCCAAGAAAAAGAACTTTTTGCCCAGTGACTATGCCACTCAAAACTATAAGGATTTGAAGCCAGAAGATAAAAAAATGGTGGATGAATTTGAGGGTAAAAAAGCCTACAAACCGGAATTAGCCCCCGTGCCTGCTTTGTTCCATACGCCAGACATGCCCTTACTTAGCCACAGCATTCACTAAATTTAAAGGAAACCCTGATGAAATTATTAGCCAAAGAACTCAAGCAAGCACTACAAGCAATTATCCCTGTGCTGCCAAGCATGGCAAAAGCCAAATTGACAGCCGAAAAATATGTATGGATTGCTGATGGTTGTTTACACATTGATGACGATGATAAACGTATCAAGCAGCCCTTGAACTATAAAGGCAAGGCAGGCATCGCCATGCCAGCCCATAATGTACTCAATAGCATGGCATTTATTGACCTAGAACAGGAAATCAGCCTTTCTGTTGCGGGTAAACAATTCAAACTCAGTGCTAAAGATTATGCACTACAAACCCCCAGTGCCACACTGGTAGCGCCGAACGCTGCCTTGCCGGATTTTAAGGCGGATATTGATTTGCATCTGGAACAATTCAAAACCGCGATTCAATCTGCCTTACATAGCATGGCAAAAGACGATGTGCGTTTTTACCTCAACGGTTTGTTATTTGAATTTAAAAAACAGCAATTGAACATTGTATCGACCACAGGTCATATCCTCAGCAAAGAAAGCTTGCACATTGACGCTGACATCGAAGGGCGTTTCATCATGCCGCGTGATGTGGTGCTTGCCATTGCTAAAATGCTCAAAAATGCCGAAACTGTCAAAATAGGCGTGAGTGATGCCGACTTAACTTGTTTAAGCCTACAAATTGACCAAACCGAGATGGTGATTAATGGTATTGAAGGACGTTTTCCGGCTTATGAGGGCGTGTTCCCCAGCAATGCCACCCCTTGGTTTAGTATCCGCATGGGTGATTTGCGCAAGAAATTACAAACCATGCGTAAAGTGGTGGAAAAAGCCTCTATGCTGCGCTTATCGACCTTAAAGCAAGGCTTAGAATTGGCGTGTTATAACAAACTCGATACCATGCAGGAAATGGCGTTAAATCTAGCCTTAGAGGTCAAAAGTGCGCATGAGGTACACTTTAATCCTAAGCTGCTTTTAGACGCGACCAAGTCCATCCCCGCAGCGGTGATGGTGGATATTTTCCAACCCAATGGTGCGCCAGATGCCGCGCACATTTTCCAGCCGCAAGACAGCACACTAAAAGAGCAAATCGTGGTAATGCCGATGCGCCCTTAAAGTCTAAAGCCCCAGCAATGGGGCTTTTTATGGGCGGGCTTCAAAAGCTTTTATCATTTCATCTATGACAGGCTCAAGCCCCAGAGCTTTTACTTTCGCCATGCGCTCGGCCGCTGGGGATTGTCCACCGGTATCTATTCTTTCCAACACCGCCGACAACAGCAACACCGCAGGCACTTCCTGTTTTGGGGGGCGTTTAAAGTGATTGATAGCCTGCTTGTTGACACCGATTAAATCTGCTACATCTTTATCACTGCTGACATCTAATAAGGCTTTGCACTGGTTTAATAAGTCTTCTCTGTTCACACATATTTCCTTGGGTAAAGTCTCGATTATCTTTACCTTTTGGACGGAGTTTGTCAAATTATTTTATAGGTTTAGAAGCGCTATGATTTTTACCAAAATTGCTTCGTTCAAGCTCGTTTTATGTGGGTTTGGCTGAGCATAGGATAAGCACGGGCGGTTAAACCAGTGCTTATCCTAGCAAATAGCCTAAGCGGCTGGAGCTGCTGCAACTTTAGGTGAGCAAGTTAAAGTGACCGATAAGATAAAGTCTCAATAGCCTAAGCGGCTGGAGCTGCTGCAACCTTGACCTATGTGCAGGTCAAACAGTGGAGTCATCCGCCTCAATAGCCTAAGCGGCTGGAGCTGCTGCAACGCTCCAATTCCGCGTGACCATCAAAATAATTGAAGAAAGTCTCAATAGCCTAAGCGGCTGGAGCTGCTGCAACGAAGCGCGAATAATCCAACTCCAACTTACACTGAAAGTCTCAATAGCCTAAGCGGCTGGAGCTGCTGCAACTGGGGGCTGTTAACATTAATGTTGGTGCTGCCAAAGGTCTCAATAGCCTAAGCGGCTGGAGCTGCTGCAACACAACATTTTTCGTGTTACACACGATAGCATGCAAAGTCTCAATAGCCTAAGCGGCTGGAGCTGCTGCAACGTTATTTGCGGCCTCGAAGATAAAAAAGCAAGTGAAAGTCTCAATAGCCTAAGCGGCTGGAGCTGCTGCAACATTAGCAAGTGACTACTTGCCAACTTTAAAAGAAAGGTCTCAATAGCCTAAGCGGCTGGAGCTGCTGCAACTTTCATTGTGGGCTTTATGATTTTTGCATATCTAAAGTCTCAATAGCCTAAGCGGCTGGAGCTGCTGCAACTGATGAATTTGTGAATAAGGTATACAGCAAATACGAAAGTCTCAATAGCCTAAGCGGCTGGAGCTGCTGCAACCCCAAACTGTGTCCAAGTTCCCGAAGGCACTCTTCTGTCTCAATAGCCTAAGCGGCTGGAGCTGCTGCAACGGTATTTGTTCAACGATGGCGCCGGCATCAAAGGGTCTCAATAGCCTAAGCGGCTGGAGCTGCTGCAACAGCACCCCTTTTTCCACCTTCAAAATCAGTTAGTTGCAACCCACTTTGGGAGAAGCTCATCATTTTTGCAGGACAACCGATGTATTGTTGCACTTTTACCTCCGTTTTGAGCACAAAAACAACGCTAAGTATCTGATTTTTAACAGGTGGAGCAACTTTCTTTAGAAAGTGGTTTAATATTATCAAATAATACTATGAATGTAAAAATATTTTTTTAAAAACCTCTATAACCACTTTAACAGGATGGTTACTCGCTCCCCAAAATTACAAAATCAGCACCTCTGGCATCTGTGCGATAGGTTTCGCAAAGGCGATAGAGGCGTATTCAAATACAGTTAAAGAAAGCAGAATATAACAATCATAACATCCCTTAAATTCACCCCACCCAACTCTCCGAAATAACCTCCGCCTGCTTCAACACCAACTCAACAGCGGCTTTTTCCATATCAGGTGGATACTTATATTTTTTTAAAATCTTATACGCACAGAAAATCGCAGTTTGTCCGCACTTGACCAGAGGGATTTTTTAATATCTTGGCGTGTCATATTTGGGAGCAATCTTTCTATCGGATAAAATTGCAGCAAATAGTAACATAAAGCGGCTAATTGTCACTTTCTGGTGCTTTTAGTGACTTAGGCACTTAAGGTAAAGCTGCAAGCAGTAGCTAAAAGCAGCTAAAAGCAGCTAAAAGCGCCAAGAAGTGACAAAACGTGACTTTAAGTCACGGAAGGATTAGCGACTTTTAGCCGCTTTAAGTGACAGAAAGCGGCTAAAAGTGGCAAATAGTAGCAATGAGCTGCTTACCAAAGCTTGGCGGTGGGGTTATTTTCCCGCAATTGGGTGTCGCGGTCGTAGACATCTATCATTCTATCGGACTTGTGTCCGCTGATTTTCCTTATTTCGGCGTTGGACATGCCCAGTGCGCGGCAGGTGGTGATAAAGCCAGCGCGAAAGCTGTGCCCCGAAAACACCGGATTAACTCCAGGGGTTTCGACATTGGGGATGTTGAGTTGTTTTGCCCAATGCTTGATTAAATTGTCCACCGATTTATCGCTTAGGCTCTCTCGCAGTTTGCCGCCGGGTTTGAAGCCGCGAAACAAACGTCCTTCGCTAATGTCGGCGCTATCGAGCCAACGCACCAGCGCCCGCACCGGACAATATTGTTTGTTTTTACTGGCTCGGAAAATCAGTTTTCTAAATTGTTTACCTTCTTGGTCAGTTTTGGAGTGGCGCAAGGTCAGGATCATAAATTGCCCATCGAGGAGCAAATCTTGATATTCAAGTTGGCATAGTTCGGAGCGGCGAAAAGCCCCCGAAAATCCAACCAGCAACAAAGCCAAATCTCGCTGTGCTTTGAGGCTGTCTTCTTGTAACAGCATGTCCGCTATGTTGATGACAAATGCTTGGGTTAATGGCCGTGCCATTTTTTGAATCACCCCGCGTTCACGCCGCAAGCGTCGCATCGCTGCCTCGACCACAATCGCCGCTGTGGGGTCGGGAAAGCCGAGACAACGATGCCAAAAGGATAAGGCGGCAATATGGGTGTTTAGGCTGGCTGCGCCAAGTTCAGAGCGGCGGATATAATCCGCGACGCTGTCGGCATCGGCGGGGAAGGTATAGCCGCTTTGTCTAAAACGGCGCATGACGCTGAGGTAGGTTGCCTGTGTGTTCTCTGCCATGCCAGCGACTAAATCATCGGCAAAGCTCGGCAGGTCTTTGATTTCTACTCCTGCCAAGTTCAGGACTTGTTGTAGGTTTTGTTGTTGGAAAAGGGCTAAGTTAGCCATTTAGATATGCTTCCGATAAAAGTAATTATAGGAAGTACGCCTCCGTATAAAAATCAGCCAAGCGGCTGATATAAGTGAAAATAATTGTAAGCGACATACTCAAATACGCTGGGGCGCTTAGTTTATATCAATCGGGCGGATCGCGGGCGTTGGGTTTTTCTGCCGAGGCATCTGCTTCTCGGTCTTGTTCTTCTGATAAAAAAGCCAGTTCACTTTTAGAGAAAGCCCCGGTTGCTTCAAAGTCGGTTTTTTTCTTTTTCGGAAATAAATATTCCAACACGATGGTGCGCCGTTTTTTGTCTTTGATAAAAATCAGCGCCAAGCCTGCCAATAAGTGTTTGGTTGGCTGCGGCAGTGCCGCTGGGTTCAATATTCCTCCAGCAATCGCCGCTGCAATCAGTGAGTCGGTGTTGTCGAATTTGGGATATTGGACTTTAACCCACGCAACCACTAAAAATGCTGACATGCCGCCGGTTAAAAACATGGCTAAACTTTGTCGCATATTGGGCATGGAGTTGTGCAGCAAGTACGTAGAAAACGCAGCCCCACCACCAATCAAAAAAATAAAGACCCGAAAGAAAAATTCAGGGGAATAAATATCTGGCACAATTCAGCTAACCCGATTGTTTAAGCACTGGTGTTGCGAGCTGTTGCTGTAATTCTAGGACGGTTGCGTTTATTTCTATGATATGTAAATAAAGCATTCCCATACAAATCAGCATCAGCACGGTAAAAACACACAGAGCTTGGAGTAAAAATTTCAAACGGGAGTTGATAATTGTTAATTGCGCTTGTCGAATCTCTTGTTCACTCATAACGCTTCTTCTGCTTGTAGTGTTGTCGTATAGCCACTGTCGGAATAATCATGGTTTGCTTGGGTCGTTACCCATGTTTTATTCAGATCAGGTCGAAAACCTACCAATATCAGATCCATTTCCGCACGGGCATTAGGATCGCCGGGCATTTTTAAATTCTCTATCGCTCCCGTGCCACGTTCAAATTGTTGTAGCTTGGCGTTAGCACTATATTTAGCCTTTTGTTTCGACTCGAAAGTATGGCGGATTTCATATTGTGGCTCACCGCTGCCAGCAACTTCTGATTTGCGTCTGGCGGCGTTGGGATCGTGCCAAAAGGCTTTGACCGATTTGTATTTGTTACGCCGGTTAGCTGTGCCAGAAATAGAGATGCTTTTGTTATTGACCACCGTAAGCGAGCCGTTGGTTGTGCCTCTGGGTTTTAGCATCAATTTGCCATCGGATAATTTGCAGTACGCATCGTATTGTTCAGCAAGGCGGCTAACAAAATGAATATCACTTTCTTCGGCTTGGTCAATGTGGTCATACCAAATCGGCGCTAACATGCCATCGACATCAGCGCTGTAGCCATTTCGCCCGGCGATTGCACCGACAATATCCCCTAGGGTTTGTTCATCCCATGCTTGGGTTTTCGGGGCTTTGATGCTGCTATTTTCGTGATACTGCGCCCGCGCGGTGATTTCCATCGTTTTTGCTTGAGATTCGGAAAAACGCACTTCGTCAATTTCAAACATACCCAAATTAACCACGCCGGTTTCTTCGTAGCCAAGGGCAACAGCAATTCGGTGTCCTGTTGGTGGCGTGGCTAATAGATAATCTCTATCATCCAAGCGAATGGTGCAGCTATCGGATTGAATCCCCGCTTGGTCGCTAATCGTAATTCCAAGCACCCGTTGATTGGCGAGTTCACTTAAACCAGAGACATGATGCGCAGGTTTCATAAGTTATCAAACACCTGTATTTGTTTCAGAATCACCGGCTCAGTGGGCAACTCAGGCAGATTTACCATCAGTCCTGTAGGTAAAATAACTCCCAAATCGGCAAGGTGTGGGTTTTGTTCCAAGACCTGTTCAACTGCGCCAGAGGTGCGCCCATAGTGCCTATGGCAAATCATATCGACGGTTTCTTGTTGTTGGCAGCGGTATATCATGCGCCATCCTCGCCATAGCGTTTCAATTCGACCACAAAATCCACCCGTCTGGCTTTGCCATCATCTAAAAGACCGGAAAAATCATCTTTCACACTCACGATCACAAATTTGCCAAAAATTTTACCGTGCATGGTGACGACAATATGTGGCTGCCCACCTGCGGCAAGCGCCCGTAAATCATCGAGCTTATACATACCCACGCCCATTTCAGGATGGATATAGCCATTAATGGAAATGGCTTCGTTACCTTCACCAACAAACTGATGCGCGACTCGGTGCTGAATACGGTTTTGCGCTGGCCAGCGATAATTACTTGAGCGCGATAACTTCTCATACCCGGCATCATCAATACCAAATATAAAGCCACTCAATATGATTTGCACGCCTATCTTCGCCATAGCAAACCATTCTAATAGAAAAACCTAACAAAAACACAATTAAGAATAGGCGCGTGCGCACGACACCCACAGACTGGTTTAAAATCGATCCACTATGCTTACAAAACAACTAAACGACTGATTAATAAGGGTATAGATAAAATAATAGCGGATCGGAATGCCTAAATATGGATCGAAATAGGCTCAAAATAGATCGGAAAGGCAAGTTTATGGTGCAAAACGGATTTAAGCATAAACCCTTCTTTTGCTAGCTATCTTATTAATATTTATATATAAATTATATAAAATAATAATAAATAAATAGATCGAAATAAGAAATATGCCAAGATTTTATGGATCGAAAATTGACTGAAACGGATCGATTTTCGATCCATACTGCATGTAAAAAATATTGTTATTTCATGCACTTAAAAATGGATCGAAATGTGGATCAAAACCGAAGAGAAAACCGATCCATAGCTATCATGTCTAAGCCTTTGAATCACAAAATAAAATGAGAAAATGAAATTGAAATAGATCGAAAAAGCTCGCTTTTTGATATGCCTGCTTATAAAATCAACTCATAAAGCGAAAAGAGTTACTCATAAAAATCATGACAACAGGTCTCATAAAACGTGGTGGTATTTACCACGTTAATAAAACAATTCTAGGTAAGCGTTACCGCTGTTCCACAGGCACGGGCGAAAAACAAGAAGCTGAACAGTTCTTGGCAAAACTTGCTGTAGATGTCAGAAATAGACTTATTTACGGTGAGAGAGAAAAATGGACGTTTGAAAGAGCAGCGGACTATTATCTTGACGGTTGCACAAAAAAGACGAAAAAGGATGATATTGAGCAAATAAACATCCTTAAGCCCTATTTTAATGGGCTAAACCTGAATGAAATTCATCAAAACTGCCCTGCTTTGCGGCGTTTTATCAATGAACGGCAACTCACCGTCAAAAACCGAACCATTAATAAAGGTCTCAAGGTTTTAAAATATATTCTCAAATTGGCCGCAACAGAATGGTTTGATGAAAATAATAACAGCATTCTTGAAAATATCCCCAGCATACGTTTACTACCTCAACACGATCAGCGTCAACCGCGTCCTATTACTTATCGAGAAGAGTTATTAATATTAGACGACTTGCCTTTGCACCTAAAGCAGATGGTGCTATTTGCTTTGCATACAGGGTGTCGAGACAGTGAAATTTGCGGTTTGAAGTGGGAATGGGAGCAAAATATAGAAGGGCTAGGTCGTCTATTTGTGATACCCGGTACGAACCACAAAAATGGTGATGACAAAATTGTGGTATTAAACAAGGTGGTGCATAAGGTAATAGATGAGCAACGCTACCAGCATGCAACGCATGTCTTTACATTCAGGCATAAACCTATTGCGCGGATGAATAATAATGGTTGGCGCACTATGCGCAAGAAAACGCATTTGCAAGATGTACGGGTTCATGATTTGCGCCATACTTTTGGCACGCGCCTTCGAGCAGCAGGAGTCAGTTTAGAAACCCGTCAAGAACTCCTAGGTCATCGTTCAGAGAAGATAACAACACATTATAGTGCCGCCCAACTCCAAGAGCTTTTTAATGCTGTGCAAAAACTGGAAAATCAAACAGAGGAAACGCCAACATTGTTGGTTTTAAAACGTAGAAGATAGATGTCACATACCCAAAAACAAATATTTCTAGCCTAGCAGGCAAAGGGCTGGATTGTTCTTAAAATCAAGGGATAATTGGGGATTGACACAAAACTGACACAAGGCTTATTTACTGGGGAAGTAAATACAAAAAAACTTAAGGAAAATGGTGGGTTGTGAAGGATTCGAACCTTCGACCAGCGGATTAAAAGTCCGATGCTCTACCAACTGAGCTAACAACCCATATCTCAAAGTTTTAATGGTGGCCAGAGGTGGAATCGAACCACCGACACGAGGATTTTCAGTCCACTGCTCTACCAACTGAGCTATCTAGCCCCTGAGAAAGCGCGTATTAAACACTATAACGATTTAGCTGTCAACATTTTTTTTCATAAAAATAATCTGTTTTTATGATTTTTTTTATTTTTCAATGAATTATATATTTATTTATAATTAAGGCTAGATGCGTACAAGATACTTCTTGAATTTAGGCATGGATTTTGTCCGGTAAAAATGGGAAAAATGTCTATGTAGACAAAGTGTAAAATTTTTGCAATCGGCACAGAGGGTGCTGTACCATGCAAACCTAATCAAGTGATTCAATAAGTTCGATCAAAAAGCACTCTGAAAACTTGCTATATCGAATTTAGCTTTATCAACTATACTTAAGGTCGTGTTAGGCAATTACCTTGTGTTGGATTCTAGGGTAATTGCACAATTACAGCTAAATCAGCGGAGAAAACAACGTGGAAAAAACAGCAACAGATGCGACACTGCTTTCTTTTGGGCGACGCTATCTACCCATTGTCTTAAGTCTGACCGTCGGCATCATGGTCTCAGTGCTGCTGTATGTCTATGTGCATGTCGGAGAACAAGAAAGGATAAAAAACACCTTTGATAAGGCAGCAGAGGATAGGGCGGTCTCGATCCAAAGGGCTTTAGCACATAAGCTAGAACTCATGATGAGCACCACTTCGTTTTTTCAAGCCGTGGGTACAGATATAAGTTCTGATACTTTCCGCGCTTATGTGATGCC
This sequence comes from Thiotrichales bacterium, assembly GCA_016745035.1. GTDB lineage: Bacteria > Pseudomonadota > Gammaproteobacteria > Beggiatoales > Beggiatoaceae > BB2. Next base: position 113,268 of record JADGDE010000006.1, read on the forward strand.
AATGATTACCACTGACCCTTCTATTCAAGCGATTGAGTGGATTCCCGCAGTGACTCAAGAGCAACGCGCTTCATTTGAGGCACAAGCACAATCGGTTCATCCTGAATTTTTTATTAAAGAGTTGGATGAAAACAAACAATTGATTCGGGCAGCGCAGCGTGACGAATATTATCCACTCTATTATGTCCAACCTATCGATGGCAATGAAGTATCTGTTGGTTTTGATTTAGGTTCTAATGTTAAATACCGTGACATGCTAGAGCATTCTCGTGATAACAATGTACCAATGGCTATTTCCCACGTCACTTTAATTCCTGATACCGCGAATCAACACGGTTCGGTGGTGTTTTTACCCATTTATAGTCGCGGGATGCCGATTCAAACTTTATCCCAACGCCGTCAAGCTTTTGCTGGTTTTATTATGGGGGTTTATCTCGTCGGTGAAGTCTTAGATCAGGCGATGAAAACCTTAGAGCCACGCCCAATTGATATTCGCGTTTATGACCGCTCCCAAGATGTACAAGAAGAAGCTAGCTTCCTTTATTTGCACCCGGGTCAATTAGATGACAATCTCATTGAACAATTGGATGAAGATGACTTAAATCATGATGCCACTGAGAACAAGCTAAAAATTCATAAAGAGTTCTTTATTGCCGGACGTACTTTGCAAGTGATTTGTACCCCAGCTGCGGGCTATCACTTAACCACTGGTAGTGGTTGGCAAGCACCTAGCGTCTTAATCTTAGGCTTATTAGTGACCTTACTCTTGGCCGTTTACTTCTATAACCGTATGAGCCACGTTTACCATATGGCTGAAGCGGCTGAGCAAGCCAACGATGCCCAATCGCGCTTTATGGCGAATATGAGTCATCAATTGCGTACCCCATTGAATGCCATTATTGGTTACAGTGAGCTATTGCGAGAGGAGGCCGAAGATCTCGACGATCCCACCGTGCTTGAGGACATCGAAAAAGTTTATATTTCGGGTAAATATCTGTTGTCCTTAAGTGATGGTATTTTAGATTTGTCTAAAATCAAATCTGGCAAAATCGAATTGCATTCCGAAACCTGCAAAATTCAGCATTTGGTCGAAGAAGTCGAGGGCATTGCAACCTTGTTGGCGAAACAAAATGGTAACAATCTGGCGGTCAATTGCCCCAATGACATTGGTACGATGCAAACCGATATTACCCGCTTGCACCAAATTTTGTTTAACTTACTCAATAACGCCAGCGCCGTGACCGAGCAAGGTGAAATTGGGATGAATGTTAGTCGTGAGAGCATCGCGGGTAAAGAGTGGATCCAATTCTCTGTCAGTGACATGGGCGGCGGTATTTCAGTACAGCACCGTGATTGGCTCTTGGAAACCTTGGCGCGTTCTGATGTCCATGAATCCACCAGTGGTAATGAGTCCGTGCGTTTAGGCTTAGCTATCAGTGCTCATTTCTGGCAAATGATGGACGGTAAGATCGATATTCGTACCGAAAATGGTAAAGGTACGACCTACATCTTGTTGTTACCTGCACACAGATGAGTGTAGGCGGCGTTCTCCTGTGGAGCTTTATCCTCATTCCCATTTTGGAGATTTATCTCCTGATGGAAGTGGGGAGCCTGATTGGCTTTTGGGCAACGCTGGGCATTATTCTGCTCACAGCGATTGTCGGCAGTTTTTTACTTCGTATTCAAGGCGTTTATACTTTGCAAAAGGTACAAACCGCTTTGAATCGGGGCGAAATTCCTGCCAAAGCTATGATGGATGGGATTTTACTGCTCATCGGCGGTGTGTTGTTACTCACGCCAGGTTTTTTTACCGATGGACTGGGGTTAATGTGTTTATTACCCGGCCCGCGTGATTTAATCAGCCATTTTTTAAGTAAGCAACTCATCGCCCAGCAACTCAAACAACGGGGCTTTAGCGCCGAGGGCGCAGCAACTTATCAGCGTCAGCAACAACAAGCCCATAGACAAACCCAGCAAAGTGAAAAAACCGGCAATGTCACCATTGAAGGGCAATACACGAAAGAAGACTAGCACATGATTACCCCTGTTATCCTCTCCGGTGGTGTTGGTAGTCGCCTCTGGCCTTTATCACGCAAACTACATCCCAAACAACTGCAAGCTTTGTATGATGATGATACGCTATTGCAGGCGACCAGTTTACGGCTAAAAAACTTACAAGGGCGCAATCCCAGCATTGTGGTTTGCAATGAAACCCATCGCTTTTTGGTCGCTGAACAATTGCGCCAGATTGAGGAGCCTGCAAGTATTTTGCTCGAACCTGTGGGAAAAAATACCGCTCCTGCTATCGCCATTGCAGCTTATGCGGCTTTGGATCAGGACCCTGACAGCGTTTTGTTGGTTTTACCGGCCGATCATTTAATTCAAAATCCGGATGCTTTGTTAGCCCAAGTCCAACAAGGTCATGCCCTTGCTAACCAAGGCTATCTGGTGACGCTAGGCATTGTCCCTGACCGTGCAGAAACAGGCTACGGTTATATCCACAGAGGCAAAGGCTTTGAGGATTGCGATGCCTATCAGGTCGATGCTTTCAAAGAAAAACCAGATAAAACCACCGCGCAAGCCTATGTCGAGAGTGGTGAGTATTATTGGAACAGCGGTATGTTTTTATTTTCCGCCCAAACCTATTTGGATGAATTACAGCGCTTTGCGCCCGATATTCATAAAAGCTGTGCCCAAGCCTTTGAAGAAAGTGCCTTTGATTTAGACAGCGATTTTATTCGAGTCGATAAAGAAAGTTTTACCCAGTGCCGTAGTGATTCGGTCGATTATGCGGTGTTTGAACACACTGACAAAGCAGCCGTCGTGCCTTTGGATGCCGGTTGGAATGATATTGGCGCATGGTCGGCGTTATGGTCGGTGGCAGATAAAGATGCACAGCAGAATTATTGCCAAGGCGACGTGTTAGAGAAAAATACTCACAATTGCTATATCCGCGCTGAGCATCGTTTGGTTGCTGCGGTCGGCTTGGATAATTTGGTGGTGGTCGAGACGGCCGATGCGGTGTTAGTCGCAGAAAAATCACAAGTGCAAGATGTCAAAGATATCGTTGCCCAATTGGAAACCAGCGAGCGCTGTGAATCGGAGCTGCATAGCAAGGTTTACCGTCCGTGGGGCTATTATGAAGTCATGGACGAAGATGAAAACAGCCGTTTTCAGGTTAAGCATATCCAAGTCAATCCGGGCGCAAGTTTATCCTTACAAATGCACCATCACCGCGCCGAACATTGGGTCGTGGTGCGCGGCACAGCCAAAGTCCATTGTGATGGCAAAAGCTTTTTATTAACCGAAAATCAATCGACTTATATTCCCTTGGGCGCAGCACATCGCTTGGAAAACCCCGGCAAAATTCCACTAGAAATCGTTGAGATACAATCAGGCACCTATTTAGGAGAAGATGACATCGTACGCCTAGACGATGACTACGGGCGCTTCTAAACTAAGAGACTACCATGCGCTGTTTAATCCGCCACATTAATCATTACGGTCGTAGCGGGCGTGTCTATAAAGACAAGCTTGTTGATAAAGACAGCCTCACGATCGGGCGCAGTGTGGATCAGGATTTATTTTTGCCTGATTTGCGTGTGGCACTGCAACATGCGGTGATTTCCGAACTCCCTAACGGGCATTATTTACTTCAAGCTCGCACCTTATCAGGGATTCGGGTGAATGAGCGTTTATCCCAATCAGCGACTTTGAATATTGGTGATACCCTGCGTATCGGTAACACCGATATTAAAGTCAAACAAATCCCCATTGAGAGCCATAATGATGCCCCAGACTTCATGCTTGAAGTCGACAATCATCTCAATCAAGCCCAGCATCAAGACAGCAGCCACGAAGAAAACTTCAAACTCCATAATCAAGCCGATAGTCAGCAAATTCGCCGCTGGTCATGGTGGTTGTTTAGCAGTATTTTAATTTTGTTTTTTGCCATTCCTTGGTTTAGCGTTTACATGGGCGAATTTTATGAACCAAAACTGATCGCACTGGAAGAATGGTATTCTGAAGATAAAGAAGAATATGTCAGCCTGCCGCCTTTACCCATGCTTATCAGTGATCGGTTTTGGAATTCAGGCACAGTCGCCTCAGCGCATCATTTTTTTAAAGAAGATTGTGCGACGTGTCATGAAAAAGCTTTTGAAAAAGTCACTGATAAAGCTTGTGTCAGTTGTCATAAAAAAACCTACCATCATGTTGATCCCAACTTTTTTGACCTCGATACCTTGCATAACAGCCCCTGCGCCAGTTGTCACGAAGACCATAATGGCAAACGCCAATTAGTACAACGTGATGATACCCTGTGCAGTCAATGTCACGGCAACTTAAAAGTCCAAATTGGTGATGACACTGTACTTGAAGATGCCAGTGATTTTGAACACGACCACCCGGCTTTTAAACCGACTTTGATCAGCTACGAAGATGGACAAGAAATTACCGAGCGCGACCTCATGCTTCAAGATGTCAATATTCGTGAATTTTCCAACCTGAATTTCCCCCATGCGCCGCATGTGTCTCGCAAAGGCTTGGAGACCATTGATGGCATTTTTAGGCTCTGGTGTGATGATTGTCATATCCATGAACCCGGGCAAAACCATTTCCGCCCGATTGATTTCAATGCCTTGTGCAAAGACTGTCACCAACTCAGTTTTGAGGCGACGGATCCGTTTCGGGTCGTGCCACACGGGCAATCGGGCGAGGTCATGCATGTTTTGCAAGAATACTATGCCACTAGAGCGCTGGAAGGCGATTACCATGGCGATGGCGATGTGCCTGATATTGTTGCCCAAGGGCGTTTCCCCGGTGAAAGTCTAACTGGGGAAGAGCGTATGATCGCGCTAGACTGGGCGCGCAATAAAGCTGAAGAAGTCGCCGCCGATGTGTTTGAGTTTAGTTTATGTATCGAATGCCATGAAGTCGAGAAAGTCAAAGACGATCCGCCGCGTTGGGAAATTGCCCCTGTTCGTATCAATCAACACTTTTTACCTCGGGCAAAATACAATCATGATAAACATCTGACCATGAATTGCACTACTTGTCATTGGGCAGCTGAATCGGAAAAAAGTAGTGATTTATTATTGCCGACCATTGATAGCTGCCAAGAATGTCATGGCGGTATTCATGCCGAGAATAAACTCCAGTCCACTTGTGTTGATTGTCATGGCTTCCATGTCGCCACCGAATTTGTCATGGGTAAAGAAGAGGATGAAGAAGATGTCTTCGCCGATGAAAATAATTGAACGCTTAAGCGAACAATTACAAACTTTAAGCGATGAACAGCTCAGCGCAGTGGCACAAGGACAAATATTAGTCTGGCAAAATGATGCTGAGCTGATATGCACTGATGCGCCGACAGCGCCAATAATGCTGCAAGCAGGGCAAATTCAAGCAGCTGATAACCAAGCGCTCAAAGCCGCATTATTGGCACAAACCGAGTCGCTATATCACGACTTTTATCAAAAAACCCCGTTAAGCCCAGCAGGCTTTCAAGCACAAGTCCAAGACTTATTTGATCAACATAGCGCAGGGGCATTTGTGGCCACAAGCAACAAAGCTGCGGCTTTTAGTTTATTTGTAGAGCTGGGCGAAGTGATTGTCGAGCCTCAAGGCGCGGCAAAATTCCCTTATGGTTTATGTTTTCAGCAAAGCTTTTTAAATAGCTCAGAAACGATAGAGGACTGGCTTGAAAACGGCGAGGCGTATGCGCAATATTTGAGCATGAACGTTTGTCGCTATCAATGCTAAAAATGCGGTAAAGGGACTTAAGTCCCTGCCATTATCTACTTATTAAGCATAGCTTTTACGTTGACCTCGGCGTAAACCACCGCCTTGAATAATCACACCATGCACTTGCTCAAGCCCACTGATGGGGATTTCAGGGTAGTTTTTATTTAAAGGCACGAGTGTATGCTTCTCGTCTTCAATGCGTAATTGCCGAAAAATATACTCATCACCATCGATACCATCAACAGCAAAAACATAAGCCCCATCACTGACCACCGCATCAGGGTCAATGATAATAATATTGCCATCTTTAAATTCAGGCTCCATACTATCGCCAATTACCCGTAGGGCAAATGGTTCGCTACCACATTCACTCATTTATTACACCTCAACATGCTTTATCTATCTGGTTTGACTTTATGTGGAAACTTGCCACAAATTTTGCCACCAACGTTGTCTATTCATGGGGATGGGTGCTTGATCTTCAATCTCATCGGGAGGGATTTTACTTAAAACCCAACGCGGGGGGATAATTTGCCCAGAGCTGCCACAAGAGGAACCCAAGTTTTTTGGATCAAAAATTTTGATCATGCTGGGGTTTTGAAAATCATCGCTGTAGACGATGCCACAATAATCGTGCTTGTGTTCTTTGCGCAATAAGCCGTCTATTTCTTCAATAAAACGCATCAAACTATCGCTGTCGGCACTGTGTTCGGGCAAATCTTTGCCAACAAAGTAAATATACCAACCCTCGGATTGTTGTTTAAGTGTATTCCAAAGCTCATCGAGTTGTGGCCAACGCAAAGCGCTGGTAAAAGAGCCTTGGAAACATTGTTGATATTCGGTCATGAGTTTGTCCTCTTATCAGTTATTGGAGTGGGGGCTGCTGGTTTTTCCTCCACTTTTGGGGGTGTGGCTTGTGGGCGAGGAGGTAAGGTGATTTTAGGGTTTTTACGCACTTTAGGTGCTTTGACTTCGGCCGTGACGACCAAATAACGCATATCTTCGCCTTCAAAACCAGCGGAAATGACATTGATAAACACAGCGATATAGTTATGTTTTTGATAACTATACCAATAGACATCTTGAATACGATAATTCAAAGGGCAGCCCCGGCTAGGAGGAAGACGCTTATCTTCTTGTAGCACTTGTTGTTGACCACCGCTATGTGTGAGCGTGAGTTTAAAAATTTTCGGTTTGCCCATGCCATGACAACTGAGGTTTTTACCCTCGTCAATCTGTTTGAAACTTAAATCTAAATCATATTTGTCATAACTCAAACCACCGAAAGGAATATCTGGGGTAAAGCTAACTTGATTATTTTTTACCCCTAAATCGGTCACCGGATGATGAATAACCCGTTGCCCTGGCAGTGGATAGTGCAATTTTAAGTCTTCAAATATATTTTGGGAGAAAATGCGGTTACGGTTACGGACGCGGGCTTGGAGGGTTTCTATATCGGCTTTTGGGTCGTCATTTTTAGCTTCATGAATAATCGGCTTGGTAACATAAGCATTGCGCTCGACATCGACAAAATACATATTGCTATACGGTACGCCCTGCCCTTCGTTAAAACCATATTGCTCAAAAGCAAAATAACGCCCATCGGGCGAGAAGCCAATCACGTCTAAATGAGGTATATCAGCATGGAGCGTGTGACTTAAACCAAGGCAAAGACACCAGGCTGTCAGGGAAAAACGCGATAGTTTGCTTATCATGAGTGTGCTCAGTGTGCATCAGCGCTTGCACAAGGCTCCTATTTAAGTGTTTAATAATATTCTAATATTGTGACAGCAGTTGACACGAATTGCAAAGTCGCATTCTATCTCACTGATATATAAGAGCTAAAACTATATTTTATCCCTTAGATATGCGGTCAAGCACTGCACCCAATCAGCAACCATAAGAAAATTATGATATACTCAGCGACTATTTTAGCGCTAACTTATTGATAACATCAACAAAGGATACTCTATGAGCCATACTGGTTATGCTCCAGCCAGACAACGTCTACAACGCAGCGAACTCGCTGTCCCCGGTTCCAACCCTCGCATGATCGAAAAAGCTTTAACCAGCGAAGCCGATTATGTATTTTTAGATTTAGAAGACGCGGTGGCACCGGATGATAAAATTCCCGCCCGTAAAAATATTATTGATGCCCTGAACGACCTTGATTGGCGTGGTCATGGCAAAACTATTTCTGTGCGTGTCAATAGCATTGACACCCACTATATGTATCGCGACGTAGTTGAAATCGTCGAACAATCAGGTGAAAACCTCGATACCATTTTATTACCTAAAGCTGGGGTTCCAGCTGATGTCTACATGCTCTCAGCGATGTTAAACCAAATCGAAACCGCTAAAGGTTTTAAAAATCGCATTGGCATCGAAGTCTTAATCGAAACCACCCTCGGTATGGCAAACGTGATGGAAATCGCCAAGCACGGCCGCGCTGAACGTCTTGAAGCCATGCACTTTGGTGTGGCTGATTATGCCGCTAGCTGCCGCGCTCGTACCACCGTTATCGGCGGTCTTAACCCGGATTACCCAGGCGACCAATGGCACAATGGCTTATCGCAAATGCTCGTCGCTTGCCGCGCTTATGGCCTGCGTCCTATCGATGGCCCTTTTGGTGACTTTAACGACCCAGAAGCGTTTAAAGATGCCGCTCGCCGTGGTGCAGCACTTGGCTTTGATGGTAAATGGGCAATTCATCCATCGCAAATTGAACTGGCGAACGATGTGTATACGCCACCAGAAAAAGAAGTCACCCACGCGAAACAAATTCTCGAAGCTTTAGATGAAGCGGCGCGTGAAGGTCGAGGTGCTGCACAATTGCACGGTCGTATGATCGATGCGGCCTCTGCGCGTATGGCTGAAAACATTGTCAATATTGACGATGCGATTCAAGCTAAAGGCAACTAAAGCCTTTTTACAGTTGAGGCTCTCATCAGCCCCATAGCGGGTTTACATCCTCGCCTTAACTGTGTAACAAAAATTCTCGCAAGGGTTTAGATTCAGTTCTCCTTAAATAACAGATGTTACGCAAAGGCTTCTTCATGCCTTAAGGGTATAAAAAACCACACAGCTAAGCTTCACTATGCAGGTAAAAAACTTGAATAATGAAGCGTGACATCAGTTAAATAACAGCACAAACACAGAACCGAACAGAGCGCTTGCCTAACACCTTAGAACGATAAAGGTAATTTCAGCGCATGAATATTCATGAATATCAAGCCAAGCAACTGTTGGCGAAATTTGGCGTACCGATTCCCAAAGGCGGTATTGCCCATTCCAAAGATGAAGCCATTTACCAAGCCAACGAACTCGGCGGCGACAAATGGGTCATCAAAGCACAAATCCACTCCGGTGCACGCGGTAAAGCGGGTGGGGTAAAACTTTGCTCCAGCCATCAAGAAATCGAAGAAATGTGTGGCAAACTGTTGGGTGAAAAACTCGCCACTATCCAAACCGGTCCTGAAGGCAAATTGGTCTCCAGCGTTTATGTTGAAGAGCCAAGCGCGATTGCTAAAGAACTCTATTTCAGCATCATCATGGATCGAGCCAGCCAATACGTGACCTTGATCGCCTCTACCGAAGGCGGCATGAACATCGAAGAAGTGGCAGCCGAAACCCCAGAGAAAATCATCACCGTCTCTATCGACCCAGCCGTGGGTTTACAAGCTTTCCAAGCCCGTCAACTCGCCTTTGGTCTTAACTTACCAACCGAAGCCTTAAATGTCGCTACCCGCACAGTAATGAACTGCTATCAAGCTTTTGTTCAATCAGACGCGAACCTGTTGGAAGTCAACCCACTGGTCTTGACTGAAGACAACCACATCGTCGCTTTAGATGCAAAAATGACCTTTGATGAAAATGCGATGTATCGTCAAGCGGCTGTGGCTGAATTACGCGACACCACCCAAGAAGATCCCCGCGAAACCAACGCCAGCCAACACGACTTAAGCTATGTTGGCTTAGAGGGTAACATCGGTTGCATGATTAACGGTGCAGGTTTGGCGATGGCAACGATGGACATGATCCAACACGCTGGCGGCGAGCCTGCCAACTTCCTCGATATTGGTGGTGGTGCGTCCCCTGAGCGGGTTGCCACTGCAATTGAAGCAGTCTTAGCTGACGATACCGTCGAGGCGATTTTAATCAATATTTTTGCTGGGATTAACCGCTGTGACTGGGTTGCCCAAGGCATCGTTGACTTACTTGCTAAACGTGAAATTGATATGCCATTGGTTGTGCGTCTTTCCGGCACGAATGTCGAAGAAGGACAACGGATTTTGCGCGAGAGCAATACCAGCGTCATTACAGCAGAAACCTTGGCTGATGCGGCAGAAAAAGTCGTGGCAGCATGGAAACAGGCTACAGGGAAATAAGGGGCTAACATGAGTATTTTTATTAACGAAAAAACCCCGATCATTGTCCAAGGGATTACCGGGCGTATTGGCTCTTTTCACGCTGAAGAAATGATCGAATACGGCAGCAATGTCGTTGGTGGTGTGACCCCCGGTAAAGGTGGACAAACCCACTTAGACCGCCCGATTTTCAACACGGTTGCAGAAGCGGTTGCCGAAACCGGCGCTGAAGCTAGCATCGTTTTTGTACCCCCTGCCTATGCCGCCGATGGCATCATGGAAGCGGCAGAAGCGGGCATTAAATACTGCGTCTCTATCACCGACGGCATCCCTGTGCATGACATGGTGCGGGTTAAGCGTTATATGAACACCCTTGAAGCGGATAAACGCATGATCTTAACCGGTCCTAACTGCGCCGGTACAATCAGCCCCGGTAAAGCCATGCTCGGCATTATGCCAGGTCACATTTACCAACAAGGCAATGTCGGCGTGATTGGGCGCTCAGGGACGTTAGGTTATGAAGCCGCAGCGCAAATGAAAGAGCTGGGCATTGGTATCAGCACCAGTGTCGGTATCGGTGGCGACCCAATCAACGGGAGTTCTTTCCGCGAAATTTTAGAACACTTCGAGCAAGATGACGAAACCCACGCGGTGATGATCATCGGCGAGATTGGTGGCCCTCAAGAAGCCGAGGCAGCCGAGTTCTTCAAAGAGCACATGAGCAAGCCAATGGCCGCTTATATTGCTGGTTTAAGCGCGCCTAAAGGCCGTCGCATGGGACACGCGGGAGCGATTGTTAATTCTAGTGGTGAGAGTGCCGCAGAAAAAGTCGAGCTATTAAGAGCGGCTGGAATTAAAGTAGCACCTACCCCATCTGACATGGGTACAACCATGGCAGCATTGCTAAACGGCAAATAAATGCTAGAGCCGTAGCACTGCTGCGGCTCTACTAAGAGTCTATGCGAAATATGAATAATCTGCTGCAAATCCGCTATTTTGGTCTAATTCCGCGCTTTTATTCGTTAAATAACGCGTTATTCGCCTCACAAAACCGCAAAATTAGCCTCAAAATATCTGATTTTCGCGACGACTCCCATACTCCGCATAGACTCTAATTTAAAAATAACTGATAGGCGGGATTATCGTCTTCAAATTGATAGGTATAACCCAACTTATCGAGAAACAATTTAAAATCATCCAGTTCAGGTTCACAGACTTGCACCCCCATCAGCACCCGACCATAAGCAGCAGCATGGTTGCGGTAATGAAACAAACTAATATTCCAGCGTTGCCCCATTTCCGTTAAAAAATGCAACAAAGCCCCCGGACGTTCGGGGAAAATAAAGCGGCAAATATGCTCTTCACAAACGCAATCAATATCGGCGCGGTGACAATGCCCACCAACCATATGGCGGACGTGTTCTTTTGCCATATCGTTATCGCTTAAATCAATCACGGCATAATCATGCTCAGCGAGTTTTTCAATCAAAGCCAGACGCTCAGATTCTAGCCCCGAAACTCGCACACCGACAAAAATCTGTGCTTGCTGGCTATCGGCATAGCGATAATTAAACTCGGTAATGGTGGCATTGCCCAATGTGTGGCAAAAACGGCGGAAACTGCCGGGCTTTTCATCGATGGTCACCGCCAATAAAATCTCACGTTTTTCCCCAACTTCGGTACGCTCGGCAACATATTGCAAGCGGTCAAAATTGATATTCGCACCGCTGGCAATAGCGATGAGGTTTTGGTCTTGGCATTGATTGCGGGCGACATAAGTTTTTAGCCCCGCCAATGCCAAAGCGCCAGCGGGTTCAGTGACTACGCGGGTATCATCAAAAATATCTTTAATCGCCGCACAAATCTCATCGGTACTGACGGTTAGCACTTCATCGACCCATTGCTTGGCAATTTCAAACGGGTGTTCACCAATGCGCGCCACCGCTACACCATCGGCAAAAATGCCCACTTGTGGCAGCGTCACCGGATGCCCGGCTTCTAAAGCGGCTTTAAGACAAGCGGCATCTTCTGGCTCGACACCAATGACTTTAATATCCGGGCGAATATATTTCAGATAAGCGGCAACCCCCGCAATTAAGCCACCGCCACCGACAGGCACAAATACCGCCTCAATATCTTGGCTATGCTGGTGCAAAATTTCCATGCCGACCGTGCCTTGTCCAGCAATCACATCGGGGTCGTCATAGGGCGGGATAAAAGTCAAAGCTTGGGCTTTTGCCATGTCTTTGGCATGAACCCCGGCATCATCGTAGCTATTGCCGTGTAAAATAATTTCTGCGCCAAAATTTTTCACCGCTTGAACTTTAATATCCGGCGTGGTTTTAGGCATGACAATCAGGGCGCGAATGCCAAGTTTTTGCGCCGCCAGCGCCACACCTTGAGCATGATTACCCGCTGAGGCAGCGATAATGCCTGCGGCTTTTTCGGCATCTGTCAGCTGGACGATTTTGTTATAGGCTCCGCGAATCTTAAAAGAAAACACTGGCTGTAGGTCTTCGCGTTTAATCAACACGCGGTTTTGTAAACGCCGCGACAAATTAGCAGCCAATTCTAAAGGCGTTTCAGTAGCGACATCGTAGACACGGGCGCGTAAGATTTTTTTGATATAACGGGGCAGCATAAGTAGCAAATCAGTCCAAAAATGGGAGGCGCTATTGTAGCTTAAAACCCTGTTTAATAGCGCTGTCTTTTTTGCAAGTATCGGGAATAACCCCTAATTTAATACGCTTATTTCTTAAAATTATCCTCTCTGTTTTTTTAGCAATACAAATGCGCTAATTTCTTCTATAGTTCGAGTATAGCCCTAACATTCACAATGGAGAGTTTCCATGCGCTATCAATCGCTTGTTTTAATCAGTCTATTGACGGTCATTAATACGCCGGTATGGGCTGACAGTTTGAGCTTGGATAAAGGTAATTTTGTCCGAGGTGAAGCTATTGATGTCTATTTTAATTCTAGTGGTAGCCATTCAACCGCGTGGGTAGGCTTGTTACCCAGCAGTGTGGCTCATGGTAGCGAAGACTTAGCCGATCAACATGATTTATCCTATCGCTATATGAATACGCTCAGTTCGGGGGTGTTAAATTTTACCGGCCCACGTGATGTTGGGCAGTATGATTTTCGCATGTTTCCCAGTGGCACAAGTGATGCTGAAACCGCTTCTGTTAGCTTTAATTTAATTTTGGCAAAAGGTAACTTAAGCCCAGCCAATATTGATTTGGTGCGGGGTGAGTCGGTGGATGTGGGCTTTTCAACCACCGATTACCTTGATAGCACCGCTTGGATTGGTATTGTGCCCAGTGATGTCGCTCACGGAGATGAAACTGAAAATGATGCGCATGATTTATCTTACCGTTATAGTCATGGCGAGGCTTCGGGCACAGTGAATTTTTTTGCACCACTTGAGGTGGGCGATTATGACTTCCGCTGGTTTGATACCTCAGATGTGGGGCATGAAATTGCTAGCACGCCGTTTACCGTGCGTTTGGCTAAAGCAGATTTGAGTTTGCCACGTTTGAACTTTGTCCGTAATGAGCCGATAGATTTAGGTTTTGTCGTGCATGATTATTTGACCAGTACGGCATGGGTGGGATTAGTTCCAGCAACGGTGGCAACGGGGACTGCCACTGAAGTCGATGCCCATGATTTATCTTATCGTTATGTCAATAGCCAAACACAAGGGCAAATGGCATTTAATGCTCCCAGCGCAACAGGAGAATATCATTTCCGCATGTTTGATAGCTCTGGCATGGGCTATGAAATCAGTCGGATTGATTTTGAAGTCGGTTTAGCCCGTGCAAGTTTGAGTTTAGCCAAAACCACGTTTGCCCCAGCAGAAAAAATCGCGCTGCAATTTGATGTGCAAGACTATGTGACCAGCACCGCTTGGGTCGGTTTAGTACCTTCCAGCGTTGAACATGGCAGTGCTAGTGAGAATGATGCTAATGATTTGAGTTATCGCTATCTTAATGCCAATCAACAAGGGCAGCTCGAATTTACTGCGCCCAGCACGGTTGGCAGTTATGATTTGCGTTTATTTGATTCGACAAACGAAGGCTATGAATTGACCCATGTGTCTTTTGTTGTGGCTGAGAATACCTCACCTGTTGAT
>JADGDE010000006.1:127606-238850 GCA_016745035.1 Thiotrichales bacterium
AACTGATCCAACTGATCCAACTGATCCAACTGATCCAACTGATCCAACTGATCCAACTGATCCAACTGATCCAACTGATCCAACTGATCCTAGCGGATTTAGCCAAGCTGATTTGGATACAGCCAAAGCTCAAGGGCAAGCCGATTGCCTACAAAATCCTTTGAGTTGTGGCATTGATGTCCAAAGCGCGTGCCCAGTTGCTAGCTTAGACGCTGAACTGAATTTACATTTACCCTTATTGGTTTATCAAAGTTTGTTTGCTGATTTATCTTTATGGGCTGATTTACGTTATCAAGCTCAGCGCAGCGGCTTAGTTTTTCAAGTCATCGATTTTGGTGAACTTGATGCAGCTACGACACGTCGAGCTGGGGATTATACCCAAGCAGATGTTGATGCCGCTTATCAAGCTGGACAGCAGCTTTGTGTTGCTGACCCCCATGCTTGTGGCATAACAATACAAACCAGCACCTCATGCCAAGCAGCGACTTTATCCATTGAAAATCGTTTGCATATTCCTCAATTACATTATTACACCCCATTTGGTGTACAAAAATTGTGGGTAGATATGCAGCTTGTGACCGATCCCAATGCCATTTTGTTTGGCGTGGTGGATTATGGCTTAAATCCTGAGTAATGCTGTTTAGCCTTAGAATCTATGCGAGGTATGGGAATCGTCGCGAAAATCAGATATTTTGAGGCTAATTCCGTGGTTTTGTGAGGCGAACTTAACGACGAGTGAGTCGTTAAGAATCTTTAAATAAAAGCGCGGAATTAGACAAAAATAGCGGATTTGCAGTAGATTATTCATATGTCGCATAGACTCTTAGCCGTTCATAACGGTGTTATTTGTGCAAGCAGGGATTCAAGGTACAATCTCTGCTTGTCTCAAGGGGACGTATTATAGTGCCGCCAAAGGAGGATTTATCATGCAAGTTGAATTTGAACGCGGAAAGCCATTAAAACAAGAAGATTTATTATTACCTGCTGATGTATATCGCACCATGCGTTTGCGTTTAAGTCACCATAAAGATCCGCATTTGTTTGTACCGATTCGCTCGATACAATATTTAGCCGTGATTGATAATAATGAAATTGTTTTTGTTGATGGTCGTCGCCCGCGTTTTATTGAACTGGCTTGGCAGCAGTTCAAACCTAATGCCCGCGAGGATTTGCGTAGCCCTGTGCCTTATACTTGTGTCTATTATGACCCGCAAGGTTTTGAAACCATGCAGCGCTTACAAAATGACTTTTTTCAGGCAGTTGAATTGCTTGGCTCGCGTGAAACCAAGCCCTTTAGCCAGCGTACGGTATTACCCTTTAATGCTAAACCGAAAGAGGCACGTTGATGCCAAATTGCATTAATTGCTTTGCCGTCTTAGAAACCGAGCTATCGACTTGCCCTCAGTGTGGCTATGATCTTGAGAATCATTACCATCACCCTTTGCATTTGCCGCCTTTGTCGCTGTTAAACGGACAATATCAGTTGGGGCGAGTGCTGGGGCAAGGCGGTTTTGGTATCACTTATATCGGCTTTGATAACCGCTTAAAGCGCACAGTGGCGATTAAGGAATTTTTGCCCGCCTCTCTT
Source organism: Thiotrichales bacterium (assembly GCA_016745035.1). Taxonomy (GTDB): domain Bacteria; phylum Pseudomonadota; class Gammaproteobacteria; order Beggiatoales; family Beggiatoaceae; genus BB2. The sequence continues at coordinate 129,195 of JADGDE010000006.1, forward strand.
GCCAGTCGTGCGCCTGATTTGAGCGTTGTGCCCTTGTTAGAGCAAGCCCCCGCGTTTGCCAAAGGCTTACACCATTTTATTGAAGAGGCACGCCATTTGGCGCGTTTTGACCATCCAAATATTGTCCGCGTCCGGCATTATTTTGAAGCCCATCAAACCGGCTATATGGTGATGGACTATATCAAGGGCAAAACCCCCTTATGTTTATTGCGCCAGCACGACGGGCGTTTGCCATTAAACCTAGCCCTAAAAACCCTGTTTCCGATCTTGGATGCGCTAGCGATTATGCACGCGCAACAGGTGTTTCATTTGGATATATCGGCGCATAATGTCTTGCTATTGGATTCAGGACAGCCGATTTTGATTGATTTTGGCGCAGCGCGGCATGTCAACGTCAATGGACATCACACCCAAACCTTGACCCTCATGCTCAAACCCGGTTATTCACCGCCCGAGCAATATCATCAAGGCTCGGAATATATTGGCGCGTGGACAGATGTCTATGCCTGTGCAGCGCTGTTATATTTATTGCTCAAAGGTAAACTGCCACCGCCAGCGATGGAACGCATCCAAGATGATAAACAAGTCCAAAGTCTGAATTTAGGCAAAGAGCGACATGAAAAACGCGTCTGTGCCGCAATTATCAAAGGCTTGTCCTTAGACAGTCATCAACGCCCGGCCAATGTCAGTTTATTTAAAAGTTTATTATTACCCCCAAGCCAGCGTTATTCTAAGCATTATTGGGCGTATTTAAGCAGCGCAGTGCTGGCAGGTGGGATGGCGTGGGCGTATTTGCCTGCGCCCGCACCGCAGATGCCACCGTCTGTCTCTCCTGTGATGGAGCTAGAAACACCGATCCCACCGCCAGCGATTGTGGCACAAGAGACGCTGCCTTCAACAGAAACAAAAATTGATGCCTTGCCTGTGTCGATTGATAAACTTTTAAAACAAGCAGATACACTCCAAAACCAACAAGATTATGCCGGTGCTTATCACAGCTATCAGGCGGTTTTTTTATTGGATAAAGACCAGCGTCAAGCGCAAGCTGGCTTAGCGCGTTTGGCTTTAGAATATGTTAATAAACTCACGCTTGCACCAGAACAAAACGCATTGCGACATTTGGCTTTAAGCCACTTCCCCGACAATCCGGCTTTGCAAGCCATAGAAAAAGCTTGGCAAGCCCAGCAAAGCCAAGCGGTGGCGGCACAAACCCAGCAGCAAAAAATTGACAACTTACTTGCCAAGGCTCAGCGCCAATTTCAGGCACAAAAACTCACCACTCCCGTAGACGATAATGCCCATCAAACCTATTTAGCGGTGCTGAAGTTACAAGCCGACAACCCCACAGCGTTGGCCGGTTTAGAACAAATAGCGGCGCAGTATGCCCAATGGGCGGCACAAAAAACTGATTTAGCTGGGCGCGATGTAATGTTACGTAAGGGCTTAAGCGTTGTCCCTAATCATCCGACTTTATTAAGTTTACAAGCAAAAAATGATTCGGCTTATGTCGAGGACTTAAATCGTCGTCAAGGGCAAAAACAAAAAGCGGCGCAATTAGCCGAACTGTTAGCCAAAGCCAAAGCCGCAGAAGATAAAAAAGACTGGAATTTAGCCCAACGTTATTACCAACAAATATTATTGCGTGATGATAAGCATCGCGCTGCTAAACAAGGTTTAGCACAATTAAGCCAGCATTATTTAAAACTTGCCAAAAACCAACGCGCACAGCAGGTATTTTCTGAGAGTTTGCTCAGTATCAATCAAGGCTTGGCAATTAACCCCAAACATGCACAATTATTAAGCTTGAAACAGGAAATCCAGCAGCAATTAAAACAAATAGCCCAGCCTGCACCGCCAAAAGCACCTCAGCCTGCCCCAGTGGTTGCCAAAGCTGTTGAAAAAAGCGAGACTAGCCTATCAACAAAACCTGAGGATAAACAGCCAACGGGCGAGGTTATGATTATCCCGACTTTTTAGGAAGACGAATATGCAGCATCAAATCACAGTTGAAAATATCAAATGCGGCGGTTGCGCGCGCACAGTTGAAAATACCCTTAAAGATATTGACGGGGTGGGTGACATTCAGGTCACTGTCGAAACGGGCTTGGTTGCTGTTGAAACCACAGATAGCATCAGCCGTGAGACCTTGGTCGAAGCCCTAAGGCATAAAGGCTACCCTGAGGCGGGCAGCGTTGAGGGCTTGGAGTCCGTCGGTGCGAAAGCCGTGTCTTACGTTAGTTGTGCCATTGGGCGCATTGATAACATGAAAGATAGCTAAAGAGCACGATTTTCCGTTGAGCTTTGCCAGCGGATGTCCTACTATGCACGTTTCGCTTAACCTTTCAAAGTGACAGAGCCTTTATGACCACCTTGCAAAATGACAGATTCCTTCGCGCTTTATTACGTCAACCGGTTGATCGTACCCCTGTTTGGTTAATGCGCCAAGCTGGGCGCTATTTACCTGAATACCGTGCAACCCGTGCCAAAGCGGGGAACTTCCTTAATCTTTGCAAAAACCCTGATTTGGCTTGTGAAGTCACGATTCAGCCTTTAGACCGTTATCCTCTGGATGCGGCGATTTTATTTTCCGATATTCTCACCATTCCAGATGCGATGGGCTTAGGCTTATATTTTGCCGAGGGCGAAGGGCCGAATTTCGAGCGTCCCATTCGCCGAGCGGCTGATGTCAAAGCTCTCGGCGTGCCTGACCCGCATGATGAACTGAAATACGTCGTCGATGCCGTCTCTACCATTCGTAAAGCCCTCAATGGTCGCGTGCCTTTGATTGGCTTTTCGGGCAGCCCGTGGACATTGGCGACTTATATGGTCGAGGGTAAAGGCACAAAACAATTTGCCCTCAGTAAAGGCATGATGTACGAGCAGCCTGCCGTAATGCACGAACTGTTAGATAAAATTGCGCAATCGGTGACTTCTTACCTTAATGCCCAAATTGCCGCTGGCGCACAAGCGGTGATGTTGTTTGATACCTGGGGCGGCGTGCTTAGCCCAAAACATTACCGTGAATTTTCTTTAGCCTATATGCAAAAAGTCATTGCGGGCTTAACCCGCGAAGCTGATGGTCGTATTGTGCCTGTGATTATGTTCACCAAAGATGGCTGTGCATGGCTTGAGGATATGAGCGAAATCGGCTGTGATGCGATTGGTTTAGACTGGACTTGTGATATGCAAAGCGCCCGAGCACGCTTACAAGATAAAGTTGCACTACAAGGCAATTTAGATCCTTGTGTACTTTATGGGCAACCTGATGTGATTGAATCCGAAGTTGCAGCGGTGCTCGAGAGCTTTGGGCAAGTAACCGAAGGTGCGGGGCATGTGTTTAATCTTGGACATGGGATTCACCCACAAATTGACCCCGAACACACCAAAGCCATGATTGAAGCAGTACACCGTTTAAGCCCTGCGTATCATTCAGCCTAATAGTAATTATCTAGGATAGACCTATGTTTGAATTCATAAAAGCAGGCGGGTTATTAATGTACCCGATTTTGCTTTGTTCTTTAGTGGCGACGGTGATCATCATCGAGCGTTTTTGGGCGCTACAGCGTAAAAAAATTCTCCCTGATGGCTTGGTGGTGCAAGTCTGGGATTGGGTCAAACAAGGACAATTGAGTAAAGACCATATCGACAGTTTGCGCAAAGGCTCGCCTTTGGGGCGTATTTTAGCCGCAGGGCTAATGAATCGCCAACGTAGCCGCGAAATCATGAAAGAGAGCATTGAGGAAGTTGCCGCTCAAGTGGTGCATCAGCTAGAGCGTTATTTAAACATGCTCGGCATTATCGCCTCAATTACGCCCTTATTAGGGTTGCTGGGCACAGTGGTTGGTATGATTGAAGTCTTTGCCACCATTACCACCCAAGGCGTGGGCGATGCCAGCATCTTAGCAGGGGGGATTTCCAAGGCCTTGTTTACCACCGCCGCGGGTTTAAGTGTGGCGATTCCGACTTTGTTTTGTTACCGCTATTTGCGCGGTGAGGTCAATGCCTTAGTGGTGGCAATGGAGCAAGAAGCAATTAAAATGCTCGATATGTTGCAACTGGCAAAACAACGCGCTGCGATGCAGCAAAAAGCCTAACCTTCATTCAAGGAACCCAAGCCATGAATAAATTCCTAAACTATAGCCTCATCCTCGGTTTATCTTGCTCGGTGGCGTTTGCCGCTGATCCCAAGCCTGCCGATATGGTCGCCGCCCACAATGAATGGCGGGCTAAAGTCGGCACAGCACCTTTGAAATGGTCAAACGATTTACAAGCCAAATCTCAAGCTTGGGCAAACGAATTGAAGAAAAATGGCTGTGGCATGAAACACAGTGGTCCTGGGGAAAACTTATATTGGGCAAGCCCACGTAAAAGTGCCAATTCCAAAGATGCCAATGGGCAATGGATTTGGCAAAACAGCTTGCAAGCGGTCAGCGACCAACAAGTGGTCGATAGCTGGGGTTCAGAAGTGCAATGGTATGATTATGCCAGCAATAGCTGTAATGCCCCAGCAGGTAAAGCTTGTGGACACTATACCCAAGTGATTTGGAACACCACCACCGAAGTAGGCTGTGCCAATGCCGTTTGTGATGATTTCTCGCAAGTATGGGTCTGTCAGTATGCCCCTGCAGGGAATTATGTCGGTAAAAAACCCTATTAATTAAGTCTTGGAGGCGCGGCTTTAGCCACGCTTCCATCATAAGCACAGTCAGACGCATTTTGACAAGATTTTCATGCAAATCATAAAAACCATTCCTGCTTTACGTGAACTACGCCAGCAATGCCAGCAACGCATAGCTTTTGTGCCCACCATGGGTAATTTGCACCAAGGGCATTTGCAATTGGTTGAGGCGGCAAAACAACATTGCGATCAAGTGTGGGTCAGTATTTTTGTCAATCCTTTACAATTTGGCGAAGGCGAGGATTTTGAAGATTATCCACGTACAGAAGCAACTGATTGTGAGGCATTAGAGAAAATAGGTGTTGATGTGGTATTTTTGCCTAGTGTTAGCGATATTTATCCGCGCCCTTTAGCCGAAACCACTCAAGTACATGTGCCGATGCTATCCAAGCAACTTTGTGGTGTTTATCGCCCAGTCCACTTTGATGGGGTTAGCACTGTAGTCAATCGTTTGTTTAATTTACTCGACCCTGATGTGGCGGTTTTTGGGGCAAAAGATTTACAACAGCTGCGTATTATCCAGCGTATGGTTGCTGACTTGGGAATGCGGGTACAGGTTCAATCTGTTGCAACCGTCCGCGAGTCTGATGGGCTTGCTAAGAGTTCACGTAATCGCTACTTAAGTCTCGATGAACGTGCTGAGGCGATGCTTTTATATCAAACTCTAAAAAGTATCAAACAAGCAATTTTAAATGGACAACGTGACTATGCGTATTTAGAAGAAGAAGCCTTTAATGCGCTGCAAAGTGCAGGATTTAAGCCCGATTATGTTGCCATTCGAGAAGCGGGTTTTTTACAAGCGCCCAATACGGATACTAAACAATTAGCCATACTCGCAGCGGCTTATTTAGGACAAGCACGTTTGATTGATAATCTGGTGCTAACCATTACTTAGGCAGCTTTAAGGAGGGATAAACAGCGCTGAGTGGTATCTAACACTTGACTATCATCCAAAGGATTGCCCGCAACCGTATCTAAATATAGTTCCAAACTGATGATGGCATCAGCGAGGGCTTTACTTTGGTTTTCATTTGGCACACGCTTACCTTCAATTAGGGTCGTTTGAATATAATTACGACATTCTGCGACTAATTGTTGCGCCCGCTGACGCTCTAAAATTTGGAATAAGCCAATAATGCGATTAAAACGCTCAGGAATTTCTTCAAATTCCTCATCAGTTTCACCTTTATCAATAAAGTGCATGATCAAAGGGATCATTTCACTTAATTCGACTTTGGCTTCACTCACAGCAATCGTTAATACATCTTTAAATTGCGTTTCTAATAAACCTTTTTCTTGCTGAATTTGTTGGCGAGCGTGGGTTCCTCGGTTAGCCAAGGTATCTAAAGCGGCATTGATATGTAGTAAGTCATTGGCAATTTCTAACATGCCCGCTAAATCATAATGTTTTTGCCCTTCACCAATTTGTTTTAATAATTGGGTTTGTTTCAACATCAGCTTCGCTTGTACATTCATCCCTAATAGCAATAAGGTATAAGCCATATTGCGCATCACTTCGATCAAAGGTAACAAATCAGAAGTATCAGGATTATCAGCACGCATGAAAATATCTAAAGTTTCTTCAATACTGACAAAATCTTCGCGCATCAATTCCACAATAGTTGCCATCAATTCGGTATCAGGTCCTGCAAACACTTGCATGGTTGATTGCAATAAAGCTTGGCTAGGAAAACAGTGTTCCAAATGGTAAGTCCGTCGTACTAATTGTAGACGCGGGCCATTGGATTTGCTGTGCGCAGCATAAAATAATAGTTGGGTCAGTAAGCGCTCTGGCGGCGTAACATGTAAAGCTTGATTACCATGTGCGACAATTAACTTCATCAAACCATCAATTTGTTTAATCAAACTCACTAAGGCAGCATTGGCAGGCAAACCTTTTTGTGCCACAGACTCTAAAACAGCCGCACAAATCCACCAAGCACGCGTAATGGGTGCTTGTCCTGTGACTTGGGTCAGTTGTTCTGTCGTGGTTAACAGTAGTTTGAGACCGGCAATATTTTTTGCTTGTAACCAAGCTTGCAGCCCTTTTTGAAAAGCCACACGTTTTTGTTGTACAAAATGTTTCAGCTTATCATCAGGATAATGTGGCGCAGCTTTAACCGGAAGCGCAAGGCTTAGATCAGGAAAAAATAATTGACTGCTTTGTAGTGGCTTTTGCCCAACTAAATTACGTAATTTATTAATGCTGGGCAAAATAGCCATGGGAATATCAGCATAGCCTAGAGACAGATGCTCTAAATAATTTGGCAATTGAATTAAGCTACGCATCAAACTGTCATAAGCTTGCTCTTTATTGCTGATTTTTCCATCTAAAATCGCTTGCACAACCGTTTCAACCGACTGCATCAATAACACAGCGCTATGAATGTCGAGAATAACCAGCGCACCCCGAATCTCTTTTAGCCAACTAACCGACCTTTGCAAAGTCGTGGTATCGTCGGGGTTTTCAACGAATTGCTCCAGAGATTGACGGGTTAGCTTCAACGTATCATCGATAGTTGGTTTAACCCAAACCAGCGTTGCGTATCTCATTACAGATCGTCACTACCCATATCAGCGAAAGACTCTTCCACATCTTCAGGCAATGTGAAACCAGAAACCGAAGTTTTCAGGTCATTTGCAAGTTCAGCCAAGTGTTCAATAGAGGAGGCCGTCTCGTTAGTACCGCGCAATGTCTGAGTGGTAATTTCTTGAATAATACTCACGGTACCAGAGATATTCGATGCCACCGCAGCTTGGGTACGTGACGTTTGCGAGATATTCTCGATTTGTTCAGCGAGCTGTACCGAAACGTTTTCAATTTCAGTCAACGCACCACCAGCCGTCTCAGCTAGGCGTGCACCACTGACCACGTTGGCGGTGCTTTGTTCCATTGAGCTAACCGCTTCGTTAGTATCACTTTGAATGGTTTTAACCAAGGTGTCGATTTGCTTGGTTGCATTACCTGAACGTTCAGCCAAGCGTTGAATTTCATCAGCAACCACCGCAAAGCCTCGACCTGCTTCACCTGCCATTGCCGCTTGAATCGCCGCATTCAATGCTAGGATGTTGGTTTGGTCAGCAATATCATCAATGAGGCTAACGATTTCACCAATTTCTTGTGAACTCTCACCTAAGCGTTTAATCCGTTTTGAGGTTTCTTGGATTTGCTCGCGAATCGTGTCCATACCGGTGATGGTATCTTGTACTGCATTTGCGCCTTTGGCCGCAATATCAACTGATTTTTTCGCCACGTCGGTGGATTCAATCGCGTTGGCAGAAACTTTTTTCACCGAGTTTGCCATGCCTAAAATCGCCTGCCCAGCTTTGGCAATTTGTTGTGCTTGGCGGTCAGAAGCTTGAATCAATTGAGTTGCCGTAGAGCGCGTGCCTTGTGCGGCGGTGGTGACTTGGAAAGCGGTTTTATTAATGCTGATAACTAAATCGCGCAGCGCTTCAATCGAGTAGTTCAGCGCATCGGAAATTGCCCCGGTAAAGTCTTCGGTTACGGTTGCCGTCACGGTTAAATCACCATCGGCTAAATCAGAAATTTCACTTAAGAGACGTAAAATCGCTTCTTGGTTACGGGTATTGGTTTCTTGACTTTCTTTCAAGCGTGAACGGGTTTCATGAGCACGTTCTTTACCGGAGATAATCATCACCACAAATAGGACAATTAAGAGTACAACGGTTACAATCGCTAAAATATTTCCTAAACTATTGGAATATAAGCGTTGTTCAATGGATTCGTTATAAGCGTTATATAACACTTCAATATTGCCAAGCAGATTGGGATTGTTTTCAAAAATATCGAACGAAGAGTCTTTGGCTTGGAACAGTTGTTCGGAGTTATCTAAAAATTCTTCAATGCTTTGAGTACGTTCATTGAATAATTCTTGTAAATTTAATAAAGCTTGTTGTGCTGCGCCATCATCAACTGCGGCAATATTGAGTTCATCATTACCATTGAGCAAGGTTTCAGTGGCATCATTGAAGGTGGTGATGTCCTCACCGAGTTGCCCCTCAGCATTAATTGCACCGTCATCGCCTTGGAAGGAGCGACGAATATTATTGCCAATCCGCTCTAAAATCATCAATTGGCGGGTAGCGATGAACATTTGCGCTTGGTCAGCGTCCCCTGCAATCATATTATCGAGCATACCCTCGGTATTGGCAACAATGTCGGTAGTTAAGTCGGTTAATTCATCAAAGCGGCCATAAAGGGAGATGACTGCTTCACGGGTTTTAGACAAGAGATTGACACTTTCGTTGGTGGTTGCCCAAACCGTTTCAACTTTATTCAAAGCTTCTGCGGCTTCTTCTGGTACTGTGGGTAGTCCGCTTTCTGAATCGCCTTCTTTAATGATTTTTAAGGTGTTTTTAAAGTTGGCACGTTGTTTTTGTATGGAATCGAAAGAGGCTTCTTTACCATTGGCAGCACGGGCGGCATGTTGGGTTATTTGTTGGGTTAACAGGCGTAATTGAGTCACATTACTTAAATAAATTTCATCAACACTGGCAGCTTGATTGGTTTTATAAAAAACCACACCAGTGCCTATCATGGCTACAGCTAACGAAACGCCCAGCACAATCATAACGATACTGTTATCCAGTGACTTAGCTGAAAAACGTGTACTCATATTGTGGACTCCCATCCTTAATATTGTGTTCTACCTATGTGAGTATAGATTAAACAAGTATTCAAATTCAGTCAGTTAACTGACGGTTATAGGTCGTGTCTTGGGTTACAAAACCTAAGTTGTTTGTATAACAGTACAGCTTGGCTTATCACTCTGCACGCCACAACAAATTAGTACTTCACTCTCAGGAAGCAGCATCTAAAAACAGGCGACTTTCACTCAGTTTATGCATATCAAAAACCATCCAAAATTGCTCGTTTAATTCAAACTGTTCTTTGACAAAACCGCTGTATTTGTTTTGTTCTTCTGCTTGTGGATCCAGTGTTTGTCTGAATTCTTCTGGAAAATATTTAATCCCTAATACTTCACTAACTAAAAGACCTGAGGTCACACCTGCTTGTTCGATAATTAATAACCGTGAACGTCCATCACGTTTAAGCGGGCTACCTTCTAAACAAGCATTCAAATCCACAACGGGGATTAAAATACCTTGGTGATTGGCAATTCCCAAAACCCACGGCTTAGCGCCTGGTACTTTAGCCAAAATTTTTGGATAATAAAGTACTTCTTTGATTTCAGGTAAAGGACTCACCATTAACGTGTCTTGTAGACGAAACCCAATGCCTTGCCAAAGACTTTGTTCCACTTCACCTTGTTGTGGCAACCCTGCCCCATAAGCTCTGAATTTTTGTTCAAGTGCTTGGAGCCATTGAAAGGGTGCTTGGTGTGCTGCTGTTGTCATCTTATATCACAATAAGTTTTTAATCGCGTTAAGTAATTCATCTTGCTTGACAGGCTTAACTAAAAAATCCTTAGCCCCTTGCATCATTCCCCAAGCTCGATCACTTTCCATGTTTTTACTTGAGACAATCACCACAGGAATATTCTTGGTATCAGGGTTTTTAGTAATTTTACGGGTAGCTTGAAAGCCATTTAACCCAGGCATTACCACATCCATTAAGACCAAGTCTGGTTTAAGTGTCGCAGCTTTTTCTACCGCTTCTGCACCACTTGATGCCTCAGAGGTTTGATAACCATTGCCCTCTAAAATATTTTTTACCAAGTAAGCATCGGTAGGCGAGTCATCCACGATAAGTATGTGTGCCATACTGAAATTTCCCTATTTTTTATCCAGTACGTAGGCTTTAATTGTGTTGAGCAATTCTTCCCGCGTGAAAGGCTTGGTCATATAATGTTCTGCCCCAACAATACGCCCTCTTGCCCTTTCAAATAAGCCATCTTTACTTGAGAGCATGATGACAGGAATTTTCTTAAATGTAGGATTATTTTTGATAAGGGCACAGGTTTGATAGCCATCAAGGCGGGGCATCATAATATCAACGAAGATAACATCTGGATGGTATTCGGCAACCTTTGCTAAGGATTCAAAACCATCCGTTGCGGTCACAACTTCACAACCTGCTTTTTTAAGCAAGGTCTCAGCAGTACGGCGAATGGTCTTGCTATCATCGATAACAATCACTTTTATCCCTGTGAAATTAGTATCAGAATTATCTGTTGCCACCACTTACTACCTGTTTTTCAATGTAATCGAAACCATATTAAGTCAATTGCCTATCCTAAAAGTCAACTTTTAGGCGACAATCATACCCGATTTTGCTGTGAATTCAAACCTAAGCGCCAAGGTGTTAAAAACTTGGATTAAGTTTTGTTGTAACGCTTATCTTCATGATGAAGCGTTAAGGCTTGTACTACGTGCGTGCTCAATTCACATACACTCAGTGGCGTTGCCATAAATGGGACACCACAATAGCTGTATTTAGATAGCATCTTTATCCATTTCACCCGTACGAATACGAATAATTTTCTCAACATCGGTCACAAAAATTTTACCATCGCCAATTTTCCCTGTGCCTGCGGCATTAATCAAGGTATCCAAACAACTATCGAGTTGTTCTGCTGCGACAATGATTTCCAATTTAATTTTGGGTAAAAAATCCACCACATATTCCGCACCACGATAAAGTTCGGTATGCCCTTTTTGGCGACCAAAACCTTTCACCTCGGTGACGGTCATCCCAGTGATACCGACATCAGATAAAGCCTCGCGCACTTCATCCATTTTGAAAGGTTTAATAATTGCTTCTACTTTTTTCATCATAATTCCCTCGGGTTTGTTCTTTTTTGAGCCTGTTAGCTAGATAATTGCGCTAATATCGCCGCGCCTAAATCAGCCGGAGAGCGGACAATCTCTACACCTGCCTCAGCCAGTGCTGCAAATTTATGCTTGGCTGTGCCTTTGCCGCCGCTAACAATTGCGCCCGCATGTCCCATGCGTTTACCCGCAGGTGCGGTGGTTCCAGCAATATAAGCCACCACAGGCTTATTGATTTGTGCTTGAATAAATGCAGCCGCTCGCTCTTCGGCATCGCCACCAATTTCACCGACCATAATAATACCCTCGGTTGCTGGGTCTTTGGCAAATAAATCCAAACAAGCGATAAAATCCATGCCATGAATCGGATCACCGCCAATACCGATACAAGTGCTTTGCCCCAAGCCATTTTCCGTGGTTTGATGTACCGCTTCATAGGTCAGCGTCCCTGAACGTGAAACCACACCAATTTTTCCGGCTTTGTGTATTGCTCCCGGCATAATGCCGATTTTACACACATCTGGGGTGATAATACCGGGACAATTTGGGCCAATAAGGTGAGTATTGGGAAAGTCTTGTAACACGGCATTGACTTTGAGCATATCCAAAACCGGAATGCCCTCGGTGATACAGACTATTAATTCAATGCCCGCACCAGCGGCTTCTAAAATCGCATCAGCGGCAAAGGCCGCCGGGACATAAATCACACTGGCGTTGGCATCGGTGACACTGACCGCCTCGGCAACCGTATCAAATACGGGTAAACACAAGTGGGTTTGTCCACCGCGCCCGGGGGTCACGCCACCGACTAAATTTGTGCCATAAGCCAACGCTTGCTCACAATGGAAGGTCGCTTGTTTTCCGGTAAAACCTTGGCAAATCAAACGGGTATTTTCTGTTGCTAAAATCGCCATTAGATACGCCCCTTGGCTGCGGCAACGGCCTTTTGTGCTGCACTGGTCAAATCATCGGCGGTAAGTAAATTTAAGTTACTTTGCTCCAGCAAAGCTTTGCCCGCTTCAACCGCCGTGCCTTGTAAGCGCACCACCACCGGAATTTGAATCCCAATTTCTTTCGCTGCTTGAATAACGCCCTCGGCGATTAAATCACAACGGACAATGCCGCCAAAAATATTCACTAACACAGCTTTAACTTGGGTATCGGATAAAATTAATTTGAATGCTTCGGTGACCCGCTCTGCGGTCGCACCACCGCCCACATCTAAAAAGTTCGCAGGCTTGCCACCGTGGAGTTGAATCAAGTCCATCGTGGCCATCGCCAGCCCAGCGCCGTTGACCATGCAGCCAATCTCGCCAGAGAGGGCAATATAATTAAGCTGATGTTCGCCCGCTCTATGTTCGCGCTCATCGACTTGCGAGACATCATAAAAAGCTTGTAAATCAGGATGACGAAAAACAGCATTATCATCCAGTTGAATTTTGGCATCGACCGCAGCTAATTCCCCAGTTTGATCAACAATCAAGGGATTAATTTCAAGCAAGCTGACATCTTTATCAAGAAATAGCGCATACAACTGCCGCAAAATTTGGCTCAATTGCTGCCGTGCCGGTTTATCTAAGCCAAGAGCAAAGCCTAAGGATTGGGCTTGATGTGCTTGTATGCCTGTGGCGGGATGAATGACTTGGGTATGGATTTTTTCCGGCGTGCTTGCCGCCACTTCTTCAATGTCCATGCCCCCAGCAGCTGAGGCGACGATGGTGACGCGACGTGAGCTTCTATCGACCAATAAGCTCAAATACAATTCCCGCACAATCTCGGCTGGAGATTCAATCAAAACCGCAGACACCACTTGCCCCTCTGCGCCGCTTTGTTTAGTGACCAAGCGGCTGCCTAAGAGTTGTTCGCTGAATTGTTCTAGCTCGGTGAGATCATCGAGTAACTTAACCCCACCGGCTTTACCACGCCCACCGGTGTGGGCTTGGGCTTTAACCAGCCAGCGTGAGCCACCCAGTTCTTTGGCGTTACCAAGTGCCTCAGTGCTTGAAAAAGCCACTTTAGCTCGAGGCACAGGGATGTTGTACTGCTCAAACAGTTGTTTTGCTTGGTATTCGTGTAAGTTCACAAAAAGTCCTTCGCGTACCAGCAGCACAAAGCAGCGGCTCGCTGGTTAAAGCAATCGTTGTCAATCCAAAGGGGCTATGGTAGCGCTTACGCCCACGAAATGCACGCGATTTTAAGCGAGCTGATAGCTTGCACCACAATAAGGGCAAACGGCTTTGCCGTCCGCATCAACGGTTAAAAACACGCGCGGATGCTGACACCAAAGTGGACTATCAGGACGCGGGCAAGCAAGGGGTAAATCACTGGATTTAATCGGGATAGGTTGGCTGTTGGAATCAGACATCAAAGCTTCCATCTAAAAGGTTAAAAAGATTCATCTGGGCGTTGAGTCAAAACCTCAACACCATTATCAGTCACTAACAGGGTATGTTCCCATTGTGCCGAGGGTTTTCTGTCGGCGGTGCGCACCGTCCAGCCATCGGGCAGGTGTTTAATCTTCGCCGCTCCGGCGTTAATCATCGGCTCAATGGTAAAGGTCATGCCCGGTTTTAATTTTTCTTTCGTTCCCGGCTTGCCATAATGCAAAACCTTGGGGTCTTCGTGAAAATCTTTACCAATGCCGTGACCACAATATTCCTTTACCACGCTGAAATGAAACTTGCGGGCATGGGTTTCGACGGCATGACCTATATCGCCCAAATACGCACCGGGTTTGACCAACTCAATGCCCTTGTATAAACACTCTTGGGCGACTTCAACCAATTTCAGCGTGCGTGGTTTGACCTTGCCAATATTAAACATCTGACTGGTATCACCATGATACCCATCTTTAATCACGGTGATGTCTATATTGATAATGTCCCCATCTTTGAGCTGTTTATCATTGGGGATGCCGTGACAAATACAGCTATTGACCGAGGTACAAATAGATTTGGGGAAACCGTGATAATCCAAAGGCGCAGGAATTGCCTTTTGTTCATTCACGATATAGTCATGACAGATTTGATTTAATTGTTCTGTGCTGACGCCCGCTTTCACATGCGGGGCTATCATTTCCAAAACTTCTGCTGCCAAACGACCTGCTACCCGCATTTTTTCAATTTCGGCAGCAGTTTTATAAGAAATAGCCATATTTATATAAATTTTGATTGTTGTAAAAACGCTTATATGGTATAAAGCGCACGCCTGAAAGGCAAGTGTGAGCATTATACCCATGCTTTGCCATAAAAACAGGTAAGAGCGGCACGATTGCCGTTAAATCTAAGTACACACCGACACATGCCCTTGGGTGCTAAGTCACAAACTTGGTTCGGACATGGGGTGAGTGCTGAATATTAACCCTGAATAAGGAGTTTATTATGTCAAACGTATCTATGCGTGATATGTTGGAAGCTGGCGTTCATTTTGGACATCAAGCACGGTTCTGGAATCCACAAATGTCCCCTTACATCTTTGGGGAACGTAACAAAATCCATATCATCAACCTCGAAAAAACTTTACCTGCGTATCAAGAAGCGACCAACTTCTTAGGCAGTATGGCTGCTAAACGTGGCAAAGTCTTATTCGTTGGCACCAAACGCGCAGCACAAGAATCCGTTAAAGCAGCGGCAGAACGCTGTGGTATGCCTTTCATCAACCATCGCTGGTTAGGCGGTATGTTGACCAACTACAAAACCGTTAAAGCCTCTATCAAGAAACTGAAAGACTTAGACGTGATGTTAGGTGATGAAGCCACACTTGCTAAACTGTCTAAAAAAGAAGTGTTATCTTTAACCCGTAAACAAACCAAACTCGAACGCAGCTTGGGCGGCATTAAAGACATGAACGGTTTACCAGACGCTTTATTCGTTATTGATGTGGGCTATGAAAAAATCGCCATTAACGAAGCTAAAGTCTTAGGCATTCCTGTCGTCGGCGTAGTGGATACCAACAATGACCCAGCAGGCGTTGATCACGTCATTCCTGGTAATGACGATGCGATTCGTGCGATTCGCTTATATGTTGAAGGCGCAGCAGATTCTATCAGTACCGCTATAGCGGCTTCACAAAACACCGTTCGTGAAACCGAATTTGCTGAAAAAGAAGCCCCAGCCGCTGAAGCTGCACCTGTCGAAGAAGCCACCCCTGCTGCCGAGGCTGCGCCTGTTGAAGAAGCTGCCGCCCCTGCTGCTGAAGCTGCACCTGCCGAAGAAGCACCAGCCCCTGCTGCCGAAGCTGCACCTGCCGAAGAAGCACCAGCCCCTGCTGCTGAAGCTGCGCCTGCCGAAGAAGCACCAGCCCCTGTTGCAGAAGCCGCACCTGCTGAAGAAGCCCCAGCTGCTGACGCAAAAGCTGACGCATAAATCACAGATTAACATCGGGCTAAACCCTGAGTTTAGCCGGAAAACCCAATTATAGGAGAACAAGCTGTATGGCAATTACCGCAGCTTTAGTAAAAGAATTACGTGAGCGCACCGGCGCTGGCATGATGGACTGCAAAAAAGCCCTGCAAGCGGCTGATGGCGACATCGAAACCGCTATCGAAGACATGCGTAAATCAGGCATGGCAAAAGCAGCCAAAAAAGCCGGTCGTATCGCTGCAGAAGGTCTTTTGAGTATTGCTCAAGACGGTGGCAAAGCCTGCATGGTTGAAATCAACTCAGAAACCGACTTCGTTGCTAAAGGTGATGACTTTATCGCTTTTTGTGATGGCGCTGCCCAAACCGCTTTGGCTAACGGTTGTACCGATGCCGCAAGTTTGAATGCCGTTGAAGTCAATGGCGAGAGCTTAGAAACCAGCCTCAAAAACCTGATTGCAAAATTAGGCGAAAACATGAGCCTGCGTCGCGTGGTACAAATCGAAGGCGAAAACCTAGGTGTTTACAAACACGGTAGCCGCATTGGTGTGATCGTGGCTCTTGAAGGCGGCGACGAAACCTTAGCAAAAGACATCGCTATGCACATCGCCGCTAGCCGCCCTGTGTGCGTTAGCTCTGATGAAGTTCCAGCTGATATGCTCGCTAAAGAACGTGAAATTTTCACTGAACAAGCCAAAGCCAGCGGCAAACCTGACAATATCATTGAAAAAATGGTTGAAGGCCGTATCCGTAAATACTTAGGCGAAGTCACTCTCTTAGGTCAACCTTTTGTTAAAGACCCTGACCAAACTGTTGAAAAACTCGTTCAAGCTGCTGGCGCGAAAGTGGTCAGTTTCACCCGCATGGAAGTCGGTGAAGGCATCGAGAAAAAAGTTGAAAACTTCGCAGAAGAAGTGGCAGCACAACAAAAAGCCGCAGGTTAAATCCTGTAGAGACGTAGCACGGCTACGTCTCTCCCCATTCATGGCTACGTCTTCGAGGCGTGGCTGTGCTGAGACGTAGCACTGCTACGTCTCTACTGTTTTCTATCCCAAGGCATCGGCATGACACACCCAACCTACCCCAGAATTTTACTCAAACTCAGCGGTGAAGCCCTCATGGGTTCAGGTCAATTTGGTATTGATGCCGAGACCATGCAATTTGTCGCCAAAGAAATCAAAGCCCTACAAGAAGCCAAAGTACAAACCGCGATTGTCGTCGGGGGCGGTAATATTTTTCGTGGTGCAGGTCTTGTCAGCGCCGGTATCAATCCCGTCAGTGCCGACCAAATGGGCATGTTGGCAACAGCGATGAACGCCTTAGCCATCCAAGATGCGGTGGAAAAACTCGATATGCGCGCCCATGTGCTCTCTGCTGTTCCCCTTGGTAACAGTTGCGAAGTTTATAGCCATCGCCTTGCTAACGACTACCTAGCCCAAGGCGATAGCGTGATTTTTGCCGCAGGCACAGGCAACCCCTTCTTCACCACCGACTCAGCCGCCGCCTTACGCGCTGCCGAAATCCAAGCTGATTTAATGATTAAAGCCACCAAGGTTGATGGTGTCTATGACAGCGACCCAATGAAAAACCCCACCGCCAAACGCTATAATAAACTTGATTATGACAGTGTTATTGAGCAACAGCTCGGTGTGATGGACATCACCGCCGTGGTCTTAGCCCGCAGCCATCAAATCCCTCTACGGGTTTTAGATATGCAACAATCAGGGGCATTTGTCCAAGCGGCTTATGGTGAAAATATTGGGACTTTGGTGAGCTAGGCGTAAGTTTTGCGCACCAATTGAAAGTTAATGCCGAGTTTTATGTAGATAAAAATAGGCATAGCTAATTTATATCTGAACGATTGATTAGCACCCGTCCCATCACCGTATTAAAAACACAGTAATGGGACACTTATAGGTTTATTCTTCAATAGCAATGGCAACGCTGATCATGCCAACGACATCACCCTCTTTCATACCATCTTTTTCATAACCGAGCATGTCTAATTCACCTTTAGGCGTACCATGACAAGCAAGGCAAGGCTGCATCAATTTAACCGGATCAAAATAACGATAAACAGCTTGTTTACCCATTTGAGTAAATTCTCCGGTAGCTTTTGCTTTTTCCCCATCTTTCACCAAGCCACTTAATACTTTTTTCTCTAGTGCATCAGGCGCATTGCTGGGGTGGCGATAATTGACACTGGGCTGTTTACTGTAAATCCCCGTTTTGGCATTAAAAAATAAACCCGTTTCCCGCGCCCATTTAGCGGGGAGAAAATGCTTATATTTAACGCCTTTAGTATTAATGCGGTCTTGATTAATATCCATGCTGAGCTTACCTGCCCAAACCAATTTATCTAAAATTTGTTGTTGTCTAGGAGTGATGTCAATCAGTTGCGCCTCTAAAGCAGTTTGCCATTGATCAGCAAATACATCAGCACCAAAGCCTTTATCAGCCAATTTAGGGTCGCCAATTTTTGGCATTTGCGCAAAAATAACCAAGCGTCCAATTGCCAAGGCATCAGAAATCATTTTTGTGGTCGAAGCGGCCATATCACGGCTGACTTTTTCCATAAATAAATATTCTGGCTGTCCGCCTTTGGCTGCAACGCCAATATTATCTTCAGCAAAACTTGTCAGAGGAGCCAGTAATAATGCTGATATAAGTAATATTTTTTTCATTCTCATTTTCCTTTGGGTATGCGCTATAATTTTTGGAAGTTTTACTGCCTGTGGCAGGGGTTAGAATAGCGCCGTGGCAATTATCCGTCATTTTAATAAGGATAAGCAATCATAAAAGAGGGAATTTAGCGGATAAATGAGGCAACTATTCGCCGATTAGCCAAGCACTGAGGACTTCAACGACAGCAGCTTCGCCCTCATTTTGAGTCAAAGCATTGAGTGTTTGGGGCACATCCAGTGGCAAGTCATTATCTATCGGCACATAGGTTCTGAGTTGTTGGTGCCAAAAATCTAAAGCATCATGTGCAGCGTTTTCTGTATGGAGATCTAAAAAGCCGTGAAAATAAAGCCCCTTATCGCCCACACTCAAATGCTCTAAATCCAGCAAATAGGTTGCTTTTGCTTTAGAAAAAACATCATATAATTCCAAGAATAAACGGCTATATTCAAGCAATTGGGCGGCAACTTCTGAGGGATTATTTTGATATAAAATTAATTGTATTTTTTCAACCAAAGATTCACCTGAATGGGTAATATGCCACAGCCACCAATCCCCAGTTTCCGCTTTAAGTAAAAATACAGCACAATCGGGAGCCAATTGCGGTAAGAGGCGATTGTATTGTTTAAGCGCTTCAATCCAATGACGTTTTGCAGCTAAACCTTGAGCGAATACGGCCTGTGATTGCAATTGCCAATGTTCAAAATGGCTTTGCCAACGCTCTTCTCCGCAAGATTCGATGCTTGGATTCAGGGTTTGTAGTTGACGAAATAATTGTCTGCCGGCCAAAGGTGGCCATACAAATCCTGCTGCAAGGTGGCTAGCACTAAAACTGGGGATTTCAATGTGCCGTTGCTCAACAAGCGGCTCCTTTGTCGAGCTGGCATCTTGTTGTAAGGCTTGTTCTTGATTATGAATCAATGCCAATAAATCATCACCACTATCAACATCAGGTTGTCCTGTGGGTAATAATTGTTGCTGAAATAAATTATCTGCCTCAGCCACAGCTAAGCCCACAGCTTTGATAAAGGTCTCACGAATCCCCAAACTTTCGATAGCCGTGCTGGGTAAAATAGGAATTTGCTCAGCAATGCTGAGTCGTTGCCGAATTTCATCGGGGTAATGCGCTGTATCTATATCTTGTTTATTGGCTTGAACCAATAAAGCGGCGGGATAATCTTGTCGTGCCAAGGTGTCACACAATTCATCAAAGTGTCCTCTGGCACTACTCAAATCCTTTTCATCACTATCAATCACTAAAATAGCCGCATCGGCATCGGCTAATAATTGTGTTCGTCTCGCACGGAGCAGATCTTGTCCTGGCGTGGTGACAATTTGGCAGCGAATTTTATAGTCATGAAAAATGCCGCCTTGATAATCAAACCAATCAAAAAATAAGGTACGTCCCTTGGCTTCACTGGGTGAGTAAACCACATCATCGAGGGCTTTACCCAACAACAATTGTGCTAAATGACGCACGGTTTCGGTTTTACCAGAGTGGGCAGGACCTGTGTAAACGATACGCAGTACCAAATGTCCTTGGGTTTTATCTAAAATAGCCATGTTTGCGCATAAGGTTGGGCGAAGGGACGCTTGATGACCACTAGTCGCCACAGTTGATAGGGTTCAGCCGTTAGTCTTGAGCCTGTTAGGCTAGGTGTTATAATCTCGGCGCTCATACTAACACGATCAAGAATGGATTAAAAAATGAAACAACAAACAAGGCTCAAATATATGCAGCAACAAGGTTTTTCTTTGCTAGAAATGTTAGTGGTTTTGGTTATTATCGGGCTACTTGCAGGCTTGGTGGGTCCGCAGTTATTTGGCAATGTGGATCAATCAAAAATCAAAACCGCAAAAACCCAAGTCAAAATGCTCAAAAGCACCCTTGAAATGATGCGTTTAGACATTGACCGTTTCCCAACCACAGAAGAGGGCTTAGGCTTACTAGAAAATGCCCCGCAAGATGAGCAACTCAAAAGCCGTTGGAAAGGGCCTTATTTAAGTGAAGCCTTACCCCTAGACCCTTGGAATAACGCCTATCAATACAACACCAATGGCACGAATAACCAACCTTTTGCGCTGTACTCTTTTGGGGCAGATGGCAAACAAGGCGGTACGGATAACAATGCAGATATTGGCTATTTGTCTGCGAATTAATGCCTATTTCCTTTAAGATGGATATTACTCAGCTTTACGCAAAGGCTAAAATCACTAGACAGGTGGAAAAGCGTTTTATTGTGACAAAACAGGCTCAGTGCGTAACATGAGTTATTTAGGTTCTGCATCCAATTGGCGTAAATACGCCAGTTTTTCTGCAATTTTAATTTCCAATCCTCGGTCAACTGGAAAATAATACTGTCGTTCTGGCAGGGCATCAGGAAAATAATTTTCTCCCGCCGCATAGGCGTGCGGTTCATCATGGGCATAACGGTATTGTTTGCCGTAATCTAAGTTTTTCATCAACTCAGTGGGCGCATTGCGCAAATGCAAGGGCACGTCTAAAGAGCCTTGTTGTTTGGCATCTTGCATCGCGGCTTTAAAGGCTTTATAGACCGCATTGCTTTTTGCTGCTGTGGCTAAAAAAACCACCGCTTGCGCCAAGGCTAACTCACCCTCAGGCACGCCTAAACGCTCAACCGTATCCCAGGCATTTAAGCTCAGTTGTAAGGTTCGGGGGTCAGCATTGCCAATGTCTTCACTGGCGATACGCACCAGCCTGCGAGCAATGTAGAGCGGATCACAACCACCATCTAATAGCCGCGCCAACCAATACAGACTCGCATCGGGTGCTGAGCCGCGAATGGATTTATGCAAAGCCGAAATTTGATCATAAAAAGTTTCCCCGGCTTTATCAAAACGGCGGTTCGTCCCGCCTGCTAACACTTGTTGCACAATGCTGGCATCAATCTCACCCTCAGATAAACTGGCGGCAATTTCGAGTAAATTTAGCCCCCGTCGGGCATCGCCATCAGCCGCTTTGGCTAAAAGGCTTACTTGCTCATCTGCGCATTGTTGCCGTGCTAACACTGGATCGGTCTCTAAGGCGCGTTGTAATAAGGCGATAATATCTGTGGTTTGCAAACTTTTAAGCACATAAACCCGCGCCCGCGATAACAAGGCATTATTTAATTCAAACGAGGGGTTTTCCGTGGTTGCGCCAATGAAGATAATCGTGCCGTCTTCGATATAAGGTAAAAACGCATCTTGCTGGGCTTTATTAAAACGATGGACTTCATCAACAAATAAAATCGTCGCTTGCCTGTGAGCAAGGTTGTTTTTCGCCTCGGTCATTGCCGCGCGAATATCTTTCACCCCCGATAAAACTGCCGATAAGCTGATAAAAGCGGCATCGGCATAATGGCTGATTAAACGCGCCAGCGTGGTTTTGCCTGTGCCCGGTGGTCCCCAAAAAATCATCGAGGATACATGTCCTGAATGAATTATTTGATACAGCGGTTTATCTTCGGCTAATAAATGCGCTTGCCCGACAAAATCCGCCAATTGTTGCGGGCGCATACGTGCGGCTAAAGGCTGTGACTCAGGTGCTGCGGCTGGGGGAAACAAACTCAAAAGGATCACTGAAAGGTCAAAAATAGAAGCGGGCATGGTACAAAACAAGTGATATAGACACAAGTATCCATCCGTTTGTTATAGTAGTTGCCAATGATGGAGTCGGGACTTTAGTCCCGCTCAGACGCGGCTGAAGCCGCGATTCCGGTTAACGCCTTGAAGTTAGCCTCTAAAAACTATCGACATCCAGCAACGAAGCTGCTAAATTTCAGCACACATTCATTTGGCTTTGGTTTCGATTCAAAACCAAAGCCGTTTCCGATTTAACTCTGGTATTCATATGAGCCACAAAGCCCATAGCCGCTGGCATATTCTTTGGGTATTGCCGCCGATTATTCTTGGTATTTTTATTTTCAAGCAAGCGGTGGGCAATAAAAAACCGCCGAGTTTAAACACGGCACAGGAAAACAGCCGTTTAGTGCGCAGTATTGCCGTGCCACAAGTGGATTTAATCCCGCAAGTGCAAGGTTATGGCACGGTGCAACCGGCCAAAATTTGGAAGGCGGTGGCACAGGTCTCGGGGCAAATTTTGGAAATGCACCCAAAATTGCGCGATGGGGCAGTTATCGAAAAAGACAGTGTCTTATTTAAAATTGACCCCAGCGATTATGAATTAAACTTGGCACAAACAGAGGCAGAACTAAAAGAATTAGAGCGCCGTGGAGCTAATACCAAAGCCTCGTTAAAAATTGAACAGCGCAGCGTCACACTGGCAAGAAAAGAATCCCAACGCTTACGCAAGCTGGCTAAAAGCGGGACTTTATCGCGCAGCAATGCCGACAGCGCCGAGCGCAATTTATTGAGTGCGCAAATTCGGGTGCAAAACCTTAAAAACACCTTGGCTTTATTGCCCGCCCAGCGCCAAGTGCTCAAAACCAAAATTGCCCAAGCTCAGCGCAATCTCGAACATACCCAAGTGCGTGCGCCGTTTAATCTCCGCGTTAGCCAATTGGCGATTGAAACCCATCAATATGTCGGCAAAGGGCAAGCCTTATTTGCGGGTGATGCCATTGATAGCGTCGAAATCATTGCCCAAATTTCCATGTCTTCGCTACGGACTTTGTTTATCGGTCGCAGTGAGCAGGTCAATAATGTCGAGCAAATGAACCAACAATTATTAAAAATCACCGGGTTCAAGCCGCGATTACATTTGGACTTGGGCAACCATACCGCCCATTGGCCGGCTAAATTCGTCCGTTTTCATGACAATATCGACGCGCAAACCCGCGCTATGGGCGTGGTTTTAACGGTGGACAAACCTTTAAGCTATGTGATTCCAGGGCAGCGCCCGCCGTTGTCCAAAGGCATGTTTGTGCAAGTGACCTTGCAAGGACAAGTACAGCCGCAACGCTTGGTGATTCCGCGCGTTGCTGTGCATGATGAACAAGTCTATTTAATTAATGCTGAAAACCGCCTTGAGCTGCGCCCAATCGAGCTGTTATTTAATCAAGGCGACTTAAGCGTGGTGAAATCGGGCTTAGCCGCCGGAGAGCAGGTTGTGATCTCAGATTTAATTCCTGCGGTCAGCGGCATGTTATTAGAGGCAAAAACTGACACTGAACTAGAAGAAAAATTGCTTAAAGCTGCGCAAGGAGAGACCTTGTGATTGCATGGTTTACCCGCCACCCGACGGCAGCCAACTTATTGATGCTGGCGATCATGATTTTAGGTTTGGTAAGCCTGCCGGATTTACAGCGCGAAACCTTCCCGACGATTAAAAACGATAAAGTCGAAATTCGGGTGATTTACAAAGGCGCAAGCACCGATGAAGTCGAAGATGGCATTTGCCGCTTGATTGAAGATGCGGTCGATGGCGTGACCGATTTGGACGAAATTCGTTGCGAGGCGCGCGAGGGCGTGGGCATTGCCACCGCAGTGATGCGTGAGAGCGCCGACATGATGGGCTTTTTGGATGACTTAAATGCCGAAATTGATGCCATCACCAATTTCCCCAGTGAAATTGAACCACCGATTATCACCGAGCTAGGGCGCACCGATGCCGTGGTGTCAGTGGCAATCACCGGGCCGGAAAATCCCGTGGCATTAAAAGCCTATGCCGAGGATGTCAAAGCCCGCTTGTTGAATTTATCCACCTTGGCAACGGTCAATATTAAAGGCTTTTCCGATCACCATATTCGCATCGAAGTGCCTAAACATCGTTTGCAACAATATGGCCTCTCGGCAGCAGGTTTAGCCAGCCTAATCAAGGCGCAAAGCATCAGTTTGCCCGCTGGACGCTTAGAGGGTGAGAACGAGGATATTTTACTCAGGGTTAATAATCGCCGCAAAACCGTGTTGGATTTTGAAAACTTAGTGGTTATCAGCGGTAAAGATGGCGCGGTGATTCGTTTAGGACAAATTGCCACCATCACAGATCGCTTTGATCGGGCAGAGAATAAAATTTTATTTGATGGCAAACGCGCAGCGGTGTTAAACGTCACTAAAACCCGCTCTCAAGATATTCTCAATGCCTATAACAGCGTGGTCGATTTTGTCGCCGTAGAAAACCAGCAAGTGCCGCAAGGGATTCAATTAACCCTGACTCAAAACCGCTCAGCAGTGGTCAAAGATCGACTTAATATGTTGATGCGTAACGGCTTGCAAGGCTTGATTTTGGTGTTCTTGGTCTTATGGCTATTTTTTAATTTACGCTATAGTTTTTGGGTAACAATGGGCTTGCCGGTGTCTTTTTTAGGCGCGCTGTTTATCCTGCCAATGGTCGGCGTGACCATCAATATGATTTCTATGGTCGGCTTGTTGATCGGCATCGGTTTGCTGATGGATGATGCGATTGTGATCGCTGAGAATATCGCCACCCGTATGCAAGAGGGCGATGCGCCGATGGATGCGGCGGTCAACGGTGTCAAACAAGTGTCGCCGGGGATTTTGTCTTCCTTTGCTACCACCTTATTGGTGTTTGGCTCTTTATCCTTTATCAGCGGTGAAATCGGGCAAATTTTACGGGTGTTGCCGATTGTCTTGATCATGGTCATCAGCGTTAGCTTAATCGAAGCTTTTTGGGTTTTGCCCAATCATTTGGGGCATTCACTTGCCCACGGTCAACATAAGCGTCCTTCACGGTTTCGCCAAGGTTTCGAGCGCGGTTTCAATGGTATCCGCGATAAGCTGTTTTTACCCTTATTAAGCCGTGCGATTGATTGGCGTTATTTCACCATTGGCATCGTGCTGATGCTGATGATTTTAGCGGTGTCAGTGCCTGCCAGTGGACGGCTAAAGTTTGTCGGTTTCCCCGATATTGATGGTGATATTATCGAAGCGCGTTTACTGTTGCCGCAAGGCACACCTTTGGCGCATACCGAGGTGATAGTGACAAAAATCAATGCTGCCCTAGAGCGCGCCAATGCCCACTATAGCCCCGCGCAACCAGACGGGCAAAGCTTGGTAAAAAACATCACCATTATTTATGGCGAAAACCCCGATGCCTACGAAACCGGCCCGCATGTGGCGCGGATAGTGGCGGACTTACTCGGGGCAGAAATCCGCAATACCGATATTGACAGTTTTCGCGAAACTTGGCGGCAAGAAGTCGGCAAACTCAGCGATGTGATCGCGCTCAAATTCAGCGAACCGACCATCGGCCCTGGCGGTCGCCCGATTGACGTGCGTTTGATTGGCAATAATTTGGACGATCTCAAAGGCGCATCGCAAGACTTGCAAGCGTGGTTTAATCAATACCAAGGCGTGATCGACATCAACGATGATTTGCGCCCCGGTAAACGTGAATACCAATTGCGCCTCAAAGACAGCGCTGGGGTCTTGGGTATCGACACCACCGAACTCAGCAACCAAGTCCGTACCGCATTTCAAGGAATGCGGGTAGATAAATTTGCCGCCGGTGCAGAAATCTATGAAGTTAATCTGCGTTTACTCAGCAATGGCGACATCAGCCCCAGTGATTTAGAACAGCTATTAATTGTCAGTAAAACCGGCGCTTTGATTCCGCTCACCAGCATTGCCGAGATTGAAGAAACCCGGGGTTGGGCACGGGTGCAACGCATTGATGCACAGCGAGCGGTGACAGTTCAAGGCGATGTCCAAAGCGGGGTTGCCAATGCGCAAGAATTATTAACTTTAGCCAAAACCGATATTTTCCCGCTGTTATTAGAGCGCTATCCCAGCCTCAGCATTGATGTCCAAGGCAAAAGCAAAGAGTCAGCAAAAACCGGACAATCGATTATTCGCAATGTCTTGCTCGGCTTGATTGGCGTATACATGCTTTTAGCGCTGCAATTTCGCGGTTATCTTGCGCCCTTAACGGTGATGTCGGTGATTCCCACCGCTTTAATTGGGGTGATTTTCGGGCATTGGCTCTTAGGTTTGCCACTGACCATGCCCAGCATCGTCGGCATGGCTTCTTTGTTTGGCGTGGTGGTCAATGACTCGATTTTGTTGGTGGTGTTTATCCGCAATGCCCGCGCTGTCGGGGTTGCCGTGCCCATCGCCGCCAAGCAAGCCGGGCAAGCGCGTTTTCGCCCGATTTTACTGACCTCGATTACCACGGTCGCCGGGCTTGCGCCTTTGCTGTTAGAACAAAGCCTACAAGCGCAGATTTTGATTCCGCTTGCCACCAGCTTAGCCTTTGGCTTGGCAATGACCACCTTAATTGCGCTGTTTTTAGTCCCAGCGATTTATTGTGTCTTGGATGACTTTAATGCCTTGGGGGAAATGGAGCATAAAGTTTAATTTACCGTTATAACTCCAACTCGTTCCCAAGCTCTAGCTTGGGAATGCGTATTGCGTCGCTCCAGCGGCGCGTAAAAATTGGTATTATGATCTGATGTGAGGCAATGAAGGATAACAGCATTCAAAACGCTGTTATCCTTCTGGATTCTATTTTTTAAACGCCTATAGATATTGACAATTGGCAGATTTCAGCGCATTTTTACGCTTATCCACTAAAGGAGTCTGCTCATGTTCAAGCCATTTAGAATTTCCCTTTATTTCAGTGCCTTATTATTAGTCCCTCTGGCACAAGCACAAGAGAGCTTAACATTAGAACTGGGGGTCTCTAAGCCTGTACTGGAAGTGCAAACCAGCCAAAAAGTCTATGTCAAAGTAGCTTTAATTAGTCCCAAAATAGCCAATCCCCAAAAGCGTCCCCCTTTGAACCTCGCCTTGGTATTAGATAAATCGGGTTCTATGCGTGGCGATAGAATTGTTGCCGCCCGTAACGCCGCTCATATGATTATCGAGCGCTTGCATCGCGATGATATAATGGCACTCATTAGTTACGACTCTGAAGTGACGATTATCTCACCTGCCACCAAAGCCAATAATACGACACAGCTGACTCAGCGCATTAATCAATTAAGAGCCAATGGCAATACCGCGCTTTATGCAGGTGTGCGACAAGGGGCTGAAGAAGTACAAAAATTTTTAGATAAACGCCATATCAATCGGGTGATTTTATTATCTGATGGGCAAGCAAATGTGGGGCCTAGCAGTGTGGCGGAATTATCTAAACTCGGGCAACAAATTGGGGGCAAAGGTATCAGCGTCACCACGCTCGGTTTGGGCGATGGCTATAACGAGGATTTAATGAGTCAACTTGCCAATTATAGCGATGGCAACCATGCCTTTATTGCTGAACCCAATGATTTAGTCGCCATTTTTAAAGCAGAATTTGGCGATGCCAGTACCGTGATTGCCAATGATATTCATATTTCTATTGATTGTGCGCTTGGTGTGCGTCCGCTACAAGTGCTGGGACGAGAGGCAGAGATTAAGCAGCAAAGCATTCATATTCGTCTAAACCAAATGACCGCAGATACAGAAAAATTTGTAATTTTAGAGCTGGAAGTGCCCGCCGGTACAGTAGGCACACAGCGCCCGTTGTTAGAGAGTAAAATGGATTATTTTGATTTAGGACAGCAAAAAAATCAGCAACAACAAGCGAAATTACAACTGAGCTTTGCCGATAAAGAGCAAGTAGATACCGATGTCATGAGCGCGGCTGTAGGCTTATTGGCAAATCAAATGACCAAAGAAGCCGTCAAGCTACGAGATAAAGGTCAAGTTGAGGCGGCAAAAGGTTTATTAAAGGATACTTCTAGCTATTTGGACTCAGCCGCCAAGGCTTATAACGCTCCAGAATTAAAACAACAAAGCGAAGAGGCAGAGCAAGATGCAGAAAAAATGGAGAACGGCGATTGGAATCGACAACGCAAAGATTTACGCGGTCGGCAGTATAAGCGGGATAAACAACAAAAATATTAATAATTGATGTGACGCACTACCCCCCGTTTGTCAAATCCTTGCAGCCTGTTTGTACAAAAAACATCGCCGCACCAACCCAGATCTTCACGAAATATTTATATAGAGAATATTATTTGCAAATCCTTGCAAACTACGCTAATAATACGTGTTCTGTTTTTTAATAATGATTGGGTGTTGATAGCCGCTTAAATGTGCTGTTTGGCACACACCCTATAGATTAGTTTTAACCCGATAACCTTAGGTTCAATAAGAGACTTAATTTGGACTGTGGTTATAGAATGGATTGATATTTTGGCAAAGCGTAAAAAGACTTTTCCTTGTGGACACAAGGGGATGGGTCAATTTTGTCATACATGCCACAACGAAAAAAAAGTACAAATCAGCAAAGAAAAAGAACGTCAAGAAAAATACGCGTGGAATGCACTTTTTTCCAAAGATGTGGTGGATTTGAGCAAATTACCCAATAGAAAACTGGTATTAAAAGCCAGAGATATTTTAGAAAAAATAGCAAGTGGATGGCCTTATCAGCAACTTAAAGGTAAACAACTAAACCATGATCGGCAGATTCTTTCGATTCCGGTCAATCAGGATTATCGTTTGTTGTTTAAACGCAGGCAGCAACATTGGCTACCTATAAAACTGTTATCTCATGAAGAATACAACACCAAAAAACCAGGAGCGATTAAATAGCGGGTAATCAGCCCGTGTATCAAGCCT
Source organism: Thiotrichales bacterium (assembly GCA_016745035.1). Classification (GTDB taxonomy): domain Bacteria; phylum Pseudomonadota; class Gammaproteobacteria; order Beggiatoales; family Beggiatoaceae; genus BB2. The sequence continues at coordinate 158,196 of JADGDE010000006.1, forward strand.
ATGAAAAAACTCCATATCAAAACCTTTGGCTGTCAGATGAATGTCTATGATTCTGACAAAATTGCCTTGGCATTGACTAATTCGCATCAACTTGAGATCACTGAAATTGCCGAGGAAGCCGATGTTTTATTGCTCAATACTTGTTCGATTAGAGAAAAAGCCCAAGAAAAAGTCTTTTCACAATTAGGCATTTGGCGCAATTGGAAACGAAAAAAACCTGACTTAGTCATTGGTGTAGGCGGCTGTGTCGCCAGTCAAGAAGGCGCGCTGATTCGCAAGCGTGCGCCGTATGTGGATTTGATTTTTGGTCCGCAAACCCTACACCGTTTGCCGGAAATGCTCAATGAAGTCCGCGAGCAACACAAACCACAAATTGATATTTCTTTTCCTGAAATTGAAAAATTCGACAACCTACCCACACCCAAAGCCGACGGCCCTAGCGCCTTTGTCTCGGTAATGGAAGGCTGTAGCAAATACTGTACGTTTTGCGTCGTGCCTTATACCCGTGGTGAAGAAATCAGTCGTCCTTTTGAAGATGTGTTAGTTGAAGTTGAACAACTGGCAGCCCAAGGCGTGCGTGAGGTGAACCTGCTGGGACAAAATGTGAATGCTTATCGTGGCACGATGGCAGATGGCGATGAAGCCGATTTAGCCTTGCTGCTGCATTATGTCGCCGATATTGAAGGCATTGATCGCATCCGTTATACCACCTCGCATCCGGTTGAATTTAGCGATAGCCTGATTCAAGCCCATGCCGAAATTCCCGAATTGGCAGCGCATTTACATTTGCCGATTCAAAGTGGTTCAGATCGGATTTTAGCGATGATGAAACGCGGACATTCGGTGTTTGAATACAAACAAAAAATCCGCAAACTGCGCGAGGCGAAACCGAATTTAAGTTTATCCACTGATATTATCATCGGCTTTCCGGGCGAATCTGATGCTGATTTTGCCGCCACTATGCGCTTGGTCGAGGAATTAAATTTTGATCATTCCTTTAGCTTTATTTATAGCGCAAGGCCCGGCACTCCTGCTGCGGGTTTCCCTGATGATGTGTCGATGGATGTGAAAAAACAGCGGCTTAAAACCTTAAAAAACCGCTTGCTTGAATCAGAACAAGCCATTTCAGTGGCGATGGTCGGTACAATTGAGCGCTTATTGGTAGTACACCCTGCGCGAAAAGACCCGAACCAGCTCGCTGGACGCACCGAAAACAACCGCGTGGTCAATTTTTTCGGTGATAGCAGCCTTATTGGTCAATTTGTTGATGTCAAAATTACCGAAGCCTTACCGAACTCATTACGGGGTGTGATTGCCTAATGCCTGATAAGCAACTAAGCTTAAACCCTGAGGATAATAAGCGCCTCGCTAATTTATGTGGTCATTTTGACAGCCACTTACAACAGCTTGAACAACATTTTAATATTCGGATTCAACACCGTGGTCACCAGTTTAATTTACACGGTGATGACAAGGACTTACTTGCCCAAGTAGCACGGATTTTAACCGAACTCTACGACTCGACTTTGGAACGCCAACTTATGCCTGAACAAATCCATCTCGCCGCGCAAGCCTCACAGGCGCAAAGTAGCGAAACTGATGCGGATAAAACCGCTAAGCCGGAGTGGAAACGTTTAAGCTTGCGCACTAAACAAGGCGTGATTAAAGGACGTACACCGAATCAAAGCCGCTATATCGATGAGATTTTGCGCCATGATATTAATTTTGGCATTGGTCCTGCAGGGACAGGGAAAACCTATCTCGCCGTCGCTTGCGCTGTTGAAGCCTTAGAGACAGAAAAAGTCCAACGGATTATTTTAGTCCGTCCGGCGGTAGAAGCGGGCGAACGCCTTGGGTTTTTGCCGGGAGATTTGAGTCAAAAAGTCGATCCGTATTTGCGCCCTTTATACGATGCCCTTTATGAAATGCTCGGTTTGGATAAAGTCACTAAGCTTATCGAACGGGCGGTGATTGAAGTCGCGCCTTTAGCCTATATGCGTGGGCGCACCCTTAACGAGTCGTTTATTATTCTCGATGAGGCACAAAACACCACCACCGAACAAATGAAAATGTTTCTCACCCGCATCGGCTTTGGCTCCACAGCGGTGATCACAGGTGACATTACCCAAATTGATTTACCTAGGCATCAGCGCTCAGGACTGAAACAAGTGATTCAAGTTCTAAATGGTGTTAAAGGTATTAGCTTTACCCACTTAGGTGCTAAAGATGTGGTGCGCCATCCTTTGGTACAAAGCATTATCGAAGCTTATGCTGATGCCGAGGAAAGCGATGAACGTAAACGAGGAGAATAATTCAGAACCCCCAGCAGGGACGGCACTACTAGATATTCAGCGCATCTTGGTTACTGAAGAGATGCCAAGCGCGGCTGAATGTCAATTATGGGTTGATACAGCCCTTATAGAGGCAATTGAGCCTTTTAGTGCCCCTCCACTGCTTACTTTGCGTTTTGTTGACAACGATGAAAGCCTGAGCTTAAACCAACAATGGCGTGATAAAGCGAAAGCCACCAATGTGCTTTCCTTTCCAATTGATACCCCTCCAGGCATTGACACCGAAACATGGTTAGGCGACTTGGTTTTGTGTGTACCTGTCATCGCCACGGAGGCAAAACAGCAAGGTAAAACTTGGCAAGCACATTGGGCGCATATGATTATTCATGGTGTGCTCCATTTGCTAGGCTATGATCATGTGCAAACGGAGGAGGCAGAGCAAATGGAAGCTTTAGAAACTCAGATACTGGCAAAACTTGGTTATCCTGACCCCTATCATTATCAGGACTAATCCCTATGCTTAGAAAATACTCTTATAAAATACAAGCACATCCTTGGATTGGTGATTTGCTCAGCTTATTATTTGGTGGTCTGTTAGTTTTTGCTTTCGCCCCTTATAACTATTTTCCATTGGCAATTTTATCACCAGCGATTTTATTTTTTCTCTGGCACAAAATTACGCCTTTACGGGCTTTTTGGCGTGGCTGGCTTTATGGCATCGGCATGTTTGGCATGGGGGTCTCATGGCTACACATCAGCCTCGATCAGTTCGGCGGTATCGGCTTATACCTCGCTTGGGGGCTAACGGGACTATTTGTCCTCGGTCTTGCCACTTATATTGGGCTTATTGGCTGGGCGGTGATCCGCTTATTTCCTAAGTGTGATAGCACGCGTTTATTGTTTGTACTACCCGCGGCATGGGTCATCATGGAATGGCTACGCAGTTGGTTATTTTCCGGCTTTCCATGGCTATTATTAGGCTATAGCCAACTCGATGCCCCCTTATCAGGTTTTGCACCATTGGCGGGGGTGTATGGTGTGAGTTGGGCGGCAGCATTTAGTGCCAGCTTATTGGTCTATTTGGCTCTGTCACAAGACCAACATAAAAGCTTAATCATGGGGCTAACTTTAGCTGCCTTGTGGCTAGGCGGTGGGGCTTTAAGTTTTGTTAAATGGAGCAATCCTTTAGGTGACCCTATCGAAGTTGCCTTAGTACAAGGCAATATTGCCCAAGAAATGAAATTTGCTCACGACCATAAAGACGACATTACCCAGCGTTATTTGGAAATGAGTAAAAAACATTTGAGTGCAGAACTGATTGTCTGGCCAGAGACAGCCATTCCTGACTTTTATCACCGCTCAATCCCCATCATTGAAGACATTCGCAAATTAGCCAAAGAAAATAATACCGATTTTGTCGTTGGTATTGCTTACAAAGATGAGGATGAAAATCAATACAATGCCGCCGTACTGATTGATAATGAGCTGACCACCGATAGGTTTTACTATAAACAACACTTAGTGCCTTTTGGTGAATACATGCCTTTCAGGCGTTATTTAGAAGTGATGTTAGATTTTATTAAGATTCCTTTTTCAGACTTCACCGCAGGCAATGCTTATCAACCTTTGTTCAGTGTCGCAGGACAACATGTGGTATCAACTTCGATTTGCTATGAAGATGCTTTTTCGTGGTTGGTACGTCAACATGCTAAGCACTCGAGCTTTTTAATTAATATCAGCAATGATGGTTGGTTTGGTGATTCTATCGCCGCCTCGCAACACCTGCAAATTGCTAGAATGCGTGCCTTAGAGACCGGACGGTTTTTATTGCGCTCGACCAATACGGGGATTTCCGCGATTATTAATAGTGAAGGCGAGATTGTGCAACAAAGCAATACCTTTGAGCCTAGCGTGCTACACGGGCAAATTATCCCCAATGACAAAGCCACGCTTTACAGTCTCACGGGCAATATCCCGCTACTGTTTATCATGTTCTTTGCTATCGGGGTCGGGATTATTCGCCATTACTTCTGGCATATTCCACCCGTACAAGCGGTAAATATGCCCAGTCGTTATCAATAACTGGAAACGCGGCTTTAGCCGCGCTTTCTAAGCCAAAGCCCCGCCGCAACTACTGCCTTGCCCCGCGGTACAGCCATAACAATGCTCACCGACTTGGATCATCTGTATTGCCAACGATTCGAGATGGAGAGCGCTGATATGCAAAGCCCGCCCCGCTTGTGTCAAAGGCAAACCCAAAATTTGATTAAAATCACAATCATAAACTTTACCTTGCCAATCAACGCTGACTAAATTACGGCACATCACCGTGGCGAGGTTATCAGGACAATGGGCGTTTTTTAATAAATTCAAATACGAATCAAATTCTCCAGTTGCCAACAACAGCCCACCAAAACGCTGAATCGGCATATTGCATAGGGTATAGAGTTGATTAAAAACAATCCCTTGTTTGCCGAGGGCGATTTTATAATCTTGTTCTAAGGCTACTTGTGCCGGGGGTAAATGTGCGCCTAAAGGGTTATAAACCAAATTGAGTTTTAACGCTGGGTTGTTGCCATAACCGAGTTTATTCAGTCGTTTAAGCCCGGCAATACTGGCATCATAAACCCCGGAACCACGCTGATTATCGACATTTTCTTCTAAATAACAGGGCAAGGAGGCAATCACTTCAACCGCTTGTTCGGCGAGAAACTCAGCCAAGCCTGTTTGCTCTGGCTCTAATAAAATGCTCAGATTACAACGGTCTTGGACATGCACGCCCAAATCCCGCGCTGCTCGTACTAAAGTTTTAAACTCCGAGTTTAATTCCGGCGCGCCACCAGTTAAATCCAGTTGCTTAACTTGCAAACGTGCTAGCGCTGCAACCACGCTTGCTATCGTCTCGGCGCTCATCATTTCCGTGCGCTTGGGCGAGGCGTTGACGTGGCAATGCTGGCATTGCTGATTACAACGGTAGCCCAAATTCACTTGCAAAGTTTGCAATGCGGTGCGTTTGAGCGCAGGGAAATCAGTCGGAAACAAATACGGGCGACTATCGCGCATAATTATTGCCCTTGTTGCTGCCGCAATTGCTGCAATGCCTGCAAATTGCGCTGTAATACTGGATTATTGGGATTCAGACGCAGCACTTGACGATATAAAACCTCTGCCTCATCCAAACGCCCCATTGTGCCAACAATGCTGGCAAGATTGGCGCGGGCGGTAATGCTATCGGGATAAACCCGAATCGCTTCGCGCAAGGAGGCTTCGGCTTCTTTTAAGCGTTTTTGCTCGTAGAAAATATTACTTTGATTGATTAAAAACTTGGCTTTTAAGTGCGGTTGAATCGGCTGTGACAAAACGCTACGGGTCAACTGCAAGGCTTTGTCATATTGTTTGAGCATTTTCAGCCCGACGATTAAATTGACAATATCAACCGTATTCACCGCCGAGCCATTGACAGTTTTTTGCAATGCCAGTGAATGCTTCAAGGCTTTAACCCCCTCATCCGGGTTTTTCTGCTGTAAATAATGTTTACCTAAAATCGACCAAGCGCGGGCTTTATTCGGTGCTAACTCGGTGTTACCACGCCAAAGACTCACCGGGTCTCGCCAAACTTGATTACGTTGCCAGGTCAGCGAACCTAAAGCCAAGACCAACATAATCGCCAATACGGCTAAACTTTGCGGATGCAACCAACGCGGCAACACAGCGGTTAAGAGCCAAGCGACAAATATCGCTAAACCGACATCGGGCAAATAAGCCCGATGCTCAAAAATCACATCACGAATCGGAATCAAACTCGATTCGATACTGTGGGCTAAATAATAAAAAATCAAAGCAAAAGCCGCTAAGCGCTGTTTTTTATAGAGTAAAAAAGCAGCAAATAACAACACACCCACATGGGCTGCGAGAGCCATTAAAACTTTCGGGTCGGCAAAACCGGTGAGCTTGAGCCAATCATAATCGACATGCAAACCGGCGGGAAAAATAAACAAACGTATATACGTCCACAACACCGTCATTTGCGTGGCGAGGTATTCCGTGCGGCTAATGGTGGTGGTCTCGCGGGTGACTGCCTGCATGGCTTTGAGGGAAAAGGGCTGATATTCAAAACCAAAAGCTAAAATTGCCCAAACACCGAAAAGGGCTGCAAACACGCCTAAACTCAATAACATAAAACGCTTAATTTGATGGGTAAAAAACAGCGCTTCAATCAATAACAAAGCAAAAGGCAAGGTCACGGTATTTTGTTTGGTAAAAAAAGCCAGCAAAGCAAATACGCCACAAGCCACAAACCAAGCCGTTGCCGCCTTTGTCCCGGTTCGCAAACGCCCTTGGACAAAACTTAATAAACTCAAGAGATAAAACAGCGCCGCCATCGAGGCAAGGCGCTGGACAATATAAGTCACCGCTTGCGTGTGTAAAGGGTGGAGCAAAAACAGTAAGGCGGCAAACAAAGGCAAGCCCATCCACATCAAGGGCGTGGTTTGCTCGCGGACATGCGGGCTTTGTAACAGACCGCGAATCAAGAAAAACAAGGCCAAACCGACCAAACTATGTACGCCGATATTGACCCAATGATAACTGCTGGTATCAAAATGACTGTAGGCATAATTTAAGGCAAAACTTAAATAGCCGACAATCCGCAGCGGCGCGTATTCCCACAAGGCTTGCAGGTTGGTGTTTAAATCCCGGTCAGGCCAATTATAAATCCGAGGGTTTTCCTGAATCGAGGAAAAATCATCCATATAAAATGGCGCATCAGTGCTATTGCCATAACCCAACAACACCGCCAAAACCAACAAAGGCACGACCAGCCAAGGCTTACTAAGCCAAGTGATAAAAGAAGAAGAGGTTTGTATTTGCATGAGTTGTCCAACAGAGGCTTTGCCGATAAGCGCGCTATTCTAACCTGAAACGGCGATAGGCTTAAGTAAAACCGTAAAAAATCAACAATTCTCATTTTGGACTCAATGCCGCAATAATAGGATAAAATCCGAGGGTATTCGGAATGAGTAGTTTAGCAAAAGAAAAAATTCTAATTCAAGCAATTACTTGATCACAATGGTTCGGACAGCTGTCTAAAACATAGCGTCATAAAAATCATAACCCATTGAAATATAATTTGAAAACAATATCAACTGACGGAGTTCACAAAATGAAAATTACTGATATTACGCCCCCACCACGAATAATCAATGATTTACGGTTGCACTGCGTAACATTTGCTAACCTATTTAAGGGAACTTATAATCAAACATTATTTGTGATTTAAAATGACAAATGCATTAATAATACATCGTTCAGAAGGACTTCATTACAGATGAAAAATAAACATCCCAACTTATCTTCTTTTGTATTATTGCTATTTCTGTTTTCATTTGGTCATAGTCAGGCAAACTGTGATGCAAGCAGTTGTAGTTACAGCATTGCTATTGAAAAAGCAGGCTTTTATGTCAGCACAGTTAGACTGCCATTAGGTGCAAGCGAAGGCTTTTGGGGCTTGCAGGTCAAAACATCCAGCGGTAAAAATGCCGGTGGCTTTAATTCTGGTGCAGTACTGGGAGAAAATGGCAAATACCCAGGGTTTACCGCTTTTTATCTCTCCGAGCCAGAGGCTATCGACATTACCGCTTTTAAATACACCACGGCATCTTCTAGCTCTTCTAGCTTTAATTTTGGTATTAAAAAACAAAATTTAGCAACAGGTGAGCGTAGCTATGTCTATGGTCCTTTTGAGACCACCTCAGGGCAAAAACACCAAACACCAATCCTAGAAGCCGGATTTTATGTCTCAGAAGTCTTTAGTTTGGCAGATAGCCCGCGAGGACGTTTTGGTATCACCCTCAATGGCAATGCCTTCACAGGCGGGGTAAATATCGGCGGCTGGATTGATGACAAAACTGGTGGCAATGGCGAGGGCTTTGCTGCTTTTTATATTCCCGAAGCACAAACCGTCGATTTTAAGCTTTTCTTTGGGCAAAGTTATGGTGAGTTTGGTTCTGCCCAACCGAGTTTGAATGTGTATTATCAAAATAGTGAAGGCAATCGAGTTTTACAACAAGCGTTTGTCTCTAGTGCTTTGCCTGTTGACGATGATATAAGTTTTGACGGTACACCTAGACTCAACGACACAGGCATTACTTCGGGTAGGTATGATCTACCTGAAATCAACGTTGGGGGTAGGCCTAATCAATACGGGAGTGATAACACTTGTACTACAGGCAAGATCATCATTGCTCAAGACTGCTCCCACGGACGTGACGCAACACACAATGATTACTTAGATGGTATAGCCGGCTTTAGCTTTAGCAGAATTGATAGCGGGCGTTGTGTGCAAGATAATGTCACCGGCTTGATGTGGGAAGTCAAACAAGGCGGCAATGGTGCGCGCGGCGATGAAGGCTTGCATGATGCTGATGATTTTTATAATTGGTATGATACCAACCCTGCGACCAATGGTGGTGCCGATGGCTATGCTGATGATGATAAGGATATTTGCTATGGCTACCAATCTGGCAATCCCAGTACTTATTGCAATACTCAGGCATATGTGGCGCGGGTGAATAGCGAGGGGTGGTGTGGTTATAAGGATTGGCGGATGCCAAACCGTGAGGAGTTGCGATCTATTGTCACTTATGCACAGTATAGTCTGGCGATAGATAGGTGGTATTTTCCGAATATTAGCTCTGATATAGATTATTGGTCAGGCTCGCCTTATGCTTACGATTCAAATGACGCATGGTTCGTGAGTTTCTATGGAGGATATAGCTACTACCGCAGCCGTCACGGCTACCTGCACGTTCGGCTTGTGCGTGGCGGACAGTGACCTTTGGTTTTTGAGGGATAATACCGCTTGAAGCGGTGTTATCCCTAAAGTCTCCAGCGTAGAAGAAGCCCTACGCAATTTGATTTATTATATTCACCAAAACCCCATCGACCACGGTTTTGTCTCACATATGGAAAATTGGCGTTACAGTGCTTACCATGCACAGAACAGTAAAGTGCCAACACAAATAACGCCAACAAGTTTTTTTCACGAGGGCCAACACCACTTGGATCAGTGTTAGCCCTGCTTATTAACGCAGGAATCTCATTATGTTACAACGAAAACAAGGGATAACATCGCTTGGAGCGATGTTATCCCTCTTTGGGCTATTATCCCTCTCCGTTCACGCTCAAGAATGCAATCCTAATATGCCTGCCAGTACCCCAGATGATCGTTTTAACATCAACACTGATGGTACGGTTACAGATACGCAAACAGGTTTAATTTGGCAACGCTGTTTGGTAAGTCAAAGCGGTGCTGATTGTAGTGGTTCAGCGAGTAATTTTGATTGGCAACAAGCCTTGCAGTACGCTGTTGATCAAGGGAGTAACTGGCGTTTGCCCAATATTAAAGAGTTGGCTTCAATTGTGGAACTGCGTTGTTATAATCCTGCGATTAACTTAAATATTTTTCCCAATCATCCCAATGCTGCTGTCTGGTCAGACTCGCCTAATGCCGAGTTTTTAGGTAGCGCATGGTACGTGGATTTCAATAATGGTGGTGACAGCTGGACCGGCTTTGGCATCCACAAACACATTCGGCTTGTGCGCGATGGACAGTGACCTTTGGTTTTTGAGGGATAACACCGCTTGAAGCGGTGTTATCCCTAGCCCCATACGCTATAATCACCGCACAAATTGTAAAAACACACGGTGAATATTCATGTCTCGATGGTTTATTTTAGCCTTACTCAGCGGCTTTAGCAGCATAGCCACGGCATTAACTTGGCAACAAGACGATGCTGCACATTTATCCCTAGCCTATCCGCCGCTGGTATTAGAGGCGCAAAGCCTCAGCGCGCAGCAGCAACAACTTAAACTTGATATTGACGGGCTGAGCATCACGATGGATAACCAACTGCAAGCCGGTCGGCGCGTGATTCACATCAGCAGCGCGGGCAATACGAACCAGCTCAACGCCGAGCAACAGCAACATATCAGCGTCCTTAAACCGCTGTTACCCCTGCCAGAGACACACTCAGCTTTATGGCATCATGTTCACCGCAGTTTAGAGGTCTTAAGCAATTGGCCTTTGCATCATCCGTTGGACTTGGTTTCCGAAGACGAATTACAAACGCGGCGCTCATCAGGCTTATGCGAACGCATCAACGAGCCTGCCATTGCGCGCTATGGCGTGTTCAAAGACCGCGAACATGAGCGCATTATTGGCCCTTACCCCTTTGCTTCGGGTGGTTGCGTTGGGCGCTGTGGCAAAGGTTGTATTGGCGATGGACAGCCGAATAATTCCGCCAACCGCTTTACCTTAAGTTGTTTTGACCATGATGTTTGTGCCGAGGTCGAGGGCTTGCTCGATTTTGAATGCGATGCGATTTTTGCCGATACGGTGGTGGATTTTTATGATGCTCAGGATTGCAATGAAGTCCTCGACCAGCAGGCAAAAGATTCGCTAGCGCTCTGTTTTGAAAAAGCCCTGCAAGTCACCCGCGAGTATTTGCCGTGGATTGACTTAAGCGAACAAAATAAGAGTGAAGTTTTGTACGATGCCTATAAAAACCCCGTGGTGATTTATCACTTTAACAGTGGTTTTCAATTCGGTTATGCTTGGCAAGACTATTATCTTTTTGTTCCCGAACCCCAAGCGCCCGCAGGCTGGAATAAAATCGACCGCAATTTTTGCGCGCCTTGATTGAAATTAGGGCAAACACACTCAACATAAGATAGGCTAATGTCTTTCCTCGGTTTCAGTATATGACGAAAAAAAACCAATTACTGCAAAAGCTGCATGATTGCTTGCCGCCCAGCGCGATTTTGACAGAAACAGAAGAGCTGCATCCCTATGAATGTGATGGGCTGTCGGCTTATCAACATTTACCCATGTTGGTGGTGCTGCCTGAAACCATCAAGCAAGTACAAAGCATTTTACGCCATTGCCACGCGCTAGAGATTCCCGTGGTTGCCCGTGGCACAGGCACAGGACTTTCCGGTGGCGCATTGCCACACGAGGAAGGTGTGTTATTGGTGCTGGCTAAATTTAATCAAATCCTTGAAATTGACCCCGAACAGCGCACCGCACGGGTACAACCTGGCGTGCGTAATCTTGCCATTACACAGGCAGCCGACCATCACGGGCTGTATTATGCCCCTGACCCCTCGTCACAAATCGCCTGTAGTATTGGCGGTAATGTCGCCGAAAACGCTGGCGGCGTGCATTGCCTCAAATACGGGCTGACGGTGCATAATATCCAACAAATCAAAGTCGTTAGCATCGAAGGCGAATTACTCACCATCGGCGGCAGCGGCTTGGATGATGCCGGTTTTGATTTACTCGCCTTGATGACTGGATCTGAGGGCATGTTAGCGGTGATTGTCGAAGTGGTGGTCAAACTGTTACCCAAACCCGATAACGCCCAAGTCCTCTTAGCCGCCTTTGATGATATAGAAAAGGCAGGCGCAGCCGTGGGCGCAATCATTGCTGAGGGCATTATTCCTGCTGGGCTGGAGATGATGGACGAGTTAGCCATTCAAGCCAGTGAAGACTTTGTTCACGCAGGCTATCCGCTCGATGCAGTGGCGATTTTATTGTGTGAACTCGATGGCTCGGCGATTGAAGTCGAAAGCCAAATTCACACAGTAGAACAGATCTTAAACCACCACGGGGCAACCGAGGTCAGATCCGCCAGTGATGAAGCCGAGCGCTTACGTTTTTGGCAAGGGCGCAAATCGGCTTTTCCGGCTGTGGGGCGGATTTCACCGGATTATTATTGCATGGATGGCACGATTCCGCGCAAACACCTGCCCACGGTTTTGGGTCGTATTAGCGAACTATCCAAGCAATACGGGCTACGGGTGGCGAATGTGTTTCACGCTGGCGATGGCAACCTACACCCACTGATTTTGTACGATGCCAATCAAGAAGGCGAATTAGAACGCACCGAGGAGTTTGGTGGCAAAATCTTAGAACTTTGTGTCGAAGTCGGTGGCACAATCACCGGCGAGCATGGTGTCGGTATGGAAAAAATCGGACAAATGTGCGTGCAATTCGATAGTGTAGAGCTGACCCAATTCCACGCCGTCAAAGCCGCTTTTGATGACAAAGGCTTACTTAACCCCGGTAAAGCCGTGCCGACCTTGCACCGCTGTGCCGAATTTGGCGCAATGCACGTCCATCATGGCGAATTGCCCTTCCCTGAATTACCACGGTTTTAAGATGAGTACAGACGATCAAAGCAAGGCACTGCAAGCCCAAGTGGAGGCGGCTTTTAAGCAAGCCCAGCCTTTATCCATTCAAGCGGGTAACAGCAAGCAATTTTATGTGCGCCCCAGTGAGGGCGAATTGCTCGACTTGAGCGGGCATCAAGGCATTATCAGCTATGAGCCAACCGAATTGGTGATTCGCGCTCGTGCTGGCACAAAACTCAGCGACATTGAACAAACCCTCGCTGCTGAGCATCAAATGCTCAGTTTTGAACCGCCTTATTTTGCTGATAGCGCGACCCTTGGCGGCACAGTGGCGTGCAATCTCTCCGGCCCCCGTCGCCCTTATGGCGGTGCGGTGCGCGATCATGTTTTAGGTTGCCAAATCATCAACGGCAAAGCCGAAGTGCTGAATTTTGGCGGCGAAGTGATGAAAAATGTCGCTGGCTACGATGTCTCGCGTCTAATGGCTGGCGCGCTCGGCACGCTTGGGGTTTTACTCGATGTGGCGATTAAAGTTGTGCCTAAACCCGAGGCAGAAATTACCTTAGTACAAGCGCACAAGCCCGCAGAAGCGCTGAAAACCTTACACAAAATCAATCAACGCCCGTATCCCTTAAGTGCCAGTTGCATTCATGAAGACAAACTTTATATTCGCCTCTCTGGTGGTGACAAAGCCATTCACGCCGCAGCGGCACAAATCGGCGGCGACAAGCTCGATAATGACATGGTGTTTTGGCACAGCCTCAAAGAACAGCGCCATGATTTTTTCCAAAATAAACAAGCCCTGTGGCGCTTGTCTTTGGCATCGAAAACCCCGCCACTAGACTTGGGCGACACCTTGTACGAATGGGGCGGCGCGCAACGCTGGCTATATACCGACACCCCCGCACAGCACTTGCGCGAAACCATGGACGAACTCGAAGGCCATGCGACCTTGTTCCGTCATGCACCGGATAATATCCCCATGTTTCAACCGCTTGCCGATGGCTTATTACACTGGCATAAGCAACTCAAACACGCCTTTGATCCGAAACAAATTCTTAATCCTAAACGCCTTTATCCCGAGTTTTAACAGTGCAAACGCAATTACCAGCCGATTTACTCGCCACCCGCGCGGGCAAAACCGCCGATACGATTCTCAGAAACTGTGTCCATTGCGGCTTTTGCACCGCGACTTGTCCGACTTATCAACTCTTAGGCGATGAGCTAGACAGCCCGCGCGGACGAATTTATTTAATCAAGCAAATGCTCGAGGGCAATGAAGTCAGCGCCCGCACCCAATTGCACATAGACCGCTGCTTAAACTGTCGCTCCTGTGAAACCACCTGCCCCTCCGGCGTGCATTACAGCCGTTTATTAGACATCGGACAACAATATATACAAACGCAAACCACCCGCCCTTTATTAGACCGCCTGCAACGCTATTTGCTACGCTTGGTCGTGCCTTACCCCAAACGCTATGGCTTTTTAACCGCCAGCGCCCGTTTAATTAAGCCTTTTCTACCAGCGAAACTGGGGCAAAAAATTCCGCCAAAAGCGAAAGTCTTGCCTTGGAAACAACAAAACCACGCGCGCAAAGTCTTAGTGCTTGAAGGCTGCGTACAATCGGTCAGCACCCCAGAGACCAATGCGCTGGCGGTACAAGTGCTAGATAAACTCGGCATCGAAGTCCTGCGCCCGCCTAAAACCGGCTGTTGTGGGGCATTAAGCCAACACTTGGGCGCGAATGAAGAAGCCTTAGAATTTATGCGCCGCAATATTGACGCGTGGCGAGTCCATCTTAACGAAGTCGAGGCGATTATCAGCAGTGCCAGCGGTTGTGGCGTGGAGTTAAAAGACTATGCCCATGCACTGGCTGAAGACGAGGATTATAAGGACGAAGCCGCCCAAGTCAGCGCCTTGGCAAAAGACTTATCCGAGGTGATTGGCAAAGAAGTGCTACCGGAAATGACCCCACCAGAAACGCCGATTAAAGTCGCCTTCCACAGCCCTTGCACCCTGCAACACGGGCAAAAAATTACCGGGGTGGTTGAGACCATTCTCAAACGCGCAGGCTATCAGCTCGTCAATGTCGAAAACAGTCATTTATGCTGCGGCTCGGCGGGAACGTATTCCTTATTACAAGCAGAGATTTCTGAAAAACTCAAAGCCAATAAACTCGCTGCCTTGGGGGCGAACCAACCCGATGTCATTGCCACCGCTAATATTGGCTGCCAGTTACATTTAGCCGATGGCGATGTGCCCGTTAAGCATTGGATTAGTTTATTGCTGGAACGGTTATAAAATGCTTTTGATTTTAGAACTATTTTAAAAAATCCTAGATGTGTTTTCTTGCATAGGGATAGGAGAAAAGCCCAACGGTTTTTTAGAGTCTATGCCGAGCTTTATGAGATTAGTTAATCTTGCAATTAAAAACCTAAATAACTAATCTATTTTTTCTAAAGCATGTTTTAATTATATTTTGGAAGATATTTTTCCAGACAAGGGTTTTTAGATAACATCACTTAACATGATGTTATCTATTGATATATTAAGGTTTAGGTACTGAAACTCGTGTCCAAGTACGTCCTGGCTTTTGTGTGGGAGGTAGCTTAGGATCTCCACTTTCAATAGTCACTTGACGGGCGTTAGGAACTGCTCCACCACGAGGGCTTTTTTCTAGATATTCCCCAGGTTTGATTGGGGTTTCACCAGGTTTTTGAGTAATACTCATAATATGTCCTTTTAAAGGGTTACATTCAAAAAATGAGAGCAAACAAAATTGCTTGCTCAGGGTTTTAGTCACTACTATCGTGGTAATGCACGATAATGTGCAGAAACGTGCTCCCAACGTCCACAACGGAAGCGTTGATACGCATGTACATACACAGTTTTCTCTCTTAACATAAATATTTCCTTATGTTTTAAGAGTGATGTAACCCAATTTTAATTGACATGAAATGTTTACACTTTCTGGGTAAATAACTATACTCGTAAGCGTGATATCCTAATTCACATCGGTGCTAGGTATGGGTTACACGACCCATGCACCATGCTGAGATAGATAATTGATTGGCGTCCCTTATCTATCTCGGCAAATTCTCTTGATGTATCTATTCAATAAAATACATCCTCTTGAACTCATCTTCCCTTATACATAGTTGCTCATAAAGTGTGGCTTCGTTGCCCACTGCATTGTTTAATGTGTGATCAATATACATCTCTAATACAGTTGGTTTTTCTTTTTCAAAATCTAACTCTGGTGGTTCTTTCGTTCTATATCCAGCAGCACTAAGCTGTCGCCATAGATAGTTAATTTGTTGCTCTCTTAATGTATTTAGCTTTTTAGCTCTCATTAATAAGGCTGCCATTGAAACCTTCCAAACAGGTTTCAGGCTGGAGAGTTTATAAATATCTAGTTTAACCAGTTGATCTTCTATATCATTGGCAGGCATTAACAATTCTGCTGCAAAGTCATTTGCCTCTTGTTCCATATTTTCGCTGGGAATTGAATGCAGAACGATATGCCCTAACTCATGAGCTAAGGTAAAGCGAAACCTATCTGCTGACATATTTTTATTAACAAAAATACAGTGTGGCAATTTAGGCAAACTCATCGTTACACCATCAATTCGGGTATCTTGAAAATCACACATGATTACAAGACAGCCTGATTTCTCTACAAAATCAACTAAATTATTTAAAGAACCTTTTTGTACTCGCCAAATTTGACGAACCATCCTTGCAGTTTGCTCTGGTTCTATCAATACTGGAGATGGTTTTGGAAGCTCATAACTTGACGTTAACCAAGAGTTTTTTAAAAAAAATCGGATATGTATTAAGCGAATATTTAATTCGGCTAATATTTTATTTAATTTTTTTTGTCCTAAGCTATTTCGTTTGCGGAACATAGGGTGAATACTAATAGGAAGACTATAAACATCATCTGTCTGATAAAAAAAACAAAGAGGAAAATTTAAAATATCTGCAATTTGTTGAACATCGCTTGCTTTAGGTAGCATTGTCCCTTTTTCAAGTTTTGAAAAATAGCCCTGTGTTATTCTCACCTGATCAGTGATAGATTTTTGAGATACCCCTCTAAACTGTCTTGCTATCTGCAACAATTCAGGATTAAACAGGCTTTTCATTTCTTTTCTCGACGCATTTTTTGACTCGAATTATTCCAAAATAATATCCTACGATGGATGGATTCTATAATTAAAATATTTATAATGTCAAGAATTTTTCTTGTTGTTGCATATAAAGTGATAAATTAGCAATCAAAACTACTGGAAAACTACTGGAAAACTATTGGACATGTATGGACACAGGTGCAACCCGCCCCCCCGCTACTGAATATCAAGCCGCCTCAGTAATATAAAAAGCCTCATCATTAGCGGCATAAGGATATAGAGAACGATTTTGTTGTTGGACATGAAGCATTAAAAAACTATCCCATTCATTGTTAAAGGTGTCGCTACCTCGTGACGACTTTTTAGGTATCCCTACCTAAAAACTACTCGCAAACGCGACGTTATCTTAGCCCTGATTCGTCCGTGTCACCTCCCAGCCTACGTATACCATTGCAGCACAAGCTGCTCGGTACACCTCCGGCATGAAGGCTCTCACATGACTTTACGGCAATCATACCGCTGCGCTCAGGCTACACTCCCTAGCGCTCATATACGCCTTCTCGGTCGGCATTGCCTATCACGGACTAAACGCCTTCGCGCGATCGCGCTTTCCATGGCGGTTAGCGAATGAAAAATACAGCGTAAAGCCAACATATCTTTAGTAGAAAACTTAAGTAGAAAGAAACTTAAGGACACCCATTAAATTGTCTTTGTTTTTGTTCGGTTTCCCTTAAAATTTTAATGGGTGTCCGGTTTAAAATTCTTCCGAGTAGTCCGCGACTAGCCATCATTTCAGAGCGTTGAGATAATGTCGATGTGCAGAGCACGAGGAATTATCTCGCCGCGTCGAAATGTATGAGGCGTTAAGTCATGGGGGAAGGAGTAAACCGTAGCAGCGTAGTGCGAAGGTCTACGGGAGACACCGGACGATAGCATATCAGTCTGAATCTGAGTAGCTCTAAGGACAAGGATGTCCGTGAGCGTCACGAAGCCAGTCTGATATTCCTCTGGTAATATCGACCACTAAAGGACAGTATATTTTTCATCCTTATGTTTGGTGTATCGATAAAAATTCAGCTAATGAACGTAGGCAATATTTGCGGTCTAAGTTTGAACTTGGTGTGACAACAACAATAAAAGAAAAAGAAAAAATCGCTTTAAATATGCCATTAGTGCATTTACTCATTTCTTGGGCAGAAGAGCAAAAATACACATTTGAGTTTTCTGTTGATCAAAATTTTTCAAATAATGAGCCTTATACCTCATCAGTGGTTTTATATGTTTTTTTACTTTTTGCCATGGCTATCTTATTTTTCATTATCATTAGTGCCCCATCGTAGGAATAAATCAGAAACCTACTTAAATAATAGGCTGAGTTAACACTCTATTTATATGATTCTCTTAAATTTTTTGAACACAATTAATATAGAGAAGTCAATTTAATGAAAAAACAAATATTAAATATTTTATTGAATATAGTCTTATTAATAATAACTTTTTATATGTCATATTCTATAATAATAAAAAGTGAACATATTAATGAATTAGAGAAAATAATATTATCAGACAATAGAATTCTTGCTTTTATCTCATTAAATGTCTTTATCCTTATAAATCTAGGGCAATTATCAGAAAGAATACACAATATACGGAAAGAAAAAAAGATAAATTCAACTAAACTGGACACCAAATGAGTGTCATAAATTTTTTCTTTGACGTTAGCCCCTCCCTCACATGGATATATTGAATGAGTAAAATTATTGGCAAATGGAAAATCACTGAAATGGAACCGTGGCGAAAAAAAATTAGACATCCATTAAAAAGCATCGACATCACCAAACAGCACTGTTATATTCATGGCGCTTTGACAAAAAAATACGTCAAATAACTTCATGTTCGGCAATCGAACTGAGGTCAATGGTTAGCTGCGATATTAAGATGTAAAGAATATGGATGATATAGAACAACAGGAATTAGAAAAAGCATTGATGGGCGTGGGAGTGCGTCCAACTTCAACACGGGTGATTGGTATTCGAGGTGACCAAAGCTTACGCGATACTGTCTACACCCGCCAGCATGTCCCTAATTTTTCCGACCAATATATTGATGAAATCAGCCATATTTTTTATACCTTATTGACCGAAACGGGGATTCATCGCTTATCGGTCGGTTTTCATGATAATGAAGTCAAAACTTTTTCAGTCTTAGACCCTTTAAATATGGAAATGCATCGCTTAGAAGACTTAGTTCGAGATTCCTATCGCCGGGCTAATTTCCCCTCTTTGAGTTATGAAGAAAAAAGTACCTATATTTCACGTTTATATCAGCATGTGCTGGGGGATAATGAATTGCACAAACGTCCTTTTTGGCGTGAGCAAATTGCCAAACGTAATCAAGATTTGGACTTACCCAATCGCGATGATTTACGCAAACTCACTGACTCGATTCCCGTTTTGCGCAAAATTGAAGGCTATTTTTTGCGCTCCGCGATAATTAACTTATTTAACAACACCCTGTCTTTGTCGTTTAATTGTGATGGTACGCAGTTAATGGCAATTGCCGCTTTTGAAGAATTTTTACAGACTAATTTTGATAACTAACTGATGTTACGCAAAGGCTAAGCTTCACTAGGCAGGTGGAAAATCACACTATTGTGATAAAAACCAGATTAGTGCGTAACATCAGTAACCAAGGGAATCTCAGAGTGGATTCGTAACCCCCTGTCTTAAGGGCTACTCCTTCTCCCATGACTTAACGTCTCATACATTTCGATACTTCGGTTAGTGCCCTTCTATGTCTCACGGCGATCTCAAACAAGCTTTATTGAAAATAATTTTCACGGAGTGAAATATTTGGCAGTACGTTTATCCCAAAAAATGGTTATGGATTATCTCGCGCTCTCTCGAAGCGGAAGGATTATGCTATCCTCCGACTTGTGTGATATATGAGCACTTAGAAACAGAGATAAACACATGCTATTGAACTTATTTTCTAAAGCCCCTTTACTTGAACAAGAATCTAGCCAGTGGCTTAGGCAAAGCTTTAATTGGTGTATGAACCAATTCGACAGCCATTACTTTTACCAAAAAACCATGTTGGTCTTGCCTTCTAATCGGTTTTTCCCAGGGCGTGTGGATTCCCATCAAGGTATGGCTGAACTGATTTTTGAGCGGGTGCAAGACTATGCAGGGATGAAGCATTGGCCTTTTGCAGTCTTGCCTCCGAATGCTTGTGCAACAGATACACCCCAACAAATTTTGATCAGCGGCAATGCTAGAGGTGTTACTGAACCCGCGCCTGCCAACGCACAGCGCTTGCCTGTGTATTACGACCCTCGGCATGTGAATAACCCAGAGGCGATGATTGCCAATTATGCCCATACTTTGGCACATTATCTGGTTTCCACTGCTAAAAAAGCACCACCTGGAGAGGCTGAGCATTTTCCCTATGCAACCGAGGTTTTAGCGATTTTTATGGGTTTTGGTGTGATGTTCGCCAACAGTGCCTTCACGCATCAAGTTGGCTGCGGTGGGTGTCAGAAAGTCGGGCGAGCCGCTTTTTTATCTGAAGATGAGGCTACCTACACCTTGGCAATTTTTTGTGTGTTGAAAAAAATCCCTGCCAATACCGTTACGCCACATTTGAAAAAACATTTACGCGGCTTTTTCAAACGGGCAATGAAAGAAATATCCGTTGATAATGCCCAATAAAATGCTCTTGAGTTTATTTGAACAAGCTTAGCCACGCTAAAATTGAAAACCAAACACAAACACGACCAATAAAATCACAGCAAGAATGATTAATTTGCTAGGTCTGCGGCTTGTTGGATAACTGTGCGCTTAGCTTCGCTTAAAAGGGCACAGCGCGATAGAGGCTTAAAAAACGGTGAATAAGGTCACTAAACCCATCCTTGTGTGTTGTTTGAAAGCGGGGATAATCAGCAATTGCGGTTTTTTATTGAGAAGCCTTTATCACATCAGTTAAATAACGCCATGACATCTTTAGCTGAGAGTAGTTTTTCATAGCTGGTATATCTTGCGCTTTGCAGCATCCCTTGTTTTGCATTAGCAAATTTTATGGGAGGGATTTTTTTTGCGGCGCTAACAAAATTTAATTTCTGATGTTACGCAAAGGCTTCTTTTTCTGCCTTAAGGGCAGAAAAAACCGCCATTGCTGCACGGCTAGGCTCCACTAGGCAGGTGGAAAATCACACTATTGTGGATAAAAACCGGCTTAGTGCGTAACATCAGTTAATTTGTACTTTCCACCATCACCATACGGCTCAATTGACTCAACTTCTGCGTAATGGGTAACGGCTGATATGGGGGCGGTTTGATAGGCTGCGATATATTTTATATCTTTTAATTTTCCACCACCGATACGAATGGCATACCAGCTATTTTCCCCTAAAAATACTTTTTTGAAGCCGTCTTCTTGGGCAGGCACAATAATCGTATTTAAAACATTTTGCTTTTTGGGTTTTTCTTGAAGGGAGATATTTATTTTCTTTGCCTCTTCAAAAACTCTGATTTCAACAAGGGGGAGAATACTGAGTATTTCATTTAAAAATGCTTGTGTATCCGCTTTTTCGGATTCGGTTAAAATCGGTTCTGTGGGGGTTGCGCTGTTATTTAATTCGCATCTATTCACATCAATTGCTTGTTGGATAAGCGCCCATTCAAGCCAAGTTATATGTGCTCTATTGAGACCGCCATTGCTGGAAACAAACACCAAGACCTTATCCCAAAACTCTTTCTTGCGTTCGTGTGATTCTATTCTTTTTTTAACCCCATCTCCTTGCCCAATGTATATCATTGGCAAATCATTGCCATCTTGATACCCCATTAAAATATAGATGCCCGCTTGCTCTAACTCTTTTCTGGTTTTGTGTTTAGCCCAAGCATCACGCGAAATTTCTAAACCAATCCCCGTCCAATTCATTTTATCAATGATTTTGAGGCTGCTTGGATCGCCATCTGGGACAAAAAGTCTAATTGTGTAGGGTTTCGGCATTGTTTTCGAATATTCTTTGATACACAGAAACTCGTGGATAAAAATCTGGATATCCATGTAAATAATGTATAGTATTTATCTGGGTTTCTACAACTTTTATCTATTACCTGATTTTAAGTGATTTATTCTCGTCATAATAAAACTCACCTACGCAATACCTTGAGTCATTTAAATCATCATCAATCATAGATGTTGTAAATATTATTTGATGAGGAATATTTATTGCTGCTGAAACACGAATTATCTCATTCTGGAATATATGACTTCTTTCAGGCTCCATCCCTTTATCCTCAATATTATCCATTATCAAGAATCTTGGATATAAAAATGATGTATCCTCACAAGATCCCTGAAATAAAGCTAATCGAAACGCATTTTTTAAATAAACCATTGAACTAGCAGAAAAAAGTACGCGCTCATCTACTGACACTCTATCTTCTTTGAAATCAAACTCAATGTTTTTCGCATTATTAAAAGCCTCTTCATGGTTGAGGTCGGCATGTATGATTTGCATAGTAAATTTTGAAATCATTTTTTTCTTAGACTTCATTTCCCTTTCAATACTTGACTCAAACCCCTTCACAATATCAGAAAGATGGTTAAATTCTTTTTGAATAGCATCCCTCTCACTATATAATTCGTATAGATTAGAAAATCTTAATTTTGCAAAACCTAACTGCTGAATTTCTCTAGAAATTGTACCAATATTAATTAAAATATCACGCCCCTTTTGGCTCATTTGTTTAATTGGTTTTTCAATAATTTCTAGTTTTGATTTTTTTAATTTAAGATTGTTAGAGGTTTCAGATATGTCTGATTCAAGCTTAGTTAGTTCTTTTTGTCGTAATGAAATCATAATATTTGACTCAGATATTTGAAATTCTATTTCCTTTCTTATCTTAAAAGTTGGATCAAACTTAGTTTCATTATTAGGAGTATCATTTCCACATAATCCACAATGGTTTACAGAAGAATTATTACATGTAGGCTGAAAGCAGGAGGGGCAATATTTAAAACCTATATTAGATAAGGCATCTATTGTTCGTGAAGAATCCTCAAGTGCCTCAAGCCTAGATAGTAAAGATTTAATAAATCTTTCTGAATCAGACAGTTCAAAATTTACACTTAATTTTCTATTTTCAAATGATTGCAAGGCACTTCTAAGTTCTCTTATTTCATCTCTTAGAGTATTAGAAATACTATTTTCAGTATTAATATCTTTAGGATCTTCTGAATCTAATTTTCGTTCTAAATTTGCAAGTTCAGTCTCTTTATTAGCAATTTCTATATCAATAGCTTCAGCAGTTCTTATTTCATTTCCAAAAAATTTATGAAGTGTACCAATTTCATCAATTTTTTTACCTAGATTAGAATCAAGCTTTTGTAGTCTAACTCTATGTTGGTACAGATTTAGGTCGGAAAGCCCAATTAACAATTCACCAATAGCTTTTCTTTTATTTGCATTATCAAACTTATCAAACTTAAAAAGCCTATCTAATGATGTCATTTGATCAACATACATTAACCTAAGTAGCTGATGAAGAGTAATACTATTAGAGCTATCTGACTTTGTATAAGGAATCCCAAGTTCTTTTAAAATAACTTGATAGAAGCTTTCCTTGTTTTCTGTAGCAGAATATGGATATCTAAACCAATTAGTAATTTCAATAGCTATACTAGCATCATAAGTACCTTCGACTATATCCATTCCAGCTTTTGATGATTCACGTATCTCTCTACGTAAAGTAAATACTTTACCACTCAAGTTGACTTCAATATAAGTAAAACTACAACTAGATGCTTCCTCTTTCCATTTTGTCAACTCACCACCAAGGGAATAAAAAATAAAATCTGCAATAGTTGATTTTCCAGAGCTATTTTTTCCTCTAATTATATTTACTCCAGAGTGAAATTTCTCATTATAGACAATATTTTTACCTTTGGTAATTACCAAACGATTGACTATGATAAACGGTTTAAATTGCATCATATCTGTATTCCATTAGTCCTGTTCTACTTTTTAACCCATTTTTCCCATGAAGATTACACTGTGACAATACACCAACAAGTGCTATAAAGAATTCATTAGATGTAAACCCATTAGCATTAATCAAATCTATTATTTCTTTATCTTCAAAATTTTTTCCAACAGACAACCACCTATGTTCATCAAAATATATTATTTCCTTGGATCTTAATATATCCAGTGCCTGCGACTGAAAATCTCCCATTTCTGAAAATAAAATTTTATTACTTGGTAAGTTTTCATAAGGTATATTTAATGTTTGTGCTCTCTTTTTAATCAAGACATTACCTTTAGCCCTAGGTAACGTTATATTTGAAATAAGATGAGGAAATACAAAATAAAAATCAATTATTTTTAGCCTATCAATCTCTATCTTTTTATTTGTTAATAATTTCAGAATTGAAAGAATTCTAAATGTACAGTGAAATACATCATTTCTTTGATGATAAATGAGCATGTATTAATCCCACTCAACGTGACAGTTCCCTGTCAAAAGGTATAAAAGCCCATACAATTCATTCATATCAATATCTAAACTAGACCCTTGAATATTATAAAAGAATGGTTCTATAATTTCATTTTTTACTAAATCATCAATTTCATATATTTCAAATTTTCCTGACTTTATTCTATTTTCAATAGTATGTTTAAAGGATGTTCTAATATTTATTAAAAGATATGAGTATATGTCCTGAGCAGACTTGTATAATGAAAATTTATGTATTTTTTTAGTCACTCTTTCTTTTGCATCAATAGCTATATCAATCATATGTTCTCTTTTTCCATCGATAAGTTTTTCTTTTAAATCTCTCAAGTTTTCTTTTTGCTTTTCTTTAAAAAAATTATTTAGTTCATCAGAAAATTTTTGATATTCAGGATCTTTTTCCTTTTCATTTTCATGCTCTTCTAAGAGGCGTTTTAGAACAAGATCTTCTCTATACTGAACAGGTCTTTTATAGAAATAGTTATTATTATAATTTATGCTTTTATCATCTCTTCCAATAGCTTTTTTTGCTACAACATCACTCTGAGTAACTTTATTATTATCAATCATAAAAATATCACTTTTTATCTCTTCCAACGACATCACCACCAGCATTAATATTTTTTTGCGTTACTATGTTTTTTGAAAAAATCCGTTTTTTAAATATTGTCCCAAAGATAATTATTCCAAGACCAGAGAAGAGCCATTGGTAATTATTTTGAATAAATAAATAAATGTCATCCATAAGTTCCATAAAAATCTCCATTTTAAATTCATAAGTTGTAGAATATAAAATATACAAGTACAGTTTAATATTTAGAATATTTCCCGAAATTCTCACTTCAATTGAAATATGTTGATAAAGTCTTATATCAAAATTATTCTACCCAAGCTAATTATTTTTAAGAATTAATATTAAACAAGTAAGCGGACTGTTTTTCTTTAATTATATCCATGTTATATTTATGAGTTTTTAATGCCTAAAAGTTAAAAATAATTCAGTCCATCTACTTATATAAAATTTAATTTATTTTCCCACTGTGGGTACATCTTCGATTGATAAGACTTTACCTTGGTAAGCTGGCAGAGAACTGGGAATATCAAAGCTACTGGGAGATAGGCGGTCTGAGGCTTTGCCTATGCGTTGCACACTATCTGCTTTAACTTGTTTGATAGATTGCAATGCAACCATAAGGCACAAGGCATATTCTAATAAACGATTATCAGAATTCATGCCTGTCAGTTGTCGTGCTTGTTGAAGTAAGCTATCGTCTATGCTTGCATTGATTTGGCTCATGATTTTCTCACAAAATTAACCATCAGTTATTGTGATCAAATCATACGCTATTTTTTGTTGCTTGATAATTAGCCAGCGCTATTTAAACAACCCCAACCAAGCCACACTACTCGGCTCTAATAAGTCTAATATCGGCTGCGGATAAAAGCCAAACACGAACACGGGTAGCAAAATCACGCCGAGGATTAGGAGTTCGCGCGGGCGTAGGTCTACGGCTTGTTGGATAACGGCGCGTTTGGCTTCGCCTAAAAAGGCGCGGCGGTAGAGGCTGAGGAAATAGCTTGCGCCTAAGACCACGGCAAATAAGGTCACTAAACCTGCGCCTGTGTGTTGTTTGAAAGCGGAGATAATCAGCAGTAATTCGGCGGGGAAGCCGCTGGTGGCGGGTACGCCGATGCTGGCAAGCCCTAGAATTAAAAAGCCTGTGGCAAGTAGCGGCATGGTTTGGGCGACACCGCCGAGGCTGACGACATCGGTTGAGCCGATGCGTTGGTGTAAAAAGCCTGCGAGTAAGAATAATCCGGCGCTGATTAAGCTGAAGTTAAGAAGCTGGAATACCGCGCCTTGAATGCCTTGTTGGTTGAGGCTGGCGATACCGATAAGCACGAGGGAGACGTGGGCGAGGCTAGAAAAAGCTAACATGCGCCGCAGGTTACTTTGACTCAGGGCGGCAACAGCGCCGTATAACATACCGAGCATTCCCAGTCCCACTAACAGCCATTGAAATTCTTGCGCGGCATCAGGGGCAAGCGGAAGAGCAAAACGCAACAAGCCATAAGCACCGATTTTGAGTCCGGCAATCAGTGCCATGATGTTGACGGGCGACTCGCTGGCGTTGACCGGTAGCCATGCGTGCAAGGGGAATATCGGCGTTTTGACCGCGAAACCGAGCAGCAAGAGGAAGAAAATCAGGCTTTGATAAGGATTATCGTGGGCATTGGCGAGCAAGCTGGGGTAATCAAAGCGCAAGCCCTCGGGATGATAGTTCGCTAGCAGCAGCCATGCGAATAATAAAGCGATGCCACCGGAGAGCATGAACAGGGTGTATTTATTGGCGGCATAGCGGCGTTCTGGCCCAACGCCCCAGAGGCTGATGAGGAAGTAGAACGGAATCAAACTTAATTCCCAAAACAGGAAGAAGAAGATGGTATCCAGCGCGGTAAATACGCCGATAAAACAGGCTTGCAGGATTAACAGCAGGGAAAAATACAGCCGTGGAAAGGTGCGCAGACTGCGCCAGCTTGCCAAGATAACCAGACTAAACAAGAGGCTGATGGCGGGTAAAAACAGCACCGATAAGCCATCAACGCCGAGCAAGTATTGAATATTGAGGCTGTCTATCCAGCGGTATTGCTCGACCCATTGAAAGCCTTGGTGTTGGCTGTCAAATTGGCTCAAAAGCCCCAAGCTTAAGCCTAAGGTAATAAGGCTGCTGGCGAGGGCAATGCTGCGAGCTTTAGCCACGGGGGCAACATAAATCAGCGCAGCGCTAGCTAATAAAATCAGTAGCAGGCTGCTTAAGTAGGGAAAACTGGCCGGTAATAGGGACATGGTTTAGTGTCCTGTGTGCAAGGGTGGTTGCGCATAAATATCAGCCAAGGGCTGAATTGTGTGCTCTATCAAAGTAAGGCTGGGGTCGGGATGTAGCCCCATGAATAAGGTGAAGATAATCACGCTGGCAGCAAGGACGATTTCTAGCCAATGGGTTTGGGTTTGTTGCGCAGGGATGTGTTGATTTTCTTCGCCCGCACCTAAGAATATGCGTTGGAAGACCAGCAAAATGAAACCAGCGGCAAGGACGTTACCTAGGGCGGCTAAAATGGTCACCAATGCGCCAAAGCGTTGAATGGAGGCTTCAAGCATAAAGTGCATTCCCTCAAAACCGAGTGTGCCGGGCATCCCAATCAGGGTTAAGCTGCCGACCACGAAGCTAATCGCAATCAAGGGGCCGATTTTGCCCAAGCCTTCAATTAAGTTGCCCAGCTCGCTGATGCGCATGGTATCGGTGCGCTCGCGGATAATGCCTGTAATCCAGAACAAGCCTGCGATAGCAAAACCAAAGCCGATGCTTAACAGTAGGCTACTGCTAAAGCCGAGTTTATTCAGGGTAAACAGGGCGATAACGACAATACTGGTGTGGCTGATGGCGGCAAAGGCAAGAGCGCGGCGCAGGTTGCTTTGTTGAATCGCGAGTAAGGCGGCATAGAAAATCCCGACCACGGCGACGGCAATCAGCATGTATTGCCACTCGGCAATGGCGTTGGGTGTCAGGGGAATAACAAAACGCAGCAGGGCGAAAATGCCGACTTTGATACCTAAAAACAGCGCGGGAGCGGCGATGCTGCCTTTTTCGAGGAAGCTTGGCAGCCAGCCGTGGACGGGGAACAGCGGAATCCGCACGGCAATGCCATAGAATAATAGGAAGAAAATAATGTGTTCGAGTTCGATGGGAATTTGCAGTTTTTGTAAGGCGAGCAAATCAAATGACCATGCGCCCTTGCCGATTTGATCGGAGTACAGCCACGCGAGCATAAACACGCCAATGCCGGTGAGGATTAAGCCTGTGAGCATGAATTGGAAAAAGCGTTTAATCATCGGTCCTGAGTCCCAATCATGCGCCCAGCGGCTGGTGATATAGACGATTAAACCGACTTCGAGAATCGACATAATCCAGAACCAGAGTAAATCTAAGCTGACAAACTGGCTGATTAAAACTGCCTCGACCAATAAGGTCACACCGAGGACGCTGCTTTGTTTGCGGAAAATGGCAAAGAGCATAGTTAGCGGCGTGATGATTGCGGTGAGCAGGATAAAGAGGACGCTCATACCATCTGCACCGACGTGGTAAACCAAGCTGCTCCAGATCTGGAATTGTTCGGCAAACAGGAAACTATGCGCCGCGCCTTTTTCAGCCATAAAGGCTTGGTATAGCCACAGGCTTAAACCCAGCTCGACCAGACTCACCCCCAGCGCGAGGCTGATGGCAAAACGCCCCGAGGCGCGTAAAATCATAAAACCGGCAATCAAGGGCAGGAGTTGTAAACTCAGTAGTAAAGGCCAGCCTGTTTGGCTCATTTCTATATAGTTCATACTTATAAAACCATCACAAAGCTAACGACAATAATGAGCATCAAATAACGTGGCTCGGCTAAACGGCGTTCGATATTTTCTAGTATATCGCCGATGTATTTAAAGTTGTGTTGCAAGCGCTGCTGGGTATCGGACATGACTAATTTTTGTTCGATCCATTCAAACAAATCGCCCAGCATGTGCATAAATCTCCCTAACAGCCCCATATCATTGCTGTGGTATTCCTGTTTTAGCCCTTCTTTACCCGCGTTAAGACGGCTTAATAAATGGCTGGAGGAGGGATTACCACTGATACGAATAATCACTTGTTCTTCAAATAAACGTGCATCTTGTGCCAGTTTTTGAAATGGTTTCACCAATAAATGATCGCCTAAGCTATCAAGCCAAAAGCGTTGCACCGCAGCAATATAAAGCGCGGGGCGTTTTTGCAGCCATTGCGCGGCTGGGCGCGGGCTGTTGGTGACTTGGTGTAAGAACGAAGGCGCGTGCAAAAATTGATAGGTTCGCCACACCGCATGAATACATAAATGCAAGGTGGCAAATTCAAACCAACCCAGACCAATACTAACCACCATGATGCCCAACTGGGCGATGCTGGAGAAAATAAAGGCGGTTTTGACATCGGTTTGTACCAATCCGGCAAAATAGCCATAAGCGATGGATAACACGCCGATGAGAATTAGGGCAATTTGCAAGGTTTCAGCTTGGGCAATCAGCGGCTCTAGGCGTAATAATAAATAGATGCCCGCGTGTACCATCAATGCGCCGTAAAAAATCGCACTCGAAGGCGTTGGGCCTTCTAAGGCGCGGGTAATCCACGCCGAGAACGGAAACTGTGCCGATTTAATCAGAGCGGCTAACACAAAACCACTGCTAATCAGGGCAATGTGTAGGGTGCTTTCTCCCTTGTCAGCAAATAAAACCTGCCATTCGGTGCTGCCCCACCATAAGAAACTAAAAAATAAAGCAAAGATAAGCCCGGCATCACCAAGGCGATTAGTGATAAAAGCCCGCAAGGCGTTTTGGGTCGCCACGTCGCGCTGCCAGCGGTAGCCGATCAGCAAGTAGGAACTTAAGCCCGCAAATTCCCAACCGATGAATAATAAGGCGGCATTGCCTGCCATCACAATCAGTTGAATGCCGCTGCTAAACAGACAAAAAACCATGAAAAAGCGTTGGAAACCCGGTTCACGGTGTAAGTAATTGACCGAAAACCACAACACCAGCAAGATAATCACGGCGTTGAGGTTTAATAGCGTCAAACTTAAGCCATCAATTAAAAAGTTTAAATGGATTTGATATGCACCACTTTCTAGCCACGAGCCGATTTGCACCGTTGCGGGGAAGCCTTGAGTGAAGCTGAGGTAATCGAGATATAAAATTGCCCAAGCGCTGAGCATCATGCTGCCAATGGCAATACGGCTGGTTTGTTTTTCGCCCGCATCGCCTTGGTTTTTGCCCAAGACCACGGCAAGCCCTATCCAGAGCATCGCCAGCAATGGCAAGAGGGGAATTGCAATTAAACTGACATTTAAGGCATTCATGCAGATTCTCCTGGGATAGCAGCGGTGACTAAGGCGGGCATTAAGTGGGCGCGTGTGCCTTGATACCAATCGCCCGAGCGCTCAACGTTGTCTAAGTCTTGGGTTTCACCGTCCCAAAGCACAAAGCCTTGTTCGGGTTCAAAGACAAAAATATCTTGGCTGTCGGGGTCTTTGACCGAGAATAATAACCAGCCGTTGCCGACCAGTTCTTGTAGCGGCGGCTGGCGCTGATAAATTGCCGTGACCACATCGACTTTTGCCTCGACCATCACCTGTAAGCGCATTGGCTCGTGAATATCGAGCATTTGCCACGGCAAGCCTGTGCGTAAATCGCTGCTTGCGCCTTCCATGACTCCAAATAAGCCTGTGAGGTTGTGTAAGGTTTTTTGTCCACAGCCATATTCTTCGTTATTGACGGTGGAGAAATAGTATTCGAGATTAATCCCCGCGACCACCGGCCCGCCGTTGAGCAAGGTGTTTTCTAAAATGGTGCCTTCAGGGTCGATTCGGTAATCGTAAGAAACCAAAAAGGCGCGGCGGTCAAAGAAAATGCCACGGTTAAAAGCCCGCCGTCCGATAAAGGCAAGGGCGTTGGTGCTGTGTCCGAGTTCAGGGCGCACTTGGCTGATGTCTAAACTGCGGCTAATGCTGTGGGCATAAGCACCGGCAAGTCCGAGTTTTTCCGGTGCGGAGGCAAATTTGCGGCAACGCTCATGGGCGGAGTATTTGGCGGCTTTAAGTCCCAAGGCTTCGAGCTGTTTAAAATCCGCTTGCAGGGCTTCTGGGATTAAATCGGTATCAAACCATTCGATGTCTTCGTTAGCGGTATTGTGCATCGAGCCTAAAAACCAGGTATCTGCGGGGATTTCCATCCCTTGGGCTGCCATCAATTCGCGTACTTCTGGGCGATTTGCCATCGCTGCAAACGAGCGCGCATTCGGGCCACTGTGGCGACCGCTACATGCGCCGCAATCATAGGCGGCTAAATGCGGGTTGTTGAGGCTGGAAGAACCATGCCCGACTAAGACCACGAATTGCGAGAACTGATGCACCAGCCCGATATTGCGTAAAAAAGCCGCCACGCGCTCGGCTTGTTCTTGGTCAGTAAAACCGATTTGATTGTGCTCTACTGAAGGGTTATCGGCTTTTTTGGCGGTGATATTGACCTTGGTCGGCACGATTAAATCCCAGCCTTGTTGCAAGCGCTGATTCAAACGTCCAAAGCCCAGCGGCGCAATCACTTTGCCGAGCAATAATAATAAGGTCACAGGCAGGCTGACAATCATCAACAATAAAGCCACAAAGGGATTACGGCGAATTTCTTGATGCCAAAGGTTGTTAAGCCAAAGGCGTTTGCTGCGGCGCTGTTGATGCTGATGGTTTAAGTCTTCACATTCGTGTACAGGCTGCTCGGTAATGCGATGCTTAGGGGTTTGCACCACCGGACACAAAGGCGTGTCTTCATGGTCATCAATACCGCGCCAGTTCATCACCAAGTTAAAGAATGCCGCGACCCCAAAGGTTTCGATATTGGGTTCTAATTCTTCGATATGGCGACGAATCGCCTCTTCTCGGTCATCAATACAAAACACTAATTGTGCTTGTGGGCGCGTTTCCCGATCCGCCCAGTTGGTCAGTTGTTTGCCTTGTTGATATTGGTGTTGATAAGTGATGGCATTAAAAATAATATCGCGATAATGGCGCTCGTAAGCTTGCAGCCAGATAAAACCGGCGACATGCGGCTCAGCAACACGGGCAAGCGCACTAAAAATGGTCTCGATTTGTTCCTCGTTGAGCGAATCGACATCTGCGCCACACCAGCCCATGTGTTGTGCCAAGCGGAACAAACGCCAAGCGCTACGATAAACCGAATAGGTATCAGCGTTATCACTGGCGGCGCTGTGTTGCCACAGCCAAACCATTTGTGTCAGCCCTTGCCAATCGTTTTGGTGCGGGTCTTCAATGGTGGTACGCACCAAGAGGTTTTGTAAACCGGTGACCAAGTATTCTGGCAGATGTTGGTTAAAGAGTTGGAAACGCCCTAAAAACTCAGCATGGTGGTGTTGGAAATGCCCGTTTAAGTCTGAGAGATTGGCATCAATCAGCCAAGTGCCCTCGCAAACACGGCGGCAATAGAGGTATTCCATCACCAAGCGTACCGCCAAATAATCGCGCATATCGACATGGGTATCTAAGCCACGATAACCGGGGTTATTGGCACGCCACAAAAACATACCGCCCCAGCCTTGTAAGTCCAGCGCGAGGTTTTCTAAATATTGAATTTGATTATCGGTTTTCACGCCGATCCGCGCTAACATGATTTCCAAGGTTTTTTCGGCATCATCGGGCAGGGTGTCTAAGTAATCTGCCCATTCTGGCATGTCTTCAAACGCGCCAACCAAATCGGTTTTAGCCGCTTGTTTCCAAACTTGATAAAAGCCTTGTTTGCTGTCTTTGATTTGCCAAGCAGCGACACCTTGATCCAGCCATGCGGCGACGTGACGGATAAAAATCGCATCAAAATCAGCTTTGACATCTTCGCCTGTCAGGGCTTTGATTAAGCTCGAGAGGGTTAAATCATCACCGACGCGGGTAAATAACTCGCTGCGCTCGATTTTAGATTTAGCCGCCAAGCGTTGGTTTAAGTCCTCAGGATTTAAGTCTTCGCTCTCGGCTAGTTCGTCTAAGACCTCGGCGGATAATTCTTGCAGGTGTTCGGGATGCACCAAATAATGCGATAAGCCAAGATTAGATAAACAACTTTCCCACAAGCCTTTGATAATGGTCGCCTCGTCGGCGTTATGGGCATCGTTGCGGACATTGTCTAAAAGACGTTTTTGGGTCTCAGGGCTGACATCGGGCTGAAATTGACTTAAGGCGGCATTTTCTTCAACTTGCCAATTGAGCTGGCAAGCGGAGATTTTTTCTAAAGGATGCAATAAAGCCGCTTGGTAAACATCGCGCAGGTAGACTTCACCTTGGCGAAAATCGCCGAGCTTTTTACCCGCATCCAAGTCCGATTGTTTATCTAATACCGCACGTAAATCAGCGGCATTAATACGCCCGTCTTGATAATGTTGTCGATAGGTTTCTATCGGTAAATAGGCATATTTTCCGGTAATATCAAAAGCGGATTTTACCGCTTTATCAAAGGGTAAATTTTGAAAGCCGTGTAAGGTATTGTGATGCACAAAGTCGATTAAAGGCGCTTGGCTAGGCAAGACGTGTTCGAGGTGTGCCAGCAGGGCTTCGAGTTTTTCTGCAAAAGAAGCCTTAGCAGACAAAGTATGCGATGACATAAAAGACTCCTTAAGGTTGCATCAAGGCGCTAAAATCAGCGACGGCAGTCGAAACCAGTTCTAATAACGGCGCGGGATACACCCCTAAAAACAGCACCAAGCCCATCAGCACCGCAGCGGCTAAAAACTCGACACGATTCAAATCGGCAAACGGCTTTGCGCCGGTTTTCTTCGGCCCTGTGAGCATATAACGCATGGCGCGCAGATGATAAATACTGTTGACCATGATACCGAGCGCGATCACAGCCACCCACACCGACCAAGTTTGCCAACTGGCTAACAACACATGTAATTCAGCGACAAAGTTTACTGTACCGGGCATTCCTAAACCCGCCATCAAAGCCAAGCCTAAAAACAGGGCAAAACGCGGGGCGCTGTGAATCAAGCCGCCATAATCATATAAATAACGGTTGCCTGTGCGGGCGTATAACAGCCCAACGAGCATAAATAAAGCCGCTGCGACCAAACCGTGGGCAAACATTTGTACTAACGCGCCGTTCATACTGATGCTATTTAAACCGGCAATCCCTAACAGCACCATGCCCATATGGCTGATAGAAGAGTAAGCAATCATTTTTTTCAATTCGGTTTGTCGCCACGCTAGGATGCTGCCATAGATAAGCCCGATCAGTGCCAGCGCAAACAAGAGGCTTTGCAAAGCAAGCGCCGCTAAAGGCAGCATTTCAGCAGCACGAATCAGCCCATATGCACCCATTTTTAACAAAATCCCCGAGAGCAAAATACTCACCGGCGCAGGCGCTTCAACGTGTGCCAATGGCAGCCACCCGTGTAAAGGGAAAATCGGCATCTTGACCCCGAAGCCAATCAGTAGCCCTAAGAAAATCAAAATCTGTTTGTCCTCGCCCAAGGTTTGCAAACCTTGACGAATATCGTTAAAGGCAAAAGAATGCAAGCCAGCGCTATCAAAGGCGACCAATAAGCCAATCAGCATAAACACCGAGCCGCCCATGGTATATAACACAAAGTTCATCGCCGCCAGTTGCCGACGTGCGCCGCCCCAGCGTTCGATTAAGAAAAACAGCGGGATTAAAGTCGCTTCCCAAAAAATATAAAATAATGACCAATCTTGGGCGCTAAAGACCCCTAGCATCGCCGCTTCTAGCAATAAGATAAATAAATAATAGCTTTTGACCTGCTTTTTGATTTGAGTCGAGGCTAAAATCGTCACCCAGACTAACAGCGCGGCTAAAATCAACATGGGGAAGGCAATGCCGTCGATGCCAAAGCGTAAAGATGAGCCTTGGGCTGAATTCCAGACATGGTTTTCGACAAACTGTAAACCGGAGACACTGGTATCAAATTCGAGGAAAAACAGACAGGCATAAGCCAGCACCAAGGTACTGGCACTGATAGCAAAGCGGCGAATTAAAGCCGAGTTTTGCGCAGGCAAAAAGCTGATCACAACAGCACTGAGAAAAGGCAATAGCAATAGCACGCCTAAAGACAAATAATTGGTTAAAACCATCCTAGCTTAAACCTGCAATGTATCGTACTTCTAAGCGGCAGAACGCGCTAAAGTACCCTGATGATATGAGGGGGAACGCCACCGGGACGGTGGTCAATAAAAGCGCCGGATTATCGCATGAACAGGGTCTTTTTTCAAGGCGTTTATCAAGCGCAGGCTTAGAGTCTATGCGAAATATGAATAATCTGCTGCAAATTCGCTATTTTGGTCTAATTCCGCGCTTTTATTCGTTAAATAACGCGTTATCCGCCTCACAAAACCACGCAATTAGCCTCAAAATATCTGATTTTCGCGACGATTCCCATACTCCGCATAGACTCTTAATTTCGCCGATTATCTATCAGTTGCTGTTTCAGTGTTGCCGCCAGTGTCTCTGGCACAGCATCCCAGCTAAATTGCCATTGCCAGTTATCTTCGCTAATACCAGGAATGTTCATCCGCGCATCCGAGCCTAAACCGAGTAAATCTTGCAAAGGCATGATGGCCAAATTTGCCTCGGATGCCAACGCTGTTTGCATCAATGCTTGTGGTAGATTATCGACCTCGCCAAGGCGGTTAAATACCTGTGTTCGCTCTTGCTCGCTAAGGGACTCAAACCAGCCTTGTGTGGTGTCGTTGTCATGCGTGCCCGTATAGACCACACAATCAGGCTGAATATTTTCTGGTTTATGCGGATTATCGGCAAAATGATCAAAGGCAAATTGTAAAACCGCCATGCCGGGCAAGTGATATTTTTTCCGCAATGCCACCACCTCTGGGGTAATCACGCCCAAATCTTCAGCCACCAAAGGTAAATGTCCCAGCTCTTTTTCCACACTCGCAAGCAAGGCATCCCCCGGCACAGTTTGCCAATAGCCATCAATGGCGGTCTCTGCACTGGCATCAATCATCCACGCCGCTTGTAGACCGCGAAAATGATCAATACGCACCAAATCAAACCATTGGAAATGGTTTTTAAGCCGATCGCGCCACCAGTGAAAATCACTGGCTTGCATCATGTCCCAGTGATAATGCGGGTTGCCCCAGCGTTGCCCGGTTTCGGAAAAATAATCTGGGGGCACGCCTGTGACTTGAGTCGGCTGTCCGTTATCATCGAGCAAAAAACAGTTTTGATGCGCCCAAACATCGGCGCTATCGTGGGCAACAAAAATTGGCATATCACCAAATAAATAAATTCCTCGCGCTTGAGCATAATCGCGCAGCTGTTGCCATTGTTGATAAGCATGGTATTGTTCAGCAAATACCGTTTCGATGGCAACTTGCTGTTGACGCTTAAATTCAGCCAGCGCCGCAGGTTGGCGCTGTTTATATTCTTCGTCCCACTCAAACCAAGGCGCGTTATGGTGTTGTGCTCGCAGGCAACTAAACAGGGCATAGTCTTCGAGCCAATAACGTTGTTGTTCAAACCAGGCGCTAAAATTTGCATCCACATCAGCAAAAGTAGGGGCGTTGGTAAATAAAGCGGGATTGATAGCAAAGGCAGAAAAACATTGGTAAGGCGAGCGGTTGGCTTGTGGCACACCTAAAGGCAGCATTTGCCAAACCCTTAAGCCTGCGCTATGCATAAAATCCAGCCAATGATAGGCGCTTTGGTCAATTTTGCCCGAAGGCAGGGAACTGGGGTGCAGTAATACCCCAGCTAACCGTTGTTTTAACGGCGATATGTGGCTTGTGTTCATGTGTTTCTGCGCATGGTTCCGGCATTTTCGCTATAAGCGGTGGGATGGTTTTGAGACAAGGGTTCGCTGAGTTTTGCAGGCACAGGCTGATTTAATAGTTGATATAAACTTTGCAGTTGTAGACGAAATAATTGGTCAAAATCGTTGACACTATCACTGGGATTATTGTCCCCAAACCACCAAAACCAATCCGATCCTTCACAAATGGCCAGTTGCTGTTCGGCTTGTTGCCGCACTTCGGGCGTTAATGTACCCGCAGCAATAACTTTGTCGTAGCATTGCTTGGCTTCTATTAAGTATTCCCAAGCCCGGTTTTTATCTGCTTGCCCTATCCATGTTGAAAAAGAACCATAGACCCAGCTTCCTGCACAGAATTTCTCCATGGTTTTAACCGGGAGCTTGGCTGCGGCATCGCTAAAGGTCAAGGTGTTAATCAAAGGATTAGCGACTAAGCCTTTATAGAGTTTATCTAAAAATGCTTGAGCATTATTAGGATAATATTCCCAAGCATTTTCACCATCTAAAATCACGCTGACAACATGATCTCCGGCATCTTCACCGAGAAAACGATTAATATTGTCGAGGTTTTGGTTAAAGTCTTGTACGGCGGCATCGACATCCCATTTAGCATATTCAAAACCGATGCGATCTGAGAGACCATCATCGCGAAAAAATACCCGGCTTTGGTAGTCTTGATATTGAAACGGCATAAATAATAAGCGTTTATTTTGTACCAAGGTTTCATCACAACCGGAGAGTGTGCAGCTATTGCGCCATACCCCTTCACCTGAGGCTGTCCATTGAATATCAAATTCATCTAGCATTTGAATCGCATCAGGACTGACACCGCCCTCCGAGAGCCAAATACCGCTGGGCTTACGGCCAAAGTAGTGTTGGAACAAATCAATTCCATGCTTCATATGCCAGCGGGTACGCGCCAACCCATCAGGATAGGCATCGACTTCAGGGCTAGGCGCATTGGGTAGCGCGCAGCGCATGTTTTCAAAATTGTTTAATAGCGGC
Source organism: Thiotrichales bacterium (assembly GCA_016745035.1). Lineage (GTDB taxonomy): Bacteria > Pseudomonadota > Gammaproteobacteria > Beggiatoales > Beggiatoaceae > BB2. The sequence continues at coordinate 195,749 of JADGDE010000006.1, forward strand.
ACAATCGGATGCCCATAGGGTGTCATCGCCAGTTCGATTTGCCCCTGATCTGCCAAGGCTTTGTAACGCGGAATAATCCCTTGTAAGGCATCGTGAATAATGGTTAATAATGTTCGGCGATCACTGTTGCTATAGTTATATTGTTTTTCTAATAAGATTTGCACCGCAGCTTGTGACTTCAGACTGGCCCCTAGCCATGAGAGGTGATACCACATCAACACATCAATGAAATATTGGTCGTTGAGGTATAGCAACGCAAAATGGCTTTCATCTTCGCTGAAACACTCACAGGTTTCCTTAAACCAAGCCACCAGTGCATGAAAAGCTGGATAAGGGTCGATCATTTGTGGGGCGTGGCAACGTTGGCAATCACGGATGATTTTTTCCCGCGCCTTGATGTCGCTAGGAATCGGGCTTGCTCCGGCTAACACATTCAGTTGCGGATCAGACATGGGCGTACCCTGTTCTAAAAAGGCTTGGATTTGCTGGCTATAATCATCCAATTGCTCGAGTAATACCGGGGCAAAATTAACCACCAAGCGCATTTGTGGGTTATTTTCCAAATGCGCTGCCATATCGGTATAGTCTTTAATGCCGTGCAAATAAACCCAAGGCAAGCGGTATTCGCCTGCCAAACCTTCACGGTAATAAGGCTGGTGCATATGCCAGCATACCACCAAATTTAGAACTTCATGCGCCAACGCAAATCTCCACTCATATCATACAAATCCTGTCCTAACATATCCGGTGTCACCAACACCAAGCCTGAGTCCGTGACATGAAAACGCTTTTCGTCTTCTTCTCGATTCTCACCGATAACGGTCCCCTCAGGGATCATACAACCTTTATCAATAATGGCGTGATTAATACGGCAATGTCGACCGATAGAAACCTTGGGTAAAATCACACTGTCTTTGATATGGCTATAGCTGTTGATTTTGGAGGCAAAAGACACCACAGAGCGTTTTACCCGCGCCCCAGACAAAATACAGCCAGCGGAAATCAGCGAATCAATTGCCTCGCCGCGTCTGTCCTTATCATCAAAAATAAATTTTGCCGGTGGATATTGGGTTTGATAAGTCCAAATCGGCCATTCACGGCTATATAAATCCAAAGGCGGGTCAATTTTACAAATGTCCATATTGGCACTCCAATACGAGTCCAAAGTACCAACATCACGCCAATAAGCTGGCTCTCCGCTTTCCTCATCGGTAAAAGCAAAGGCCATGGCATGAGAATCTTGAATTTTGTTTGGAATAATATCTTTACCAAAATCGTGCGAAGAACCGTGTAAGCCTGCATCTTCTTTGAGGGTGTTTAATAAAAATTCGGTTGAAAAGACATAAATTCCCATCGATGCCAAGGCGGTATCAGGCTTGCCCGGCATCGCTTCTGGGTTTGAGGGTTTTTCGGTAAATTTGGCAATATTCATGTGCTCATCTACCGACATAACTCCAAACCCCTGAGCTTTATCGCGTGGCACTTCGATACAAGCCACGGTAAAATCTGCGCCAGATTGGGTATGTTGTACCAACATTTTAGCGTAATCCATGGTGTAAATATGATCGCCGCCTAAGACCATGACATAGCGCGGTGCGTGACGCAGGACAATATCAATATTTTGATACAAGGCATCAGCAGTACCTTTGTACCATTCTTTTTCATCGGTGCGTTGTTGTGCGGGCATAATTTCGACAAATTCACCGATTTCATCACGCATAAAGCCCCAGCCACGCTGTAAATGGCGAATGAGAGAATGGGCTTTGTATTGGGTTAGCACGCCAATTTTTCGTAAGCCAGAATTAACACAATTGGAGAGAGCAAAATCAATAATTCGATATTTGCCACCAAAAGGCACCGCGGGTTTGGCGCGCCATTTGGTTAGATTATACAGCCGCGAACCTTCGCCACCGGCAAGCACTAAAGCCAAGGTATCACGGGTTAATGCCGTGGTTAAATTCGGTTCCATATAGTACTTATGGGATTCTCGTTCCTGTCTTTTCGCCATCAAAGTTCCCCTGTTGTCGCCATACTTGCTTGAATCACACCTTGCAGCCCTAAACGCTGGTTGGTGACCAAATAAATTGCGCTTTGCTCAACTAAGCCTCGCATCCTGCCTTTGGCTAAGGCATTGTCCATAAAAATGCGAGATTGCATCCGTGTTTGTAATTTTGCCACGATACCACCTGCGATATAAATCCCCGCTTGCGGACGATATAACAGCGCCAAATTACCGATAAATGCGCCATAAATTTCGATAAATAAATCTAAAGCAGCTTCAGCCACCACATCACCTCGTGCGGCTAGCTGGCTTACTTGTTCAGCTTTGCTCAATGATGCTTGCCCAGCGCTTAAAAAATGATAGAGAGCAACCAAGCCCGCACCAGATAACAGCCGTTCATAAGACACATGTCCATATTCTGCTTGTAGGTATTGTCTCAGCGCCCATTGCTGCTCGGTATTGGCCGCAAAATCAATATGCCCGCCTTCGGTAGCAAAATGTTGGCTGCCCGCGCTGTTATTGAGTAACCAAGCTTGCCCCAAACCTGTACCTGCCCCAGTCACCACGCAAACCCCCTCAGGCGTACAAGGCGCAGGGTTCAAACATAAATAATCACTGGGTTTTAATGTCACAATGCCAGCAGCAACGGCGCTAAAATCATTATAAAAATAGAGCTGTTGAGGCTGAAAGCTTTGCATTAAGGCATCATAATCAATCAGCCAATTTAAATTGGTCAGATAAAAGGGGGTGTTTTGAATCACACCGGGTAAGGCAAGGGCGATGCATTCAGGGGCAGGGGCATTGGCTGCGTTTAAAAAGTGTTGGATTAAGTCGGATAAGTGGGAAAAATCCGTACTGGGATATTGCTGCTCAAATAAACAACGGGGGGCTGATTTAGCTTTTGTTTCCACTAAACACAGCCAGCTTTTAGTGCCGCCGATATCGGCCGCCAACATCTTCATAGGTGCGATTCCATGTGAAGCTGAGTTTGATAAAGGCAGCATCACTCAGGCACAGCCTCATCTCTGGCAATGGCGAGTCATCTTACTGACCCTCCATTGCAAAATTAGATGGTAGCATTAATGCCGTTTGAATACAGCTTATTAAGCAAGCATTAAAGCTGTTGTTCTAAAATGTGTGTCATCATTTCAATATGATTACTATCGGCATTGAGTGCCGGAATGTAATGAAATTCCCCACCGCCAGCATCTTCAAATACGCCCTTAAAGCTAATAGCAATCTCTTCCAAAGTCTCTAAACAATCGGCAGAAAAACCCGGGCACAAGACATCGACCCGTTTGGTTTTTGCCGCGCCGAGTTCTTCTAAGCGAATATCGGCATAAGGTTTGAGCCATTCTTCTTTGCCAAAACGCGATTGGAACACGGTTTCCCATGCTTCTTCGGGCAATTCTAAGGCTTCTGCAAGTAAGCGCGAGGTTTTTAGACAATGACAATAATAAGGGTCGCCCGCGATCATGGTGCGCTTGGGGATACCATGAAAAGAAAATAGGATTTTTTCACCTTTGCCGTGTGCTTGCCAGTAGGCGCTCACTTTTTCTGCCAGTGCTTTGATGTATAGGGGCTGGTCGTGATAATGGGTCAAAAAATTTAACTGAGGAATCCAGCGCCATGAACGCAGCGTATCAGAGACGGCATCAAAGGTAGAGGCTGTCGCTGCGGCTGAATATTGCGGGTACAGCGGTAGGACAATGATTTTATCGACATTGGCCGCTTTGAGTTGCTCAAGGGCACTTTCAATACTGGGATTACCATAACGCATCCCCAATGCTACCTCAGCGCGGTCTTCAAAATAGGCTTGTATGGCTTTAGCTTGGGCATTGGCAATTGCTAACAGAGGCGAGCCTGCGTCTGTCCATATTTTAGCGTAGGCTTTGGCGGAGCGTTTGGGGCGAATGCGTAAAATAACCCCATGTAATATAAACCACCAAATCCAGCGTGGTATTTCGACAATACGCGGGTCGCTTAAAAATTGGTTTAGATAACGGCGTAAGGCAGCGGGTTTGGCTTCGTCTGGCGTGCCAAGATTAGTAATCAAGATGCCAGTTTTAAGCGCTTTATCATGTTGGTAAACGCTTGAGTCGATGGGTTCTATGGCTTTCATATCGGTTTTATTCGGCAGCTAATAATTCAGCAAGTTCGGCAGAGCGAGCGCTAGCAGCTTGTAGGGCTTGGGCAAACATGGTTTCTATGCCCTCGGCTTGTAATACATTGAGGGCTTGCTCCGTGGTTCCGCCTTTAGAAGTGACTTGTTGACGTAAGGTGGCGCTGCTCTCGCTGCTTGCCCGCGCCATTTTTGCCGCGCCATAGGCGGTTTCTAAGGTCAGTTGTTTGGCTTGCTCGGCTGAGAGACCCAAATCTATCGCGGCTTTTTCCATCACTTCCATGACTAAAAAGAAGTAAGCCGGGCCACTGCCAGACAGTGCGGTAAGGGCGTCCATTTGCGCTTCAGTCTCGACCCACGTGCTGATACCAACCGCGTTCATTAGTGTTTCGGCAAGTATTTTGTGTTCTGCACTAGCGGCTACTCCGGCATATAAACCCGCCGCCCCGCTTTGTACTAGCGCGGGTGTGTTGGGCATCACTCGAATCAAAGGCACGGATTGCCCTAACCAATTTTGTAAATCAGCCGCACGAATGCCAGCGGCAATGCTGATGAACAAAGGCACATTGTCGCTCAGTTCGGTTGCTAACTCACGCGCCAGTGTCGGCAAGGTTTGTGGTTTAACCGCTAAAACCACCGCATCACAGGCTAAAAGATCAGCACGGTTGTGGCTCATTTTTACCCCATGCTGAGCCGCAGGCGGCGTATCGACAATATCCATCACCACGATATTATCTGGGCTAAGTCCATTTTTTAGCATCCCACCGATGAGACTGGCAGCCATATTACCGCCACCGATAAAGCCAATGCGCTTCTCTATCATCCTAATTCCTTTTAAAAATGCCAATGCAATTGTGCGTAGATATGTCGCTGTGTGGGGACATAGAGCTGACTGGTGATACTCCAACTGCTTTGATCATGTGAGCGTTTAAGTACATTCAGGGCGCTGAGGGACAACTCCAAGTCTGAACGTGCTTGCCAACTGAGGCGTAAGTCTAAATCTGTATGACTTGGGATAGGCACTTCTGCCACAGTTAAGTCGCCTTGATCAATATCGTGGGTATAACGTAACCACGCGCTCAATGCCCAGTTAGGTTTAAATTGCCAATAGCTACGCAAAGAAACTTGATGTTTAGGCTCGTATTGGCGGCTTTCAAAAGGATTTACATGGCGAATATAGGTGTAAGCCCCTTGGAGTTTCCAGCGTCGATTAACTTGCCAAGTGCTACTGAGTTCTGCACCATAACTGTGTTGTTTGCCGACATTTTCATAGCCCATATTAACCACAAGACCGGTAGGCGTTACATCAACGCCATATTCGACGGTACTAATGCTATCGTCATAATCGTGGTAATACAAATTAGCATCCATGAATAAATCATCGCGGAGCATTTCTCGCCAACCTAATTCATAAGCTAATAAACGCTCAGGTTTCAAAGCACTTCTTGGCATTTGAATATTTCCCATGATGGGAATACCTGTGATGCGCACAGGGTAATAGGCAGACCATCTGCCGTATGTGGTTCCCCAATCGGGCATTCGCACAGCGCGTGAAATCCCAGCCCAGAGGCTGCGCTTTTTATTCGGTGTCCATAATAAACGCGCACTGGGTTGAGCCTGCCAACCGATGTTTTGCATATGCTCAAATTTGCTGCCCACGGTTAAATACCAACGGTTTTTAACCAAGGTAATTTCATCTTGGACAAAGACACTAAAGAGGTTTTCACTGTAATCGGTGTGTGTAAAGCTAAACTCTTCAGAGTTATCCGCTTGCTGTTGATAATGTCGCCAGTCAAGCCCCCAAACAATTTCATGGTTTTTATGCGGACGAAAACGGTGTTGTAAATCCAGATCTAAAGTACGGGTTCGGCTACGGACATAATTAGCATCTCGATCATAATAGTCAACATAGACTTGGGTTTGGAATTCGCTGTTATTACCTAAATCACGTTGCCAACGCCCAAGTAAGTTGCCGCCATGAAAAGGCACATTTTGTGGTTTTGCGTCATAACTGGCAAAATTAACCTCGGTTGATCGCCCTTGATAATAATCGCCTTGCAGTGTCCATTTATCTTTGCTTGACCATTGCCCGTCCATACGAAAACCCACTTGGGTATTTTTATACGGATCGGGTAAATCGACATTCTCGCTTTGTTCACTGCGGGTTTGCGCATACAGGCGTAGATAGGTTTTTTTAGCAATTTTATCGGCATAACGAACACTGCTTAAATATTCGAGTTGATCGCCAAGCGCAATATTAATCAAGCCGCCTTTGGTATCTTTGGCACTGCGGGTAATAATATTGACCACGCCATTAACAGCATTGGCTCCCCAGACTGTGCCTCCCGGGCCACGCACGACCTCAATACGTTCAATATCATCAACGATAAGGTTAAGCTGTTCCCACCATACGCCAGAGAATTCCCGCACATAAACACTGCGCCCATCGACCATCACCAGCATTTTATTGGCGAGTAACTGATGAAACCCCCTTGCCGAGACTTCCCATGCGTGGCTATTGGCTTGGCTGATATGCATCCCCGGTACCATTCTGAGTAAATCAGGAATCGTGCGCACACCCGTTTGACGTATATCATCATAGCTGATGACAAAAACGGCGGCAGGAATATCGCTCAGTGTTTGTGGTTTTTTACCAACGGCATTGATTTTAACGTCTAATAAATCGCTTAAAGACAGACGTAATAGGTTGTCGGTTGCTGAATTATCGACATCTTGTGCCTGTGCGCTAGCGAGGCAAAATGCCGATATAAAACCGTGGGCTAATAGGTAGTGCTTAAGAGTGCTGTTTCGCATTATTGCTTTTATTGTCCGTTGAGCTTTAGTGAAAAATGATAACCCATGTCGTGTGAAAGAAAAGTGTTGCCAAGTGATTAACTCAGTTCTTTAGCTGTAAAAACCCGATTAAGCCCCTGTTGTTTTGCACTTTCCAAAGCATCATCCGCTGACATAATTAAACGATTGAGACTCACTTTACGCTCACTGGTAATAGCAAGCCCAATGCTAACCGTCACTTCCATGTCATCGGGGCGTAATTGCATGATTTTTTCCCGCAATAAATCGGCGGCATCTTTGGCATTTTCCTTGGTGCAATCAGATAAAAGGACCGTGAATTTTTTGCCACCAAAGCGTGCAATCACCGATTTTTTCTCGGAAAAATATTCATTCAAATAATGTCCAATCATATGCAAAACATGATCCCCGGCAATATGTCCATAGCTGCTATTAATGTGCTCGAGTTTATCAATATCGACCATCATGAGACAGACGTTAGCATGTTTTTTTAAAAACTCCGGGCCATCGTGAAACAAAAACTCCTTATTACGCACGCCAGTGAGGGCATCGGTGGTCGCTAATTGGTACATATCGCGCGAATAGCGCTGGAGCACATTATATTGCTGTTTGATAAGCAATAAAGATTTTAAACGACTGATCAAGACCTCATCGGTGGTGGGTTTGACAATAAAATCATTCGCACCGGAGTGAAAAATATCCGCTTGGCAGCTTTCGTTATTTTTAACTGTGATAACTAAGACGGGCAACTCTTGGCGCGAACAATGTAATTGGGTGCGAATGGCATGGAGTAAGTCGCCACCGGACATGGCACCTTTGAGGAAAAAATCAGTAAACACCACATCATATTCGGTTTCGTTATTATGTTTCTCGCGATCTTGTTTAAGAATATTTAAAGCTTGCTCAGCACTGGTGACATGGGTAACTTGGAAACCATGATTTTGCATCAATTTATAAGTTACCCGCGCGGTGGTTAAGCTGTCTTCAACATAGAGCACGCGCCCAACCAGCCCCGCTTGTCTTTGAGTGATTTCTTTGATAAATTCAACCAGCGCCCGATAGCCTAAAGATTTATTAAAATAATCACTGACCCCCGCCGAGAAGCCCTCGCGCAACAAACGGCTATCGGCATCGCTGGAGACAATGACTACGGGGGTCGATTGTTGTTGGGTACTTTGGCGAATTTCATGACACAAATCGAGACCATCTAGCCCCGGCAATAACAAGGCGGTGGTGATTAAATCAAACTTTTCCCGGTGAATATATTCAAGTGCTTCTTCGGCACTGCCACAGGTGACGATGTAAACATTTTGCATTTCCTTTTGCAGGATATGGGCAATGATCGACTGCGCGACTTCTGAGCGATCGACGATCATTATCCTAGCGCTGTGGCGATCTAATGTTCTGTTTCTCATCATAAATTAACCTGAATTCGATAGCATGACTTTCGCTGGTGAAAGGACGCTTGTCTAGTCTGTATTTTGGCGGTTTAAGTTCACATTTTTTAGCTCTTATCTGAGCAAGTGTTTGCGATTTTAATACCAATTTGTATTTATTGGTGCTGCGTCAATGCGACATCATGGGCTTTATTTTTCCGTCATTATAAGCCTTTTTGGGTATTATTTCAGATTTGAGCTAATCTGCCTCCTTGCGTAAACTCTGTATTCTTTTAACTCAAAGATTCGTTATGTCACATTGCCAAATTATGGGGATCTTAAATCTCACCCCCGATTCTTTTTCTGATGGGGGGCATTTTAATCAAATAGATAGTGCGCTCAAGCACGCCTTAACCATGCACCAAGCAGGGGCGGATTATATTGATATTGGCGGCGAATCCACCCGCCCTGGGGCAAAGATAGTCTCTGAAGTCGAAGAGCTTGCGCGGGTTATACCAGTGATTGAAGCCTTGCGCCGAGAAGCCCCAGAGATAAAAATTTCACTCGATACCCATAAGCCTGCGGTGATGCAAGCAGGCATTGAGCGTGGTGTGGCTTTGATTAATGATGTCAATGCCCTGCAAACTGCGGGCGCGGTGGCTTGTGTAGCAGCCAGCGATGTCGAGGTGTGTTTGATGCACAAGCAAGGCACACCCGCAACAATGCAAGCTGCACCAGAATATGATGATGTCGTCAAAGATGTGTGTGATTTTTTGGCTTTACGGCGAGATGTGTGTATCGAAGCGGGCATAGCTAAAGAGCGGATTATTTTAGACCCTGGGTTTGGTTTTGGTAAAACCCTTGAGCACAATATTGAATTGATGCAGCAATTAGCACAGTTTCAAACCTTGGATTGTCGGCTTTTAGTTGGGGTATCGCGTAAATCGATGATTGGGGCAATTTTAGATAAACAGGTTGATGAACGTCTGGCAGGGGGCTTGGCTTTAGCGTTATTGGCTATGCAAGCAGGTGCGCAAATTATCCGCACCCATGATGTCGAGGCGACAATGGACGTGCTAAAAATATGGCAAGCTTGCGCTTAAAAACGACAGGTACATGTTAGTTTTACGCTCACAATAAACCCAATACCTTGGCATCGATGTTTGCATGTGCCTGCCGTTCGTTATCTTTATCTTATTTACGCGCTCCAGGTCCGTTGACTTCAATGCCGTTACTCATAAAGGTGTGGAAATATTCCAGGTTGCGGTATTCTTTACTTTGCGGTTTAAAAGGTTGAGCGCGGACTTGTTTATTGCAACCGGTATAACGCCGATGCAATGTGCCTAACTCGCCCCACTTGGAACGGTAAACCGGAAAGTGACTCACTTGCCCAAGCGCTGGGCTTAAAATCTCGGAACGCAATTGTTTGCTGGTGCTATAAATATGGCAATCAGCACAAGAAAAGTTTAGCTGTCCGCGTTTGGCATAGAAAAAGCGTTTGCCCTCTTCATAAGCGGCGAGCGCCCGTGGGTCATCAGGGATTTTGATGTCAATTTTATTGCCACGCGAGGTATAGACCATATACGCTGAAACCGCTGCGAGTTTGCCTTTTTTCCATTTATACGGCTTTTCGCCATTGGTTTCGCGGCATTGATTGATTTCTTGCTCTAAGGTTTTCACTTCGCCGGATTTTTCATCAAAATAAGGGTAGTTTTGACGAATACCGATGCCGCCGTTGGCAAAGCAATCTGCCATACTTTTGCCGTTAGCAAATGGGGTTTCAAACAAGGTTTGCCCTTCTTCGAGGTCAATTTCATAGGGAGGAAACTCTTCAATCGCTTCCCAGTTTGCCCGCGCCACTTGGTCAATAGCGTAAGAGCCGTTGCCAAAGTCTTGAAAATCAACCGAGGGCAGAATTTTAGTAAAATAAGCTCGGAACTTGTCTAAATCATCTTGCGGTGCTGCTTGTACCGTACTGATGAGACTACCGAGCAAACCTGCGGCAATCAGAGTCAAGGTTTTCATTTGATGGCAACCTCGATGCTGTCAGATTCACCGATGTTAGATTTCCATGCCAAGGTGCATTTATCGCCGACGTTTGCGCCTTTGAAACGAAAGGCGAGGTAAGGGTTTTTAGATACACCACTGCCCCAGCGTGCAGTCATGATGGTTTTATCGCCCAAGGTGCAAGTGACTTCTTGGATAAAGTTAGCCGGAATTAATTTACCGGTTTTTTTATCTTTACGTTGCCCGGTTTCCATTGGGTGGTTAATTAATACTTTTACGGTGGTGATGCCAGCTTTCAATTTAGCTTTAACGCGCATTTTTTTCGCCATGATAATTCTCCTAATCGTTGATATGGGGGTTGTTTGTAGGGATGGAGGGATTAACCGCCACAACCACCGACAGTGACTTTGACTTGTTTCACAGCGCGATAGAGTTTGCCATCGGCTTTAACGATAGCGACCACGTTGCCCGTTTTACCCATTTTGATGCGGGTGGAGACATAAGGCTCTAAGTTTTCGTCAAACTCAAAGCTACCGATTAAAGGCGAGGGGTTTTTATCGGCAATCACGGTAATGGATTCAACTTTTTCCAAGTTGGCGGTCACTTGTACAGGGACAACCGCGCCATTTTCTGCAATTTCTGGGGCTTTGATGTCAATATCTGCGCTGTCGCTGATGTCATTACTGCCTAAAATGGCTTTAATCGCGCTATCAACGTCTTTTGCTTCAAAGGCTGTTTCAGACCAAGCGGCAAAGACGCTGGCAGGTAAAATACTCGCGAGTGCGGTTAGGGCGCTGGCGCTTAAGGCTTTTTGAACAAATGCTCTACGTTGCATGAGGTTTTCCTTTGTTGGTTGTTATGCTGTGTTGTTGTTTATAGACTGTGGATAAAGTCCACGAGCTTATCGAGTTCGCTAACGCTAAGTAGCCCATGTTTGCCAAAAGGCGGCATCACGGTATCGGGATTTTTTTCTGTGGCATCAAAAATTTGCGCCCGCAGTACGGCTTTATCAGGAAAACGAGTTTTCATCATGAATAAGGGCGGGCCAATATTACCAGCGGCTTGTCCGCCTTCAATTTGGTGACAAGCTAAACAGTTGCCTTTAGCGCGGTCAAAGGCAAGCTTTTGCCCTTCTTCTACGCCCGCTGCAAAAACAGGCGCTTGCGTCAGTGCCAGCATTAAGCCGCTGAGCATTAATATTTTTTTCATCATCAACTCCTAAAACCGTGGGGCAGCTTTTTGTTCTGCCAAGCCTTGTTGGTGCGCAGCTTTAGCTAATAATGCTGCATGTTCTGCTAAAGTTAAGGCTTTGGCTAAATCGCCACTTGCCAAGGCTTTTTCAGCCGCTTTTAGGGCTTTGGCATTATTGCGCCACGCATGACCTAAATCGCTTGCGGCTTGGTTGTCTTGTTTTGCGCTGCTGATGAGGTCTTGAACGGTTTGTGTGTCCACATCTGCCGCCGCTACATTCAGAGGTTGTAGCAGGGCTGCGCTTAATAAGATAAGCGGTAATTTCATTGATTGCTCCTTTGTTGGTTGCGCGGCTAAAAGCCGCGATGCCGTTTTTTTAAACTGCGTAGTTTTCGAGACCGGGATTGCCTTCGACATTTTTCAGTTTCGGGGTGTTGAGGCGATTGATTTTGACCCCATCTTTTTGGTCGCGCAGATAGTCTGCGACCACGTCCCAAATTGGTGCTTCAGGAGATTTAGAGCCAACGGTTGCCCAACCGGCGACCACGTATTTTTTCTCAGGGTCGATCAACTCGCCATTATCAAGACGCATTTCTGTGACACGGGTATTCATGCTGCCCATGGGGTCGCAAACGTAATCCAGCCCACCGACGCGCACCATATCGCCACCTTGTTGATAATAAGGATCAGCATTAAAGAGGTTATCGGCGACATCTTCTAAAATCAGTTTGATTTCTGCCCCTGACATTTCGCGGCGATAGGTTTCAGGATAGGTAATACAAGTTTGGTCGAGGACGTTTTCCATGGTAATTTGTTGCCCCGGCAGCACGGTTGTGCCCCAACGGAAACCAGGCGAGAGCGAGACTTGCGCGTCATGCACGCTACGCAGCGCATCACAAATCACTTGGTCAAATGTGCCGTTGAAATTGCCGCGACGGTATAAGACTTGGTCGGCAACCGATAATTCTTCGCTGAGCCAATCCATATGCGGTTTACGCACGTCGTCAATATAAGCGCTCATTTCCGCGTCGGCAGGCAACATGTTCGAGAATACAGGCAATAAACGATAACGGAAGTCACGTAATTTGCCATCACGGACATCTAAATCCATCACGCCAACGAATTTGCCATTAGAACCGGCATTGGTGACGAGGGTTTTACCGCCGGCGTTTTTGACCATCGTTGGTGCAGGCATCCCATCATGGGTATGACCGCCAAAAATCACATCAATGCCAGAGACCACGGAGGCCATTTTTAAATCGACATCCATGCCGTTGTGAGATAAGACCACGACCAAATCGGGTTTTTCACTGGCGCGGATTTGATCCACCATCGCCTGCATTTCCTCGTCCTTGATGCCAAACTCCCAATCAGGAATAAAGCGCTGAGGATTAGCAATCGGGGTATAAGGGAAACACTGACCAATCACAGCCACCCGTGCGCCGCCCAAGTCTTTCATGGTATAAGGTTTGAAAGCGTGTCCGGTGTCTTCATCAAACACAGGTGCGCCATCAAAAGCCGCTTCTTCTTTGACTTTAACGTTTTGACCAACAAAATCGCCCTTAAAGTCTTTAATATTATCGAGGACTTCCTTGTCTTTGTAGGTAAATTCCCAATGTCCGGTCATGACATCAACGCCGAGTAAATTACACGCGCCGACCATGTCCTTGCCACGGGTTTTATACGCTGTCCCTGAACCTTGCCACGTATCACCGCCATCCATTAATAGGCTTTTGCCCTCACCTGCTTGACCGCGCAATTGTTTGATTAAGGTCGCCATATGGGCAAAACCGCCGACTTTGCCGTAAGTTTGCGCCGCTTTATCAAAATTGAGGTAAGAGAAGGCATGCGATTCGATGCCGCCTGCGGGGATATTAAAATGTTTGAGGAAATGCTCACCGACCACATGTGGGGCTTTGCCTAACGCGCCGCCGATGCCCAAGTTGACATTGGGTTCACGGAAATAAACCGGATTTAATTGCGCGTGGGTATCGGTGATATGTAATAAACGCACATTACCAAAAGCAGGGACTTCATATAAGTCACTGGGGGCTTTACGACTGGCAAAAACCGAAGTCGGTAACATACCTGCCGCACCGGCCATGCCCATCATGCGTAAAAATTCGCGTCTATTCATTAGTATCAAACTCCTATGGATTTTATCGTGGTTTGTTACTGATATAGCAAGCGAGAGACCAACTACAGAAATACTTATAAAACAAATAGTTGTAATATATTTTTTTGTGAACGTTTCAAGTTGAAACAGCTTGCTTGTTTCAATCTGAAAAGTGTATCGCCTCTTGTTTCAAATCAAAACACGGGCTTTTTTAGCGCGACAGTTCTGGCTCTGGGCAATCGACTTGCTCCCAAATTAAGTTTAATAAATCCAGATGGTTTTGCTGATTAAGAGGACATTGCGGGCAGCCTGTGCGACTGGGCGGGTTTTGGCAGTCAAAACAGGCGTGTATGCGGTGATCACTTTGCTGTAATTCTGAGTTTAATTGTTGTAAGAAACGAATTTTTTCTTCAATTTGGGCAGATAAGCGCAAGAGAAGGGCATCAATCTGCTGACTACTTTGCGCCCCTGTGCTGGCAGCGGCTCTGGTTGTTGCTAATTCCTTAATCAAACTGATCGATAAACCCGCTTGGCTTAAACGCAAAATCGCCTTAAACCGAGAAATATCTGCCTCTGAATAATAGCGAGTGCCTTTAGTGGTTTTGCAAGCACTGACTAGCCCTTCTTCCTCATAAAAACGTAAAGTTCGGGGCGTGGTCTCCAGAAGCTTTGCCACTTCTCCGATTTTTTTTAGCGATTTTATTGACATGTATTTCCTCTATTTTTAATGCAAAAGGCGCGATTAATAGCTCTGATTTTACGCGCCGCTGGAGCGACGCAATACGCATTCCCAAGCTAGAGCTTGGGAACGAGCTGAGCGGTAAAATCTAGGATGGGTATTAGCTGCGCAGCAATGACGGTTTTTTGGCTCAGCGAGCCAAAAAGAAGCCTGGTTAAATCCCCACCAGCTGGGCATCATAACCAAATGATTGCACTTGTTTGAGTAATACTTGGCTATTGGTCACAGCAGGGTTAAAGGCAACCGAGAATAAATGCACTTTATCTGGGGCAAAACGCGGCGCTATCACGCCTGCCACTTCTCGTACAGAGGCTTCTAAGGTTTGTTGCTGATTGACATCCAAGCTTTGATTGATATGGATGAGTATATCGCTGATATTCATGATGGTTATCCTTTGAACGAGTGAATAAGGTAAATATACTTATATTACGTAAACGTGATATTGTCAAATTCAAGCTTATTTGCTGATGTGATGTAAAGGCTTCTCAAGGCTTGCTAAGCCAAAAAACCGCCATTGCGACACGGCTAAACTAGGCAGGAGGAAAACCACAATATTGAGACAAAAACGGGCTTAGTGCGTAGCATCAGTTATATATTATGCAGAATAATGTTTTTTGGTCTGGAATAGGTATTATTTGCCTTATATTGAAACGGCTCGTAGCTCATGTCTCTGAAGAGTTTAAATGGCTTTTATAAAACCCTATTTTTAATGAGACTTTATGCTTGAGTCTACAAAATAGGTGGCATTTGTGTTAGCCTGTTATCTCCTTCCGCTTCTTTCAGATAATCCGTTACCGTGTCAGACAGTATCCCGAGTTTATTCCTAGATTTAATTCAAAGCCTACACCAAAAACTGTTGGTAATTATTGATCGTGTCGAACATGCTGAAAATATTGAAGTGCTAGTTGGTTTGGCAACCATTGTCATTGTATTGGCGGTGGTGCTGTGGTTATTAAACCTGATTAAAAGCATTTTGGGCGCGTCGGTACACATTCTGGAACACACTGTTAATGTGCTGAAGCGGATTGCCAAATACTCTGGCTTTGCCCTAATTTTTTTCTTACTGATTTATTATATTTTTGGCATGAAACGTCAGTGTTTCACTGCCTTTGAAAAAAACTATACCAGCTGTTTAGAAGAGGCTGCTTGGGAAAATAAACGCAACAATCACCCATCCACGTCACCTAATAATACTCCCAATAATCAAGCCCCTCTAAACCCGCCTCTCCAAAATATGACAGGACAAGAAAATTAATGTCGTCGCGTTTAAATCATATTGAACCTTTTCGGGTGATGGATATTGTCCGTACCGCGCGGGCGATGTCTGATGTGATTCATTTGGAAATTGGCGAGCCTGACTTGCCGCCCTCACCTGCGGTGCGCGAAGCGCTGGCAGCTAACTTGGACAAAATGGCTTATACCAATAGTCTGGGGCTGTGGGAATTACGGGTAAAAATTGCCGATTATTACCAGCAACACTACCACGTGAGCATTAATCCGGAACGCGTGATTTTAACCGTCGGCACATCGGGGGCATTTTTAATTACCTATGCCCTGCTCATGAGCGCAGGTGAGCGTTTGCTCTTAACTGACCCCGCTTATCCTTGCTATAAAAACTTTGCCCATATTTTAGATATTGAACCAGTATTTGCGAAAATTTCAGCGGCAAATAATTATCAGCTCCAAGCTTCAGATTTAGCCACTTTTGACCATATCCGCGCCTTGCAAATTTCCTCACCGAGCAATCCGACAGGCACGGTATATCAGCCAGATATATTGCGAGATTTAATCCAAACTTGTCAGGCGCAAAATACCTATTTTATCTCTGATGAAATTTATCATGGGCTGGTCTATGGCAAAGCAGCGGAGAGTTTACAGACGGCCTTACACTACAGTGATGAGGCGATAGTCATTAACGGTTTTTCCAAATATTTTGCCCTGCCCGGCTTGCGTTTGGGCTTTGCAATTTTGCCTGAGAGCCTGATGCGCCATGCAGAGATTTTAATGCAAAACTTGTATATTTCTGCGCCAACCTTGAGTCAATATGCCGCACTAGCCGCCTTTGATACCGATTATTTACAAGGTTTACGCGCCCGCTATCAAAGCAGGCGGGATTATTTATATCAAGCCCTCAGCCCATGGTTTGATTTGGATGCGCCATCGGACGGCGGTTTTTATATTTGGGCAAACATCAGCCGCTATCAGATTGATAGTGAGCGCTTTTGTCAGATTTTGTTGGAAAAAGCTGGGGTTGCTATTACCCCCGGTACAGATTTTAGCCAACACCAGGCGCGGGATTATGTGCGTTTTGCTTATACTCGCCCCTTAGACGAATTAAAACAAGCTGTTAAACGGATTGAGCAGGGTTTGAAAAACTTTGAATCTATCTCTTAAAATGGATTGAACACCCGCCCTCATAATAGCATTATAAAACTGTAAAC
This sequence comes from Thiotrichales bacterium, assembly GCA_016745035.1. Classification (GTDB taxonomy): domain Bacteria; phylum Pseudomonadota; class Gammaproteobacteria; order Beggiatoales; family Beggiatoaceae; genus BB2. The sequence goes on from JADGDE010000006.1 coordinate 212,554, forward strand.
AATGAGTTTGCCGTCTTTACACACAATGTGGTACGCAATGAATGCGATTTTTTTGAGTTTACTTGTCGTTTTGACAAGTCATGTCCACGCTTTGGACATGAAGGCTTTAGATGCCCTCACCCCGACCCAATTAGAAGCGATCCAAAATGATCGCTTTAGTGGTAGTTTTCGGGATAAAAGCCGGAGTTTGCGCTTATATACCAATGATAAGCACAATTACGCAGGTGAGATTCTCTTTAAGGGCGAGTTATATCTGCTTAAAGCCATGCGTGATGGTGAGCGCTTACAAGGCTATATTAATCGCTCTGGCAAACGTTTTAACTTTGAATTGTATTTCCAAGGCGAGGCGCTGGTATTTGACAGCAAACAAGGGCGTTTTTCGCTCGAATCGACCGTGCCCAGCCCTCACCGCCCCTATCCTGACAGCAAACCACCGATAGTCAAAAAAACTAGCCAGCCCCAAGTGACCACAAGCATGAGTCAACCGTGGGATGACCAAACCTCGATTAATTACCTTGTGCCACAAGTGACTCAAGACTTACAAAGTTTTATTACCTTGCTGCGCCAATGGTTGACGGGGAAACTCGAAGATAAAGAAGCCACCGAATTAGTCAAACTGCGCTTATTGCCCTTGGCTGCTTTATTAACACAAAACTTAGGCAAGCTCGAAAGTGCTGCCAAAGCGGCGCAAAAGCCCCAGTTACCCATCGCCAAGCAACACCAATGGCAACACCTAGAGAAAATCAGTGCCCATAGTCGGCAATTTTTTGCTCAATGGCAAACCTTGCTACAACAAATGCTCTACTTAAACCAACAAGGCAAACAGAAAAAGCTGAAAACCTTGGCCAATAAACGCTTGCCCATTGCGATTAAAAATACCCAATTAGTGGTGCAACGCTTACATGGTGTGCTGCTCGAACTCAAACAAGGCATCGCCCCCGTTGCCCCGCCGCCGGTCGATCCGTATTATTTGCAGCCCAACAAATTACTAAAAAATGAAAACATGCTTATCATGGCAGAAATGATGCGCGAGGCGATGCGTTTGTTTAGAGAAATGTTTTTTCCTGATAATGATTAGAATAGCAGCCGTGGAGCAATGGCGGTTTTTTGGCTTTGAAGCCAAAAAAAAGCCTTTGCGTAACACTTTAAACCTGCCACAAGACCCGCAGATGCGCATCCAAATCTTCTAAGGCTTCTTCCAGCCATAAAATATGGGTTTGAATGTCTTTGCCTGCATAGCGCTCTAAGGTTAAGGTTTCATCATTACCATTGAGGCGGTTTTGTTCAGTGCTACGCATCTCTAGTAATTGCTGGCGGCGTTGAAACAAAGAATGTAATTCAGGGAGTTCCAACTCATTGTGTGGCTGTTCCTCGGCATAATGCCGCAATGCCAGCCCCAAAGCTGCAAGTTGTCCCGCACAATTGAGTTGTTCATCAGGCGCATAATTCAAGCGTTTGGATAACTGTTCGATTTTATGTCGAGATAAATTTAGCACAGGTAGTCGCATCGCCTGCAGGGCAATTTTGACCATATAATCAGCTTTATTATCATGGGTTTCAACTAAAATCAGCAAAGGATAAGCACGGTTAATATAGTGCAATAAACGGTTAATGCCGCCACGACTATTTTGAAAGGTATAATGTTGATGTCCAGGATAAAAATGCACATCTAAATCATCCCCTTCCAGGGCAATCCCAACAAAATATTCTGCTATCATGTTTTGTCTCTCTATATGGGCGGGGTTACGGTGGGGCTATCAGGCATAAAGCAAAATATGCGCCTATCTTGTCAGCTATCGGCAGCAAAAAATGAGAGATGAAAATCACAAAAGAAAAGAGAAGTTAGCTATGTTTTATCAAGGACTGCGCCATGTCAGATGACAACGCGCTGGTTGGGCGTAATAGCCTAATTTTGGCAATGACTGAAATGCTGATCAAAGTGTTTGGCATTGTTGCCACCTTAATTGTCGCCCGCCTGCTCGGTGCAGAACAATTTGGCTTATTATCCTTTGCCTATACCCTCGTTGGTGTCGCCTTGGTCTTGCCTGATTATGGCTTGGGGCGTTTGGCTGTGAGAGAACTCTCACGCAACCCCAAACGCGCTCACCGCTTTCTTTGGCACAGCTCGGTGCTTAAACTGATTTTATATTTCCCCGCCTTGCTTGCCTGCGTTGCCGTGATTTGGTTTAGCTCCGATGACCCCAATCGCCTTTGGCTGGTGATCCTAGTCTTTGTGGTCGAAATGTTACGCCAGCACATGGTATTTTTTTGTGCTTATTTTCGCGCTATTCAACAAACTGAATGGGAAGCTGGGGTACGTTTGTTTCTTGCTTTGTTTTCCTTTGTCTTTGGTGTGCCTGCGCTCTTATGGGGCTTTGGACTCGATGGGCTGATGTGGGTACGGTTTTGGATCACCTTGCTCAGTTTATTCTTATCCATTTGGTTGCTATACCGCTTTGGGCTGCGCATGGGGCGCACAGTCTGGCGCTACCTCAAAGCGCTGGTTTCGGTTGGCAAACCCATGGCGCTGTTTACCTTCTGTATCGTGGTTTATATGTCGGTGAATATCGTTGTCCTAGGCTTAGTCCACGATGATAAAACCGTTGGTTATTACACCATGGCGATGATGATCGTCATGCCCTTAAACATCATTTCCGATGCCATCACCAGCGCCGCCCTACCGATGCTCTCGCAACACTGGCAACAACAAAGCAGTCACTACAGCCAAGCTTTTCGAGACACCACTCGCCAGACCTTGCGTTATTTATTATTGTTGGTCTTGCCTTTAAGTATCGGCTTATTTTTACTCGCCCATGATGCGATTGATTTGATTTTTGGCGAGGCGTATCCGGTGGCTATTCAGGTCTTGATGATTTTTGCCCTGTCTCTGATTCCCGATTATCTCAATACCTTATTATCCACCGCCTTGATTGCCCAAGACAAAGAAAAACAAACCCTTAACGCCACTATTTTAGGTGCAATCGTCGCCCTGCTTGGCTGTGTGTTCTTAATTCCTGACGGTGGCGCAGTTGGGGCAGCTTTATCGTGGTTATTTGCTGAAATTGCTGTTTTTATTTACCAATTTTCACAATTGAAAAACTTATTACTACGCCAAGATCATGTATGGCTGGCTGCGCGTGCCTTATTTGCCGCCAGCCTGATGGGTGCTGTGATTTGGGGACTACAACAAGCACAGGCAAGCCTGTGGCTGATTTTCCCTGCCGCAATGCTTAGCTATAGTACTGTATTATGGCTGCTTGGCGAAATCAGCCGTGCGGATGTGTTGGGGTTCAAACAGATGCTAAAGCGGGGGTGAGCGACTTTAGCTATACCAAATTTATCGCTAGCACAGCTGTAGATTTGTTGGATAAGCAAGGTTGCTCAAATCCCCAAACTTAATGAACCCTTTTTTCAAGTTATTTGGGGTTTTGTTACAATAGCTTCGCTGCAAATGAGACTGATATTTTTATAAAGAGGCGGGGTTAGGTCTATCAATATGAGTTATGTCCTTGGGATTGATTTTGGTACGTCTGGCTGTCGTGCTGTGGTTTTGGATGCCGATAAGCAATTGATTGCCGATGCACAAAGCCCCTTGCCCGAGTCCAAGCATTGCCAACAAAGTCCGCAAGACTGGTGGCAAGGGCTGGACAACTTAATGCAGCAATTGCGCGCTCAGTTAGATCTAACACACATTTGTAAACTCTTGCTGGATGGCACGTCCTCTACGGTATTGCTGGCAGATGAACACGGCGAACCATTAACGCCCGCTTTAATGTATAACGACAGCAGCAGCACGCTAGCTGCAAAAACCATCAGTGGCTATGCCGATGCCAATAGCCCAGCGCAAGGGGTCAGCAGCAGCCTTGCCAAAGCCTTACATTTACTCGAAACCACAGATAAAGCCGCCTATGTGTTGCATCAAGCCGATTGGTTGAGTAACACGCTTTGCGGGCAGTTTGGGTACAGCGATTATAATAACGCCCTGAAATTGGGTTATGATCCACAAACTGAGACTTGGGAGCCTTGGCTCTCAAAGCTGATTGCGCTGGATTTACTACCGGAGGTTCACGCACCAGGCAGTGCTTTAGGCGCGATCAGCCCAAAATGGGCGCAAACTTGGGGCTTAAATCCGACCCTACAAATTTTGGCAGGAACGACCGATAGCACCGCTTCTTTCCTTGCTACGGGCGCAAGTCAAAATGGCGATGCCGTCACCGCGCTAGGCTCCAGTTTGGTGCTTAAAATCCTCAGCCCTGTGCCGATTTTTGCCCCTGAATTGGGGGTCTATAGCCATAAACTCGGCGGACAATGGTTGGTCGGTGGTGCATCTAACAGTGGTGGAGCGGTGTTAAAATCGTTTTTTTCCACAGCCGATTTACAACAACTCTCCGAGCACATTGATATAAGCCTGCCTTGCCCTTGGGATTATTATCCCTTGTTACAAGCGGGGGAGCGTTTCCCTATCAATGATCCCGAATACCCGCCGTGCCTGAGTCCTCGTCCTGAGGCTGACAGCGATTTTTTGTATGGTTTATTAATGGGGATGACGCGCATTGAAGCCCAAGGCTATCAGGTGTTGCAGCGTTTGGGTGCGCCTGCGCCTAAGCGTTTATATAGCACGGGGGGCGGCACGAACAATCCGGTTTGGCAACAATTGCGCGAGCGGATGTTAGGGCTTAAACTGCAAAGCGTTAAACAACAGCAGGCTGCTTATGGCGCGGCTTTATTGGCTTTACATTAACAACAGAGAGATTTATGCGTATTTTACATACTATGTTACGGGTCGTTGATTTGCAGCGTTCGATTCAATTTTATACCGAGGTGTTGGGCATGAGCTTGTTGCGACAAAAAGATCATCCCGATGGAAAATTTACTTTGGCTTTTTTGGGCTATGGTGCTGAGGCGGAAAACACCGTGATTGAACTCACGCATAATTGGGACACCGATAGCTATGAGTTGGGTAATGCCTACGGACATATTGCCCTTGAGGTTGATGATGTTTATCAAGCCACTAACAAGATTAAACAACGCGGTGGCAAGATTTTACGGGACGCAGGACCTATGAATGCGGGCACAACCATCATCGCCTTTGTTGAAGATCCAGATGGTTATCAAATCGAGTTAATTGGTAAAAAGGCATAAGCCTAGCAATCAAAACAATCCCGAACTGAGAAGTTTAAATTATCCATATTACACTGGATTTGATTGCGTCCCATGGATTTAGCGTTATAAAGGGCTTTATCTGCTTGTTTGAGCAAATATTCTGGCTGTAGCCCTTCAGTGGCGACGGTCGCAGCAATACCAATACTGACGGTGAGCAGTTCACTGATGGGCGAGGCTTGGTGAGGGATTTGTTGCTTATGCACCGCTTGGCGAATTTTTTGTGCCAAGGCTAAAGTTTGATAACCATCCATATTCGGTAGCACACAGACAAATTCCTCGCCGCCATAACGGGCAACTAAGTTGTGTTGAAAATCAATTTGTTCTGTGAGCATTTGCGCCACTTCTTTAAGACAATCATCGCCTTGAATATGGCCGTAATAATCATTGAATTGCTTAAAATAATCAATATCGATCATAATCACCGCCAAGGTTTGTTGATGTTTGGCAGCATTGATCCAAGCGTGTTCGATAAATTCATCAAAACGGCGACGATTAGGAATCCCGGTGAGTCCATCAAGGCTGGAGAGGTTTTCTAAAAAATCGCGTTGATATTTGAGTTCGAGATGGTTTTTAATCCGAATTTTGACGCTGTTGATGCGTAAGGGCTTGCTGATATAATCCACCGCGCCCAGTTCCAGACCATAGGTTTCGTCTTCTTCTTCGCCCCTAGCGGTGAGAAAAATAATCGGAATGCGGCGGGTAGAATGGCGACTTTTGAGCCGTTTGCAGACTTCATAGCCGTCCATTTCGGGCATATTAATATCAAGTAAAATCAGATCAGGCTGCTCAGCTCTGGCAATGTCCAAAGCATCAGCGCCATTAGTCGCAAACAATAAACGGTAGCCCACGTCTCGTAAGACTTGGGTTAGGAGGCGAATATTTAAGGGTAAATCATCAACGATTAATAAAGTCGCTGAGGAGGTATCCAAGTTTATATGCCCAGAGTAACGATATTCGGGAGTATCAAGATTCACGCAATGCTTTAGCTCGTATTCTTTGAATCGGTTCAAGTAAGTAATTTAAAACAGTTTTTTGTCCGCTCAGCAATTCAACACTGACGGTCATGCCAGGTAAAATAACTAAGGTTTGTTTATGTTTTGAAAGGGTCTTGCTTTGTGTGTGTAGACGAATAAGAAAATAAGCCGCTCCTTGTGGATCTTGGATGCTATCGGCGCTAATGTGGCTTAGTTTAGCAGACAATCCACCAAAAATGGCAAAATCATAGGCACTGAACTTGATTTGTGCCGTTTGTCCCATGTATAAAAAAGCAATATCTGCTGGGCGTACCCGTGCTTCTATCAAAATTTTATCATCATCGGGGACGATTTCTAATAAGTCCATGCCAGGGCCTAATACCCCACCTATGGTATTAATTTTTAAGCGTTTAACAATCCCTTTCACCGGTGAGCGTACAATGGTTCTTTCTAAACGGTCATTTAATGTTTGTTGCTGGTTTTGCAATAAACTCAGTTTTGACTCAGTTTGATTGTGTTGTTGTTGGGCTTTAGCACGGTAGTTTGCTTCAGCAGTTTTGATGCGTTGCTTGATTTCATTGAGCTTGGCTTCAATTTGTGGAATTTCGAGACTGACTTTGTCTTTTTTTGCCCGAATGTCACTGAGTTGACGCTGTAGCTGCAATAATTCGAGTTCTGATAACACGCCTTGCTTGACCAAAGGACGGGTAATTTTTAATTCTTTATTGGCCAAACTGAGGCTATAGCTGTATTGTTTTTTTTGTGCTTTTAGGGCTTGGATTTGTTGTTTAGCTTGGGCTAATTGGGCTTTTAAGGCGCTAATATCGGCTGCTAAACTGGCTTGTTCGGCTTCATAAAGGCGGTATTCTTGTTGCCAAAAATGGTATTGTCGTTGGCTTAAAGGCCCTTGATAGCTTGGTGCTTGGTTGGCGGCTTGAGCGCGCAAGCGTCGTAATTGCATTTGTAGTTGTGCGACTTGCAGGCGGTTAGCTTGTGACTCAGATTGAAAGCGGGTGTCATCAATACTTAACAAGGGTTCGCCGATATTAACAATATCCCCTTCTTGCACATACAGCGCAGCTAAAATGCCACCTTCTAAATTTTGAATCACTTGTACTTGTTGGGAGGGAATCACCCGTCCCTCAGCGCGAGTGACTTCATCAAGTTCAGCTTGATAGGCCCACGCAATAAAACTGAGAAAAAAAATGATAATCAGCCACAGAATCCAATGTCCCGGTCGCGTACTCATGCTATCAGACAAGGCTTAGTAAAGCTTTGACACTATCGGCATTGGCTCTTTGCATCGGTTTGCCATCAACCGAATCCAAGGGTGCTTGGTGTCTATCCGCATGTGGAAACACGGAAAGGGCAAATTTGCTCTCGCCAGCGACAAAGCGGTAACAAGGAATCTCAATATATTGGCTATGACTTTTTTTGTCTTTATGGGCTTTGTCTTTATATTTGCCTTTATAGGGATAGCGATAATTTTGCTGGGTCAAACGGTAAGGAATGCTGTGTTCAATTAAACACATGGCAATTGATTCGGGATCATCATTAAACAAATGCAATTGAATTTCATAGTGATGTTGGGCGCTGCCATCTAACACCGCACCGACCAAATGTGGGTTAAAGTCTCGGCAAATCTGCATAGCATTAAGCGCTGCTTTGCGTTGTTCTACCAGTTCCTCGGCTTGGTTCTCTGGTGCAAACAAATCTTGATAAATTGAAAGCGCTTCGTGAATCTCGGCATTGCTGGGCATCGGTGAATGTTCCGAGAGTCCCAAGCGGTGCAGGGCTTTTTGTTTCGCAAGGCGAAAATCATCGACGTATTCTTGCGCCATAATCCGTGCGGCTTCCTCTGCCACTTGTTTGCGTATATTGCTGTGATGCGTTGGCATTATTGTCCCAGTCCTTTTTCAATTGCCTGTTTTAAGTCCAACAAACCTTGGTGATTGGGATATTTTTTCAGTCCTTGTTTAAGCAAGGATAGACTCTGGTCAATATTCCCCGCCTCAACGGCGGCAATAATGCGATCTTCATAAGCGGTGGCACTGAGCGTTTTTTTAGAGCCACCGCCTTTTAATTGTTTTTTTAGTGCCAATAGGCGTTTATCTTTCGGATCGACCGCTAAGCCACGGCGCAACATTTGTCTTGCGCGACTATATGCACCTTGATCCATGGCTTTTTTAGTTAAATCAGCATATTTTCTACTGAGGTTTTTTAAGCCTTTTTGTGCAAAACGGTTTTTTCCATCCAACTCTAGCATTAACTGGTAACTGTGTTTGGCATTATTACCCCCCGGCATGGTGTAACGTTTGCGCTCCAATTGCGCTTTGGCACGCTGCTCTAGTTTGCTTAAAACCAAGCGCTGGGCTTTATCCAATTGTTTGGCAGGCAGTCCTTCCCAGGTTTGTAAAAATTTTAAATGTCGCATTCCATATGGGATGACGGCTTGTTTGTCTAATAGCGAAAAGGTTTTATCGAGTAAATTTTGTTGAATCCAATCTTGATCATATTCAGGGTGTAATTTAGTTAAATTTGCCATCAAACGTTTGGATTTACTTAATTGTTCCTCGTTAATCGTGTCATTTATTAAACCGGCATAACGTTCGGCAATGGCATTTAATAAAGCCGCTGCAAGACTGGGATCGGCACTACAAGCGCGCAATTGCTCATAAGTGGCATAGGCGTTATCACCATCTGGACGCGTGAGACGTAAGGCTTTTAATTGTTGCTGAGCTTGCTGTAATAAAAAACTGATTTGCGGCACAACCAATGCCTCAGGCACAATCGCACTCGCTTCTGTACGTAATTCTCCTTGCTGATTGAGGGTTTGCTCCAGTGCATCGACTTCATCGGCATCTTGCAGTGGTGACATCACAATCGGCAAGGGTTGCTCTAGTGCGGGTGTAATACGGTCTGTTTCTGTCCACACCGAGGTGGCTGTCGCTAAAGCATCTGGGGCTTGGGTTGTCCCGGTGTTCGTCAACAAGGTGGTGGGCGTGTCAAAAGGTGTGGCTTCTTCTACAGGTGGCGGCGGATTAGAATTATCGGAAAAGCTCCAAAACAAAGCCAAACTTAAGGCAAATAAAGCAAACGCTCCCACTCCCCAAGGTAACCAAAAACCAATGCCTCGCGGTTGTACTAAGGCATACTGATAACGGTATCGTTCTGCTGTGTTTTTACTGCGTTTAACGATAATCGGCTTAGCCATTTTGTTTCTCTGTGGTTATGTCCCAGCTTGAGGAGCATCACGATTACAAACACGTTTATCATGTTCGTTAAGTGTTGGATTGCTAGCTAAATAATCTTGTAAAAAGATGCAGCCTTTGAGCAATAATTTATTCAGCTCTTCATTATGCCCTGTGTAAAGATTTTTTTCCAAACGTTTAAAATCCCACAGAATCAAGGTTTGATCGGCAGAGGCAGATGCAATTTCATCACCATCAGGACTGAAGCCTGCTGAACGTACCCAACTTTGATGCCCTTTTAGCTCATACAACGCTTTATTTTTGACAAAATCCCAAAGAATTAACATCGAATCTGAGCCAGAGGAAATCAGGTAATGGTTTTTGCTGCTGTCGGGGTGAAAATGCACATCCCAGACCCAGTCTTGATGTCCTTTTAAGGTTTGAAATAAATTGCCCGAGACCAAATCCCAAATTTTAACGCTTTTATCTGAGCTGGCTGTGGCTAAATAACGATTATCAGGGCTAAAGCTTAAATTATTTACCCAGCCGCTATGCCCATTAAAGGTGTGTAACAACTCACCCGTCCGTGACCATAATTTCACATCATAAGCCGAGCTGACTGAGGCAAATAAACGCCCATCGGCACTAAAACTAATCGCGTTAACGCTACTTTCGTGTCCCGTCTCTAGCCGTTGTAGTTTTTCTCCTGCCAAGGTCCAAAACTGTAAATCACGCGAGGCGGTGGTGAGCATAAATTCTGCTTTGGGGTCAATGGCAATGCTTTTGATTTTCCCTGCTGTTTCATGAATGGTTTTGTGTAAATTACCCTCTAAATCCCAATATTGCAGGCTATTATCATACGTTGCTGCAAGCAACATATCCCCCATATTGGCACTTAAGGGCATAAAATCAACATCGCGGACATTAACACCAGTATTAAAGGTCCGTAACAAGCGATAGCTATGGCTGTCCCAAATACGAATGGTGGCATCAGTGCCAGTTGATGCCAGTTTGCTGCCATCGGGACTAAAATCAACATCTTTTAGCCCTGAGGTATGCCCTTCTAGGATTTTCATGGTCGCGCCTGCTTTCAAGTTATAGAGCTTGACACGTTTATCTGCCGCAGCGGTTGCGAGCATTTCGCCATCGGGACTAAAACTGACACTGATAACCCGACTTGCCGAGGTGCGATAGACTTTGAGTAAAGTGCCATCATGGCTCCAAAGTTTAACTTTACCTGTGGCACTGGCGGAGGCGAGCATTTCACCATCAGGACTATAGCTGACATCGTAAACCCAGTTTTTATGCGCGAGAATGGTTTTGCGCTCTTCTCCCGTGTCTAAATTCCAAAAACGCAAGGTATTATCCGCACCAGTGGAGACCAATTCCGCCCTTGTGGGATGAAAATCAATCGCATAAACCCTGTCTTTATGTCCTTGTAAATCTTTAGACAAACTAAAGGTTTTCATATCCCATAATTTAATACTGCGATCAGCGCTGGCTGAGGCAAGGTAACGCCCATCCGGGCTAAAGTCCAAGTCTTCAATCGAGGCATCATGGGCATCTAAATGGGCGAGTAATTCGCCTTTGGTTGTCCACACGCGAATATCACCTTGAGAAAAACCACCGACAATCAATTTTTTATCGGGACTAAACACCGCGCTTAAGGCTTTGCCTTCATGTTCAAGCTGTAATAATAACTCGCCCCACGTGTCCCAAATGCGGATGTATTTATCTTTTGCCGCTGAGACCAACCATTCACTGTCATTAGAAAAATTAACTGTATTTACCGCGCCTTGATGCTGGAGGCTATATAACAAATGTCCGGAGCGATCCCAAATTTTGACCGTATAATCGGAACTGGCGGTCACAATATGCTTGCCATCGGGACTAAAAGTCACATAGCGGACTTTATCTAAATGCTTTTCCAAGCGGTTACGTTCTTGGGTATTGTAAATAACCGCCTTGAGCGCTTCAGGCACACTCTTATTCACTTGCTGAATGATTGGCTGCAAGGAATTATCAATCTCTGTTGGCAAACTGCGTAACTGTTGCCCAGCAGTCACGGCTGACAATAAAGCATCTAATTGATGATCATTGCTTAAATACGCCCGTGATAGTGCTGTTTGCGCCTCAATTTCAAATACCATTGCCTTATTGCGCTCGAGCACGGCGATATTGCGCTGATTTTGCGCAACTTGACGCAAATGATTAGCAAACACCCCCATGATTACGGCTAATATCAACGCCACCGCCACCGCAATGAATTTCAGCCGCTGACTTTTTGCCGACGCTTGACTGCTGGTGACAATAAAACGGCTGTGTACCGGGGTAGGGTTGGGCGGGATATTTGCTGGCAGCGCTAGCCATTGTTGCGCCTCGGTTAAGGCATTACCTGTGAGTAATAAACTTTCATCGCAGTTTTGGCTGCGCCATTCCAAAGCTCTATTTAATAGTTTGGTGTGTTTTTTTGCCCGTTCGAGGTCGAAATCAATGGTATCGAGTAATTGAGTAAAGGCATCGTTAAAACCTTCACTGTCTCGAAAAAAAATCCAATCTAATTTGGCTAAATCATCGGGGATTTTGCCACTGACATCTGTGCGTAAAATCGGGATAAGGCGTTTATCAAATTTAAGCGCATGTTCGAGTTCACGCAAACACACTTTAGAGGCAATTGAATCGGGTGTGATAACGAAAATAAAACAATTACTTTCTTGAATCCCTTCTTCGATCTCATTCCACCAGTCCGAGCCGTGAGCAATCCCCTCCCAGTCGACCCAAATATCGCGTTTAGCCGTTTGAAAGGCATCGGAGAGTTTTAAGACAAACTCTTTATTTTTTCGAGAATAAGATACAAACGCATCTTTCATTCTAAACCTACCTTAGCGTTTGCCCATATAGTCCTATTTTAAGGGCTACAATGACAAAAATTTTGATGGTGTTTTTGCAAAATTCATTATTATCAATAATGCAATGTAGTGTAAACGCAAGCCTATGTTGAGTAAAGACTAAGCGCGGCTCTGTTGGGGCAGAGGTCTTGCGACTTTGGGGGCTTTATCTTCTCTCACCACATTAGTGACAAAATTATAGTTATGCAAAGGCTTATGTTTTGCCTCAAAGGCACAGAAAGGAGCCTTTGCGTAACATCAGATATTAACCATGGTTTGGTTTTAAGTTTTTATTTTTTTTCTTTGGAAAAAGGCTATAAAAAAAGATCAAAAGGCTTTAACATGAGAATAGTATTTCACAAATACCCTGCTTGTCATAATGTCTTTAACGCACATCAAAAAAAACATAGGGATGGACATGAAGCGATATCAACAAAAAATTCAATATGTGGCTGGACTTATTTTTGGCATTTTTGCCAGTTTAACCGTCATGGCAGAGAACGAAAAAACCCAAACTTTGGTTTTTTTGAACTGGGCTAATTACATGGATCCCGCTTTAATTGAGGCATTTTCAAAAAAATATCATGTCAAAGTGAAAGAGGTTTATTTTGATTCTGATGAAGATCGAACCGAAATGCTTTTACGTACCGAAGGACAAGGCTATGATGTGGTCTTAACCGCTGGCATGGATATGGCTAATTATCAGAAAAAATCCTGGCTACATCCTGTCGATACGACCCGTGTACCTAATCTGAAACATATGGACAAACGTTGGTTAGAAGCTTTTGATGGCAGCCCACAAGGTGTGAGTGTCCCGGTATTATGGGGAAGTGTTGGTATCATTTATCAAAAAGATAAAATCACCACACCCATTACTTCTTGGTCACAATTATACAAACCCGATCCGGTCTTAAAAGGCCATGTGCATATGTTGAAAGATACCCAAGATATTTTAGGCCTAGGTCTTAAGTCTTTGGGATATTCCTACAACAGTACCAACCGTAAACAATTAAAAGAAGTCGAGCAATTGTTATTAGCACAAAAACCTTGGGTCAGTGTTTATGGTATGCCTGTGTTTGATAAAAGCTCAGGCTTTGTCACTGGCGATTATTGGATGGGCATGGCTTACAATGGTGATGCTTTATTTTTGCAAGAAATGAATAAGAATTTGGGCTTTGTGATCCCAGAGGAAGGCACGGCATTATGGTGTGATTATTTAACCGTGATGTCCTCATCGAAAAACAAAGAACTGGCGTTTAAGTTTATTGATTTTCTCAGTGAACCTGAAAATGCCGTGCGTTTGGTTCACCGCTTACATTTTGCTTCCCCCAATAAAACCGCAGAGACTTTACTAAGTGATAAATACCTTAAAAACTCACAAGTGTATTTGTCACCTGCTATTTTGGAACGTAGTGAAACGGGGAAATTATCCCTACCCCCACGGATTAAAAAATACCGGACTTCGATTTATAATCGACTTATGCAGTAATGAAACTACAAAGCAAGATTTTTCTCGCTGTTTTCCCTTTTATTGTTATCCCTCTGCTTTTTTCGGGAGGGATTGCTTACCAGCGTCTGCAAAAAAATGTTGAAACCACTTTAAATTCACAAATTCAAACCCTGTTTCAACAAATCACACAGCAGCTCGATGCCTTTGAGCAAACCGCCAAGGCTAACGTTAATTTATTTTCCTCCTCAAAAATGATGCGAGCCTATATGAACGCTGATGAAGATCAGCGCTATGGCATGTTGCAACCTTATTTAATGCAACGCTTTAATCGCTATCATCATGCCTACCCCAATTATATTGAAATCCGGGTTATTTTGCCTGATGGCTATGAAGACACACGTTTTGCACCTAAATACATACCGAACTTAACCGAAGAAGAAAACGAGAGTGAATTTTTTCAGGTGTGGCTAAAAAATAAACAAGAACAGTATGTTGATTATACGACGATGCCTGATACAGGCGACTTTATCCTCCATATTGCGCAGCGCTTATATTTTACCGATACCAACCAAAAAGAACGAAAAAGACAAGCTAAAGGCGAATTTAAAGGTTTTTTAGCCATCAGTGCGAAGTTATCAGGGCTTAAAGCCCAAAGTCTCAATCAAAAAATTGGTCAACAAGGACGCATATTTTTTGTAGATAAAAATGCAAAAATATTATTTGAAGATCAAGACATAACACTGCAAACAGCGCTACGGACAGGCATGCGTCAAAAAAATAATATTCAATGGTTTAGTCCTGAAGGACTTTATTATCGTGGGCAAAAATTGCGTAATAACCTGTGGGTATTTGCCTCAGTCCCAACCTTAGAAATGTCCACAGAAAGTCAGCGTTTGGGTTTAGAGATTGCGAGTATTACCTTAATCACCATTTTAATCTCTTTATGGTTATTGATGAGCTTACTCGGTCGCTTGTTACTCGACCCTATCAGAGATTTAAGCCAAGCCACTGAACATTTGGGCAAGGGCAATATGGAAACCGCTTTGCTTATCCGCAGCAACGACGAGCTGGGGGTGCTTAGTCGTGGTTTTAATCGCATGGTGGCACAGTTAAAACAAACTCAAGCACAAAAAGATACAGCCCAAGCTGAAGCCTTAGCGAACCAAGAGCAGGCAATTAATAACCTGAAACAAGCTGATAAACTCAAAGACGAATTTTTAGCCAATACCTCACATGAATTACGTACGCCTTTAAATGGCATCATCGGCATCGGACAATCCTTACTCGATGGTGTCGGTGGTAAAGTCAATGACATTCAAGCCCAAAACCTACGTATGATTGTGCAAAGTGGTCAACGCCTAACCACCTTGGTCAATGATATTTTAGATTCCTTTAAAATGCGCACACAAAAATTACAGCTACAACGCCGCCCTGTGGATATGTATGCGATGGCAAGTTTAGCGATTGAATTATCCCGTGCCTTATTGCAAGGTAAAAATATCGAACTTATCAATCAAGTAGATAGTGATTTACCCGCCGTTTATGCTGATGAAAACCGTTTACAACAAATATTACTTAACCTGATTGGTAATGCGATTAAATTTACCCATCAAGGACAAATCAGTATTCGCGCAGAATTACTTGATGAACAGCAAATGTGTATTTTTATCGATGATACCGGCATTGGGATTGCCGCTGATAAACATGAACGTATTTTTCAAGCTTTTGAACAAGCGGATGGTTCAACGGCCCGTGAATATGGTGGCACAGGCTTAGGTCTATCAGTCACCCGTGAATTGGTTCATTTACACCAGGGCGAAATTAGCTTAAGTAGCGAAGAAAACCAAGGTTCCAGCTTTCGCTTTACCCTGCCTTTATCCACTGAAGCCTTAAAGCAAGAACAATGTTCACAGCTGATGATGAACGTGGAAGACAGCAATAGTCAAATTGAAATAAATCAATTGACCACTCAAAAACCCATATTAAATGCGAACGGAGACATTTACCAGGTCTTAGTTGTCGATGATGAGACGGTTAATTTACAAGTATTAGTCAATTATTTATCACAAGAAAATTATCAACTCAGTCTTGCCACTTCTGGACAGGAAGTCTTAGATTTATTAGATAAGGGCTATGCGCCTGATTTGGTGATTTTAGATGTGATGATGCCGCGGATGACAGGCTTTGAAGTCACACAACATATTCGTCAGCAATGGGCTTTACATGAATTACCGATTCTTTTATTGACCGCGAAAAATCAAGCACAAGATGTGGTCACGGGTTTAGACACAGGTGCGAATGATTATTTAATAAAACCTGTGGCTAAAGAAGAACTATTGGCAAGAATGCGTACCCATTTAGCGATAAAACACTTAAAAGCCTCAAGAGAACAAGCGTTGGAAGCAGCGCGTTTGAAAGCTAAATTCCTTGCCAACATGAGCCATGAGATTCGTACCCCCATGAATGCGATTATTGGCGTGGGTGATTTGTTAAATGATACCAGTCTTAATGCTGAACAAAAAGATTATGTCTCGACCATTTGTTCTGGTAGTGAAACCTTGCTTGCACTGATTAATGATATTGTCGATTTTTCTAAGATTGAGGCGAATAAATTAGAATTGGACTTGGAACCTTTTTCATTATATGAATGTATCGAAAAAGTTATTGATATTGTCAAAGAACTGGCACACCAAAAAAACCTTAATCTCGCCTATTGGATCGATTGGCAAGTCCCCGAATATGCCATTGGCGATAGTTATCGTTTACGACAAATTTTAATTAATTTACTCAATAATGCGGTGAAATTTACCCATGAGGGTGAAGTATTTATTCGAGTTGAAGCCTTGCCAAGCGACAATCCAAAGCAGCATTTTGTCAAATTTTCTGTGCGTGATACGGGTATTGGTATCTCGACGGCACACCAAGCCAAATTATTCCAATCCTTTAATCAAGCTGATACGAAAATCACCCGCAATTATGGCGGCTCAGGCTTAGGACTCGCTATCAGTAAAGCCCTAGCTGAATTAATGCAAGGTGAAGTCGGCATCGACAGTGTCGAAGGGCAAGGGGCAACATTCCATTTTAGTATTTATTTAGATAAGCTAGAACAAGCTCAGCAAGACAGCCCATGGCGTAGTCAGCAAACTTTATTTGTTGATAAACAGCTGCTTATTTATGAGCCGAATCAAAGTAACCGCACCATTTTAGAAAACTTATTACAGCACTGGGGGGCTAAAACTCAATGTTTAGATAATGATGCTTTCACCGTGGAGAATTTATCCGAGCAAACAGTTGATGCTGCGCTTATTTCACCTCACCAAGCAGAATTTGATTGGCAAACATTGCAGCAAAACAGCAATTATCCTTTGGTATTAATACACGAGCATTGCCATCGCCATCATTTACTCAAATTTTTCCAAAGTTGTTTTAACAAACCTTTGCGCCCAAGCCATGTATATCAAAGTTTAGGCGAACTGTTAGAACACGGCACAACACAAACGCAAGTATCTCCAAGCCAGCAAAGTGCTGATGTGGCACTAGATAGCAGTAAACGTATCTTATTGGTTGAAGATAATAAAGTGAATCAACGTGTGGCTTTATTGGTTTTGAAAAAATTAGGCTTGCAGGCAGACATTGCCAATAACGGTCTGGAGGCTTTAGAAGCGATAGACAATACGGCGTATGACATTATTCTTATGGATGTTAGAATGCCCGAAATGGACGGCTTAGAGGCAACCCGAAACATTC
Source organism: Thiotrichales bacterium (assembly GCA_016745035.1). Lineage (GTDB taxonomy): Bacteria > Pseudomonadota > Gammaproteobacteria > Beggiatoales > Beggiatoaceae > BB2. Next base: position 229,967 of record JADGDE010000006.1, read on the forward strand.
GGGAACGCTTTGCACCTGAGAGAGAAAAACCTTGGATTATTGCTATGACAGCCAGTGCGATGACCGAGGATAAAGAAGCTTGTTTTGATGCTGGTATGAATGATTACACCAGTAAACCTGTGCGCCCTCAAATTTTGCAAACTGCCTTGAAACAAGCTGGAAAAAAGCGCAGTTAGCGCCTCAAAGCTTAAAGTCTTGTCCTAAATAAACATTACGCACTTGTTCATCGCGTAAAATCATATCAGCATTACCCTCAGCGATAATAGTGCCGTCATTGACGATATAAGCACGATTACAAATCCCTAAAGTTTCGCGCACATTATGATCGGTAATCAAAACACCAATATCCAAGCTACTCAAATGATTAATAATTTTTTGAATATCAATTACAGAAATCGGGTCGATGCCCGCAAAAGGCTCGTCCAATAAAATAAAACGTGGGTCAGCGGCAAGGGCGCGGGCAATTTCAACCCGGCGGCGCTCCCCGCCTGAGAGTTGCATTCCTAGGCTCTCGCGCAAATGGGCAACATGTAATTCATCGAGCAGTTCTTCTAGGCGTTGCTCGCGGCGCTGTTGACTAATTTTGCGCACTTCAAGAATGGCCATGATATTTTCCGCTACAGTCAGCTTGCGAAAAATGGAGGCTTCTTGTGGCAAATAACCAATACCCATTCGAGCGCGTATGTGCATGGGTTGGCGCGTACAAGATTCACGGTCAAGACGAATATTACCACCGTCACAATTAACCAGACCGACCATCATATAAAAACTGGTCGTTTTACCCGCACCATTAGGGCCAAGCAAACCGACCACTTCACCACTTTGAACGCTGATGCTGATGTCTTTGACCACAGCACGACCTTGGTAATATTTGACCAAGTGATCGGCGGCAAATACTGTCATATGAAAAACCGAGTTTTGTTGAAAAAGCTGATTAGCTCATGCGCTAACAATTGACGGTAACGCATGAGAAAACCTTAGTTGCCGATGTTACGCAAAGGCTTAGGTATCACTAGGCAGGCAAAAAACCAATAAGTGCTATCAGTTATTTAGGCGGTTGGATAGTCGCTCTAACCCGACCTTTATTGGCTTTGATTTTATTTTTACCCGCATCATAGACAATATAAGAGCCTTTAAACTCATTGCCCATTTGAATCACTTTGGCTTGTTTTTCCAATACCATTTGCTTGCTTGGGGCATTATAAGTAATGGTTTTGGCATAGGCATGAACAGGCTCAGGATTACCATCCATCTTTTGTTGAAAGTGGGCAAGTTTTTTCCCTTTAGTGCTGGCAATCAGTTTTTTAAGTTGTTTTTTTTCATTATAAGAAACACTGATTTTATCCGCTTCCATACGTAAACTACCCTGCACAACAATGACTTTGCCGCTATAGGTAGTCAGTTGCTTTTCATGATCCAAACTGGCTTCATCCGCTTCAATTTGGATCGGTTGATCGGCATCGCCTTTTTGAGCATAAATATTGAGACTAAGGGTACTCAATAATAAACACATAATTAGATTGTAAGATTTAAACATCGCTCATCCTCGTTTATGGTGTGGTTTTGTTATGTTTGCACGTCTATTTGGCTTAGAAAAGCAATCAAAGCATTGACAATCACGGGGTCACATTGCCCTTTATTCACGCGTACTTGCAATTCATCAAACGCTGCCATTTGTTTCCAAGCATCACGATAAGGTCGCCAAGAAGTTAGCGCGACATAGCTGCTAACCACTGTCACAATTCTTGCCCCAATGGGAATATCACCGCCGGCAAGTCCATCTGGCTCGCCTGTGCCATTATAATATTCGTTGCTATGATAAATAATATCCAATATCGATTGTTTGGTATATCCCATGGTACGCAATATTCGGGTCGATTCTTTGGTATAGCTTTGATAAATCTTAAATTCGCTGGTCGTCAGTGTACTGGTGCTATGGTTTAATAGGTAGGGGGAAATGATTTCTTTGCCTAAATCAAGAAAATAGCCAGCTGTAAGAATATCTTTTTTCTCTGATTCATTAAAGCCACCCAGCTCACAACAAAGCGCGTACGCTAAAAAAGCCACACATTTAGATTTACCCAAGGAAGCATCCAATACTTCAACATGCATGATTTTACTGTCAGGCAATTGATTAATATAGCTTTCAATATTCTCATATTTGTTATAACAGGACTCAGGAATCCGCTCTTTCTCCAGCAATGGGTTTTTAATCCCCATAACCTCATAAGCAGACACCCTTTGTTCGCGCCCTTTTACTTTAATTTTGCAATGTTGTTCATGCTTTAAGGCGGTATCGGCATAGGCAATTTTAAGTTCGGTATGCTCCGCGTTTTGCTGTAAGCCGAGTTTAAAATAATCGAGTGCCTCGGGTAATTCCATCGCTTGTAAATGCAATTGTCCCAATTGATAATATATTTCGGCTTTTTCTCGAAAGTCTTTCAAGGTATCTAGTTTACGCAGCAATGACTTAAAAACCTCAGCATTGGCTTCGGAGGGCACATCGGCTGTGCCCAGATCGTGTTTTAAGCGTGTTTCAACAAAACGCTCCACACCCTCCAAGGTATATTGGTCAATGAGAACCGAGGTTTTTGGACAAGTCGTTTCCAGACGCGAGGCTAGATTCACCACATCCCCAATCGTGGTATAAGATTGGCGTTTAGAGCCGACCAAGCCCATGATGGCAGGGCCTGAGGCAATACCTATACGCATTTGCCAAGGATAACCGCTTTCTTTTAGTTTCTCTTGCATTTTTAAAGCAGCAATGACTGCCATTAATCGATATTGGTCATGTTGTAGCGGCGCACCAAATTCACACATGATGCCATCGCCTAAATACTTATCAATATGACCATAATAATTCAGTAAAATTGGCTCCATTTCACTCAAATAACGGTTAAGATCGCGAATAACGACTTCAGGGTTAAGCTTTTCCGAATAGGTCGTAAAACCAGACAAATCAGAAAACAAAACACTCACATGGCGTTTTTCATCACGTAAGCGCCCTTCAATGATTAATTTTGCCACCGTTGAATCCATCGTTGAATACAAAGTTTCTTCGACTTTTATTTTTAATAACTCGATAGATTCTTTCGATTTTTCCAATTCTTCGGTGCGCTGATTAACTTTAGATTCTAAGTTTTCACTATAATCTTTGAGCGATTTATTCGCTTCTATCAGGGCTTTTTCATTAGTGCTTAGCTTGGCATTAAGCTCTTTGACTTGCTGAGTCTCCGTTTGGAGATATTCTTGTTGTTTACCAACCACAGCACCGGCGAGAATTAAAAAGCCTCCCCAAACCGTGAGATGTAAAAAAATACTGGCATCATCTTGAGAAGATACAAAGAAACTTGGATCGATGACATAATAAATGCCCATCAATAAAATACAAAAAACTGCTCCCATCACCGTACGGTAAATGCCAAGCAAATAACCAGAAACGATAATGGGAAGATAATAGAAATTCAAAAAAGCAGCTTTATTGGGAATGTAATGATTAATCAACATAACTGCGATTAAAATCACAATAACAAATATTTGCTCAAAATGTTGATATATATAGTTTTTTATAGAATCCATTCCACAACCCCAAGCATTTTTTTAAATTTAAAACACAGTATAGACATTATTCATACGATCCCTGTTTGAATAGTTAAGTCACTGAGATGATATAAAAATAAGAACCTAGCACTTAAGTGTACAGCGAAAATTTGAACTTGACTATATCTCTAATTAAGATATGCGTAAAAAGCACCTCTTTTAAAGCGGCTTAAACATGTGTAAGTTTTGTTCTATTATTTGCCTTGATCTCCTAAGTTTTGGGAATAAAAATTTTCTTTAATAAGGGATAAGCCTGCACTAACTCATCAGACACATACTGTAAACATTCCAATAAAACCTGATTTTCCCACGCCAATATCTCGGCAAATTGCTGCTGCTCGGCTGCGTTTAACTGTGGATAATCCTGCTCCAAAAACCGCAGCAACAACACATCCAGCTCCTTTGTCCCACGTAAACAGCGCCAGCGTAATTTATTCAGCTTCAGGGGCACGGACAAAACTCCTAAATAAAAACGGAATCACATATAGGGTTAAAATGGTCGAAAAACCCAAACCCCAGACAATCGCGGTAGCAACTGGCCCCCACATCATCGACTCACCGGCAAAGCCGGTCGCCAAGGATAAGAGGCTGGCAATGGTCGTGAGCGAGGTGATTAAAATCGGAATTACCCGCCGCCGTGCGGCATAAATGGTCGCGTGGGTGATGCTCATGCCTTTATCGAGCCTATCACGAGCAGCAGCCATCAATACAATCGCGGCATTAACGGCAATCCCCGTCAGCGCTACCACGCCATAAAGGGTGAACAAGCTCAAAGGATTGCCGCTGACAATCAAGCCCATGACCACGCCGATAAACGCCAGCGGAATCACGGTCATTAAAATCATCAAAGGCTGAAAATAACTGCGAAATTGTGCGCCAAGAATCATATACATAATCCCCACGCCCATGATAAATAAACTCACCATCGCATCAAGGCTTTCTTCAATGTCGTCCAATTCGCCGGAAAAGTCCAGATTCACATTCGGGTATTTGCTTTGTAATTCATCGCGCCAATGGTCTCGAATCGCTTGGTTAGCGGTAACGGTATCAATCAGACTTTTATCAATATCCGCCTCAACTTGGATGGTGCGGCGCAAATTATAATGGCGAATATCCGAGCGGGTGCGCTGAATGTCAATATCCAGCAAACTGCGCAACGCTAAGCTACTGCCATCGGCTAAGAAAAAGCGGCTATCGAGCAAGGCTTCGACATCATCATAAGCCTGTTTGTGTAAACGAATCCGCACTTGGCGTTTTTCGCCTCGGTCGCGCATTTCTGCCACCACTTCACCATCGCCAAGCAAACGAATATGGCGCAATAAGTCCGCTGGATTAACGCCCTGTTCGCGCAATTGGTCTTGTTTGAGGCGGAAACTGAGTTCCAAACGCCCACGGCTGTCGGTGTCGTTGATGTCGCTATACATACAAACAGATTTAAGTGCTATTTGTAATTGTTCCACCGCTTGATGACGTTGTTTGGCATTATTGCCCGCAACCTGTATTTGCAATAAATCTTCTTTAAGATGTTGATTAAGAGACACATCAGGATATTTATCTTGTAAGTGTTGTTGCCAATATTCACGAACCACTTTTTTCGCATCAATATTTTCTGTGAGATTTGGATTAACTGCTGCCTGTATTTGGCTCGCTAAATCTCCTGCCTGTTTTCCTGTATTTAATTCAATCGCATCACTAATCCTTATGTTACGTTCTGTTTCAGATTGAATTTGAATTTGTACTTTTGCAGCCGTTTGAATATTGATGGCATCAAATAAACACGCACTATTCATCCACACCTGTAAATCCTGACTTGCACCGCTGATTTCATCAAAAGACAAGCCCCGCACTTTCAAACTCACCGGGCGACCTGTGGGCGGGCCATCGGTGAGCGGGAAAAATGTGACATTGACCACGCCGGAGACGTTTTCAACATCTGCGCGCATACTCTCAATCATCTCCGCAACTTTGCGCCGCTCGCTGCGTTCTGGGTTGACGCTAACCATGATTTGTCCCCAGCGGTCGCCAAACAAAGGCTCAGTTTGAGTAAATGCCATGCCGGAATAACTGATAATACCGCGCAGTTCCTTCTCTTTGAGGTGTTTACGCACCTGTTCCTCGACCTTGGCGGTGGTGGCAAGTGTGCCGAGCAAATCGGTATCGGCGGGCATTTCGACGGTGACATAAAATAGCGGCAAGCTGTCCATGGCAAAGAAATTCACCTCCACCAATTTACTTTGGAAGGCGTAAATCACAAAACTGATTAAGCCAATAATCAGCAAAATCATCACAATCGGATAACGCAGTAATTTCAGCAGGGTTTTACTATAAACATGCTGCAAGGTTTGAGTCATATGCCAGCGCCATGTTTTGCTTTTTTTCTCCATGCTTTGTTTGCCCGCCGATGCCATCACATGCGCAGGCAGCATCCAATAGGCTTCAACCAAACTGATCACCAAGGCGGTAATGACGACGATGGGCACGACCATCATAAACTTACCCAAAATCCCCGGTAATAACGTCAGCGGCAAGAACGAGGCAATGGTGGTCAAGACCGCAGCGGTCACTGGCCAAAACACTTCTTTAAGGCTTGCCAGTGCCGCCTCCAGCGCTGCCATGCCGCGCACCAAACGATAATAAATCGACTCAATCACCACCACGGCATCATCGACCAACATGCCCAAACTAATCACAATACCGAGCAAAACATTATTGTTTAAGGTAAAGCCCAAGCCGCTGATAAACCAAAACGTCCCTGCCAAAATAAACGGAATGCCGATGCTGGTTAATAGCGCCATCCGCAAGCCCAAAAACAGCCACGTAATGCACAAAACCAAGCCCAGTCCAATCAAGGCATTGGCTTGCATTACGTCAATGGCTTGGCGGGTAGAGGTGGTTTGGTCATCGAGTAAATGCAGGCTTAAACCTTGCACCGCTGCCCGCTGATTATAATCAACAATATAGGCTTCGACGCGCTCGACCAGCTCGATGGTATTCGTATAGTTTTTCTTAAACAAACTCATCATCACCGCAGGCTGTCCCTCGTAAGAGACCGCCGTGTTAGCGCGTTTGCTGCCGATTTGCACATCGGCGACTTGATCCAGCGTCAAGGCTTTGCCCGCACTCAAAATCTGAAATTTTCCTAAGTCCACGGGGTCGGCTTCGCTGCCAACCACCCGCAACAGCCATTGCTGCCCGCTGATGTTCAGCTCCCCTGCGGCGCTATCGGTAAACAAGGTTTGCACCGCATTGGCAATATCCGCCGGATTGAGTCCAAATTGCGCCAGCTTTTCATCTAATAATTCGACTTGTAATTGCGGGTCAGCCAGCCCTTGGGTATCGACCTTATAAATGCCTTTGACCTGCTCCAAATCTTTGGCAAGCAAATAGGCTTGGCGGCGCAAGTTCTCGCCCGCGCCTTTGCCTTTAAGGACGAGGCTTGCAGTAGGAAAAGCGGTAGAACTGGTGATTTCTAGCACCAAAGGTTTTTCGGCGGCGATGGGCAGCTCGTCATTGGCTTTATTATCAATCTCGCGGCGCAAGTCACTGAGGCGTTTATCATAATCGCGCTCAGGAATATCATTAAAACGCACCAAAATGCTAGAAACCCCTTCGCGGCTAGAGCTGGAGATAAAACGAATATCGTCGATTTTATCCAGGGCATCTTCCAGCGGGTCGGTGATTTTTTGCTCAATATCGTAGGCAGTCGCCCCCGGTAAAATGGTCAGAATCTGAATCCAATTAAAATTGATTTCCGGGTCTTTTTCGCGTGGCATGTTTAAATAGCTCAACACGCCCATGGTCATGATGAGTAAAAAAGCGAGGTTGGCTAAGACGTGGTTTTGTAAAAATTTGGCAAGTATATTCATTGATTTTAATTTTCGCTTTTAACAACCTATCTCAAACGGAAGCATCTTTAGTAGCAATTTGAACAAATTCATATCGACTATTGTTTATACACTCACAGCATTTTAAAAATAATGCCAAGGCAAGCACTAGACAGCATGAAGGTGAATCATGTTTAATTGATGTTACGCAAAGGCTTCTTTTTTACCCCAAAAGATAAAAAAATCGCCATTGCTCCACGGCTAAATCCCACTAGGCAAGTGGGAAACCACCATATTGAGGAAAAAACAGGCTTAGTGCGTAGCATCAGGTGTTTAATGGTTTGCGTTCCCTTAAGCTATTCTCCTTCACTAGTAGAGAAAATGAGTTCTTATGATCAAACAAAGTAAATATATTTATTTGTGCCTATTGTCTTATATGTTCACGGCGATTATCAATGTGGCTGCCGCTCAAACCCTCAATAAAGGCGATATTCAGTTTAAACCGGGCAGTCATTCGGCAACTTTGTCAGGTACGGTCATGCGTGGTGATAGGGATCAGTATTCGCTTATCGCCTCTGCAGGTCAATGGATGGAAGTTAAAATCACCGCACTGGAAAAGAATGCTGTCTTTCAACTGTCTATTTATAGTTATGGCTCAGGCAATGATGTCCCACTTCAAGGTGCGAAAGAAGGGGATGATGCCAGCTATTGGTACGGTCAATTACCCAGCCCTGGTTATTCAAAAAATGGCAAACAAAATGCCGTAGATATGATTATCGGCGGCACACGAGGAAACGCATCCTATACCTTAAGCGTGACCATTACCAATAAAAACACCAAAGCGAAAAAAAGAGCTGGCATTCTAAAACCCTACTCCGTTAAAGGCAAATATCAAGGTTTATTACAAGTCTTATATTGCCCCAGTGATAAAGCCCAATATGGAAAATACACCGATTACGGTTATTGGGAAGGCGGAGCGGCATGTGGGCAACAGGGACAAACGGGCTATTGGGCTTGGAAAAACCCCAATTGGTATGTTTGGCAACACCCATCATCACAAAACCTAAAAGAAAAAATACCTCAAAAAGCTATGGGGGGCACAATCAAAATTATGGAAATGGGCGGGACTTCCTGTTATATCCGCTTTGTCCATGAGGGGAAAACCTATGATGAACAAGCCGTCTTTGAACTCTGCGAGCAACCTCAATTTATCAATAAACACGTCAGGTTTTCTTATACCAAACAAAATCTATTGGCGGCAAGTTGTATGGGTAATCTTGAATGCAAAGACAGTGAGTCAATTTGGATAATCAGTTATATTGACTGATGTCTCTTAAACCAAAGCCCCATTATTCAAATCTAACACGCTGGTAGTCGTGTCTTAGTAGTGATAAGTGTAGAATACACGAGTTTAGTCAGCTAATAAGGATGAACATGTTAAAATGCCCCCGTTGTCAATC
>JADGDE010000070.1 GCA_016745035.1 Thiotrichales bacterium
TCAGTACTCTGGGCGGATTGGCCGACCCTCGCTGTCATAGAGAATTAGTGTTCAACTCAGGTAAGTGGAATGTGCAGGCAATTTAGCCGCCTGCCCATGCGTCAGCGATCAGCAGTGGTATATACCCTGCAAAGGCGTGCAGTTCCAACTAAGCAGGGTATATACCACTGCTGATCGCGAATCGAATCCAGCTATGCCAAAAGAACCCAAACAATTAGCAACAGTAAACATGAGCAAACAGCAATGAGCAAAAACGTAGTAGTCCTGGGCACCCAATGGGGTGATGAAGGCAAAGGCAAAATCGTCGACCTGTTAACCGACCAGGCCAGCGCCGTAGTGCGCTTTCAGGGCGGGCACAATGCCGGCCATACACTGGTTATCGAGGGTGAAAAAACCGTACTTCATCTGATACCCTCAGGCGTATTGCGCGAACACATCCAGTGCCTCATAGGTAACGGTGTGGTATTGGCACCCGATGCACTACTCAAAGAAATTGCCGAATTGGAAGCCAAAGGCGTACCCGTGCGCGAGCGACTGAAAATATCTCCGGCCTGCCCGCTAATACTGCCTTATCATATTG
>JADGDE010000071.1 GCA_016745035.1 Thiotrichales bacterium
ATGCTGCGGATCACGGTTGCCGCATCGGTGGGGTTGGCACTGGTCATCGGTGTATTGCGAATTCTGCGCGGCTGGCCAATTCAATACCTGATTGCGGGCGGCTACCTGATCGTGGTGGTGATGACCTTCTTTGCCCCTGATTTCATTATTGGTATTGCATACGATTCCGGGGGGGTGACGACCTCTACAATCACCGTGCCGCTGGTCACCGCGTTGGGAATTGGTTTAGCTTCCAGCATCAAGGGTCGCAATCCGATGATTGATGGTTTTGGTCTGATTGCTTTTGCTTCACTGGCGCCAATTATATTTGTGCTGGTTTTCGGGATGATGGTCTGATGATCTGGCTGACCGATTTTTTGCAAACCTTTTTCGATACCGTCGTGGATGTGTTGCCTATTGTGGCGATTATCTTTGGCTTTCAATTGCTGGTGATCCGTAAGCCGATTGTAAATCTGCGTAAAACGCTAATTGGCTTTGCTTATGTGTTACTGGGTTTGACGCTCTTCTTGCAGGGCCTCGAGCAGGCGTTGTTTCCCATTGGCCGACTGATGGCCGGGCAGCTGA
>JADGDE010000072.1 GCA_016745035.1 Thiotrichales bacterium
GAACCGTGCTTGACAGTCTCCCGTCACACGGCTCTTCTTATTCAAGTTGAACTATTATCTTTGTAGATGAACTCCTCTCATTTCTGATTGGTCTATCTTTTAGATGGAATAAGTTAGCCCCTTTGCTCCACTCTCATTACAAGAGTTTCATCACTACTACGAGCTAATCCGCCACTGTGCTCTTCATCGGTACTCAGACTCTTGTGGTGCTTCCACTTGAGTTTCTCCCTTAACATAAGAACGACAGCTTCCCAAGTTCCATATAAGAGCCAATATCATATTCTTGCCATCTTCACCCCGTATGCTCCTACAACAGTAAACAAGTATCCTTGTAGGTTATCCCAAGGAAGTCAGTTCGCCTTGGTTTTAGCATAGACATAAGCCGTTTCGAGACTTCATCAATGGTTCACTTTCGTTCAACTCTATGATATACACCTGAAAGAGTCAAGCTCTCCCTTTTCCTTAACGCTCAATACCAAGACTCTTAATCCCAGCACCTCAAGGTGGTTTGATACCTCTACTTGTATAGCGATATCGGTAGACCTACTACCATCTCTTATAT
>JADGDE010000073.1 GCA_016745035.1 Thiotrichales bacterium
CAAAAAAATGTTTTTACATATATTTTTATCTTCATTACATTGTTATCCCCTTAAGAATTACCAGTACTACAGTATTTATAATATACCAAGTTACACTTGCAGTTTTGTTCTTAGTTGTTGTTATAAACGCTTGATGTGTATAAACGTACTTTCTTTGTTTCAAAACTCTGGGGAAGCATGCTCTCGTACTCCCTAAAAAACTCGCAGCTTTTTTCGTAGTTGTTGCTATGAACACCGATATTTTCAAGCTATTTTTACCTTGAAATTTGATTAAAATCCACTTTAAAATGCACGATTTTTCAAAATAGCATGCCCCCGAACCCCCTTAAATAAATCACGGCTTTCGCCGCTCAATGCATAGCGTTACACACTATGCTAAAAACAAAATTCTTGACCCCTCTACCCAAATCCTGCATACTGCAAAAAAATTCTTGGCCCCCTAAATACACAAATCCTACACCGCCTGCAGTAATAGAAAAACACATGATTTATTAACCCTTCAAACACGGCTATATTAGCCAAGCGAGCGGCGATGCGGTCATCACTCTGACGTAACAC
>JADGDE010000074.1 GCA_016745035.1 Thiotrichales bacterium
GGGATGGATAAATCCCTGTATGCAAACTTTGATTTACAATTAAAGTAAGTGGTCTCACTAGTACATGACTGGCACTCTTTATAAGCTTGTTAGAAATGCTATCGTAGCCATAGCTAGATTTGTTTTTCAACTTCACTATGAACTTTGCAATGCATTCTTTATTAACAGAATTAAAAGAAAAGTTAGATGTTGGCTTGTTGTGTTGAGGTAGATAATCCTGGCTGGAGTGTATGGACTGAATTTCATCTGATAGTGCCCTTCCAATATTAATGAAATATTTATTAAACTCATTAGCAATTTCATCCGGGTCTGTAATTGTAGCATTATTTAAAATAAATTTATTCAATTTATTATAAATTGAAATTCCATTCTTTTCTATTAATGTAAACAATTTGAAAATTTGAAAATAATTTACATTATATCTATATTTTGGTAATTTTAAGGGAATTACATAGTATTAATATTTGATATTTTACCTACATAGTGTTGGTTTATATATATTATTTAATATTTTAAAAAATACCCTCTTAAAATATCACTCATATGTTATAAAT
>JADGDE010000075.1 GCA_016745035.1 Thiotrichales bacterium
ATGCTGGTCCATAATGTTTTGCCCAACCTATTTTGATTAGCCTCGATCAGGCCGCCAGAAGCGCCAAGAATATGCTGTGTTGAGCGATAATTCTGTTCCAAGCGGACTATTTTTGCGCCGTTAAAGTCCTTCTCGAAACGTAGAATATTACCAACTTCTGCACCGCGCCAGCCATAAATGGATTGGTCATCATCGCCTACACAGCAGATGTTCTTATGGCCTTGGGCCAGCAACCGTAACAATAGATATTGTGCCACATTAGTATCTTGATATTCATCCACAAGGATATAGCGGAACCGCCGCTGATAGTCGGACAATATATTCTGGTGATTCTGGAACAGGGTTAAGCATTTTAGGATTAAATCACCAAAATCCACCGCATTCAGGGTTTTTAATCGGGCCTGATATTCCGCATATAGGGTGATGCCTTTGCCTTCGGCATAATGGTCGGCCTCTTCTTTGGGGACTTGGGACGGCAAGAGCCCCCTGTTTTTCCAGCCATCAATCAATCCGCCTAATATGCGGGGATTCCATCGTTTTTCATCAATAT
>JADGDE010000076.1 GCA_016745035.1 Thiotrichales bacterium
CACATAATTTGCACGCAATACAACGTTCTTCACCATCATCATAACGCCGTAGTGCATGATGACCCCGAAAACGTGGTGACATCGGTGTTTTTTGTTCAGGATACTGAACGGTAATTTTACGTTTGAAAAAATATTTTCCTGTAACACCAAGCCCTTGTAATAATTCAAACAGTGTAAATGTTTTTATATAGTGTTTTAAGGTACTAATCATGCCTATACTCCCTTTATGCCCAAGGCTTCCAACCGAAACCGATGGCAATCATTTCACCGAATAACCAAACAATTGTGACAGGTATTAATATTTTCCAACCCAAACGCATAATTTGGTCATAGCGATAACGCGGGAAGGTGGCTCTAAACCACAGATAGAAGAACAAGAAAATCATGGTTTTAATAATAAACCAATGAATACCGCTATCAAATAACGCGCCTAGCGCAGGAATATTGACTAAGAATGTGCTTTCGAAAGGTGATAACCAACCGCCTAAAAACATTAAACTGGTCAAGGCAGAAATCAAAATCATACTGGCATATTCTGCTAAAAAG
>JADGDE010000077.1 GCA_016745035.1 Thiotrichales bacterium
CTTTTTATACGGTTTATTCCATGCGTTATTGAGTTTATCCATTGCATAAAGCACACGGCGGTGGACAGGTTTTAAACCATCACGCACATCAGGCAAGGCACGTCCAACAATAACACTCATGGCGTAATCCAAATAGGATTGACGCATTTCATCAACTAGATTGATCGGTATAATTTCTTTGGCGAATTCAGCCATAATTTTTAGACTTTTTATGCAAAAATGACCCTGAAATTGTAGCAGAAAAACACGAATTGAACGCTAATTTTTATTACGAGTTGTCAAATTGATTCTAAACTAGACAATGCTTTAGATACCATATTTTGCCCGATAAGTTTGTACCGCATCCAGTATTTGTGGATCATACTGTGTACTTGCCATATGTCCAATTACATCGGGTAAGGTAACAATATTAATAACATCGATTCCATAAGCTTGCTGTACTTCTTGTACTGCGGAATATTCACCTTGCCCTTTTTCTTGTCGATCTAAGGAAATAGCGACGCCTGCTAAACTGGCTTCATGACTGGCAACAAT
>JADGDE010000078.1 GCA_016745035.1 Thiotrichales bacterium
CCATAATAATATCAGGATCTTGTCGAACAATTGAGCGTATGCCTGCGGCAAAATCAAAACCTATTTCTGGGTTTACCTGCACTTGATTAACGCCATCAAGTTGGTATTCGACAGGGTCTTCTAAGGTAATGATTTTTACATCGGGTTTGTTTAATTCGTTTAAAAAGGTATAAAGTGTGGTGGTTTTACCTGAGCCAGTTGGTCCCGTTAATAAAATAACACCCGTGGTTTTCTTTAAGTCTTGTTGAATAAGTGTTTGAGTATCTTGGGATAAGCCTAAAACAGACATATCATATTTTATTGATTCTTTGCGTAAAAAACGTAAAACAATGCTTTCGCCATCATTTAATGGTAGCGCTGAAACACGAATATCAAGCTCTTGGTTAGCAATACGCATTTCAATTTTGCCATCTTGTGGGCGGCGCTTTTCAGCAATATCCATACCCGATAGTATTTTTAAACGCGTAGTAATAGGTAATTTCATCTTAGCCGCTAAAGCATCAACTTCATGTAAAACGCCATCAATTCTATAA
>JADGDE010000079.1 GCA_016745035.1 Thiotrichales bacterium
GATGGTTACGGTCCTGTTGGTGCATGGTTCCTTCTCTTCAAAGCTAAAGTACAAAATGGTCTTGGTGAGTTCTATGCAAACACAGATGCAGTAAAAGATGAGCTTGAAAAATTCATGCCTTATGGTGCTTCAGCGGTTACTCCTACCTGTCTGCGTAACCACTTGATGATCAACGAGCTGAAAGAAGGTCGTGGTCCAATCTATATGGCTACTGATGTTGCTCTTAATGCTTTCCTTGATGATCGTAAAGAAAAAGGAATGGATGAGAAGTCATTGAAGAAATTCTGGAAGCATCTTGAGTCTGAAGCTTGGGAAGATTTCCTCGATATGTCAGTTGGTCAAGCTGGTCTTTGGGCTGGTGCAAATGTTGAGCCTGAGAAAGTTGGTTCTGAAATTATGCCAACCGAACCATACATGCTTGGATCTCACTCCGGTTGTTGTGGTATCTGGGTTTCTGGCCCAGATGAAGATTGGGTTCCTGAGATTGCTAATGAGTCTCGTGCTCATAAGTATAAGTGGGGCTACAAC
>JADGDE010000007.1:0-175332 GCA_016745035.1 Thiotrichales bacterium
ACTCTATACCATGTTAATTTTTTTAACAAAGAGTTTTCTTATATATAAAAATTTGAAAATAGACAATGAGTTGAAATTTCGGCTTTAATATATTGTAAATTTAAGGTAATGGAAAAGTCTGTTTATTATTTTTTTTGATTTTTAAGTCCAAAAAAGATGTTATAGAAAATAACATTAAGAAAATAAATAATAAAAATTTTTTTTCTAAGAAAGTTGAAAAAATTAAATAAAATGCAGCCCCTAGCAATGTCCATGACGGCATATTTTTAAATTTATTAAAATTTTTTATTGTCAACCTTAATATTATATAAAATAATAATATTTTCAATTCATTAGTTAGCATTTTATCTTTACAAAATTTAATTCCATACATACTCCCCAATTTAATTAAAACTTTATAAAATTACCACATTTATGAAAATATTATCGAATTATACCTTCATTTAAGTTACCTTTATTTTATTTAATATTATAATTCTACTTAAATTGCAAGTAAGAATGTTGTTAATACATAAATGATATTCTGAATCATATTAGTTGCTATATATTTAGAGAAGAATTTTGGTATTAAAAGCCAAACACCACCAACTAATACCATCCCCATATTCATAGTATAGATAAAAACTTCTGGTGAAAATTTAGTGTGAGGATCCAACAGACGGCTTATTTCCATTATAAACCATATTATGCCTAATGCTCCTGCAAGTATTGCAGGTCCCCAAACAGGAACAATTATAGCTGTACTAAGTGCAAGAATTCCTATTACAGTTCCTAAAACTAAAGTTGCCTGAGCACCATTCCCACCTCCAGCAATCCGATAAGCTCCAGCCCCCGTCTCAGGATCAGCCACAATATAACCAACCCCAGACCAACCAGCAACCTGAATATTATCTTGCGAAATTGTCACCTCTTTACCCGTCAACACAGAACTCCTAATTTCATCTCGAATATCTTGGCTAATATTAGGACTTAATTGGCTAAGTGCAAACTCTAAATTACTTTGTTTAATTTGGAATATTTTTTGTCCTTGTTGGCTAGCGAGTGCAAGCGCTTTAACAGCAGAAACTGCCTCTCCAGGATTTTGTTCATTGGTAAAAAATAACTCTGGTATTTCATGCTCTAAGGCGGAAGTTGTAGCACCAACTTGTTGAGCAACCGTTCTAGTTGTATCTTTATTGTTATCTTTCGCCCAAAGACTTTGTGCCACAACATCCATATCAACAAAAAGACCAGACATATTAACTTGTCTTGGAATATTAAAAATATAGACAGGAGTTAAGTTTGTGGAAATAGTACCAAAAGAAGGTTGACGATAAGCCAATGTGGGTGCTGTTTTATTAAGCAATGCTAAATTATTATCATTAGCAGCAAAATAGCTAGTAGCCGCCGCATGAAGCATATCACCAATAAGCTCATCTTTAGTCACTTGCTCAATTTGTTGATTTTCAAGTGCCGTTTTGGTTTGTTCGAGACGGTCTTTAGTTGTTTGTAATTGCTTAGCACTTATATTTTGCGGGTCAACGGCAATCGCATAAAACTCCCCGGCAATCGGTTTATTCTTCGCCGTATGCCAAACCCCACTATTTAACCGACTAATTTTAGTCGTAGTATAAAGCTCTTGCCCCATGCTAAAGCCATCAGCACTGTGAACAATGTCTCCATCAATTTTAAGCTCAGCTTTCAGTTTAATCAGATAGCCCGGCAAGCTGGTGGGAAGTTGTTCAAGCAATTGTTCCGGCGTTAAATTTTTACCTTGAGGAATAAAACTCTCTAGTAATTGCTGGTCTGCTTCAGTGCTAGGGCTAAAGGAGAAGGTAATGCGTTTGCCTGCCAATTGGCTTAAGTTTTCTTGATAAGTAAAGGCTGCATTTTCGTGGGTTTGGTCGGTTTGGTTACGATAGAGGCTAAAGCTGAATTTTTTGCGGTAATTATCGGGCAGTTCAATATAGCGCTCACCGCGTTTAATCACTTGATAAGGCAAGCCTGCTGCAAGTTGCTCGCGCTTACTTTCGATAATGCTTTGTGTACCGAGGACATCACCGACGGTGGCATCGGGCTTGGTTTGCTCTATATAGGTTTCGAGTTGGCTTTGGTAGTTTTCTAAACTGCTTTGTATGGCTTGGTTGTCGATGTTTTGTACCCAGCCTTCGGTTTCATTTTGAGCGGTGCTCTCTAAGCTGGTCGCTAGTGCTTGGGCATCAAAAGGCACTTGTTCGCTGAGGTTCATGCCTTGGGTATATTCATATTGCTTATAACTGGCATCTAACGGAGTCCAGCTATCGCCATTGCCATTTTGGTGTTTTGCGCCACGGCTGGGGTAAAAATCTAGCCATGCCTCAGCCCAAATGTGTTCGAGTTTAATCCATTTGATTTCTCCGCCTTGGGTGAGGGCGGTGCTAGGAATACCGCCTTGGGCGAGCAGTTGTTGTGCGGCTTTGGGGTCGGTTGCACCACCCACCCAGTTCATGACGTTTTCTACTGGAATGCGAATCGTGCCATAGCCATAGCGAGCGTGGATGCCTGCGGCTCTGAGCAGGGCAATCAAAAGGCTAGCGGTGTCAAAGGCGTTGGCTTGTTTGGTCTCCAGTGCCATTTGGCTGCCTTGGATGCTGCCGTAGGTGGGGACAAACTTGATATTGTTGTAAACCCAGTTGTAGATTTTTACCGGATGGTTGTCGAGGCTTTGGGCAAGCTCTTGGATTTCTGGGGTGATTTGAATTTCGGCGCTTTGTGCCAGTGCGGCGGCTGTCGGGGCTGCTTTGGGGTCGATGACGGCGGCACGGCGGGTGCTGGGGTAATCTTCTTGTGGGGCGCGGACTTCACCTGAGGGGATGTTAAAGGGTAAATCGTTGGGGTCAAACTCTGGATGTTTGCCGGGGTTTAAATAGGGTTCGAGGTGTTCTAGGGCGCTGTCGATGCGTTGTTGTTGTTCGGTGGCATTGCTGGATTGTTCGATTGCTTCAATGTTACCGAACAGGGTGTTGCGCTCTTGCATGTATTCGTTAAGGGCGGCTTGTTGGCGTTCTAAAATTAAGGGCGGTAGATTCTTTTGTTGTAGTTGTTCGGCGACTTGTTCAAATTCGGCTTGTAGGTAGTCGTCGGCGGTTTGCAGCTCATTTTTTAACGGGCTGAGGTCTATGGGTTTGAAGGCTTGGCGGCGGGTGTTTTTGCCTTTGTGTTGGGTCAGTTGTTGTTTGAGGCTTTTGAGGACATTTTGATGGCTGTGGTCGGCAGCGGGCACAGTGATATTGGGTTCTGGAACTTGGGTTTCGTCCCAGATTGTTTTTGCTGCGACTGCGGTTGGCTCAAGGATGAGCATGGTGAAGGTGATGGTGGTTATCAGGGCAATCAGGCGGCTTGTTAGGCTGTGTTGGTCTGTTTCCATTAGGGTGTTGTCGTTGCCGGAGGGCAAGGTCATATTTTGCATGTGTTTGTCCTCTTATTTGGCGTTGTGGTGGTTGATGCTTGTTACGCGCCGCTGGAGCGACGCAATCTGCATTCCCACGCTGGAGCGTGGGAACGAGTTGGCGATATTGGCGTACGGGAACGAGGTGGCTTCGTTTGAGTTCTGCGGGACTGAAGTCCCGATTCCGTCGATAGCAGTCCTGATTCCATCGGTAGCAAAATGGTTATCGATATCAAGGCTTAATCTGAGTGTTTGCTTGGTCATGATTATTCTCCTTGAATTTCGCAGTGGCTGTGTTGTAACAAGGCTGTAGCGGCTGCTAGCGGCCCTGCTGCACTGTCGATATGGTATTTTTGTGCGCCCGTGTGCCATGCCGCATAGACGGGCAGGTCGGCATGAGTCGTGGCTTCGTCTTTTTCTACCCCTTGAAGGGTGACGGGGTAGATAAGTATCTCAGGATGATTTTGTTTGAGGGTTTCTATCATCATCATGGTATCGCCAATGGCTTTGCCTTCGTAGCCTGTGAGGCCGGGGATGTAGTCGCCGCTCCAATTGAGTTGTTGCCAACTGTAGAATTTGCCTTGGGTATCGTAGAGCGGCAGTTTGTGCAGATTGGTGATTTCGTAGTATTCCGCCCCTTGACCTTGGAGGTCGATGTTGGGCATCCCATCGCCAATCCAGATAACCAATTGACGGTGATTGTCTAGTTTTTCTGCCGTGAGTTGTTTGAGGTAGTCATCTACAGCTTGGAAACCAAGGGCGGCGGCGGTATAAGCGCGGGTTTCTAGGCGGCGGGTGAGGACTTCATCGTAGTTTGTTGTCCACGGGGTGCGTAGAACAGCGGCCTCGGCAAGGTTTTGTTCGGCGGTTTTGTAGCCAGTGTAGCTAATCAGTGCCACGCGGCTGCCATCTTGGCGGGCGGCCAGTTGTTGGTTGAGCGCTTCGATGGTTTGGTAAGCGGCTTCGATTTTAGTGCCACCACCGAGGTAGTCCCATTCCATGCTGCTGGAGATGTCGAGCAGATAGAGGAGGTCTAGTGGTTGCTCAGCCTCACAGGTGTGGGCGCGGGCTTGTGGCGCTGGGGTGATGGCACAGGTTTGGTCGTTACCAAAGCGGGCTGTGGCGATTTTTGTTGGGTCTTTACTGATGGAGAGCAAGCTGAGTTCGAGTTCTTCTAAGTGAATATCGCTCATGCCCAGGGTTTGCCAGTTTTGCCCCTCGTCGGTGCTGTAGCTAAAGTGAACGCGGTTTGCGCGTTTTTCGATAGCAAGTTCTATCGGTAGATTGACCGGAATGCTGTGCCCTAATGGGTCGTAGCCGACTTCTTGGTCGTTATCGCGGTAGTGTAGGGACAGTGCGCGGTCATCGGCATCGTAGTACACCGCATAGCGGGCACTGTTGCTCTCAGGGTTTTTGCCGCTGAGCATCATGGCTGCTTGTCCGTAATTGAGGCTGCGTAGTTTGAGTTCGGTGCGGAAATCACTGCTGGCATGGGGACGTGGAAGGGTCACACCATAAGCACTGTCATTAGCACCAATGCCTGTGTCAATTGCAGCATTGGTGGTGGCTTTGATTTCTATTGCATAAGGGGTATCGGCATACGTGCCTTGCATATCGCCAATGCTCAGGGTTTGGCGATTCGGGTTAGTACGGTTCAGTTGCTCGGTTAAGCAGGGTTCGGCTGCGCCTTGGATATAAACCTGTTCATAGTCTAGGGTTTGCCAAGTGTTGCCATCATAGAATTGGAGGGCAAAAATATAATTGCCACTGGCTAGAGCGTCAACAAAGAAGCTTTTTTGGCGTTGCTCGGTGCTTGTCGCTGCCAGTGCCAAGGTTTGTTCGCGGCTTTCTAGCACTTGTTGCGGTTCCAAGTTGAGCAGTTGCAGGCGAATATCCAAGTCTTGGGCGCGGTTGGCGTGTTGTTGTACGCTCGCTTGCACTTGGTATTCACTCAGGGCTTGGTCGGGCACAAGCACTGGGCTGGCTTGGATTTGTCCTGTGATATTGCGGTTAAGTTGGTCTTTGACTTCAAAGGTTTGGCTGTTGCTAATGCCTGTGGTCTCGCCAGCATGGTTAATTTGGCTGGTTAAGGTATAGCTGCCCTCGGCTAGGTTGGTATAACGGTAAACCATGTTGAGGTAAGAGCTGCTATCGGGGGGAACTTGACCTAGGGTTTCAATAGCATTGTGAACCAGTTGTCCATTGGCATCGTGGACGTTAATGATAACGGTGATGTTATCGAGCATTTGGTGTTTGCTGAGGTTATTGAGGTATTGGTCTATGCGCACGGTATCGGTGCTGTGATACAGGACTTTATCGGTTTGGGTGCGCAGGGACAATTGCATTTGACCTTCATCAAAACTAAAGTCTAACTGGGTTTGGTCTAGCAAACGGGCGCTGTTGTCTTTGAGGCTGGCTACTAATTGGTATTGACCGTTGAGTAAGCTATCATCTTGCCATGTCAGTTGTTGTTGCTGTTGGGAACCGCCTTCGAGTCCGGTGACATCATAGGCGGGGAAGGCATGAATAAGGTTGCCTTGTTTATCTTGGACTTCGACCAGCACTTGATAGTTTGCAGGGAGACTGCCGGTGTTATTCAAGTTGATTTGAATCGGTAGGCTGTCACCTGGTTGGTAGCTGTCATTATCGAGGCTCAGTTGTAAATTGCCTTGGGGTAAGGCTGCAACTGTGGTTATGGCTTCATTATTACTGAGGTCGCATTCTTCGATGCTGTTATGGGGGTTGACCACGGCGCGCAGGTTTTGGCTGCGGTCTAAGTTACTAATGCCATCTAAGACGACATCTGTCCATGAATTTTCTTCGAGAGCAGGAACTTGTGCTTCTCCGAGTAGGGTATCGCCGTTGTAGAAAGCCACGATATTGGGTTGTTCTAGGTATTTGGTACCTGCGTTACCGATACGGACGCTGAGGCTTTGGGGCTGATTATTGCCGTGGTCGGTGAGGTGCAGGGCGGCTGCGGTGAGTTCAGGCGTTCCTATATTTTTATCATCTAACTCTGAAGTATTGGTGTTGTAGGTCAGGTAAGGTGTTGGTAATTTATCTGGGAAGGTTAAATCATCGTTAATATCTTCTGGATGGTAACGATAGGATTTGTGAAGAATAGAACGTGCGGCTGCCCATGAGTCGTGGGTATCTTCAATCACAACTAAACTCCAACCAATACCTCTACCTGGGTGTATGCCTATCATGATTTCAGCATGGTTATCATTATCAAGGTCAACAATACGGATTTGGTCACTTACAGTTGGAATTGTTAAAGGCAGTTCAAATCTACCTAATAATTTTCCTGTGAGACCATCGTTAATGATGAGTTTATTGGCATCCATAAACACTACTTCATTACGTTTATTACGGTTAAAATCAAAGGCAAAGGCATTAATACCACCGCCCCCTGTATAGTCATCCATGCTTCCCCCCCACTTCCAAGCACCATTGTGCTCATAAGTTTGATAGGAATAACCACCTGCCGCACTAATTTCCACAAAACCATCCCCATCAATGTCCGCTATTGATGGCTGACCTGCTCCACTAGGAGCACCTGGATAGATCCATAATGTTTTTTTATCGTAGGCACGAACAAGGCTATTTCTACCTAAATTATCCGGTTTATTATCATGGTCAAAATCTATGAGTATTCCCGCCATTTGTATATTTCCAACATCATCTCCAATCAACTCACCTTGAGAATTGTATACCTTATAGGTTCCACGCCCATTACCATAAGCAAGTTCAGGCAAACCATCGGCATCTGTATCGGCAATATATCTGTAAACACAAGGGTAATCAGTTAGAACTAAATCATCAGGTGCCCATTTCAAATTGCCATATATATCGTATACCTTTCCACAGGTGGAAAAATCCGTAATGCCATCTTGATCGTAGTCAAAAACATCTATCACTTTTGCACTACTAGCAGCAGCACCATCTCCACTTTCAATTTCAATATTTCTAACAATCTCTCCGGTATTACTTAAGAAAGATATGTATAAACTATACTTATAATTTCCGTTAAGTACTTCTCTTTTAGTTTGGACAAAAGCAATTTCAGGTTTACCATCCTTATCAAAGTCTCCCGCTATCAGTTCACCTGGGTATACCTCATCAGTTGCTTGATTTAGTCCGGGCAGTATCGGAGCACTGTGCCAAATCAGTTCACCTGTTTTACCATCTAGTGCTTGTAAGCTATTAGTATTAGGATCGATAGATGGTGATGGTGATACTATAATTACAGAATCATCTTGTTGATTAATTAGATTATCACCATTGGTATCTGTCAGAGGGATGACAATAGGCATGGTATGTTCATTTAATAGTGAGTGGGCTTGCCATTTAATAACTGGCTTAAAAGTAATATCTTGATTTACACCACAAAATTCTGTAGAACGCTTATTATCATGCTCACTTTCTTCAATAATATGTTGTTTGCTATCAATAAATAGGGAAATAGGTGCATCTCTAAAGGGTAATATTCCCTCTACAGCTATTTTTTTATACAGATCACTCTCTGAATTTAATTTAATTTCTTCTTGACTAAAATTATTTATGCCTAATAAATCATCTGAACCAGCATCAAATAATCCATCTTTATTGTAGTCATAATAAGCGATTAATTCCACTGTTTTATCTATTTCTGTATTGCCCAAATTTTCAATATCAACAGTTATTTCTCCTGAAAACTGCAAACCATCCTCTTCTAGTTGTAAATTCTTATGGACATCAGTAATAGATAAGTTTGGTAAGAAATGTGTATTATTAATAGGATTCATCTTAATAATACCTGCATCATATAATGTATTTATTTTATGTAAAACATTTAGTTCTATTGGTTGATAATTTGGTGCAGTAACTTGAAAGTTCCAGCCATACTCCAAGCTATGCCAAGCATTCATTTTTTGTTTGGTATAAAATTTATGTGGGTATTCTTTATCTGAATATCCATATACATGGGTTACTCCCATCATAATTACTTCTACTTCTATGGGGTCTCCCGTTACCGCATCGACAGCTTGACCTTTAAAGCCAACTGTAGATTCAAGGAGACTATCATAAAGACGAGTAAATTCACCTATGTCTCTTATTATTGAGGGTAATAATGGATAATAGCTACTTGTCGAACCATGCCCTTCCACATATAAACGATAAGATTTAGATCGATTAGAAATATCATCTGACATTAATAAAAACTTTCCATCGGCATCGGTTGTTGTCATTATGTAAGGCTCTTTCTCATATTGCTTAATTAAGCCGATGCTAATATTAGGTACTGGATCACCTGTATATTCATGCAGAATAATTCCTCTTAAACCTTTTGGGTATTCAATCGTTACTGTGGTATTGTTTTTGCGTAACTCAGGAGAAAAAGTAATAAGGTCATTAGCACCATATGTGTTATTAGTTTTAACTGTTGCATATCCTTCATGTTCTACCCTAAGTCTTAAATATCCATAAGATTTTAACTCAATTCCTTCTATAAAATAATCTCCTAATTCATTTGTTTGAATATTAATATTGCCATTTATAGTAATATTTACATTATTCAGTGGCTCTTTAGTTTCTGTATCAACTATTTTTCCCTGAATACGAACGGTAGTAGGTTTTAATAAGGGGGAGTAATTTGTTTGAGGTCGAGATACATACGGCTGTGTTGTTTTAACACGAAAATCTGTTTTAGATAAACTGTAGCCAATTTTTTTAATTTCTATATAAAATATAGTATTGCCATTTATATCAAAAATATGACTTACTGGAAAAAATATTTTATATTTTCCATTCTTATCCGTTACTGGATATTCTCCTTTTTCATTAAGATAAGGTTCACCACTGGATTTATTAACTTTGATACTAGCACCTTGAATAGGTAACTTAGTATTAATATCTAAAACAGTTCCTTCTATCAATACATTGTCTTTATCTACAAAATAAATATTATCTAGGTCAATATCGTCATTTGCTTGTAAGGTGACAGGGGTACTAATAAAAGCATCCTTTATCTCTAAAGTATATTCATCTGGCGGAATATTTAAAAATAAAAACTGACCATTTTCATCTGTGTATTGCTCGTATTGGTTTTTTTTTCCTTTCAGTGTAACTAAGGTATTACTCATAGCTAATTCACCTTGCTGTCTCACAACAATACCGTTCAAACGAGCAAAATCAGGATTAAGCAAAGGACTTTCTGCCTTATGTATCGCTCGCAATGCTAAAGCAGTTGTATAGGCATCGTTGCCCCAACTACCATTATCTGTTTGTTTGTTTTTCAAGGCGCTAATGCTTGGGTTTAATTCGCTGTTATCTGTTGAGACAGGTAATAAGGCGATTAGGCTTTGTGCGCTGATGTAATCTTCATCCCAATTACTATCTTGATTACGCTGGGATAAAAGATAGCTTTGGGCTTGTGTTAAGGCGGCTGGGATAGCGGGGATATAATTGCGGTAATGCCATAGGGCATGAAAAGCGATGGCGGTGATATAAACTTGTGAATGATTGCCTTGCTCTGTCCAACTGCCATCGGCTTGCTGTTGTGCTAATACATAATTCAGCACTGGAGCTAACATTTGTGCGGTTTGGATATCGAGCCCATAGAGAGCAGCAGCATTGAGTGCAAAACTGCTGTCTATCACCGTGCTTTCATAATTGGGTAGGTCACCTAAACCAAAATCGCTATCGAAGTTAATGCGTTTACCGAGCTCGGTGAATAATTCATGAGGGCGGTTTTGTCCAGCTTGATAATAAGCGTGGATTAAGCGGCTGATGTTTTCGGTGCTTTGCTCTGGAAGTGGATTATAGTTTTGTAAATAATCAAAAGCGCTATTTGTTGTACTATTGCTGGGCTGCTGGTGGAGAAAATGGGTAACGAGGCTTTCGCTTAGAGCCTGATAAGGTGTGGCTTGAGAACTACTGTCCGTAACGGTTTGAACTTGTGTTTCTAACCACGAGAGTCCTTGTTGGGTATTGGCATAGCTTGTTTGGTTGATGAGGATAAATATGATATAGATGATACTAAGTATTTTGCTCATAGTTGTTTTTACCTAAAATTATTTTATTCTATAATTGTTAATTTCAAATTTATTATATCTTATATCACAACACAATAAATATGCATCTTTTAATATATTAATTAATATTAAATTATTCCTCTTATTTGACGCAAATTTTCTCTAAAATTATCATTCAACAAAATATTCTATAATTTGTTAATATTTTTTAAGATTCTTATAGATAATGGTGATACCAATTCAATATATAACAGACATAAAAAAAGGCGAGGATATAAAATCCTCGCCTTTTGTCATTTTTAGCTTAGCCTGACTACAGCGAAATAAATCCGCTGTTGCCAAACTTTGTCACTTATTTGTCTTCAGATAAACTGAGGATATAAGCGGCTAAAACGTGTGACTTAGCTTCACCCAAGAAGTCTGCATGGGCTGGCATTTGACCGTTACGACCATCGCGAATAGTATCTTTGATGGTGGCTTCAGTGCTGCCATAGAGCCAAATTGGGTCAGTCAGATTAGGCGCGCCCATCGCTGGGTTACCTTTGGCATCTGCACCGTGACAAACTGCACACATGGTTGGGAAGATAGCAGCACCAGCGGCAACTTTTGCTTCATCGGCTTTACGGCCGGATAAGCTCATCACATAGTGAGTTAAGTTATCTACGCCATCTGCGCCAACAGCTTGACCCCAAGCAGGCATCACACCAGTACGACCATTGAGGATCGAGGTTTTGATTTGTGCACCTTCACCACCCCAGAGCCAATCGTCATCACGTAAGTTAGGAAAGCCTTTCGCACCACGAGCATCAGAACCATGACAAACCGCGCAATAGCTTAAGAACATGCGTTGACCACTTTTCATCGCATTTTCATCTTTAGCCAAAACCGCTAAGTCTTGCTTGCTGTATTTGTCAAACAAAGGAGCGTAGTTTTCGTCAGCATATTTCATTTCTGCTTCATACTGACCGATTTCAGTCCAGCCTAACATGCCTTTGTAAGAGCCAAACCCAGGATAAAGAATTAAATAACCAATACCATAGACGATGGTGACATAAAACATGATCAGCCACCAGCGAGGCAGTGGAGTATTCAGCTCTTCCAAGTTCTCATCCCAAACGTGCCCAGTTACTTGGGCTTCTTCGCCTGGTTTGAGTTTTACTTTAGAGCTGCTTATCAGCAAGATGACCAACCAAACAATGCCGCCACCGACAATTGCCATGATGAGCCAACTCATAAGGGGTGTCGTAAAATCAGACATTATTTCGCTCCTTTTACGCTATCTTGTTTGTCAGATAGGTCATCTTCTAAGGGTAATTGTGAGGCTTCTTTAAAATCTTCTTTGCGAGCGTCACTGAAAGCCCAGAACACGATTGCAATAAAGGTAATAAAGGCAACCAAGGTCCAGACGCTTTGAACAAAACCGATATCCACAGTTTATCTCCGAGCCTTAATGGAGGTGCCTAAAGATTGTAAGTAAGCAATCATGGCATCCATTTCAGTTTTACCCTTGAGCATTTCTGGCGCTTTAGCGATTTCATCATCGGTGTAAGGATGACCTAAACCACGTAAGGCTTCCATTTTTTCTTGGATAGCTGGGTCATACAATTCATTGGTTTCAAACCAAGGATAGCTAGGCATCACAGACTCAGGAACTACATCACGAGGATTGATCAAATGCGCACGATGCCAGTCATCGGTGTAACGACCGCCAACACGATGCAAATCAGGACCGGTACGTTTAGAACCCCAAAGGAATGGACGATCATAAACAAATTCACCTGCAACAGAATAATGACCATAACGCTCAGTTTCTGCACGGAAAGGACGAATCATTTGCGAATGACAGCCAACACAACCTTCACGGATGTACAAGTCACGACCAGCCAATTGTAAGGCATTATAAGGTTTAAGGCCTTCAACTGGAGTGGTGGTAGAGTGTTGGAAGAACAAAGGCACGATCTGGGCGATACCACCTAAGCTAACCACGAATAAGGTCAGGACGATTAGGAGTCCCGTATTCTTTTCGACTGCTTCTTGTAAAGCCATTGAGTTTCTCCTAGTGCGCAGGTGCAGGAATCGCAACCGCTTTGGGTTCGCTACCAGCTACAGTTTTGTAAACGTTGTATAACATGATGAACATACCCGTTAAGAACAACAGACCACCAAAAGCACGAGTCGCATAGAAAGGATGCATGGCTTGGACACTTTCAACGAAGCTGTAAGTTAAAGTACCGTCATCAGCATTCACAGCGCGCCACATCAAACCTTGCATAATGCCTGAAATCCACATCGCGGTGATATAAAGTACCACACCGATGGTTGCAATCCAGAAATGTAAGTTGACAAGTTTTAAGCTGTACATGGATTCTTTATTGAATAAACGTGGAATCAGATAGTACATAGAACCGATAGAAATAAACGCAACCCAACCTAAAGCACCTGAATGTACGTGACCGACAGTCCAGTCAGTGTAGTGAGATAAAGCATTTACGGTTTTGATAGCCATCATAGGCCCTTCAAAGGTAGACATACCATAGAAAGACACAGAAACAACTAAGAATTTGAGGATAGGATCAGTACGGAGTTTTTCCCAAGCACCGGATAAAGTCATGATACCGTTGATCATACCACCCCAAGAAGGTGCAAGCAGAATCAAGGAGAAGACCATACCTAAAGATTGAGTCCAATCAGGTAATGCGGTGTAATGTAAGTGGTGAGGACCTGCCCAGATGTAGGTGAAAGCCAATGCCCAGAAGTGAACAACGGATAAACGATAAGAGTAAACGGGACGACCAGCTTGCTTGGGTAAGAAGTAGTACATCATGCCTAAGAAACCAGCGGTTAAGAAGAAACCAACGGCGTTATGACCATACCACCATTGAATCATGGCATCTTGAACCCCAGCATAAGCAGAGTAAGATTTTAAGATGTTGCTGCCGAAAATAGGTACTTCCATGTTGTTGACGATGTGCAACATAGCAATGGTAAGAATGAATGCACCGAGGAACCAGTTAGCCACGTAAATGTGTTTAACTTTACGTTTAACGATAGTACCAAAGAACACAACTGCATAAGCAACCCAGACGATGGTGATTGCAATATCAATCGGCCATTCGAGTTCAGCATATTCTTTAGAAGAGGTCATACCTAAAGGTAAAGTAATCGCTGCTGCGACGATGATTAATTGCCAACCCCAGAAGGTAAAAGACGCTAATTTAGGCGCGAATAATTCTGTATGACAGGTACGCTGTACAATGTAGTATGATGTTGCAAACAGGGCAGAACCACCGAAGGCGAAAACAACCGCATTGGTATGTAAAGGTCTTAAGCGACCAAAGCTCAACCAAGCTGTATCAAAGTTAAGTGCTGGCCAAGCGAGCTGTGATGCGATAAGCACCCCAACGAGCATGCCTACAATACCCCAAATGACGGTCATGATGGCAAACTGCCGTATGACTCGGTCGTTGTACGTATTATCCATAGGTAGGATTCCCTCCGTAAAGTATGTCAGAACCAAAAAAGAATATTCTTATATTCTCATATAACTGGTGTTACGCAAAGACTTCTTTTTGGCTCCAAAAAGCCAAAAAACCGCCATTGCTTCACGGCTACATATCACTAGGCAGGTCAAAACTTGCGTAATGGGCTAAAACACCGATAAGTGCGTAACGTCAGATTCTCATGTAATAATCAGCGGCATGACAAATACCACAGTCTATTCCCAGATGATCAATGCCCTAAAACGACTTTGATAGCTGAAACCAAACACTGTCATAACCACTGATGTAAAAAAAGTGCAGACAGTACCGTAAAAGGCGGATGTTGTCACCTGAAAAATGCCAAAGACCCCGCGCATTATAAGGCAATAGGGGGTTTTTGTCACTCAATTATGTGTAATTTGCCACACTATTGTGGGGAAAATCACACAAAGATTTTTTATTCACATATGAGTTGTTTATGCTTTAATGACGGAAATGTCGCATACCGGTAAAGATCATGGCAATACCGTGTTCATCAGCAGCGGCAATGACTTCCTCATCGCGCATCGAGCCACCCGGTTGAATCACGGCGGTAATACCTGCTTCTGCTGCGGCATCAAGTCCATCACGGAAGGGGAAAAAGGCATCGGATGCCATCACAGAACCGGGGACTTCTAAGTTTTCATCGGCGGCTTTAATGCCTGCGATCTTGGCACTATAAACACGGCTCATTTGCCCTGCACCGACACCGACTGTCATCCCATCTTTACAGTAAACAATGGCGTTGGATTTGACGAATTTGCCGACTTTCCAAGCAAAAATCAAATCGCGGACTTCTGCATCAGTTGGAGCACGTTTACTCACCACTTTGAGGTCGTCCACCGCCACTTGACCGATGTCTTTATCCTGTACCAATAAGCCACCACCGACGCGTTTAAAATCGAGGCTAGGGCTTTGTTCGTGAGACCATGCGCCACAATCCAACACCCGAACATTGGGTTTTTCTGCTAAAGCTGGCAGCGCATCTTCGCTGATGCTAGGGGCAATAATCACTTCGACAAATTGGCGTTTGATGATTTCGGCCGCGGTTGCGCCATCAAGTTCGCGGTTAAAAGCGATGATGCCACCAAAAGCCGACGTTGGGTCGGTTTTAAAAGCCCGGTCATAGGCATTGAAAATATTATCATCAATGGCAACTCCACAAGGATTAGCATGTTTGACAATCACACAACAAGGTTGCTCGAAGGTTTTAACACATTCAAGCGCGGCATCGGTATCGGCGACATTGTTGTAAGAAAGCTCTTTACCTTGAATTTGTTGTGCGCGGGCGATGCTGGCAACAGGGGCTTCTTTTTCGACATAAAAAGCAGCGTTTTGGTGTGGATTTTCGCCATAACGCATAGATTGGACTTTTTGGTATTGTAAAGATAAGCTCGCTGGGAACTGCTCTTCAACAACTTGTCCGCCCAAATAATTGGCAATCATGCCATCATATTCGGCGGTATGGGCATAGACCTTGGTGGCTAATTTCAAGCGCAGCGCATCGGTTGTTGCGCCCTCATTTGCTTTCATATCAGCCAAGACATCACCATAATCACTGCTATCGACCACAACGGTCACTGAGGCATTATTTTTTGCCGCTGAGCGCAACATCGCAGGACCGCCAATGTCGATATTTTCAATCGCTAAAGCCAAATCGCAATCAGGGCGGGCAATGGTGGCGGCGAAGGGATAAAGATTAACCACGACCAAATCAATCGCATCAATCCCATGCTCGGCCATGACGGCCTCATCAACCCCGCGTCTGCCTAGCAGACCGCCATGCACTTTGGGATGTAAGGTTTTGACACGACCATCCATCATTTCTGGAAAACCCGTATAATCGGACACCTCGGTGACAGACACGCCTTGTTCGGCAAGTAGCTTAGCCGTACCGCCTGTGGATAATATATCTACCTCACGCGCTTGTAATTGCTGGGCAAATTCGACAATACCGCTTTTGTCTGAGACACTGATGAGTGCTCGTTTAATTGTGGTCATATAAAGGCTCCTGAAACCATGCGTTTATTTAAAAAGATTCGTTTTGTTTTATTGCTCATTATCTTTGCGCTGATTGGCGCGGGCAAAGCTTGGCTAGATCATAGCTTAAACTGGCATTTGGATCAGCTATTGCTTCAGTTAAAACAAGCTCAAGTACATTATAAAAAAGCCCGTAGCACATGGAACCTGAATGTTGAAGCGCAAAACGTCAATCTTAAACTGAATTCTGGTTTAAATCTCTTCGCTGAACATATCCAATTGACACCAGCGTGGCAATTTGCTCATTCTAGTCTTTATCAAGATCAAGGACAATTAACGCTGACAGGTTTGGCGCTTAGCGAGAGTGGGTTTGAGAAACCTCACAAAAGTCTATTGCAGTTGTTAGGGTATGGTGATTACCATGCTGATGATAATTTATTGCACAGTTTAGGTTATCCGCATTTGCAAGGCAGCGCCCAATTCTATTATCAACAAACAGCCGATCAAACCCTGCAATTTAATCTAAGCGTGCAAGATAAGCAACTGGGACTATGGAAATTACAGCTTATTGCCTCGCCTCTGCACTGGCAACAACTCCCGCAGCAATTCAAATCATGGCAACAAATCCAATGGCAACAGGCACAGTTAAGTTTTACCCCAGGTGCTTTGTGGCTACCGTTATTAGATGCCTTAGCACAAAAACAAGGGGTGAGTTTGCCCGCTTTACAAACTGCCTTACAGGAAAAAATAACCCAAGATTTGCGCTTTTGGTTACCACAACAAAATTTGAGTGAGATTAAGGCAAAGCTGGAAGCCACATTAAAACAAGGGCAAACGCTAGCATTAGAGCTAAAGCCACAACAAAGTCTCAGTGTGGCACAGTTATATCAGTTGCCTTTGCCACAATGGGCTGCTCGCTTACAAGCCCGTTTGCAATAAAGCCTATTTGCTAAAGCCTAGACAAAATACCATAATATGCGGTTAACGTTTGTATTAGCAGCGCTAAATAACTGATGTTACGCAAAGGCTTCTTTTTCTGCCTTAAGGGCAGAAAAAACCGCCATTGCTGCACAGCTAAGCTTCACTAGGCAGGTGGAAAATCACTACATTCCGGCACAAACTGGCTTAGTGCGTAACATCAGTAAATAAATACTTTTGTAGGAGGAAACTTAAATATGAACCAACATAACATTATCAAATCCAGTTATTTCGATGCCAGCGGTGAAGCCCATGCCTTACTCGATAATATAGAAAAAGCCCAAGCCGATGGTGCTAAGGCACTATTAATTTTAGCCTGTGATGACAATGGTTTTACCCCAGAGCTGTTAGACAGCGGGCTTAAAAATATCAGTATTCCTATTTGTGGCGGTATTTTTCCACAATTGATTGAAAATAAACAACACCACGAGCGAGGTTCCTTGGTCTGTGGTCTAAAACAAGCCATTGATAT
This sequence comes from Thiotrichales bacterium, assembly GCA_016745035.1. Taxonomy (GTDB): domain Bacteria; phylum Pseudomonadota; class Gammaproteobacteria; order Beggiatoales; family Beggiatoaceae; genus BB2. Next base: position 17,371 of record JADGDE010000007.1, read on the forward strand.
TTGCCATGTGCCTCTGGCTGATTTTGACTTAAATAGCCATTTTGAATGTGATTGGTTACCACAAGCGCAAAGCATAGTGGTATTAGTTGATGGGCTGAGTGCCCGTATTGATCCATTAATTGAAAGTTTATATAACCAAGTAGGGCCTGATGTGTCTGTTTGTGGTAGTGGTGCAGGCTCTTTAAGTTTTCAGCAAAAACCCTGTTTATTCAGTAATCAAGGTTTATTAATGGAAACCGCGCAAATTATTAATTTTTCTTATACCTTAGAAATCGGTGTACGTCATGGCTGGCAACAACTGGCAGGGCCTTTCCTTGTCACCCATGCTGAAGATCACGTCATTCATTCCTTAAATTATCAACCGGCCTATCAGGTGTATCGAGAAACCGTCGAGCCTATTGCCGGACAAAATTTTGCTGATACCGATTTTTTCAATATTGCCAAACGCTTTCCTTTTGGTATGGATAAAGTCGGTGAAGAATTACTGGTGCGTGATCCCATCCGAGTGGATGGCGAATCTTTGGTTTGTGTTGGGCGCGTGGCAGAAAATGCCATGATTCATATTTTGCAAGGTGAGCAAGAACAATTAGTGGCGGCGGCTGGCGAAGCGGCGCAAAAGGTCACTTCAGCAAAAGATAATGGCACACAATCTGCTGCTTTAGTATTTGATTGCATTAGCCGCGTTTTATTTTTGGAAGAACATTTTCATCAAGAATTAGAGCAAATTCAACAAGCTTTACCGGAGCAAACCCCTATTTTGGGCGCATTGACTTTAGGTGAAATTGCCAGTTCTGAAAAAGGCGGAATTCAATTTTTGAATAAAACCACGGTCATTGGACTGATTAAACAATAAATAACGGATATGACGTATTTTGCTACAAATGCGTCACATCCATGAATAAACGCCAGTAGCAGAATAGATGTTGATGATTTAACCATCAATATCTAGTGATATGTGATGGCAAATATTTTTTATTTTTAACTAAAAATTATCATCATTTTCATTTTATGGATCAAACAACACGTACATTACAGCTAATTTCCCTACAACATGAATTAGCCATGGCCATTGGGCTTGATTTGGCACTAAAGCCCATGCTGCGTCAATTTCTTACCGTATGTATGCGACGTTTGCCGCTAAGGGCGGTGCATGTTTACTTTTATCATGGCGATAATAACCGAATGCAGTTCCAAAATCTGAGTGAAAAGGATCTCATTCCTCATTACCTCACTTTTCCTGAAGTGATGAAATCAAGCCCTCATTTAGTCCCAGACCTTGCTGAATATTTAAACCATGTGACCCAAGGACTCAAAACCATACAAGTCGATGAAAAAAATAGCAGCCGCTATTATCACCTGTTTGGTTTAGAAGATTTAGGCAATATCATTTTTGAATGTAATACCGGTTTTTTAGAGCAAAGCATCAGCTATAGCCTTGTGCCTGTAATGAAGCGCCTACAAGCAGGGTGTCGGGCTTGTATTGAACACGAATACTTGCAGCAAGAAATGCACGAGCGCAAACAAATGACCGCCGCATTAAAACAGGCAAAAAATGCGGCGTTAAAAGCACAAAAAGAGGCAGAAATGGCGAATCATTCCAAGACCCGTTTTCTTGCCAATATGAGTCACGAATTACGCACACCCTTGAATGCCATTATTGGCTATAGCGAACTGTTACAAGAAGAAAGTGAAGACATTGATGCAGGTTTTACTGGGGATTGCAAAAAAATCAATGCCGCTGGTGAATATTTACTTGGCTTGATTAATGATATTCTCGACATCTCCAAAATTGAGGCGGGTAAAATGGATTTTTATCCCGAATATTTTGAATTTGATCATTTACTGAATGACGTGGTCAATGTTATCCAACCTTTATTAGAAAAAAATGCCAACCAATTACAAATAGATATGCAAGGGCGGATTGGTCAGTTATATACGGATAAAACCAAATTACGGCAAATTTTATTTAATTTACTCAGCAATGCGAGCAAATTTACCCAGCAAGGCTTGATCCAGCTTAAAGTACAAGCTTTGGATAAACCAGAATGGTTTTGTTTGCAAGTAGAGGACAATGGTATTGGTATGGATGCTGAACAATTGGATAAAATTTTCGAAGCCTTCACCCAAGCAGATTCATCCACAACCCGTAATTATGGTGGCACAGGACTAGGGCTGGCAATTACTCAACAATTTGTACGCATGATGGGCGGAGACATCCAAGCACAAAGCGAAATAGGTGTGGGTAGTTGTTTTAGTATCGAATTGCCAAGCCAATTGTGTTTGGGATCTCAGACACGACAATAAACCCGCAGGGTTAAGAGTGCTGCTGTGATTGCCTTTTATTATGTTAGTAGCAACCGTGACTATATCGAATAACTGATCCTCGAAAAAACACTAGAATTAAAATGATTTAACAAACACTTATTTATTGATATTGAGAATTAACACCCTTATTTCTCAACTATATCTATTGTTTACTGAAACCATAATACCCAGCCTTTACCCCCCCCTATTGTTTGTAGCATATTGCTGCTGAATTTAACTCACCTTAATTAAAATATGATAAGGTTTTTGCTCTGTTAAGGTAAAAAATAGCTTATATACTTCACCTCTATTTTGATTGACCATAAGGATATTTTTTTAAAAACTTCAAATAGAATTAGACTAAATTTAATATTGTTTTTTTTAACAAAATTTGTTCTAATACCAGCGGATATATTGAAATATTCGGTTGAACTATCAATATTTTTGTTTATAATCGCTCTATCTTCTCTATTGGTAGCGTGAAAAGCACAGTAATTACAAGGGTACTAAAATGATGGACAAAGAACTAAGAAAAATGGTCAATAAACTGGATATGCGAGGACTTAAAGGTCTTATCAAGTATGCAGAACAACGCCAAGAAAAAATTAATGAGAAACAGAAAAAATCACTGTTATCACGTTTTCGTGACATGGCCGGAGAACAAGGTTTTTCAGTTGATGATGTCTTGAATTTAACTGAAAGTGAAAGTGAAAGTGTGACTGCAACGGGTAAACCTCGGCGTAAATATGCGGCTAAATATGCTAACCCCAATAATTCGGAACAAACTTGGACTGGTCAAGGGCAAACCCCTGTTTGGTTACGTGAATTATTGGTCGATGGTAAAACCAAGGATGACTTTTTAATTAAATAATTGCTATGACGCACTAACATAACTTTGCCACCATGATACGGGTTTTTCACCTGCCTGGTGGTATTTAGTTGTGTAGCGATGGCGGTTTGCTTGCCTTTTTAGGCAAACAAAGGAGCCTTTGCGTGACATCAGTTATTTTGAAGTAGATAGCCTTTGGATCCCAAAAAGCCTATGCCGAATGGTCTTCTTTTTTCATATGCTTATTCCAAATCGGCACTAACAGTAACGCTAAAACCCCGCTTATTAATAACACTTGTGCTAACGCCACGGTGATATTGCCAACACTGACACAGGCATCCACTTGTGCACTAATTTTCAGCAAATCATAGCTCCAGACAAACGTGCATTGACCTAGATCTAGTGCTTTGCGGATTTCCAGCACATATAAGCCCCCGCCAACTAACACATGCATCAAAGCCTGACTGAGCCAATGCTTTTGCGTAGCCAAATAAATCAAAAGCCCGACTGCTAATAAGACGATTAATACATTTAAAAAATTTATCAACATTGTCGCTTCTCCTTGATGTTACGCAAAGGCTAAATACCACCAGACAGGTGGCAAATCACACTATTGTGATAAAAATGGACTGAGTGTGTCACATCAGTTACACCTTGAATAATGCGCCCATTTTATTAGACAATGGCACACCAGTCTAAAACAATCAGAAAGGAATACAAATCTGTGAGTGCAAAAACCTTATATGACAAATTGTGGGATGAACACGTCGTTAAAATCAATAAAGAAGGCACCGCGCTATTATATATTGATCGCCAACTGATTCACGAAGTGACCTCTCCACAAGCGTTTGAAGGTTTGCGCCTCAATGATCGCAAGGCTTGGCGTACTGAAGCCAGTCTGGCAACCCCGGATCATAACGTTCCGACCACCGAGCGCAGCAGCGGTGTTGAGGGCATTGAAGATCCGATTTCACGCTTGCAAGTACAAACCTTGGATAAAAACTGCCAAGACTTTGGCATTACCGAGTTTTTAATGAACGATAACCGCCAAGGTATTGTTCACGTCATCGGCCCTGAACAAGGTGCAACCTTACCCGGCATGACCTTGGTTTGTGGCGACTCGCACACATCCACCCACGGCGCACTGGGCACGCTCGCTTTTGGTATCGGCACATCCGAGGTCGAACACGTCTTAGCCACTCAATGCTTGGTACAGAAAAAATCCAAAAACATGCGTGTGCTGGTCGAAGGCAAAGTTGACGACGGGGTCAGTGCTAAAGATATTATTTTGGCGATTATTGCTGAAATTGGCACGGCTGGCGGTACGGGCTATGCGATTGAATTTGCAGGCGAGGCGATTGCCGATCTTTCTATTGAAGGGCGGATGACCGTTTGTAATATGGCCATCGAAGCCGGGGCGCGCGCGGGCATGGTTGCGGTTGATGAGAAAACCATCGCCTATGTTAAAGACCGCCCTTATGCGCCCAAAGACGAACAATGGCAGCAAGCCGTTGCCCATTGGCAAACTTTACACACCGATGCCGATGCCGTTTTTGACCATGAAGTGCGCCTCAAAGCCGCTGACATTCAACCGCAGGTCACTTGGGGCACATCACCGGAAATGGTACTTGGTATTGAAGCTACGATTCCCGATCCTGCCAAAGAAAGTGACAGCGTCAAAGCTGAAGGGATGCGCCGCGCCTTGGCTTATATGGGTTTGGAAGCCAACACCCCACTTAAAGATATTCCAGTCGATAAAGTCTTTATTGGCTCTTGCACCAATTCTCGCATTGAAGACTTGCGTGCTGCTGCCGCTGTTATCGAGGGCAAGCAACGCGCCGAAAGTGTTAAACAAGCCTTGGTGGTTCCCGGTTCCGGCTTGGTCAAAGCCGCCGCCGAAGCCGAGGGCTTGGATAAAATTTTCACCGCCGCGGGTTTCGAGTGGCGTAACCCCGGCTGCTCGATGTGTTTGGCGATGAATGCCGACCGTTTGGGCGAACAAGAACACTGCGCTTCGACCTCCAACCGTAATTTTGAAGGACGGCAAGGCGCAGGCGGGCGCACCCATTTGGTTAGCCCAGCGATGGCAGCCGCTGCCGCCATACATGGACATTTTGTTGACGTGCGAGAATTATCATGATTAAGCGTTGCGGTTATGTTGCGATTGTCGGTCGCCCCAATGTGGGAAAATCGACTTTATTAAATTATTTTTTAGGGCAAAAACTCAGCATCACCTCGCGTAAACCGCAAACCACCCGCCATAGTCTCTTAGGGATTAATAGCCGCGATGAGTCGCAAGTGATTTATGTCGATACCCCAGGGCTACAATTCGATGCTAAAAAAGCCATTAACCGCTATATGAACCGTACCGTCAAAACCGCTTTTACCGATGTTGATGGGATTTTATTTGTGGTCGAGTCGAAAGAGTGGAAAGAGGCGGACGAATTTGTCCTCAAGCGCCTGCAAGAAGAAAACCCCAAATGCCCAGTGGGCTTGGTGGTCAATAAAATTGACTACATCAAAGACAAAAAAGAACTGCTGCCTTATATTCAGGAATTGGAAAGCAAGTTTAAATTTGATTTTGTTTTTCCGGTGGCTGCAAAAAATGGCACCAATGTCAAAGAACTCGAAGACCGTTTGCTCGAGTGGTTGCCCGAGGGCGAAGCACAGTTCCCAGAGGATCAACTCACCGACCGTAACAGCCGCTTTTTAGCTGCCGAAATTATCCGCGAAAAACTCATGCGTCGCCTTGGTGAAGAACTGCCTTATCAACTCAGTGTCGAGATTGAAAGTTTTAAAGAAGAAACAAAAAATAAAACCAACGAGCCTTTTTATGATATTTCTGCGCTGATTTGGGTTGAACGTAAAGGACAAAAAGCCATTGTGATAGGTAAACAAGGCAAAGTCCTCAAAGCCGTCGGGCAAGAAGCCCGCGAGGACATGGAAGCTTTATTTGATCACAAAGTCTTTTTACGCCTATGGGTTAAAGTCAAAGAGGGCTGGTCGGATGATGAACGCGCACTACGACAGTTTGGTTATCATGATAAATAGCTGATAATGCCCATTTAATTGGCTGCCACCCCTTTTATCGTACAAAATAACTCGCCCATCCCATCTGCAAACACACCTAGGCAAGTCCTGTGCTTGAATTCCAAGCACACTAAAGCTTATTGGCTGAAGCTTGCTCAGGAAAACATGTAGAAAAATTGACTTAAGTGTTTTTTTTATGCTGAGTTTTTCTGTATAATCACCGCAAGCTGTGATAACGGAGACGTTTCACTGAATGATGCCAACATAGGCACCGAATACCTTCATAAATAGGGAGTCATCAATATGAAAATGAATAAAGTCGCGCTTGCACTGGCAATCGCATCGGGTTTAGGCACTATCTCCAGTGCTCAAGCTGCTATTAACTTAGCAGGCACCAGTACTAATCCTGTAAAATTTGCATCTGAAATTTCATTGCAAAACGTAGGTCCATTTGTTAATGGTACTTCTGATGACTTGGTTGTCAATATCCCTGTCATTTCAGGCTATCAAACCAACTCAAACAATGATTTATATATCAAAGTTGCCTTGTCTGGCGGTGCTGAATTCCACGGTGATCCTAAGCTTATTTGTAACCTAACTGCAGGGCAAACGTCTGCTGATGTTACCAATAAAACCAACACCAGCGTCACTTTCAGTTTAGCGACAGGTTATACCATCCACACAACACCTGCTAGCGCCGTATGTGCATTGAAAGTTGTGACTAATGGTTCAAGTGGAAATACTGGCTATTACGATGTGACCACCAAAGCCGATCAAAACATGTCAGCTTTAATTGAGTACCAAGCTGGTTTGACCAACAAATCTACTGCTGTTGATGGTACTTTCATCACCTTCACCGCATCTTTAGGTGTTAGTGCCTCAACCCGCGCTATCTCACAAACAGCAGCAGATGCAACTATTGATGTACAAGCCGCATCAACCAAATTTACCAATGATACGCTTGTGACTCAAACCACTGCCTTTGTTGGTAGCTTTGCTTACAACAATTTGGCTTCAGCCCGTTCGCCTGGTGCCAGTGCCAATGTCAGTGCATCTGATGTGATCAGCTCCGCTTCAGTTACAATCAGTAGTCCAACTTTAGCTGGTATCAATAATATCGCCTTAAGAACAGCAGCTGCCGCTGCTGCTTGTGCTGGTGGTGAAATTGCCTCTCAAGCGCCCTCTGGTAGTAGTGTGACCTTTAATGGTATTGCCCCTGCAAACTTAGAAGCTGGTATGGATGTTTGTATCAGTGTTGATGGCACGACAACCATGGAAGCAGGTCTCTTTACTGTCAGTGTTTCAGGTGAAGTTATCAGTAGTGCAGCCCCTGTATTCGGTGGCGATCATAATCTTTATAAATTAGAGAAAAATGGTTCTGCACACCAAGTGTTAAATATTCCACCAGCAGGTAAAGACGATGCAGCTTATATTCGTATCTACAATGTTAGTGGTTTCTCCGGCACGGTTCTGGGAACCATGCGCGATCAAGCAGGTGCTTTGATTGGTACAGCTGGCGTTGAAGTTGCCAAACTTGACAAAGGTCAAGTCAAAGTCATTAATGCAGACGATTTGGTTACTTTGTTTGGTGACTGGACAGGTCGTAGCCGTTTGTTCTTGGAAGCCGATATTGATGAATTGCGCGTCCAAAGCTTGATGCGTAGTGGCGGTGTGCTTGAGAATATGAGTGGCCGTGCGATAGACTAAGCTCATCGTTAGTTTTTTCTACTAAATTGATGACGCAATAACATTTTCAAGAAAACATTTGATGTTGTTGCGTCCTGTCTTAGATATTTCGGAGTATAATCCAATGATTAACAAACTTTCTTTGAGCTTAGCTATCAGCGCAGGCTTAGGTCTAGTAGGCCAACAAGCAATGGCGGCAGCTGTCAATATTGATTTGCATCCTGGGAAGACCCCAGCAGTTGCGACTTTTGCCTCAGAATTACCTGCAAATACACCAGCATTAAGCTTGGGTGCGGCATTTAATGTAACCATCCCTGTGCCAAATTATCCTATTGATAATACCAACCCATTCTTCGTCCAACTCGCCTTATTAGGTGGCAGTAAGTTTGATAATGTTGCCAATGCGACAATAGAATGTGTAGGGGTAAGCTCTAATAACCCAGCTGTTACTAGCATTGTAGCTGAGAAAATTTTGGGCTCTGATGGGCAAACCACATTAACTTACCAGCTTGTACCTAAAGCAACTTCCATCCAGTTGAATACAACTTCTACAGCCGCAGGTCAACAAGGTTGTTTGTTTAGCTTCAGTGGTGTTGAAGGCATGTCTGGTAACATGGTCAACCAAAGCCTCTCTGCAGTTGTGCAATATAAAGATGGTAACATTACTATCAACACCCCTTATAGTGCGCCTTTAATTAAGTTTGCACCTGGTGCAACCACGAACTTTAATGATCAAGGCTCAAACGTTATCGTTGATGTCTCTAAAAGTTCGAAAAAATTCACCACTGCTGGCAGTATTGGTGGTGCGAGTGATGTGAGCGAACTGGTGGCACATTTAGGGCGTATTTCCTACACTGCTATTTCAGGTCCTTTAAATGCGACAGGTGGTGTTTATGCGGCCTCAGCAGGTATTGGTGGTGCAAACCTAGTTATTTCTGGCCCTGCTTTAGCTGCTGTGGCAATACCTACCGCATCGGGTGATGCTAATACCGGTGCTGTGTTCTTGGATGTGACTAAAAATGGTGCGTGTGCTCTTGGCTTTGCGTCCGCACAAACTGATAGCGCAGGTGAAGTTAGCTTCGCATTAACCAAGTCTGCTGTTGTTGGCGGTTTTGATGTCTGTATGCGTGTTGATGGCGCACATGATATTGCTAAAGGTCAAATTACAGCTGAGTTGACAGGAACTGCTGCTGCTAATCATCGTCCTGTGTTAAGCAAAGATAACAATACCTTGGTTAATATCAAGAAAAATGGCGAAAGCGTTAAAGTCTTGAATATTCCTAACCCAGCGTCTCAAGACGTACCTTACATTCGTATTAACAACATGAATGATCAAACAGGTAAAGTCTTTGGTACTTTGTATAACCAAACTGACGGTGCGGTATTAGGTACTGCGAATGCAGAATTGGGTAGCCTCACGCCTTACCAAACTTTGGTATTGGATATTACTGCCTTAACCACCGCTTTTGGTGTAGATGCATGGGCTGGTCGTGCTTGGATGCAAATTGATGCTGAGTTATCTAACATTGCAGTTCAAGGCTTAGTACGTACTCCTGCAGGTGTATTGAGTAACTTGAGTGCCGGTAGCTTGTCTGAAACTCAACAAGCTGACTTGGAAGATGGTAAAGACGCACCAGCAACGCCATAATCTTTTGAGCTGATAATGGTCTAAAGACTGTCATCAACCTTGACTGAGAAAGGGGATAGCACTTTTATAGCGCTATCCCTTTTTTGTGTCAGTTATTAAATCGAGGCTATTAAATTGAAGTACTGTTTTGTTTGTGTTTGTCAAACAGGTGAGTTAGAACTGCAAAGTTTGTTACTCATGGCATCTCTAAAACGCCATTTGCAGGTTGAACACGAACTTTACGTCCTTATTCCCAGCCCAGAATCTATTTGGGGAAAAGTTAGCGATGAGACACAGAGACAATTACAAGCATGGGGAGTTAAAACTTTTATTAGTGATAATGCTATCGATCCAAACTACCCAATTGCCAATAAGCTTAACTGTTTTAATATTTCCACAGATGCTGAAAAAATTATTTTTTTAGACAGCGATACCCTTTTGTTAAATGATTTTATTGATGATCCTATTTTTCAACAGCCTTTATGCTTGCGTGCCGCAAGTTTACCCTTATTAGAAGATGATAAAGATAATTGGGCACAGATTTATCAAACAGCTAATTTACCTATGCCTAAGCATCAAGTGACATCCACGGTTTCACAACAAGCAATGTTACCTTATTATAATGCCGGGTTTATTGCTGTTGATAAGGCACTGAATTTTTCAAAAACATGGATACATTATTGCCAACTGATAGATAAAAACCCTCAAATCCAAGGCAAACGTCCTTATTTAGATCAAATGGCTTTGCCTTTAACTGCCGCTGCTTTGAATATCGAATGTACTGAAGTGGATAAAAAATATAATTACCCGCCGCGCTTACAAGACGACCCCGCAGTCGCTGAGGCTATCGTTTACCACTACAACAATCCAGAGGTAATTTTAAGCACAGCGCCACAAGTCCGCGCTCTAATCCAAGAATTTGCTGAACTATATCCCATCATTAAAAGCAAAGTATTACAAAATTCAGCATGGCAGGTATTACTCACATCTGTTGAAGCAGCCAAAGGTAGCGTTTCTTATCCACTAGAAAATTTAAAAAGCCGTTTTATTGATCGTTATCGTAATCGCCTAACGCCTTATATTCAGGCAAAGCGCTCCAATATTATTATTACAGGGATTCCCAGAAGTGGTAGCAGCTTATTATCTACTTTAATTAATCAAATGGATAAGGCTATTTGTTTAAATGAAATCCGTGATGATAGCAACTTATTTGCAATGTTTAATGATTTACGACAGCAAATAGAACAAACACAAAGTGTAGAAAACAAAGTTGATGCCGATAATCAATTAACTACCAATACGATTGCTAACGATACCCAAGTCAAGAAAGTAGCCATTGATATAGAAGGCAAAAATTTTGTGTTAGCACAAAAATTTACTTTGAGATATATGGTTCAATTGGAAAAACTACTCGAAGATAACTGGGATGTTTGGGCTATTGTCCGTCATCCGGTATATACCCTGCTATCATGGATGCGTTGCCCAGATAATTTTCCCATTACCCAGATTTCCCCACCTAACCGCTGGTTTCATGAAGTGGCTTTTTCATCAGAAGACGAAGATATTCGACGAATAGATATTTGGAATCATTTTGCCGAAAAACTTTATCAACACAGAGATAAAGTTAATATTATTCGTTATGAGGATTTAATTCAAAATCCGCAACAAACCATGCAAACTTTTGCAAAACGCTATCATTTACCCATGGATATGAGTAAAATTCAACTGGATTCAAAAAATCAAACAGCCCGTTATAGTGCCAGTGATGAAATACGAATTCAAAAAATTCTATCGCATGCACGTTTAGATCTTTTCGACTATAGCGATATATAGCAGGATAATTATATGTCTAACACACCTTATGGCCAACAAAGTGAACAACATTTTTGGCGCACTGCTGTTGCCAATATCTCTTTAGGTGATAGTTTATTTGAGCAATTATCCGCTATTAAATTAGCTCATGAAAACCCTAATATTGCCTCGGCTGGTTCCTGTTTTGCCCAACATGTTGGTAATTGGTTGTTGGAACAGAACTATGCTTTCCAACAAAGTCAGTTAGATACGACACACACCTCCAGTTTTGCCTTTGGCAACATTTATACGCCTCGTTGTTTATTACAATGGTTTGATGTTGAAACCTTAAGTGGCGAGTTAACGATTCATGAAGAAAAGGGACGCTATTTTGATTTATTGCGTCCTAATTTCCAGCCTAAAGGGTTTCAGAGTTTAAAAAAACTCAAAAAAGCCCGAGTTAAAGCCTGTAATGAATTAAAAGCGACACTGAGAAAAACTGATATTTTTATTTTTACTTTAGGCTTAACGGAAAGTTGGAAAGATAAAAATGCTATTTTTTACCCCAGTTGTCCAGGTGTCATTGTGGGGCAATTTGATGCCGAAAATTATCAATTTTATAATTTTTCTTATGCAGAAATTAAAGCTGATCTGGAAAAAATGGCAAAAATACTCAGACAAATTAACCCTGAGTTACAGATTTTACTAACCGTTTCTCCTGTGCCTCTAACCGCAACGGCGACAGATAAACATGTCCTAGTAGCTAATCAATACTCCAAATCGGTATTACGTACAGTTGCAGGGGAGCTTGCGGATAATCAGAATATATTTCATTATTTTCCTTCCTATGAAATTATTACAGCACCCAATGCTGGGGATTTTCGCTTTCAAACAAACCGCCGCACTGTAACGCCAGACGCGGTGGCTTATGTGATGCAGCATTTTGCTAAGCTTTTACCCCACAAAGTACAAAATAAGGCACAGCCAACAGGAAGTGTTAATGAAGCTGTATGTGATGAAGAATTTTTGGAGACCACTAAAAGCTTAGCCGATCTTAAACCTAGCAATGATAAATATAATTTAACTTTGATAGGCGATAGCCATATGAGCAAATTATCAACCGCACTTAAAAAAATGGGTGTCGCCCATAGTGGTGGTATGGTCATGAATGGCTCAGGTTTTGCGCAAAAAAAATTCGCCTTATGCCCAGAGGAATATTTTGTTCCCTTAGAAAATGCTCAATCACGGCAATTGTGGTCACGTATTTATGCCAATTTAAAACGTCACGAAACGGATAAGACCACAGAACAATCCATTATTATTACTAATATTGGCTTACAAACCCATCAAACCATTGCTGGTGAAGGTGGGTTCCATCAATGGTTCCAAAACCACCCTAATAAAACAGGAACGGTGAGTCAATTAAATGACTTTATTGAATACCTTAATGCCATGCAAAAGCAAGCGTTAAGTATTTTATATCGTTTGCATCAGGCAGGGCACACCGTTATTGTTGTCTCCGATCCTCCTTTTAGCAAGCATTTTAATGAATCAAAATCCATTGCTCCTTTAATTTATGCTTACTTTACAGCCACAGAGATCATATGGAAACAACACGGTATTCAATTTTTTAATGCGGCAACAACTTTTGATGAGGAAATAAAAGATATGTCTGCTTATGCTGCTAATGTTGTCTTTGAGGGGGGGTATTATGATTGGTATCACGGTAATGAGCGTTATTATGAATGGCTTGCTGAAAAATTAAATACCGTTTTTAATTTAAAAACGACTGTTAATACGAATAAATAAAAAAGAGCTTATTATGAGTCAAAATCAAATTATTTTCATGTACCACGCGATAAGCAGTGATGCTCAAAAAAATGTTTTAGGTAGTTTTCCTATTACGCTAGAACGTTTTCAACAACAAATTGCTATGGCTATAGAAAAGGGGTATCAAATTGGGCGCTTACAAAACCTACAACAAGATAAACTAGATACAAAAAATAAATATATTTATATTACAGGCGATGATGGCACTGTAGATTGGACACGCAATATATTGCCTTGGTGCGAACAACAAAAAATTTATACACATACTGCAATTATATCAGGGGTTTGGTATAAACCAGCTGTTTATCCACTGACACATTTAATTCAGGTTTTATTGATTCTTAGAGAAGAAAAAAAGTTAATTGAATTAAGTGAAAAATTAAAAGAAAAATATTTAACTACGGAAGAGCTAACATATATTAAAAAAATTTATCATTATGAAACAACAGAATATCGTCAAATTATAAAAGGAGCTTTTAATTTAGTCTTAGATCAAACGCTGGCTTATCAGTTATTAGAGAACTTAAGTATTAAAGAGATTTCAGAATTAGAAAAACGTTTTGAAACGGCCGAGTATTATAAACAATTTCATTATGCTGATATTGGTGTTCATACGGTGAGCCATTGGGCTTTAGATAGCAATACAGAAGCTTATGTTGAGCAAGAAATTATTCAATGTGAACAAGACTTACAAGCAGAGGGACTGACGATCAGCCCTTATTACACTTCACCGATGAAGCCTAAGCATGGAGCCAGTTTAAATGATTTGATAGCCCCATTAAAACAAAGGGGCTATGAAGGTATTTTAGGGAGTTTTAATGGCATTTGGAATCAAGAAGATTTTATTATCCCGCGTATAGATGCAAAAGATATCGAAAACGCTTTATAAAACATTTGGACGATCCTGATCAGAATCACCTTTAAAAATGACATAATCAAAATCTGCTTTAACAGCACATTCAATTTTTATATTGTCATCGACAAAGGGTTCAAAATAATTTGGAATAATGACTTTTTTACTTGAAAAGTCTAATTCACAAAAACCCATATTGGCAAATTCTTGTTTATCTATACCATAATTAAGGCAATCAACATATTCTGCTTGTCTTTGTTGTAAAATAGTTTGCCACTGATTATATAATGAAGCGGTGTTTGTTACATCTCCATAAATATCAATCACTCGTAAACATAACCCATTTTGTGCTTCTACTTCTCTAACAACAAAAATAGCTTTTAAATCATTATCTTTATTATTCAAGCCAATAAATTTATATTGATAAATAGGATGATTTTGATAGCGATTAACTAAATAAGTAATTGTTTTTTTAGGACGATAATTGTGCTGCAAATCTAGACTTTCTATTGAGTCAATGAACGCTAATGAAAACTCAGATTCTAATTTCTGGGGAGGAGATATTTCCTTGTGAAATTTTGCGATTTTAAAATCATTGATTTTTTCATTTTTAATATAAAAATGGTTTAAATATTCAATCATTTTAAATCCCATTAATTTATATTGGGCTGAGGCATCCTTGCTAATACCTATTGCTGCGTAAGAATTAAAATTATTAAATGACAATAATTTTCTAATGAGAGAAAAACCTAGACCAAATGTTCCTGAAATATTTGCGTCTATTTTCCAAATGACTCCCCAGTAATCGCCTTGAGATTCTAAATTAGAATCAAATTGATTGGTACCTAAGAAACCCAATAATGCTAAATAATTACTAGATAATTGTTCATCTTCAAAGACAATAAAGTTATAGCGTTTATTTACGGCATCTAAATGCTGCCAATTCAATAAATCAGTAGATAAAGCTAAAGGGTGATTTTTTCTCCATAATAGATCTATGAATGTCGTGATTTTTGAAAAATCCGTTTGCTCACATATCTTTAGAGTAGCATTCATAATAATTTATCATTCCTCGAGTAACTCAATCAAACCCACATCATTATTAAATAAAAAACAGACTAATTTATTTTTCAATGCCACTGCTTTGACAGGTTTAGACAATAAAATAAAATGCTGTTTTTTTAAGTTAGCAATAGCTAGATCTATATCTCCAACCACATAGCAAGTATGATAAACACCCGACCCATTTTTTTTTAAAATGCGTGTCACGGGTGAGTTTTCATCCACTGCTGCAATCAATTCTATTCTTGGCTCATTTTTTTTATTTAAAAAGCAAATAGAGACATTCTGTATCGGATCAAAGATAACATCAGAAGATTCATACCCCAAAGATAAATAAAATTCAATTGAGGCATAAATATTTTTCGTTGCTATTGCTAAATGATGAAATTTCATGCTTTATTCAAAGACAATATAAGACACGATTGAGTTAACATCTTTATGTATTTTATAATTATGAGTGCCTAAAACTTCTCTTAAGGCAACCGTTTCACCAGGGAAAGGCTCATAATTAAGTTCATCAAAAGCAATAATAGCCCCTTTAGTTAAATGAGGGATAATGGCTTCTAGACAGGCTTTTGTTGGTTCATAAATATCTAAATCAAAATAGGCAAATGAAATGACAGTTTCAGGGTGGCGCTTTAAATACTCTTGAACCGTTACAGTGGCATCTCCTTTTTCTAAACCATATTTTTTAATATGGGGGATGGGAGAATTTTGTTCATGCAAGGCTAAAAGTTTATCTAAATAATCTTCATATTGTTTGGTAACTGAATAAGCACCAACTTTTACGCCATCATGCTCTCCATCTTTATCAGTGATAACAGGGAATCCTTCAAAAGTATCAAAACCTATAATTTTTCGGGTATGGTTATAAGGCTCGTACATGCCACGAAAATTTTCAAATAAACAAAGGTTTTGTCCCCAGTGAACACCAAACTCCATTACTACCCCTTGCAGGTTAATAATTTTTTTATAGAGTTCATTCATTGTCAAAATTCTAGATAAATTTTGACGATTCATAAATAAACCTAAATTATTTAATAAAGCAGGTTTAGGAGTTGGAGAATTATTAAAAAAATCCAACAATGTTGAATGTGATTCTAATTCTTTAGTAGAATGCCCATCTATAATGGTGGAGTCACCAGATTTTTTTACTTTATAGTCCACGTTTGTTCTCCATAAATAACAAAATAAATCTGTTATTAATTTTATTTGATAAATTCATAAGCATCATTAAATGACTTTATCTTTACAATATCTTCAGGTTCGAGAGAAATAGAAAATTCTTTTTCTATTTCAACAATCAAGCCCAAATGCTTCAGTGAGTCCCAGTTTGGATAGTTTTCCTGTGAAACTTCTTCGGTGATTGAATCAGATTCAAATACTGTTTTAAATATAGTCAACAGTTTATCTTTCATATTATACCTTCTAAATTATAAATAGAGTCTTCTTTATTTAAAATATTTTTATCATCTAAACAAATCATATATTGGCTATTTTTATTTTCATCTTGCCTTAATAGCTTGAAATTATGATTTATATAAAAATCTTTTACTTGAGTATTTTTATCGCTCAACAAATAATCTGAATAAACAGTATTAATACCAGTGTTTTTTAAATTCATTAAGACATGGTTTAAAAAACATGTCTCAATCCCTCTTCCTAAAATACGGCAGCTTAATAAAAAACTATCAATATTGGCTTCATGAGCTGATATTTTTTTGATAATAATAATCCCAGTCAGTCCTTGGTTATCAAATTTATCTTTTACATCTAAAGCATAGATAACATGATTGTCGTTTAGCATTTTTTGTAAATTTGCATCCGTATAACGCTTGGTGGTTAAATTAAATTGATTAGTTTTTTGTGTTAATTGAGCAATTCTAGGTATTGTTAATTTTGTAGCATATTGAATATTTAATGTTATATCTAAGCTTTTAATATAATCATCAATATTTTTAAAGCTGGATTCTAATTTTTTTCTATTTAAATTATTTTTATATTGTTCCTTCTTGTTCAAGTCTTCTCTGGTCAAAATATTTATTTTAAAATACTCTTCACAAATTTCTGCAAAAAATTTTAACAAAAAATAAGGGTGTTTAGGGAATTCAGGTGTGCTTACCATGGGTAATAACTGCTTAACCAGTTCTCTTTCTGTTGGGCTGTCATCAATAAAGACAAAACTATCTAAACCTAAATTTAATTCTTCAGCAATAGATTTTATATTATCCGCTTTATTTTCCCAATTTATGCGATATGTAGATACGTCACTTTGTTTTATAATCATGAAGTGATTTTTTTCCCAAAGCTCTAACACATCTTTTTCATTGTTTTTACTGCATATAGCTAACAATACACCTGTATTAGATAATTTTAATAATGCTTGTTGAAATTGCTCAAAAACATTTCCGGGGTATCCTCCGCCAATTTTAACACCATGAAGCCCATCTTCGCCTAATATTCCGCCCCATAACGTGTTATCTAAATCTAAAACTATGCACTTTTTTCTAATCAAATTCATTTGCAATAATTTTTTATCAAACCAAGTTTTAAAATCTTTAGTTAGGATAGGTGATATTTGCATTTTTGAAATAAAATAATATTTCCAATCAATTATTTTATTTGAATCAAATTGATGTACAAATTCAGAAAAATCTAAAAATTTTATAGCGCTAGTTTGTTCAGAAATATCTATGATTTCGGCATTTGTTTTTTTTATTTTTATATTTATTTTTTCATTAAATTCACTTAAATTAGGGTAGTAAGTAGCTTCTAGCGAGAATATAATAAACCTTTTATTATTGGGTAATGCATTTTTTATAAATAGAATTTTTTCAAGAAAATAATCTATTTCATTAGTCAGTTTATTTAAGTCATATTTAATAGGAACTAAATAAAACCAGATGTAATTATCATAAATTTTTTTAGGAATACTGACATCGTCATACCCAGAAAAATCTGTATTTTTATCTGAAAACAAATGCTCTACGGTAGAGTTTCTAAAAACATATGATTGCATTATATGACATATAACTAAAGTTGATATTGGAAAAGTCGGGCTATTATAGCTAATAATTGTTTCAATGATAAGCCTTAATATGCCTTCATACCTGCGCGACAATAATCGCCCGTTTGGGGGCTGGCAAGCCTTCGATGGTTTTGTTCACATCCTGTGGATCGAGGAAATCTTTAAGGGACTCAAATTGCATCCAGGTGCTGCGGCGTTGTTCTTCTAGGCTGGTTTGGTTGACATCGACTAACTGGGCATGTTTAAAACCACAGCGTTTGAGCCAGCTGAGCAGGGTGTCGCAACTGGGTAAAAACCAGACGTTGCGCATTTTAGCATAGCGCCCTTCGGGCACTAAGACTTCGCCTTTTTTGCCTTCAATCACCAAGGTTTCTAAGACTAACTCACCGCCTGGACGCAGGCAATCGCGCAGGGTCATCAGGTGTTCTAATGGCGATTTACGATGATATAGCACTCCCATGGAAAACACGGTATCAAAGGCTTGTAGGCGTGCTGGTAGGGCTTCTATCCCTAAAGGCAATACTTGGAAATTATCCGGTTGGATAAAATGGGCGATGCTGTAAAACTGCATAACGCTGAGTAAACTGGGATCAATACCGATGACATAGCGCGCGCCCGCACCTAGCATACGCCAGCCATGATAGCCGTTGCCACAACCGACATCTAGTACGAGCCGTTGCTCTAGGCTGTGAATATGGGGCTGTAGTCTTTGCCATTTCCAATCTGAGCGCCATTCGGTATCAATATCGACCCCATGTATATGAAAAGGCCCTTTGCGCCAAGGGTGAAAGCGTTGTAGTGCTTGGGTTAGGGCGTAGGTGTTCGCTTGTGTTTCCGAGTGACTGACATGCACACAGTCTTGATCGAGTAGACATTTGTCAGCACTTAATTCTGGTAGTTTGTCGATAGTGCTCAGCCAGTCGTTTAGGTTGCCATGTTGCTCGGGGTCAAGGGCTTGTTCAACTTGCGTTTGTAAATCGGTAAGATGGCGACACAGTTTGCTGTCATTAAGGGCGGCGACTTGGGTGAGTGGCGTGCGATAGGGGGGCAATGAATTCACGTTAAAGTGCTTTTATGTTGATTTGTTCAATTTGCCCCATGCTGTCTAGTCCAGTTAAGACTTGATCTGGGCTAATGTCAGCAAGGCAGCGCGGTGTACCTTTAGGGCAGCTGCGTTTAAAACAGGGGGCACAGTCTAAATTCAGGCTAAGAATATGCGCTTTGGGGCTAAGTGGTGGGGTGAAATTGGGATCTGAAGAACCATACAGCGCAATCAGGGGTTTATCTAAAGCAGCAGCAATATGCATCAGCCCTGAGTCATTGCTAACCACTTTTTGACTTAATGCTAATATATCAATGACTTCGGTTAAGTTAGTTTTGCCACATAAATTAAGGGCTTTTGCCTCAGTAGCGAGAATTTCATCGCCGACTTTTTTGTCTTTTTCCGAACCGAGTAAGCACACTTGCCAGCCTTTTTGGATATAAGCTTGAGCCACTTCTGCATAGTGTGTGCTCGGCCAGCGTTTTGCTTCACCATATTCGGCCCCGGGACATAGCGCTAATATAGGGTGTTCAGCAGCTAAGTTAAATTTGGTTGCTGTTTCTAATAATGAATTGCCCTCTGATAACAGGGCTGGTTTGTGAATTTTGGGAAGCTGGGCATTAGGGGATTGTGCAAGGGCAACAAATCTATCAACAGTACGGGTGAGTTTGTCTTTATCCAGTTTGCGAATATCGTTGAGTAGCGGGTAACGCCATTCACCGATAAACCCCGTGCGTTTAGGAATGCCTGCAATACGTACGGCGAGAGCGGATTTAAATGAATTTGGTAACACAATGGCTTGATCGTAGTGATATTGTTTTAGTTCTTGTGCTTGTTGGTAACGCTCTGTCAGTCCTAAACGTCCATGCCCAATTGATTGGGTAAAGGTTTTGTCAATTTCTGGCATCCGTTGCGTTAAGGCGGCGCTCCAAGCTGGGGCAAGCACATCGATGTATGCCTCCGGGTGTTGCTGTTTGAGTTGTTTGAATAGGCTTTGTGCCATCACCATGTCTCCTACCCATGCAGGAGCGACGATAAGGTAACGATAAGCAGTTTGTGTCGAAGTCATAGCATTACTCTGTGTATTTTTTGTGATTGAAATGCACCTTCAAACTGCAAAAAGAGCGCCGTTAATTACGGATATGGCGCTCGACAGTTTTTAATCAAACAAGCCCCGATAAGTGCTGCTATTGGGTTGAGTGGGCATGGGACGACCTTGAGGGGGTTGAGGTGCGATTCCTTGTTTTGGGGCTTTGCTACCGACAATAGTCACCGCAGTATTGCCCGGTGATGGATTGACCTGATAAGCAGGTGTCGGTTGGTAGCTGCTTGTGGCTCTAGCTGGTATGGTATTGCTTAATTGGGGCGGGGTATTTTTAAAAGGTGTCCAGCCATCACCATGATAACTACCACGACCATTAGGTTTTCCATAGTTGTTCAGAGATTGCGCCGATGTTTGCTTGTGCTGATTACTTTTGCTGGATGCATTTACCGCTGGCACATAAGTTTGTGGAGCCGATTGTTGCTGCCAAATATTGGGGCGCGCTTGATGTTGGGATGGATAAACCGTGCGGGGTTGTTGTGGATTCCAAGGGTTGATATTGCGCATGCCTTTACCTTGTGCCGCATCATAAAAAGTATTGGGCATACTATTCATCGTTCCCGGCATATCTTGTCCAATATTTTGTAAAATATTGCCCATGTTTCGGGCATCATAAACATTGGGTGGCGTAAATTGCACTTGTGGGATTTGTGGGTCGGGCATCATGGATAAGGGATCCATGTTGGAAAAAGGCACCCGATTCATATCATTCATGTTTCTTGGCATTTGTTGCATAAACCCCATTGGGTTCATCGCTGAATTCCACCAATCAGCATTCACAGAGGTTTGCAGCAACAAGCTGCTAATTAACAATAAACGGTATTTCATCATATGTCCTTGAGATAAAATAAAAAGCGAGGCTAACCAATGTGGCGTTTTATCCAGATAAAAATTAGTTGGCGCGCTCCCCAATATAGCCCTAAAGCCAACAAAAAAGCTATGCTTAAAGCAAAAAATAATTGTGACCATGCTTGCCATTGAGCGGCGAGCAAGTTTTGCCAGTCTTGCCACCATAGCGCTACGGCGCTTACTATACTACTTAAAGCCAGACTGAGTGATTGCAAGGCTTGTTTAAATTTCACTAAAGGAGCCAGTTGCTTTTTTAGCTGCTTTTGGTGTTGTTCATAAGCACTTAACCAATCAGGCGTTGGGGGATCTGTCGGTACGGGGACTGATTGCATGATATCGCCACTGAGTTGTACATAGGTACGAAAATAGCCTGTATTGCCATTGTTATCAAAATGCGTTTCTACTTCAAGCCCGCCGTCTGCAAATAAGGCTTGAACTTGTTCTGGTAATTGGCTTTTATGTAGCCATTGTTTTTTCCATAGCCGCAAACGCGCGTATAAGTGGCGTTTGAATTTTTTCCAGCCATCAGACAGCACTATTTTTTCCCAAATAAACTAGAAAAAAAGCCAGTTTTTTCTGCTTCATGCTGTGGTTTTTTAATTTTTTTAACTGGTTTTGTCATCTCTTTTTCTAATGCCTTGGCTTGTTTTTCCTCAGCTTCATGCTGTTTGAGCTCGGCTAAAATTTTTTCACGTTGTATTTGTTTTGCATCACGGGCTTTACCTGCCCAAGTATGGGAGATTTTATAACTTTTAAGGGGATTGTCCACATTAGCTCGGGTGATGAACATGGCTAATTGGTCAAAAAAATCATCGCTGAAATGATCCACGGGAACTAAATAGGTCTCCTTGCCTAACACCGGAAAATTTTGTGTATGAACTTCTATCCCTGAATTTTCCAAGTTGCCTTTAAAATTGATTTGCGCCACAACCTCACCTTGAATTTCAAACACCGCACGTAAAAATTGTGATTTGGCATCATTGACTTGGCGATACTTGAACTTGGTGTTGTGCTTCCAAAGATAATCTTTATATTCTTCCATTTTGGCTATACTTTTGACTTCAAAACGCTGCTTTAATTCACCATGACTAAACATGCGTACGAAAAAATCATCATCCACTTTGTGGTAACTGCTTAAAATATATTCATCTTGAAATAATTTTAATAAAGGTCCCACACCAGGAAGTTCATAATGTACAGGGGTTTTAGGTTGTATTTTTGCCAATTGCTGAGTCACTTCATGGAAATATTGATAGGCTTTCTCTAAGCGTGGGCGCACTTTGGTATCATAAATCGCAGTCAATTGCCCTTCCGTTTGACCCTCCGCTTTTTTTTCTTCTTCAACGTCTGTGGCTTGTTGTTTTAACTGGTCTAGATAACTCATTGTATTCTCCTAGAAACCATTTCTAATGATGTACTTTACTTGGTCTTCACGTCAATAAAATAACTGATGTTACGCAAAGGCTAAACCATTAGGCAGGTGGAAAACCCACCTACGGTGACAAAAACAGTGTTAATGCGTAACATCAGTAACTAAAATACTCGAACAGTAAGATTTTACCAAGTATAATGGTAGTTTTGAACCAAGGTAGGTGTGATGAGCGATCAAATTACCATAGAACATAACCCCAGCCCGATGAAGTTGGAAGTGATGCATGTTGATAGTTGGGCGATTTGGAGCAAAGAAGTCTCTAGTTTTCCATGGCAATACGAACAAACAGAAACCTGCTATATATTAGAGGGCGAAGTGATTGTCACCCCTAATGGCAGCGAACCGGTGACACTTAAAGCAAAAGATTTAGTCACTTTTCCAAAAGGCATGTCCTGTCATTGGCAGGTAATTAAGCCTATCAAAAAACATTACCAATTTAGTCATTAACTGATGTTACACACTAAGCCTGTTTTTATCTCAATATTGTGGTTTTCCACCGGCCTAGTGGTATTTAGTCTTTGCGTAACCCCCGTAATTAAGCAAATGATTGCCTCATGACAGCGATAGCATTGTCTGACGCTCAAATGCCATTATCGTTTTTGTTAAAAACCATCTTCACTTTACCGATGTCACAAAACCACCATGACTGATCTCAACACTGTCCGTAATCAAATTGATGCATTGGATGAACAAATCCAAGCCTTATTGACCGAACGCGCCAATCTCTCAATGCAAGTAGCCCGAGCTAAACTTGCCGAGGATTCCAACCCTGATTTTTACCGACCCGAGCGGGAAGCGGAGGTATTGCGCATGGTGGTCGAGCGCAATCAAGGCCCTTTGAGCAATGATGTCTTAGTCGGCTTTTTTAAGGACATTATGTCCGCTTCGCTTGCCTTGCAACGCCCCTCGAAAGTCGCTTATTTAGGCCCTGAGGGAACCTATACCGAAGCAGCAGCCGTTGGACATTTTAAACATGCTATCGAAAAAATGCCTTTGCAAACTATTCGTGAAGTGTTTCACAGCGTTAGCACGGGGGCAGCTAAATATGGTGTTGTCCCCATAGAAAATTCTACCGAGGGCGGCGTGACCCAAACCTTGGATATGTTGCTGAACAGTCCTTTGAATATTTGTGGTGAGACTGAATTGGCGATTCATCATTGTCTTTTATCGCAAGCTGCTTTAGATGAAATTAAAATCATTTATTCACATCAACAATCTTTAGGGCAATGTCGTTTATGGTTGGAACAACACGCCCCCCATATTGAACGGGTGGCAGTGAATAGTAATGCCGAGGCAGCAAAACTAGCGGCTGAAGATAAAACAGCAGCGGCGATTGCGGGGGCAAATAACGCGGATTTGTACCAATTACAAATTTTAGCCAGCAATATCGAAGATGAGGCAGAAAATACCACGCGCTTTGCTATTATTGGTAAACAACAAGTACTCACTTCAGGGGACGACAAAACCTCCTTGGTATTATCAACCCATGACAAAGCAGGGGCTTTACATGATTTGCTTGGCTGCCTTGTGCAACATGACATTAATTTATCCCGTGTTGAATCTCGCCCTGCCCAACATAGTGCTTGGCAATATGTGTTTTTCATTGACTTAGAGGGACATATTGACGATCCTAAGGTCAAAATGGCTCTATCACAATTGGTTAGCCATTGCACCTTGTTCAAACATTTGGGTTCTTATCCCAGAATTATCAGCTAATATGGCACCAACATGGAATTGATTCGTAACCTGGCACAACTTGCCCCACGGCATTATGGCTGTGTTGCCACTATTGGTAATTTTGATGGTGTGCATCGAGGACACCAACAAGTGTTTCAACAATTACAACAGCAAGCCGATATTTTAGAATTGCCTAGCACGGTGATTTGTTTTGAGCCGCATCCAAAGGAATTATTTGATGCCGAAACCGCGCCCAGCCGTTTGAGTCGTTTGCGGGAAAAAGTACAATTAATTAGTCGTTATCAAGCCGATCGGATTTTGTGTTTGGATTTTAATCAGACAATGGCAAACTTAGAACCCGAGGACTTTATCAAACAAATTCTTGTGGATGGTTTAGGTATTCGCTATTTAATTGTCGGTGATGACTTTCGCTTTGGTAAAAAACGCCGTGGTGATTTTCAATGTTTACATGATTTGGGTAAAGAACACGGCTTTTGTGTCAACCACATGCATACTTACTCTATTCATAACGAACGGGTCAGTAGCACCCGTGTTCGTGAAGCGCTGGAGAGCAACCAACTCAGCCTTGCCGCTCGCCTTTTAGGCCGCCCCTATAGTATGACCGGTCGTGTTGTACACGGTAACGCCCTTGGGCGCACCTTAGGTTTTCCAACGGCGAATATCCGCTTACATCGCCTTAAAAGTCCGATTAAAGGTATTTTTATGGTGCAGGTCACCGGAGCAACGGATGATGGCAGTACAGTAAGAGGGCTTGCGAATTTAGGCACGCGCCCGGTACTTAAAGATGGCAAGCAAGAAATGTTGCTTGAAGTACATATATTAGATTTTTCCGGGGATTTATACGGTAAATATCTTGAAGTGCAATTTATTCACAAATTACGTGATGAACGTGATTTTGATTCTTTGGAAGCCTTAACCGAACAAATGCAAGCGGATGAAGTACAAGCACGGCACTTATTTGGTAAAAAACCCGCGCTATGATGTCAGCTTGAGCGGGACTAAAGTCCCGCTTCCATTATGATTAACGTTTAAAAACGTAATCCGGTTTGAGCCAGTAAACCAATAACGGCAATAAGGTCAGCGCAGTAAAGACATCAATAATCAAAGCCTCACTGATATACACCCCTAAGGCCCATGTATTCGCCAGCTCGGTTCCCAACAGTGGTATAAAACTGCCGAGCAAGACCACCACCGAGATAATCACCGCCGAGCCAGTCGTGCAAAGGGTTTTGCGTAAACCATCTGCCCAACTCAAGCCATTTTCGGCAATTTCTTCGCGTAAACGTGAGAGCATATAAATGCCGTAATCTACCCCTAGCCCTAAGGCAATACTTAAAGACACCAAGGTGGCGAAGTGTAAATTGCCCGACCAGTTGCCGATAGAGGTAAAGTAGCCACCCAAACCATATTGGGCATATAAGGTAATCAACAAGATGCTCAGCAAAATCATGGACACAATCATGGAGCGGAAAATAAGTGCGGCAATCAAGAAAATGGCGGCGGCGGTAAGTAACGGCCCTTTGAGCCATTCTTGCATCGCCACTTCGCGGGTTGCCTCAGTCGCGCCTAAAAAGCCGCCTAAACCCGGTTCCACATAGCCCGCGCCTTCTTGAGCTAAGGCATTGGTATCACCGGAGCTATCGGCATTACGAAAGCCAAAATTGACCTGTTTGAAACCCTCATCATTTTTATGTGCTTCGATATAGGCCTGAATATCCAACACGGTTTGGTGGGTTTTGACCGGATCCATGGTATTAACAAAACCCATGATTACGCCGTTATTCCAGTCACGACTAACAAAGGAATCCATATCACCATCACTGGTCATCATCTCCAGCAGCCCGTTATACATCTCGACAATTTCATCAGGGTTGCGATCATCATCCGGGTCAACGG
The DNA here is from genome assembly GCA_016745035.1 of Thiotrichales bacterium. Taxonomy (GTDB): domain Bacteria; phylum Pseudomonadota; class Gammaproteobacteria; order Beggiatoales; family Beggiatoaceae; genus BB2. Next base: position 43,430 of record JADGDE010000007.1, read on the forward strand.
ATGTGAGACTGGCACGGGTTGGAATCATCAAATCATTAGGATTAACCGGACTACCGGGTTCTGCACTTAATAGCATATTCACAAGGCGAATGTATTGTGCATAAGAACCCGTAAAACCGATATACGGGTGTTTACGCATCCAGTTTTCCATTTGCTCAATGTCGTATAACACCGCAGCTTTATTAAAAACCCCTTGCGCGGGCATTTCATCGGGATCAAAACAGCCCTCGGGTAAGCCATCCATATCACACTCAGGTGCAATCGGGTTTTTACCCCGAATTGGGATATTGACCGAAATCACCCCCGGCATAATATTGCCCAGTTCCGTCAGGTGTTGAATGGTCTCAGATTCTTCTTTGAAAGCCGCGCGAGAATAGTTAATGCCTTTTTCTACCCCTGGCATCCAATCCTCAGGTGTGCCATTATGTAATTGAGTGTAATGGGTAGACACCCCGATAATCACCGCAACCACGCCAATGGGAATCCATTTGCCCTTGCCAGTGAGCAAGGTTTGAATCGCCGTGCCGGTGCGCAATTCCCAATTACGTTCATCGCAAGCATCGCGGCGTTTGGGCGGAAAGCTCAGCATCAATAAAGGAATCAAAGTGGTGGTGGTTAAAATTAAGGTCAACATGCCAAACATGCCGAAATAAGCATAGGCTTTATAAAAGGATATATCGACCAGTGATAAGGTCGCAAAACCAACCATATCGGTGATAATCGACAAGGTAGCAGGGACAATGGTGTGCTCGATGGCGCTAATAACCGCTGGCTCTAGCTCTTGCCCATTATATTCTTGCTCAAAACGCCTGGTTATTTGTACCGAGTGCCCAATACCAATCGCCAGCAGCAGCATCGGTGTTAGCACCATCATGGTGGTGAGTTTAAATCCAGACAAGCCCATCAAGCCTAAGGTCAAAACGATGGTCATACCGACACCGATTAAGGGGAAGATTGCCCCACGCCATGTACGGAACTCAAAAGTTAAAACCACAATGACGATCATGAGTGATAGGGCAAACAGCCACCATTTTTTCACTAAATCCAACAACATGTAAGCAAGGAAATACGGCTCGCCCGCAACCAAGACTTCAATCCGAGGCTCTTCGTCGCCATAGCGTTTGACGATTTCACGGACTGATTTAACCCACGGCAAATAAATCGATTTCACATCATCGCTATAGTCGGCAATGATAAAGGCGGCAATGGTTTTGCAATCTGGAGCGCTAAAATCACAAGTTTTACCGTCTGGGGTTTCGGCATGTACCAGCATCGGTGACATCACCGGATTTTGCTCGATGCCCTGTTTTAAAAAGGCCAATTGTTTAGCGGCAAGTTCCGGCTTATCACTGATGCCCTCGGTCGGAATCAGGCGTTTGAACACCAACCCATTTTCATCTGCGCCCATGTATTTAACTTTTTGTGCCGCAAGGCTAATAAAATTAGGTTTGTTGGCATGAGGTAAATTTTCAACTTCACGGTTCATTTTCTGTAATAAATTAATAAACCAAGGCTGATAAATATCACCTTCTTTCATTTTGAGTCCAAAAACCATCAAGTTGCCCATACCAAAGGTATGTTCGGTATAAAGATTGGTGGCTACATAGCGGTTACTTGGCGGGAGTAAGGTGTCGGGGTCGTTACGGATGTCGATATTTTTGATTTGTAAGGCAGCGGCGAGGGTGGCTAAAAGTAGTAATAGAATAATAATAAAGCGGTGTTTGACCACCCATTGCGCATAGCGCTTCGATAACTGCGCATTATCAGCCATAGCATCTTCCTTTGAGAGTAATTAACCATGCTTAGCTGGTTTTATTATTGGGTGCTTAGCATGGGCCGACCGAGCTTTATGAGGTCAGCAAAGTGCGTCCATTCTAGCCTAAGTCTAAATTTGGTGCTAGCACAGAGTTTTAAAATTGGGCAAGTGCCAATAGGCAACGCTGTTGATGGGAGATGCCATTATCTGGGGGAATTTGTTGCTGGGGTAAATCTAAACCATACTTCAAGCCTTGTTGTTCGGCTGTCAATATCCATTGGCATAATTGTGATAAGCGCGCTTCAGTGCTTTGGGTTTGTAAGTCTTGCCAACGCAACCATAATTTTTTCTCACAGGCCTCGCCGCCAAATTGCTTGATATGCCAGCCTTGGTTACGGGCAACAATTTTCCAATCAACATGCTTGGGCGATTCGGCTGGATGGTAATCACGGTAGCCAACAAAATCATCGCCTGAGCGTTTGTGCAAACTTTGTTTATCTCCCGCTAAGCCTTGTTGTTCCAGCAAAGGCTGCTCGCCTTGGGGTTTGGGGTAAACCCAAAACTCGCCTTGTAGGCGCATGGGATACCAAGCATAAAAAATATTTAAGGGAAATTCGGTATGAATACTGATTTTTTCCGGCAATTTATATTTACCACGGCGCTTGGTGATACAAGGTAATTGTAATAAGGCTTGGCTATTGGCGGCAACATCACAGTAATCGCTGTGAGCGCCGTGGTAATCATCGACACGAATGGCATAGCGGCGTTTATTCTGGGCATTATCGACTTGTAATTGAATATAGGCGGTTTGCCCGGCAAATACCGCTGGCGCGTTGTGAAAACGAATCTTTAATAAGTGCAGGTTGTAGTAGGTATGCAAGGTGGAAACAATCATGATGCTGCCGAGCAAAAAAGTCAGCAAAAAGCCCATGCTGTTGTTGTAATTCATCGCCCCAGCCAGCATGAGCAATAACACTAAAGCAAATAATAAACCGTGACGATTGGGAATAATATAGATTTTTCGCCGTGTGAGAGTGATTTCGCTGTCAGGTTTTTTGATTCGTTTCCAAAACCGTGTTTTCATGACAAATGCTGGGCGAGGGCGGCAAATTCTGCCAAATTCAAGGTTTCCGCGCGGGCTTTGGGATCAATGCCTGTTTGGTTAAACGCTTCTGCTGGCAAATGTTTTTTGAGATTATTGTGTAAAGTTTTGCGCCGTTGGGCAAAGGCTAAATCCACCAGTTTTTTCAGTGGTGCAAAGGCAATATCAACCGGAGGCTGGGCGTGGGGTTGTAAGCGTAACACCGCTGAATCAACTTTGGGGGGGGGCTTAAACGCCTCGGGGGGCACATCAAACAAATATTCGGTTTGATAATGGTATTGGCTCAATACCGATAAGCGCCCATAGTGTTTGCTATTTGGTTCTGCGGTGATGCGCTCGACCACTTCTTTTTGTAACATAAACACCATTTGCGCAATTTGCTCGGCATAATCACTGAGGTGAAATAATAACGGTGTGGAAATATTGTAGGGCAAATTACCAATAATATGCAGCGCATAGGCTTTGTTATCAGGGTTTAATTGCGCAAAATCAAATTTGAGCACATCGCCTTCATGAATTTGGAGTTGTTTTGCATAAGGACGGGTTTTAAGTAAAGCGATTAAATCCCGATCCAATTCCACCACATCGAGTTTCGGACGCATTTGACACAGCACTTGCGTCAATGCCCCACGCCCAGGACCAATTTCTAGCAGCGTTTCCTCAGCACTGACAGACAAAGCTTGGGCGATTTGTTGAATGATTTGTCCATCATGAAGAAAGTGTTGCCCGAAACGTTTTTTGGCGCGCATGTATTAATCCAATAAAAGGCTTAAAGTATTTTTACCCAGCGGTAAGCTAAAACTGTGGCTAGCCAGGGCAATACTGTGCTCGTTGACCAATTTGATATTAAAATATACCTGATCCTCGGCAATGCTATAGGTTCCTAAGGTCAAATTCGCCACTGGATGGGTTTTGCGCAGCTCTGAAACCAAACGCGAGAGAACAAATTCACCATCACGTTCTTTGTAGAGCAAGTCTTTTTGTAAACGTGCTTCTAACACTGTGTAACCTTGCTGGGTAAAGCGTGCGGCAATATGCTCACTTAGCAAACGTCCTAAATCACTGCTTTGGTGCAAATCATTTAAGTCCACCAAGGTGGTAATAATAATCCCCTCGGCTTTGTTGAGCGGTGTGCGTAAAGACTGCAATAAACTATCAGTTGCGGCATAAGCGACGGCAATTAAATCGGCATCTTGAGGGGCTTTATCTGGCGCTCGCCAACATTCACCACTTTGTACTCGCAAACGGCAAGGGGCAAAGGCACTGCGTTGCCAAACATGGCTTTGACAAGCTTCTAGCAATAAAAGGCTTAAGAGTAGCCAAACAAAGCGCGTGTGCTTAACGATGGATATAAATACGGACATAACGGCTTTCCTCTAGGAGGGCATCGTGCTTTTCTTTCGGTAGTTCAACATCTTGTATTTCTCTGGCGCGAATATCAATGCCAAGTCCGCGTGTAAGGGTTTTACAAGTACTGTTTTTTTTCAACCAGTTAGAAACGGCTTTTGCTCGTAAATGAGAAATGGTTTTGGTGGCTTTTTCTGAGCCGATATAGCCGCCATAACCATAAATAATGGTTTTATAGTCGGGGTTACATAACTGCTCTTTTCTAGCTTCTAAGCGTTCTAAAGCTTTTGGCAACAGTTTATAGTTGTTGATATGTATAAAGGGGATGCGAATGATTTTATAGTATTTCGCAATTTTGGTTTCCGTTTCCAATTGGCGTTGGCGAATGTCTGCTTTGGTTTCTTCAGCCACGGTCGGGTTATTGGTTTTTTCTGCCACTTTTAAAGTGATGCGCAATTGGCGGATACTTTCTTGATTGTCTTCAATCAATTGTACTAAATCATTTTCATCGCTATCTTTAGACAATTGCGTCGCCGAGGTTTCATCGGCTTTCAGCTCAATTGCGTCGCTGACTTGTTGACTGGGGTCTTTTTCAGGCACAGGCGCAGGCGTTTCTTTTACTTCTGTCGTACAAGCACCGAGGCTTAACAAAGCGACGACAAACAGGAGTTGTGGCAATGCGTAAGGTTTCATAATTTATTAACTAGATTGGTTGACAAAGGGCGCTTCAAATTTATTGGCACAGCGCAGGACAAGGTTTACCAGTTTTGCTCGCGTCTAAACTGACCACGCCGCAGGACTTGAAGAAAAACTGAGCCTCTTCACAACTTTGCATTTGTTCACACTTGGTTTTGCTGCCACAGCGATATTTTTTTAGGGTGTTCACGCCTTTGTGATACAGGTTTTTGCTACCTTCAACCGCGCCTGTTGCCATGTTTTTGCTGCCATCCACCGCTTTTTTACCTAAGTCCTTGCTGGCATCATAAGCTGAGCCAGTTTTTTCTTTGGCGGCATCATAAAGTTTGCCTGTGCCCTCAGCTGCACCTTTTGCCATGTTTTTACTGCCATCAACCGCTTTTTTGCCTAAGTCTTTGCTGGCATCATACGCTGCGCCAGTTTTTTCTTTTGCCGCATCATAAAGTTTACCTGTGCCCTCGGCTGCACCTTTTGCCATGTCTTTGCTGCCATCATAAGCATCCTTGGCTAAATCTTTACTTTTATCATAAGCAGAACCGGCTTTTTCTTTAGCACTGTCATACCAAGAGCCAACTTTGTCGCCAAGCGTTTTTTCATCGGCTGTTTCGGCAAACAAAGACAGAGGCATTAAGCTGAAAAGAAGCATTAAAAGATATGTTTTCATTCGTATTTCCTTGTGTTTTAGTGCTCACGATAACGGCTGGGCAATTTTTTTCTATCAGTTTGAGTGTGTTTTTAGGGGCGGATTATAACATTCTCTGGCAAAACTGAGTTCGACAAGTTTATTCTTCAGAAAAATCATAATCCATTTGTTCCGAGGGCGGGCTAATATAATGCCCTTGGGCATAATCGGTCTCACATTGCCATAAGATAGTCAGGCTACTGGCATTTTCAACGGATTCCGCAATGGTGAGTTTGTCATGTTCATGGGCTAAACGGACAATTTTTTCCACCGCTACTTGGCTATCGCTGTTGCTAGCCAGATCTTTAGCATAAGATGAGTCGATTTTAACGTAATTAACCGGCAAATGTTTAAGCGTGGTTTCATAATTTAACCCCGTACCAAAATGCTCTAAAGCAGCACGACACCCCATTTTTTGTAAATTGATGATAAAGTTTTTAACATAATTGACTTGGCTAATAACCAAGGCTTCATTAAATTCAATCACCAAACTTTTACCTGGCACTTGGGCTGCGTGCAATAATTTGGCGATATAGGTTAGGGCATGTTTATCGCGCACGGTTTGATCCGAGAGTTTGATAAACAAGCGGGTATCATTACCTGTGCGCAGTTGCTGGCGTAATTGAATCACGGATTCTTTTAAGATCCATTGATCCAAACGGAAACCGAGTTTAGCTTGTTCGGCAGCGGCAAAGACTTGTCCGATGGGGATATTTTTGCCCTCGTTATCTTTCATACGCAAAAAAACTTCATAAATCGCAGTGGTCTCACCACGTAAACTGGCAATCGGTTGGTAAACCAAAGATAAATGGGTTTTTTCTTCCAGTGCGGTTTCAAGTTTTTTCGCCATATCGGTGAGATTGTTATCACCACTTTTAACCTCAGGGCGATACACCATTAAACGATTGCCGCCTTGTTCTGCCGCTTGTAAGCAAGCGGTTTGGGCATCGGCTATAACGTTTTGGGGTGTGCCTGCTGAGGCAAGCACCGCAACTAAACCAATACTTGCTGTCACAACCGCCGAGGTGTTTTCTAATTCAATTACCTGTGCTTCAATTTCAGTTTTTAATTTTTCAAAAAAATCTTGGGCTTTTTTGATGTCATATTCAGGTAATAACAGACTGTAATTGCCATCACTAAAACGGGAAATATAAATATTGTTACTGTGTGACTGAAGCACGGTCGCGACTTGACGTTGAATTTCATCTAAAGCCGCAATATCAAATTGTTCGCGTAATTTTTTAAAATGATCGAGACTGACAAAGGCAAGGACGCTGCGGGTATGTGATTCAGCGGCCCGTCCTAAGTTTTTATCTAATAATTGAATGAAATATTGGCGATTATATAGCTGGGTTAATTGGTCACGTTTATTCAGTTCTTTAATTTTTTTCTCGAGCGCCTGACTATCACTGCGATCCCGGATAATAATTTGAATACATTTTTCACCATCATACAAAGCTTGGCTAACTTCCATTTTTAAGTCGAAAGTTTTGTGCTTATGGTTTTTTAGTTGCCGAATGCCGACCAAGTTTATATCGCGATCTTCACTGTTAGCATCGGTCATATATTCGCGCATAAACTGCTTAAAACTCTCATGATCATCGGGGGCAACCAAGTCCATCACGGGCATCCCTTCCAAATCATCCAGCGATTCATAACCAAACATTTTTAGATAAGAAGGATTGGCATGAATATGCATCCCTTCATGAACATAGCTGATGGCATCACGCGAGCTTTCGATCAGGATTTTATTATTCGACATGCTTTGCCGATATAATTGCTCTAGTTGTAACAAACGTCGTTGTTTTTCCAAGTCACTGAGCAGTTGCTTAACTACTTTTTGCAAACTTTGTTCTTGATCAGCGGGAATCACCCGATTTGCACCAGCATCTAACAGATGGTTAAATTCCTCGGCAGAAAATTTACGCGTCAACACTAATAACGGCAATTCTTGTTGAGAGCTATCGAGAATTTCGCTGATTTTTTGGATGCTAAAGTCCATCATGGTCGGCACAGCAATCACCAAATCCCATTCTTGATCGGCCAAAGCGGCTTGTAGGTCTTCATCATCTTCAACATGATGTGGACGCAAAGGTAAACGGGCACGTCGCAAACTATTGAGAATCATTTCAGCTTCATTAGCGGATTCTTCAATGACAATGATGCGAACTATATCGTTTTGCAGCACAAATAAAATCTCCTTGTATTAAGCTGCTGAATATAACTGGGAGGGTGATGTTAGCAACAAGCTAGACCGCCACAGTTTTTGCGATGATGTGGGTTTTCCACTTTGGCTTTTGACACTAATTATTGTCGATAGAATCAAGTAAATCATTGTCAGGAAATTCAGGTTCCCATGCGGGCACTGTTTCCCGTGCTTGGTTGAGTAAGGCTTGAATTTGTTTGACATCTTCTTTACTGGCTAGTTGCCATAAATTATTTAAAAGCACCAAAGCTAAACTTTGCTCACCATCAATTAACACTTGTGATGACATCAGTAAGGCATTTTCAACGCTGGCGATTTCTGGGTCATCAAATAAATGTAAATCTAATACCAGTTGATACAAACTACTGTGTTGGAATTTTTTGCTCAGCCAATCAAAATCAAATAATAAAGTTTTTAGCTGTGGTAAACGCCCAGCACCGTGTAAATGTAAACATAAGTTTTGATAAAAATAGCCATCATCAGGACCATTGAGCCAAGTGCTGGGAGATAAACGCGCATAAGCTGATAATAAGTGTTCATGCAATTTATCAATATCAGAAAAATCATCAATGTAAGCTTTTTGAAATGCATGTAAGCTGACATAAACATCATTGCCATCATGCTGTTTTAATAAACCCAATGTGGCTAGCGTAAGCAATAACTGTTCCGATGCCTTATCATCGAGTTGAAACATATAATGCCAAAGCATTTTAATCGCGGTTTCAGGAATATGGCGATGATCATGAAACACCGATAAAGCGAGATAACATTCACTCTGATCGCCAAAACTCTCTAAAGCTAAATGCAAGCTTTGCATCAAATAAGGTGGGTAATTCTCAGGGAAATCCCAGTCAGCGGTATCTTCAAGACGTTGAGATAATAAAGCCCAATCAGGGGTTTCTCCCATAGCACTGGCAAGTAAACGTAAAGCTAAAGGGTTGTGATGACAATGAGATAACATTTTCACCACCAAAGGACCATCACTGCGTTCAGCCCCACCAGCCAGCGGCATGAAAAAACCACTCGATTGGGAAGTTTGCCAAACCCGCAAACTATAATGCAGCGTTTGCGGTTCTTTAAAACTGACAAACTCATGTAATTCTTTGACTTGCGTGGTAATCAATAAACGACAATGGTCACCAAAATCTTGAAACGCATTTAATACTGGCACATCCTCAACGCCATCGAGAACCAATAAACAGCGTTTGCTCGCAAACACCGACTGTAAATAGGCATGAGCCTCTTCCTCGTCAACAAACTCGGTGGGCTTGCCCAACATTTGACTTAAACGTTGATAATGCAATAGCAAATCAGGTTCATGCCCCAGGGTTAGCCAAAAAATCCCATCGGGATAAGCCGCTTGTACTTTACTATCACGAGCCAATTGCAAAGCTAAGAGTGATTTCCCTGTGCCGGACTCACCGCTGATACAAATAGGCACGCGCGCAGGAACCGTGCCTGTCGCGGTGAGTTTAACTAAGATTTCAGCTTGGGCTGGGTCTTCAATCAGATTGTGTTTGCCCATTTTCGGTTGATCAAAGACTTTGCGACTGGATTTTTGCTCCGTGTCAGTCTGCTTTTGCAGTTTTTGATAGCGTGGTTTTAATTCTTCTTGGGCAAATTCGATTTGAGTAATGACATGTTGAACTTGTTGTTCACGCAATTCATCGTTGAGCTGTTCGGTTTGTTGTAATCCTGATAACACTTTATCCAACAAGCTTTGATATTTATGCAGAAGATTTTCATATTCTTTGAGCAAAGATGAATTGGCGACCACAACATCTCCTTTAGGTTAAAACGATTATTATCTGATGTTACGCAAAGGCAAAAAAACCGCCATTGCTCCACGGCTAAATACGACTGTGACAAAAACTGGCTTAGTGCGTCACATCAGTTATTATCTATCTGAGCATCGCAAAGAAAGTGGATATACCCCTATCGCTCTCTTTGCCTTTGAGCACATACTACTATTGACGCAAGCCTTTCAGAGTCTATATGATAATTTGGAGTTACGCAAAGGCTTCTTTTTCTGGTTTAAGGGCATAAAAAACCGCCATTGCTGCGCAGCTAAGCTTCACTATAGAGGTAAAAAACTTTAATAATGAAGCAGAAAAATGATAAGTGCGTAACATCAGTTAATAGCATTGGTTTGTGTTACGCAAAAGCTTCATAGCTTAATCATACTCAGCCAGTGTAAAATCGCTGTTTTAGGCACATTAAATACCCGAGTTAAACAGAATGAAAACCATAGTCACCCCAATCCCCGATGCCTTGGTCTTTGAGCCACGTGTTTTTGGTGATGAACGCGGATTTTTTTTAGAAACCTTCCATGCCCAGCGTTATCGTGAGGCAGGCATCAAAGAAAGCTTTGTCCAAGATAATCACTCACACTCCAGCAAAGGCGTGTTGCGCGGGCTGCATTTTCAAAAACAACACCCGCAAGGCAAACTCGTCCAAGTCAGCCGGGGGGAAGTATTTGATGTCGCGGTGGATTTACGCCCAGACTCCCCGGCTTTTGGGCAATGGTTTGGCGTTATTTTAGATACTAAAAGTCATAAACAGTTTTACGTGCCTCCCGGTTGCGCTCACGGTTTTTGTGTCCTTTCAGACATTGCCGATTTTCATTACAAATGCACTGATTATTATCATCCTGAAGATGAGGGCAGCTTGTTATGGAACGACCCCGACATTGGCATTGATTGGCCACTGGATATTGAGCCGCAACTCTCTGGCAAAGATCAAGATGCACCCAGTTGGCAAAGCCTCAAAGCGCAACTATTAGGATAAGCATGATAGGTTTAATGCAGCGGGTTACCCATGCCCAAGTCCAAGTCCAAGGCGATACCATTGGTGCGATTGACCAAGGCAGTTTGGTATTAATCGGGGTGGAAAAAGACGATGATGAAGCCAAAGCCGATAGACTGCTTACCCGGTTGTTGAATTATCGCTTATTTGAAGATGAGCAGGGCAAGATGAATTTAAGTCTGCGCGATTGTCAAGGCGGCTTGTTGCTCGTGCCACAATTCACTTTGGCTGCCAATACCCGCAAAGGCAACCGCCCCAGTTTCAGCAGTGCCGCGCCACCAGAACGGGCGACCGAATTATTTGATTACTTGGTACAACAAGCGCACATACAACATCACGCCGTTTCCCAAGGGCAATTTGGCGCGAATATGCAAGTGGGTTTAACCAATTCGGGGCCAGTGACTTTTTGGCTACAGGTCTAGGTGTTTTTATGACGAACTTAAACGCACCAGATGGGCACACTGAGGGTGAACCCTATTGCAATGGTTGTGGCGATTGTTGTCGGGGTATGGATGAGGAATTTGGGGTCGAAATCCAAGACAGCGATGCTGAGCGCATTGCTGCTTTTTTGCAACTCGACACCGAGGTGTTTTTAGCCGAATATACCGAAGTCGAATGGGAAGAGGTTGAAAGCGGCGAGCATGTGCCAGTGAATTATTTGATTCCGCAGGCGGATGACCCTAAGCGCGCTTGTATTTTCTTGGAAAATAACCGCTGCGCGATTCATGAAGCCAAACCGGTGCAATGCTATTTAGGCTGGCCGGATGCCGAATTTTTACAGCGTTTATCCACCGAAGACCCGCACAAACAGTATAGTTGTTTGCCCGAATCTGATGAGGCAACCGTGGTGCATTACCCGATGCTTTGAGCCTTGAAGAAAAAGAAGAGGAATATGCTCGTTTCCAACATTCACGTTGGGAATGTCTATTACTTTGCCACGCCGATAGCCCTGAAAGGGCATAATTTATAAAGCCTAGGGCAAATAATGATGATTAAGCCCTGAAGGGGCGACATAAAAAACCGAAAACCATATCACCCTTTCAGGGCTGAAATATATTCATATCAATCACCTAGGGCGTTGCCCTAGGCTATATAAATGTCGCTCCGTTGGGGCTTTTAATTTGAGTTGCTGAAATTATTAAGCATCCATCGCCGCACGAAGTTCTGCCAGACTCTTTGATAAAGTTGGGACAATATCCTCGATAGCTAAATCCTCGATTTGCGTCACCAACATACTACCAACAACCACGGCATCAGCAAATTTTGCCACGGTGGCGGCATCTTCTGGGGTTTTAATCCCAAAGCCTACGCCCACAGGCATATCGGTGTGCGTGCGAATCTCACTGAGTTTATCGCGTACCGAATCAATATCCAAAGCCTTACTACCTGTCACCCCTTTGAGGGAAACATAATAGACAAAGCCATCAGCTTGGCTACAAATCTTATCAATTCGGCGCGCATCGCTGGTCGGTGCGAGGAGCATAATCGGTGAGAGTTCAGCACGTTTGAGCTTGTCAGCAAAATCAGCCGCTTCTTCAGGGGGTAAATCAACCGTCAACACCCCATCGACACCCGCCTCTTTTGCCGCCTCGACAAAGGTATCATAACCCATGCGCTCAATCGGGTTTAAGTAACCCATCAACACCACGGGGGTATTGCCATCTTGCTCACGGAAGGTTTTCACCATGCCCAAGACATCATGCAAACTGGTGTGGTGTAATAAAGCCCGCTCTGAGGCTTTTTGAATCACCGGGCCATCGGCCATTGGGTCGGAAAAAGGCACGCCCAGCTCTAACACATTTGCCCCAGCCGCCACCAAGCCGTGCATCAGCTCGACGGTCACACCGGGTTCCGGGTCGCCTGCGGTGACAAAAGGCACTAAAGCACAACGCCCGGCGGCTTTGAGTTCAGAAAAACAGCGGTTGAGGCGGCTCATAGGACAATCCCCTCGTAGTTGGCTACCGTGTGAATATCTTTATCGCCACGCCCGGAGAGGTTCATGACGATGACTTTATCAGGACTGAGTGTCGGTGCAAGCTTACTGCAATAGGCAATCGCGTGACTGCTCTCTAAGGCAGGAATAATGCCTTCTAAACGGGTTAAATCTTTAAAGCCTTGCAAGGCTTCTTTATCATCCACCGCAACAAATTTAGCCCGATTAATATCTTTCAGCCATGCCAGTTCTGGGCCGACACCGGGATAATCTAAACCTGCGGAAATCGAATGGGTGGCTTGGATTTGACCATCGGCATCACTCATTAAATACGTGCGGTTGCCATGTAAAACCCCCGGCTGTCCTTCACATAAAGGCGCAGCATGACGACCGGTTTCCAGTCCATCACCCGCTGCCTCAACGCCTGTAATCCCCACATCGGCATCATCAATAAAGGGATAAAATAAGCCCATCGCATTCGAGCCACCGCCGACACAAGCGACTAACTCATCCGGCAACCTGCCCATTTGTGCTTTGATTTGTTGACGGGTTTCGCGTCCAATCACCGCTTGAAAATCCCGCACCATCGCCGGATATGGGTGTGGCCCTGCGACCGTGCCGATGATATAAAAGGTATCGTCCACGGTGGCAACCCAATCGCGCATGGCTTCATTGAGCGCATCTTTTAAGGTTTTAGTCCCTGAGGTCACAGCCCGCACTTCCGCGCCTAATAAACGCATCCGATAGACATTCATTTTTTGCCGTTCAATATCTTCTGCGCCCATATAAACCACACATTCCATCCCCAGACGTGCGGCAACGGTTGCAGAGGCAACCCCGTGCTGACCTGCGCCAGTTTCGGCAATAATGCGTTTTTTACCCATGCGTTTAGCTAGCAAAGCTTGCCCCAGCGCATTATTAATCTTGTGCGCCCCGGTATGGTTTAAGTCCTCACGCTTTAAATAAATTTGTGCGCCACCCAAGTGCCCAGACCATCGCCGCGCATGATACAAAGGCGAGGGGCGACCGACATAATGATGTAATTCATCATTGAGTTCAGCGATAAAGCCAGAGTCTTGACGGTATTGTTCATAGGCTTGTTGCAATGCTTGCAAGGGTCCCATCAGGGTTTCTGCCACAAACATGCCGCCATATTGACCAAAATGACCGCGCTCATCGGGGAGGGCTTTATTTAATGGATTGTGCATGTGTCCATACCAAAGGTTTAAGGATAGAGATGCGCTACAAGGCATCTGAAAAGGGGCGCTATTATAACAGATGTCAGCCAGCTTACACGTCCGAGAAAAATGAGATAACGCTTATCGCGCCATGCTTGCTTAGCTCCACAACATCCGCTATGTTCAGAGGAAATTAAATTTGAGTGAGGCATATCTGATGTTATGGCGTTTCTATCTATTATTATTTTGTTTATACAGTCCCACCATTTCGGCAAACTGGGTTTTATCAACACAGGCAGGCGGTGGCGATGACACAGGCGTAGCACTTAGCTTTGGCGGCGGCGCGTTTGCAGGCGATGGCGCACCAGCGACTGAAGCGCTATTAAACTATCCGCAGTCGGTCTGCGCAATGACAGACGGTCGTATTTACATCGCTGATAGTCGTAATCATCGCGTGCGGATGCTTGATAGGGAAGGCAAAATTCAAACGATTGCCGGGACAGGCGAATCTGATTATAACGGCGATAATATCCCTGCTAACACCGCCAGCTTAGCCCAACCGTTAGGCGTACATTGTGCTGCTGATGGACGCTTATTTATCGCCGACAGCAATAACGACCGTATCCGCATAATTGATACAGCGGGCATCATACAGACCTTGGCAGGCAATGGCACACGCGGCTATAGCGGCGACAATGGTCTCGCTACAGCCGCAGAACTCAATGCCCCGGCAGCTATCGCCCTTGATAGTCTCGGACAAGTTTATTTTTCCGACCGCAATAATGACGTGATTCGCCGCATTGACCATCAAGGTCAGATTCATACCATTGCCGGTGGCACGGTATTAGACAACAGCCTCGGCGATGGTGGACTTGCCACCGATGCCCAGCTTAGCTTGCCGAGTGAAATTGTGTTTGATGCCGCAGATAACCTTTATATCGCCGATATGCGCAATAATCGCATTCGCTTGGTGTTCGCCGAGAGCCAAGAAATCATCAGCATCGCCGGTGACAGTTATATCGGTTTATTTCAAAGCCGCCCTGATGGCGACGGCGGACAAGCCCACCAAGCCGCTATCAGCCTGCCTTATGGACTTAGTTTTGATAAAGCCGGAAACCTGTATTTTAGCAGCGCCAATGCCGACACCATTCGTAAAATTGCGCCCGATGGCATTATTACCACGGTTGCAGGCACAGGGCGCAGCGGCTTTTCTGGCGATGGCGCGCCTGCCAACACAGCACAACTTAACAGCGTCTATGGTCTCGGGCAAAACATTTCTGGCAATATTTTAATTGCCGATGCGGGCAATCACCGTATTCGTCTACTCGCACCGAACCAAGCCCCCAGCGCGGTGTTTAGCATCTCGAAAAACAGCGACTTTGCGCCTTTAACGCTTGAGCTTGATGCCAGCGCCTCTGGTGACCCCGAAGCCGATATCGCCGAATTTACTTGGTATCGTTCAGGCTGGGGACACTCAAGCACAGGCGTACAAAGCCAAATGCAGTTTAATACAGCCGGAACCTATGCCATTAGCCTCAAAGTCACCGACAAAGCCGGGGCAAGCACGATACAGCAACAACTGATTCATGTGCGTGAAAACCAAGCCCCGCAAGCGGCTTTTGTTTGGCAGAGTGAATCAGGGCGTTTAACAGCCGATGCCAGCGCCAGTGTTGACCCAGAGCAATACGCCTTAACATTTCATTGGCAACTGGCAGATAGTTTTGCTCACCAAGGCACACAATTACAAGTCGATAACTTAACAGTCGGAGATTACCCGCTGACGCTGAGCGTAGTCGATGCCTATGGCGCACGCGATACCCTAAGCGACATCATCCAGATTAAAGCTGAAAGCACAACTTCAGGACAAGCAAGCAATCGCCGCGACTTAGCCCCAGTCGCCAAATTTAGTGCCGAATTAGCAGAGCGTGCAGGGCAACTGCGGCTCAGTGTCGATGCCAGCGCCAGCTATGATGCCGAAGGACAATTAAGCTATGTCTGGCAAAGCGCAGGAAACATGCTGGCTGAGGGAATCAAGGCACAATTTAGCTTGCCTGTGGATTACGCCCATCAAATCACCTTAACCGTCACAGATAGCCAAGGACAACAAGCCGAGCAAACCCAAACCCTAGCGGCTGATAATCTCTGTCAAGGCATAGCGGTGTATAGTCTTGAGAAGCAAACACTACAATTACCGCTACTAAAAATAGTCGGCGATGCCAGTGAACAAGCCTATCAAGTGACTTTAGAAAAAACGCCCCATGATAACTATTTTATCCTGCGGGAGATTACCCCTGTGCTTAATAGTGGGGATAACAACTGCCCTGCTTGGTATCACCTTAGCGGGCGTTTATCCATCGCCCAGATTGATGTGGCTTTACCCACAGGCTTTGAGCGCCTCGTTGCTGAATTACGCTATCAAGTTGAATCAGGGTATTTTATGCTTGAGTCATTGATGCACAAATAAACCCATTGACTCCACAGCTAACGCCCCACCGCCTCACGCAGGCGGCTAGGTGGCCAGTGCCACAAAATCCAGCGCCGATACAAAGGCACACTGAAATGATAGGCTAACTCGCGACGGCTTACGATTTGTTCGCTGACCAATTGCTCGATTATCTCAAACACCACAGCGCGTTCGGCGGGTAATTGGTGTTCTTTTAAGCCGAATAACACCCCGTCCACCGCCACATAAGGGCGGCTTTCCTCATCGGTTGCCCACGCCAACACCGATAAGACTTGCTGCGTTGCCGTATCGCTGTCTGCCCATGCTTGGCTAAAAGCGGCGCTGCCCTCTTTAATCAACAGCTCTGCGGCGTGGTTCAAGTCGCCCAAAGACACGCGGTCGGAGCGCTCTTCCTCTGCGCGGTTAAATAGCTGAATCAAACGATAGCCCAAAGATTGTAATAACAAAGGCTGCCCACGGCAAAGACGATAAGCTTGATGTAAAATTGCCTCATCAAAACGCAAAATGCCCTCGGCAGGACGAGAAAGCAATTCTTTCGACTCGCTTTCGGTCAGATAACTGATATTAAAGTCTTGGGTGGTATTGAACAAAATCGAATCATAATCCTGACTCATTTTCAGCAAATTATACGTGCCGCAAAATAACAATAACGTCGGTGAATCGGGCATTTGCATCAAGTCACGGAAAAAGTGTGGCAATGTGCCGAGGTTTAAAGCGGGCATCAAATCCGCCTCGTCCAACAAGCATAAAAAACGCCGCTCGCCCAAGGCTTGTTCTACTGCTTCGGAGAATAAAAAGTCTTTAAAATCGGTGCGGGCGTAGTCTGGCTCAAAGCGCGGCGGGACGGGAATTTTTAGGGCTTTTGCCATCTTGCGGCTTAACTCACGGAGAAAATCGTATTCGTTATCTGTGCCTTGTAAGCTCACCAAAACCGGAATTAAGGCGCAGTGTTTTTCCGCATCACGGCTAAGCTTGTTTAAGATGCTGGTTTTGCCGATGCGCCGTTGTCCATAAATCCGCACCGCCACATGCCCATCGGGTTGTTGCCAGAATTGGTAGAGTTCCTCAAATACACCTTGCCGACCGACAAAGGTGTTATCGTTGCCTAAACCTGCCCCCATGTAATAAGGCATGTGTTTCGGGGGCTGGTAAACCGTGTTGCTGCTCTCGACCACAAAAGAGAGGTCGATGCTGTGGTTGATGCGGTTGCCATCGACATCTTCAGCGGTTAATTGACCGCGCAAGACATATTCCCCTGCTTGTTCGGTGTCTATGGCTAAGCTTAATTCTTGTCTATCGCCACCAGCTAAAAAGCGTTGTTCTAGGCGCGGGGCGACCAAGTGTAAGCCAGTGCTTGGCTTGAATTTCAATACCACATTTTGCGCTAATAAGCCTGTAGGATTATGTAAGCGTAATAAGACTTGGCTTTGTCCGCTGAATATTTCTTGTGTTAATACACTTAAATCTAAACGTAGCCATTCTCGAGCATTTTCGACCGCTTTTTCTAATATCTCTAGCCATTGTTGGCGGATAGTGTTGGCAATGTCGCGCCAATAAGCGGGTTGTTGCCACTTTATACTTTCTAGTTGTTTCTGCAATTTTTGTAAAAACTGCCGTCTGCTGTTGTCAGAATCTAAAGCGGGATAGGTTTGTTTTAATTCTGTGATGAGTTGCTGGAAATCAGTTAAACATTGCCAGCCGCCTTGCATCCAGTCGGGGGATTTTTGGGCTTGCTGCCATTGTAAGGTTAATAAGTCCTCTAGCTTTTGTGCTTGGCTGAGCTTGGCTAATGTTTGTAGCAAGGCTTGGAAATCTTTAACTTGAGCGCTGTCTGCTTGATTTGCTAAGGCTTTGAGGGCGTAATCGAAGCGTTCCGGCAAGGCTTTGTCGCGCTGTTGAGTAAAATCGTCGGTTGGCGTTGTTTGCTTAAATAATCTCTGTTGTTTAGGCGGATAAGGGGCAAGATATAATTCTAAATCTTGTTCTTCTTCATCTTTGTTAATGGCAGATAAAACCGCTACCGCTTGCCCTATAGCACCTGTTTGGCTTAAAGGCGCAATAGTGCGTGAATTACTGCTAATGGCGATGTGTCCACAAAAATCTAAACCCAGTTGTTTATCAGCGGCAAAGGTTCTGGCGGCTTTGGCTAGGGAATAATTTTGTAGGGTGTTGAGTTGCAATGTTTTAATGCCCTCGATACAAGCTTTCATGCCTTGTTGTTGCTGATAGCGTGTTAATAAGCCCGTAAAAGGCAGAGGATAAGCGAAGGTTTGCCATTGCCAAACAACTAGGCACTCTAAAGGGTATGTTTGAATATTGCGGGATTGCTGCCAATGACGTAGGGCAATCAAGGGATAAAATAACAAGCCGGTGGCAATGGGGGCGAGGGCAAAAAGAGAGAATGCGGCGAGTTCTAGGTTTTTATCTAATTGGCTGTTGCTGGGTTCTACCCACCACGCTAAGCTGCCGAGGATGAGGCTTAGGCTCCAGAAATAGCTGAGGAAGTAGCTTTGTTTTTCGGTATTGGTTTTATTGCTATCTTTATTCTCTAACCACTCAACTAAGCCAACAATAACACCAGCCAATAAACCAATAATTAAACCAGAAAGATTAATGCTGGCTTCTGTTATAGATAATTGTGGAAAATAAACAAAACTGACTAAGGGCAAGCCTAAAACCCATAAAGCTGCCCAAGTATAAGCAGCCCAATCAGGTATTGAAACCTTGTTCCAGCTTTTTCCAGCTAATATCCAAAAACTAAAAAAAGCAAAGGCTAACATCGTTAGAATAAAAACAGTATCAACGATAAAGTCTGAAAAAAAACCGCCTAAAAACAAACTAATAGATAAAATAACGCCCCAGGCAAATGTTGCAATAATCGCCGTCATAACGGCTCCGGCTACGGCTCCGGCTACGGCTCCGGCTACGGCTCCGGCTCCGACTCCGGCTCCGGCTCCGGCTCCGGCTACGGCTACGGCTCCGGCTACGGCTCCGGCTCCGGCTCCGGCTACGGCTCCGGCTACGGCTACGGCTACGGCTACGGCTACGGCTCCGGCTACGGCTATGGCTATGGCTCCGGCTACGGCTCCGGCTCCGGCAAAGGCAAGTGGCAAAGCTATCAAAGCCTGCACTTCCCCTGTCCACCACCACAAAATCACACCTGCAACGCCGCCCCAACACAAACCCCCGATAAGCATCGTCCACAATGCCAACCAAACATTATCCAAGGCTTTTATATCCGCAATCAAAGCCTGCGGCTGCATAACAAAACGCAGCGGCATCAACAAAGCATGACGCAGGATATAGCGCAAATCAGAAGACTTCAGCATAAGCCTGTCTCTGAGAACGCTGTACCCCAGCACGACACAGGAAGAAGGGAGGGCGGGAGATACTGTTTCATCAAACAATCACCGTCAAAATCGTGGCAATACTCGCGGTTTTATGCAAAGGCTCCCACAAGGATTTGGGCTTTTTAAAGCGCTCTAATAAAGGGCGATAATCCTCAGCACAAACCAATGTTTGCCGGCGAATGAGTTGATAAAATTCCTTAGCAAACAAGTGTTGTTTAGACGACAGCAAACCCCGCCTTTGCAAGCGTCGAATCATGTGGGCATCAACCGCTTTAGCATAAACCAATTGGCACAAGGCTTTTTGACGGCGAGGGCTTTGCTTTTCCCATAGCTGGCTGTAATGCTCTTCGATGGTCTCTTCTAAATCATGCACATTTAAATCTTGCCGATGCTGCATGGCTTGCCATACTTGGGCTAAACACAAGCGTAAAAAAAGCGGATGTGCGCCACTGATGTCTTCCAGCGGTATTATCCATTTGTGTTTGAGTTTTTCGGCATCATAAACATTAAATCCATGTTGAAAAGGGCGTGTTTGTAAGGTTCTTACGGCTTCTTTGGGTAATAGTTCCAAAAAATAACGATGGTCATCAAACAGCGCCCAATATTTAGACTCTTTCACGCTGTCATGGTCACAAATATGTTTTAAGGTCTGTTGGCTGGCGGTCAAGTACCCCCAACGACACTCAGGGCAATCCGCCAATTGCCGCAACTTCGAGAAGAAAAAACCATTAAACAGCGAATGCTTGAGAATTTTATCAAACTCATCAATGATTAATAAAAAACGCCATTGTTCTGCTAAGTTTTCTATTTCCGCTTTGAAATCTTGATAATCTGCAACGATTGGCGGCTCGGTGATACCTAAAGCCTCAGAGATGGATTGGTAAAGACTGCGAAAAAAAGCATCGGGATGATCATTTTCATCCCAATCCCGTATTTGGGTATGAATGCTGATTAGCCCCTCAACTTGGGCAAGGTGAGGGCGTAAGGCTTTGAGCAGCGTGGTTTTTCCCATACCCGCTTCACCCAACAAGCTGATATTGCAAGGCTTATCGGGGTGCGTCAGCCCTTGAAGCAGCTCTTGAATTAAATCTTCCCGCCCGATAGGGGCTTGCTCAAAAATCTCGGATTCATAGGGGTTTTTCCCCGCTTCTAAAGCCGCTTTAAGCACGTCATCATAAGTTTTTGCAGGCGGGTGATTGGCATTGCCTAAGGTAATTTGAAATTGGGGCATCGCAGGTCTCGTCAGAGCATATTGGGGTTCATTCTAACAAAACCCTCTAAGCAAAACATATTGGGTTTTTGCTAGCGCTACGGAAACCAACTTAGCCTTTGCGTAACATCAGTTAAAATAAAACTTTACGTTAAAAATGTTATGTTATAACATCTCTTTTAGTCTAAATTTAAACCTTTAAACACTTCATTCCCTATGTGGGAAAAATGATATGAACACAGATACCTCTACATCAATCACAGCGCGTCGATATGTCAGCGCTGATCAAACCGCCATTCTTGCCGATATTTATCAGGAAGATGTCAATGTCAGCATTTGGCAACGGCAATTATCACCGAGTTTACAAGCGGCGGTTGATGCTTTTTTAACAGCCAATCCAAGCTGTCAGCTAGATAAAATTGTCACGCCAGAAAATGCGTTTGTCAGTATTTCCAAGTTATTGGGGAGGGGCGATTATGTCGCTGAACTAAGCATCAATATGGCGGAATTAGTCGAGATATTTTGTGATTTGTTTGAACTCGAACAAGCGGGGTTTCGATTAGCGACGCTGAATCGCGCCATGTGCCCCAGATTTCACACCGATAAAGTCCCTTGCCGCTTGATCACCACTTATCAAGGCGTGGCGACAGAATGGTTGCCCGATGAAGTGGTTGATTACAGCAAACTGGGCACAGGCAACGGGGGACTGCCAGACGAGCAATCCGGTTTGTTTCAAAGCAAAGATGAGATTCGCTATCTAAACCGTGGCGATGTGGCTTTATTCAAAGGCGAGCGCTGGATAGGTAACGAACAGTCGGGACTGGTTCACCGCTCCCCTGCTGTATTAGCCGGCGAGCAACGTTTGTTGTTGACCTTGGATTTTGTCAATTAATTGTTAAAGCGGTTACGATAGGCTTGCAAAGACGGTATCGCCGCTGCAATAAGCGTTGCCAATATCACCAACAGCAATAAATACACACTGTGTATGGAAAAGATATTGGCACTGACATGCAAACCAAATTGCAGCGTCAACACATCGCCAAGGCTTATCAAACTAAGATATAACAAGGTAGCGCCACAGACGATGCTCAGCGAGCTAATCAACACAGCTTCCAATTCGATGAGTAAAAACAAAAACCAAGGCGGTGCGCCAATCACCCTCAGCAATTGAATTTCGCGCTCGCGCTCACGGATAGAGGCAAGCAGCATGGCACTAAGCCCTAACAAGGCGGCGACCAAGACCAATACAGAAATCAAACGCAGGGTATTTTCTAACAAGCCCATCATTTGCCACAGCTCGGACAAGGCAACACCCGGCAAGATAGCCAGCAGCGGTTCTTGGCGATAGTTGTTAATCTCGCGTTGCACCGCAAAAGTTGCCATGCGTGATTTTAAACCGACCATGCCAGCGGTAATGCTGCTGGGGCTGGGTGTTGCGCCCCCTTGTTGCCAGTTTTTGTGAATTGCCTCAATGCCTGCCAGACTGACATGAACAGTTTGATCCACAGGCGTGACCGTCGGGGCTAAAATCCCCACTACTTGAAAGGGTTTGTCATCATGTAAAGCAAAACTGGTGGTGGCGATGCCGTGGGCTAATACCAGTTTATCCCCCAAATGGTAACCGAGCTGGTGCGCCACTTCTGCCCCCAGCACCACATCAAAAACTTGCTCAAACGCTTGTCCTTGTGCAAACCTTAGTTTGTGCTGCTTGCCATAGCTAAAGTGTTGAAAATAATCCGCCGTTGTCCCCAGCACACGGTAGCCTTTATGAGAATCACCCAGCGAGATAGGAATCGCCCAAGCCACCTTGGGATTGGCGGCAATGGCTTGGAAAGACTGCCAAGAGATATTATTGCTCGGCGAGCCGACCCGAAACACCGAATACAGCAACAAATTCAAGCTGCTGGTTCTTGCCCCAACGATGAGATCAACCCCTGAGACCGTGTTGGCAAAACTGTCTTTGCTTTGGGTGCGAATATGTTCCACCCCTAACAGCACAAAAATACTGACACTCATCGCCAGCAGCGTCAGCAACGCCGAGCCTTTGCGATTGAGCAAACTTTTTACTGCCAGCTTTACAAACATGGGCTGCTGGCCTCGCTTTGGTTGATTTCAGACAAAGCATCAACCCGGTCAAAATAGCGCGATAAAGACATATCATGACTAACAAACAATAAAGTAATATCGTGTTCCTTCGCCAAGGACATCAACAAGGACATGAAATTATCACTGTTGGGCTGATCCAAAGCTGAGGTGGGTTCATCGGCAATCAGCAATTCTGGCTGATTAATCAAAGCCCTGGCGATGGCAACCCGCTGTTGTTGCCCAATGCTCAGCTTGGCGCTGGGTTTGTGCCAATCTGCCCTAGAGATATTTAAGCGGGATAATAAATTTTCGATGTCAGCAGATAAGCGGGCTGATTTTTTCTGTTTTGAGAATTGGCTGGCGATCTGAATATTATCAACCGCGCCCAGATAGGGAATCAGGTTAAATTGTTGGAACACATAACCGATATGATTGGCGCGAAAACGATCCCGCTGGTAGGCATTCATTTTATCCAAACGTTGCCCCAACACAGCCACTTCACCGCCGCTGCTGGACAAAATACCGCTTAATAAATTCAACAAAGTGGACTTTCCACTCCCCGAAGCCCCATGAACAAAAATATGTTCATTGCCAGCAACCGTCCATTGCTTGATATTGAGTATGCTCGTCTCCGGTGCGCCGGGGTATGCAAAGCACACATCGCGCAAATCAATTGCCATTACTTTAACCCTGTCATTGCCCTGAACTGATGATAGATTGTATCATTTCGCTAACCGAAAACTGTGAGAACATATGAAAAAGCCTTACCTGTTTATCAACATGACGCTATTAAGTTTAGCCCTGTTTGCTTGTGGTGATTCAAAGGAATCGTTTGATAAGCTAATCACTGGAGCCATCATGCCAGAAGAGAGCACGATAGTGGCTACTTCCAAAGCAGATACGCCAGCATTTAAAACGCTGGAATGGACTGATTTGATGCCCGCAGAAGATTTACAAGCCCTGCTCAATCCCCCTGAATATCTCGACGAAGTCGAGGATGGCAGTGCAGACGATCAAATCAGCAACCAACTGAAAATCAACACATCAAAGGCAGACCCTGATGACCTGTATCAACAAGCCTTGGTATCAAAAAAGGTCAAAACAGAGATGGATGGGGAAAAAATTCGCCTCGCAGGTTTTATCGTGCCCTTAGACTTTAATGACCAGCAAAAACTGACCGAGTTTTTTTTAGTCCCTTATTTCGGTGCTTGTATTCATGTACCCCCGCCGCCGCCGAATCAAATCATTTATATCTCTTACCCCCAAGGCATAGAACGCCCCGGGCTACCCGATCCGTTTTGGGTATCGGGTGTGTTGAAAACGACATTGGTTGAAAATGAGATGGCGACTTCGGCGTATAGCATGGAAGTTGAGCAGGTGGAGCGCTATCGGGAAGAGTGGTTGTATTAAATACGGTTTGAGATAAATTGATTTATAACAGCAAATGTGTGCCTAAATAGACCACGTAAATATGTTTTTTAGAAGAGTCTGGATAAAAATGCAAACGAAAGCCATTGGGTAATTTGATATGATTTTCGCAATAGACTTCCCGCCCATCATCGAGCCAAAACATACGTTGTTTCTTTTTTTTAGGATCGGCATTCACACTTTTTGATTCCCCACTGACTTTGGCTGCTAAACCTAAATCATGCAAATAATTGTGACGATAATCCTTATATTCAGCATTTTTCCATTTGGCGGAAAATTGCTCTAATACATTCAGTGCATCTCGAGCTTTGAGGAGGATATCCGATCTGGCTGACCAATTTTGCAATGCAGTGCCTATTTGGTTGGGCAACAAAGTTAGGTTTGGAAATAACTCCAGTCTATTTCCCCAAATATCTTTTGCTGAATTGATGAGTTGATTTCTTCGTTCTAATAAAGCGGTTTTATGTTTTGCTAAACTCACATCATCAACAAGGTTGGGGAGGCTTGTTTGTTCCTCTTCTGTTTTTTGTACTAAATCTAATACCCATATGTCTATTTTGTGGTTTAACCAAGGCGCTGAGGTCGCAAAACTGACTAAAAATGTCTCAAAATAATAGGTGGCTAATAAGACGTTATTGCCTATATTGTCACCCAATAGTCCAACTTCCAAAGTATTATCCATCGCCATGAGTTCAACTGTTTCAAACAAGGGTTGCTTGGTTTCCACCGATCTTAAAAATGAGCGCCAATCTCTCAACGAAGCATCATTCTTTGCCGCATTAAACCAGTCTCTGACAAAATAACTATTTGATAATTCTAAACTCATTAAAGATTTATCTTGATCTTCATCAAGCAAAAGGACTTTTAAACCAACCGCACGGCAAGTTTTTAGGATTTTAAAAAATAATAAAACACCTTGGTTGGCAGCCTCAGTATTTGCAAATGGTAGGGAATGATGGTTTAAGACAATGCCATTGATCATAGCAATTGATCCAGTTGCCTATCCCATTCATCAAAAAAGCCTTCAGGCCAACAATCTATCCGTCCTTGCTCATCAATATTTGGATATATCACCTCAGAGGTATGAACTGAGGTATTTATATCGCGCTGAAGAAAAAATACTTTAATAGCACTGGCAGATACCTGCTGTTGTTTGATAGCAACCCGAACCCCATTGAGAAAGTGGTCAGAATGAGATTCCACCACCAATTGCACACCATTGGTTGCCGCAAGCGCACAAAGTTTCCCCATAATCGCTTGTCCAGCAGGATGTAAATGCGATTCAGGATTTTCAAGGATTAACAGATCACCTTCTGAAGCACTTAAAATACTGGTCACCACAGGTAAAACATAACTTAAACCAAAACCCACATTTTGCGGCTTAAAATCTTCTGTGGTCTCTTTTCCTTGCTTAAATGCATAACTTAAACTAGCAGAATTAAACTCTGGCCTAGCAACAGCCTTAATCTTTAGACCGGGTGTGATCTCTGACATCCATGCTTCAATATTGGCAAGTAGATTGTTTGATAGGGATTGAGGGTGTTGTAATGACGGCAGTCTCATGTCTTTTGCCCCATTCACGGCTATAAAATGAACTGCATATTCTCCATGTTGTCCTAAAGATTTTAGATCACGAATATGAAATTCTGATAATTGATGGTGACTTCGTGGACTTAATCGGTCAGCGCTTAAATATTGGAAATTGGTATTAAATAAACTCAATGTTTCCAATTCACCATTGACACGGGTCTGACGTAATGGCAGCAAATCGGAATCATGTTGATAATCAAATTTAAATTTAGCAACCTCTGCCAATTCACTCCATTTTAAAGTAAACAAAATCTCTTCTTGTTCACTAAAACTGGAAAGGACATCTTTACCTGTACCCAGTTTGAGATAATCACCATTGAGCAATAAGCCCTTATCTTTTAGTGCATTGCGCTCAAAAGATTGCCGTAACAACAGCAGGCTTTGCACTAAAGTTGATTTTCCCATGCCATTTAAGCCTGTAAATAGGTTTAAGCCTGCTAAGGGAAAACTGGCATTAAGTAGGGTTTTAAAGTTTTTTACATTAATAAACTCAATCATTTAACATCTCATTAAGCAAATTGTTAACCTTCTTATAGCGTATTTCCACATGCTCTTTTTTCTGGGTTGAATAAGTAATGGCATTAAAAAATTCGGCATCCTCTAACAGTTGTAGGGCTTGATCTTGAAAGCGCTTTTCTTGACTTAGTAATTTTTGAAAATCGGACTCAGCAAGCTTTGCCATAACGACCGTCCAAACCTCAAATAACGTTGAATTTTTAGAGCGCTTGCCTGAATTTCTTTGAGATTTTTCAAAACCAAATTGACCTAGTAATTGAAAACAGCGTTCAATAGCAAGAGTGTATTTTTGTTTAAATATTCCTCTGTGCGCTTCACCTCCTGTTTTAATATCCTCCATCGCTTTATCAAGAAAAGAAGCCATTTCTTTTTTATTTGCAGGGGCAAGATAATCAAAGTGATAAAATGCCCAAAAACGCAATACCAATTCTTGATCTCGCATACGTTTCGAGAGATCACCTAGCATTTTTTTGGAACATTCAAGGCTTGCTAAATATTCAAGTAGTTCTCGATCTTTCGGTTTCGCCAAGGCATTGCGGATTTCTTGGTTATTTAAGGTTAAACCTCCGGTATTAATCCGTCTAAAAATAGAGTGTTTGACATCATTTGGTGTGCCGGGGCGAATCATATAAACTGTGACAGGGCATTCTTTAATGCGCCTTTGGTAAGTGCGGTGCAATTGGTCGTACGTTTTGCCATTGAGTTCTGTTAAAAATTCCAAATTACTAAGCCGTAATTTTTTATCAATGACAAATTTTCGGATGGAAGATAAACGTTGCAAGCCATCGACAATAAGCCAATTATCGTCCTCAGAGGCATCAAAATAAAAGGCAGGTAAAGGAAAGCGAATCAGGATAGATTCAATTAAGCGGCTCATTTTGCCCGGATCCCACAACTCAGCACGACGTTGAAAGTCTGTATTCATATCAATTTCGTCATGTTGAATACGTTCAATCAGGGTATCTAAGGATTTAGGCTCAACAACAATATCAATTTCAGAAGGGTTAAAAGGCTTCATCACCGGATCAAAAAATTCAGATTCTTCCTCAGATTCTTGGGAACTTAATTCTTCGTCAAGATCTGTTTCTGGATACTCTGCCATATATTTTTTCCTTCATGCACATTGAAATCTTATAATAAATCATCATCCAGTTTAGTTTCACAAACACAATACCACCCCCCAAATTTTACCCAACTGACACGTTTTTATAAATACCAAAAATTAACAAAATTTATCCATTTAATCCAAAGTCAAGCCAGTCATTTGAGCATTTATTGCTGACCTTGGCAATGCCTTAATTGAAGCTGACGGCAAGCGAGCACTTGCCATCAGTTTATCGCGTTATTGGATTAAGTAGAGGTATTGACGATCCCCGTTTGGATAGGTCACTTCAAAACGTGCGCTATCGACTGGGTTAAATTCAATTCCGCCACTTTGAGGCAATGCACCTCGACGAACAACATAGTCAAATAATGCTAAGTGACTTTGTCCATCAATGCTAAAGCTGATAGTCCCTGGGATGGTGCTTGGATTATCATCAAAGTGCAACTGCACGGCATCAATGCGGTTATCGGTTTCTGCCAATGTGAGTAAGGCTTCTCGATCCGCAGGTGTGGGTAAGATTAACTGCCAACGCCGTACGCCTTGATTGTCATCAAAGACAAAAACCGCCCCAAAATCGACATCGGGGAATAAGACACTGGCATCATAAATTCCCAGCGCAAGATTGCGATCAGCACTGACAGCTTCGGCGATGAAATGCGGACGACCGACACGGTAAAGCTGATTGTTTTCATGTTGATAGAATAAGCGCAATTGCCCATCGGTATCGGTTTCTAAACGCTCGACTGTGCCATAATTTTCAAAGTCGGCTATCAGTGCGTCGAGGTCATGAATCGCGGCTTGCACGGTGACAATCTGTCCTTGAGCGGTGGTAAAGTGACCTGTGCCGTTGGATTCTAATACAATGCTGGCAGGGGCATTTTCAGCCGCTTGGGTCATGTCCACGGGCATGAGTTCAACCAAGGTACTGCCAATACGGGCTTGCAAGTGTCCGGTGTCCGGGTCTTGAGTCAAGTTGATATTGCCTGCACGGCGTAAACCAAAACCAGTTAAAGCGCGGCGATTATTAACATCATCACCGACCAAGACTTTAATATCTTCAAGTACCGATGGCGCTTTATCGACCACGGGTTCATTTAAGTCGATGACTTCAATCGGCTTAGGTACTTTGTTTTTATAGGCTTTTTTCTTCGGTGCTTTTTTGATTTTTTTGCACATCGGTTTGAGTTTCTGCCCTTTAGGAATCGACTTGCGTTGCTTAAAGCGCGTACCTGGACCGACAATCAAGCGTGCGCCAATTTTGATCGTGATTTTGACAATCAAGACATTGGCAACCCGTACTGTGCCGCGAATTTCCCGATCCGTAATTTCGGGGCGTGGCTCGTCAGGTTGACCGATGACGGTGATATTTTCTAACGGTGCTTGCTCGTCGTTGATTTCTTCTAGTTTGGTCAAAGGCAGTTTCACGCCCATGCGCCCACCAAAGCCCAAGGCGGTGATTTGATAGCCCTCAGGCAGGGCATTAAACCAGTCGATAAATTCGCCTTCGCCATCAAAGAGTTTGACTTGGCGATAGCCTGCGCGAGCGACGATAATATCGGCTTTGTTATCGCTATTGACATCGCCTGTGCTCAAGAGCAAGCCTTTGCCTTGGTAAGCATTGCCGCATTGACTTGCTGCGGGGTTTTGCGCGCCATCATCGGAGCCAGAAAAAGCGTTAAAGCGTTTTTGTAGATTGCCCTTGTTGTCATAAACCGCGACACCATAGGCTGTTTGCGCTTGTGATTCAGCGACGACAATTTCTGCTTTACCATCACCATTGACATCACCGACAGTCACCGTTAAACCTTTGGTGTTGGTATCAGGGTTGGGTGTGGCTTTGAAGTTGTCCATCAGCTTGGCGTTTTCATCAAAAATAAAGACGTTGTTGTCGTTATCATGGGCATTGTCGGCAAGGACAACTATTAATTCATCCACGCCATCACCATCGACATCTCCGGTGGCAATATTGATACGGTTTTTACCGTTGAGGACATTAAGCGCACGCACCGCTTTACCATCGGATTCGTATAAATTCACCGTATCATCAGCAGATTGATTGGTGACCATGATTTCAAAATCATTATCGGCATCGACATCACCAAAGGCGATTAATACGCCTTGGTCGTCGCCATTACTGATAATTTTGCCAATCGCTTCGCGGTTGGTGTTATAAATCAGCATGTCTTTGCCTTTATTGATGCCGCCGGTGGCAATATCGGTCAGCCCATCACGGTCAAAATCAACTGGGTTGATATAAATGCCACGCCCTTCAAGGTCGGCATTAAAGCTGTGGAATAAATCGCCATCGGCAGGCTCGACCAGATGAATACTGTTTTCATCACAGGCATAAGCGCCCAAGACCACTAAGTTATCGGTATTAATTTCATCATTATTATCGAAACTAAAGGCTGGTGGGATTTGTGGCTCAATCGCTGTATCGGCCGTGGTATCAGCATCAACCACGACTTCGGTGCTGGGATAGACGTAGTCGTCTTTTTTGATCCGTACTTCGTGTTTGCCTTCGCTAACTTTCGGAATCTGATAGCGTCCATCACCATCTTCGTCTTCAATGATAACAATCTCGCCATCAATAATGATTTCAATGGTTGCGCCAATGATGACTTCACCTTGTTCATCACGGGGGCTAACGGTAACTTTATCCAGCACTGGGGCTTGTGCCATGGTCACACGTACTTCGGTTTTGACGCTGACATCGGGGTCTTGCGGATCATCTGTGGGCAGCGCTTCTAGGCGAATCACCTCGGTAGGATAACTGCGATCTTCTTTGCGAACTTTGATTTCATATTCGCCTTCGTGGGCGCTGGGGATTTCGTAGCGACCATCGTTATCTTCATCAATAATAATCACAATTTCAGCATTAATGACAATTTCGATTTCACCGCCGATAATGGGATCACCTTTATCGTCCTCTGGAGTAATGAAAATATTTTCTAATAGTTTGCGCAAGTCATCATTGTCATTGACAGCAAAGGCGCTGGAGAGCGCTTCAGCTTGTTTATTGCCATCATTGCTGACAATTTTCAGTTGGTAATCTCCAGCGACATCGGGTGTCCAGGTGTATCCGTCTACTGCACCGCTAATATTGCGGGCAAGGGCTTGAAACTCGCCATCGTCAATACGGTAATATAAATCGGTGCTTAAGTTGGCGCTATTATCATCGCCTTCTTTGTTCTCATCACTGACAAAGAAGCTAATGCGGTTTTCTGTGCCAACGATCATTGGCTCTGGGGTGTCAATTAGGACGACGGGAGCAGGATCCTCTGCGTCGGTTTTACCATCGTCATTAATTTTTAATTCTAAAATCTCATAAGCGCTATGACCCAAGCCATCACTTAATTTGACTTCAATGCGTATATTATCGCCTTGTTCGGCAACAGCAGGGGCGGTAAATTCGATGCTGCTAAAATCAATGCTATCCAAGTTAGCTGTCGCATCCACGGTACTTAAATCAGTGCTGCCAGGGTTCGCTAGGGCATCATCGGTGGTACTGGCGGTAGCTAGCGCATTTAATAAGCCTTTATCTGCACACCAATAAAATTGGGCTTTGGCATTATTATGCGTATCCACATTGGCAAGGGCGGAGATTAAAATCGTATCGCCCTCGAGCATTTCCGCTGGGGGTTGTAATAATTTTAGCGTCGGTTTTTCGACATTTTCCAGCACCTCATCAACAACCGGGTTTTCGCCGATACAGTTTTCAACGGCGCTGGCATTAAAGGATAAACCACCGAGGGCTAGGGCAATAGCGCTGGCTAAATACGATTTTTTCATCGGGCTTACAAGTGTGAGTAAATACTGATAAGTCGGATTTTGCTGTGTGTACATCAGCATCTCTCCTGAGGGTTGAGCTATTGGTTGGGCGTATTCTGAGTATTAGCAACAGAATGGGAGCAGTTTATAACAAAGCCTTCTATAGAGAGCAAGCGCTAGATATACGGTTTATTTAAACCTATGAAATGTTCGATTAATGTTCGTTTAAGGCTTAGTGCGATTGAGGTTTAAGCCAGCGTAACACCAAACGCAAAACCCAAGGCAACACCGCCAGCAGTGCCAAAGATAAAAATAAAGGCAAAGACATAATATCTTGTAAACTTTGCAATTGCCCTAATTGTGCCCCTGCATTGACATAGACCAAGGTTGCAGGCAACATACCGACCAAACTAATGCCAAAGAAATGTCGCATTGGCATATGTGTCAGCCCAAATAAAAGATTAACGATAAAAAAGGGCACAATTGGCAGCAGGCGGAGGCTAAACAAATACCAAAGTCCTTCGCGTGCAACCCCTTGGTTAATTTTTTCCAGTTGTATGGCAAAACGTTGTTCTAAACTCTCCCGCAAGATAAAGCGGGCGCTTAAAAAGGCAATGCTTGCGCCAATACTAGCAGCACAAACCACTAAAACACTGGTGAGGAAAAAACCAAATATCGCCCCACCGACCACAGTCATCACCGTTGCCAAGGGCAAAGATAATGCCGTTACCATAATATACAACGCAAAATAAAGCAGGGCACTGAGTTGAGGATGTGCCTGGTAATAATTTTTCAGCGGTTGGTATTGGCTTTGTACATATTCCAAGCTATAAACCTGCACTGGAATCAGTTGCAATGCCATAGCAAAGATTGCAATGAATAATAAACCCAAACTCCATTTAAGTGCATGAGGCGGCAATCGCATGGGCTCTCCTATGTTTTGTCAGCATACTTTGTACACGAGATCATTATGTACCTAAATTCATTTAATTACTTTCGTGGTATTACCATTATCAGCATTGTTGCAGGCCATTGTTATGGACTTAGCGCCTATCAAATGGATACGTGGTTGCAGCGGCTGGTCATTAACCTGGTTTCAGGCAACGCGGCCTTATTCGTCTTTATTTCTGGCTTTTTGTTTTACCACATTTTTTATCCACGTTATCAATATGGGGCTTTTTTAGCTAAAAAAAGCCTATTTGTCTTAGTGCCTTATCTATTGCTCTCGATTTTGCCCATTTATGCTTATGTCTTTAATAACAATACGGGGCATCACCACGATTTTGGCATCACCGATCCCCTAAGCGCCATTGGTTTTTATTATCTCACTGGGGCAACCTTGGTGTCTTATTGGTATATCCCTTTTATCATGGTTATTTTTGCCCTCTCACCTATGTTTATCTGGTTTATTCGCACAAATCCAAAACAACAAATGATTTTTATGCTCATCGGTGCATTGATTGCCATTATTGTGCATCGCCCAATTGATTTGATTAATCCTCTGCAATCGTTGCTTTACTATATCCCTGTGTATAGTTTTGGTATTTGGGCAGCATTGAATCAGGAAAAAATCTATGCCTATTGGGATGATAAATTAAGCCTTTTATTGTTGTTGGTCTTTAGTCTCGCCTTATATCAAGCACTGTTTTATGACAACACCGGTAATTTTCACAAAGCCATTTTTGAGTGGGGTGTTTTGGATATTAACTTTATCCAAAAGATGTTTTTAGCTGTGTTTTTTACGGTCTGGTTGCATCGCTTTGAAGAGCGTGATTTACCTTGGGGCTTATCGAAAACACTGGCATTATTAGCCAGCTACAGTTTCCCGATTTATTTTCTTCACCCGATGGTGATTTGGGAATGGCATAAACACTTACCCGCCCCACCGCTATTAAACTTACCTTGGTATGCCTATTTTATATTGGTCGTTAGTGTGGTCATGCTGTTGAGTTTGGTTATCGCTATGTTAATCAAACGTTTATTCGGTAAGCGCAGTCGTTATCTGATTGGTGGATAAGCGTCAAATTAGCTATCCATGTAGAAACGCAAGAGAGTACAACAGAGCTAGAAAAATGAAGCCTTTGCGGAACATCAACCCCTTACTATACAATGCGAGTCTTTGCATATAAGCCTAGGGGTGGGCGCGATAATGGATTATCTGATTATCGGTGGTGGTATCAGTGGCTTACTGACTGCCTATTATTTAGATCAAGCGGGTGCGTCCGTTTGTGTTTGTGATCAACAAGAATTCGGTCAAGAGTCCTCTTGGGCTGGGGGCGGGATTTTATCGCCTTTATATCCTTGGAATTATGACCCAGCCGTGACGGCACTGGCGACTTGGTCACAGCAACACTTCCCTGATTTTTTAGATCATATTCATAAAGAAAGCGGGCTAGACCCGGAATATCGCCCTTGTGGTATGTTAGTCCTCGACCAGATGATTGATAGCAAAGTCGAAGCATGGCAAGCCCTATCGGGGCAAACGCTGGAGACTTGGGATACTGAAAGGCTCAAACAAAAACAAGCGGGCTTAAGTATTGATGGCGAGCAGCATGTATTTTTGCCCAAAGTCGGACAAGTGCGCAATCCGCGTTTATTGGCAACCTTATTGGCTTATTTAGAACAGCGTCCGAATGTCAGCTTACGTCCCAAACAAGGCATGAAAGCCCTACGCCTGAATGCGGCTAAGGATAAGGTTTTAGGTGTGGAAACCGATGCGGACGTTATTGATGCGGAACAAGTAATTATTTGCGCTGGGGCGTGGACAAACAAACTGTTTCCTGATGCTAATATTAATGTTAAACCGGTGCGCGGGCAGATGCTGTTATTTAAAGCCGTACCTGAATTGCTCAGCACCATCGTGCTTGGGCGTAAACATTATTTAATTCCACGGCGCGATGGGCGGATTTTAATCGGCAGCACTTTGGAAGAAGTGGGCTTTGATAAAGCCATCACCGAAATGGCGCGTTTGCAATTGCAAAGCTATGCTTATGATTTGTTGCCAGACTTGCAAGACTACCCGATTGAACACCATTGGGCAGGTTTGCGCCCCGCCGCTCCCGATGGTATTCCCTACATTGGTAGACATCCTGATATAGAAGGCTTATCGATGAACGCCGGGCATTTTCGCAATGGCATTGTTTTAGGGCTAGCATCGGCGCGTTTGCTCAGTGATATATTGCAAGGCAACAGCCCTGTTGTAGACCCCAGTCCTTATGCAATTCAAACCCCGCAAAGCGCTGATAATCCGGTATAATGGGAGGTTTAGACAACAGACCCGCAAGCAATCAAGGATAGCAGATGAGTGATAACTACGATTCCAGTAATATTCAGGTCTTAAAAGGACTTGAAGCGGTTCGTAAACGCCCTGGCATGTATATCGGTGATACCGACGACGGCAGCGGCTTGCATCACATGGTCTTCGAGGTGGTGGATAATGCTATTGATGAGGCGCTTGCAGGTCACTGTAAAGATATTGAAGTCTCTATCCTCCCCGACCAAAGCATCCGCGTCAGTGATGACGGGCGCGGGATTCCTGTTGATATTCACGAGGAAGAAGGACGCTCCGCTGCTGAGGTGATTCTCACCGTACTCCACGCCGGCGGTAAATTTGACGATAATTCCTACAAAGTCTCCGGCGGTCTGCACGGGGTCGGGGTCTCGGTGGTCAATGCGCTTTCGGACAAACTACACCTGATCATTTACCGTGATGGCAAAGTCCATGAGCAAGATTATCACTTAGGCGAGCCACTCGCGCCGCTGAAAGTCACTGGCGATACCGATAAAACCGGCACAGTGGTAATTTTTAAGCCCAGCGAAGAAATTTTTAATAATGTTGAATTTCACTACGATATTCTCGCCAAGCGCCTGCGCGAATTATCGTTTCTTAACTCCGGGATTCGGATTCATTTAGAAGACCGTAACCAAGACAAACAGCAGGTATTTGAATATGAAGGCGGGATTCGCTCTTTTGTCGAACACTTGAATGAGAAAAAAACCCCGCTGCATCCTGAAGTGTTTTATTGCAACACCGATAAAGACGGCTTAACGGTCGAAGTGGCGCTGCAATGGAATGATTCTTATCAAGAAAACACCTTTTGCTTTACCAATAATATCCCTCAGCGCGATGGCGGCACACATCTAGCGGGTTTGCGCGCAGGTTTAACGCGGACTTTAAATGGCTATTTAGAACAAAATGGTTATCTGAAAAAGCTCAAAAACAACCCCACAGGCGACGATGTGCGCGAGGGCATGACTGCCGTGTTATCGGTCAAAGTCCCCGATCCGAAATTCTCTTCACAAACCAAAGATAAATTGGTTTCTAGCGAAGTCAAAGGCATTGTCGAATCGACTTTATCCGAGACTTTACAAACTTTCTTACTTGAGCAACCCGCCCAAGCGCGCGCCATTGCTGATAAAATTCTCGAAGCTTGCCGCGCCCGTGATGCGGCGCGCAAAGCCCGCGAAATGACCCGCCGCAAAACCGCTTTAGATATTGCTGATTTACCCGGTAAACTCGCTGATTGCCAAGAAAAAGACCCCAGTCTTTCCGAAATTTATCTGGTGGAAGGGGACTCGGCAGGCGGCTCAGCCAAGCAAGGGCGTAACCGTAAATATCAAGCCATTTTGCCCTTGCGCGGTAAACTCTTAAACGTCGAGAAAGCCCGTTTTGATAAAATGCTGGCATCGGTAGAAATCGGCACCTTGATTACCGCCTTGGGCTGCGGCATCGGTAAAGACGAATACGATATTAATAAACTGCGTTATCACCACATTGTCATCATGACCGATGCGGACGTGGACGGCAGCCATATTCGTACCTTATTGCTGACTTTCTTCTATCGCCAATTGCCAGAATTGATTGAAAAAGGCTATGTCTATATCGCCCAGCCGCCTTTATATAAACTCAAAAAAGGCAAACAAGAGCGTTATATTAAAGATGAGACCGCCTTAAGTGATTACCTTTTAAGCTTGGCACTTGATGGCAGCGCGGTACACGTCAATCCTGAAGCCCCAGCGCTATCAGCTAACCAGCTCGAGCAACTGAGCCACAGCTATTTGCAAGTCAAAGCCATGATGCAACGGCTGGCGCGCACCATTCCGATGGATGTCTTACAAGCGATTTTAGCTTTGCCGAATTTGGCAGTGGATGAAATGAGTAATGATAAGACCTTAAGCGGCTACGCCAAGGGCTTAGAAAGCGCCTTGCGTCATGGCGAACACAGTCAATCTCGCGTTGATGCCGTGCCGGCGATGGAAGAATTGCACATTAACTTGCTAATTCATGGGGTCAATAAACGCACCATTTTAGGCACGCATTTCTTTAAGTCTGCCGAATACAGCAGCATGATGAGCTTAGGTGCACAGGTCAATGACTTGCTCGAACCGGGCGCGTTTGCCCAATATGGCGAAAAACGCCTAGAAATTAGCCAGTTTAGTGAGGCGGTTGAATGGCTGCTGGCGCAAGTACGCACCGGTTTGCACATTCAGCGCTATAAAGGTCTGGGGGAAATGAACCCCGAGCAATTGTGGGAAACCACGATGGATCCCGAAGTTCGGCACATGATGCAAGTGCGGATTGAAGATGCGATTGCCGCCGATGAGGTTTTTACCACCTTGATGGGTGACCAAGTCGAGCCGCGCCGTGCCTTTATTGAAGACAATGCACTCACGGTGGCTAATTTAGACGCTTAACATCAATTTTTACCCCGCAAGCACGTCGCCTCAGCGGCGTGTGTAAAATTTCCACACTAGGACAGGTAGATTATGGCAGGTCGTCGCCGACGCGCTCGCAGAATTCCCACAGAACCCGTAGTTGCAAAAATTGATAACTTATCCCACGATGGCCGTGGGGTTGCCCATATTGATGGCAAAACCGTGTTTGTTTTCGGCGGCTTGCCCGACGAGACCGTGGAAATGGTCTATAAACGCACCCATAAGCGCTTTGATGAAACCCAAGTCACCAAGGTATTAGAAAATCCGCACCCTGATCGCGTGGAGCCACAATGCAGCAAGTTTGGCATTTGTGGCGGTTGTAATTTACAGCACTTAAGTTCAGAGGCGCAAAGACGCTATAAACTCGACATGGTGCTAGAGCAACTCCAGCACATGGGCACAGCCACCCCAGAACACATAGAAACCACCTTGGAAAGCCCTGTCTGGGGCTACCGCTATAAAGCCCGCCTCGGGGTTAAATATGTGCATAAAAAAGAGCGGCTTTTGATTGGTTTTCGGGAAAAATACAGCCCTTTTATCGCTGATATGGATGATTGCCCGATTCTCAATCAGCAAATCAGCGAGCAAATACCGACTTTAAGTCGCCTTATCGAAAGCATGGATGCGCGCCAGCAAATCCCACAGCTAGAAGTCGCGGTTGGTGAAAATCACGCCGCAATTGTGGTACGGCATTTGTGCCCCTTAAGTTTGGCCGATAGACAAAAGTTTGAAGCCTTTGCCGAGGAGTCGGGGATTCACCTGTATGGACAAGCCGCCGGCCCCGATAGCCTTGAGCCGATTTATCCCAAAGAGTCCACGCCTTTGTATTACAGCCTCAGTGACAGCTTAAAACTCGACTTTTTGCCTTTAGATTTTACCCAAGTCAATCCTGATATTAATCGGCAAATGGTCGCCCAAGCGATGGACTGGCTCGCGCCACAACAAGATGAGCGGATTTTAGAATTATTTTGTGGTTTAGGGAATTTCACCCTAGCATTAGCGCAACTGAGTAACCATATTACAGCGGTAGAGGGCGATGCCAGTTTGATTAAGCGCGCTGACTTAAATGCACAAAGCTATGGCATTGAGCATATCAGCTATGCGGTCGCCGACTTGCAGCAAACCGAGATTTTAGCCCATTGGCTCAAAGCCGAGTATGATTGCGTGTTACTCGACCCACCGCGCAGTGGCGCTGAGGAAATCTTGGCACAGTTGCCATTGGAAGGGGTTAAACGGGTTTTATATGTCTCTTGTAACCCCGCAACACTGGCGCGAGATAGTCGAATTTTGCTAGGCAAGGGTTTGAAGCTTGAGCGGATGGGGATTATGGATATGTTCCCGCACACAGCGCATATTGAAACCATGGCATTGTTCTCGCGATAATTACTGAATAAAAAAACTTAAGGAGCTTAACGTGGCCACAATTACTTTAGAAGGCAATGCCATCAACACCAATGGCGATTTACCCAGCGTTGGTAGCACCGCGCCTGAATTTAGTCTGACCAAAAATGATTTAAGCGATGTCGGTTTAGCCGATTTTGCTGGCAAACGCAAAATCATTAACATCGTCCCCAGTTTGGATACCGGCATTTGCGCCACCTCCACCGAAAAATTTAACCAAGCGCTCAATGACTTGGATAATGTTGTGGTCTTGGTGGTCTCTGCTGATTTACCGTTTGCTAGCGCGCGTTTTTGTGAAGCGCAAAACATCGACAAAGCCGTGACCTTATCTATGATTCGCGGTAAAAAATTCGCCAAAGATTATGGACAATTAATCGTTGATGGGCCGCTTGCCGGACTCTCTGCTCGTGCGGTCTTGGTTTTGGATGCCGATAACACCGTGCTACACGCTGAGCAAGTGCCTGAAATTGTCCAAGAACCGGACTATGATGCCGCATTAGCTGTACTCAAATAATATAATCACTCGTTTCCACGCGCCAGCGTGGGAATGCCTACCTCGTCGCTCCAGCGGCGCGTCACATTACGTTTTTAGGAGTTACTCCAACCCATGTCAGTCGCGGATACCTTTAAGCTTCAACCCTCAACACAACTTCAAGGCAGCTTCCGCGTTGCCAGTGATAAATCCATTTCTCATCGCTCGGTGATGTTTAGCGCTATTGCCGAGGGCACAAGCCACGTTACTGGCTTTCTTGAAGGTGAAGACAGCCTCGCGACTTTGGGCGCGTTTCAAGCTATGGGCGTTAAAGTCGAACATCCGCAAAGTGGCGAACTGGTGGTTCACGGCGTGGGCTTGCATGGACTCAAACAACCTGACGGGGCGCTGTATTTAGGTAATTCCGGCACGTCGATGCGTTTACTCAGCGGTTTGCTTGCTGGGCAAAACTTTCCCCTGACCCTGACAGGCGATAAATCCCTCTCCAGCCGCCCGATGCGCCGCGTCACCATTCCGCTACAACAAATGGGCGCAGAGGTACACAGCAACGAACAAGGCACACCGCCCTTAGAAATTACCCCCAGCAAAGGCTTACACGGTTTTCACTACGCCCTGCCCGTTGCTAGCGCCCAAGTCAAATCCTGCTTATTACTGGCGGGCTTATATGCTGAAGGCGAAACCTGTCTTATCGAACCTGCGCCGACCCGCGACCATACCGAGCGCATGTTGCGCAGTTTTTCGGTCGATGTGCAAACCGATGGCAATCAAATTTGTCTCCAAGGCGGGGCGACGTTAAAAGCCTGCGATATTCAAGTGCCTGCGGACATCTCCTCAGCAGCATTTTTTATGGTCGGCGCGTGCATTGCGAAGCAAGGCGATGTCACCTTGACCGAAGTCGGCATTAACCCCACCCGCACAGGCATTATCGACATCCTCAAACTGATGGGCGCAGAGATAGAAATCCTCAACCCACGCCAAGCCGGGGCAGAACCCGTCGCTGATTTGCGGATTAAATCCAGCCAACTCAAAGGCATCGATATTCCCGAAGAACTCGTGCCTTTAGCAATTGATGAGTTTCCCGCTGTGTTTGTCGCCGCCGCTTGTGCCGAGGGACAAACCCGCCTCACAGGGGCAGAAGAGCTGCGGGTCAAAGAAAGCGACCGCATTCAAGTGATGGCGGAAGGCTTACAAGCCTTAGGCATTGATGCGCGCCCCACCCCCGATGGCATGATTATTCAAGGCGGACAAATCCAAGGTGGCAAGGTCGATAGCCACGGAGATCACCGTATCGCGATGTCGTTTGCGATGGCAAGCTTGCGCGCCAGCGGCGAAATTACCATCACTGACTGCGCTAATGTTGCGACTTCTTTCCCTGATTTTATCGAATTGGCAAATAATGCGGGCTTACATATCGATATTTAAGCTATCTTAGTAAAGCGGGACATGCATCCCGTTTTATCCTTATCTCAAGACATTGGATCGTTCTTTTCACGCAATTTCCCAGCAAAGATAAGTATATTATGTTATGATAATAGGCTTATTTTTTAAAAACCTAGCGCGTTTATACCGCACTAACGCCACCAAGTGTAAGAACCGCATGTCCCCCGCTGATAACGCTGCACAGCAAAACAAACTGCTGATTATTATTCCCGCCAAAAATGAAGCCAGCAGTGTCGCTCAAATTATTGAAGAAACCAAAGCCTTGGGCTATGCCGATATTTTGCTGGTCAACGATAATAGCAGCGATAATACGGCCGCATTGGCTGCTAACGCTGGGGCAATCGTGCTTAATTTATCCATTTCTCTAGGCGCGTGGGGAGCGATACAAACCGGCTTGCGCTATGCTGAGCAACACCAGTATCCGATGGTGATTACTATGGATGCTGATGGGCAACACGAGGCCGCCTCCGTGCCGATTTTGCGCCGGATTTTACTCAAAGCCCGCTCTGATGTGGTTATCGGTGCATTTCCTGAGCGCGGGGACTTATTGCGCCGTGTTGCTTGGGCTTTGTTTCGTTTTATCTCTGGTGTGACCTATGCCGACTTAACCTCGGGGCTGCGTGCCTATAACCATAAAGCCATCCAACTGCTCGCCTCGGAAAAAGCCACTTTGCTTGATTATCAAGACTTGGGCGTGTTGTTGCTGCTGGAAAATCACGGGCTGTTAATAGAAGAAGTGTCTATTAATATGCAAATCCGTCATGATGGCTGTTCGCGTATTTTTAATTCTTGGTGGGCTGTGGGGCGTTATATGTTGCACACCTTTGTTTTGTGTTTATCCCGAGGCAATCGCCTAAATATCCGCCGTCGTGGCTCTTGAAAATGACTCTATCTGCTTTACAACAACCTCCGTTAAAATTCAGCCGTGGTAAACGCCTAGACTGGCACGGTCTTGCAGGCGACAGCACCGCCTTGATGCTCGCCGAACTTGCCAAAGCCCATCAAGGCTTGGTGATGCTGATCACCCCTGACATGCAAAGCGCGGCGCAACTGCAAAACGATTTAGAATTTTTCTTAGGTGACAGTGATTTAGCAATTTGGCAATTTCCTGACTGGGAGATTTTGCCCTACGACCATTTCAGCCCCCATCAAGATATTATTTCCCAGCGCCTCACGACGTTGTATCAATTGCCCCATGCCAAGCAAGGCATTTTGGTGTTGCCGCTAACGACTTTAACCCAACGCCTTGCGCCGCAAAATTACATCCACGGGCAAAGCCTAATTTTACGTGAAGGGCAAAAACTCGACTTAAATACATTCGCTGAACAACTGGCACAAGCGGGCTACCGCCGAGTCGAACAAGTCGCCGAACACGGCGAGTACACCTTGCGCGGTGGCAGTCTCTTGGATTTATATCCGATGGGCAGCAAACAGCCTTACCGTATCGACTTATTTGATGATGAAATCGAAGAGCTGCGCACCTTTGACCCCGAAACCCAGCGCCGAGGCGGGGAAAAACTCAAAGAAGTCAAACTGCTACCGGCACGCGAATACCCGCTGACCAAAGACAGCATTGCCCAATTCAAGCAAGCATGGCTAGAGACCTTCCCCAACGATAAATTACAAAACAACCTGTATAAAGATGTCTGCAAAGCGATTCCCACCGCAGGGCTGGAATTTTATGCACCGTTATTTTTCAGCGAAACCCATACCTTATTTGATTATCTCGGCGACAATGCCCTGTGTTTTACTGTCGGTGATTTACACGAAAAAATGCAACACCATTGGCAGGGAATTTTAGCCCGCTATGAGCAACTGCGCCACGACATCGAACGCCCGATTTTAGAACCACAACGGCTGTTTTTAAGTGTTGACCAACTGTTTCACGAACTCGGGAAACAAAGCTATATCCGCCTGCATCCAGAAACCAGCGATAAAAGCGCACGCCTGCACTTCAACGCCGCGCCTGCACCGGATTTTAAACTCAATCATCGACAAAAAAATCCGCTAGCGCCGGTACAAGACTACCTCACCGACCCACAACGCCGCGTGTTGTTATGCGCCGAAAGTTCGGGCAGACGTGAAGCCCTAATCGAACTGCTAGGCAAGTACGATATTCAACCGCAACGGCTAGACAATTTTGCCGAGTTCCAAGCCCAGCAGCCCGATTTGGCTATCACCATCGCGCCGCTGACCCAAGGTTTGAGTTATAGCGAAAACGGCATTGAATATGTCTTAATCACCGAAAACCAATTATTCGGCGAGCGCGTTGCCCAGCGGCGTTTGCGCGAACAAAAAGGCACAGACCAAGACAGCGTTGTCCGCCACTTGAGCGAATTAAAAATCGACGATGCGGTGGTACACGAAGAACACGGCGTGGGGCGATATTTGGGGCTAACCACCCTCAGTATCGACAGCATGGATACCGAGTTTTTACAGCTCGAATACGCCAAAGAAGCCAAACTTTATGTGCCGATTACCAGCTTACACCTGATTAGCCGCTTTAGTGGCGTAGACCCCGAACACGCACCGCTGCACCAACTCGGCAGCAAACAATGGCAAAAGGCGAAAGAAAAAGCCGCCAAACGCGCCCACGATGTCGCCGCCGAGTTGCTCGATATTCACGCCCGCCGCGCCGCTCGCCAAGGTCATGCCTTTGATATTGACGAACTCGAATATGAAAACTTCGCCCAAAGTTTCCCCTTTGAAGAAACCCCCGACCAAGCACAAGCGATTCAAGCGGTCTTAAAAGACATGCGCAGCCCACAACCGATGGACAGGCTGGTTTGTGGTGATGTTGGCTTTGGTAAAACCGAAGTGGCGATGCGCGCGGCATTCGTCGCCATCCAAGGCGGGCATCAAGTCGCCGTCCTCGTGCCCACCACACTGTTAGCGCAACAACATTACGAAACCTTCTCCGACCGTTTTGCCGATTGGGCAATGAAAGTCGCGCAACTCTCACGCTTTCGCACCAGCAAACAACAAACCGAAACCCTCAAGGCGATTGCCAGCGGCGATATAGACTTGGTGGTCGGCACGCATAAACTGCTGCAAAACTCGGTTAAATTTAAACGCTTAGGTTTGATTATTATCGACGAAGAACACCGCTTCGGGGTCAAACAAAAAGAACGCTTCAAAGCCCTGCGCGCCGAACTGGACATTCTAACCCTGACCGCCACACCGATTCCGCGCTCCTTAAACATGGCGATGTCCGACTTGCGGGATTTATCCATCATCGCCACGCCGCCTTCAAAACGCCTCGCTATCAATACCTTTGTTTGCCAATGGCAGGCGGAGATTTTACGCGAAGCGATGCAACGCGAACTCCAGCGCGGCGGACAAATTTACTTTCTCCATAATCGAGTCGAG
The DNA here is from genome assembly GCA_016745035.1 of Thiotrichales bacterium. GTDB lineage: Bacteria > Pseudomonadota > Gammaproteobacteria > Beggiatoales > Beggiatoaceae > BB2. The sequence continues at coordinate 87,072 of JADGDE010000007.1, forward strand.
ACCATCGAAAAAACCGCCCGCGAGGTGCAAGAACTGATGCCCGATGCCCGCGTCGGTGTCGCCCACGGACAAATGCCCGAGCGCCAACTCGAACAAGTGATGCAAGAATTTTATCATCGCCAGCATCATATTTTAGTTTGCACCACTATTATCGAAACCGGGATTGATATTCCCACCGCCAACACCATCATCATCGACCGCGCCGACAAACTCGGTCTTGCGCAACTCTACCAACTGCGCGGACGGGTCGGGCGCTCACACCATCGCGCCTACGCCTACCTGGTCGCCCCACCCAAACGCTCCATTACTAAAGACGCACAAAAACGCCTTGAAGTCATCAGCCAACTCGAAGAGCTGGGCGTAGGCTTTACCCTTGCCAGCCATGATTTAGAAATACGTGGTGCGGGGGAATTTTTGGGCGAAGAGCAAAGCGGACATATGCAAGAAATCGGCTTTAGCCTCTACACCGACCTCTTAGAACGCGCTGTCGCAGCACTTAAAGCAGGCAAAGAACCGGAACTCTCACGCCCGCTAGACCACGGCACCGAAATCGACCTACAAGTCAGCGCCTTGTTGCCCGAGGATTACGTCCACGATGTCCACACCCGTTTAAGCCTCTATAAACGCATCGCCAGCGCTGATAATTCTGACGCACTCCGCGACCTAAAAATTGAGCTAATCGACCGCTTTGGACTATTGCCCGAACCGACCAAAAACCTATTTGAAATCACGGCGCTGAAATTTAAAACCACCGCGTTGGGCATAGAAAAAATCAGCCTAGGCGAGAGCGGCGGCAAGCTCCAATTCGGCGACAAACCGCCCATAGACCCGATGCGCCTGATTCAATTTATCCAAAAACACCCCGCGCAATACCGCATCGACCAACAGCAAAATATTCATGTACAGAAAAATTTGAAGAATATTACCGCGAGGGTGCAGGCGGTGGAATATTTTATTGCAGGGATGCAATCGTAGAGCCGTAACAGTGCTATGGCTCTACGGTTAAGGACTATCATCCAATAAGCTATGCAAAGTGCTTATGATTTCTGGTGTATCCCACTCAATGCCGGCATTCACACCGTAGGCGATTTTTCCTTGTGGGTTTATCACAAAGGTGGACGGATAAGCAAAGATTTTCCATTGTGCTGACACTTGCCCTTCGGTATCCATTAACACGGGGAAATCAACCACGACCTGCTGCATAAATGCTCGAATGGTTGCTGGTTTTTCGGCATAGTTGACAGAAATGAGGCTAAAGCGGGCATCTTGCATCTTTTCACGCAAACGGTTCAGCGAGGGGATTTCTTCCACACAAGGGGGACACCAACTTGCCCAGAAATTAACCACGGTAACACGCCCCTGATAATCCGTGAGATTGTAGTGCTTGCCGTTGGCATCAGCTAGCGCTATTGGCATCGGTTGCACTTTGCCGCGATAGGGTTTTAAGCCTAAATCTACCCCTGAGTCGGTGTCGAGTTTAGGCAATGCGGCTTTACGCATCGGTGCTAGTGGCGAGTTGCGTAATAGGGGCAAACGCGCTTTAAATTTATTGGGCAAGCTTTGCTGTATTGTTTTTGCCATTGCCGAAGCGGGCTCATCATCAAAGGGAAATAGACTGCGGATGCCTGGCAGTATCTCGGCGTAAACATGGCTACCGCCAGCATAGAAAGTTTGCAATAAGTTTTCTAAATGCCAGCGATTGCCGTCTTCTTCAGCTTGGAAAATAAAAACAGGTAAGCGGTTAAGATTGAGCACCGGCAAATATTGTGCATCTTCGCCTAGTTGCGGCACTTTCAAGTATAAAGATGGAGAAAACAGCATAATACCGCCCAGAGTACGGTCATCGCCCAGTTTAACTTGTGCAGTGTGCGCGCCGTGCAAAATCGGCATGGCAGCAGAATGTGTTCCTAGCACAATCAGCGTTTTATCATTGTCCTTTTGCAAATGTTCCAATAATTCCGCGACATAGTGCCCGCTGAGCGTGCGCATATTGTGGACGCTGCGGGTCATAAATAAGGATTCTTGTAAATCGGTCAACCAGACATCAAAACCCGCTTTGGCCAGTGAGGCGGCTACATGGCGATGGCTGTCGCGAAAACCAAAGGCATTCGCAACCCAGAGCAATCGATATTCAGCATTTTCAGCGGGATATTGCTGCAAGATAATTTCAGAGGCATCGCTAAGTGTTAGCGCATGTTCTTCTGTAGTTTTGGCATAACTCAAATTAAACCAACAACTTAAGAATAAAATAATGAGTAGACGCATAAGTATCCTTATCGCTTTTACTGGAAGATGAGAATTTTATACTAATTCCAAAAAAAATTACCAGCATAAAATTATTTTCATCGAGGTAGAACAAGCAGTTACCCGCTTTCCCCTTACAGTTCCCCGCGTGTGAAATTACCGCGCAAGGCTCTTTAAAACTAGTATTAATATAGTATTAAGGACAGTCATTCAATTATCTTTGTTTTTGTTTAGTTTTCCTTAAAATTTTAGTGGGTGTCTGGTTTCTTTAGTTCTTGGTTTCTTTAGTTTCTACTCGTCTGGTTTCTACTCGCGATGTCCACACCCGTTTAAGTCTGTATAAACGCATCGCTAGCGCTGATAATTCTGACGCATTGCGCGACCTAAAAATTGAGCTAATCGACCGCTTTGGACTCTTGCCCGAACCGACCAAAAACCTATTTGAAATCACGGCGCTGAAATTCAAAACCACCGCGCTGGGCATAGAAAAAATCAGCCTAGGCGAGAGCGGCGGCAAACTGCAATTCGGCGACAAACCGCCGATAGACCCGATGCGCCTGATTCAATTTATCCAAAAACACCCCGTGCAATACCGCCTCGACCAACAGCAAAATATTCATATTCAAAAGCATTTGAAAAATATTACCGCAAGGGTGCAGGCAGTGGAGTATTTTATTAGCGGGGTGCAATCGTAGAGACGTAGCACGGCTACGTCTCTAACGGCGGGCTAGATTAAAAGACAAAACAATTTGTGCCTAAACAAAAAACCCGCAACAATAAGCAACAAAAAATTTAATGGTTTTCTGTATAAGCTTCATTTTGACATGATATCCTGTTAGAAAAAGGCGCTATATTGTATTTTTTATGCGAAATTATGTTCAAAATGGATGGATATACGGATCCTAGATGGGCGGACTACGCTGCGCTTGCCGCCCATCAATGGAAATGCAGTCCGACTCCGTTACACTGCGCGGCTGATTTCCATTGTTATGAGTACTAAAGTCTGATATAGAGAAATGTTAGAATTGACTCTGATATGTGTAAAATTTAAGGTTTGGTGAAAAATGACTGAAAACCGTAAAGTTATTAGCCTATTTTCTGGTGCAGGAGGCATGGACATCGGATTCAGAGATGCAGGCTTTGATATAGTTGTTGCAGTTGAACAAGATTCATCATGTTGCAATACATTAAGAGTAAATTGTCCCAATTTAGAAGTGATAGAAGGTGATGTTAGTAAAATAACAACAGAAAAAATACTTCAGGCGGCAAAATTAAGACCACTTGAGGCTGCACTTGTAATTGGTGGACCGCCTTGCCAATCTTTTAGTCTGGCGGGTAAACGAATGGGTATGGACGATGATAGAGGAATGCTGATACTTGAATTTTCTAGAGTAGTCCATGAGGCTTTACCAAAAGCTTTTGTAATGGAAAATGTCAAAGGAATGTTAAATTGGGAAAAAGGCAAAGCTATAGAAGCAGTTTTAAATGAATTTAAAGAGCCTGTCATGTATGAAGACAAAGAATACCATTATGAAGTTTCATATAAGATATTAAATGCATCTGATTTTGGCGTGCCTCAACACAGAGAGCGGCTTTTTATAGTAGGCAACAGAATTGATAAAACTTTTTTATTTCCTCAGCCTACCCACGGTTCTGTTACAAATATTGAACCTGATTTATTTGATAAGCCACTAACTCCATACGTTACAGCATGGGATGCTATTGGGAATTTAGCTCCAGCAGATGAACCTTCTGAAACAGCCAAACGAGTTTCACAAACAATAAAAGGCAGGATAGAAAAATATGGCTATTAAAAATCATCAAATGACTGCCCATTCACCGAGCACTTTAGATAAAATTCGATCAGTACCAATTGGTGATAAGCTATCTAATCAACAAAAAACATTTGGCTCAACATATAGAAGGCTGAATCCTGATTTACCCTCTCCAACTGTTACGAGGAGTGGGTATCGTGACTTTATTCATCCTTATGAACAAAGGATGCTAACTGTTAGAGAATTAGCTTGCCTTCAAACATTCCCAATTGACTGGGAATTCACGGGAGTTCGGCTTGATTCTTACAGTAGTAAACGAAAAACAACTATGACTCAGTTTGGTCAAGTTGGTAATGCTGTTCCACCAAAACTAGCTAATGTTATTGCTGAATCTATAAAAGAGCAATTTTTTGATGGCAAATGATTTTAATAAGCACATAAAAATAGCTAAGGATTTAGAAACCACCTACGAAGAAACAAAATTAGGTTTCTTGAGTATTGCCTTGAGAAAAAGCAAGGAAGCTACGCATTATATAAATATGGCATCTGCTTTTAGGTCAGTCGCAGACGAGTATCAAAATCCGCTCGATTTAATCAGTAATAATGATATTACTATTAGTATGTGTGAGGCTGCTGGTGTTTCCACAAAAGCTAGAGGGTACCTACAATCTCAGGACACTAAGGATATACTTACAGATTTTGTTGAAGAATATCTTGTGACAGCAGGAGATAGCTATGTTGATGAGCTTATAAATAGGTATTTGCTAACACAGGGAGATGCACTTGGTGGAAGGATGAGAAATATAGTAGGCGGGCTGGCAGGAGAAAAACTCACTCAGAATATTATTTCTGCACTTGTTATTCGCAACTACAAATTCAAATATTTTGACAAACACACTAAACAATGGATTTCTGGGGAAAATTTTCACGAAGATTATAGTAACTTGGTCAAAGCTATAAAATGGAAGAATGGCAATAAAAGTAGGCTACTTTATTATGACTTAACAATCCCTATTGTTAAAAAAAATATTGATATTGTTTTGTTTAATTCATCTGATGTGAATAACAAGAACACAAAAATATTCAAAGATTTCATTACTAAACAGGATAATTATTTAGCATTAGGGGAATTAAAGGGTGGAATTGACCCTGCTGGTGCTGATGAGCATTGGAAAACTGCAAATACAGCCCTTACACGAATAAGAACTGCCTTTGGTAAATTAAATAAAAGTGTTCATACCGTATTTATTGGGGCAGCGATAGAAGCAGCAATGGCAAAAGAGATTTTTGCGCAGTGTAAATCTAAGGAGCTTTCAAACTGTGCTAATTTAACAAAGCCAAAGCAATTGGCAGAGGTTTGTAATTGGATTGTTACTCTTTGAAAATCAACAACTATGGACTGAAAGTCCATGGATGAAACCGAACATATATGGACACCCCATAGAAACAAGAAACCGGACACCAACTTAAATAAAGGGGGCTTGGATGTCTGATTTATACATAATACCAATCACAAACTAAAAAGAACCAATAACTGGAATCGCGGCTTCAGCCGTGCCTGAACGGGACTAAAGTCCCGATTCCATCACTGGAGCAACTAACATTGCAATTGGTATAAGGTGTATAAGTACAACGCCATACACCATAAACAAAGCCCTAATACTGAGCATATTCTCTAAGTTTTTAGGCGGCGGATGGCACGATGTTTATCCGCTCTACAGAATCGGTTAAGAACGATAACTCAAGGAGGAAATTAAAAAATAACAATACTAACCTTGGTCTTTCTTACCATAACATCAAAAAAATACATAGCCAGTATTACTTAGACAAATAATTTAAAATTCATAATAAATTGAGAAGCAAGCCATAAAAAATAAAATAAAAAATAATTTCTGTCAGTATCCTTCTACCATGCCAAACTTGAACATAGTTGTTAAATTTATACGGCTCTCGGCGCTGTATTTTGATCAGCATATCAGCAAATTTACTTAAATGAATCTCAGGAAAATGGGCTTGTTGTAAATGAATATTGGTTTTTTTATGCAATATCCTTAAACCATTTTGTCCTGAAACAATACAGACCTTATCCAAATCAAGTGTAATGATATTTTTATCACCTAAAGCATAGTCAATGGTTCTTTCATCAATGTTGAGGGATAAGGCATATTTTTCTTCTTTGTATAATTTTGTTTGCCACATATTAAACAGTGTTATAAATATAATAGTGACTATCATGACAGTCCCTGTAGATAAATCAAACGATAACAGGGGAATAATCACTGTAGCTGGAAAGATAAGCAATCTGACATAAAATAAATATGGACGTTTTATTTCTTCTTTTGTTGGATCTTCAATTTTATACACCATAAAATACTACTCACCATGAAAAAATATAAACACTCATTTTACGTATTTTCTGCGCTGTTGTGCATGGGATTTTTAAGAGAGAAACAGAAGAGAGAAAGATGGACTGGAAGTCACTTGCAATATTTTACATTCCTGAAGAGGTCAAATTCATAAGAAAGTGTGACTCACCTTTTGAGTTTTGGGTAGATATGTCGGCTGAAATTGAAAATTGCGTCAGCAAGGAAAATGACGAAAAAGCAGAAAAAATCATGAAACTTGCTGTTTACTACTCAACCCATGCAGAAACCATAACATCGGAAATGGGACAGGCTGCATTAGTTTTGTTTCTTCATGGCATTCCGTTGAAAACTAAACTGTGGCCTTTATTACCAAAGTTTTTACCCAAAAAATATTTTTTTCAGCTCAAGGAAGAATTTCTTTTTTCTACAAATGAGAGCGTATACAAGGAAATGAGAACCGTGAAACCGGACACCCATTGAAATTTTAAGGAAAACTGAAAAAAACTAAGATAATTTAACTGATGTTACGCAAAGGCTTTAACAAGCCAAAAAACCGCCATTGCTCCACGGCTAAATTCCACTAGGCAGGTGGAAAACCATAATATTGAGATAAAAACAGTCTTAGTGCGTAACATCAGTAATTTAATAGATGTCCTTATCTCCTTGCCTACGTAGCGCAATCAATGATACCAGCTAAGTTCAACCACGTCTTGCCAATAAAATGATAAGACGTGGTATCAGCTTTAGCGAATGGTGAATTGCAGTGGTTGCTTGGTTTCAAGGAAGGTCCCATCTGACAATTGATAACCAATGTAGAAGGTATAATGACCTGCTGCATTGGTCAATTTGCCGTTATAAATCACGATATTATTGCCGTTTTCTTCCAGGTTTATGTTACCAGCGGAAGGCAATTGAGTTGGTTCAGGGGCTTGTTGAGTGCTGCCCCAAATGTTTCCATCGCGGTGATAATACTCGGTTCTCCCTTTGGTTTGACGTTCAAACCAGATTTTGAGCTTGACCTCGTGATTTTGGTGCATCGATTGAGCTCGCACAGTGCAGCTAATTTCTAGCGGGTCTTGTTGACTGGCTTCCAAATTATCGCCAGTGACACCTTGATTCAGTAGTTTCAAACGCGTGTCGAAATGGCTTTGATCACCAAATCCACTTTTCACCATTTGTCCCTGACTGTTACCCACGAAGAAGCTTGTGGGTTCTCTGCTGTAGTGAATGGCTTGAGGGCTATCCGTGCCTTCCTTGGGATTTTCGCGGAAGGCAACATAAACATGGAACACTCCAGAAATGTCTAAATTCCCTTGATATATATCTAAGGTTATCTTCTTTCCTAATTTTTCCCTTTGAGCTATCGGGCGGAGCGTATCGGGATCTTGATTCCACTTGTGCGCTTGACCAGTCTCATCCAGTTGATACCAGAAAGATTGTCCATTCGTGATGTGTTCCACAAAAACGTATAGGCTTGCAGCTTGGTTGCGTTGCTCGCTCGATGGCGCGATAAAGCCTTGGAGGTGAACATAAGCATTGGCGCGAAATGCTTGTTGCCGTTTGCCATTGGCATCGTTGACCACACCATCGAACCAAGCGGGGCTGGCTTTGAGTTCTTCCCTATTACCGAACAACGGCGAGACATTTCCTTGGAGCGCGGTATTTTTTTGCCAGCCACTATTGCCTTGAGGGAGTATTTCCCATGGTTGCTCTCCTCCGGACTCAGGCTCTTGATCGTTGCTGATAACACTGAGATTTAAAGTTGCATTTCCCAAGGTCGCGCCATTGGATGGATTTTCCAAGGTAATGGTCAGGGTTTCTGGAAGTTCCACTTCGGTATCGTTGATCAAGGTGAGGGTCACGAGTTTATCATCTAGATCTCCTGCCCCCCAATCTACACGTTCTGGAGACAATGTGTATTCACTAGTTTTCACACTATCCCCACCATAAACCTTCACGTCCACGCCTGTCGCGCTGGCATTGGCACTGCTGGCCACGGTTCGACTTAGGGTAATCGTGCTTTGGTTGTCGCCTCGAGGTCCCTCATTGCCGTATTCATCGACCATCAAGGCTTCGGTAGAAGGTAATTGGGTGATGGCTTGCTTATTTGTGGCACTATACACGTTGCTCGCGCTGATAATAGCGATGTTTCCAGATACTGGCGAGGAAGGAGGGGGCGTGTCAACTGGATTCACCGAACCCTTGAACTTCAACTCGTAATTACCTTCATCGCTGTCATTATTCGTCAAGCTTGCGGTGGCGGTGAAATCTCCAGTTTGGGTTGCATCTAGGGTGATCTTCAAGCTGGTATCCTGACCTGGGCTTAGAGTCATGGGGGTGCTCGATAATGGCGTTACACTAAAGCCATCTCCCGATGCCAATACAAAATCCGACAGGCTCAAGTCATCATCACCTTCATTAGAGACATTAAAAGTCAGGGTTTGAGGCTGACCGACCGTCGTAGTCCCAAAATCGGTGGCGAGTGCGTCCGACGTGATTTCCGCACCGTTGAAGGAAACCTTGATTTCAGGCGCTAAACTGGCGGCTACAGTAGTAAATTGCCAAGTTTTTTTATAATCAATACCATAGAAGGCATTGCCCTCTTCATCTATTATCGCGCCTTCTTGAATCAAGATGTAATATTCAGTGTCCCCTTCCAACTCGGTTGGAGGAACAATAGTGACGGTTTCGTTGTCATAGCTTATGTCAGGATCCTGCGCGTTGATCTCACTGATACGACTGTCATTGGACGATTTACGAATGAAAAAAAGACCGTCCCCAGCTTGTACTTTTTCATTAAATGTTGCTACGAGCTTTGCATTTGTGGCGATATTGCTTGCATCCCTTTCTGGATAGGTTGATATCAAACCCGGTTCAGGATTTTGGGATGTCGTGATAGAGACCGATGTAAAGATTTCATTGAGGGCAACATATTTGAATTTAATATAAATGGAATCTGTTGTCCCCTTAGCCCGGAAGCAATACCAGTAATTGTTTTTCCGTTTTGACCATTGTTGAGTTCTATAAGTATCACTTGCGTCACAGGCTGGTTCTTGTTCTGTTGGTTCAAGCGTCAATTTCTGGGATAATCCCCCATCAACTGTTTTTTCCTCTGAAGGCTTTGGACGATTGTTTGTGAAATCTTCAAGGTAGTTCAAATAAAATTCCCCTGACAGAGAAATTGATGGGTAGTATGTCTGTGAACCTGATGGTGTATTACTTTTGAAATGGCAACCACTGTACAATTGAGAACTTTCTTTAGAATAGGAAATTATTGAAGGGCATTCCGTCGTGTTGTTATTCCCATCGAGCTGAAAGAGTTTATCTACCCCCCTTCCTTGAATAGAGAAATTGAAAGGATTGTCATCGCTATCATTATTTGCAACGCTGATCGTAGCCGTGCGTAAACCCGTTTCCAAGGGCTTAAAGGCGATGATAAAGGTTTCCTTACCATCATTGGCGGCGACGCTGGCAGGCGCATCCAACAAGAGGGTGAAGTCATTGGCATGGGTACCACCAATGGTAACGCGCGGGTTGTCGGTGAGGTTTAAGGCATCTTTACCAATGTTTTTGATGGTAAAGGCATTGGCTTTAACCCAACTGTTAAGCTCGATGGTTCCAAAATCTGTATCATCAAATAATGAAGGTGATGTATCATTGTTAAACATATACTTGTTGCCTCCAATAACTTCAATATCACTTTCACTCTCATCTACCTCAATAACTGGCTCTTTTTCCGGAATGGGGAATGGAGTAGATAAAAGACTGTCTTCTGCCGTAATGATCCCGCTAGCCTCACTGCACAAGCGCTCATTTGCACCATCGAAGTCAGCGCATTGTGCTACATTATAAGCTTCTATTGCGAGCGCATAGCATTCCTTGTAGGTGCTGGAGGTATCACAATATGCCTCAATCGGTTCTACCGGCCACAATTGAGGTTTGATGGCTTGCCCATCCATTGTCAGCACAGGTGGGAAAGCTGCCATTATAATCTTGTTGTATGATCTCTGGTTAGGGTCTGTAGTCATAGCTTTGCGTAGACACATGGTTACAGTCCGACCGCTAAAATTTCGATCCCAAACGCCGCCAATTGACAACACAGGATCGTAATCTAAATCACCGAGTTGTGTTTCAATCATCAAATTATCATAAGCCTGCTGGCTTATCAGGCGATCATAATCTGAAAACCCCGTACTGTGGCACTCAAGTTCGCGAGGTTCATAACTAGCCATATCAAAAATTTTGCCCGAATCGGCTTTGTAAGACACACTCCCAGCACAATCCCTCACAGATTCCCCATCCTGCGTTGTACATGTAAATAGTGTTCCCCTTAGCTGGCTTGTGTCTTGCCCAACCATCGTTGTAGGGTACTTTGCATTAGCCCCGAACATCACTGCAAAAGTCATCCACCCAAGCCACAGAGCAAGATACTTTGCAAGGCGTTTTTTAGACGCAGCTTGCTTATAAAGCGGTTGAAGTTTTTTATCTCGCCGTGACAGCGATGTTTGCTTAGTAAAGGATATGCCGATTTTTTGTAGTATTTTCATAGGGTTTTAGCTTATTAAAGCATGAAGCAGTGGGTGGGTAAGGCCGCTATCACCGAGAAGGGATTCGTGATTTTAACCGATGTTACGCACTAAGCCTGTTTTTATCTCAATATTGTGGTTTTCCACCTGCCTAGTGGAATTTAGCCGTGGAGCAATGGCGGTTTTTTGGCTTGTTAAAGCCAAAAAGAAGCTTTTGCGTAACATCAGATTTTAATTCAGCTTTAGATAAAGAAGCCAGATAAATAAATAGAGAATTAATTTAGTTGGTTATTCTTCTCAAAGTTGACACTGAACATTCATTGTAATGGTTTTTATACCATCTGCCAATCAGCTTCCTTATATATCAAAACTTAAGGATAAAACTTAAGGAAAAACTTAAAAATAAAAACTTAAGGACACCCACTAAATTATTTCCAGGAAAAACTTAAAAAATAAAAACTTAAGGACACCCACAATAAAAACTTAAGGACACCCACTAAATTATTTCCCACTAAATTATTTTCTTGGGCAAAACGCGGGCTGTGAGGCGGGTGGCAAAGCGAATCGGATGATTAACGGCGATGGTTTTGGGGGTCACTTCGCCAAATAAGAGAAGCAAGGGCACCATGATGAAAATATTCAGCCAACCCAGCGTGTCTCTTTCAAACAGCAATAATAAAATCGCGGTCATATTGGCAACGGAGGCAATATTGACCAGCTCATTACCGCAGAGCGGGGAAATAATCAAGCGCCGAGGCTCATCTAAAGCGCATGAATTGAGTCTGATTCAGGGTGACGAATATTGCGCAAATGCTGCAAATCAATACGACTTAGGGAAAATAAAGCCGCCTCTGAGCCAGAAAATACAGCGGCCGCTGCGAGACATGGAGAGGCGCTAGCCAAAGTCGAGTAGTCCGCGACTAGCCGTCATTTCAGAGCGTTGAGATAATGTCGATGTGCAGAGCACGAGGAATTATCTCGCCGCGTCGAAATGTATGAGGCGTTAAGTCATAGGGGAGGGAGTAAACCGTAGCAGCGCAGTGCGAAGGTCTACGGGAGACACCGGACGTGTCGGGGCAGAAGACAGTATATCAGTCTGAATCTGAGTAGCTCTAAGGACAAGGATGTCCGTGAGCGTCACGAAGTCAGTCTGATATTCCTCGGCACTGAGGAGTAAAATTTGCAAAACGCAGCGGGTAAATATTTCAATATCTACCGAACTGATGCCACTGAAAATATCCATAAGCCGACATCCTCTGCCAAGATCCAATCGGGACTATTTTAACGGTTTTTACTTAAAGAAGGGGGAGAAAATATGCTATTTTTATGGGTGTCTACAATTTGATTTCCACTGAAAATATCCATAAGCCGACATCCTCTGCCAAGATCCAATCGGGACTATTTTAACGGTTTTTACTTAAAGAAGGGGGAGAAAATATGCTATTTTTATGGGTGTCTACAATTTGTCTACAATTTGATTTATGGGTGTCTACAATTTGATTGAGGGATGTTCTGAATCGTTGCCAGAAGTATTGTTGGTGGAAAAATTTCTATAAAATGGTCGTGTCTTAAAGGAAATCTTTCTTGAAGCAGATTACCTTAATAATTATGTGCTGCTCACAGTTAGATAATTTCAACTTATTAAATAATCAAGAGTTTATTATGATTTTAAGTCAATTTTTTCGTTTGAATTCGCGTATTTCCTTCTCGGCTTTTTCCCACACTCAACAAAATTCCGCTCGGCTTGTAACGTCGCGTGCGTCTCGGCGTGTTTTGCCGTATTGGTTAGGGACTCTGGGATTAGCCGTTGCAATGTCTGGGAAAGCCAGTGCCGAGGTGCAACATCCAGAAAGCCCATATAACAAAGCTTGCTACGAGGAACAGTGGTTTCAGATCGATGGTGCCTCCTCGGAGTGCCTTTATGGAAATAAAGGACTTAATTATAATTCTGAGCGTTGCGTAGCGAACTTTGCCGAAGTTCCTAGTTCAGCTCCCGCTTCAGGTACAGTGGTAAATACCGTCGAGTTTGCTGATAATGCATATTCTTGGGAGACAGACACATGGTGCTTGATTAAGGATAGTGATGGTCTGTATTGGGCGTTCCAAGAACACGACGGAGATGGGGTCGATGCACAGATACAAGCCTGTTATCCCACATCCACTTTTGATGTTAATACTGGTTGTACGCCTCATTTTTCGATCTCCGATGATTCCGATCCCGTATCCGCTAGTATTTCCCTCTTTGATGCAGATAATGCGCAGCCTTTCGCCGTAGAAATAGAACTGGAGGGTAAGGGTGAGTAACTCAGTCTAATAGACTGGTTGCGTGGGATAGGAGTCGTAGCGAAAAACTGTGGTTTTACAGTTGATGGATACTTCACTCAACCAGCGTGTAGGTTGGGCTGACGAAAGAAGCTCAACATTTTAGGGGAGTGGCTTTGTTTGAAAAACCGAAACCGGACAAAACAAATCGACAAAACCGGACACCCACTTAAACAATAAACTAAATTAATACGCTATTTATATGGGTATCTGCAATTTTTCGTTTTTAATGAATGTTGTGAGTGTCTATAAAACCACCATTTTAGGCTTCGATATGGCGGATGGCACGATGTTTATCTGCCCTACGGGTTTGAGAGTCTATGCGAAATATGAATAATCGGCTGCAAATCCGCTATTTTGGTCTAATCCCGCGCTTTTATTCGTTAAATAACGCGTTATTCGCCTCACAAAACCACGGAATTAGCCTCAAAATATCTGATTTTCGCGACGACTCCCATACTCCGCATAGACTCTGAGGAAAGGTTTGTTGCTGTTTTCGTTTTTTAGTGAAGCAAATTTAAAAGGGCTTTCACCTCGCTAATGCGAGCTAAAGCCCCGACTCTGGATTAAGGACGTAATTCCCAAGTACCGTCCATATTAATCTTGATGCCTACGTTGATAGGATTGCCCGCATAATCAATATTATTTAGGCGCACCACATTACCCGCTTCTAAGTTGGCACTGCCAACGCTAAAGTCTAATACTTTATCTAAGTCACGGGGTTTGGCGACATTACCGAAGCCTGTGATCTTTAATAAATCATCGGTAGGATAACCATCATATTCAGTCCCTTGTGCATCAGCACTGTGTTGGATAGCTAAATAAGCGGTTTTTCCATCAGGCGTGAAGAAAAATCCTGTGGGTTCAGCGCTTTGATCAACCACTGAAATCATTTTGATACAACCATCAGACATTAAATCACGATCAGCACTGTCTGGTAAGCAAGCCCAAATATCCCCATTTTTGTGATCTTCAATGACATAATGGATGCCCGTTTTGGGTTGGAATTCAAAGCTATCAGGTGAATTCATATCCGGGTTGCCAACAATAAAGCGGTTGACAACGGTATTTAATTCATCCGCAAGCGCTTCATTGGGTTTTTTATCAATGGCACAGAGGATTTCACCATAGTTTTGTGCGCCTTCATTGCCGGTATTTGTCCAGCAAAAACGGATACCCTCGCCTGTATAATTGGGATCTTTGTGTAAATCCTCAGGGCGATAATACCCCGTTGCCCCGTTTTGGTTCGCATCTATACGGGCGTTGGCAGCACTGACTTCAATCCAAGCACCATTGCCCACTTCACAACCTTGACCATATTGACGTTTACTATCACGGCAACTGATTTGTAAGGCGTAAACACTGCCAGTAACTAAAGGTGATTGGCTCAAGTCATCAATGCGACCACCTGTGTGCAAATTGCTGGGAATGAACTTAAACATCGCCCCGCCGTCACTGTCGGCAACATCGGTACCTGGGCGTAATTCATCACCACCGATAACCACACCAGAATCTAAAACGGTCAAACCTTCCCAAGCCATCGTTGGTAGGGCATCGCGTTTAATAATTTTAGTCGCCGCATTGCCATCAGCATCGATAATCGTCCCTGCTGCACGATCGTTTACTGTCCATTCGCTTAAGCTTAATGGATCAATAATTTCATAAGCTTGACCGTCCCCGGTTTCCTCTGTTGCTAACACCGTGCCCCAAGCTGTGCGACGAATGCCATCGCAACGATCCATCCCCCGTAAAATTGTGTTAATGCTGCCATTTTCTAAATTGATCGCTTGTACGGAGGGGTTTTTCTTGCCGTTTTCCAAATCCTCAACACCGCCTTCAATACAGCCAATAATGTGCGTTGGGTTGTCAGCAGGATAAAGCACCATTAAGTCCAGTTTATTGCCCGCATCACGGGTGACAAATTCAACTTTTAAGTTGCCTGAATGTTTAATCAAACTGTCAGCCGTTTCTGTTTTATCCCGCAAATAAGCGTCTGGCGTGGTCGCAGAAGCCCCAATATCATTGCTCAGGCCAAAATAAAGACTGGCCATACGCATCATGCGCTGTTCGCTGACCTTACCAAAATCCGCTAACACTGGACTGGCTAAACTGGCAGTAATGGCTAAAGCCAATACGGAATAAGGGGTGTTTTTCATATCTATCTCCTAAATTAATTTCGAGATAAATTCTATATTTATTTGTAAAAAAATCAATAACCACTAATATATTTTTATTAAAAAATTTTAATTTAACTTAATATTCAATACTTTAACTTTTAACTTATTTTTTAAAAAATAACTATTTGTATATTATTGTATTTAGCTTGTATTAATAGAGTATATATTAGTTATATATATTTTTATTTATTAACCCCTAATTGCCCCAAGCGGGTATTTTGTTTAAGATAGGTTCAGATTCACTGCATAAAAGGATAAGGCGATGACAATTAAAGTGGCAATTAACGGTTTTGGGCGTATGGGACGTTTGGCTTTACGACAGGCATTTGACTGGCCAGAACTTGAATTTGTGCATATCAACGAAACAGCCACCGATGCGCTAGGCTCTGCGCATTTATTGCAATTTGATTCTGTCCATGGCCGTTGGCATCATGTTGCCAATGCCAGCGATGAAGGCATTGAAATTAATGGGCAAACGCTGGGCTATTCGATGAATCAAAACATTGCTGATACAGACTGGGCAGCCACAGGCGCTGATGTGGTGATTGAAGCCACGGGGGCATTTCGCAGCAAAGAAACCGTGCAAGCCTATGTAGACCAAGGTATAAAACAAGTCATCGTTGCCGCACCGATGAAACAAGGGATTAAAAATATTGTCATGGGCATTAATGATGATATTTTCGTTGCTGGTGAAGATAAGATTATTACCGCTGCCTCTTGTACCACCAATTGTATTGCGCCGGTGATAAAAGTCATGCAGGAAAAAATCGGTATTCGTCATGGCATGATTACCAGCTTGCATAATCGTACCAATACCCAAAAAGTCGTTGACCACGGTCACAAAGACTTGCGCCGCGCTCGTGCTGGTTTTGAGTCCTTAATTCCTACCACCACCGGTTCTGCCACTGCCATCACCAGCATTTTTCCCGAACTCAAAGGCAGGCTAAATGGACTGGCTGTGCGCGTGCCTTTAATGAATGCTTCCTTAACTGATTTGGTTTTAGAGATGCAACAACCCACAGATGTTGAGAGCGTTAATGGGTTGTTGAAAAGTGCATCAGAGACTTATTTGAAAAACATCCTTGGCTACGAAGAGCGTCCTTTGGTTTCGGTTGATTATGAAGGCGAAACCTGCTCTAGTGTCATTGATGCTTTATCCACGATGGTTGTTAATGAAACGCAAGTGAAGTTATTGGCTTGGTATGACAACGAAATAGGTTATGTACAGCGGATGATGGAATTAAGCATAAAAACTTGTCGTTAAGCATTTAGGTAGTCGTGTACGGGTAGCGGTATAAGTTCAATTATCCAAGCATAACGACTGGTTATAATGATGAATAAAATACCTGAGCGCCAATATGGTTTTCGATTTTTTTAGAAAAAGATAAAGCCTTTCTAACCAAGCGGGAAATACGTTGCCTCATCGTGCCATTAAAACGTTCAATATGATTAGTAAGCCCCGTTTCTTTGCCAATAGCATGATGACATTTGCTAGGTAAAACGACTTGATAAGCTTCCCAATAGTCAGTGTATGATACGGCACATTGTCGATAGACTGGGGGCAAAGAATCCCAGAGTTTTTGAGCTGCCTGAGCATTGACTAAACCCGTATATTCTACACTTATCACTACTGAGACACGACTACCGTCAATTAGTGCTTGAAGACAGTTTGGCACAAACGACAACATTAACATTACAAGTTGCCAATGCCTTAACTGTGGATGCAAATCATCAGCATTTTGTCCCCGACTTGTATGTTGATACGGTTTTTATACCGCAATTATTTGCTAATCAAGCCGTGGCTGATTTAGACAATATATACAGCATTGATTTTTTAGACTTGAGTATGCTCATTCAACCGGATTTAAGCCATCAACAGCAAGTTGCGGATGTATTCGTATTAGCCGGATGGAATGATATGCTTTTTAATCGCCACAATTGCGTTTGGAAAAGATGGGATGGTCAACCTGAGACGATGAAAATAGATCAAGCACAAGTCACCTTAACGGATGAATTGTCCATTTCTATTTTTCAAGGGAATTTAGTGCTAGCGGGAAAATTTAAAATGTATCTTGGCTAAGCTTTAGAAAATGGTGTTTATGTTTATAATGGCGTTGAAGCGCTTGAGTTTAAGGTTATTGATTGATGTTACGCAAAGGTTTCTCAATGCCCCAAAAGGCAAAAAAAACACCATTGCTCCACGGCTAAATACGACTAGGCAGGTGGAAAGTCACTATATTATGACAAAAACTGGCTTAGTGCGTCACATCAGTTATTGATGCGCCAAAGCATTTAATGTCATTGATAAACTAAGCGATATGAATACACCTGCATAGAGGAAATAATCTTGATGTCCATTTTAGCCAATGGTTGGCGCGTCACTGTTTGTGGTGGCTTGATTTTACCTATTTCAAGTTTTGCGGCAGATTGTGCAAAACCAAGTATTGATCTTGAATCTTACAATCTTGAACTGGCTTGTATTCATTATGCCGGAAAAAATTACCGTGCTGAGCTGTTCTCTACTAAGGTTTCAGGCGCTGCGCTGGCGTGGCAACTGGATGCTAGCTCGCTGGGTACAGCGACTTGTGATGTGAATCAAGGCGGCTGTGCCAGCATCAGCAATGACTTGACCATGAATATCGGTCAATTAGATATTGGCGGGCAACCTTATAGCGTGGTGTTGGACTTTGTCAAAAACCCAGCTGATCCGACTAATTATTATTGGCAATATCGCAAGCATTACGCCGAACAAGCCTCAACACCCAGTGCAACCGTCACCAGCACTGAAGATGACTCAAATAACAATCCCCCAGGTCCGAGTAGCAGCAGCCAAGTAGCCTATAAAACCTATGATGTGCGCGTCTCTTATTATGATACTTATGCCAATGCCATTAGCCGCAAAGCCGCTATCGAAAACAATATTTATCATTTTGCTGATGCGGTTTATGAAGCCTCAAATGGGGCGCAGCGCCTTGGCAAAGTCAGTATTTACACCGACGCTGCCTATGCCGACAATGCCGATATTGTCTGGGTAAAAAGTTGCTGGCCCAATGCCCATGTTGCTGGGCGCGGCGAGAAAGGCGCACGGGTAGAGCATTGTGATAGCTTTGAAGGCACGGATATGCTCGCCCAACCGCGTTTTGGCGGCTACACCTTGCTGCATGAGTGGGGGCATTTTTTCTATGGTCTCTATGATGAGTATAAAAATGATGATGAAGCCTGTGGCGAGGCAGGTGCACCTTGCAAAGAGGATGTCCCCGTGGATAAATCGGCAATGAATAATACCGATAATGGCTTAGATGAAAACGATAACCTCAAAGACGCGACTTGGTTAAATTTCTCCACCGCCCTAACCAACAGCGCTCCTAGCAATGCACAATTCCGTGTCCATCAAGCCAGCGGCTGGGATACCTTATTGCGTAATCCCGAGCAAGATCCAACGCAAATTTATCGCAGTTTTTATCCTGAACTCAAAGCGGTCGCTCCTAGCGTGGGTAAAATGCCTAGCCTTGAAATAAACGCTGAAAATGCCGTCACATTGGCGCGTTCCGAATTAAAAATCAGCTTCAAACCCGGCAGTGCTAACACCACACGCCGAGCGGGTGAAAATAGCGATTATGTCCCGATTGTGCGTCAATTATTGGTTGATACTTCCTCGGCGATGAGCAAGCAAGACTTAGAGGCGATTAAAGCGACACTACAGTCAATTATTGATAGAAGTGAAATCGGCGACAGCATTGGGATTATGGACTTTGCCAGCGAAGCCCGTGTGATTGCCGCCCCAAGGCCCATTCAAACCGAAGAGGATAAAGATAATCTAATTGCCGTGATTGAAAACTTACAATTAAGCCAGCAGTTGCCCGCGATGGGCAATGCGCTAGAGAGCGCCTTAATAGAGCTGGAAGCGGCCAACTTATCTGAAGATTCCAACTGGGCCGTATTTTTATTCAGCGCCGGCAAAAACTTAACCGGTTTAGCGCCTAGCCCGGTGATTCGGGCTTATCGGGATGAAGAAGTCATGTTACTGGCATTTATTACTGGCAATCAGGCAGATGATAATTTACGTGAATTGAGCGAAAACACCGACGGGGGCTATTGGTTGATTCCAGACCTAGACGAATTACCCGAATTAGTCGAAGAAGCCGAAGCCGAAGCTTCACCGATTGTCGATGTCTTAATCGCCGGTGACTACCGGGATATAGAAGGCTCAGACAGCTTTAGTTTTTATTTGGATGAGAGCTTAAGTGAAGTTGAAATCAGTCTAAACTATTTCGGTGTGACCGATGATGCCAGTCTTGCCCTCGTCGATCCCAATGGCAATACCGTTGCTACTGAAGCCGATGGTTGTGGCGATGTGATTGAAGAAAGTGACGTGGGAGAAATTGAAAACTTTTGTTATTTTGAGGTGGTCAATCCAGAAGCAGGTAATTGGCAAATTCAAATTGATAATAACAGCTTGGCGGAGGTGGAATACCGCGTTGCTGGCTTCCCCAAAGACAATGCGGAAAGTTATTTTTCCCTCGTGGATATACCCGCTGGCGAATATGCCTCAGTGGGTGAGTCGGTACTGGTTCATGCGATGGTTGGTGATAATTTACCGATGACCGATGTAAGTGCTAAAGCCAGCCTCGAACATCCTGATGGCTCAGTCACAGAATTGCTGTTGCGTGATGATGGCGTTGCCCCTGATGCGATTGCTAATGATGGCGAATACAGCACTAGCTTTGATGCTAATACGGTTGGCGACTATTTTATCATCGCCAGTTTTGATAATAGCGCTGGCACAGCCAAAAGCAGCAACTACGGCGTGGCTTATATCCCCACATCCAGTGGCAACACACCCGCCAGAAGCCTAACGCCCGTTAGTAGTCCTTTTCAACGTATTGCTTATAAACAGGTGATTGTAGAATAATCGATATGACGCAAAGGTTTTTATCTTCATAATGAGATTTAGCCTTTGCGTCACAGCAGTTATTAAGCCGCTTTAATCCGCACTAGGTTTTCTAACACGCCATCCAAACCGCCATAAACAGTGAGGTTGCCGATGTTATCAGTGAGTTTTTCCAAGCTTTCCAATTCTTTCAAACGCAGCAAAGTTGGGTTGCTATCCATCAATTTTGCTGTGTTCAATAAAGAACGGGTGGCAGCGGTTTCCTCACGGCGACGAATCACATTGGCTTGCGCGACTTTCTCAGCTTCAACGACTTGGTTGAGCAAGTCTTTCATGTCACCGGGTAAAATCACATCTTTCATACCAACGCTGACCACTTCAATACCAAAGGCGGTAATTTCATCGCTAATGCCCTTAAACACTTGTTTATCCAGCGCGACTTTATCCGCCAGCAAGTCATCTAAACTACGGGTAGCGACCACTTGACGCAGGGCAAATTGCAGTCCGCGATACAAATAGCCTTCATAATCACCCAACTCTCGACGGGCTTTGAGGGCATCGGTGATGCGGTAGTTAGCGCTTAAGTTAATCCGCAAGCTCACTTTGTCTTTGCTGAGGATTTCTTGTCCTTGCACATCCATGTTTTGCATCCGCAGATCGACCAACTCAACGGCAATCGTGTGTTGATATGACCAAAAACCATGCACACCGGCTGGCAAAGGCGCTTGCAGTTTGCCATCGACAAACAATAAACCTTGGTGTTGTTCGGGGACTTCAACCACATGCAAGTCTTGAGTTAATTTGGCAAATTCAGGGCGGTCTTTGACCAGCAATAAATGCTCTAAGGTGGTTTTTTCGACCGTAAAATCTGCACTGATATTGATAGTTTTCACGTCAATATCAAAGGCCTCACGCCAGTAAACGCAGCGGCTATCCGGTGGCAGCAAGGCTTGTAAATGTTTGTTTTTATAAATCAAGGCAATGCTATCGGCATCGGTTTCGACAATATGAAAATGCTCAGCAAATAAATCCGATTTTTGTTGCAGCCAAATATCTAATTGCGGGCTGTTAAACGCGGTTTGACTCAAAGGATAATTGACAATTTTTTGCCGATTTAAGGGATCCCAAAAGCGGTAAATTCCCGCGCCGAGAATTTGTTTGAGTGAGCCTTCTTTAAAATGAATCCCGCGTTCGTGATCGGTAATCACAATACGTTTAAATCCTAACATCTGTTCTTTCCTATGGTTAGCGGGCATTCATGCCCTGTTTTAAGTTTTTGACATATGATTGAAATAAAAAAGAAAAAACACAGCTTGTCCACACACAAAGGCGGGCAACGGTGTGGTTTTGGTGCTAATACAGCTGGGCTTTTGAGCTTGTTGTCGTTAAAAAATGACACTAAACCCGCTAGCTGAGCTGTATCAGGGCGCAAAACCTAAGCCGCGCACAAAGCCTTGATGTGCTGTTTTATCTTAAGCTTCAAGATAAAACCGGACGCGCTGATACCTGACGCAAAGCGTCTTAAGTGCAAGCTTGCGCTTGCTTGGAGAAACGGAGGGAATCGAACCCTCGTCCACTGATGTGAATCAGTTACTCTACCACTGAGTTACATTTCGCTGAAAAAGAGGGACTCGAACCCTCAACAGGCTATTTAATAGATAGCAGCTCTATCCAATTGAGCTATTTTTCATGGATGAAAAAAAGGGACTCGAACCCCCAACCGACTACTTAATAGGTAGCTGCTCTACCATTGAGCTATTTTTCAAAGGTGCAATACCGAGGAGTCGAACCTCGCTAGGTAATCCGTACGTATTGCATACAAAGCTTTCGGTATACGCCGTGCAATTTCAGCTTAAGCGCACCAGTCAGGTGTATCGAACCTGTACTATAGAAGGCTTTGATTCAGTTTGATGCATTGCATCGTAAAACATTGAGGCATAAAAAAACCCCGCTAAGCAACTCGCTTGCGGGGTTTTGTCTCCCTGCTGCGAGTTTGTTATCAAACTTCGCAGCGATGGCTGGGAAGTTTAGGTGTTTGTATCTATATTTATATGATGAATCATAGGGTTGTTTGCTTTTAATCGACAGACGCACGCGGGCATGGCTGCAACACTTCGGTGTTGTTGCCTTGCGAAAAGGGGTAAATTAAAAAAATTTGTTGCGTTCATAGGCGGGGATTGTAGGCTTTTTTTATTGAATGTCAAGGATTATTTTTTATGCAACAGCGGGAATACTACAGAGAACACTTAAGAATTTAAGCTGAGAAAAATCC
This sequence comes from Thiotrichales bacterium, assembly GCA_016745035.1. Lineage (GTDB taxonomy): Bacteria > Pseudomonadota > Gammaproteobacteria > Beggiatoales > Beggiatoaceae > BB2. Next base: position 109,645 of record JADGDE010000007.1, read on the forward strand.
AAGAGAGCAGCACGGTTTGCGTTCCTTTCTCGTCTTTGGAACGCTCACCTGCCTAACATCAGCATCCGGTGCTAATTGATTTCTTGCAAAATTTTATTCACCACGGCTTTCACAGGTTCTGCGCCCGTTTTAATCCGGTGATGAGCCGTTTCTTCATACAAAGCTTGGCGCTGTTGCATGAGTTCTTCGAGCTTGGCTCTGGGATTTTCAGTTTGCAATAAGGGACGGTTTTTGCTGTGTTGAGTGCGTTCTATCAAGGTGTCAATATCGGCATAGAGATAAATCACTTTGCCACGCTCGCGCAAGTAGCGACGGTTGTCAGCATTGAGTATCACACCGCCACCTGTGGCAAGGACAATGTTATTTTCTTGGGTCAGCTCATCGACCATATTGGTTTCACGGTTGCGAAAACCCGCCTCGCCTTCCAATTCAAAAATCAAAGGAATGCTTGCACCAGTGCGCTGCTCTATTTCGTGATCACTGTCTTTGAATTGATAGTGTAGTTGCTGCGCAACTAAACGCCCAACGGTGGTTTTACCAACACCCATAAGACCGATGAGGAAAATATTATCTGACACGAGCTGACATCCTTGTCATTACAAGCTGGGATTAAGCGCATCCCAGCGGTTAACGATATAACAAAATAACTCTGCTGTCCGCTCAGCATCATATATCGCTGAGTGGGCTTGCGAATTATCCCAATTAATCCCTATCGCTTGTGCCGCCTTAGCAAGTACCGTTTGCTGGCAAGCCAGCCCCCCGAGCGTTGCTGTGTCAAAGCAGCTAAACTGATGAAAAGGATTACGTTTTATTTGTGTTCTTTTTACCGCAGCATTAATAAAACCTAAATCAAAGGCGGCATTGTGCCCGACTAAAATTGCTCGCGAGCAACCGTGATTTTTTACGGCGGTGCGAATGGGGGCAAAGATTTTTTGTAAGGCTTCTTTTTCACTTACCGCACCACGAAAAGGGTGATACGGGTCTACGCCGATAAAATCTAAAGAGGCTTGTTCCATTTTCGCCCCCTCGAACGGCTCAACGTGAGCCGCGTGGGTTTCAAGCCGTCGCCAATCGCCATGTTTATCCGGGAGCATAATCACTGCTGCTACTTCAAGTAGAGCATGAATACCCGCATCAAAACCGGCGGTTTCGACATCAATGACCACGGGTAAAAAACCCCGAAAACGTTGAGCTACTGGAGCGCGCATCATACGATTTGCCAATGGATTTCGCGTCCAGCAAAAAATGGGGTGATATAACTATCAGCAAATGGCAGTTTGTCAGGGACATGCCAGCTTTGTTTTTTCAGCGTAATGGTGTTGCGGTTGCGAGGTAAACCATAAAAGTCTGCACCATAAAAACTGGCAAAACCCTCGAGTTTATCCAAAGCCCCCAGTTCTTCAAAGGCTTGAGCATAGAGTTCTATTGCTATCGGGGCGCTATAAACGCCTGCACAACCACAAGCCGCATATTTTTTCCCTTGCGCGTGTGGGGCGCTATCAGTGCCAAGGAAAAAGCGTGGACTACCGCTGATGGCCGCCTCGCATAAAGCTTGCTGATGGGTAGCGCGTTTTAAAATCGGTAAGCAATAATGATCCGGTCGGATACCACCTTGGAAAATATGATTACGATTGAGGAGCAAATGATGCACGGTCAACGTCGCTGCCAGCCGATCCTCGCCTTGTAAGATAAAATCCGCCGCTGCTTTGGTGGTGATGTGTTCCAGTACCACGTTCAGTGTCGGCAATTTTTCCAATAAGGGTGCAAGCACCGTTTCGATGAACACCGCTTCACGGTCGAAAATATCAATCTCAGGGTCGGTGACTTCGCCATGAATCAGCAAGGGCAAACCCAGTTCCGCCATCGCTTCCAGCGCAGGATAACAACGGCTTAAATCCGTCACCCCTGCATCGGAATTGGTGGTTGCACCTGCCGGATAATATTTCACCGCAAACACATGCGCACTCTCGACCGCTGCCTCAATTTCTTCGACCGTGGTGTTATCGGTGAGATATAAAGTCATCAGCGGCTGAAAATCATGCTCTTTAGGCACAGCGGCAAGAATGCGGGCTTGATAGTCCGCCGCTTGCGCCACCGTGGTCACAGGTGGGACAAGATTAGGCATAATGATCGCGCGGGCGAATTGAGCGCTGCTGGCAGCGGCGACACTTTTTAGGGCATCACCATCACGCAAATGCAAATGCCAATCATCTGGCTGAGTTAGGGTTAACGTATCAGTCATTATTCACCGCTGGGCGTGGTAAATTGGTCATTGAGACTTTGCACATAACGGTTGGCATCATCCAAGACTTTATTCAGTTCTTCTTGACTACGATTGCCCCAACCTGAAGGGGTTTTCATCAATAAAGGTCGCCACCAACGGGTGCTTTTACGAAATGCCCCGGTGAGTTGTGCGCTGTCTTCTTCGTCTTCAGGTTTTTTACTCAAGCGTTTGATAACCGCATCGGCTGCCCAACCCCGAATTTGGAAATGGCTATATAAATAACCGACCACTAATAACAGCAACAAAGGCAAACCAATAAAGATATTGCCGATAGCGGTTTCTAAATAACCACCTAAAATTTCGGCTGTGCCCGTCACAGAAATAGCAAACCAGCCCATGATCGCCACTAAAGCGACTAATAAGCCCTCTGTCCAAAATACCCGTTTACGCCAACGCGCCAACATTTCTGCTGTGCGTGGAATCATTTCTTCACGAATGCGCTTGGCGGTGTATTCCAAGTTGCCAACCACGCGATAAGCGCGTTCGACTTCGACTTGTTTCATGCGGATTTCAATTTCTTCCATATCCGCTTCGCGCTTGCTTTCATAACGCGCCCGCACTTGGGGGTCTTCGATAGGCACGGCGACATCAGGATTATAAATCCGATAAAAACGCCCAGAGGTCAGCCCCGCTTGCGCGAGTCCGCGTTGCCATGCCGCGACGACTTCTTCAGGATTATCTTCGCGGGCAGTGACATCAATTTGATTCAAGACATAAAGGAATTTATTCGAGTCGGCGCGGTCAATGGTGGCGGCAACCAAATAATTTAAGGTGTCTTTCATTGCGCCTGGTTCGGGATGACGGGCATCAAAAAACACCAAAACTAAATCGGCGAGGTCGATAATGTGTTGGGTCAAACGCAAAGTCGAATCGCGTTGGCTGTCAGCATCGAATCCGGGGGAGTCGATAACGATTTTGCCGCGCACATGCTCACTGGGGCAGGTTTTTAGCTGCAAAAACGAGTCAATTCGTTGTGGACCGGCACTGGAGATTTCAGCGATTTTTTGACTGATTTGGAAAAAGGGAAAACGTGGATCGGCATCGAGTGCCACACCAGGTAAAGTTTTGCTATCACCTTGGTTGCTGTAGGTAATGACGGTGAATTTCTCGTCTACCGCTTGTGTACCTGTGCGCTGCAAATTGGAGCCAACATAGCTGTTAATAAAGGTCGATTTACCGGCTGAGAACGTCCCTAAAACTGCAATCATCGGCCACCACGAAACGCGAGTCGCATAAGATTGTTCTTCAGTTAAAATACCTGAGCGATAAGCGATCTGATCCAGTTCGCGATAACTTTGTACCGCTTTGAATAAAATCGGGTTATCTTGGTTTTCCTCAGCTAAATGCGCCTCTAAGTTCTGCAAACGTTTAGCAATTTGCATGGTGCTATTGGACATATCTCCCCCCTTCCTTTGCGAAAAATCCTTATACGCCAAACGCCATAAAGCGTTGATAACGTTGCTCTAATAAATCCGATAAACTCAGTTGCTGGAGTTGTTGTAATGTTTCTCTCAGCGAGCCTGCAAAATTGTCTGCCATTTGTTCCGGGTCTCGGTGTGCACCACCTAAAGGCTCAGGAATAATGTCTTCGATTAATTTTAATTCTTGTAAACGGTGCGCGGTCAAGCCTAAAGCTTCGGCCGCTTCGGGGGCTTTTTCAGCGCTTTTCCATAAAATACTGGCACAGCCCTCAGGAGAAATCACCGAATAGGTACTATATTGGAACATGTTCACGCGGTCGCCAACACCAATGGCTAAAGCGCCACCGGAGCCACCTTCGCCGATAACAGTGCAGATAATTGGCGTTTTGAGTTGTGACATCACTTGCAGGTTTTTAGCAATCGCCTCGCTTTGCCCGCGTTCTTCGGCATCGACACCGGGATATGCGCCGGGGGTATCGATAAAGGTTAAAATCGGCATTTGAAAACGCTCGGCCATTTCCATCAGGCGCAAAGCTTTACGGTAGCCCTCAGGACGGGGCATCCCAAAATTATTGGCAATTTTTTCTTTGGTATCGCGGCCTTTTTGATGTCCAATTAGCATCACGGGTTGGTCGTCTAAACGCGCAGGACCACCGATAATGGCTTTATCATCGGCAAAAGCCCGATCGCCATGTAAAGGTTCAAAATCGGTAAAGATTTTATCGATATAATCCATCGTGTATGGACGCTGGGGATGACGGGCAAGCTGCGCAATTTGCGCGGCGGTTAATTTGGAAAAAATGCTTTCAGTGAGTTCGCGGCTTTTGTCTTGCAAGCGCGTGATTTCATCGTGCATATTCAGGTCGTTATCGCTGCCCATATAGCGCAGCTCTTCAATTTTGGCTTCAAGTTCAGCAATCGGCTGTTCAAAATCAAGAAAGTTCAGATTCATGAGGTATCATTTTCGCTAAATTCTAATCGGGTTTATTATGGAGAGAGAGACGATGAAAAGCAAACAGATTCCGCCGCCAATCGCGGATTTAATCGAAATTTATCAGCACGGTTTGCAAGCGGTGGCAGGACAAAGCTGCGTCCATGATTGGCTAGTACAACAACAATATGCGAAAAAACAGCCTAAAGTCGCTGTGTTAGCCATCGGTAAAGCGGCACAAAGTATGTTTGATGGCGCTGTACAAGGTTTGGGAAAACAAATTGCGACAGCGCTGTTAATCAGCAAAAGTGGGCATTTAGCCACAAAGCAAGCCCCGTATGTGCAAGCACTGGAAGCCGGACATCCGATCCCCGATGCGCGCAGCCTTGTTGCTGGGCAAGCTGTATTACAATTTCTACAAGATTTGCCTACGGATATGCCTTTGTTATGCTTGGTTTCTGGCGGCAGCTCAGCGCTGGTGGAAGTCTTAGCTGAGGGCTTGAGTTTAGAAAATTGGCAAGACTTCAACCAATATTTATTGTCACAGCCTTTTAATATTGCTGAGATTAACCGCATTCGCCAGCACTTATCACAAATTAAAGCTGGACGTTTAGCCAATTTTGTCGGTAAGCGCTCTGTTGATGTCTTGTTGATTTCTGATGTGCCGGGGGATGATTTAAGCTTGATTGGCTCAGGCTTGCTGGTTGAGCATCAAGCCGCGCAATTGGCAATCGATACGGTTTTGCCAGCGCCTTATGCACAATGGCTACAACACGCGCCCGCTTTGGCAAAGCGCCATTACTTTGACTCGATTCATTTACACTTACTTGCCAACGGTGATAAGGCCCTGAGGGCCATGCAAACTTTTGTCAGCAAGCAGCAAGTACATCGGCACACAGCTTTTATTGCTGGAGATGCTTTGCTTGCAGGTCGAGAAATTGGACGCTATTTGCGCAGCGCTCCCAAAGGGATTCATCTCTGGCATTCTGAAACCACCGTGACGTTACCCAAGGTTCATGGCAAAGGCGGGCGCTGTCAAAGCTTGGCATTGGCAGCCGCCGAGGTTTTGTCAGGGGCTGAGGATTGTTTTTTATTGGCTGGGGCAAGCGATGGCAGTGATGGCATCAGTAGCGCCAGTGGTGCATGGGTCGATGGACAAACATGGGCAGCGGGAAAGCAGGCACAAAGACACTTAGAGATGGCTGATGCCGCTGGTTTTTTTCAGCAGCTAGGGCAACTATTACCAGCTATACCGACAGGAACCAATGTGATGGATTTGCTTATTGCGGTCAAACTTGAATAAAGTTCTGAGTTTTCCCCGTTTAGGGGCGAGGTTAAGCCTTTGCATAGCATCTACAATATAGTTGCCATCTTTTTTGGGGATAAGGTATTTTAAAAAGGCAAATGCTTATAAAACTCAAATCGATAGTTCGTTATATCAAGCTTTGCATTGAATATGCATAATCCCAATTGAAACTAACTATCTGATGTTACGCAAAGGCTAAATACCACTAGGCAGGCGGAAAATCACCTTATTGTGGCAAAAACTGGCTTAGTGCGTCACATCAGTAACTATTTTTTAAAGAAACGGGTTAGATTGACAATATATAACTGATGTGACGCACTTAATTGTTTTTTGCTTCATTATTCAATAATTGCAAGCTTAGCCTTTGCATAACATCAGTATATAATCACTGGCTTAACGCCAATCGAATATTTTTTAGCATTTTAACCCAAAAAAATTATATCAAACTATATTATGCTTCATCATATTTTTGAGTCCTCATAAAGGCTTGTTGAACCCATGTTACGAAGACACAGGCATCCTTATCCTGCTGTATATGCGGTAGTTGATTTTATCAAGCAGATCGGCTGGGTGTTTATATGGTGTTTTTTTTGTGCCCATGCACAAGCACAGCAAACTGTATTTGATGAGATTTTTCAAAAACACAGTGCAGTCATGTTACTGATTTCGGCTAAAAATGGACAAATTGTAGATGCCAATAAGGCCGCTAGTACCTTTTATGGTTACAGTAAAAGCGAGTTGATGCAAAAATCTATTCAGGATATTAATACCTTAACGGCACAAGAAGTTGAAATGGAACGCAAGCTTGCCGCCAGTGAGTCGCGTAACTTTTTTATTTTTCGCCATCGTCTTAAAGACAACAATATTAAAACGGTTGCTGTTTATTCTTACCCGGTTAATTTCTCCAATAAAAAATTACTGTACTCAATTATTTTTGATATATCCAAGCAACGCAATATGCAAAATGAACTATGGCATTATCAATATCGCCTAGAGCAAATGGTCGCCCAACAAACCCGAAAAATTGCTAAACAAAATCAACAAACTATCTGGTATTTGAGTTCAGGACTCGTGTTGTTGTCCTTTTTTATTGTTTTGTTATTTTACAATCTTTATAAACGGCGCTTGAGTGAACGGCAATTAGAAAAAAATCAAAACAAATACCAGCGCTTAATTAACGGTTTACGTAAACATTTTTTATACACCCATGACACAGAGGGTATTTTTACTTATGTCAGCCCTTCTATTTCTAATATTTTAGGCTATGAACGCCAAGAGTTTCTAACCCATTTCTCGACCTATTTGACCGACTCCCCCATGAATAATGAAGTGGCAATACATACGCACCTCACATTAAAGGGGCTGCAACAACCGCCTTATTTGGTCGAAATTTTTCATAAAAATGGAGATATTCGCACCTTAGAAGTGATCGAATCAGCCGTTTTTAATGCACATAATCAAGTCATTGCTGTCGAGGGCATTGCTCAAGATATTACCGATAAACGTATTATCGAAGCACAATTAGAAACAAAACAACAAGATCTTGCCAAAGCCCAAGAAATTGCCCATTTTGGTAATTGGCGTTTGGAATTCAAAAATAAACAATTATTTTGGTCAGATGAAGTGTTTCATATGTTTGGTATGCCGATCGCAGAAAATCCCAGTTATGATGCCTTTTGGCAAAGTATTCACCCAGAGGATCGTCAACACATAAAAGCGCATTTTAAAGCCGCGTTAAAAACTCAAAAACCACATGACAGCGAATATCGAATTATTCACCAAGCAGATCAAAGTATCCGTTGGTTGCATGAACGCTGCGAATATATCCAAAACGCCAATGGCGAAACGCTCAGTGCTAACGGCACAATACAAGATATTACAGACCGCAAATGTACTGAAATAGCCCTAAGAGACGAACGCTTACGCCTAGATGAAATTGTTTGGGCAACCAATGTCGGTACGTGGGAGTGGCATATTCCCAGTGATAAAGTAAAAATTAACGCCCGCTGGAGCCAATTATTGGGTTATGAAGCCGAAGATGAACATTTTAGTCATATGGCTAATTGTTTGTCTTATTATCACCCCGAAGATCAAAACCGTTTTCATCATCTAGTCGAACGTTATTTTGCTCACCAACTGGATCATTTTGAGATTGAAGTGCGTATGTCGCATAAACAAGGGCATTGGGTGTGGCTTTTGAGCCGTGGGAAAGTAGTAGAATGGGATGCTAATAATAAGCCTTTGCGTATGTCGGGCACACATATGGACATCAGTGAACGCAAACATGCAGAAGACGTTATTCTTCAACTCTCGCGCCAAAATCAATTGATTTTAGAGTCCACGGGTGATGCCATTTGCGGCATCAATGCACAAGGTTATTTAACCTTTGTCAACCCCGCAGCCACACACTTATTAGGTTACCCAGAATCTGAGCTGATAGACCAATCCCTGACTTTAATTAAACCTGCTAAAACTCAAACTGAACGCCATACTTGTGCGATTTTTTCGACTTTAGACACTGGGGACTCACATCGAATTGATACCGAAATTTTTCAAAGAAAAGATCAAAGCCGTTTTTATGTTGAATATATCAGTACTGCGATTGAAGAAGACGGCATTATCACCGGGGCTGTGATTGCTTTTAGAGATATTAGTGAACGGAAAAAGCAAGAGGAAGAAATCAAGCGCTTAGCTACCACCGATCATTTAAGTGGTCTTTATAACCGTGCCGAATTTGATAAACAACTCAAGCAAGTGTATTTAGATTCACAACAACAACATAAAAATATGGCTCTGTTTATTTTGGATTTAGATCGGTTTAAGCCGGTAAATGATCTCTATGGTCATCCTGTTGGTGATGCACTGCTACAGCAAATTGCGAAAGAATTATGTGATGCCTGCCAAAACAATGAAATGGTCTCACGTATTGGTGGCGATGAATTTGCTATCATCAGCAATCATGTAAAAGAGCAAACCGATGGGGCTAAGCTGGCCGAGCAAATTATCAAACGCTGCGAGCATAAGCGCCTGGTAGAGCAACACGAAATTCAAATTGGTATTAGTATTGGTATCAGTTTATTTCCACAACACGCAAATTCTGTCGATGCCCTGATTCGCAAAGCCGACAAAGCCCTTTATCATGCCAAATCAGCGGGGCGCAATACCTATTGTTTTGCCGATTTTAAAACCCATTAGATTTACCGCCGTATTGTGCCCAAATATGTCGCATGAGTTTATAAGACACCGCTAATATTTTATCAAGACACCTGTTATAATGCGCGGCTGACGATAATAGGTTACATTAACACAATGGATTTCCAACTTTTTGCTCAAGACGGATTCGCACGGCGTGGGCAACTGCGCTTTGATAAAGGCGTAGTCGATACCCCCGCTTTTATGCCCGTAGGGACGTATGGCACAGTCAAAGGCATGACCCCAGAACAAGTGCGCGAAACGGGCGCACAAATTATCTTGGGCAATACCTTTCATTTGATGCTACGCCCCGGCACAGACATCATTAAAGCCCATAATGGCTTGCACGGCTTTTGTCAGTGGCAAGGGCCGATTTTGACCGACTCAGGGGGCTTTCAGGTCTTTAGCCTCGGCAAATTGCGCAAAATCACCGAAGAGGGCGTGGTATTCAAGTCGCCGATTAATGGCAATAAAGTCACCCTCGACCCCGAAAAGTCCATGCAAGTGCAGCGCGACTTAGGCTCGGATGTGGTGATGATTTTTGATGAATGCACGCCTTATCCGGCGACTGAATACGAAGCGGCCGAATCCATGCGTTTATCTCTGCGCTGGGCAAAACGTTCCAAAGAAGCCCACGGTGATAATCCCTCGGCTTTATTTGGCATTGTTCAAGGCGGTATGTATGAAGACTTGCGTACCGAGTCTATAGAGGGTTTGCGTGAAATCGGCTTTGATGGCTATGCGATTGGCGGTTTGTCTGTCGGCGAACCCAAAGATGAAATGCTCAAAGTCCTCAACCATCTGCAAGATAAAATGCCCAAATACAAACCGCGTTATTTAATGGGCGTGGGCACGCCTGTGGATATTGTCAACGCGGTGCTGCAAGGCATTGATATGTTCGATTGCGTGATGCCAACCCGTAACGCCCGCAATGGCTACCTCTTCACCTCCGAGGGCATCGTTAAAATTCGCAATGCCAAACATAAGACCGACACAGGTCCACTTGACCCTGAATGCAGTTGTTATACCTGTCGGCATTACAGTCGTGCTTATTTACATCATTTGGATAAGGCGCAAGAAATGTTAGGCGCGCATTTAAATACCGTACATAACCTCCATTATTATCAAACATTAATGCGCCAAATTCGAACCGCGATCAGCAATCAAACGCTAGACGCATTTGCACAACACATCTTTGACACTTTCAAGAAGGACAGATAGTTTTATGTCAGCGAGCAACGCGGCAACTGATGCCGATGTGATTCTCAGTGAAAGCCAATTACTACAACGCACCTTACAGGGGCGAGTGAAATTATTGGGTGAACTCCTCAGCCAAGTGATTAAAGAACAAGCAGGTGAAAGCCTTGCCAATCACATTCAGACCTTGCACGAGGGCTTTGCTAAACTCCACCAAAATACAGACGGTGGACAAGACAAACAGCGGCAAAAATTGCTGGATTTAATTGCCAGTTTTGATGCCGATACCCTGACCGCCGTGGTGCGTGCCTCTAATTTGTATTTTAACTTGGTCAATGCCGCCGAGGAAGAATACCTCCACGAACACAAACAAAGCCAAGGCTGGCAAGAGTCGTTTGATGTCTGTTTTGAAGACTTAAAACAACAAAGCCTCTCGAATGATGCGGTGCAAGATTTATTCAATAAAATCACCTACACCCCCGTATTGACCGCGCATCCGACTGAATCGCGCCGCCATTCGGTACAAGTGATTTTGCGCGATATGTTCGCCGAACTGCAAAACGTCAGCTATCAGCATTTGCAAGATGGGCTGCCCGAAGAGCGCCGTGGGGCTTTATTGCGCCATATTCGTCACTTGTGGTTTACCAACGAACTGCGTCCCAACCGCTTGCGGGTCAAGGACGAAATTAAAAACAGTTTACAGTTTTATCACAACAGCTTGTTTAAGGCTGTGCCAGCTTATTATCGTGAAGCTGAGACAGCGCTGGAAAAATATTATCCTGATGCCGACATCGACATTCCGAAACTGATGCACTTTGGCACCTGGATTGGCGGCGACCGTGATGGTAATCCTAACGTCACCACCGATGTCACCGTCATGGCATTGCGTACCAAACACCAAACCATCATCCAGCTTTATTTGGATAAAATGCAAGAATTGCGGACTTATTTGGCGCACTCGCAACAATTTGCCCGCTTTAGCCCAGCGCTCAAAGAAAGCATTGCCAAAGACCAAAGCGAGTTCCCACAAGACGTGGTCGATGGTGCGGCGTATCATTTTGATTACCAGCCTTATCGCCACAAACTCCATTACATCAAACTGCGTTTACAAATGCGTTTAGATGCCGTGCAAGCGGGTCTCGATGGTGAAGAAGTCCATGTCCCCGAACAAGCCTATAAAGTCTCCGGTGAAATGGTGGATGATTTACGTTTGATTCAACAATCACTCGATGCCAATGGTGATAGTGATACCGCGCATTCCTTGTTGCAAGACGTGATTCGCTTGGTCGAAACCTTTGGTTTTCATCTGGCAAAACTCGATTTACGCCAAGAATCCACCCGCCACTCTGAGGCAATGGATGAGATTCTCAAAACCGCTGGCACAGAAAACGACTACCTGGCCAAAAACGAAGACCAACGCATCGCCTTATTGCTTGAGTTACTCGAAAGCGAGCCTTTAGATGTGGATGCCAGCGCCTTAAGTGGCAATACCCGTGACGTATTGGATTTATTCCTCGAGATTGCCAATATTCGCCGCGAAATCAGCCGCAATGCTTTTGGCAGCTATATCATCTCGATGGCGCACCATGCCAGCCATATCCTCGAAGTCTTGGTATTGGCGCATCAAGCCCGTTTGGTACACCGCACTGAAGCAGGCGACTGGCATTGTCATTTACAAGTCACACCGCTATTTGAAACCGTTGCCGATTTGAAATGCTGCGAAACCGTGATGCAGCAATTGTTTGATACGCCGCTGTATTTAGCGATTTTGCGTGGGCAAGACAATATGCAAGAAATCATGCTCGGCTATTCGGACTCGGCTAAAGATGGCGGCATGTTAGCAGCGCATTGGCAATTGTACGAAGCGCAAAAACGCCTCAATACTTTGGCAGCAGAACGCGATGTCACCCTGCGCTTATTCCACGGTCGTGGCGGCACAGTTGGACGCGGTGGCGGTCCAACTCACCAAGCGATTATGGCGCAACCGCCTCAGAGTGTGAATGGGGAAATTAAAATCACCGAACAAGGCGAAATCATTGCGTTTAAATACAGCTATCCGCAAACTGCTGTTTATGAACTCACCAATGGCACAACGGCGCTGATTACCGCAACGCAATCCACCGATAAATCCAGCCCACAATGTGAAGAATTCGGCAATAGCATGAAGGATTTAGCTGCATTGGCTGAAACTGCATACCGGGATTTAACCGAAAACACCGAAGGCTTTATCGACTATTTCTACGATGCCACGCCAGTGAATGAAATCGCCAAACTCAACATCGGCTCGCGCCCCAGTCACCGGAAAAAAGGCGACCGTAGCAAATCCTCGGTACGGGCGATTGCATGGGTGTTCGCTTGGTCACAAGCCCGCCACACCTTGCCTGCATGGTATGGCATTGGCACAGCTTTAGAAAAATGGCGCGAGAATAACGCCGACGGTTTGGCACATTTGCAAAGCATGTATAAAAACTGGCCATTTTTCCATAACTTGCTTAACAACGTGCAAATCTCTCTATTAAAATCTAATATTGAGTTAGCCAAAGACTATGCCGAACTCTCGGAAAACCCAGAGCAAGGACAACACATCTTTGCACTGGTTAAAGCCGAGCATCAGCGCTGTATGCAGCAAATGCAAGACTTGATTGGCGAGGGACAATTGCGCGATGAAAACTATAACCAAACCCGGGTTAAAGCTGAGCGCGATCCGTATTTAGAGCCACTACACCAAATCCAATTGGTGCTGTTAAAACGCTCACGGGCGCTAGAAGCCCAAGGCAAAGACAGTAGCGAATGGCAGCAGCCGTTATTGCGTACGATTAATGCCATTGCGGGCGGGATGCGCAATACGGGTTAGCTTCAAAATGTGCCAAGTATTTACTTGGCACATATAGGAAATATCATGAAATTATTAGAAATATCCATTGCAGGCTATAAATCTTTAGCTGAAGAACAAAGTATTGCTTTCAAACCCTTAACGATTCTTGCTGGTGGCAATAGTGGCGGTAAATCTAGTTTTATGCAACCTTTGTTGATGATGAAGCAAACGCTGGAATCTTCTTTTGATCCGGGAGCATTATTAATTCAAGGAGAACATGTTAAATTTAACGATATCAATCAGTTTTTTTCTAAAATAGGGAAAAAACAAGCCTCTTCTTTTTTTATCAAATTCAAATATGAAAATAATAGAGAAGTAACATTATGTTATAAGAAAACTAAAAAAATAGGAGTAAAAATAGACTGTATGTTAATTAATGGGGAATTTTTTAAAAATTTTAAAATAAAAGAAAACATAAAATTTAGTGATAACGATGATATTTCTAAACACCCCAGAATATTATCATATAAATCTATAGATAAAGGATTCAATATAAAAGTTTATAGAGATAAATGTTTATTGAAAATAAAGCTAATATTTAATAAGCGCATGTTAAACATGGAATTGCCTTTTATTAATTTTCAAACTATCAGTGATTTATGTGAAAATATTATCCATTTACCTGGGTTAAGAGATAATCCTGAACGAACATACCCATTTACAGCCACTATTAATCAATTTCCCGGATACTTTCCTGAATATACGGCAAGTATTATTGAAAACTGGAAAACCACCGAGGCTGGAAAAAATAAAATAATAGAATTAAGTAAAAATTTATCCTATATTGGCTTAGCCTCATCAATCAATACACACCCAATTGATGATGCCAATATAGAAATATTAGTATCAAAAAATATCAGCACACAAAAAAATAAAAAACCAGATTTAGTAAGCATTGCTGATGTTGGGCTTGGTGTTTCTCAAATACTCCCCATTCTTACCGCTTTATTGGTCGCTAAACGCAATCAAGTCGTGTATATAGAACAACCCGAAATTCACTTGCATCCACGTGCCCAAGTTGCTTTTGCTAAACCTTTAATTGATGCGGCTAATCGCGGTGTGATTGTCGTGGTCGAAACACATAGCTCATTATTACTCAGAGGCATCCAAACTGCCGTTGCTAAAGCTGAGATAAAATCTAAAAACACCTCTTTAAATTGGTTTAATAAAAATGATAAGGGAATCACTCATATTAGCAGTACAACTTTAGATAAAAATGGAGCTTTTGGGGATTTCCCTGAAGATTTTGATGATATTAATTTAGATGCAGAACAAGCCTACTTGGATGCTGTCGAGGAAAATTATGCCAAAAAAGCGGGATAAATGGGTGATTGATGCAGATATTGTTCGCTCTGCTGGGAAAAGTGAGCATCCCAGATCAAAATCTTGTCGTTTATTTTTACAAGAAATCAAAAATCAAGAAAATTGTTATTTATGTATGGATAGTACTTTATCGCTAGAGTGGCATAAGCATAAATCAGTTTTTTCTATACGTTGGTATGCCAGTATGGTAGCTAAAAAACGAATAATACATATTAAAGAATCTCCATTTTCTTTTGAGGAAAAAATTAAAAATTCAGATAATTTGACTAAAAACCAAAAAAAGGCTGCATTAAAAGATGTTCATCTCATCAATATCGCCACAAAATGTAATAAAAAAATTGCGTCAGGCGATGATACAGCAAAAAATATTTATATCATATTATCTAATAATAATACTGAACTTAAAAAAATTATTTGGCTTAATCCAATAATAGAACATGAAGCCGTTATTTCTTATTTAAAAAACAAGCATAATCTTAATAGAAGCTGGTATTTATCACAATCAAATAGGTTTTTTAATGTCTGAACACTTCTTAACAGAGATAGAAATAAAAAATTTTAAATGCTTTGAGCAGTTTAAAACTGAGGGTTTTGGACGGGTTAATTTAATTTCTGGTAAAAATAATGTGGGTAAAACGGCTTTGATGGAGGCTTGTTATATTAATGTTCACACAAAAGATGTAAATAGTTTTTTCACAAGTTTGGCGGGCATTAAAATAAAACGTGAAAAATTAAATATTTTTTACAAAAGTGTGACTGAAAGTTCTAAAAAAATAATTAAGACATACTTACCTGAGTTCCTAGAAAAAACTAACGAAATTATATCCTCATCAAATAAAAATATAGTATCCTATAAAATAAAAGAAGAACAAGGAATTAAATCTTATATGTTTTCCATTAATGAAAAAAACATAATGATAAATATAAAAGATTTTTCATTTCAGATGAATGGTATGGAACATATTTTATTTATTGATAACTTTGGTTTTGGTTATGCGCAAACAATAGGTAATTTTTCATCTATACAAAAAAAAGATGATGAAAAGTTTTTAGACAAAATATTAAATAACTTCGATTCTTCTATAGAAACATTTAAAATTATTGATGAAAAACCACAATGTAAAAAAGATGGGGAATATTTAGAAATAACAGAACTTGGCGACGGTGTACGTCATATCATTTCCATGGTAACAGCCCTTTATAAAACAGAAAATGGCTACCTCTTCATCGACGAAATCGACAACGGCATTTACTATCAACAACTAGATAATCTCTGGGAATTTATCCTCAAGTTTTCTAAACAACTTAATGTCCAAGTATTTGCCACCACTCACTCCAAGGAATGCATAGACGCTTATTATCGAGCAGCAAAAAAACTCCAAGAGCAAGACATCAGCTATATTTTAATGAAACAACTCAAAGACGGTGAGATAAAAGCCCGTGTATATGATTATGAAGCCTTAGATAACAGCATGGAGCAAGCGCATGAAGTTCGGGGCTTGTGAGCATGTGTAGTGTTGGAATTGCTGTTGAGGGAAAGTCGGATAGGAAATTTTTAGAAAAATTACTCGACGATTTAGCATTTAATCAAAACGATGTGCGTTTTTACCACATAGGCAATAAATCCAATTTTTTTAAACCTGACTATAAACGCCATACGGAACTAAAAGAAGATATAGAATTTGAAGAAATTAAGAAAGTCTTGTTTGTTATTGATGCTGATAATAAACGAGATAATCAGCGCTATGGTGGCTATGAAAATACCCAAAACGAATTAGAAAAACTTATCTCAGCATTGGGTTTAGAAACTTACATAGACACGTTTATCAGTTGTGACCCAAACACAAAAGAGGGCTATTTGGAGTCCTTAATTTTATCTTCGCTTGATGAAGATAAAAGACAATGTATTCAACACTTTTTAGATTGTTCCCAATTTAAGTCCAAAGAAAATGAAAAAACCATTGTTAATCAAATTTATAGCATGGGCTATCCTAATGCCCCCTACAACTTCCAACATAAAAACTTTGATAAACTAAAACAAAAGCTTAAAAACTTATTCTCATAATCCCCTCCTAAACACCTCCAACCAGAGAAAAACCACTATGAAAGCCAGAGCTGCTGTTGCTTGGGAAACTAAAAAGCCCTTATCCATTGAAGAAATCGAAGTCATGGGGCCACGCAAAGGCGAGGTTTTATTAAAAACTATTGCCTCGGGTGTTTGCCATACGGATGCCTTTACGTTATCTGGCGATGATCCCGAAGGCTCTTTTCCTTGCGTCTTAGGACACGAGGGTGGTTGTGTGGTCGTGGAATTGGGCGAAGGGGTGAAAAACTTAGCCGTTGGTGATCATGTGATTCCCCTTTATATCCCTGAATGTGGGGAGTGTGATTATTGCAAATCGCCTAAAACCAATTTATGCCAATCAATTGCGGGCACAGTTTGGACAGGTTATATGCCAGATGGTACGCGGCGATTTTCAAAAAATGGCAAAGATATTTTTCATTATATGGGCTGCTCTACTTTTTCAGAATACACGGTTGTGCCTGAGATTGCCTTGGCAAAAATCAATAAAGCAGCACCTTTAGACAAGGTCTGTTTATTGGGCTGCGGGGTAACAACCGGGATTGGGGCTGTGCTTAATACAGCAAAAGTCGAAGCGGGTTCTACGGTAGCAATTTTTGGCTTGGGAGGGATTGGACTCTCTTGCGTACAAGGGGCGGTGATGGCAGGGGCTGAACGTATTATTGCCATTGATATTAACCCCGATAAATTTGAATTTGCCAAACAATTGGGGGCAACTGATTTTGTGAACCCTAATGAAATTGATGGTTCTTTTGTCGAATATATACAAGATACGTTTAACGGTGGTCCTGATTACTCTTTTGAATGTATAGGAAACACCCATGTGATGCGTGATGCTTTGGAATGTACGCATATGGGTTGGGGTGTCTCTACCGTTATCGGCGTTGCTGGATCGGGGCAGGTTATCGAAACACGTCCATTTAACTTGGTCGTTGGACGCACTTGGAAAGGCACAGCATTTGGCGGTGTTAAAGGGCGCACTGAATTACCCGGTTATGTGGACAGATATATGAATGGTGCAATTGAATTGGACTCTTTGGTCACCCATACCATGCCTTTAGAAGAGATAAATACCGCTTTTGATTTGATGCACGAAGGTAAAAGTATTCGTTCAGTCGTTATTTTTTAGCACAAACTTTTGCTTAAAATCAGGCAACTCATATGAAACAAATAGAATCTATCAAAGAATCTGGCGGCTTTTTAAACCGCTATGAGCATGACTCCAACACTTGTCAGTGCAAAATGACTTTTTCGGTCTATTTACCGCCACAAGCCAGTATAGAATCTGTGCCCACTTTGTATTGGTTGTCTGGTTTAACTTGTACTGATGACAATGCCCGTACTAAAGCTGGGATGCAGCGCTATGCTGCTGAACAGGGGATTGCCATTGTTTTTCCTGATACCAGTCCGCGTGGTCAAGGCGTTGCGGATGTACCAGAGCGTTACGATTTAGGGCAAGGTGCGGGCTTTTATGTCAATGCAACTCAAACACCTTGGCAGGCGCATTATCAGATGTATGATTACATCACGAAAGAGTTACCCACTTTAGTTGAGGCAAATTTGCCACTGATTCCTAAACTGAAATCAATTTCAGGACATTCGATGGGCGGACATGGGGCACTCATTTGTGCGCTAAAAAACCCGAATGACTATCGCTCAGTCTCAGCTTTTGCACCGATTTGTAATCCATCAGTATCCCCTTGGGGACAGACGTGTTTTAAAACCTATTTGGGTGATGATCAGTCATTGTGGGAAGCATATGATGCAACGCATTTAATCCAGTCAGGTACTCAATTAGCTGATATTTTAATTGAGCAAGGCACGGCAGATGAGTTTTATACCGAAGGGCAATTGTTACCCGAAAATTTTGCTAAAGCGTGTGAAGAAGCTGGACAAACACTCACTTTACGTATGCAAGCGGGTTATGACCATAGCTACCATTTTATTGCCAGTTTTATAGGTGAGCATATGGCGTATCATAGCAATTGCCTAAATAATACCGATCCTATATAAAGAACATCGGAATGGTTTTTTAGTACTGCAAGCACGTTTTAAACTGCGCCCAGACCTTCAGTTTGTGATTAGTATTAATGGCTTTTATGTAGCCATTGTAGGTTAATAAGCAATACCTGATCTTTTATAGGAATAAGATATATTTTTCCTTTAGTTTCTCTTACATTGCATTTCATTTTAAATGCACACTCATAAATTATTTTTGACTCAAAATGATTAGATAGCATTCTAACCATTTCCATAATATACCATGCTATTTGATATATTCTTTTTCCTTTGTCTTGTTGTGCAAGTTTTTTAGAAAATGGCTGACTCACAAGTTCTTTTTCAAATTTTGTTTGCAAGTAGCACAACCAATTTTCTTTCGATACTGGCTTTTCAAAAAATATGTCGCCTTGAGGGCTATATATTTTAGCCATATTTTTGATAGCACTATTAATGGGATCATCATGGATATAGGCAAAATACCAACTTTCTCGAAAATCTCCATTTATGATTGATAGTACATCCAAATACCCATCTAACCTACCCAATAAAAATGTTTGTTCAGAGTCTAGCATTTAATTTTTAGCCAAGAGGTAACATCATAAAGAATATACGGCAATAATTCGCCATGGCGGAGGATCTGCATGTTCAAACCCCCCCTTTTCAATCGCATTTTTAGCAGCAGCGATAGCTGGAAAAAGGCAATGCGTATTCACATCTACATGTTTGGCAATATTGTTACAAGATAGTGGAGAACATTCAGGGCTAGTTCCACCAGAATAACTAACCATATCAAAGCCTTCTAAGACACTTTTTTCTGGTTCTTCAATATCCGTATGAAAACCAAAATCTGATTCAAATCTCTCCCAAGCTTTTTTTTATTATTCCATTGATTCGGGTAAACTTTATAAAAAAACGGGGCGCATTTGTCCAACGATAAATGCAATTCAGTTGCTAATAATTCCATTTCTTTCAAATTATTTAATAACCAATAGTTGTTATTTTTATTTAAACCAATAAAATCTGCAAAATCTTCTGATGTACAACCTGCAAGTGAATAAATATCTTTTGTCCCTTTTATTTTTAAATAATTTTCTGTAGGAGTTGCCACCTGTTTATATAAGTATCCCATAGAAATCAGTTGTTTCTCTTCTACTGTCATATTAACCTATTTTCTCTGCTAGACACCGAGGTGTTGAATTTTTATTTTTAATTATCATTAGTACGTTCAGGGGGCTGAAAAAATAAGTGCTTAATAATATAGCTACCAAATACAGTCATTGGAATAGTAATAAATAAAATAGTGAGAGAAGCATTAAAAGTAAGGATAAATTTTATTGTTGCTAAACTTGAAATAAAACAAACAATAGCGATAGGCAGTAACACAGAAAGCTTTGTATAATACAAATATTTATTACGAGTATTATTTGGAATGGAAAATATATAAAAAATAAATAAAAATGGTAAAGTTATTATGAAAATAACCATTAAAATCTGGCTAACAATGGCTGGTTTTTTATTTTTTAGAAAGTAAGAGCCAGAAGTTTTCTTACATACCCATTTGGCAGATTTTAATTGGTCATCAAAGCATTTACCTTTGTATTTATCTTTATTAGTACACCATTTCTTCCTATGTTCAAAAGCATAGATATTACGTTTGTAATTGTTGCTACACCTGACTTTATATAGAAAAGGCTCTTTCCCTAAAAAATCATTTGAACTACCCTTAAATCTAATATCAACAGGGACACTTATTTTATTTTTCTTATGTGTTTTATCGGTATTATCCGATGTGAGGTAAATAATAAGACTTTCTAAAATAAAAACACTCAGAAACACGATGAATGAGAATTTTAAAAAAGGGATTATTTTAATCATTGTAAAAGTAACAGCCGTAGCAGTGCTACGGCTCTACGGTCTAAAATGGCTCGATAGATTTAATCAAAGACTACCACCAGCCTGTGAAAAAATCGATCACATTATCAAGCGCAGAATTGCTGGTTCTTTGCAGGTATTTGATTACACTGGGCAACCCGTGTTTGAGACCCACGTATATCTTGATATATTTAATCTGAGAACCGTAAATTTTCCCTTTCAAACTAGAAACCGTATCATAAAACATATTACCTTTAGAGATTAAATGATTGATATTACTTTGCGGATTATAAAGCATCGGTACAGAGGTTTTTATATAATCCTTAATTGCAAACATCAATCCGTACATATAATCATTCATAGGTAAGGCATTAAAGGCATAAGCTTTTAGCCCCAAAGCACCGGCGGAAAATTGAGTAATGCCCCCGCCGAGTGAATGCCCGACTAAAACAATTTTGTAATCCACATTTTGGTTATGAAAATCAATCATAGTATTAAATGCCAATACGACCCCATCCCAATATTGTTCTGGAATGCTGTTGCGCCCTAATATCGCATGAAGATCGGTGCCAATATCTTCGATGCTATTAAGTTCTGTGCCACGATAGGCAATGACAAACTCTCTTTTATTATGGTTAATATAAGCTTTAGCATATAAGCCATTATCATATGCAGAATTATTCACATAATTCACATATTCCCAACCTGTAGGCACGCTGTCTTTATTGTAGGCATTTCTGGCTAATTGTGCATAAGGCAGAAATTCTTGTTTACAAGCACTGGAGGCACATTCAGATATATTGTTTGGTATGGTTCGTCGTTCTGCATAGGACTGCACGGTAACTAAGCTGAGTAAAACGAATAAAATATATTTTTTAAACATGATTAAATCCTTGATTTATAAATATTAATATTATTTAATTGATGTTGCACACTAAGCCAGTTTTTGCCGCAATAAGGCGCTTTTCTACCTGCCTAGTGGTATTTAGCCTTTGCGTAACATCAGTTATTTAAGTTATGCATCTAATTGTTTTAATATTTGGGTTTCCCAATTAGCTGCAAAAATATTGATTGCCATCACTTAATGCCGAAATACCTTGCTGTGTGAAGATTTGCCCTTTGGCTTTATTTTCTGCAATTTTGAACGATTGACCACCTCAATAACCGCAGCCCATACCGTATCAAAGGGTTTGTTATAAATTCTAAATTCTTCTGAGCCTTTAGCAGCAACCGAGTCCGCCATCATCGTATAGCCTTGTAGGAGTCCTGCAAAATCAAATCGTGTCAAAATCTTAATCGAATGTTGCATATTTTTTCCTTAGCATGTCAAATAACAGTTTTCATTCTAATTAAAATTGAACAATTAATACAGGGAAGTTTTAACACATAAGTTGGGTAAAATTTGTAGGTTGGCGTTGAGCTGGAAAAGAGAGTAAATAGAGTAAGAATTATCTCTGTTTTTATTCAATTTTTATTAAAATTTTAATGGATGTTCGATTTCTCTCGATTTCCTCCTTGTAGGCAAGTTAGCATTATGAGGTGCTCTGGATGAGCTGCATTGACTTCGGGCTGCGTAAAATCAACTATACAGTTAATGTAAAGGTTTTTCACTTTCATATGGTGTTGCATATATGATTTTTTGTGATACCCTGCGTAAATCTTGGATTTACTAGCTGATGTTACGCAAAGGCTTCATTAGGCAGGTGGAAAAGCACCTTAGTTGTGGCAAAAACAGGCTTAGTGCGTAACATCAGTTACTAGTTAAGGTTTATAACGGAGAAAAATATGAAAAAAATTATGTGGGTGGTCGGTGCTATTCTGACGTTAGTTATGGGATATGTTGCAGCAGGTCCATACTTGACCGTTTCAGCGATAAAAACAGGTATTGTCGAACAGGATTCAGAAAAACTTTCCGAAAATATAAAATTTCCTACACTTCGGCAAAACTTAAAGGAGCAGCTAAATGCTGCAATGGTGAAAAATTCCGCTACAGATTTAAAAGACAATCCTTTTGCAGCGCTTGCCGCTGGTTTTGCCAGCAAAATGGTTGATGGGATGGTAGATTCTTTTGTCACACCAGCTGGATTAGCAGCAATCATGGAAGGAAAAAAACCATCAAAAAATGGGGATGTAGAAAGCACAACACCACCTAAAAAAGATGACTTATTCAAAGATGCAAAATTTTCTTACGACTCAACAAGTAAATTCTCTATTTGGGTGCCAAATGATAAAGGAGAGGAAGCAAGATTCATTTTGCAACGCGAAGCTTTATCCTGGAAACTTGTAAATCTTATTATTCCAATAGATGAAAAAAACTAACCAGCACATGCAACTCGACTCTGCAAACTCTGCTTCTATCTGGTGTCCATATAAACCTTGTTTTCGGTTTTGGGATACAAAAAACATATGGAACATGTGGAGATGTTTATGGGGTAGCATCTAAGAGGGCTTGCGTGCCAACTTGTAGAGCAGGTAAGCATCGCGCCATATTGGACCAAAAAATTTGGAGGTATGCTCAATTTTGTGATTCAGTTTGTGGTGTATGGCGCTGCGCTTATACACCCTGCATAATATGCGACTTACGAGTTAACAATGGAAATCCAGTCCGACTCCATGACACTGCGCGACTGAGTTCCATTGTTATGCCTAAAAGGAAAATAGTGTGAAAGTAACTGAAAAAATTTGGTATGAATACCACACCAGATTAGCAGCATTTATAGGCAATAAGGTTGCTAAAGACTCGGTTGATGACCTTCTTCAAGAAGTATTTATAAAAATCCATACTCGCATAGGCTCTCTCAAAGAAGGGGACAAGCTAGTAAAGTTGGCTATTTCAAATAACCAGAAACACGATTATTGACTATTATCGCTCAAACCGAATAACAACAGAACTGCCTGAATGGTTAGGGCATCACCAACCAGAAGAAGAAAATATTCGGAAAGAGCTATCATCGTGTCTGGAACCCATGATTAAAGAATTACCAGAAAAATATCGTACAGCGATTCAATTATCGGAAATTGACAATAGATCTCAAAAAGAGGTGGCAGCACAAGAAGGTATCTCCTTATCGGGTGCTAAATCAAGAGTTCAAAGAGGTCGAGGGTTATTAAAAGAAATGCTTCATGAATGCTGTGAATTTGAGATCAACAACAAAAATCAAATTATTTCATATGATCAGAAGGATAAAAAAGGTTGCAAACATTGCTAAAAAAATATGCGTCTTTTTTAGGATGTCTCCGTCTATAGAAGTGTAGTTACTTTTTGTAAAACACTGGAGATAAACATGACTCAATTAGCAAATGATAATATTCGTAAATCAGTACGTGAACAATATAGCAAAGTAGCAGAGTCTGGGGGGAGTACTGGATGCTGTGGTACTGAGTCCTCATGCTGCTCTGAGACACAGCCCGATGCAAAAGTCACCTCTATAGAACTCGGTTATTCAACTTCTGATGTCAATCAGGTACCAGAGGGTGCCAATATGGGACTTGGTTGTGGAAACCCCAAGGCAATAGCTTCCCTAAAATCTGGAGAAACGGTCTTGGATTTAGGTAGTGGTGGTGGATTTGACTGCTTCCTTGCAGTTCAGGAGGTAGGCGTATCAGCTCAAGTTATCGGCGTTGACATGACCCCGGAGATGGTTAGCAAGGCTCGCGCTAATGCAGACAAGGCTGGGCACAAAAATATTGATTTCAGACTAGGTGAAATTGAGCATTTACCTGTCGCAGATAATGTCGTTGATGTCATTATCTCAAACTGTGTTATTAACTTGTCACCTGAAAAGGAAAAAGTTTTTAAGGAATCTTTCCGAGTGCTCAAATCTGGCGGACGTTTGGCAATTTCCGATGTTGTGGCAACTGCAGATATACCTGAAGAAGCTCAAAAAGATATGGAATTATTCACAGGTTGTTTGTCGGGAGCATCGTTAATCGCTGATATTGAAGCAATGCTCAAAGATGCTGGGTTTTGTGATATAGAAATTCAGCCAAAGGATGAAAGCAAAGAGTTTATCCAAAATTGGGTGCCTGGTAGTAAACTTGAAGATTATGTTGTCTCAGCAACCATTGAGGCGATTAAACCATAGGCATAACAAGACAAATCCAGCGGACACGCCAAAAGGCGCATACCGCTGTTACGACCTTATTGTAAAATAACCCCTTTCAACGGCTGAATTTCAAAACTCTCGCCAATCGGCATAGGCAGCGGTTTTTGTAGCGCGTAGGGCGGGTAAGCATCGCGCCACCCGCCATATCAAAGCCAAGAAACTTGGAGATATGCTTGGTTTTTTGGTTTCGTTTGTGGTGTATGGCGCTGCGCTTATACATCTGCATAATATGTGACTTACGGGTTATTTAGGAATGTCAGAAAATGCTGTATTAATTCAGGTTTTCATTGCTATGATTGTTTATCTGTTATTACGTTTAGTAAAAAACAAGTATGCATCCACTCTATTTTCTTTGTAAAATGTCACATGGTTAGTCTCAACCCATTTATTTAGCCGAAGAAAAATAGAAGACCTATTTATAAAAAACACTGATAGATTGATTATTTAGAATTATAACTCTTAACCGGACACTAGTGACCGATATTATACAAAGACCTTTCTTTATACCTTAAAGATACAGAAAATTGCCATTCTTCACAGCGAAATACCACTAAACAGGCAAGAAAACGCCCTATAACGGAAAAATCAATTAAGTGCATAACATCAGTTACTTATTAACATCAAATAAAAAATTTAGATTGGATTATTAATATCGCTAATTATTATACACTGAGCCGAATGAAAGTTCCATTAGATTTGTTATTAAGAAAACAATCCGTTATGCTTTTTTCAAATGCTGTGCTAATGAATGAAAAAAATAACCATAAGCCCTTAAATAATTTATTCACTCCCCAAAGGAAATTAATCATGAAAAATAAACATATTGGTTTAGGTCTGCTATTTGGCTTGTGCAGCCCTGTTTTGATAGCTGGAAATATCCCTGCACCTTACTTTTGTATTAATGGCGACAGCGACAAACTTTGCTCAAAAATTCCGCATAACGCTCACCCGAATATTGCCGGATACTCAGGTCTAAGTGAGGCTGGGCAACGGCCATTTGATACCTTCTCTTGGCAAATATTTACCGCCTTAAATTGGCCGGCCGATAGCGAAGGTCATCCTTTGGATAAGACCATCGGCACAGCACCGAGCGCACCACGCGTTTGGCAATCTTATCCCACGCCAGCCGAGATGTTTGGTGGGGATAAATCTAGTTGCGATAATAGTCAAAATTTACCTGTATTCTTGCAAGCAGCAAAAAATGGTAATACAGAATTGGCAAATGAGTTTTTAGAGCCGGATCATCGCCCATTGATTGACAGTCAGCTGAATTTTGTTGTCTATGATATTCGTCTCAATGATGTTGAAGCAAACTATATCAAAGCAAAGGGCTTAGACACGCTAGCAGGACAAAAAGCTTTTGTAGGTACTAAAGGAAACCCGACTGGAAATAAAGTCAGTTTTCCAATGGGTTATTATGATGATCCCGAAAAACGCACTGGCGGTAAAATTGGTGCCATTGAGTTAAAAACCTCTTGGCGGGTTCTTGACCCTAAAAAGGATGATTTAAACCGTTACTATACCGTGGATGGTTTAATTTCAGTTGCCGCGGAAAACACACAATCAGGTAAACCGCTTTGTGCCCAAGAAACCCTAGGCTTAGTCGGTATGCATATCATTGAACGCACCCAAGGTGATGGCGCTGCATGGATTTGGAGTACCTTTGAGCATGTTGATAATGCACCTATCGCTAATAAGCCACTTGCTCCTACAATCACTCAATTACCTACCGATGAAACAATTGCTGAATATTGTTCAACACCGACAGATATAAAGGAAACCTACAGTTTCTTTAACCCTAATTGCAAACATTGTCAGTTGAATACACAAGCAAAAAATCAAGCATCTAATCCTTACCTTTGGGCAGATACGCCCCCATATGCGGCAAACTATGCAGTTGATGGCAAATATGGGACTCAAGTTGCTCGGTGTTTTGAAATTTACAATGAAACAGCTGAATTAAATAAGGCTTGGCAAGCGAAATTGGCTGGGACAGCATGGGAAAATTATATGTTAATTAATACTCAGTGGCAGTTAACCATTGATGCTCCCCCATTTTCAAAAGTCAATGTCCCAACTTATTTGTCTAATACGACGATGGAAACCTATATCCAAACCAAAAGTGTGGGATCTTGTATTACATGTCATGATTTTGCCTCAATTCCTTCAGACTCAAGCCCACAAACTTCGGCTAATTTTAGCTTTTTATTAAATAGAGCAAAATAAGTCCAACATTTAGCCACTGAGCTGGTAATTAAGCGTTAACTTGGCAAGCATTGCGCTTGCCAAGTTAAGCTTATTGTTGGAACCTGAAAACAGTGCTGCCGCAGCTTCGTTAATCTAGCGCTTGCATAGCATAGCTTTTATACCTGTAACTGATTAAGCAGGGCAAATATGAATTTTTCGTACGTTTTTCATTGCTACTCATCGGTTTATTATGTGGCAACAAAAGAAACCAGACACCTATGTAAATAACCAACCAAATTAGTATTACATTTACTTGTCCAGTTTTTAACCTTTTGGGTGTCCAGTTTTTAACCTGGTATCTGATTGATTGCGCTTATTTAAATAATTTCTTGCATTCATCATACAATATTTTGGCATTTTTATTTGATAAGCTAACAATAGAATTAGGGAAATAAAAATCCTGCTTTAGAAGTGCCTTGATTTTTCTTGCTCCTAAGCAATTTTTTATTTGTCCTGTCTTAAGATTTACTCCGTGGATAAAGTTTTTTAATTTTATTTGTTTTTCATCACCATTATCACTTAATTTTGCTGTTCCTACACCTCCGCCAATTATGCCATATCCATTATGGTACAAAAATACAGTTGAGTTTGATAATCCACGATGAATAACCCGTTTTCTATCACCATATGCACTAGCTTTTGAGTTTGTTACCATGTCAAGGTAGGCGTTTTTATCGTATTTTTTACATGTGTTAATCCAACAATTCCCTCCCGATTCAGGGATATATAATTCACTTGATATTTCCACAATATTCTTGCCCGCTACATTGTAAAATCTATAGAAATATTCTTCAATGGATATTCCCTGTCGTTTCCAATACTCCGTTACAGAATTTGTTGAAATTGAAGAAGAGTTAGAAATGACAATGGTCTTTTGTTTTTTATTAAAATCGGACTGATCTATTGCTTGTCCGAAATGTTCCTCAAATGCATCAATTAATTCGCCATCTCCGCCACACTTTTTATAGTGTTCGTTCATATTATTATACGTCCATTTTGAAAAAGCTTGGGCATACCCTAATGCCTGATATATTTTCCCTTTGTCATCATGGCCATGTACTTTCAACTCAAAAATTATTAAATCACCAACATCATTGACAGCAAATATGTCTGCTTCACTTTGCCATTGTCTCTCATTTCCGAAAGATAAATATTGAGGAAATATTTCATTTCCAATCATTTTGCTCAAAAATATTTCGAGATTCTTTTCGTTTTTCTTAAATTTTGCTGAAATATTTTTGTGCGGCAGAGGTATTAGTTCATTTAAATTATTTACGACTTCAAATATCATTATTTTCTCCTATACTGCATAAAATCTAAACCAACGCGTAAGTTGAGTTCTCGGTAGGCTGGATTGATGAAGGAAACCCAACAAAACAAAGCCCCAAAACCACGAAAATATTGGGTTTCGCAAGCTCAACATCAACCTACACAATATGCAACTTACGGGGTAAGTTCCATTGTTATCGCAACCCCGCCCCCTTCAACGGCTGAATTTCAAAACTCTCACCAATCGGCATAGGCAAGGATTTTTGCAGGCGAATACGCCCCATCACAGTCTCTACAGTTTTATTCGGCAGGCTATGTAAATAATGGGCGACGACATCGGTGGCATCGACAATGCCGCCATAGGCATCTTTGAGCACAAAGAGTTTTTCCGCTTTATTACGGTTAATTAGCCCGGGGTTTTCTACATACCAATAGCCTGCGACAGAGTACATTTTTTCAATGTCCAAGACATCGCCATTGACGTGAATATCGCTGCTACGGTGTCCAAATTCATTGTAAGGGTCGAGGCTGTATTCCACCCCCGAATAGGCCAAAAGCCAGCCGCCGCCCCAGTAGCCGACAAAGCGGGTGAGCGAGCCATCAGCGGCTTTTTTGATTTGTTCGCGGATTTGATCACCGGACATGTAACCGCAGGCGATTTGTGGGCCGATGGGAATGTAGTGATAAATATCCTCAAGCTTTATCGGCCCGGGGGCGATGTGTGTGCCATAGCGAAAGCCGCGTATCATGCCGATGTCTGACTCGCAGGCGGCTTTAAAAGCATCGGCTAAAAAGTTGTGGGAAGACCCTTCAATCACCGCTGGGATTTTATGATGGGCAAAATTCGAGCGATGTAATGGGGTTTTGGTGTAGCCAATCACGGTGTCGATGGGGGTGCGTAATACTGCGCCGTTGATGGGATTGACGTGGCTGACAAAGCTTGCACCTTTGACATAAGCGGCACGGATTTTATCAATTTGTGCTTGTACTGTTGGGTGTGGTTGGTTGTTTTTGCTGTTGATGCGGTGCGCTGTCCATCTGTGCGAGATAATTTTTTTCTGCTCGATTTTGAGGTTTAATTCCCCGACCATCGTCCCGTCTTGTCCTTCTTCGACCAAAATCGTGCCGTTGTTGGCTTTGAGTATTTGGTGGGTTTCTTCGTGCATATCGGAGGATAAAACGATGTCGATACCGGGGTAATGTTCGACCAGTTCTAAGTTAGCCGCCAAGCCCCGTTCGGAAATTAAAATGGCCAAATCGACTTGTTCTTGCTCACGAAAGACTTTTATTGCTTGTTCGAGTTCATGCTCGCCGGGGGTGAGGTAAAAACCATCCATGACCCGCGTGCTTACCGCTTGTGGCCCTCGGTCGGCGGTTAGGCCGACAATGCCAACTTTTAGCCCGTTAATTTCTTTGATTAAATAGGGCGCAACTACCCGTGTTCCGGCTTTGTCAGCGTAGCGGGTTTCGGGAAATTCGTACAAGGTGGCATAGTAGAGGTTTGCCGCTAAGGTGTTCCACGGCGCTTCTGGGGGCTTGCCGTCTTTGCCCGCGAACAGTTCAATAAAACGCTCTGTGCCGTAGAGAAAATCCCAGTTACCGGGGGTAAATGCGTCAATTTGCCATTGGTTGAGTATGTCCGCCATGATAGCGCCGCTGCTAAACAGGGCTTCTGCGCCGCCTTGGATGGTATCTCCGGTGTTGACCAGCAGATTATGCGGTTGTTGGGCGCGAATTTTTTCGATTTGGTCATAGACATAGGCCAGCCCGCCGACCATCTCGCCTTGGTCAGGGTCGCCCTCGCGCATATTGGGACGTGGGATTAAATGTCCGTGTAAATCGCCGATGTGAATTAGGGTTAGGTCTTTGGGTTCGGCATGACTGGGCAAGCTAAGACAGGCGAGGCTAAGGAATAAAAGGGATTTAAGGGCGTACATAAGCCCAGCCTTGGTATTGTTTTTCGACGATTTCGACCAAACCGGATTCGACATAATAGACTTCGGTGAGCATATCGGCAGGTTTAAGATTTAAGCGCTGCATGGCTTTTTTGTCGGCAACAATGCGCACGCCTTGGTGTTTGAGGGTTTTGACTTGATCGGGCACGGGAAACGGGGCTTTGCGTTGTAGGGTTTTCACGCCGTTGCCAATGACGACGATTTGCACTTCAACGTGTTCAGGGCCAAAGTTAGCCATGATATTAGTGGCATTTTTTAGCGCTTGTTGCAGCCTATCAAGGCTGTCTTCGCTGACTTGAATCAAGACACGGTATTGAATCGGCTCAGCGGCAAAATTAAGCGGGCTAAGGGCGAATAATATAAGCAAGAGCAGGTGTTTCATCAGGGTTTCCATTAGAGGCGTAGATAAGCCCAGCCAAGGTATTGTTTTTCGATAATTTCCGGCACGCCCGCAGGCACGTAGCTGATGTGCTCAAACATATCAGAGGGTCTGAGTTGGCTTTGGCGCATACTTTTTTCACAAATGGCGATACGAATACCGAGCTGGCGGGCTTGTTTGATTTTAGCGGCAATCGGTAGCGGGGTCGTCCAGTGAAAGGGGCGAATACCTGCACCGTAAGCGACAATCAAGATGTCTGTTTGATAATGGGCTTTGAGTGCCAGCGCTGCATCTAGGGCGGAATCGACTTTGTCGATGCTGTTTTCGCTGATTTGTAAGATCACGTTTTTACTGGGGTCGGCGATGCTGGTTGAGGAGAGTATTAATAAGATAAGCGTTATGATTGTACGCGCCGCTGGAGCGACGCAATAGGCATTCCCACGCTGGAGCGTAGGAACGAGTTGTACAAGAGGAGAAAAAAAACAAAGCATTATAAATTCTCTTCGGCTAAGGTAGCACTGAACACACCACCACGCCCAGGGGTGAGCACATAACCGTGCTGTTTTAAGGAGCGTTGATAAAGCTTGTCACTTTCTAACAACATCACCAGCCGTTTACCGTGTTCAGCGCGTTTGTGGGCTTCTTGGATAAAGACTTTAAGGCTGGCTTGGTCGATGTTTTGTAAACTACGCATGGACAAATATAAATGTTCTTTGCCCTCGTCCAATTCTTCCATTTCCATCAGGGCATTTTCCAGTGCCGGGACAGAGCCAAAGAATAAGCTACCGGAGATAAGCAAAACGTTGCCCTCTTCAAAATCCAGCGGATAATATTGCTCGGCACGCTCTCCGGTTAAGACTTGGATTTCAGGTTTCGAGACGTTGCGCAGATAAGAGACCACCGATAAAAACAGCCCTAAGAATACGCCGTTTTGTACCCCACCGTATAAGGTCGTGCCCAAGGTCAAGAGGAAAATCACCCGAGTCTCGGTTTTCATCGACAAGAGTTTTTTCACCTCAGCCCCATCTATCAAGCCCCAGCCGACCAAAATCAGTACCCCTGCCATCAAAGCCATCGGCATAAAGGCGAGAATATCGGAGGCAAAATAGACCAAAAAGCCGAGCACAAACGCCGAGATAATTCCTACCAACGGCGTGACCGCGCCGGATTCTAAGTTGGCAGCACTGCGGTTAAACGAGCCACAACTGACAAAGCAGGAGAGAAAGCCGCCAGCGATATTGGATAAACCATGTCCGACGATTTCTTGGTTCATGTTCACATGTTGCCCAGAGCTAACCGCCATCGAGCGGGCGATAATCGCCGATTGCATCAAGGCTAAAAAAGCAATGGAAATTGCCCCGACTATCATGCCTTGCTGGGCAATGGCGAAAGTCTCGGGGCTAAAGTCGGGCACGGATAAAGGCAGGGCTGAGAAGGAAATAAAGCCAAGCTTATCCATTTTGGTACTGGCTGAGCCGATAAACAATTCTAAAATAAAACTGGCTAACATGCCGATAACCACTGCGGCAATCAACGGCGGAAAGCGGGTATATTTTTTCGCTAAAAAGCCGGATACAACCGTAATCAAACCGATGCCAGCGGCGTAAGGGTTGATCAATTGGATGCTATAAGCCAATTGATACAAGGTATCTTCTAGCGGCTCGCCAATATTGACCATCAAACCTAAAAACGGGCTGATGGATTGCACCATGATAATAATGCCTACGCCCGTGATTAAGGCGACCATTACCGTATAAGAAAAATAGTTAAACACCACGCCTAAGCGCAATAAACCAAAGCCCAATTGTAAAACCCCGACCATAAAAGTCAGGGTAATGACATAGGCGATATAATCTGGAGTAAAGGGGCTAGCGTAGATTTGTAAAATCGAGGTGGTCAAAATTGCCACCGCTGTGTTTGGCCCTGAGAGCACGTGCCATGAAGAGCCGAACAAACTCACCACAATTACGGGGAAAATCGCGGTATAAAAGCCATATTCCGGCGGCATCCCCGACAAGGTTGCCAAAGCGATGGCTTGGGGAATGATTAAAATTCCCGCGACCAATCCGGCGGTGACATCGGCGGCGAGACTTTGGCGGTTGAGTAGCGGCAACCAGTGTAAAAAAGGCAGCCAGTGGGCGAGCCAAGAATGCGCCAGTTTGGTGGTGGTTTGTTTTATCATGTCTTAATGCTGCCCCGGTGTCACAGGAATAAACATATTCACAAACAAACTCTTGCGCGGGTCGTAAGGGCGGTCTTGAATCCAGATATACATGGCAATGTCCCACGCCTCTTGTTCGCTAAGACTAAACGGCGCACCCAAGGGCATATTGGCGCGGATAAACTGCGCCATGGTTTTTGCCTTGGTCATGCCAGCGGCGCGGTTAAAGGAATCTTTGCCCCATAAAGGCGGGAACATATAACGCCCATCAGGGTGTTTTTTCCCCAAGCCATCCGTGCCATGACATTGTGAACAATGGCTCATATAGGTGTCTTTGCCGCGCTCGGCTTGGGCTTCTTGCGGCTTTTTGACACTACCAAAGCCGCGACCGGGTAAATGGGTATTGGTCGGTGCGCCTGTGGAAAGCCAATGCGAATAGGCAACCAAGGCTTCCATCTCTGGCGCGTCGATGGTTGGGGCAATGCCATCTAAGCTGTATTTAAAACAATCTTGAACCCGCTCCTCATATGTCACCACATTACGGGTTTTGGTGCGGTAATCAGGATAGCTCGGATACGCCGCCCAAATCGGCCCCGAAAAAGGCTCTCGCCCCTCGGATAAATGACAACTGCTGCAATTTAAGCCATTGCCAACAAAGCGCTTGCCATAGGTTTGGGTGTCGGTAAAAATTTTCCGCCCCCATTCGACCACCGCGCCATATTTATCTTCAGGAATATCGGCGACATATGGCGGGATAAAATACTCACCGGGATTGGGCGCGGGGACTTTAATCAATTGAATCGGCAAACTGGCGCGGGGTTTGACCAAATCAGGGCGCACTTCTGCGCTGTCAGCGGCGAAGCTTGGCATGATGCCCCACATCAGTGCCAGCATGAGTATGGGTTTTAGCATCTTAGTTTTGTCCTGCCGAGGGCGGAATAAATAAATTAACAAACATACTTTTTTTCGGATCATAAGGGCGGTATTGCGTCCAAATAAAGGCGGCAATGTCTAAAGATTCATCCATGCTCAAGCTATAAGGCGCACCCAAAGGCATATTGGCGCGAATAAACTTGGCGAGGGTTTTGGTTTTGCCAAAGCCAGTGGCGCGGTTATAGCTATCATTACCCCACAAAGGCGGGAACATATAGCCCTTGCCATCGGTGTGTTTTTGCCCTTTGCCGCTCTCGCCATGACAAAAAGCACAGCGGGCTTTATACAGATTTTGTCCATGTACTGAGCGTGGATCTTTACTTTTTTTGATAAAGGCAAAACCACGCCCGGGCATATTGGCATTCATGGGAATCCCTGTTGATAGCCACTTAGAATACGCGGTTAAAGCCCGCATGGTCGGGGATTCCAAAGTCGGGGCAATGCCATCCATCGCGGTTAAAAAACACGCTTGGATTTGCTCTTGATAGGTCACCACTTGATTGGTACGTTCTTTGACCATGGGATATTTCACATACGCCGCCCATAAAGGCGAGGCTTTGGGTTCACGCCCTTCACTTAAATGACAATCGCTACAATTTAGCCCATTGCCGACATATTGTCGCGCATGGGTTTGGGTATCAATCACAATCAAACGCCCCTGTTTAATTTGCTCTCCCAAAGGTGTCGCGGGAATCTCAGCAACAGGTGGCGGCACAAAAAACTTATCCACAGGCACGCGATAGACTTGCTTTAAGTCGGTATTGGCGCTGATAACCGGAGGCTCTAAGGTGGGACGAATCGACAAAGCCGGAATTTCATCTGCCAAAGCTGACAGACTTATAAGCGATAACAGCCAAGCCCAGACTTTATTCTTCATTGACCTGATAGGATAAGTTAGCAAAATAAGCCGCGACATTGGCTTTATCCGCATCGGTTAATAAATTCGAGATATTTTTCATCAAGGACAAATGGTCATTATCCCGCGCCCCCGATTGCCACAGATTGATTTGCTTGATTAAATAAGCGGGGGGTTGTCCTGCCAGCGGCGGGAAATGTGCGCCAAAGCCTGCGCCTTTAGGGCCATGACAAGCGGTGCAACGTGGCATTTTATACTCAGGTTTACCCCGCAGCGCCAACTCTGCCCCACGCTCCAAGGTTTGCACATCCGCCGCGACAGGGGTAGCCGTGAAAGGCAAAAGGCTATAATACAAACCCAATTGCTGCATTTCCTCGATTGTGAGGACTTTGGCAATACCATTCATAATCGCATCGGTGCGCGTGCCTGCCGAATAGACGGTTAAATCTTCATAAATCGCTGGGGTGCGCTCATAATCGCGGGCAATCGGCTCGATATGGGCGCGGGTTTGTAACGGGTCGCGGGCAAAGTCTTGTAATTGCTTGAGGATATAATCTCTATTTAAACCCGCCAAACGCGGAAAGCCAGCGGCAAAATTGCCCTCGCCTTTAGCGCCATGACAGGTTTGACAGCCCAACACGCCCTCGCGCCCTTTTGCTGCCAGTTGCTCACCCGCGCTTAACGCCGCCTCGTCCACCGATTCTGGTCGTTGTTGCAACGTCTGATAAGCCCACCAAGCAAGACCCAGTAAAGCGATTAATACTATAAATATTAAGGTTTTATTTAATTTTTTCGCACTCATGACACGCATGGTACACTAGCGCTAACGGTGATACAAACCGAAGAGAGGAGAAGCCCGATGAAACTACAGACTACCAAGCAAATCATTCGCTATTTGCACAAACACAGCTACCCATTTAACTTGCTGTCAAAAAACCGCCTGAAAGAAGCCAGCAGATTTCTAAGAATTTTTAAGCTCAAACAACACGAGCAAATCGAATTACAAACCAAGCCCAAGGGTGACTATTTTCACCTACTCACAGGTGCAGTACAAAGCCTGACCGACAATAATATCGAGCGGGATTTTAGTGCCAAAGACCTACAAGGCAAACCGCTGAGTCTCACCGAAAATTGCAGCAGTGTCCGTTTTCAAGTCCAAGAAGACTGCGTTCTGTGCCACATCAGCAATGATGTCATTGACCACTTGCTCTCATGGCAAGCGATTGTCAGCTCCTTGCCAGAAGAACAAAACCCCAGCTATGCCCACTTTGACCATATTCGTAATTCTTTAGCCTTTCGGCGCTTGCCGATGGAATGCGTCAGCGAAGCCTTTAAGCGGATGAAACCGGTGGAAGTCAAAGCAGGGACAGAAATCATTCGCCAAGGCGAGGAAGGCGATACTTTTTATCTCATCACCGCCGGCAGTGCCGAGGTCTGGGTGTTAGAAGAATTTGAAGACGAGCCAGAAATGGTCAGCGAGTTAGAGCAATACGACAGTTTTGGCGAATATGCCCTGCTGGCGGACAAACCCCGTACCGCCACCGTGCGTATGAAAGAAGACAGCAATTTGCTAGCACTGGATAAAAGCGACTTTTTAGAAGTCTACTCCAATAGCATGGTCAAAGAAGTCGAGGTCAATATTGCCAAAGCGATGATGGACAATGGCTATGAATTACTCGATGTGCGTTTTGAAGAAGAATACGACGAAGTGTATATTCCACAAGCCAAGCTAATCCCCCTCAATGTCTTCCGCGAACAAATCCAAGACTTGGATAAATCGAAAAAATATATTATTCATTGCCGCAGTGGACAACGCAGCCGAGCCGCTGCCTTGTTAATGTCCGTACGTGGTTTTGATGCCATGTCGATGCTCGGCGGTATTAACGACTGGCCGTTTGAGAAAAAAGGCTTAAGTATTCGTGAATAAATGCAGATTAATAACTGATGTTATGCACGAAACCAGTTTTTGTCGCAATAGCGTGATTTGCCACCAGCCTACAGCCTAGTCGTATTTAGCCTGAGAGTTAATATAACGGAGGATAAGTTTATGAAATATTTACTGTTAATCGGGAGTTTGCTCTTGTCCTCATGGACACAAGCAGAGGTGCAGCATTTTGCCCGTTTTCAGTATCAAGGACAGATTCATTATGGTCTGATTCAAGGCAAACAAATCCAAACGCTAACGGGTGATATTTTTGCGGACTATGTGCTCACAGAGCAAAAGCTACCGCTGAATAAAGTGCGCTTATTACTGCCGGCCGAGCCACAAAAAGTGTTTGCCGTTGGGATGAACTTTGCTAGCCACCTCTCTTCTCCCTCTGATGAGCCGCCCCCTTTATTCCTTAAATTGCCAACTTCATTGATTGCCTCTGGCAAAGTCATACAGTTACCCGCAGATGCCGACAATGTTCATTTTGAAGGTGAACTGGTTTTGATTATTGGTAAGCAAGCCAAAAACCTCAGTGAAGCTGAGGCGGAGCAAGCTATTTTTGCGGTCACTGTGGGTAACGACTTAACCGATCGCAATTGGCAAAGCCAAGACTTACAATGGTTGCGAGCTAAAGCCAGCGATGGTTTTGCTCCCATTGCGCCAATCATGGCAGTGGGCGCGGATTATAATAATCTGCTGCTGACGACTCGACTCAATGGCAAAGTGGTTCAACAAGAAAATACCCGCCACATGATTCACAAACCAGCGAAAGTGGTCAGTTATCTCAGCCGTTATTTTACCTTAATGCCCGGCGACTTGGTTTTTATGGGCACACCCGGGCGTACCAAGGCACTCAATCATGGGGATAAGGTCTCTGTTCGCATTGAGCAAGTAGGAACGGTGGAAAACCAGATTCAAACTCAACGATAAGAAGACATTATCATTGAGGTCACACAAAGGCTAAATAGCACTAGGCAGGTGGAAAATCACGCTATCGTGATAAAAACTGCCTTAGTGCCTAACATCAGATATATCACGTGGCAAAGCCAGCTTAAATAACAACCGTCTTATCGCTTGATTCTAAGACAATAAAAGCTTCATAATGTAGCGCTTCAACCCTTTTAACACAGCGAATCACTTTGAACGTACATCGAAACGGCTGGGCGATTATTGTCAGTTTTGGCTTTGCCTATTTGTTGACTATCATCCCCTTACCTCAAGCAGCAGAATTATGGCGACCGGATTGGATCGTCTTAACGCTGATTTATTGGTGCTTGGTCTTACCGCAGCGGGTCGGTGTGTTTAGCGGTTGGCTCGCAGGCTTGGGCAAAGATATTTTGCTTGCCAGTTTGATGGGACTTTATGCTTTGAGCTTGGCGATTGTGGCATATATCACCATCAGCAGTTATAAGCGCTTGCGGGTTTTTCCACGCATCCAACAAATGATGATTATTTTGTTTATGATTTTAGCCGCGCAATTGCCGGGGATTTGGTTCCGAGGCATGTTAGGCCAAGCGCCTGAAGATATTTCTTTTGCCTATTCGGCTTTTACCAGTATGCTGCTCTGGCCTTTGGTCTATTCAATTTTGCATTTTTATCATCAGCGTTGTCGGGTCACTTAGATGGCGCGTTTGCTGCTGAAAAATGCGATTCAAGAAAGCCGTTTATTTCGAGATCGCGCCCTGATCTCTTGGGTCGTGATGCTGGTCTTGTCCTTGGTGTTGTTGTACCGTTTGTTTGATTTACAAATAAATCAGCAACGCCATTATGAATTGCTCTCGCGCGATAATTGGCTCAAGCGCGTGCCCATTGCCCCTACCCGTGGGCTGATTTTTGATCGCAATGGTCGGGTTTTGGCCGAGAATCGCCCCACCTATACCTTAGAAGTCATCCCCGAAAAAATTGAAGACTTGGATCTGTTAATCGAGCGCTTGCGGCGTTTTATTAGCATTTCCGACAGTGATATTAAGCGCTTTGAGCGCTACCGCAAACAAAAACGCCGTTTTGACCGTGTACCGTTACGCTTTAAGCTCAGCCTTGAGGAAGTGGCGCGGATTTCGGTGCGCAATCATGAGTTTGAAGGCGTGCATATCAGCGATACCTTAACCCGCTATTATCCCCACGGCGCGCTGGCAGCACACGCGATTGGTTATGTTGGGCGCATGAATGAAACTGAACTCAAAAATCTCGAAACACCGGGGAATTATCGCGCCACCCATTATATTGGCAAAATTGGGGTAGAAAAAACCTATGAAGATGAGTTGCACGGCAAAATCGGCTGGCAACAAGTCGAAACCAATGTGCGTGGGCGCACGCTGCGGGTTTTGAGCCGCGAAGCCCCGACCCCCGGTAAAAATTTATCTTTAAGTTTGGATTTACAACTGCAAAGTTTTGTCGAGAAACAATTACAAAATAAGCGCTCGGCTTTGGTGGCGATTGAACCCAGCACTGGTAATGTCTTAGCGCTGGCAAGTATGCCCAGTTATGACCCGAATAAATTTGTCCACGGGATTAAGGTTAAGGACTATCACGAATTGCTTTATTCTCCAGACCGCCCTTTGTTTAACCGCGCCATTCGTGGGCAATATCCACCCGGCTCGACGGTAAAGGCGTTTGTCGGGCTGGCGGGGCTGGAGCATGGCTTGCGCACAGCAACGGACAAAACCTATTGCCGAGGCTGGTATCAACTCAAAGGGCATAAACACCGTTATCGGGATTGGAAAAAAACCGGCCATGGTTCGGTGAATTTTTATCAAGCCGTGGAGCAATCTTGCGATGTCTATTTTTATCGGCTAGCACAAGAGCTGGGGATTAATAATCTCAGCCATTTTTTACATAAGTTTGGTTTTGGGCATCGGGTTGGGATTGATATTCCCGGCGAGGCATCCGGTTTAATGCCCGATAAAGCATGGAAGCGCAAACGCTATCGCAAGCCGTGGTATCCGGGCGAGACCTTAATTGCGGGGATTGGGCAGGGCTACACCCTCGCTACCCCTTTACAATTGGCGGTGGCAACGGCGGCTTTAAGCAAACGCGGTAAAATCTATCGCCCGCGCTTGGCCTTTAGTTGGCTGGCGAACCGTAATTACTTGGGCGCAAGCCATGTGATTGAAACCCCCGTGCCTGCTCCGATAGAAATCAAAAGCCCTAAATATTGGGATGATGCGATTCGCTCAATGGTCGAGGTGGTGCATGGCAGACGCGGTACAGCGCGCAAACAAGCCAAGGGGCTACAGTATAAAATGGCCGGAAAAACCGGGACAGCCCAAGTGGTGGGGATTAAACAAGATGCCAAATATGATGCTGATAAACTCGATAAACGTCATTGGGATCATGCCTTATTTGTCGCTTTTGCCCCAGTCGAAAACCCTAAAATTGCCGTGGCAGTGATTGTCGAAAACGGCGGCAGTGGCAGCAGCACCGCCGCGCCATTGGCACGAAATGTTGTCGATTATTATTTGACCGAAGTCTTGCCTGTCAATGAGCGCATTGGCTCGCCTTCGAAAAAAGATAAAAACGCCGTTGTCGCGCCGGAAAGCTGATGTATCAACATTTATACCGTCCTTTAAAAAAACCGTTTTTACACGTCGATGTCTTATTGTTGTTGATGTTGCTGGTGCTCTCGGCCGTGAGTTTGGTGATTTTATACAGTGCCAGTAATGGCAATCTTGGTTTAGTCTGGCGGCAAGCGGTGCGTATCATGCTCGGCTTTGGGATGATGGTTTTTATCGCCCAATTTAGTAGCCAACAAATCGAGCGGGTCGTGCCGTGGTTATATTTGCTCGGCGTGTTTTTGCTGGTGATGGTCGCAGTGATGGGCACAATCGGCAAAGGCGCACAGCGCTGGCTAGATTTGGGCTTTATTCGCTTTCA
This sequence comes from Thiotrichales bacterium, assembly GCA_016745035.1. Classification (GTDB taxonomy): domain Bacteria; phylum Pseudomonadota; class Gammaproteobacteria; order Beggiatoales; family Beggiatoaceae; genus BB2. The sequence continues at coordinate 149,839 of JADGDE010000007.1, forward strand.
GCCCTCGGAATTAGTCAAACTCACCGTGCCGATGATGGTCGCGTGGTATTTAGCCGATAAACCTTTGCCGCCGCGCTATAAAGATTTATTTATTGCCTTATTGTTGTTAATGATTCCCGCCGCCTTGGTGGTAAAACAACCGGATTTGGGGACATCTTTATTAATCGCCTCGGCTGGGGGCTTTGTGATTTTGCTCGCAGGTTTGCAAACGTGGCTGATTATGAGCGGTTTGGGCTTGGCTGCGGGTTTTGGTCTTCTCATCGCCTATACGCCGATTTTAGAATACCTCCTTCATCCTTACCAACTGCGCCGCGTTGAGACTTTTATTGACCCAGAAAAAGACCCCTTGGGGGCGGGCTACCATATTATTCAATCAAAAATTGCCATCGGCTCTGGCGGTTTGTTTGGCAAGGGTTTAGAAAACAGCACCCAATCACGGTTTGAGTTTTTACCCGAGCGCACCACCGATTTCATTTTTGCCGTCTTTGGAGAGGCGTTTGGTTTATTGGGCTTTATTGCCTTGATTCTTCTCTATCTTGCCATTATTACCCGTGGGCTTTATATTGCCATCCAAGCTCAGGGGATGTTTGCGCGGCTATTGGCGGGCAGCATTACCTTAACCTTTTTTGTTTATATTTTTGTCAACATCGGCATGGTCACGGGCTTATTGCCCGTGGTCGGTGTGCCCTTGCCTTTGATTAGCTATGGGGGGACATCTATCGTGACTTTATTTGCGGGCTTTGGCTTGCTGATGTCAGTTCATACCCACAAACGCCTACTGTCGGGACAACATTGATGTATTTTTTAAGGATGTTACACAAAGGTTTCTTTTTTACCCCAGAGGACAACCGCTGTGAATAGTTGTGCAAATAACTGGCAACCGAGTTGCTCGCTAGAAACCCTCAAAGCCCGCGCTCAAGTGTTAGAAGACATTCGCGCCTTTTTTAAACATCGGCAAGTGCTAGAGGTGCAAACCCCAGTGCTGGCGCGTACAGCGATTCCTGAAACCCATATTAATTTATTCAAAAGCTGTTATCGACACGAGGAAGACTTGTATTTGCAAGCCTCGCCTGAGGCAATGATGAAGCGCCTTTTGGCCGCTGGCGCAGGCTCGATTTATCAAATCAGCCCGGTGTTTCGTGATGGTGAACAAGGGCGCTGGCATAATCCTGAGTTTACCTTGCTGGAATGGTATCGCGTCGATTTTGATCACCACGATTTAATGATGGAAGTCGAAGCCTTATTACGCGCCTTATTGCCCGGCAATGTCTTGGCAGAACGGGTTGCATATAACGCTTTATTTTTAGAATATTTAGGCTTACACCCTTTGCAAACCCCGGTGAGTGAATTACACAGCCTTATCGAGCGCCGTTGCCCGGCGATTGCTGAACTGAATAAAGCCGGACGCGATTTGTGCCTACAATATTTATTCAGTGAATTGATAGAGCCAGAGCTGAAAAAACGCGGCGTGGTGTTTGTCTATGATTACCCTGCCAACCAAGCGAGTTTGGCGCAAATTTGCCCCGAAAATAACGCCGCCGCCCGCTTTGAAGTCTATGTGGATGGCATTGAACTCGGCAATGGTTTTCATGAGCTGCGCGAGCCAACAGAGCAATTGCAACGCTTTGAAAAAGAGCAAGCCGAAAAGCAAACCCTAGGACAGCCTAGCGCGCCGATAGATATGAATTTAATCGCTGCCCTAGAAGCGGGTATACCCGCTTGTGCGGGGGTGGCGATAGGCTTAGAACGCTTGCTGATGCTCAAAACCAATGCCAGCCATATTCAAGAAGTCTGTAGCTTTGCGATTAATCGCGTGTAAAGTCCGCCGACAATTTGCTATCATCCCCCTCCCGCTTTAGGACATACAACCGCAGATGATAAAACTAGATAATATACAAATGGCTTTTGGTCATGTCAGTTTGCTCGATGGCATTAGCCTCAGCCTCGAAAAAGGCGAACGAGTCGGGCTGATTGGGCGCAATGGCGAGGGTAAATCGACCTTATTAAAAATCATTGACGGCAGCTTAAAAGCCGATGATGGGCAAATCGAAATCCAACAAGGGCATAAAGTGGCGCGTTTGGAGCAAGAACCCGTGTTTGCAGCCGGAGACACGATTTTTCAAGCGGTTGCTTCAGCCTTGGGAGAAGCCGGGCGCTTGTTGGCGGAATACCTCAGCGTTGATCATGCCGATGAGACACAACATGACCAAATTGCCGACTTACAACAACGCCTAGAGCAATTTGATGCGTGGGGGCTACAACCGCAAGTTGAGCAAATTTTATCCCGGCTTGAGTTACCCGCCGAGACCCAAGTCAGCACTCTTTCTGGTGGCTGGCAACGCCGTGTTGCCCTTGCGCAAGCCTTGGTACAAAAGCCCGATTGTTTGCTGCTAGACGAGCCGACCAACCATCTGGATATTGAGCTGATTGAATGGCTGGAAAATCAATTACAAAACTTCAAAGGTAGCCTGCTGTTTATCAGTCATGATCGGCGCTTTGTCCATAACCTTGCCACCCGTATTATCGAACTCGACCGTGGCGTGCTACGCTCCTACCCCGGCGACTTTGCGACCTATTTAAGCCGCAAAGCCGCTGAACTCGAAGCCGAAGCCACCCAAGCGGCTAAATTTGATAAAAAACTGGCACAAGAAGAAGTCTGGATTCGCCAAGGCATTAAAGCTCGTCGTACCCGTAATGAAGGGCGGGTGCGTGCCTTGCAAAAACTTCGGCAACAACGCAGCCAGCGCCGCGAACAAGTCGGCAAAATCAAGCTAAATTTAGAGCAAGGCGATAATTCCGGCAAATTGGTGATTGAAGCCGAGAATATTGGGCAAAGCTATGACGATAAGGTCTTGTTCCAACAATTCTCCACTCTGATTTTACGTGGCGACCGCGTTGGGCTAATCGGCGGCAACGGCGTGGGCAAATCGACCCTGCTTAAAATTCTGCTGCAACAACTAGAGCCAGAAACGGGCAGTATTCGCCACGGCACGCGTTTACAAATTGCTTATTATGATCAATTGCGCAGCCAGCTTGACCCCGAACAACACGTTTACGATGTCGTCAGCCAAGGTAAAGACCATATCGAAATCAATGGCAAAAGTAAGCATGTGATGTCCTATTTGGCTGATTTCTTATTTGCGCCCGAACGCGCTCGCTCGCCTGTGAAAGCGCTTTCAGGCGGTGAACGCAATCGGCTATTATTGGCGCGCTTATTCAGCAAGCCTGCCAACCTGCTAGTGATGGACGAGCCGACCAATGACTTGGATGTTGAATCGCTGGAATTATTAGAAGAGCTGTTAATTAATTATCAGGGCACATTGTTGCTGGTCAGCCATGATCGGGCATTTATTGATAACGTCATCGGCTCCACCATCGTCTTTGATGGCAAAGGTGGCTTAGCAGAATATGTCGGCGGTTATCAAGATTATTTACGCCAAGCCCCCAAAGCTGACGCACCGAGCAAAGAAAAACCCGCTGCCAAAACCAATACAGCCACCGCAAGCAAACCGGTGAGTGTTAAGAAAGCGACGAAAAAACTCAGCTATAAAGAAAAGCAAGAACTGGCGAATTTACCCGCCGTGATAGAAAACACTGAAGCTGAACTAGAAACCTTGCAAGAAACCATTTCCGATACCGACTTTTACCAACAAGATAGCGATGCGGTGAATAAGGTGCTTAAACAAGTCGCCGATGCTGAGGCAAAACTCGAAGCGGCGTATGCCCGTTGGGATGAATTGGAAGGCTGATGGCTAAACAACTGTTTCGATTGCGCAATGTGCCTGAGGACGAAGCCGAGGAAATCCGGCAGCTATTGACCGAAGCGCAAATTGATTTTTATGAAACCCCGGGGGGCAACTGGGGCATTTCTATGCCCGCTTTATGGCTTAAAGATGAAACCCAGTGGGACAGAGCCAAAGCCTTGATTGATGAATATCAACAACAAAGACAAGCCACAGCTCAAGCCGAGGCGAAAACCATCGACCCATTACGAGCGGGTTGGGCGCGTTTTTTACAAAGCCCCTTACAGTTTACTTTATATATCGCTCTGGTTGCGCTGGTGATTTACGCTTCTTTGATGCCGTTTTTTAGCTTGGGCTAAAACAGCTTATGAACTGATATTACGCACTATGGAACGTGCACGAAATAACTTGCCCATCTTAGCTGGTTTTTTTGGTCATTTTCTACATTGCGAAAATGAACAAAAATCCGGCGCTAATCTTGGAACTTATGTTATGCACATTCCCTAGTGATATTTAGCTGTGGAGCAATGGCAGTTTTTTGGTTTATTAAAACCAAAAAGAAGCCTTTGCTTAACATCTTTATAATTAAGGACAAAGTGGGGTTAAGCGAGGTAAAGCGCCACGAATAGCAGCCCAGCCCATACCCAGGTTGGTTTTACGGTTAGTGATTAAAACTAATAAAGCATCCGGCTTATCAGGTACAGTTGCCATAAAGTGAAAAGTATTTTCAGTAGTCATTTGTACTTCTTTAATGGTATTTGCCACTTCTTGTCCGCGCACACTGGTCAATAAACCCTCGACCGCACGTACATTTTTGCCGCGCATCATATCAACAGCCGCTGCCGCCACTGCATCCAAATAAGATTGGGTAAAATAGGGAATGCTGTGGTTAACAGACAGCAATAAGCCCGAATTCAAATCAACCACCGCACAGCCTAAACCACCATCGACACTTTGGACTATTTCTGCGGTAATTTCATTCATTGTAGCCATTGAGTAATCTCCTCATTGAGTTAAAGGCATAGGGATGTTATCCCGTAGAGCTTGCCATTCTAGCAAAAAAATAGCAAAGCTTGAGTTTATTTCTCCATCAAATATCAGCATAGCTTAGCCGTTTAGCGGAACAGATAGGGTTTTCGCTCTATTTTTATTGGCAAACTAAGGGGGTTTTTGTCAGATTTGTTAGGCTTTGATAGCTTATTTTATATAAGCATATTACAATATAAGGTTTTACTTAAACTTAGCCCGGTTCGGCTGTTGGTCGAAAATAAGCCGAATTAAGCTTAATAATTATGGAGAAAATTATGTATAAAACTGCCTTAGCTTTAGGTGTCAGTGCTGCCTTATTCAGTGTTTCTGCAAGCGCTATTGAAATCAGTGATTACACCGAAGTTGAATCTAGCTATGAAGAAGCCTATGTTACCGGCAGCATTGCAACGCAATCAGGTAACCAAGATAAAACCAGTTATGATGCCAGCGTTTTTGTTGATTATGAAAAAAATTACAGTTCCCGTGAGCGCAATTTTAATATCGTTTTAGATGGTAATTACCAAGCTAACCGTGGTGGTAATGAAGGCGATGTAAAAGAAGATAGCTATGCCGTTTTAGGTGCAGCCAATGTCGATAACTATTTCGCAGATAAGCCAAATATGTTCTGGTACGCCTCTGCTGATGCCGCTTATCAAGACAAATATGATGATATGTATGCTGCTGTCGGTGGTGGTATTGGTTATGGCCGTGTCACCGTTGCTACTCCATTAGCTTATGCGGTTCGTATCGTTGAAGAATTACAACAACATAATATTATTAAAGGTGATGTCTCTGATGCGGCTTACTTAGCTTTAGCCCAAGTGATTAACCGCCGTGATGAATTTCGTAGCAAATTCGGTTTTGAAGAATATGAAGCCGAATTTATTGCTGCTATCGAAAAATCTATGAAAGACAGCGGCATTGCTCCTAATGGCATTACTGCTTTAGGTTTTGCTCACTTACGCCGCGTATTATTTGAAGAATACATCAACATCCGTAAATATGGCTGGTTAGTCCGTGGTGGCGTGGGTGTCGTGGCTAGCGACTACAACGGCGAGTCTGGCGACCCTTCTATCAATTTAGAATTTGAATATGCCAAACCTGTGGGTTTACGTGGTCAGTTCATCAACTTAGCAGGCTATACCGCAATTTGGAATGATGGCGACACCACCAGCCAAAAAATCACCAACCGCATGAGCTACACCCACGAATTAAGCGATAAAGTCGACTGGGTCAACTTATGGGCATTATCTGTTGATATTGCTGACGGTGACCGTGAAGACGTGGTCAGCAACACCCTCTCTAGTGCTTTCCGTTACTACTTAACCAACCGCTTGAATGTTGAAGCGCGTGTTTCTCTCTCGCGTTTGGATGACGACATTGATGGCAACGGCAATGACGATACCGACGTAACCACCTTCTTAGGTGTGCGTTATCGTTTGAAATAAGCTTAAGTTAGTCGTGGAGTAATGGCGGTTTTTTGGCGCAGATAGCCAAAAAGAAGCCCTTATGTAACACCACACTAATTTAGATTTACCCTTTTTCTCGCTCTGGGGAAAAGGGCTTTAAGCTTCACGCATCAGAGCCTGCATTAAAGCCATCCCCACGGCAGTTGCCAACAAACACAAAACCACGTTTAAGAGTACATTTAATCCCGCTTTGAGCCACAAGCCTTGCTGTAATAACTGCAAACTATCAAGCGAAAAAGTCGAAAAAGTGGTTAAACTACCCAGTAAGCCGACCATCAATAAAAGCCGCCAAAATTCACTCAAATCCGCGCGTACTTGAAAATAAACAAACAACATACCGATCAATAAAGAGCCGATTAAATTAACGCTGAGTGTGCCATAAGGAAAATCCCGACCTAAAAGTGTATAAACCCCATTACTGATTTGAAAGCGTAAAATAGCCCCCAGTGTGCCGCCCAAGGCTAAAGCGATATAGGTGTTCATGAATCTAACCAGCGCTTGGGATCAAAGGCTTTGCCTTGTTTGCGCAATTCAAAATACAGCCCCGCGTGTTTTTGTCCGCCACTTTTACCGACTTGGGCGATGACATCACCTTGCAAGACACTGTCGCCGACTTTTTTGTATAAATTGCGATTGTGTCCATAAAGGCTCATGTATTGGCTATCGTGTTTGATAATGACTAAATAACCGAGATTACGAAACCAGTCGGCAAACACGATTTCGCCATCGGCAACACTGCGCACATTATTGCCCTCCTCGGTCTGAAAAAATAGCCCTTGCCATTTGAGTTTGCCAATGCCGCGTTTTTCACCAAAAGAATGCCGAATTTCGCCCATGACCGGATGGGGTAAATGGCGTTTTAACTGCGCAAAAGGCACGCGCGCGGGGACTTTAATCACCTCTGTAGGTAGCTGCCCCAATAATTGCTGTAACTCGGCTTTATCGGTTTTTAAGTTATAGAGATTAAAATCTTGGTTTTCGATGGTCTCAGACAAAGCCATCAATACTTGCTGGCGCATCCGATAACTGTCTTGCAATTGTTGTTTTTGTGCTTGAGTATCTTGCAATAATTGGCTAACTTTGCGAGTCTCGGCGCTGACTTCCGCTTTTAAGGTGTCTAATTGTTCAAGGTGTTGTTGATAACGCTCGATTTGCGCAGCACGGGCGCGGTTAAAATAATCATAATAGGTCAGCACCCGCCCGATCATGGTTGGGTCTTCTTGGTTCAAAAGAATTTTTAAATAATCTTGTCGCCCCATGATATAAGCGGCACGCACTTGCTTGGAGAGATAATCTTGCTCGGTTTTGACTTGCGCTTGTTTTTCCTGCCATGCTTGGCGCAGCTTTTCCAAGTCTTGTTGTTTTTGCGGTAACACTTGATTGAGTTTTTGTAAGGACTCGGCTAAATCGGCAATACTGCTCTCGGTGCTTTGCAAGCCTTGTTGCAGTGTTTGATAGCGCTCGCGGTTATCCTCGACCTCTTCTGAGAGACTTTCGATTGCCGCTTGTACCTTGGCGAGTTTGTCGGCATGGTTGGGTGCGGCTGAAATTTGCCCCAAGCATCCCCATAAAAGCAAGGTGAAATAAATTGATATGCTGTGTTTGCTCATGCAGCGAACGATAACCCTAATATTGGAACATTAAACCTGCGCTTTGAGGGCGCTAGTGGTCTAATTCTATCATTCTAAAGGCTTAGCTGTGACGCTAAAAAGCAAAATTCAAACCCCCGCCCCGGATTTATTAGCCCGCTTTGCTAATCACAAAGTTGCGGCAAACCTACTGATGATCTTGATGATTATCTCCGGTTTATTTGCCTTATCAAAACTCAACAGCCAATTTTTACCCAGTTTTAATATTGATGTGATTACCGTGCGCGTCGCATGGCGTGGCGCAAGTGCTGATGATGTCGAGCGCGCCATCACCCAATTACTCGAGCAAGAATTGCGCAATCTAAGCGATGTCAAAGACATGACCTCGGTCTCTACCAATGGGCTATCGGTGGTGACGCTGAGTTATCACGATGGCTCGGATATGGGACTGGCTTTGGATCAAGTCACCGAAACCGTGGCAACAGTGCGTAATTTGCCCAGCAGTGCCGAGAAACCGGAAATCAGTAAAATTGTCAATTATGAACCCCTGAGCCGCTTATTATTGGTTGGCGCGGGCGATTTGGATGAATTACGTCATTGGGCCTATCATTTTGAAGAAAGCTTGCTCGACTTTGGCATTGATAAAGTCCGCATCGAAGGGTTGCCCAAGCAAGAAGTCAGTATTCAACTCGACTCCCAATCACTGCAACAACTGGGCTTGAGCCTCTCCGATGTCTCTGGGCGCATCAATGCCTACAGCCAAGACAGCCCAGCAGGTTTAGTCGGGCGCGAAGAAGTGCCGCAACAACTGCGTGCCTTATCGCAAGGACGCGATGAACTGGCGTTTGCTGATGTGCCCCTACAAGCCGATAACAAAGGGCAATTATTACGCCTTGGTGACATTGCCGAGATTGAAAAACGCGATCGTAATGGACAAACACATTTATATTATCAAGGTAAACCGGCCATTGAACTGACTATCTCTCGCGCCCTTAACAGCGATGCATTGACCAAAGCCCGCTTGGTGCAAACATGGTTAGAAGAAACCCGCCCACAATTGCCGCAAGGCTTACAATTACATTTGTATGATGAAAGCTGGAAATACATCGAAGGGCGTATCAATCTGCTGGTCAAAAATGGGCTAGGCGGTTTGGTGCTAGTGATTTTAGTTTTATATATTTTCCTCAGCGGTAAGGTCGCTTGGTGGGTCACAGTGGGGATTCCGGTGTGTTTACTTGCCACCCAAGCGATGCTGCTTGCCTTTGGTGGCAGCATCAATATGGTCAGCTTGTTTGCCATGATCATGGCATTGGGGGTTATTGTCGATGATGCCATTGTTGTCGGCGAAGATGCCATGACCCATTATCAATACGGCGAATCACCGCTACAAGCGGCCGAAGGCGGCGCACGGCGAATGCTCGCCCCTGTATTTGCCTCTTCGCTAACAACGATATCCGCTTTTGTACCGTTGATGATGATAGGCGGCATCATGGGAACGATTTTATTCGATATTCCCCTGATCATGGTCTGCGTGATTATTGTCTCTTTGATTGAAGTGTTTTTAGTCTTGCCGGGGCACTTAAATCACAGTTTTGCAAAAATGCACCACAAACCCGAGAGCAAATTGCGCCAAAAGCTCGATAAAGGTTTTGATTATTTGCGCGACAGCCTGTTTCGTCCGCTGATTACAATCGCTTTGAAATTGCGTGCCATCACCGTGAGCCTATTAATCGCCTGTTTAATTTTAGGCATCGGCTTATTGCTCGGCAAACGGATTCAATTTGAATTTTTTCCCACGCCTGAACCCTCGTTGCTGTATGCCAATGTCAGTTTTACCGCAGGCACGCCCGCGCATAAAGTCGATGCTTACCTTGCCCACTTGCGAGAAACGCTAGCGCAAACCGATAAAGAACTGCAAAGCGACAAATCCTTGGTGCTTACCGCGCTGACCAAACAAGGCAAAGGCATGGCATCCGACGGGCGCAGCAGTCGCAGTGGCGAGCAATTCGGCTCTTTAATTATCGAACTCGATGCCCCTGATAACCGTGAAGTTCGTAACCCTGAATTTATCAAACATTGGGAAGCTAAAATCAAACCCGTGGCGGGTTTGGAGAGCTTTACCATCACCGCCAGACGTGGGGGGCCACCAGGGCAAGATATTGATATTCGTTTAAGTGGCGCGGATGCCCTGACGCTGAAGCAAGCGGCATTAGAACTTAAAACCGAACTCGCCACCCATGAAGGCGTGAGCGCGATTGAAGATGATTTACCCTACGGGCGCGAACAACTAATTTACACCCTCAGCCCTATTGCTGTTGCTGCGGGCTTAAGTCATAGCGACGTGAGTCGGCAATTGCGCGCCGCCTTTGATGGTGAATTGGTACAAATTTATCTCGACGGACGTGATGAAATCGAAGTCCGCGTTGCCCTGAGCGATAAGCAACGCGACTATAACCACAGTTTAGAACAGTTTGAACTCAAACTTGCCAACGGCGACAGCATCCCCCTACATAGCGCCTTAGAAACCCGCTATCAACCCGGTTTTGATGCCCTGCGCCATTATCAAGGCAAACTCACCGTACAAGTGGTGGGCAATGTCGATAGAGCGGTGAATAACAGCGGCGAGATTTTAGCCAAACTCAAAAAAGGCTTTTTACCCGAACTGGCAGCGCGTTATAACATCAGTTATCAATACGAAGGGCTAGCCGCCCGCCAAGCCGAGACCTTTAGTGATATGAAACGCGGCGTGTTAATCGCTTTGGCTTCGATTTATATTATTCTTGCTTGGGTGTTTTCATCTTACGGCTGGCCGTTGGTGGTCATGTCGGTGATACCTTTTGGACTGATTGGCGCGATCATGGGGCATTGGTTGATGGGGATGAATATGAGCCTGATTTCTTTATTTGGCTTTTTTGCTCTTTCGGGGATTGTGGTCAATGACTCAATTGTCTTGGTGACTTTTTACCGCTATCAACGCGAGAAAGGCATCGCCGTTGCCGAGGCGCTAGTCGAAGCCTCCTGCCAACGTTTGCGGGCGGTATTGCTCACCTCGCTAACCACGATCGGCGGCTTATTGCCTATTTTGTTTGAAACCTCACGGCAAGCGCAATTTTTGATTCCGATGGCGGTGTCGCTGATTTTTGGGCTGGCTTTTGCCACCGTATTGGTGTTGATTCTAGTACCGACTTTGTTATCGTTTTATGAGAATTGGATAGCGCGGCAGCATTGATGAGATGAAGTTTTAAACCAATGAAACTAAACCTTATTATCATTTTGTTGTTAATTACGATCCTTGCTAACTATGCAATGGGCTATTATGATCCATCATATCCCAGCGGGATAGCATTGATTTTATTTGTATTTTTATCAGTCAGTGTTTTTAATATGCTTTTGCTTTGGTATCCTCAAGCTTTGAAAATACCCCTTGTTTTAAACCAGCGACAAAAAGGTCGAATAAAATTAGATTTAGTCATGCAGGTAATAATGGTTATTGTCATATTGTCCTTAATATAAATATCCCCTATCTAATTTTTATAGCCCTACATGAGTAGTGATAATTGTAAAAAATGGAAGTATTCATACAGGTAAACCAAAATATGCTTGTAAAGATTGCTCTCGCCAGTTTGTTGAGAATCCACAAAATAGAAATCAACCTATTCCTCCCGAAACGACCGAATTGATAGACAAACTTTTATTGGAAAAAATCGCTTTGGAAACCATTGCTCGAGTGACAGGATGGTTACAAAAATATGTGGATAAAAAATATGAGCAAATTCCTCGAGAGGCAAAAAAGTCTAAAGGCAGACTCACACTGGAAATAGATGAAGCTTGGTCGTTTGTTTTACATAAAAAAAATAAGCAATGGATTTGGCTGGCTTTGGATCGTGAGACAAGGGAGGTTGTTGGCGTATATATTGGCGCTCGTGATGCTGAAGCTGCCCAAAAGCTATGGCAATCTCTCCCGCCTGTTTATCGGCAATGTGCCGTGTCATACACGGACTTTTGGAAAGCATATCAAATCGTTTTACCTAGCAAACGACATCATGCTGTTGGGAAAGAAACGGGACTAAAAACCACATTGAGCGTTTTAATGGCATTTTGCGTCAATGGGTTTCTCGGTTGCTCAGAAAAACTTTATCTTTTTCTAAAAAAATCGAAAACCATATTGGTGGTATTTGGTATTTCATTCATCATTATAACCAGTCATTATGCTTGGATAATTGATTTTATATCATTACCCATGCAGGACTACCCAAATTTTTATGTTTTCGCAACGCTTTCCAAACGTGCCACTTGCCAACTGATGGCACTATAAATCAACAGCCAAGCACCTAAGCCTAGCCATTGTAGCGTTGGGCTAAGTTGTAATAATTGTATCGTCGAAAGGCTACAGGCGAGCATTAACACATATGACCACAGCACGGTTTTTTTGTGTCCCCAGCCGAGGCAAACTAAGCGTTGATAATGGTGCGATCGGTGTGCTTCCCAGATTTTTTCGTGGCGATAAATGCGTTTTAATAGTGTCACGGTAGCATCGACAATAAAGGGCGAGAACAATAACACCGCTGCCCACCACGGTAAGATCGCTTGCTGTACGCCCCATAAGCTCAAGCTGGCGGCCAAAAAGCCCAGCGTCGATGCGCCGACATCGCCCATAAAAATCTTTGCTGGCGGGAAATTAAACACTAAAAAGCCAAGGCTGGCCGCTGCAATCGTGGCATTGATTTGTGCAAATGCCAGCGCATCAACTTGATAGCCTAAATACGCCAGCGTACCAAAACCAAACACACTCATGCCACCAGCAAAACCGTCCATGCCGTCCATAAAATTGTATAAGTTCAGCATCCAGACAATAAACAAAAGGCTAAACAGTGCGCCTACTGGGGCAGACCATTGCCAAACCATATCGGGTAATTGTAAGGCGGGCAGCCATAAATCACTTAAACTTAGGGCAAGATAGGCGGCGAATAGATGCACCAACAAACGGTAACGCGCTGATAAGGGATAGCAATCATCTAAAAAGGAGACCAGCGCAATCAGCCCTGCACCGAGCCAAATGCCGGATAAATCCTGCGGTTTATCTAGCACACTCAGGCTGATGAGTACGGCGATTAAAATCGCCACGCCGCCGATTTGTGGTGTCGGGCGAGTGTGTAAAGAACGTTGATTGGGAGCATCCGGCGGCGAGAGCCAATCGAAGGCATAACGACTAAACACACCTGTGAACAAGGCGGCAATGATAAAACTGAATATCGCGCTCAGCATCGGCTTATTGGCTCACTTTGCGGTGAACGCTGATGATATTGCTGAGGTTATCGACTTTTTCCAGCGCCCGACTCAATTGACGCAAGTCTTTAACTTCTAAAACCAGCGCCAAGGTTGCCACTTGTTCGGCATTGGTACAGGTATCAACTCGGCGAACATTGATATGTTCCTCAGTTAAAATACCGCTGATGTCGTGCAGTAAGCCAAAGCGATCATCGGCATGGACTTCGATGTCCACAGGATAGCTGTCATTGTGGCTGTCGTTCCACATCACTGGCAATAAATACTCATCTTTTTCTTGTTGCCAATGTAGGACTTTGTTGCAGGTTTGGTGATGCACGGCGATAGAGCCATCGGGGTTTAAGTGTCCGATAATCTCATCGTCGGGAATCGGCTTGCAGCAAGTGGCGGTATACATGCGATAGCGGTCATAGCCTTGCACAGCGTTGCTGGGGGTTTTGTATAAGCTGGAGACGTGTTTATTGGGAAAGACTTTTTCGGTTAAGACGTTGATAATCTGTCCCATGCGCAAATCATCGCGCCCCAATGCGGCAAGAAAACTATCCAAATCATCATAGTCAAAATGTTTGGCTAGGTCGTTTAAATCTAGCCCGGTGATATTGAGGCGTTCGAGTTCTTTATCTAAAGCCGATCGTCCATCGGCGATGTGTTGTCCGCTGTCGCGCTGTTTGAGCCATTGGCGCACCCGTGTCCGCGCCCGTGAGGTTTTGATATAGCCTAAGCGGCAATCGAGCCAATGCCGCCGTGGCGAGGGTTCTTTGGATTTGAGAATTTCAACTTTATCCCCTGTTTTGAGGATATAGTTTAGCGGTAAGGCATGGGTATTAATCAGCGCGCCACGGCAACGGTGTCCGAGTTCGGTGTGAATATGATAAGCGTAGTCAATCGGGGTCGAGCCATGCGGCAAGTCGATAATTTGTCCTTTCGGTGAGAGAATATAGACCCGTTTTTCTAATAATTCCGATTTAAAGCGCTCGATAAAATCAATCGCATTGCTTTCTTCTTCCTGCCAAGTCAGCACTTGCCGCAGCCATTCGAGTTTTTGATCAAAAACTTTGTCTGAGTCTGAGCGCCCTTCTTTATAGCGCCAATGAGCCGCGACCCCAAACTCGGAATTGTAGTGCATGTCATGGGTGCGGAGTTGCACTTCCAAGACTTGTTGGTCCTCGGCAATCACGGCGGTGTGCAGGGATTTATAATCGTTGTTTTTTGGTGAGGCAATATAATCATCAAATTCGCCATGAATTGGCGGGAAGGCTTTATGCACCACACCAAGCGCGGTATAACATTCGGCCTCGGTATCGACTAACACACGAACCGCCAGCTTGTCGTGGACTTGGTGGACTTCCAAGTTTTTTTGTTTCATCTTATTCCAGATGCTATAGATATGTTTGGGACGACCGGCAACCTCGGCTTTGATACCTGCTTGTTTCAGGCGTTTTTGGATTAAGTCGATCATGGTCTCGATATATTTTTCGCGATTATCACGCCGCCCTTCTAAGCGCCCAGCGATGCGTTTATACACATCGGGCTTCAGGTAGCGCAACGCCATGTCCTCGAGTTCCCACTTGATTTGCCAAATACCGAGGCGATTAGCCAGTGGGGCAAAAATATCTAAGGTTTCTCTGGCAATACGGCGTTGTTGGGTCTCGGGTAGATGTTTGAGCATCCGCATATCGTGCAAACGCTCGGCGAGTTTGATCAGCATCACCCGCACATCTTCGACCATCGCCAAAATCATTTTACGCAGGTTTTCGGTTTGCTCTTGCGTGCCAATGCTGTTTTGCGTGCCGTATTTAAGCTCGTTAATAAAGCTCATTTTGCTCACGCCTTCCACCAAACTGGCGACTTTTTTACCAAACTGTTTTTTGATTTTTTTCAGACTGATTAAATCATCGGCAACCAAGGTGTAAAGGGTTGCGGCAACGAGGGCATCAGCATCAAGGTTGAGCTTATGCAAGGAGTCAACAATAGTAAAAATCCGTTGCAGCGGCAATTCACCGCCTTTTTTTGGCCAGCCCCGGTATTTTTTCGCCGCCAACAAAAAGGCTTGTTCAATCGTGTCTAAAGCTTCGTTGTCGCGTCCTTTGCCTAAAGTGCTAAACCATTGTTCTAATGGCAGCGCCTGCGTGTCTTCGGGCGACAAGATATCTAAGGTATTGTGTTTCATTTGTTGTTAGCTATGGGCGTGTGTTTTGCGTTCGCAAGATGCTGGTTAAAAACAAAAAATCCGTTTTTGTTCTCCAGCAGAATTGGGGTTAAAGCCGCTATCATATCAGTCAAGTAACTGATTTTCTCTTTTGCAGGCGTATAATTCTCTTTCATAATTAATTTCATGAATCATATTTTTTAATAAAATTTTAACTCTATGTTCTAAAATTTCTTCTTCACGGTAATCCGCTGGGGCAATAAAATCGACCCGATCTTGCGCAAGCAAGGCTTTACAAATATTTTTGCCCTTGGACTGCCCTTTTTTATACACCGCAATCGCATGACCGCCATATAAACGAGTTATTTTCATGCTCGGCACATCGGTTAAGCCGTCGCCCACATAAATCATATTACTAAAGGGGATAGCGCGCTCAGTGTCTGGCATATGCTCATTGATACTATCGCTGATGGCTTCTTTGCCTTTATTTATCCGAAATAAAAATTGGGTTTTGCTGGTATCTGTGACCAATAATTGCGGAAATGTGGCGATGCCATTATGGTCAAAATGGTATTCGGAGGCATAAATTTTATTAAAGTATTTGTTAATGCTAACCCCGTCTAAAATTTCCTTGAGTCCGGCAGAAATAATATAGTGTTGCAGTTTAATGTGTGATTGCCCTTCGCGTTTGACAAAGGCATTCATGCGCCCAAACCAAGTCTCAACGCCAGAAAAGTATTCAATTTTTTGTGCTAGCGCTTTGAATTTGTCCCGATTAATCGCCACCGCTTGGCTTTGGGCTTTTTCCAGCAATAAGCGCATATACACCAACATGCTTTCCGCTTGGGCTTGATCGGCTTCGGCTGAGACCTCGTCCCAAAACTCGCGCGGCTTTACGCCCAGCTCGGGCAAGACCGTGTATTCTTGCATCGGCTGGGGTGAGAGCGTGCCATCAAAGTCATAAACGATGGCAATGGTGGTTTGTTTAAACCGGCGCTGCTCAGTCATCGACACCACCTTCATAGGCACAGACACCGACACGGGGAGAGTTTGCTGCGGGCAATAACATCTCTTCGCCACATTCGTGCCCCTTAGCACAAGCGGCACATAACCAACCTTTTTCGTCCCAAATACATTCGGTGCAAATATGTACCGCCGGTTTACCACATTGATAACAAGGGATTTCAGGGGCATGGTTACGCGCCAATAAAGTCAGGGCAGGAAACGTATCAGCGGGGGCTTGGTGTGTGGCGACGGATTGGAGTTGTAAATTGGTACTACTACCAAAATCGTAAGTGTAGTTTAACTTGGTCTTAGGCGGAAGTGCCTGTGCAATTGTCGCATCCATAGGCTGAGATCTAAACTCACTCAAATGTCCACAACACTCGACCCAAGTATCACGTAAAAACTGGTCTAAATCAGCTAATGTTTGCTTATTATTGACTAGGACATGCAACCAATAAGTGGTCGTATGCGGGTTCATAATAGCAATATGTGTCCATGTTTGTGCTGCTTTGGTGCTATTGTTAGCAACAATTTTTTCATTAATACAATTACTTAAATGTTTGGAGATACCTGTGCGAGCATAGTCTTTTTTACATAAACGACAAGTGCCTTTACTAAAATCTGCCATGGTTTATTTCCTTATGGATTTTTAACTAATTGTTGGGTCATGTGTAGACGCATATCCGCATCTTCGGTCAGGGCATGAAACAATTGATGCGGGCTACTGGCATGGCGAATTTTTTGCTCCAAATCATCGCGCAACTCGGCATAATAATCCAGCAAACGCCGATCAAAGTCGCGTAGCGCTCGGCTTAAAGGGTCTTTGGCATGACGGCTGAGAATTTTATCCAATCCGTCTTGGTAAAAGTCGCCCAAACTCACATGCACCGCCGAAAACAAGGTTGCCCAGCCATTAAACCAAAACATCAAATCGGTGTCTAAGCCCTCGCCTGCTTTTGCGCCGTGGGTCAGCACTTGGGCGAGATAATCCGTTTCTTTCACCGCCTCACTGGGGTCAAGCTGGCTGGCTCGACCATAATTATCAATCACCGAGCTGGTGAGCAATATCGGTTTATTGGGGTAGCGCGTTAAGACAAAGCTGGCATCTTTGAGCACTTGCCCCCGTTCTTTATTATGCGGATTGCTTTTTTGCCGTACAGACGGGGCGCTGGAGAGAATTTGCACTTGCTGTCCGCGCTTGCCCAAAGTCTCTAAAAGACGCTTAAATACGCCTTTATGAAACACGTCCATAGAAAAGTTGAGATGGGTTTGTTTGTGTAATAAACACAATTGAATCGCGTCATAATGTGGCGCGGCTTCGACCAAATTCGCCATATTAGCGACTGGAATTCGCTCTTTATAAACGCCGTGTTTATCGCGCATCACTTCTTGGTGAAAATCATCAAAACTGATTTGTAAGAGAATTTTAGCCTTTACCCAATGCAAAGGGCGACGGCGCAAGGCTTGCGCCATTTTATCCAATACCGCACGGGTGCTGTGTTTATCTTTGGCAAAATCCCCATTTAACAAAACTGCAAAATGCTGCACCTTATCTTGGGTTTGAATCGCTCGATAAAAACTGTCCATGTGCAAGGTCAAATCCCCACCTGTAAACAAGACGCTGTTGCTAAGCTGGTTTACCGCCTGATACAACGGCTCAGGTTCAGGATAATCTTTCACCAAGGGGCGGAAAATAAACATACAATGCCGACAGGTTTGTGGGCAACCCATTGCCGGAATTAAGCCTAGTTTGGCAAACTGCTGGGTTGCGGTTTTATCGGGCAGCGTGTCAATGAGTTTTAAGCGTTGTTGGTCGGCATCGTCTAATAAGTCTCGATAGCGCTGGCGCTCGTCTTTGGCTAGCGTCGCATAAGCGATTTTTTGACTTTTAGGAAACGGGTCTAGCGGTCGCCAACAGCTCAATAAATATTGACAAAATTGCTCTGGGTCATGCTGATGCTGAGCTAAGAGCTGTAATAATTGCCCCCGTTGTGCGGGACTATTTTCCGGTGCGCTTTGCCAATGCTGGATATAACCGCGAATAAAATCGGCATCACTGGGAGAGTCGACCAATAAATCCATCAAAAAGGCATGGCGCTTGCGAAACCGGCTCAAGAGTTCATCGACTAAATCGGCAGGCACATGCTGGCGCAGCCAATGATACATATGTACATAACTGAGAATAAAACTTAATTGCCCCGCATCGGGACGTGGGGCTAAGCTTTGCTGCATATCGCCTGCGGTCAGGCGATTTAATTCAGCCTTAAAACGTTGGCGCAGTTGTGCCATAAATAGATTTTTTAATTCAGCCTGAGCGCTGGCATCGCTATCTTGGGGGTTCATGCAATCATATCAACGGTTGAAACAATGTGCATTATACTGAATATCGCTATGGTTCACATTGCACAGATTCAAAAGTTATTTTTATTTAGGCTATTTTTATAACAATAGCAACTGAATGCATCAAAATTCATATTTAAATTATTTTTATTTTAAAAGCCTATATTCGTGCCGATTTAGTTGCGATAATAGTGTGATTTAATAGGGAGAACAGGTAATGGATACGATTTTGATCGTTGATGATGTGGCGGCAAATCTCACTTTTTTATTTGAAATCTTAGAAGCTGAAAATTATAAGGTGCTTTATGCCAAAAATGGTCTGGCCGCTTTAAAACGCGCGGCGTTGGGGCAGCCTGATTTAATTTTATTAGATGTGATGATGCCGGATATTGATGGCTTTGAAACCTGTAAACGCTTAAAAAAACAAGCTGAAACACAAGATATTCCGGTTATTTTTATGACCGCTTTGGATGAAGTCGATGATAAAGTCAGAGGCTTTAGTTTGGGAGCGGTTGATTATGTCACAAAACCGATTAATAGCGCTGAATTAATAGCACGTTTGCAAACCCATTTACGTTTGTATCATTTACAAAAACAACTGAATGATAACAATCAAAATTTAGAAAATTTTGCTAGTACAGTGGCTCATGATCTCAAAAATCCATTGACAGGGATTCAAAGCATGTTAAGTATGATGCCCTGCCATCCTGAGACCCACTTACATGGGGAAGATGCGGCCTATTTAGGTTTAATCCACCAAGAAACCGACCGCGCGATTGAAATTATTGATAGTTTATTATTGCTCGCCAGTTCAGATAGTCAAAATCTTGCCTTTGAAACAATTAATATGACCCAATCTGTTGGGAAAATTATCACCCATCTACAATATTTAATTGAGCGTTATCAAGGTAAGGTTGAAATAAAAACCCCATTACCACATATTTATTCTTATCAGCCGTGGGTATTGACGATTTTAGAAAACTATATCAGCAATGCCTTAAAATACGCAGGCGAGCCACCACAAATACGCATCAGTGCCAAACAACAACAGCAGCATTGGCGTTTTTGTATTCAAGATAATGGCGAGGCTTTATCTTTGGAGCAACAACAGTTGCTGTTTAAGCCTTTTAGCCGTTTATATAATAAGAAAAATATTGAAGGGCATGGTCTGGGTTTATCGATTGTTAAGGCAATTACCCACAAACTCGGCGGCGATGCTGGCGTAGAAAGCCATATGGAGACCGGGAATTGTTTTTATTTTAGTTTACCGGCTTTACCAGGGGAGTCCTGGCGCGTTTGAGCAAACATAATTTTGAGATAACGATAATAACTGCCCTCGGCATTTGAAACGGCCAATATAAATCCCATTCGCCCATCTAAAAAACCCGCTTTGAAAAAATAAGTCCGAATAAAACTCCACAGCCCATGCCCAATAGCAGTCATTAAGCCCGCTTCTCTACCTTTGCTGATAGCCATCTTAGCGCTAGCACTGGAATAGCGATTGACTTTATCCAAGACTTCTTCAAAATCGCTAAAGGCCTCGTGTAATAGAGGCTGTTTTAAATGCCCAACCATTCCTTCTTGGTTTAATTCCACCTTTTCATGCACCAACGCATCACTAAAACGGGCTTTATCACGTTGAAATAAGCGTAAAACGTAATCCGGTGACCAGCCGCTGTGTTGAATCACTGTGCCACAATAACTTGAACTGCGCGGTATTTGCCAAGCAAGGGTATTTGAATCGCGGATGGCGGTTTGAATTTCAGCCGCAAGCGCTGGGCTAACTTGTTCGTCAGCATCAATCGACAACACCCAAGGGTATTGGGCTTTGGCTAAAGCACGGTTTTTTTGTACCCCAAAGCCTTGCCAATCGGTGCTAAAAACTAAATCGGTGTATTGCTGAGCAATACGGAGCGTTTCATCTTCACTGCCAGAATCTAGCACGATGATTTCATCCACCCATGCTAAAGACTTTAAACAGGCTTCAATCGATTCGGCTTCATTCTTGGCGATAATAATTGCGGAGATTTGCGCCATCATTAAGGAAGTTGCCAAATAAACTGGCGTGTAGAAATAGACTCCAATATTGAGTATTTTATGAATTATCCTCTGTATTCTAAGTTAAAATTCCACAATCCAGCAACCAGATAAATGAACATATCATCTTGCCCATTTCGATTGCGATGTACGTCATATAAGCATCTCATGCGCTTTAAGCCAGCAAACACATTTTCAATAGGCATTCTCAGTGCAGAAATAACTTTATTTTCTTCTTTTTCCTCAGCGCCAAGTTCTCTATTTCGTGGTTTTTTCTTAGGCTGCATCGTATTTTTATGGACATGTTGCACACCTTGAAATCCCTTATCAATCCATAAGCAACACTCTGATGGAATAAAGCGAAATGACGTTTCTTTATCAAATATTTTTTTATCATGATAATGCCCAGCTTTAGCTGCCCCTAAAAATAGAATTTTTTTTTCGGGGTTTGAGGCGGCAATATTTTTTCGAGTATGTGCCTTTTGCTTGCCTGAATAATATTTACGCTGTGTTTTGTTGTTAGTAGCACGTTGTGTTCTACGTTCTGTCACATCAATTAACAAATCTTTTTCGTTAGGAAAAAGCTGTAGAAACTCAGTAACATTGGAGATTTTACGCGCGGGTAATACCTGCTTTTCCCCGAGTGTTGCCTCAAGAACTGGGAGCAATCGTTTAACCCAGTCACAGCAATTTCCTGCATCTAAGTCAAATAGCACGCCTTGCAAATCATAATAACATTTTAGATAAATCAAAATGAACGACAGTTTGAGACTAGGACTGGAAAGTCGTGACTTTTTACCTCCTCTTTTTTTGCGCACACAGCCTCGATCTGCTCTCTGTGCATCTATTGCTTTTTCATAATTTCTATCGAAACTCTCGACCAATTCATTAAATTGCTCAAGACTTAAGCCAAACATGGCTTTCATGGTTCGTTCTGTTTTTTGAATTCGCTCTAAGTTCAGCATTTTTCTAGTTCTTAAGTGGCTTTTCCATAGTTTCTAACTTTTCAACTTATTTGGCAACAGGTTTATTAACTGATGTTACGCACTCCCTCCCAGATATATCACCATAAGATGGTAAGCTAGGTGCATGAACAAAGAACTCTTAAACCTTTACAGCGACTATCTCATCAGTTCATTTAGCTACACAACTGCCACGGGTTTATCTAAGGCGGTACAAGGTCAAGTTAGTCATGACCAAGTGACGCGGTTTTTATCAAAAGAAGCTCTGGATTCTAAGCAGTTGTGGTTACAGATAAAACCAAGTAGCATATCGGTATGTATTGATGGACAGTTGGTTTGGCTCTAAAGAAAATATGAACTTTATCCATAAGGACTTAGGCAAACATTTTGTAACAGCATTAAAGAGTAATCGCACCATTGCCTTGAGTGAGGAAGATAAAAAGCAAGGTCGTTTTACATCAGTTAAATCTTTAGATTGGTCAGAACAAACACCGAAAACAGCATGGATTAAAGGACTGAGTTTTCCAGTCTTAATTCATCGCCAAGTTTTTAAAAACAAAGATGGAAGTTCGGGTATATTGTATCTTGCCTGTAGCGATTTAACTTGTGATTCGACCTCAATTGAAACAATCTATCAAAAACGATGGAAAGTGGAAGTCTTTCATAAAACGCTCAAGTTGAATACCAGTTTGGCTAAATCCCCTACCAAATTTGTGCTTGCCCAAAGCAACCATATTTTCATGTCTATTTATGCTGCATTCCAATTGGAATGTTTACACTTAACTCATAAACTCAACCATTTTACTTTGCGAGCACAATTGTATATGAGGGCATTGCGAGGTGCTATGGATGAGCTTAATTCGCTTCGAACGGCGTAACATCAGTTATTTAACATAATGACATCGTTATGAGCAAAGACTTTTCTAAACAAGATTTACACGGGCATTCCTTTCGCGGACAAGATCTGCGCGGGGCAGATTTTAGCCATGCTGATATTCAAGGGGCTTGTTTTCGCGGTGCAAATTTAGAAGGGGCGAATTTTACCGGGGCAGCTTGTGGGCTTGGTGAGCTACGCAGTTTGCCTTTGTTTGCCCTCATCATTTTTTTAGCCCTTATCAATGCTTTTTTCTTTGTCTTTGTATGGAGTGCTATCGTGCTGTCTACACAAGCCTTTGATCAATCCCTCTCTGCTATCAATTTTTCTGAGACAGAAACACAGCTCATTGCTGCCGGAATCTATATGTGCATTTTTTTATTCACGGTTTGGCGTGAGCTGCACCAACATTATTGGTCATCTATTCTCATTGCATGGGTATTTATCGCAGTGCTACTGAGTATTACTGGTGCGTTGGGTACGGGTATCGCAACAGTTATCGTAGGGGTTCCCTTAATGATGGCGACAACCCTAATGACCGCCATAGTTGTGATGTTTTGGTTGGCTGACAGCAGTATGATATTTGCGGTTTGTACTGCGATTGTCATCTCATTTACCTCTGGGGTTAGCGGTTGGATAGTAGCTGCAGTGATGTTGCTAACGGCTCTTTTATTGTATTGGCGTATGTCTGTACAAGAAGACAGCCAGTTTGAGCGCTTACGCCATTGGGGCTTGGCTCTGAAAACCGTGATCGGCACGGATTTTAGAGATGCAAACCTAACACAAGCTAACTTTAGCGAAGCCAATTTGGCACATGCCCGCTTTTCCCCACAGACTGATTTGACCCATGCTTGCTTTCAAAAAGCCGACAACCTGAATTTAAGCTACAGCAAAAACACCTTGTTGGAACAAAAAGCCGTCCGTGATTTACTCAGCACAGGGCAAAGCGCTGGGTAAAATTGCTCAGAGCTTAATTGGAACTAAATAAAAGGCGATTGTGGTTTTGCCCAGGCATTTACATTGTATTTGGCAACTGCCGCAAAAAGATGCTGAATATTCAAATCGTTGGCGCTTAATAAAAAGCCATTTTTCCAAAAGATTACCTGATGTTGAAAAACGGAGCGACAGTCGTTTAAAACGTAAAGAACGGGGTATTTGGCAACGGCGGTTTTGGGAACACATGATTCATGATGAACGTGACTATCAACAGAATGTTGATTATATTCATTACAACCCGCTCAAACAAACATAAGTGGGGAAAGCGGGCGGTTGATTGGTCTTATTCGAGTTACCATCGCCAAAAAATTTATATCTGCAACTCCTAACATGGCAAAAAGAGATAGCCGAATTTAATGTAGGCGGAGAAAAATCGTAGGGTGCGTTAGCACAGCGTAACGCACCGTCTTTAATGCCAATATCAAGATGATAATCTTCATCCTGATAAATTAAGATCAAAATTGGCGTTTAATGAAAAAATCTATGAATTTTTAACTACTGATATAGCCTTTTTGCTGCTTGCTGTCCCTTAAACCAGCGCTTACCTTGTTTAATTCGCTCTGTAATAACATGCCGAATCAAACCAATAACCCGATAAAAGCGCTGCCCGAAGTGCTCAACTCCATCAACCCATTCCGCTTCATTGATTTCTAAGCGTTGTAGAATAGGTTGAAGGTGTGGCGGAATTGTTCCGCGTTTGCCCTCTTTGATTTGTCCTCCTGTCCAATCAACCAATTTTAGATATTCATCCTGTTCTATCGGTAGACATAACAAGTTTGAATTATTGAGTTTTTTCTGTAAACGCTCTTTATAGTTATGGGCAAAAGGAGTTAGTGCGGCAGGCTTATGTTTATGCTCAAGTTTTTGTCGTGTCTCAATCCGAGCAGAAATAGAAGTATAATCTGATTGTTCTGGGGTTTCTGCCATTTTTGCACGAACAGGATTCAAATCCACATAAGCCATACAAGTGAGCAAAGCCGAACTATCAAGCAATAATTGCGACTTAAAACGCCCCTCCCAAAAGCGCCCTGTACAACCATCTTCTTTGTTTGCCATACGGGCAATGGGTTCATTGAGGCAGCGCATAAACCAACTTAAATCAGCTAAGCGCTCTCGCCATAGTGTGACTTGCTCCTCATCACTGGCTAAGCGTTTGAGATGAAAGCCTTTATTTTCAGCTTCGGGGTCTTCCTTGAGCCATTTTGGGGTAAATATTTGCCACCAGCGCAGCACTACTTCCTCAGCAGACCACGTTAAACTACGCTCAAAATCAATGTGTAAGACAATATGGTAATGATTACTCATCACCGCATAAGCACAAATATCGACAGCAAAATTTTTACTTAATAAATCGATACGCTCAACAATCCATTGTTTTCTATGTGAATAATCTTGTCCTGTTGAAACATCTTCCCCATAGAGCCAAGCGCGGCGCACAGCACGACTCACCACATGATAATAAGCATTTTTTTGTTTTCTAATTTGTGTTTTTCTGGCATCCGTCATTGTGCCTCTCCCCTTAAATATTTAATGCTGGCTTGAAGTTTAGCTGAAAAGCTGAGAAATATCTATATTTAATGGGTGTCCTTAAGTTTTTTTTAAGTTTTTTCCTTAAGTTTTTTAAACAGAAACAAATCCAGTAGGATCTATAAAATTAACAGGATCATATGCCACATATCCATAAAGATTAGAATCCCCCCCATCAAACCGAATAGGATCCTTAGCCGTCCAGCGCCCAGTCAATATTTTTTTTATGGGTGTCTACAACTATCTACAACTAGTCTTCTACAACTAGTCTACCCCGCAAAACCAAAAGGCTGGAACTGTGGATTGGTATCGAGTATAATATTACCAAAGACATCGTAATCCATACTATTTTTATGGGTGTCTACAACTTCAGTAACAACTTCAGTAACAACTTCAGTAACAACTTCAGTACCATCAAACCGAATAGGATCCTTAGCCGTCCAGCGCCCAGTCAATATTTTTTTTATGGGTGTCTACAACTATCTACA
>JADGDE010000007.1:175432-229555 GCA_016745035.1 Thiotrichales bacterium
ACTAGTCTTCTACAACTAGTCTACCCCGCAAAACCAAAAGGCTGGAACTGTGGATTGGTATCGAGTATAATTTTACCAAAGACATCGTAATCCATACTATTTTTATGGGTGTCTACAACTTCAGTACCCCTATTGATTTACATCTTACTTGTAATACTCCTTCTGGCCAACATTTTAAATTAACTATAATATCTAAGTTATTGGATACAATTTCTAAATCATAGATGCTCAAATAATGTTCTTCTAAAGAAAAATTAAGTTTAAATTCATGAACATGATTAAATAAAATATTAGCAGAAACTAAACCTTTGTAATTGGGAAGTCCTTCAAAATTTGAATTAATATCATCAATAGATACGATGATTTTTTTATTTGATAGTGACCAATTAACACCCTCAATACGTGCATCATGTAAGCCGCCTAAATTTGAAAAATATTCTTCAGGATTATCAAGTAAAGTGTTTTCCATAACAAGCTATTGTGTGATTTTTCATTATCTGATTATAAACTATATAGGTAAAAATAACTATATTATGTTTTTACCTATACAAAACTTCATTACCTAGAGCATAGTAATAAATTAACGTGCGTTACGTAGAGCAAGAGCGCACATTCCTAAACTAGGTAAACATACCTGAGGGAACAATGCACATGTAACACCCAATCCAAAACTAAACCCTAATCCCACTTTTTCTCCTGGTGTTAATCCAGTAGAGTTTTCAGAGTTATTAGCACCATCATCAGAGTCAGGTAATGGTTCCGGGTCTGGGATTTCATCTCCCGGATCAAGATGTTTCTTATCTTTATTATGATGCCAATGATCTTTTTCTCTCCATCCATCTTGTCCCGGTCTTTCCCCGGGTCGTCCGTCGTGAAAATCTAATATGTCTCCATTAGGATGTCTCCAACGCGAACCATTTGGATCTCTATGTGATGGATCATTAGTCCAATCTGAAGGTAATCCATCTGGGTTAGTAGGCAATTTCATTAAACCTAAAGGATCAATAAAATTAACAGGATCCCAAAAAACATACCCATAAAGATTAGAATCCCCTCCCGCAAACCGAATAGGATCCTTAGCCGTCCACCGCCCAATCAGCGCATCATAATCCCGCGCCCCAAAGCGAACCAGCCCCGTATCAGCATCATACAATCCCCCAGCAAAGCCAAAGGGTTGGAACTGTGGATTGGTATCGAGTATAACATTACCAAAGACATCGTAGTCCATGCGTTGCACAATCGTGCCATCACTCATATCAACCACCAAGCGCACACTGCCCAGATGGTCAGAAATCACTCGATAGCGTTTCCCCACTTTAACGATGTAATCAGGCACATGTCCTTTGGAGGCGTAGATAAACAGTGAAACCGGATTCCCTTGTCCATCAAACTCCGCCACAGGGTTAAGGCTGCCTTGATAGATAAAGCTTTGGCTCAGTGTGCCATTAACTTTTTTACCAATACGTCGGTTTCTGCCATCGACAATATAATCTAGCTGCGTGCCATTGGGCAGTGTGACATGGGTGAGGTTGCCTAAGACATCGTATTGGTATTGGGTCGTGCCTTCTGGATTGGTTTTGCTTTGTAACTCACCATTTTTTGTGTAGTGGTAGCTGTTATCACCGTAGTGCAATAGGCGGTCTTGGTTGTCGTATTCAATCTGTTCAACTGTGCCTTGGGGTGTGGTGGCTTGGTCGCGTCGTCCAGCGGCATCAAAGCCATAGCTGTGGCTGATTTGCCCGTCTTGTTTGACTTCTACCAATCGACCGGCGGCATCGTAGCGGTATTCATAGACATGATTCTCACCTGCAATCGTGCGGTTAAGGCTGGTGATACGCCCGAGTTGGTCGCGTTGATAGTTTGCTATGTAGAGGTTCTCATCTGCCCATTGTGCGTTTTCTGTTTTTAGCTCAGAAAAGGTGTTGTAGCTTTGTGCAGTGTTGAATTGAGCATTGTCAAAGTTGAATTGTGTACTTGTTAATAAGCCTGTGAGCGGGTCGCGTGTAAGGCTTAACTCACCTGCTTGGGTCAGCAGACCATCAAGGTCATATTGATAAGCAACACTTGGATTCAACTCGCCAAGTTGATATTGCATGGCTTCAACACGGAAGTCGTTGTTATAAACAAGATTGAGTGCTGCGTTGACTGTGCCGCTCCAGGTCTCGCCAATACCCAAGCTGCCATCGTAGCGGTAGCTTAAGCGCTCACCGCTGGGGGTGGTGATGCTTTGTAGTGCTGCTGGGGTTTGTCCGCTGCTGGGGTCAACCTCTAGCGGGTAGTATTGATAGCTTTGTGTGCCTGTGGGTAGGTTGAGGCTTAGAAGCTTTTCACTCTCATCCGCATAGTTGAAGATGATTTGTTGACCATCTGGGCGTTGTACCTGAGTCAGTTGTTTGTCCAGATTGTATTGGTATTGGGTTTGTGGCTCGGCAATATCAGCGACAACAGGAGGCACATAGCTATCGTTTTTATCAATCGCATCGTAAGTAAACTCGTGTGTCGGGCGATTAGGTGGGGTGAGGTGACTTAGGTTGCCATTGGCATCGTATTGGTAGCCGACTTGGCGTTGGTCGGGTAAGGTTTGTTCGGTGACACGACCAACAACATCGTAGTCAAATTGTACCGTTTGTTGTTCGGCATCGGTGATGTCTTGAACCCAACCAGCGTCATCGTAGTTGATGTGTTCGGTGCGGGTTTGGGTGCCGTCGGTTTGTTCAGTGCGAATCAGGCGACCGCGTTCGTCGTAATGATAATGGCTGCTTGCCAATGTGCTATTGGGGATGTGGGTTTTGATAACACGGCCGTTTTCATCCAAGGTATCAACGACCACACGTCCTGCGGGGGTTGTTTTGGTCTCGGTGCGGGTGTTGGCATCGTAGTGGGTTTGGGTTTTGCGGCCGTTGACGCTGATTGTGACGGTGTCTGTCACAGGGGCACTGAGGTCGCCAGCATCGTTGAGCACGGTTTGACGTTCGGTACTGAGTTGTTGGCTTAAACCTGAGGGCAGACGAATATTAACAGCACTTAGTGGCGATAACATGCCAAAACGAGGGTCTGGGGTTTGTCTTGAGGTGATTTGTGTGCCGTCAGAACTGGTTTGAGTGCTATTGCCATCTTTGCCTTGGACGCTTTGGCTTTGTGTTCCATCGGGGTTGGTGGTAGTACGGCGAATACGGTTGCCCTCATCGAGTATTTCAGTTAGATAGCGGGTGGTGCGTCCCATTTCACTGCTGATGGTTGCTTCTTCGCTAGTGATGCTGGGGTCATTTTCAGTCAGTGTCCAAGAGCCACCAGCAGCATTTTGGTCATAACGTAAACGGCCTTCTGCGTCGTATTCAAAAATAGAACTGTGCTGGCGTGGGTTGGTAAATTCAGTCAGCAAGCCACCTTCTGTATAAGCCATGTTCCAAGCTTCGTTGGCAGGGTTGCTAATGTTTTCAAGCCAGCCTTGAGCATTTAGCCCTAATGTTGTGCGTTGCCCATCGGCGGAGGTGATGCTAATAGGCAGGCTATTGGCATCGCGTTCGATGGTGGTGGTATCGTTATCAAGGTCGGTGATACTGCTGAGATAGCCGTTGTCATCGTAAGCAAAGCTTAGCAGGGTTTTACCTGTGAGGGCATCAACGGTGCGTTGGTGTTTGCCTGCGGCTGTGAAGTGATATATCAGACTGCCATCTTTTGAGGGCAGTTCGATGTCTTGCAGGGTCACATCGGGCATTGTTGGCCCGACCATACGAATACGATTGGTATCTAAAATATAAATATTGCCATTGGGTGCGATGTCAAAATCATGAATATCTAGGAATTTTGCCGCAATTGCTGCGCCTTTATCCCCAGCACCTGGAGTATAAGAGAATCCATCGCCCACAATATGGATGCTGTTATCATTTTCATCTAAGCGATGAATATTACGATCCTCTGTTGTTGAAAAATATACGGTATCAGTTTTATCAATGACTAAACGCTTTGCACCGCGGGCATAATTGCTTATCCCCCATACCCGTTTTCGTTCTTTTTCTCCGGTCGTGGTAATTTTTTCAATATAAGAATTAACACTTCCGAAGTATCCTCTCCAGGCAATATAGATTTCCCCTTGAGAATTAACCGCTATATCCAATATACGATAACCATTCCTATGTTCATTAGGTGTATGTGGCCGATAATAGGCTGTGGTCAATTTTCCGTCAGGAGAGTAACGTAAAATACGTCTATAACTAGATCTACCATAATGCCGATCAGCCATATAAATACTGTTATCTGGCGCAATGGTTAGCGTAGAAAGTTGTGCTAATTGTAGTTGTGTTGGAGAATCACTGCCTTGGGAGTCGTTATAGGTTTCTGTGCCTCCACCTGCAAGACGTTGAATACGACCATCAGGACTGATACGACGTAATAAACCTAGTGTTGAAGTGTGTTCAAGTGTGCCATCTAATACATAAAGGTTACCCTGATTATCTAAGGCAATATCAGTAATATTTGCGAAACTGGCTTCTGTTGCAAGACCGCCATCACCTCCGCCCCATTCATTTCTATAGTTATCACCAGCAATATGGGTAATGCTGCCATCTGTATTAAGTCGGTTAATTTGTCGACCTGATGTCAGCGTGTAATACACAGCACCGTCATTTGCAACCGTAATACGTTCTCCAAGGCGTTCTGGATAGCTATTTCCTGATACGAATATGCTATCAATACTACCACCTAGCACAGGCGCTTCCCCTTGTTCTTTACCATTGCCTTTCAATAGGCGTTGTGCAGGAGGGGTATAGGAATGATGTGCGTTCAGTGTCCAACCACCTAAACCTTGACCTCGGGCATCCCAAATATTACCAACAAGTACGGTTTGTGATGGTGTTGATTGGTATATTCGAGCGCGTCCTTTACCTAAAATGGTAAAGCCAGAAAGAGGGGTCATATTTTCATTTAGTGGCTGGCGATTATTAAAGGTCTTATTAACGACACTTCCACTACCTGAAGGTGGGCGAGGATTACCTGTATAGCTTGCAGCATAAACATAGGTGATAGATATTCTTGCTTTTTGTGCTCCTTGTAAGGTTCGACCTAATGCATCTTTACCATTCCAAACAACTGTTTGTTTTAGAATATCAGCCTGTTCTTCTGGTGTTAATTCATAATAAGTGAATTGACCTGCTAAAGCAGGTGAAGTTAGGTTTTGAGTAAATTGACCTAGTTTTATATTTTTTTCGAAATATTGTCCGGCAATATTAACGTTAATAACAACTTCGAGAGGTTTTTTAGAAGGTTCTAAAATTGTTTCTGATAACTGAACAAAGATGCTTCTATCCATTTTATTATCAGGAACTCGTCTACTACGATAATTTAAACTGTAAGGAGTACCTGTTACATCAATCTTTTCTCCTAAAACTTGGGTTTGGCATTCTATGATAGAACCACTTTTGGTATCAGAACAATCTGTTGGTGGAAGTGAGTTCTCAATTGGAGAAAAAGGGTGTCTCACGGATTCGTTATCACTAGTGAGACCAAAATTAAGATCAATTGTGGAAAAACTGTTCAATGTCACACGGGTTAAAGTGTCGCCTATAGAATATAGTTCTACTAACTGGGATAACTCAGCGTCACTAATATTTTCTGCTATTAAAGTTTCTTGGCTTGCTGCTGATCTGGATAATTCAAGACTGATAATGGCTTTACCATCAACAATATCCAAAATTTCTATGATGACCCCATCTGGTTTTGCTTCCCAATAAGTGATGTCAGATTGATATATGCCAACGGGTACAGAAGTTCCCACAGGAATATCGAGGAAATTATCTACATATAAGGGGACTTCCTGACTAAAATGAACATGCTTTGCGCCTGCAAATTGTGCTTGATCGACGCTGAGTTCAACGGCATAAGTATAGGCTGTTAGGGGTGGGAGTTCTGCGGGCATAGCTGCACGCCCAATAGCTCCTACCGTGTATTCTGTGGCTCGCACATCAAGTTGATTCAATGCTTGTCGAGAACCATCTTTCAGTTCCATTTCGGCACTCAAGCCTTGAGGAAACAATAAGGTTGCACGGCGAGCACCGTGTTCATCTTCAACCCACTCCCCCTGAGCAACTTGAATAGTTGCTTCTGTATTATTTAAATCAATGCGTGTGACTTTGGGGGATAGTTGAATCATGACCACATCATCAAGCCATGTGTACTCATTCCAAAATGACTGGATTTGGCGTTGCACAGGTAAATAGCCGGCTTTTTCATATTGGACAACCAAGGTGGCACCGGCGTTGACTGCTATATCAAAAACACCATCTGTACGTGTTTGGGTATGACCAAATTCTTCATGTTGATGGATACTAATTTGTACGCCAGCAAGCGGGGCATTATTGTTATCGGTAACTTTGCCTCGAAGCACTCCGAGACGTTTTTCATCCATTTGTTCTAATACAACATGATGTTGAATAGCATTATCACCTTTGTAAAGAAACTCAGTGGCTTTGTGAAATAAGGTAGCTTCGGTTAAATCAATGGGAGGAGCAATAGTTGCTGGATCTGGAGGAATCGGAGCTTGTCCATTTGTACCTAAAAAATAAGCAATTTGTCGATCACCATTAGCATAAACAATTTCATAATCAGCTAAATGATCGCCATTTTGGTCAGGAATAGGGTTGACATGTAATTGCCCATCTTTCGGTGCTTCACCAGTTTGAATTTCAGTATTTAAGCGACCTTGATAAGTTTTACCATTGATAATGACATGCCCTATACCCCCATTAGAAGAGATTTGCATAGATTCAAAACCAGGTAATGTCTGTAACCAAGCTTCTAATTCAGTTAAGTGTGGGTTATCTTCTTTGGTGATGGGGTATAAATACCAATCAGTAAATTCTGTACCATTGCTTTCTACCCAAGGAAAAAATTGTAAATATAGTTGGGTAATGTCCATCCATTCGTCAGGATAAACCCAAGTACCTGGGATATTTAGTGCCCAAGGTAAACTGCGTTTAGTTTTGTAATAACGTTGTTTTTCTTCACTACTGTCGTCATCTTCAGTGGCAAATAGTTCAGGATTTGCTAAGTCAGTGGGCGGGTAATTAGGAAGGTGAATCTCAATGCCACGTTCATCAGTTCGATAAATAAAAGCATTATAAGGTGCTGTACCG
This sequence comes from Thiotrichales bacterium, assembly GCA_016745035.1. Taxonomy (GTDB): domain Bacteria; phylum Pseudomonadota; class Gammaproteobacteria; order Beggiatoales; family Beggiatoaceae; genus BB2. The sequence continues at coordinate 182,563 of JADGDE010000007.1, forward strand.
ATGACTTCAGGATCTTGAGCTTGGTCAAAAACCACTTCCATATGAAAATTACCACCATCACTATAAGGCTTGCATTCCGGTTCGGTATTAAAAAATTCACAAGCATCATTAGTCACTTCAGTTTCTGTATGTGCATTGGTCAATAAATTAAATACTAGACCGGTTTGATTTGCTTCTACATTAAGTGGAAGAGCCTCATTGCCATTACGACTTATAGTAGCCGTATGCATCGTGTTGGCGGATAGTTGTCCTAGCGCCACAGCAAAACCGTTTTCGTACCCTGCACCGCGTGCCTTAATGACATACTCAGCATTGATTTGTTTGACTTTGTAATTAGCATCTAATATTTCTTGAATATCATAAGCTAAGACTAAATCATTCATGTCATAATCACCCTCAGATGGCCATAAGTCTTCATAAGCTAAAGTACCTTGAGTGGTTTGCTTATAAGCCCTTTGAGGATCATTTGGATAATCATCGCCGTTATCACTAACACCATCATTATCTTGATCTTCCGTTAAATTGTTATTGATATTTCCAATATCAATTTGTGCTTGGATCGTATTATTATCTATGGAAATAAGGGATAACTGCTCATTGGCACTAATTCGTAATGCCTGAGCATGCCCTGGAACACGAATATTTTTTGTAAATACCCCTTTATCATCTGTTTTTCCAGTGATGATTAATTTATCTTGACTCGGATCGGCTAAAACCAACTCATTACTATCACTAACAAAACTAACGGGAAGATAAGAGGGTAAATAAATTTTAATGTCAGTTTGAGGTGGTGTGGGAGTATCTGTGCTAACAACTTTAATTGTTGTCTTTACCTCTTTGCTCATTTCATAAGAAAAATCTACGGGTGCTGAAATATCACTGGTTTCAGTAAAATCAACATAAAACGGTGTCCAAGTACGATCTAAATTGATTCGAATTCGAGCGTTATAAACTTGGTTTTGGAAAAAAATATTTTTAAGTTTTACGACATCTGATTCTGATACAGTGGCGGAGGCATTACGCAAATGGAATAACTCTGTTCCTTGAGCTACCGTATTATTTTGAATCAATTCCCAGCTTAAATCGGTATTAAGTTTAAGAGTGACATCATAATTTTCGCCATCATAGCGTAGTGTTTGAAAACGAAGTCCTACATCATCAACAATTTCAACTTGTGTTCCAAGTTCTAATATTTCTGCGCTGAAAGCTGTTTTTGAAAAACTAAAAAATGAAATTATTAAGAAAAATAACAGATAGATAAAGTGAGATAAGCGTTGAGGATTACACATATATAAACACCTTGCTTTATTATACATAATTGTTGAGTCTTCGATGATTGTATGAATAGGCTTAAGGTAAAATGAAGGCTTGGTTTTTAAGAGTTGAACGATAGCAATATATCCCATTCAAATCACATTTTTTTACAAAAAAGAATAAAACGTTTTTAAAAATTGTATTGAACATTATTCTTAGCACCTTTGAGTTGATGTGTTATTACATCATCGTCTTAACTTTATTGTGTATTTTTTACGCATAAAAAATACGGCCACCATTGTTGCATTTTTTTACATTGTTTTCAATATAAAAATCAAACTATATTACTTTTGTTTGGTATTATTTTACGTTGGGAAAACATCATGCTTGCTATTAAAGACTGGCAAAACCCAGCTAGCTATCAAGCTTTAGATACAGAAAACGCCAGCATATGGGCATGGCAGTTTCTACGTCGAAACCTTGATTATCAGCGTGATTTTACGGCTTTTATGCACACTTGGAATGTATTAGAGCAGGACTATGGCACGGTAGGTAAGCGTGATTTTCAAGCTTGGAAACGCGACCCACGGGCGCATATTGCAGCCAAACTCAGCGATTTTCCGCATAATCCACCCGATGATAATTGCACGCTAGATGACGAACATTTATTGATCGAGTGTTGGATGGGGAGTAAGTGGGGGTTTTATAAGTTTCCTTTGGATCCTGCGCTTGAAAGTAGGGCAACGTCAAGCACAGCGCCAACGGCAGATTAATCAGCCTCTTCGGGAAAAAAATATTGAATTTTGGCGACAATGCTTACAATATTTAGATGCGCAGCAACAAGGTGTGAGCGACTCACTATTGGCAGATTTTTTTGCTGATAACTATGTCATTTTGGCTCAGCGCGCCCCGCGTATTCAAACATCCGAGTATCGTTATTTGCCTTTGTGTGGCGAAGATTAGCAGGGAATTTTCAGCAAACTGCTGGATTTTAGGTTAGAATCGGCAACGGATAAAATCGAGTCTTTATGAGCAGATGTCACACACAGCTTAAATGACGCTGTTTTAGTGAAAATATATGCAATGCAACAATAAACAATATATGTGCGTAACATCGCTTGTGAGCCGTTTTTTAGAGTCCATCGACGACATCGTGAGAAAAGTAGCATGAAATTGGTCATTATCAGTGGCTTATCGGGTGCAGGTAAAACCATTGCTTTGCAAAGCTTGGAGGATAGAGGCGCTTATTGTATTGATAATTTGCCCTTTACCTTGTTACCAGCTGTGATCGAGCAAATGCGTAATTTTGCCGACGAGTATGAGTATATTGCGTTGGGCGTAGATGCCCGTAATTTGGCTTTACAAGATATTTCATCCTTGCCAGCAACTTTAGCGGCGATGCAGATGGATTATGAGGTAGTATTTTTGACCGCCAGCGATACCTGTTTGATTCAGCGTTATCGAGAAACGCGGCGCAAGCATCCTTTTGCGAAAGCCGATAGAGATTTGAGTGAGGCGATTATTTACGAGCGCCAATTATTATCGGACTTGGTCGCTTTATCGACCATGCAAATTGACACCGGTCATTTAAGTATTTATGAGTTGCGTGAATTGATCAGTTTGCGGGTCGGTTTTCAAGCAAAAAATGGGATTCCCTTGTTATTGCAATCGTTTGGCTTTAAGTATGGTATACCACAAGATGTTGATTTTGTTTTTGATGTCCGCTGTTTACCCAATCCTTACTGGCAACCCAATTTGCGTAGTTTCACAGGCTTGGATACCGAGGTGCAAGATTATTTGAGCACACAATCCAGCGTCGGCCCTTTATTAACACAATTACAACAGTTTTTAGATGTCTGGATTGCGGAATTTCAGCATGAGCAACGCAATTATTTAAGCATCGCTATCGGTTGTACTGGTGGGCATCATCGGTCGGTGTTTGTGGTTTCGCAGTTAGAGCAATATTTTCGCACGCAGCAACGGGAATTATTGGTAAGACACCGAGAATTGTCATGAGTATTGCAATTTTATTGGTAACCCATGGTCAAATCGGACAATCTTTGTTAGAGACGGCACAATATATTTTGAAAAAGCCGATCAGTGTCCCGATCATGAATATTGCAGTTACCGCAGAAGACATGAGCGTAGATGGCTTGGCCTTAAAGGTTCAGCAGCATTGCGATCAACTAAACCAAGGAGCAGGCGTTTTAGTGTTGACTGACTTAGTCGGTGCAACACCATTCAATGGCGTTAAAACCTCAATAAAAAATCAGCTAGATTATCCTCTCAAAACCATCACCGGACTGAATTTAGGTATGCTGTTAAAAGCTGTCAGTGAAATCAGTTTACATAGACAATTGGATTTGAATGATAATTTGGTGATACAAATACAAGAAGGGGGACGGCGAAGTATCATTGTGCCAGTATAAATTATGTTAGAAAAAGAGGTCATTATCGTTAATAAACTGGGTTTACACGCAAGGGCTGCGGCGCAGCTGGTTCAACTTGCCGCCCAGTTTGAGGCCCATATCGAAGTGCATCAAGAGGCACATTCTGTCAATGCCAAAAGCATTATGGGTTTACTGCTTTTAGCCGCAGGCAAGGGGACAAATTTGCGTTTATCTGCCGAGGGTTCAGATCAAGAAGCCGCACTCAGCGCTTTAGTTGACTTATTCCAATCGGGTTTTGGGGAGAGTGAATGAGTTTTAGTCTGCACGGTTTAGGTATATCGCAGGGGATTGCTATTGGCACGATTTGCCTATTGCGCCCGCAACTGCGTATCCCACAATATAATATCCGTGCCGACCAAGTGACGGACGAATGCGCCCGTTTTAATGTCGCTTTGCAATTAGCTCAGCAACATCTCAAAGCCTTTCGATCTGAAATCCCTTTAATTTATCCCGATAATTCTGAGCAATTAGAAATTGCCTCTTTTATCGATCCACATTTGTTGATGCTCGAAGACAGTATGTTGACGCAAACGCCGTTGGAAATCATCGAAAGCCAATTATGTAATGCCGAATGGGCACTTAAACAGCAACGGGATAAATTGGTCAGCGTTTTTGATGCGATGGACAATGCGTATTTGCGTGAGCGCAAGCAAGATGTCGAACAGGTGGTCGATCGGGTGCAACGTTGTTTAGTCGGGGAGTTCAACGATTATAGTGATATGGCTTTGGTTCCCAACGGGATTGTTTTTGCCGATGATTTAAGCCCTGAAGACACGTCTTTGATGCCAAAACAGCATATTCATGCGTTTTTGACTAAACGTGGTGGGATTAATTCGCACACGGCGATTATTGCTCGGGGTTTAGGGATTCCGGCCATCAGTGGTTTACATCAAGCACAGAACTATTTGCGCCACGGCGATCACATCATTGTGGATGCTTATCAAGGCACGGTGTTGGTCGATCCTGATCGTAAAAGCCTGCAATACTATCAAAATTTACAAACGCGCTTGCGGCAAAAACGCCGGGCTTTAAGTAAGCTCAAAGAAGCGCCTTGTATTAGTCAAGATGGGATCAAAATCGATTTACAAGCCAATATGGAATTCAGTGAAGAAATTCCGGTGCTCAAGCGCCACGGGGCGAAGCACATTGGTTTATATCGTACCGAATTTTTGTTTATGCACCGCGACACCATGCCTGATGAGGACTATCAATATCGCGCTTATGCTAAGGTATTAAAGTCCTTTCCTGATGGCGTGGTAACCATTCGTACCTTGGATTTTGGTGTCGATAAACAGCCGGGCTATGATGAAGACAGCAGTGACTCAGCGCTAGGCTTGCGGGCAATTCGTTTGTGTTTGAAAAAACCCGATTTACTTAAGCCCCAATTGCGCGCCATCTTACGCGCCTCGGTTTTTGGTCAAGCACGGGTCTTGTTTCCCATGCTGACCAATGTGCAAGAATTATTGCAAGCCAAGCAACTTTGGCAAGATGCACAACAAGAGTTGAGCGATGAGGGCATTGATTATTGCCCAGACATTCCCATCGGCGGTATGATCGAAGTGCCCTCGATGGCGCTGTGCTTGGATTTATTCTCACCCCATGTCGATTTTTTCTCGATTGGAACCAATGATTTAATTCAATACACCCTCGCCATTGATCGTAACGATGATCAAGTCGGGCACTTGTATGACCCTCTACACCCAGCCGTGTTACGTTTACTCAAAACCATTATTGATGATGCTCAAACTTGGCAACGCCCTGTGAGTCTTTGTGGCGAAATGGGCGGCGATAGTGCTTATGTGCGTTTGCTATTGGCTTTGGGTTTACGGCGCTTTAGTGTCAATCCTGAGGCGCTTTTGGAAGTGAAGCAAATTATTATAAATACTGACATTGCTAGCTTATCCAGTATAATGAGTCAGCTTTTATCCGCTAGCACGCGTAGGGCGATGAATGAACTGCTGGCATTAATGAACCAATAAACTGTTATAGCTCGATACCGATGCCTATTTATACTTTAGATCCACTCACCGATCCACGTTGGGAACCTTTTCTTGATTTGCATCCGCAAGCGAGTTTATTTCACAGCAAAGCTTGGTTGCAAGCCTTATACGATACCTATGGCTATCAGCCCTCGGCACAAACAGAAGCCGCTCCAGAACAGCCACTCCAAAACGCCCTGCTCAGTTGTCGGGTGAAAAGTTGGCTTACCGGGCAACGCAGTGTTGCCACGCCTTTTTCTGATTTTTGTGACCCCTTGGTCACAGGTCATAAAGAAGTCCAAGGCCTATTAAGTGCGGCTAGCCAAAGCAGTATTCAAGCTAAAGATCAATATTTTGAATTGCGTACCACTCAAAATTGGGTGTTACCGGCCTTATTTGGCAATACGGCGGTGTATTTTTGGCATCGACTCGACTTATCGCCTTCGATTGATGCGCTTTATCAAAATTTTCATAAAAACCATGTCAAACGCAAAATTCGCCGCGCAGAAAAAGAAGGTTTGCGCTATGAAGTCGGTTCAAGTAAAGCCTTATTGAAACAGTTTTATGATTTGTTTTTATTCAATCGTCGCAAACATAAAGTACCCCCCCAACCGTTTGAATGGTTTGAAAATTTGTTAAAACAGTTTCAAGAGCAAATGCAAATTCATATCGCTTATCATCAAGAGCAGCCCATTGCCGCGATTATTACCTTTAATTATGGCGATGTCTGTTACTATAAGTACGGCAGTTCTGACCCGGCTTATACCAGCATGGGCAGCAACGCCCTGTTGTTTTGGCAAGCGATCCAAGCGGCAAAACAAGCCAATTTACAAGGCTTTGATATGGGGCGTAGCGATATTAACCCCGCTGGCTTTAATTTGGCTAAATTCAAGGAAAACTGGGGAGCCAAGCGTCAAGCGGTGCATTATTGGCGCTCAGACGTACAAACAACAGCTCATGAGCCGCCATTAACTTTACCAGAGGAGGCGCAGATTGAACCCGAATCAAGGCTGCGCCGCTTTGCCCATGCACTGGTCGCCCGCTTACCGAATAAACTCTTGGTACTCAGTGGCAGATTGTTATACCGCCATATGGGTTAAGGCAAAACAATAACAATAAACGGCCATGCCGCGTCTTCACAGATGATCTGACTATACGAATGAAAATATGAAACAAGCCTTTGTCGACTATTACCAATGCCCCAGTGAATTGGTGGATTTTCAAACCATTACCCCTTTACAACAACAAACTGGGTATTTTAACTTGGGAGACGCAGGGCTTTATTTTGGGCAACACAACCATCAACAAGTGGTGCATAACGCCCATCAAGACAGTCCTAATTTATTGCTCGATTGTCAAATGACACCAGAAGGGCATTGTTTGCTGCCCTTTAATCCCAGTGAAGTCGCCGAAAACTTAAGACTAGAACGCTATGTCTCCGCCGCCCACGCCAATGTGCTTAAGCGGATTTTTTCATACACGGCTAGACAAACTTATTACGCCATTCGTCCTTATATGCCCGTGAATATCCGCAAATATTTACAGAGAAGGGCACTACACGGCTGGGATAAAATCCCTTTTCCCCACTGGCCGGTGGATACCAGTATTGAACAAATGATGCATAAACTCTTGTATCTCAATGCCCAAGTTCACCCCAAAGGTTTGCCCTTTATTTGGTTTTGGCCCAAGGGCTATCAAGGTGCAGTGATTATCAGTCATGATGTCGAAACCGCCACCGGGCGAGATTTTTGCCCAAAACTAATGGATATGACCGAAGCACATGAGTTTCGTTCCTCATTTCAGTTTATTCCTGAAAAACGCTATGAACGTGATGATAAATTACTCAACCAAATTCGCAAACGTGGTTTTGAAGTCAATTTACATGGGCTGAATCATGACGGACATTTATTTGACAATTACCAAGAATTTTATAAACGTGCGCAAAAAATTAATGAACATGCCCGCTCTTATCAAGCTGAGGGCTTCCGTTCACCTGTCATGTACCGCAATCCCGATTGGTTTAAAGAATTAGACTTCTCTTACGATATGTCGATGCCCAATGTCGCCCATCTTGATCCACAACGCGGCGGCTGTTGTACGGTGATGCCTTACTTTATTGACCATATCGTCGAGTTACCCTTAACCACCACGCAAGACTATCCCTTATTTAATATTTTACAGCGTTACAATTTAGAATTATGGAAGCAACAATGCCAAGAAATTTTAAAACACCACGGATTGATTAGCATGTTAATTCATCCTGATTATGTGATTGAATCGCGCACCCGTGCCGTTTATGAAACCCTGCTTGCCTATTTATCGAAACTCGCGGACACTGAAAACCTCTGGCGTGCCTTACCTAAAGAAGTAGCGCACTGGTGGCGACAACGCAGCCGTATGCGTTTGTATCAAGATCAAGAAGGCGCATGGAAAATTCGCGGCGAAGGAGCTGAAAATGCCCGTGTTGCGTTTGCTCGGGTGGAAGATCAACACATTGTTTATGACTTGGTTGATCCGGCATAATGGATTTTACAGATAACAACATGATGGATTAAGGGGAGCTTAATGAAACATACGACCATTTTAGGTTCAGGTTTTGCGGCACTCAATGCCGTACGGGTGTTACGCAAACAAGGGTATCAAGGGCGTATCAGCCTTATCGCCCCTAAAGCTGAATTATTTTATTATCCCAGTCTGATTTGGGTACCTGCGGGCTTACGCCAAGAAAGCGATTTAACCGTACCTTTGACTAACTTTTTCAAACGTCACCAAGTCGATTTTCAAGCCGGACGGGTGATTGGCATTGATAGCCATCAAAAACAAATCCAAACCGATGATGGCAGCAGTTATAGCTATGGCAAACTAATTATTGCCAGCGGTGGGCGCTATATCAAAAAACTCCCCGGTATCGAAAACAGCTATTTACCTTGTGAGGGCTATGCGCCAACCCAAGCCTACAGCGAAAAGCTCGCTAATCTCAAAGGCGGCAATTTGTGCTTTGGTTTCTCCGGCAACCCAAAAGAACCCAGCGCCATGCGCGGCGGACCGATTTTTGAATTTCTCTTTGGCATCGATACCTTGCTACGGCAACAAAATCGCCGCGATAAGTTTACCCTGACTTTCTTTAGCCCAGCCCCAAAACCTGGCGCACGCATGGGTGGCAAAGCCGTCGAGCGTCTACTGGCAGAAATGAAAAAGCGTGATATTAACTATCACCTTGGGCATAAATTGAAAAAAATGACCGAAACGGAAGTGATTACCGAAGACTCAACATTACCCAGTGATTTAACCTTATTTATGCCCGGCATGACCGGTCCCGACTGGCTGCGCAACAGCGACTTGCCCGTGAGCGAAGGCGGCTTTATTCAAGCGGATAAATATTGCCAAGTCCCTGGCTGTAATGATGTCTATGTCGCCGGTGACGCAGGCAGTTTTCCAGGCCCTGACTGGCTGCCCAAACAAGCGCATATGGCTGATTTACAGGCAGAAGCTGCGGCGAAAAATTTAGTTGCCAACTGTAATAACCAAGCCGCCTCACATATTTTCCGCGTCGAGTTAATTTGCATAGTCGATAGCCTTACCACCGGGATGTTGGTATACCGGGATCAAAAACGCAGTTTGCAACTCAAAGGCAAACCATTCCAATGGGCAAAGCGTTTGTTTGAATGGCGATATTTACTGCCTTTCCGTCGCTAATGCAAATTGTTGTCGGGGTTAGCGGCGGCATTGCCGCTTACAAGTCCGCCGAACTGGTGCGGCAATTGCGCAAAGCCGAGCATGATGTGCGCGTGGTGATGACCGAGGGCGCACAAGCTTTCATCACCCCGCTGACTTTGCAAAACCTCTCAGGACATCCGGTGCAAACCGAGTTACTCGACAGCGACAACGAAGCCTTATTTAGCCATATCGAATTGGCGCGCTGGGCCGAACTAATCCTCATCGCCCCAGCAACCGCGCATGTGATGGCTAAACTAGCTCACGGTTTTGCCGATGATTTACTCAGCACCCTCTGTCTTGCCAGTGAAGCAAAGTTAGCTCTTGCTCCAGCGATGAACCGCATCATGTGGCAAGCGCCAGCGAACCAAGCGAATATAGCGACTTTAAACCAACGTGGCGCGTTGATTCTAGGCCCTGCCAGTGGCGAACAAGCCTGCGGTGAACAAGGGCAAGGGCGTATGCTTGAGCCTGCGGATTTAGTCGAGGCAATCGAGCACAGACAATATCAACCTTTCAAAGGCTTAAAGCTGCTTATCAGTGCCGGGCCGACCCGCGAAGACATTGACCCCGTGCGCTATATCAGCAACCGCAGTTCAGGGAAAATGGGCTATGCTTTAGCACAAGTAGCCAGTCAGATGGGCGCACAAGTGAGCCTAGTCAGCGGCCCTGTGAGCTTGGCAACGCCGAGCGGGGTCAAGCGCATTGATGTCTATAGTGCCGCCGATATGTATAGCGCTTGTTTAAGCACCGCCCCTGAGCATGATATTTTTATCAGCACCGCCGCTGTTGCCGATTATCGCCCAGCACATAGCGCCGCGCAAAAACTCAAAAAAGCGGGGGATAAACAACCCTTAGCACTGAATTTAAGTGAAAACCCCGATATTCTCGCCAGTGTCAGTGGTTTAGACAGCGAAAAACGCCCCTTTTGTGTTGGCTTTGCCGCCGAGACCGAAAAACTCGCAACCCATGCGCAAGCAAAACTAAAACGCAAACAGCTAGACATGATTGCCGCCAATGCCGTTGATAGGGCTGATATTGGTTTTGACAGTGATAGCAATGCCCTTAGCGTCTATTGGCAAGGGGGGATGCAAACGCTGGCAAAAGCACCCAAAACCACCATTGCTGCACAATTATTAGAATTGATTTATGTACGCTATCAAGCCCGCTTAAGCAGCAGCGATCATGCTCAGGTTTAGTGTCTAGGCGAGGACTTTTTATGTCTTGGCAAATGCCCCTGTTTCTAGCCAAAATCCATTTAAAAGCCCCAACGGGGCGAGATTCATATAGCCTAGGGAAACGCCCTAGGTGATTGATATAAATATATTTTATCTCTGAAGGGGCGGTATAACTTTCGTATTTTTATCTCGCCCCTTCAGGGCTTACTCATCATTATTTCCCCCATTCTAGGGCGTTGCCCTAGGCTTTATGGATTACGCCCTTTCAGGGCTATCGGTTTGTAATTGTTTTCTCCGTTTTGGGTCTAACTCGCGTTTTTCCCCCTGTTTCTAGCCAAAATCCATTTAAAAGCCCCAACGGGGCGAGATTCATATAGCCTAGGGTAACGCCCTAGGTGATTGATATAAATATATTTTAGCCCTGAAGGGGCGGTATAACTTTCGTATTTTTATCTCGCCCCTTCAGGGCTTAATCATCATTATTTTTCCTGTCCTAGGGCGTTGCCCTAGGCTTTATGGATTACGCCCTTTCAGGGCTATCAACGCGCTTAATTGGGGATAAATTTTGCCGCTGGGTCTAATCAAGCCAATTGTTCCAGCAGGTATTGCAACTCGGCGATTAGCTCATAAGACAAAGCAGGGTCTTGTGCCAAGGCGGGGTCGCGTCTGCCTTGTAGCAGGCTTTGAAGGTTAAGAACAAAGGTTTTGTCTGCTTCAGCCAGTTCAGGGTCTTGTAAGTATCCCGCCAACTGCGCCCCTATCTGCTGCTGTGCCGCTGAATCTTGGCTTTGCAAAGCCTGCAACAGCGCATGGCATAAACGCCCGCCACTGCTGTGATTCTCGCCACCATCGCGGCGATAGGCAAGATAAGCACCGACAGCCTTGGCTTTGGCTTTGGCGGCTTCTTCTGGGTGGTTTTCCGCTTGTTCTAAGTTGTGGAGAATCATCCATGTTTTCCACGGCTCTGCGGCATGGTCTAGCTCTTGTTTGCATTCAATCGCTCGGAGCAGTTCACGACGAGCTTCGCTGTGGCGTTGTAGTTTGATGAGTTCATCAGCGACATTGCTGCGAGCTAAACCTTCGTAACGATTATCGCCCAATTGTGTATAAATATCCGCAGCTTGACGATAAAAGGCAACCGCTTGTTCGGCACGGCCTTGCTCGCTATAGAGATTGCCTAATTCATTCAGGCTAGATGCTTCACCAGCCCGATTGCCTTGTTTTATCTCTAGCTGCATAGACTGCCGATAAGCCTGTTCTGCCTGCGCCCACTGCTGCATCCCTTTATATACCACCCCCGTTTGATGCCAAGCTATTGCCACGCTGCGGGTCTCTTGCAATTGGCTAAATAACTCCCGTGCATCAGCAAAGGCTTGCAGGGCTTGGGCATAATCTTTTTGTAACAGCCGCACTGTGCCCAGTTGACCTTTGCCTATCGCCACACCCCGTTTATCATCCCGTTTTTCACCCAATGCAATACGCTTTTCATACAAATCTGCTGCTGTATCCAAATGCCCCAAATCCCTGTGGCAATCTGCGCTCTCGCTTAAACAAACAGCAGCCATACGCGCCGCCTCTTCACCCCCTGTTTCTGCCAGGGCTTGAAAGCGCTTCTGTGCCGCTTGCAAGGGTGCTAGTGCCTGCTGGGCAACACCGCCTTTATTGAGCACACGCCCCAATTTAAAATAAGCCACAGCCGTATCATAGGCAGCCCCGGCATAGGCCGTCTCTCCCGCTTGCAGACAAGCATCCAACAGGTTTTGCGCGGCGCTATAAGCCTGTTGCAAATCCCCTTGTTGCAACAAACGGTCAATCTGGCTGCTTGCTTGTAAGTAGTGGGCACGACTCCAAACCTCCGCTTGACTATCGAGCTGCTCTTTTGCCTCCTTGCGCAGTGCCACAGCGGCTGCCATCGCCTCGGGGCGGTGCAGGTTTTTCAGCAAAGTCTCCATGGCTGAAGCTATCTCAATCGCCCGTTGCGGACTCAGTGTCTCCGCTGCCAAGGCGGCACGGCTTTGTTGTAACAAGGCTTGCAAATTCGGCAGCTCCAGCAAGGTGAGATTGTAAGCTAATTCTGCATCTTTGCTTTGTTGTTGATAAAGAAACCCCAACAAAGCCTGCATCGCCTCGGTATGGCGCTGTTGATAGGTTTGTAACTTGGCAGCAGCTAAGCCACGGCGCAGATACAGCGGCAACACCGGGTCTAAGTGCAGATGTCCATAGCCAGCATCTTCGCCTAAGCCGACTTCAATCAGGGCTTGGAATAAGTGGGGAATTGTTTCCATATCATCTTGAGGAATCTTTAAAACATAGTCCAAGGTCTGCATATGTACCCCGCCCTCAAACACCGCCAAGCCCTCACACAAGCCGCGCAACTCCTCCGGCAAACGCCGCAAAGACAATTCCAAACTGGCATACAAGGAGTTCTCACGCTCACCGGGGTATTGCTTATCCATCTGCGCCAACACCGCCTCGGCTTCGTTGGTGACTTTGTCTATCCCCTGCCGTGCCAATTCCGGCGCTAATAAGACCAAAGCCCGGGCATGGGCGTGTAAGCTGTCCACCAATTTGAGTAAATCTTTCCGCGCCCTCTCGTGGTCTTTACTGTCTGGTGTCGGCAAGGGCAAGCCTTTTTGCGCTAAAACCCGCGCCAATAAGTCCAGCGCATCGGCATGGCTTAGCGCCCCCAGTTGTACGGTGTTGTTGGCAAAGGGCGCGGGCAGTTGTTCGCGGGAGGTGAATAAAACCCGGCTGTGGCTGGCAGCGTTGAGGCATTCGGTAGCCAAAGCTGACAGGTTTTCAAAACCTGTCAGGTTTAATAGCGACTCGCAATTATCAAAGACGATTAAACAAGGCGCATCTGCCAAGGCGCGTTGCACTTGCTGCAAGCTCTCGGCATCGCTTTGTTCTGCCACCGACCAATTGGGCAATAATTGCCGCCCCAGCACATCGAGCAGTGCCCGTTGGCTGTGGATATGCTCGACACTGACAAAGGCCGCCCGTTGTACCCGTCGGCTTTGTACAAACCAACGTGCCAGCTCAGCGGCCAAGGTGGTTTTACCCGCGCCACCAATGCCACGCAAAACGGCATAAGGCTGGGTTAATAACAAACGCTCCAGCGCCAATAACTCACGGCTACGACCGATAAATTGATGCGCTGGGGTCTCGGGCAAGTCTCCGAGGCTAAGGCGCTGTTGCTGAGCTGCCAAGTGGCGCATACGCTCACTGGGCAAGGTCTTAAATAACAAGGGGTCGAGCTGTTCTTGATACAACACCGGCACAAACCAATCTTGCAAGCGCAACTCGCCCGCACCGCTGAGATAGCCGCGCACCGAATCACCATACAAGGCTTGTTGCCCCGCCAACATCGCCGAGCCAACCCGCTTGCCCTTTGCCAAGCTTTGGTAAAAAGCCATGACAAAACGCCGCGCAGTTTCGACCCAAACGCTGTGGCTCATCGCCACCACCGAACTCACGCCTTTTTGCAACAATGACCCCGCCACCGAGGCATCAATTTTTTCCTCGCTTTGTGCTGTTTGACAAGCTTCGAGAAACACCAAGGGGATGCGGTGTTGGTTTAAGGTCGCCGCCAGTTCATCGGCATAGACCAAGGCAGTGCGGCGCTGTTGTAATTTATCGCTATCGGCAGGCTCTTCAAAACACAAAGCCCCCAAGCCTTTGCGGCGGTCATAAACCCCGTGGCCATCAAAATGCAGCACATGAAAAGGCTTGCCTTGCGCGTGCGCTGTTTGTAGCGCTGCTTGCATGGCGGGGAAGGTCGGCGGGCTGAGCACCGTTAGCTCTGCCAAGCCGCCCAAGCTGGCAAGCGCCTCTGATAAAGGCAAGGCACTGACGCGGTGGTCGATGTAGCCCGTGCCTTCTTGTTCGGGGCGCGGGCTGAGCAGCAAGACGCGGATAGGCAAGTCTAGCTGTAGCTGCGCCCGTTTTTCGGCATTGGGCAAACGGCGGTGCACATGCGCAGGTTTTGCGCCTTGGAATAACCAGCCATTGTCATCGCGCAATAATTCCCACGGCAAGGCCAATAATTCGGTGGCGGCGATGTCGGTTTCGGCTTGCTCGTCCTCGCTCGCCCCCTCTAGGGCTGTGCTATCGACTTCGATAGAAAAGCGTTTCTCACCGCTGTCTTGTTGCCACAAGCCCGCTACCTTGCGCACCTTTTCGCTCGGCAAAGCCGCTTGTTGTAAGCTCTCGCCCCAACGTGGTAACTGCGCCTCAATCACCTCACCTCGGTCTTTGAACACGCCCACAGGCCAGCTCAAATATTGCTCTAAATACCAGCTTAAATCCGAGGCCTCGATAGCGCCCAAGGGGGCAATAAAGCGAAAACGTGGGCTGCTAACGCTGGGGCTGCCATCGGCGGGGTGATAAAGCAGCTCGGCGCTGGCGCTGTAGCGCAGTGAGTTATCCTCTTGTCGGCTTTCTTTTGGCTCGTAGAGTTTGAGTAATAACTCGGCGAGGGGTTTTTCTCTGACTTCGGTGGCTTGGTGTAGGCCATCGGCTTTTTGTTTGCCTAAGGCAGCCAGTAAATCGGGGAGAATGAGGTCGATGGGTTTGCTGGGGTCAAAGGGCAAGATAAGCAATTCTTTACCAATTAAGCGCTTGGCGGTGTTGTGTTCAACTTCAGGAAAACACAGCGGAATGATGGTTTTTCCGTGTTCTTTTGCCCAATCAATTTCATCAAAGACCCAATCGGATTTAATGCTGTTTGGACTCAAGACCACCAAGATATACTCGGCGGCAAGGATATTGTTTTTAATCTCCTCGCTCAGCGCCATCCCTGCGCTCAACTCGCGGCTATCGACCCATGTGCCGATACCCTGTTGCTCTAAAGCTTCGCGCAAGGTTTTTATAAAAACGTTATCTTTACTGGCGTGAGAAATAAAAACTTGAGTCATGGCAATGTTTCCAAATATTTATGCTGTGTTGCATTGTTACATGCGGTATATCAACACATCAACTTTGCTTTAACGCATTAATATCAGAGTCGCTAATTTCTCCCAGCAGCTACGGCATTCAAATACGTCCCCGCTTCATAAAAGCTATCAACGAAATCCCTATTCCCAGAGCTGTAAATAGGGTAGAGACTAAGGCACTATAGAGCAATAAAGAAGCTAATTGCTTGTTCATAAATCACCTGGGTTTTTAAAAAATCGACGAATGATAAATAAGAAATATAAGCCTTTTATAATAAAGGTTTACATGGGCTTGTCTATCAATAGGCTACGCTGTTTGGTTTTTTTTTAGCAATGCCTTTATGGGTGAAAAATTTGCTTTCCAAGTTCGGTTATTTTAGGGTGGAAGCGTGAAAACAAGTTGATAAAAGAATACACAGCAATAAGTGTGATAAAAAACAAAAAAATATGACTTGAATTGGGGCTTGAACTGCGTTTTGGAGGTGAATGGATGTCAATGAAAAAAATACTTATTTACAGTTATATTTTACTGGGTATCGGCATTATCGCCCTAGCGGGTCTCAGTGTGTTATTACATCAAAATCAAATTCAACTGGATCAAAAACAAGCCCAGCAACGCCAGTCGTATTTACTTGCCGATGAGCTAAGACAAAGCTCTGATGATTTAACCCGTTTTGCCCGTACCTATGTGCTTACACAAGATCCCAAATATGAGCAAATGTATTGGGATGTGTTAGCGATTCGTAAAGGCAATAAACCTCGCCCACAAGATTACCATCGTATTTATTGGGATTTTGTTCTAAAACTTGGCGATACACCGCGCCCAGAGACCCAATCCATTGCCTTAGAGCAATTGATGCTAGAAGAGGGCTTTAGCACAGCAGAATTTAATAAACTCCATGAAGCCCAAAAAAATTCAGATAATTTGGTCAAAACGGAAACCATTGCTATGAATGCCATCAAAGGTTTATATGATAATGGGCAAGGGGTCTACGATAAAAAAGCCGAACCAAATTCTAAATTAGCCATCGATTTAATGCATGGCGAGGCGTATCACCGCTATAAAAAAGACATCATGCAACCTTTAGATGAATTTTTTCAATTGTTTGAAAAGCGTACCGCAGATGAAGTCGCTTTTTATAAACACAGGGCTGAGCAATTGATGTTTATCACGCAAGTGTTAGTCTTTTCTTTGCTGCTGGTCTTAATTACTCTCGCCTTTTTTGTCATCCGCTATATTCTCCGAGAAATTGGTGGCGAACCGCGTGAAATTGCCGCGATTGCGAATAAATTAGCACAGGGTCAATTGGATATTGCCAGCAACACAAATCAGCACCATAGCGGTGTCTACGCTGAAATTTATCAAATGAGTCAAACTTTTAAAGTCTTGCTCACCGATACCCGCGATAATTTAAGCCGCCTAGCGGAAGGCGAGCATCGCTTAAGTTTTCAGCGTGATTTTGTCGGTGAATTTGCCCTGATCAAAACCTCTTTGGAAAATACCGCCGGGAAACTTGCCAGTGCCACCAATGAAAATGCTTATCAAAATTGGCTCAAAACCGGACAAGCTGAATTGCATGAGCATTTACGCGGTGAAAAAAATATTCAGGTATTAGCAGAGGAAGTGATCAATTTCCTCACGCCTTATTTGGGGGCGCAAGTCGGGGCGTTTTATTTATTTGAAGCGGCAACAACTGAACAAAATAAACACCCCGATAGGGTGCGTATGATTGCCAGCCATGCCTATAGCCATAGAAAACAAGAAAAATATTGTTTTGAATTGGGGGAAGGCTTGGTTGGACAAGCGGCGTATGAGCGCAAACTGTTCATTGTGCCAGCGACTGATCCGGGATTTATGCAAATTAACTCCGGTTTGGGTAGCAGTCAGCAAGTGAGTTTATTACTTGCACCGTTTATTTATGAAAATCAATTAAAAGGCGTGATAGAAATCGCCAGTTTCGATCCTTTTGATGCTAAAAAACAAGCTTTTATTGAGCAAGCCATGTCCAGTGTGGCTATTGCGGTGCATACTTCAAATGCACGCGAGGAAATGCAATATTTATTAGAGCAAAGCCAGCAACAAGCCGAGGAATTAGAGGTCAATCAAGAAGAGTTGCAAGTGATTAATAACACCCTCGAAGAGCGTGGCAAAGAATTAGAAAAACAACGTTATTCGGTGGAATTACAAAATAAAGAGCTGGCAAAAGCGCAAACTGAAATTGAAGCTAAGGCTTCAGAACTTAGCGAAGCCAACCGTTATAAATCGGAATTCCTTGCTAATATGTCGCATGAATTACGCACGCCGCTCAATAGCTTATTAATTTTGTCTAATTTATTGATTAAAAACAAACAGGGAAATTTAGAACAAGAGCAAGTTGAGTATGCTGAAACCATCCATCATGCTGGACAAGAATTATTACAATTAATTAACGATATTCTGGATTTATCCAAAGTTGAGGCCGGTAAAATTGAATTAAATGCAGAGCCAATCGGCATTAAATCGATGACTGATGCCCTACGGCGTAAATTTACCCCGATTGCCGAAGAAAAAGGCGTTCGCTTTGATATGCTCATTGAGACAGATTTCCCAGAGGCTATCAGCACCGATGTACAGCGTTTACGACAAATCCTCAATAACTTACTCAGTAATGCCCTCAAATTTACCAGCGAGGGACAGGTAAAATTACACTTACACCGCCAAGCTGAACAACTGCATTTTTCTGTCTCAGATACAGGGATTGGTATTGCCGCAGACAAGCAACATTTGATTTTTAATGCTTTTCAACAAGCCGATGGCACAACCAGTCGTCGTTATGGAGGCACAGGCTTAGGTTTATCAATTTCTAAGCAATTAGCCCAACTCATGGGCGGTGATATTTTGCTTGAAAGTAAAGAGGGGCAAGGCAGCTGTTTTACTTATTACTTGCCCCAAAATGTGCAAAGCCAAATGAAAACGCCAGTAGCACCGCCAAAGAGCAAACCAAAGGCAAGTGCCGTGGTTAAAGATAAAATATTGCTCTTGGCTCGCAATCAACAATTGATAGATAACGCCTTGCCTCTATTACAAAAACGGGGCTTTGATTGTATTGTGACTGATGATGCCCCCTCAGTTTTTGGGTTGACCAAAGGCTTGAAACCCAAAGGGCTGATTTTTTCTGATTGTTTAAGTACCGACTTAAACGACATTCCGCCGCAACTCCAATCAAATCAGCTCACCGCAGAGTTACCTTGTTTATTTTTACATGGACAATATGCCCGCAGTCATGGTCAAAAAATTCAACACTTAAATGCCTTAAGTGCTTTGGAATTAGAAGGGAAACCGTTATTGATTTTGACCAAAGACGAGGAGTTTGAGCAACTATTGCCTAATATTGAACTGGATTGGCAACAATATCATCCTGAAAGCAACTTCAAATTACATAAACAACAATCCGTTTTAATCGATTTGAGCAGTATTGATATGGACGATTTATTGGCAGAACAGCCCAAGCGGGCTTGGTGTCAAGTTGCCGTATTATTTTATGCTGGTGAACAAAGCCATATCAGCAATCAAGCTTATGAGACCTATATGGATTATTGTTGGCAGGCGCAAGCACAGGCCTTGAGTGAGTTTGTGACACAATTGCATCCTCAGGATTTTGAGATAAAAACACATCGACACCAGCACGATAAACAGGCTATTTTTCAAGATAAAACCCTCTTGATTGTGGATGATGATACCCGTAATAGCTATGCCTTAAAATCGGCTTTTGCCAACAAAGGTATGGAAATCCTTATTGCCAATAATGGTCAAGAAGCTTTAGAACAATTGGAAAACAATGCGCACATTGACTTGGTATTAATGGATATTATGATGCCAATTATGAATGGTTATCAAGCCATGCAATTGATGCGACAACAAGCACGTTGGCAAGATTTGCCGATTATCGCCCTCACTGCCAAAGCCATGCGAGAAGATAAACAAAAATGCATTGATGCGGGCGCAAATGATTATTTACCCAAACCTGTGGATATTGATACCCTGCTAAATATGATGCGCATTCACCTTTATCCTCGATTAGGCTAAGATAGCCCAGATTTTAAACATGTTTTATCAGCTTAATCTAAGCGCTTGGCGCTGAGGCACACTATGGATGATCAAAATCAACGACCGGTATTATTTATGGCAGGTGGCACAGGTGGGCATGTGTTCCCTGCACTTGCTTGTGCATCTGCTCTGCAGATGCGCGGCATTCCGGTTCACTGGTTAGGCACACTCAATGGACTTGAGGCGAAAGTGATTCCTCAAGCGGGGATTAATATCAGCTATATCAATGTCACCGGCTTACGTGGTAAAGGCATCTTTACCCGTCTACTTGCGCCTTTTCGTTTATTACAAGCGGTGTATCAAGCCGCGTGGATTATGTGGCAGTTTAAACCCCGTGCTGTTCTTGGCATGGGCGGTTTTGCCAGTGGCCCTGGCGGTTTGGTGGCGTGGCTATTTGGTATCCCTTTATATATCCACGAACAAAATGCTAAACCTGGGCTGACAAATCGAATTTTATCGAAGTTTTCTGAACAAGTGATGCAAGCATTTCCCAATACCTTTCCCGAAAAAACCAATGCCTTGACCACAGGTAACCCGTTGCGCTTTGATATTATTCAATTGCCGAAAGTACACCAACGCCATACCCCCTTGCGTTTATTAGTGGTCGGCGGCAGTTTAGGAGCGAAGGTATTTAATGACACCTTGCCTGAAAGCTTAAAACAACTGGATTTTGAGCTACAACTTTGGCATCAAACCGGGCGACACAGTAGCACTGAACGTCGCGAGGGGGATATTGGCGCACAAGATCGGATTGAGCCATTTATCAACGATATGTCTGCCGCTTACGAGTGGGCGGATTTAGTCATTTGCCGTGCTGGTGCAATGACCGTGAGCGAACTGGCTCAAGTGGGTTTACCCTCGGTTTTGATTCCTTACCCTCATGCGGTCGATGATCATCAAACCTACAATGCCGCTTATTTAGTTGATGCGGGTGCGGCGGTTTTATTACCACAAACCGAGTTAAATGCAGAAAAACTCGCTGAAATTCTCAATGAATTGGGTAACGATGCTGAACGTTTAGCGACCATGTCAAAAGCCGCTCATAGTTGCGCGCGCCCAGAGGCGGTGGATAAGGTGGTGGAAGTCTGTTTAAGTCGGGATGATTAACGGATGTGATACAAAGGCGGTTTTCTGTGCCTTAATGGCTCAGAAAACCGCTTGTTCCACGTTAAGGTAATTCACCTTCAATATTACCTGCTGGATTATAATTACACACCCATACAGCCGTATCCCCACATTGCCCAACGCCACAACCAACAGCGAGGGTATCGCGCCAAATCATCTGGGTATAATGTTTACAATTTTTCCCCCGTGTGCAATTGCCCGTGGCTAAATCATAATCGGCTTGTTCACCTTGCCACAAATTGACCACATTTGCAGGGGTCAGCAAAGCTTTAGGTCCGGCGGCAATATTTTCCCCATAAATCCGCCCTTTTTGACGGTTATGCGCACGACAAGCATATTGCGTTTGTAAAATATTTGCCCATGCTTGAGCATAACCTGCCAGCCTTGGCGACCAACGAATCGGCGCAATGCCTAAGCCTGCACGGACTTTATTATGGGCGCTGGTCATACCAGTAAAAGGCGCAGGTTCTTGGTGACGACGTACCCGTGGCCCTTTAGCTGCCATGACCTGATTACGACGCAAGACATTGGGGGCAACTTGCCGGGTGGGTTTTTTACCGGTAATTAAAGGAGTGCCATCTTTGGTCGTGGAGCGACTCGCACCGCTTTCATGCGAGACAAGCGCACAACCGCCTTGGAATAAAAACGTGGCAAGTAACCCCAGTGTTGATAAACGTTTTAAGTTCATTAGTAAAAAACTCCTTTAGATCTGGCTTAATTCAGCAATGCTGGGCATATTAACAATAATGCAGCAGGCTTCCAACAATTACGCCAAGCTTATCAAGCAGAGTAAAAATTAGCAGCGATGTTTTTTCAGCATCAGTGCAAGAACCCGCTATAATGGTCTTTTGTTTTAACTTACTGATGTTACGCAAAGGCTTCTTTTTTGCCCCAAAAGGCAAAAAAACCGCCATTGCTCCACGGCTAAATACGACTAGGCGGGTGGAAAATCACACTATTGTGACAAAAACTGACTTAGTGCGTAACATCAGTTAACTTATAGCTAGCATAGGGATTATGGCACAGTACGTTTATACCATGAATCGGGTGGGCAAAGTGGTTCCCCCCAAACGTGAAATTCTAAAAGATATTTCACTTTCGTTTTTTCCAGGTGCCAAAATTGGGGTCTTGGGTCTCAATGGCTCAGGTAAATCTAGCCTATTACGGATTATGGCAGGGGTTGATACCAGCTTTGATGGCGAAGCCCGTCCGCAAGCTGGGATTAATATCGGTTATTTACCCCAAGAGCCACAGCTCAATGATGACAATAATGTCCGCACAGAAGTCGAAAATGCCGTCTCTGAAATGCGTGACAGTCTACAACGCTTTGAAGCCATTGGAATGCGCTTTGCCGAGCCGATGAGCGATGATGAAATGAATGACTTGCTCGCCGAACAAGCCAAACTGCAAGATATTATTGAAGCGGGCAATGGTTGGGAATTGGAGCGCACGCTGGAAATGGCTGCTGATGCGCTGCGTTTGCCACCGTGGGAAGCTGGAATCAAACACCTCTCAGGGGGTGAAAAACGCCGGGTTGCCTTGTGTAAACTCCTGTTAGAATCACCTGACATGTTGTTGCTCGACGAACCTACTAACCACTTAGATGCCGAATCGGTGGCTTGGTTAGAGCAATTCTTACAAAATTATAAAGGCACAGTGGTTGCCGTGACCCATGATCGCTATTTCCTCGATAATGTCGCAGGCTGGATTTTAGAACTGGATCGCGGGCGTGGGATTCCTTGGGAAGGCAATTATTCTTCTTGGTTGGAGCAAAAAGAAAACCGCCTCGAGCAAGAAGAAAAACAAAGCGATGCCCGCCGTCGTGCTATGAAAGCCGAGCTTGAATGGGTACGCAGCAATCCTAAAGGTCGCCGCGCCAAGAGTAAGGCACGTTTGAGCCGCTTTGAGGAACTCTCCGCGCAAGAAACCCAAGAACGTAATGCGACCCAGTCGTTGTATATTCCACCAGGGCCGCGTTTGGGTGATTTGGTGGTTGAGGCGACAGGGCTAAGCAAACGCTTTGGCGATAAACTCTTGTTTGATGATTTGAACTTTAACCTGCCCAAAGGTGGCATCGTTGGCATTATCGGTGCGAATGGCGCGGGTAAATCGACCTTATTCAAGCTCTTAAGTGGTGAAGACACGCCAGATGAGGGTCAATTGCGCTTGGGTGAAACCGTAGAGCTGGCATATGTTGATCAAAGCCGTGACGCACTCAAAGGTGAGAAAACAGTGTGGCAGGAAATTTCTGACGAACAGGATATTATCCAAGTCGGCAAATATGAAACCCCATCACGCGCCTATGTCGGGCGCTTTAATTTCAAAGGCTCGGATCAGCAAAAACAAGTGGCGAATCTATCCGGCGGTGAACGAAATCGCGTGCATTTGGCTAAGCTACTCAAAAGCGGCGGCAATGTCTTGCTGCTCGATGAGCCAACCAATGATTTAGACGTGGAAACCTTGCGTGCCTTGGAAGAAGCCTTGTTAGGCTTCCCCGGTTGCGCGGTGGTGATTTCGCATGATCGCTGGTTCCTTGACCGCATCGCTACGCATATGCTCGCCTTTGAAGGTGATAGCCAAGTGGTTTGGTTTGAAGGTAACTATGCCGACTATGAAGCTGATAGACATCGGCGTTTAGGCACAGATGCCGATACCCCACACCGGATCCGTTATCGCCAATAAATAGCCTCGCATTTTTAACCCCGTATCCATTTGTGACCTAGTGAGATAGAGCATTGATATTTTCTTCTCTCAGGTGGCATAGGGTACAGGTCTCCTTCATATAGCCCACTTTAACTTAAGATCTGATGTTACGCACTAAGCTGGTTTTTATCACAATAGTGTGATTTTTCACCTGCCTAGTGAAGCTTAGCCTTTGCGTAACATCAGTTAAAATCTATCTTATGACATTTCGTTTGTTCATGTTTTTTAGTGCCTGCCTCACTTTATCGACAGCACAAGCCTATCAATCCGGGCATGACTTAATTCAATGGGATCAACGGGGTAACGACCGTTATTATTGCAGTTCTGCTTGTCAATTAAGCGTGGAAACCGAGCAACAAAGCCAAGTCGTCGATAACAAAATCGAAAATGGTCACTTACATAGCCATATTGTCATCAGTGGCGCTATGTGTTTGGGCTTTGATTTGGATTGCCATACCTATGTAGATTTTAATGCCAGAAAAAAGGAATGAGCATAAACCATCGGTATGGTCAAACCTAGCCTGTATTGAGATAAAAAAACCCGCTTGCAGAAGCGGGCATGAATGGCGATAATCCCCTCTTTTTACTCATAAGTGCCGATTCATGTCTAAAGCAAAGCCCCCGATTAATCTACAAGAAATTAGCCTTAAAGAAGGACAAGAAGTCATGGATTTTCCCTGTGCTTATGCGCTGAAAGTCCTTGGCGAACAACAAGCGGATTTTGATGCCTTTGTGGTCGGTATTGTCCGTGCGCATCATATTCCCTTGACCGAGGGCGCGGTTAGCACTAAACAGAGCAAAAATAAGCGTTATATTTCAGTGACAGTAAAGTTCACCGCTGAAAGTCGAGCACAGTTGGATGCTTTATACGAAGAACTGTGCGCACAACCACAAATCAAGATGGTGCTTTAATGCAATGGCGCGAGCATATCAGCAATGCTGCTAAAGGTTTTGGCATGGGAGCCGCTGATGTCGTGCCGGGTGTCAGTGGTGGTACGATGGCTTTGGTCATGGGCATTTATCAGCGCTGGATCGATGCGATTCGCTCTTTTGACCATGTCTGGTTTGGCTATCTGATGCGTTTGCAAATCCGTGAGAGTTTTAAACATGCGGATTTTGCTTTTTTAATTCCCCTGTTGTTTGGCATCATGGCAGCGCTGGTATTTTTTACCCGCATCGTGCCCTTGCCAACTTTATTACATAGCCACCCTGAGCCGATTTATGGCTTGTTTTTTGGTCTGATTCTCGCCTCGATTGTGATTTTAATCCGTGAAAGTGGGGTTTCAGGGCCACGCTGTTTTAGTTTGGTTTTTGTCGGGGCAGCGCTTGGGTTTTTTATTGTCACCCGCGTACCTGTAGATACCCCTGATAGCGGCTGGTTTATTTTTATGTGCGGTTTTATTGCCATTAGCGCGATGTTATTGCCGGGGATTTCTGGCTCCTTTATCCTTTTGATATTGCATAAATATGACACGATTCTCGGTGCAATTGGGCGTTTAGATTTTTCTGTTTTATTACCATTTATGTTTGGGGCGCTGGTGGGCTTACTTTTGTTTAGCCGTTTGCTCAGTTGGCTATTGGCGCGTTATCACAAAAGCAGTTTATTGCTTATCACCGGTATTTTAGTCGGTTCTTTATGGGTGATTTGGCCGTTTCAACAGCGGGTTTATGTCACGCTGCAAGGCAAAGAAAAACTCTTGAGCAGTACACCTTTGTTACCGGAATCGTGGTTACAAACCGACACCTTATTCGTTATTGCGATGATGGCATTAGGTTTTATCAGCGTCTTATGGCTACATTATTTAGCCCATAAACCTCAAGGACAAGGCTAATGTTGAAAGTCACTGAAATTCGTGGTTTTGTTGATAATTATTTTTGGTTAATTGAAAAATCGGGCTGTGCTGAGGCGGCAGTGGTTGATCCAGGCGATGCCAAACCCGTTCTCAGCTATTTACAACAGCAAGGGCTGCAACTTAGCGCTATCTTAATCACCCATCACCACGGCGATCATACCGGAGGGATTCAAGCGCTGAAAAAGGCTTACCCTAAAGCAAAGGTGTATGCCCCGGCTCGTGAGTCTATTGCCGCTGTTGATTATCCATTGGCGGAAGGTGATAAGGTACATGTGCCCGCCTTAGATCTGCGTTTTAGCATTTTAGATGTCCGTGGACATACCAAGGGACATATTGCCTATCATCAAGCCGAGCAAGGTTGGCTGTTTTGTGGCGATACCTTGTTTGCTGGTGGTTGTGGGCGGGTGTTTGAGGGCACGATGAAACAAATGCAATCCGCCTTGGCAAAAATTCGCGCTTTGCCAGCCGAGACCCAGATTTATTGTGCGCATGAATACACCGAAGATAATTTAGGCTTTGCCCGTTGGGTTGAACCTGACAATCCGGCTTTAATCGCCCGCCAAGATGCAGTTAAAACCTTACGCCAAGCGGATAAAGCCACCGTGCCCAGTCTTTTGCGCCTAGAACAAGAAACCAATCCCTTTTTACGTTATGATCTGCCAGCTGTTATTGCCGCAGCTGAACAGCACGCGGGCAAAACCCTCGCCAGTGCAGCCGAGGTCTTTGGACATTTACGTTATTGGAAAGACAGTGAGTTTGATTAATGAATATTCTTCTTAGCAATGATGATGGTTATGCCGCCCCAGGGATGCGCTGTTTACATCGGCATGTGCAACAACTTGAGGGCTTAGAAGCCTTGACCGTGGTCGCCCCCAGCCATAACCGCAGTGCCGCCAGTAATTCGCTCACCTTAGAGATGCCCATCCGTGCCATCGAAAAAGAAGATGGCTTTATCAGTGTCAGTGGCACACCCACTGATTCGGTACATTTAGCCCTCACGGGTTTATTAACTAAAGACCCAGATATTGTCATTTCTGGCATTAATGCCGGGGCAAACTTAGGCGATGATGTCTTATATTCAGGCACAGTGGCAGCCGCGATGGAAGGGCGTTTTTTGGGCTATCCAGCTATTGCTGTGTCTTTAGTGCTCGAACAAGGGCAAGGTGTGCATTATGATACCGCTGGGCTGGTTATTTTGGATTTAATCAAACGCTTGCCAAACTTTAATATGTCCAGCAATACCATTTTAAATGTCAATGTGCCTAACGTGCCATATAGCGAATTAAATGGCTGGCAAGCCACACGACTTGGACATCGGCATAAATCTAAACCGGTGGTTAAACAACAAGACCCACGCGGTGATGATATTTATTGGATTGGTGAGCAAGGCAAAGCCAAAGATGCGGGCGAGGGCACGGATTTTTATGCCATCGCGCAAAACACGGTATCAATCACACCCTTACAAATTGATCTCACCCGTCATCAAGTCATGGATGATTTAAGCGCGTGGTTACAAGATTAAAGCATGGTTGAGTCGCATCCCCATTTAAGCCACTTTATCGGTAAAGGACACACCTCACAGCGGGTGCGGGATAAACTCGCCGCACGCTTGCAGCAGCAAGGGGTGAGTCATCCGCAAGTATTGGATGCGATTCGTTTTACCCCACGGCACAGTTTTATTGATGCCGCGCTCTCTACTCGCGCTTATGATGATACCGCCTTGCCGATTGGCTATGCGCAAACCATCTCCCAGCCTTATGTGGTGGCAAAAATGAGCGCCTGCTTATTAGAACATTGCCAATCGACCCGTAGGGTGTTGGAAATCGGCACGGGCTGTGGTTATCAAACGGCTGTTTTGGCTCAGTTGTTTGAGCAAGTCTATACGGTTGAGCGCATCAGTGGTTTGTTACAACAAGCGCAACAAAACCTATCAGCATTGGGGCTTAGACAAATTCATTATTATCATGGTGATGGTTATCAAGGCTGGCAAGCACACGCGCCATTTGATGCGATTTTAGTCACGGCAGCCGCTCCTAAAATCCCCCCGGCTTTGCTAGCACAGTTGCAAGTGGGGGCTAGCCTTATCATTCCTGTTTGTGGTGATGATGGGCAACAATATTTGGAGCTAATCCAGCGCGGGGCACACAACTATCAGCATCAACGCTTAGATCCCGTCAAGTTTGTGCCCTTACGTCCGGGTTTATCGTAGGTTTTAAGGCTTTTCACCTTCAGATGTAGCCATTCGTGCAGGACGTTTACGTTTTAAACGTCGCTTAATTTCGCGATAATTTTTCATGTGAATTTCAAAATCTTGACGAATTTTGTCCTTATCCGCATGTTTATCAGCGATATTTTGTTTAAAGCGTTTAATTTGGTCTTTCAAATAGCCCAAATGCTTGGTCAGTTTTTTTGCCTCCAATTTATCATCTTCTTTAGCGTTAGGACGTTCAGCTCGATGATAAATCCTTCTTGAGGCTTTTTGTGCTTGCTGTAAGCTTTTTTCATAAAAGCCCAATTGGTTTTTTGAGACCTTGATGCCCGCATCAATCGAGGCAAGCTTACTGTCCCGCGCACGCATAATGGCATTTTCAGAGGGGTAAATGTCTAAGAGTTTGCGATCTTCGGCTTCTTGCTTTTCCGCTTTTATCCGTGCGATCTCTTGTTCACGTTCTGCCGATAAAATCGCCTCACGTTCCACTTTACTTTTTTCTGGGGCGACACTCTCGACTTTACGTCCACGTTTATCAAACTGATCATGCCCTTTGGGAGAGTATTCAGGCGGAATCACATTGCCACAGTTATAGACCCCCTTGTCATCGGTCCAACACTTAAAATTTCCAGCGCTAAGTGAGTTTGTCCACAGTACGCAGATACTGAGCACATAAATGGGTAAGGCAATCCGCATGATTTTCCCTCGTTATAAAATGTATTGGCTTAGATCTTCGTTTTGTACCAAATCGGCTAATTGGGCATTGACATAAGCCTCATCGACAAGCACACGTTCACCTGCTTGGTCAGCAGCCTTAAACGACAAGCTCTCAAGTAAGTTCTCAAGCACCGTATGCAAGCGCCGCGCACCAATGTTTTCGGTACGTTCATTGACTTGCCAAGCCATTTCAGCAATGCGTTTAACCCCCGAATCATCAAAGCTTAATTCGACGTTTTCAGTCGCCATCAAGGCCGCATATTGCTCGGTTAAAGAGGCATTGGGTTCGGTTAAAATACGAACAAAATCACCCACGGTGAGGGCTTTTAGCTCGACTCGAATCGGCAAGCGCCCTTGCAATTCAGGAATTAAATCACTGGGTTTAGCAAAATGGAATGCCCCTGATGCAATAAACAAAATATGGTCGGTTTTAATCATGCCGTATTTAGTTGAGACCGTGCAGCCCTCAACCAACGGTAATAAGTCTCGCTGCACCCCTTCGCGCGAGACATCTGCGCCTGCACCACCTTCATTACGCTTGGTGACTTTGTCGATTTCATCC
Source organism: Thiotrichales bacterium (assembly GCA_016745035.1). Taxonomy (GTDB): domain Bacteria; phylum Pseudomonadota; class Gammaproteobacteria; order Beggiatoales; family Beggiatoaceae; genus BB2. The sequence goes on from JADGDE010000007.1 coordinate 211,328, forward strand.
AAAAACACGATACCATGTTGCTCAACACGCTCGACGGCTTGAGCTTTGATTTCATCTTCATTGACCAAGCGCTCGGCTTCTTCCTCGGCCAAAATTTTTAACGCATCTTTGACCAACAATTTACGCTCTTGAGTGCGATTGTTACCCATGTTTTGAAACATGTTTTGCAATTGGTTAGTCATCTCTTCCATGCCCGGTGGGGCCATGATTTCGACACCCACACGGGTTTCGCTGACTTCGATTTCGATTTCTTTATCGTCCAAACGCCCTTCACGGAGCATTTTGCGAAACTTCTGCCGGGTTTCATCAAAACTATCACTGGTGCTCTCACCATGACGTGGGCTGGGCAGCAGCGCATCTAAAACCCGATCTTCGGCGGCATCGGCAGCTTTAACTTTGACTTTTTCTACTGCTTGTTCGCGGAGCATTTTAATTGCCATATCGACCAAATCCCGAACAATCGACTCGACATCACGCCCAACATAGCCGACTTCGGTGAACTTGGTTGCCTCGACTTTAATAAAGGGGGCATCGGCAAGACGCGCCAAACGTCGTGCAATTTCGGTTTTACCCACCCCAGTTGGGCCTATCATTAAAATGTTTTTGGGGGTGATTTCATGACGTAAATCAGCATCAACTTGCATCCGCCGCCAGCGATTACGCAGGGCGATAGCAACAGCACGTTTAGCGCTATCTTGTCCAACGATGTGTTTGTCAAGTTCACTAACAATTTCACGCGGGGTCATGTTACTCATTTGCTTGTGGTGTCCAGACTTTCGATAGTTAAGTTATGGTTAGTATAAATACAAATATCAGCGGTGATATTCAAGCTTTTTTCAACAATGTCCTGCGCACCTAAATCTGAGTTTTCTAAAAGCGCGCGGGCAGCTGCCTGAGCATACGCACCCCCCGAGCCAATTGCAACTAGGTCATATTCAGGCTCTATCACATCACCTGTGCCAGAAATCATTAAAGTGGTTTCCTCATCGGCAACAATCAATAAGGCTTCCAAACGCCTGAGCATTCGGTCGGTACGCCAGTCTTTTGCCAGCTCCACCGCCGCACGAACTAAATGTCCTTGATGGGTTTCGAGTTTGCCCTCAAAACGCTCAAACAAGGTAAAGGCATCGGCGGTTGCGCCAGCGAAACCTGCTAGAATTTTATTATGATAAATGCGCCGAACTTTACGGACATTGTTTTTCATCACCGTATTACCGAGGGTGGCTTGTCCATCGCCACCGATCACGACCTTGCCATGCCGACGTACCGCTAATATGGTTGTCCCCTTAATGGTATCCAAATTGTTTCCCTTCATTTTTAATCATTGAATGTTAGACAATGGTGTCTAAAATGCGTAATCATAGAGCAATGGCTTTTCAATGTGAAAATCTGATATGACGCACTAAGCCAGTTTTTATCACAACAAAGTGGTTTTAGCCATGGTGTCATACCAATCTTAGCTTTTACTGCTTCAACTCGTTCCCAAACTTTAGCTTGGGAATGCGTATTGCGTCGCTCCAGCGGCGCATAAAATCGGAGCGATTAATATTGAAATTGGTATAAGATCTGTTTTTACATTGAAAAGCTTGGCTTAAATAGCGATTATATTACGCACTTGCCGCATGTTTGTCATGATGTGCATTTTTGCGCTGATGCTAGCAACATAGTAACCAAATTTCATGCTATGATGCCTCCCTGCTGTTTGCGACCTTTGCCCCTTGAAGATCATCCTATGATTGAAAAGACCGATGAACAATTAAATACGCGTTCGCGCACTTTACTCAAAAAACTCATCCATAGTTATATTGACACAGGGCAACCTGTCGGCTCTCGTACCTTAGCGCGTGATAAAGAGGTCGATTTAAGTCCGGCGACCGTGCGTAATGTAATGGCGGATTTGGAAGATTTGGGTTTTTTAGCCTCGCCCCATACCTCGGCTGGACGCATTCCTACCGCTCAAGGCTACCGTTTTTTTGTCGATAGCTTACTGCGAGTAGAACCCTTGGCGATGCAAGAAACATCGCATTTAGAAGCCCAATTATTGGCAGCCCAGCGCAGCGAGCAAGACGTATTCAACCAAGCTTCAACCCTACTGTCCGATATTACCCATTTTGCTGGGGTGGTGATGCTACCACGTCATGCTAGCCAACAATTACGCCATGTTGAATTTTTGCCTTTATCAGAGCGACGGGTATTGGTTATTTTTGTTTTCAATCAACAAGATGTGCAGAATAAAATCATTCATACTCAACGCGATTATTCTGCCAGTGAATTACAAGAAGCGGCTAATTATCTCAATCAAAGTTTTGTCGGCAAAGATATATCTCAAGTGTTGCAAGGTCTAAAAAAATCCTTAGATCTGGCGCGTAATGAAGTCAATCAATGGTTAAATACGGCTTTAGAAGTGGTCGATCAAAGTTATAGCCAAGTACCACCAACCGATGATTGTGTTATCGCTGGCGAAACCAATTTGATGGATGTGGCCGAACTTTCTAGCATTGATACCTTGCGGGATTTATTCGCCGCTTTTAATCAAAAACGCGATATTTTAGAATTGCTCGAGCAATCTATTGATGCCGATGGCGTGCAAATTTTTATCGGCGAAGAATCAGGGCACCCTATTTTAGATGAGTGCAGCATCATTACCGCACCTTACCAAGTCGATAACAACGTGCTGGGGGTTTTAGGTGTGATAGGCCCAACACGGATGGCCTATGACCGGGTTATCCCTGTGGTTGACATCACCGCTCGCCTCTTGAGCGCCACACTAAAAGCAGCTTCTTAATGATCTGATGTTACGCAGTCCGAAGCGAATTAAGATCATCCATAGCACTTCGCAATGCCCTCATATACAACTGTGCTCGCAAAGTAAAATAGTTGAGTTTATGAGTCAAATATAAACATTCCAATTGAAATGCAGCATAAATAGACATGTCGAATCACAGGTTAAATCGCTACAGGCAAGATACAATATACCCGAGCTTCTGATAAAAACCGCGTCACTTAGTCATGACTAACTTGACCTTGTACCGCCTTAGATAAACCCGTGGCAGTTGTGTAGCTAAATGAACTGATGAGATAGTCGCTGTAAAGGTTTAAGAGTTCTTTGTTCATGCACCTAGCTTACCATCTTATGGTGATATATCTGGGAAGGAGTGCGTAACACCCGTTGGATAAAATACTGACAATAGCATACGTCTAGTCCACATAGTGAAAGCATTAAAATATGGGAGAAGATAAGCGGGGCTTAGCTTATAATAAACCCCTCTATTGAACGGCTCAGTTATTTTGTATTGAGTGTCTTCTTACATATAATCACTTATTTTGGTTTATTTTGTGAAAATATTAATAACACGCTTCGTGTTTATTTTAGCACTGTCCTTGTTGTTTTCCGCTTGTGTAAAAAAACAAGATATTTCTGCCATATCTTATCCAAACCCGGATCGTTTTCTGACAACGCAGATACAACAACACATTTCCCAAGCTGATTGGACCTTGCCGATAACATTGGAAATCCCCGGTATCCGGCAAGCCAGTTCGGCACAAAATCAAATTGATTGGATACGAAGCTATTTCAATTACACAGATTCAACGATTCCCCCCAACCAATGGCATCATTTTGGTCATGGTGATTTGCTTTATGATGATAAACAAAAATTGGTCGGTTTCAGTGGTGCTAATGCTTTTGATGCGAAACATCGCAATAAGGCTTTTTTTGAGCCGACATTGCCCATAGAAGCAGCGGCTTTAGAGGCTTATCAGCATCGTCTACAGCAATTACAAGCCCAGCCACAAAAACTCAAAGGGCAACTTGATGGTGGCAATATTCAAGCAAAACAGAGCTATCTAGCTGCCAGTTTTGCCCCTGATTCTCAATGGTTGCATAGTGGCTTGGCTTGGTTTTTCCCAGCATCACAACGCCCTGTCAAGCAACAACAATTGATTTATGGGATGTTATTGCATCGGCTTCCTTCAACAGCAAAGACACAAACTTGGTTGCCACTACGTATGGATGCTTTGTATTTTGATTGGCAACAGCAATTGTTTTATTGGATGAGTGATGAGGGTGAACAGATGTGGTTGTACGCTTTAAGCCATCCGAGTGAGGCGCAAGATCTTTTATGGCAAGGGGACCATAAAAAGCATTTCAAAAATGTCAGTGCTGTTGGTGGTCGGTGTGGTGTTTCGGTACGCAATTGGTTACAGAAAAAAGTCAATCTTGCCAGCCGTAATGGCTATTCTCATTTGGGTTTTGGGCGGGTACGTTATGATAAGCAAAAACGCCCAATTACCTTAACAGCGCGGATTGCTTTTGATAAAGATCACGCCACCAATTTGATTTTTGAACCCAGCCCGCCGCTGTCTGATAAACAACTTAAAAATTATCGTGATCGCATTACTGTACTCGGTGCTAAACAGCAATCCTTAGCACAAGCATTGGACGAGGGGCATATCAGAGCCGAACAAGAATATATTGGCGCAACAGAGGGAACCAAGGCCTTATCACACACGGGGATTTTACGTTTTTATGGCTTAGAAAAGCGACGCTATGATTGTCAGCAACAAGTGGTTTATGGCGAATTTATTCATAATTGGAATAAACCCCGACGTAAAGGACCTTTAAGTATTAGCGCGGTCTATTACGATTCACAGCAGCGTTTATTTTTCTGGGTCAAAAAAAATGGCAAGGATAAAAAAATGTGGATTTATGGTGTGGCTTCGCCCCGTTTAGCAGACTAGCCCACACTTAGAGCCTATGCGAAATATGACTAATCTGCTGCAAATCCGCTATTTTGGTCTAATTCCGTGCTTTTATTCGTTAAATAACGCGTTATTCGCCTCATAAAACCACAAAATTAGCCTCAAAATATCTGATTTTCGCGATGATTCCCATACTCCGCATAGACTCTTATCCTTAGCAGCAATAACGACGATGACAAGATAGTTGCTCAAAAGCGGTGGGTCAAACCTAACTGTAGATTACGTCCACGGTTAATAAGCCCTGCGCTCAAGCCCACACTTTTCACCGAGCTATAGTAATCCTTATCGAACAAATTCTGGGCTTCGATAAAAATATCTGTGTGTTTATGCCAGCGATAGCGCACACGCGCATTGAAAACATGATAAGCGGCTAAAGTGGTTTTTTCTCCACCCGCAAGGGGTTGTTCCATGCTGCTGTGATAATACCCATTAAGATTAAAATGCCAGTTGGCTTTTTGATAATTAGCAATCATCGACAAGCTATGATGGGGAAAACGTCTGGGGTTTTGTTCTGTTTGATGGGTATAGCTATAGGCAGCTCGTAAAGATAAACCCCGGACAGGTTCGGCAGTTGCTTCTATTTCTAGTCCCGTTATATCCAGTTCCTGATTGGTATTTTGGAATTCTCGCCCTTGCCCATCGGCACGCAAAACTGTATCAATCATGTCATGGTTAAAACTCTTAAACCATGTCAGTGTGGTTTGTGCTTTGTGATATTTTTGTAGCCACGCCAATTCTAAGGTGCGGACTTTTTCCGGTTTTAAATCCGCATTGCCTAAAAAACCATTGAGTTGTCGAATTGAAGGCGCGCGGAAAGCTTGCCCATACATGAGCTTAAAGGCGGTTTTTTTATCTGGGCTATATTGCAATGAAAACCGTGGATTCAGTGTGCCACCAAAATCAGAATAATGGTCATAACGCGCCCCTAGTGTCGCCGACCATTTATCATCGATACGGTATTTATCTTGTAAATATAAACTGCTAATACTACGTGTACCTAGGCGAATTAAGTTGATACTTTCTTGTACCTCGCCCAGCGCTTGCATAGAGGCACTGGGTATACCTAACAACAAGCCGACCATGTTGTCAGCAGTATAATTGCTTTGCGCACTAAACTGCACATTGTCGGGTCGTCGCCAATCAAAGCCGACAAATAATTCATGTTGTTTGTTTAAGCGATAATGTCCATCAAGCCCCAAACGCCATTCACGTTCTTTGCCGATGCTGCCAACCAACAAGGCATCCGGGCTGGGCTGGTTTTGCCATGTTTGTAGTGTTTGGCTTGATAGGGTTTCGGCTAAGTTATCAGTACTTTGTTGCTGATAAGTCGCATATAAACTCAAACTGCGATCGCGCTCATCTAAGTATTGATAAGCTAGCCGTAAAGAAAGGTTTTCATAAGCGGTGTAATGTGTATCCCCTGCACTTATGCTCTCATCAATATAAAAGTCATCTTGACGGCGGGTTTGATAACTAAAATCCAGATTCAAATCTTGATAAGTAATATGGGCAGAAAGATCTAGTCCACGACGAGGATCGCTGATGGTCTGCTTGTCTGCATCAATCATATGATAATCATCACCCCTGTCGGCATAGTAGCGTGCAGATAAGGCCCATTTCCAATCCTGTTGCTGGTTGGATAAGCTAAAACTCGCCTCTTTTTGTCCCAAGCTGCCCGTACGCAAACTGATTTCGTTCAGCTCATTATCCGTGATGATATTGACCACACCAGAAAAAGCACTGGTTCCATATAGTGCAGAACCTGGCCCTCGGATGACTTCAACACGTTTGACATTATGTAGCGAAATAAAATGATGTGTGGCTAAAGCCCCACCGCTGCGATCATTGTTTAGACGCTTACCATTGAGCAAAAATAAAATATTATAGGAAGTTTGCGGTGTGGTACGACCTCGCGCCGCGACCATATAGCCTTGTCCAAATACAGATTCACGGCTACTCATAAACCCCGGAACAAAATTCAGTAGTTGTTCAACGGATTCCACCCCCATTGCTTGAAATTCTTCACGGGTAAAAACGCTCACCGAAGAAGGCGCATCAAAAATTTTCTCAGATGTTTTTGAGGCAATATCGACTTTGACTGAGAATAGATCGCCTAAAGACATATCGACCAAATGATCGATGGAAATTTTCTTAGCTGCATATACCTGTGCTGATAGCGTCAGTAAACAGGTACTGGCAATAATGGTGGGTGTGGTGTTCATAATGACCCTAGTAACTGCTGTTACGCATTGATAGCGTTTTTGTCTCGTGATGGGCGTTTTTTACCTATCTGAGCTAAATTGAGCTTTTGCCTAACATCAGCTATTTAAATAAAAGGGGTTACATAGATTGATCAGCAGAATAAACAACAAAGGGCTATGACTGGAAAATTTTTGAGCTAAAAACAAATATGGCGGAAAATATACCCTGTTCAGAAAAGATAGTCTAGTCAAAAAAAGGAATAAAATAATGCTAAAACCTTAAAATATATAAGCTATTATAGAGTTAAAAGATACTGATAAAACTAGATGTCGTGTTTGTTTCATTTTTCAAGCTGAATCAGGTGCAAAAATCAGTTATTCTTAACGGTTTTACCAGTGTTTTCCAATATTGAAGAAAGGAAAGGGAAGGTGTGAGGTGTTTAATTTGTTCAGCAAGATAGAAGATGCAGCGCAATCTAGCAAAGGGGACTTTGTGAAATTCGGTGTTGTGATTGTTTTCATGATCATGGTGCTGCTGTTGAGTTACAACTCAATGGGCGGTGTTCCTACCAATGCCTTTTTAGTCATTGCTGCCTTATTTGGCGCGTATATGGCGATGAATATTGGTGCCAATGATGTCGCCAATAATGTCGGGCCTGCGGTCGGTTCTAAAGCCCTAACACTCGGCGGGGCAATATTAATCGCCGGTATTTTTGAAGCCAGCGGGGCTTTTATCGCCGGGGGTGACGTAGTTGGGACAATTAAAAAAGGCATTATTGATATTGATGCCTTTGGCGATAATACCGACAGCTTTATTTGGGCAATGATGGCAGCGCTGTTAGCCGCTGGGGTCTGGCTTAATATCGCCACCAAGTTTGGCGCACCGGTTTCAACCACACACTCAATTGTCGGTGGGGTCATGGGCGCGGGGATTGCCGCAGGTGGCTTTGCTATCGTCTCTTGGGGCACGATGGGCAAAATTGCCGCATCATGGGTTATTTCGCCAGTGCTTGGCGGTATTATTGCGGCGGTTTTCTTGTTCTCGATTAAAAAAACCATGGTCTTTAAAGAAGATAAGATTGCCGCAGGTAAGTTTTGGGTACCGATTTATGTTGCCATCATGACTTGGGCGTTTACCACGTATTTGACCTTAAAAGGGCTAAAGAAAATTTGGCCCGATATTGTGAATATCGTCGGCTTTTTGCCCGATGAGAAAAAACCCAGTTTTGCTGTTGCTGCGCTGTTTGGACTGATTTTAGGCGCGCTGGTATATTGGTTTATGCATCGACGTTTAGCAGAAAAACAAAATTTAGCTAATAACCGCCATAGCATCAATGCCTTGTTTACTATACCTTTAATTTTTGCAGCGGCACTTTTAAGTTTTGCCCACGGTGCAAATGATGTCGCTAACGCCATAGGTCCCTTGGCTGCCATCAGTGACGCGATCTTAAGTGGTGGCATTTCCTCTAAAGCCGAGATTCCTTTGTGGGTGATGTCCGTTGGGGCAGTCGGTATTGTGGTCGGTCTAGCCTTATATGGCCCTAAATTGATTAAAACCGTTGGCTCAGAAATCACCGAACTGGATCAAATGCGTGCTTTTTCTATTGCGATGGCAGCAGCTATCACGGTGATTATCGCCAGTCAACTTGGCTTGCCTGTGAGTTCAACCCATATCGCCATTGGCGGTGTATTCGGGGTGGGTTTTTTACGTGAATATTTGCAAGACCATAAAGACGTTAAAAAACTCGAAGATGAAGAACAACGACTTGAAAAAGAAGAAAATAAAATCGAACAATATCGAACGCATTTACAAGTCTTGATTGATTTACCTGATGAGAAAAAAGATAAAAAAGTCTATAAAGAAATCGGTAAATTATATGAACACTTAGAAAGGGAAGAAAAAGTCCTGGAAGAAGAGTTACGTATCAAAAAGTCTTTGGAGAAAAAGCAATATGTCAAACGTGATGCTTTCAAAAAAATCATTGCCGCTTGGTTGATTACCGTCCCCGTCGCTGCGTTATTATCTGCCAGCGTCTATTTCATGATTAGGGGGATGATGCTGTAGGGTTACAAACCGATGAGCGGGATATTTCTCGCTCATCGGACTAAAAAATATACATAACGGATGTGATGCACTATCCCAGTTTTTATCACAATAGGGTTGTTTTCTACCAACCCTGTGATATTTAGCCTTTGCGTAACATCAGTATATAAGACCAAAAATAAGACCAGCAGCCATAACAGCCAAACAAATACTACCAAAAAGCCAAAGTTGTATTGCGCAATCACTGCACACTTTTGTTTTTGACGGTGGGTAGAAAAAAACCAAACATAATGCCCAACGAATCAAGGCAGGTAATACCTCACCATCACTTGATTCTTTTCCACAGTTTTGACAAATAAAAGAAGCCATTTGCTAGTTATCCCGATTATAAAAATATCAGCGATACGCCAATCGTAGCCCAAGATTTACTCACTATTTCTGACAGGCTTGAATAGCTTCATTAAGCTGCCGTTCAAATAGGGCATCTTGCATTTGACTTAAACTATTTTTCCAGTGAAGAAGTAAGGGATGCAAGGCTTGATGAGCGACTAACGTTGATGCTTCCAAAGTCAATATGCCTAAAGTATCACGCTTAAGCTCTATTTTAAGCAAGCTGACTATATCTGGGTAGTTTCTCTGAGCTAAGCCAAGCAAGGCTTCTCCGCGTATTTCATGATTATCCTCATTGATTCTTGCTAATAAAGCCTCACAAATCTCAGCTGTATTTGTCTCAATTTGTGATCCTAAGTCAAAGGTTGCCCAATTTCGCACCTCTTCATCAGAGTCTTTACTCAGGATGATTAATGCTTCAATGGCTACTTCTTCTTCATATCCACCTAAACTGAAGGTAATAGCATGTCTTATTCTTTGGCTCTCGTGATTAATTAATTTTACTAACGGCTGAATTGCTTTAGCTGAATGCCTATGCCCAAGCCCATAAGCTGCTGATGCAATGACATCAGGGTTTTCATCATCCAAGAGTTTAATTAATATATCCACAGATGCTTTTACATATATTTGTTTATCCCAAGCTAACCGTCCTAAAATATCAGCGCCTATTTCTCGGTTAATGGGATTGGTGCTGGCACAAAGTTTTTCTGCTGCGCTAAATTCAGTCAGAGTTCCACGTTTGTGTAACTCTGAAATTAACTGCCAATATAATTCTTCATTATTTTCTTTAAAGGCAATATCAATAATTGCTTGGGTGCTTAAGTTTTTAAGTTCTAACATGATATATACTCACTCACTGTCTTTATATGTATTACCATCCATATATAAATGACGATAACTCAAAGATAACATGCCTATAGCCATAAAAAATAAGAAGATATTTATGGCAATATAGATAGGCTCTTCTATAATATATATACCAATATGTTTCAAAATAATATTTAAGCTAAAAATAATAAAAGGGATAACGAAATAATTAAAAAAATGTGGTAAAAAATAAATTAAAAAATATAAATACCAGCCGTTACCTTTAGTCATATGCCATGACCATGAAAGCCCTTTTTTAGGTGCGTCAATTACTGTGTTTGGTAGGACTAATGATAATCTAACCATAACATAATAAAATGGCGTTGAGATTAAAAAAATAATAAATTTATTCATATCTGAAATTGTATTTATACTTGTTAAATAAGGAATTGTATAATATTTATCTAACACATAAAAAGGTATGCCAATCAATAGATATAACAATAAAATCCAGCCAAAAAATTTGGTTTCACACTTTTGCCATCGAAAAGATCTCATGTTCATTATTTTATTTTTTGGCAATAAAAATATACGATGTGTAGAAACTGTTAGCATGATAATACTGGCGTAAAAAAAAAGCACAAAAGATAAAGAAATTAAAAAAACAATAAAAGAAATAGATAAAGCTGAAATAAAAGAAAAGCTAAAAAATAAAATAAAACCAATAACTGTAGGAATACTGTATATTAGTAATAACAATTTATTTTTATAAATAATTTTTATAGACTCAAAGAATATATAAAAAATAGGTAAGGATTTATTCATAATCATTTAACTCAAATATTGGCATTATTATCTTTCAATGCATTGATTTTTAATATTTAAAAATAACCAATGAAGAAGTTAAGGAAATTAATTTTAACACTTGGCTTTGTTGAGAGCCTTATATTAGCAAGATAAAATCCTATAAAGTGTCATTGCAAATGGCATAGTACAATAATAGCGCTGACTAAAACAATAAGCTAAACATGCTGCGTTGACCTGCTCGGCTTTCTAACTGATGTTACGCAAAGGCTTCTTTTTTACCCCAAAAGGTAAAAAAACCGCCATTGCTCCACGGCTAAATCCCACTATGCAGGAGAAAAACCATAATATTGAAACAAAAACAGGTTTAGTGCGTAACATCAGTTTCTAATTCAATTCGCCTCCATCATTCACTGCAATCATCCATTTAGCCATTTATAGTCGCTGTGCGTAAGTTCTAAAGACGATAAAAACCTTAAAAAATATATACTTGAAAAATGATGCATCCATCATCCCTCCCCTTGTTTTTATTCGGTTTTTCTAAAAACTTTCATGAATATAGCTGTTGTTTTTCAAAAAAAACTGCCATGACAGCCTTCTCATAATATGTTAAAACACGGTTTACTAACGCTAAAGTTATTGGAAATCGGAATGAAAAAAACCAAATTTGGACTAATCGCGGCGCTGACGCTTTTTTCCAGCAGTGCATTGCTGTCAACCGCATCTGCCAGTGAAGAGTTAACCGTGGCGTATTTTTTAGAATGGCCAACGCCTAGCCAATTTGCGCAAACTAAAAAAATATATGATGAAGCACTGGGGATGAGCGTTAAATGGGTGGCATTTGATGCAGGCACTGCCATGTCAGCGGCAATGGCATCGGGGGATGTGCAAATCGCTTTTTCTCAAGGGATTCCGCCTTTTGTGGTTGCCGCCTCTGCTGGGCAAGATATTCAAGTGGTTGATGTGGCGGTGTCATACGCTGACAATGATAATTGTGTGGTACGTGAAAATTTAGAAATTGATAAGAGCAATGCCAAAGAACTCGAAGGCAAGCAAGTCGGCGTGCCGATTGGTACAGCGGCGCATTATGGCTTTTTAAAGCAAATGGCGCATTTTGGTGTCAATACCAGCAGCCTGAAAATCGTTGACATGGCGCCGGCTGATGGCGCGGCTGCCTTTGCCTCAGGTAACTTAGACATGGTTTGTGGTTGGGGTGGCGCGCTCGCTCGTATGAAAGAGCATGGCAATATTTTACTAACAGGTAAAGAGAAAGAAAGCTTGGGTATTCAAGTCTTTGATGCGACCACGGTATCTACCCAATGGGCGCAAGAAAACCCCACGGTTTTAGCTAAATTTTTAAAAGTGACGGCTGATATGAACGCAAAATATGCTGCCAGTGGGGCAACAGAGATGTTGCCTGTGATTGCCAAAGCGGCGGGGATGAAAACGGATGCCACCAAAGACAGCATGGCGGGGTTCAGCTTTCCAACAATTAAAGAGCAGCTCAGTGCTAAGTGGTTAGGTGGTGGCACGCAGCAGTTCTTAAAAGAAGTCGGGGATTTTTTTGTCGAGCAAGGCACGATTCCTAAAGCCCGTAAAAACTATGACGATGCGGTTGATGCCAGTTACTTAGAAGCTGCGTCAAAACTATAAGCTGGGAGCGCCGACATCTTGTCGGCTTGCCGTCTGCAAGACGGCATTCCCACACAGCAAATCCTCTCCATAAAGGTTTTTCCACTTGAGTGTTCCCAAATCAGCATTCTTAAATATTCATGAGGTCTCTATGACCTTTACCTTGCCCAATGGCCATTCAATTGAAGCATTAAAAAATGTCTCTCTGAGTCTCAAAAAAGGCGAGATATTGTCCATATTAGGTCCCTCTGGCTGTGGTAAAACGACCTTACTGAATATTCTCGCAGGTTTTCTCTCGCCAACGCATGGACAGGTATCGATGAATGGTCATCCTGTTGTTGGCCCTGCCCCCGAACGGGGCATGGTCTTTCAACAGGGAGCTTTATTTGAATGGATGAATATTCGGGACAATATCGGTTTTGGTCCGGCAATGAAAGGCGAGCCGAAAGAGAAAACCAAAAAAGAAGTCGATACCTTACTGGAAACGGTCGGCTTACATGGCTTTGGCGAGAAAGCGGTGTATGAACTCTCAGGCGGAATGCAACAACGGGTGGCTTTGGCGAGGTGTTTGGCTAACCATCCCGATATTATTTTAATGGACGAGCCATTAGGCGCGTTGGATGCCCTGACGCGCGAAAAAATGCAGGGATTAATTTTAAAAATATGGCAAGAAACCGGTAAAACCATCATTCTCATTACCCACTCAGTCGAAGAGGCACTGTTGCTGGGTGAGCGTTTATTGGTGATGGCGCCAAGACCTGGCCGGATTCATAAAGAATATGCCCTGCCTTTTGCCAAATTAGGCACAGAAAAGGATTTAAGGGAAATCAAAAAGCATCCCGATTTTAGCGCCAAACGCGATGAAATTTTAACCATGATTTGGGAAATGGAAGAAGAAATTATGGGCAAGAAGGCGTAATTATGTTAGTTCTTTTGATATATATCCTTATTTTTGTCAGCACCTACCTTGGTTATAAAGCCATTAGCCACTTGTTTCACGCCAAAACCGATTTTAGCGCCCGTAAAACCGTCACGTTTGGCGATGAAAGTTCGGTCACCTCAAACAAAGCCGCCTCAGTTATTTCTATTATCTCCTTATTCTTTTTGTGGGGAATATTTACAGGATCGGTGATTACGCCTGTCCATATGCCAGGTCCTTTTGTTGGGGAGACGACATTTAGCTATACGGCAATCAATGCTGATGGGAAAACATCCGATGCCAGCGTTTATGTACGCGTTGGTTTTTTAGGTGAAGACTTTGAAAAACCGGATATTCCCGAGCGTTTAGAGGCAGGCTTTGCCAAAGACGATGCGCTAAAAACCAAGGCATGGCGTAGCGGCTTAATCCGTGTGCAAAGAAATGATGAAGGCGGCAAACAAGCAGGCTACAAAGTCATTGCCGTCAATGGTCAGACGATTGAGCCAAGTCAATCCGTCGCCGTGGCTGATGGTACGGTGAGCATGACTAAAAAAGGCAGCCTGAGCTTTACCCCGTATAAAGGACTGCAAATGGAGCCAATATGGCTACCGCCACCAGAGGCTGTGGTTCAGCGTTTAATTGAAATTGCAGTCGATGGTTATCAAAATGTCACGCTGGCAGAAAATATTGGCTGGTCTCTTTTTCGGGTGCTGATGGGGTTTTTATTAGGCAGCCTGATTGGTATCCCCTTGGGTTATGCGATGGGACTCAATAACTGGTTTCGTGGTTGGTTTGACCCTATCGTCGAATTTATGCGCCCCATCCCGCCATTGGCCTTAATTCCCTTGGTTATTATTTGGTTTGGCATTTGGGAACAAGGAAAAATCAGTTTATTGTTCCTTGCTGCCTTATGGATAATGACCATTTCCGCCCGCGCAGGTGTCTCTGGGGTGAGTATTTCAAAAGTTCATGCGGCTTATAGTTTAGGCGCATCCAAACTGCAAATACTGATTCATGTCATTATCCCCAACTCCTTACCGGAAATTTTTACCGGCGCACGGGTCGCGATGGGCGTTTGCTGGGGAACAGTGGTTGCGGCTGAATTGGTCGCTGCTGAAAAGGGGGCTGGAAAAATGATTATTGCCGCCTCAAAGTTTCAACAAACCGATATTGTGATTATGGGCATTATTTTGATTGGTATTATTGGCTTTAGTATTGATATGCTGATGCGTAAGGCAGAAAAAATATTGATTCCTTGGAAGGGGAAGGGGTAGTTTGTAGAGTGGTGTTGAGCTTACGAAACCCATCATTTTTAGGCTTTGTTGTGCTAGGTTTCCTTCGTCAACCTAATCTACGAGCTAAACCCTAAAATTATTGCAAATTTTCAATAAGTTAGAATACTTGGGAGCGTTGACCTCCCGGTCAACGAATGCCTCGCTTTGCGAGGCATTAACCGTGCTAGCACGGCTCGTTAGTCGGGAGACTAACGCTCCCAACTCATAGGGCGAATAAACATCGTGCCATCCGCCATATCGAAGCCTAAAAACTTAGAGAACACATCCAGTTCAGGGGCTTCGTTTTATGATATATGGCGTTGCATTTATATATGCACCTTACAATTTACTAGGATAAGAGAGGGAAAATTGATTGCTAAAGTTATTTTCAATATTTTTAAAATATTTGTTGTTTTACCTATAGTTATGGCTATTATTTTTATAGGTTATATTCTAATTTTAGAGCAAATAGATCGTCATTCTATTTCTAAATTAATTAATAAAATAGACAATATTGAGTTAATTGATGTTTGGGGAGGTTATGATGTTAATGTTGGCGTTTCTTTAAAGATAAATAATACTCACACCGTAGATTTAGGTGCCGTTTCACCTCAATCTGTTTTGGAACAAGGTCATATTTATATTCGGAAAGTTAATGGATATAGAGTACAAGAATGGCACTGTTTTCAGGATAAATGGAAAGGATTTCGTCAATCTTGGTCTACCGATGAGTTGTACGAAAATAATAAATTATCTAAACCTATTAAGTCAATAAAAGAACTTTCTCTCAAAATGGATGAAGTGGAAAAATTCTTTTCCTCTTACCCCATATGCCCTCAATTTATTGAAAGTTTCGATAATGATAATACACTACGTGGTTGTAGAATATTGGGAGATAAAATGATCTTTCAAGGACAAAACTGGCAAATGAAGCAAGAAGCATTATGTCAAAAACAGCTTACCTCACAAGATATAGCTAGTCTAACAAAAGTTGAAATTGAACATTGATAACATGAGAACGTAGGGCGAATAAACACCGTGCCATCCGCCATGTCGAAGCCTAAAAACTTAGAGAACATACTCAGTTCTGGGACTTTGTTTATGGTGTATGGCGTTGCACTTGTACACCTTATTACGGGGGTGTTAAATTATTCCTCAGCGCTAGTTGTCACGTTGTTCACAAGTGCTATATGTACGATGATCTACTCCCTTAAGCTCGATATAAACGCGCCTATTTTTCTTGCGACCCCGCATAGTTTTATTGCTATCTGCTGGTTGAGATTCCCCTTTAGCAATGAGCTTTATATCATCGACAGCCGCACCTTGGAATATCAAATAATCGGCAACCACTTCGGCACGGCGTTGGGATAGCGCTGTATTATATAAGCTATGCCCAGTACTATCAGTATGACCAGTAATTATTAGGGCAGGTTTATGGTATGGTGGTATTTTTTTTATTTTTGTTCTCGTTTTATTTAGTCCAACATGCCAAGTCTTTGCAACACTATCTAAAACTGGTTTTTGGTTTATCGAGAGAAGAATACTATCAAAAGGAAAAGTTATTAGGTGAGCCATTGGCAACAAAAGGTAATGTGTGCATAGTTCACATCCCGCTGAAGCAACTTTTAGCGTTACAGGCGTATTTGGGCATCTATCCCTATAATCTGCAACCCCATCTTCATCACTGTCTTTAGGACAGCCCATTTCATTAACACTTGCTGCTTCTTCATCGATATTATTAGGGCACTTATCTTTATAATCAGCAATACCATCAGTATCACTATCAATAGGACAACCTGCTTGATCGACTTGGCTGATTTGGGGGGTATCTGGACATTTATCCTTAGAATCAACGATTTTATCTTGATCTTGGTCATCACCACATTGAAGAAAATATTGCTTCGTTTTTTGCTCAGAGGCAGTAATACACGTTTCATTACCCGATAATACAGGATTTCCCAGACCATCAAGAAGATAAGTATTTGCAGCTATGACAGATGACGATAAAAATAAGAAAGAAGAACTAAACAATATATTTTTTAACATAATAAATACTCGTGATGACATTCTAGGAAAATCCATAAATTTAAATTCAACTTATAGGCTAAAAATACAAATAAGATCGACAGCAATAGCAAACACATACTCAACGCGTAAGTTAGGTTCTTGGTAATGTATGAAATTTCAAGTTTCTGTTAATATTGAAAACTTTACAAAACAAAGCCCAATAATCCAGTTATAATGAAAAAAATGATGAAGCATTTCTTAACATCAATTCCCCCATAAATCTTGAATTTGAGCCAAAAGGCTTTGTTGCCGAAAATATGAAAGATACAAATCACTTTGATGTAGCATAATAGTCCTGTGTGCGGTTGGGAAATAAAAAGTTGTTGTGTTGAGCGTAGTATATTTTTTAATGCAAGTTTAGAGAGATGATAATGTATAAAGCTTTATTGATGATTGAATTACTTTTAATTATACAAAATGTGTATTCCCAACAATTGAATTCATTAGATTCCTTATGGTTCAAGCCTTCTTTAGAAGAAAATCATAGTCCCATTTGTGCTGACATTTTTCAAGATGCGAAAAGTTTTTTTGTATCCGATAAACCAATGTTTAAATATAATGATAGAAACAAAAATCTTGCGGGAATGACAACAGTTTCATTTTATCAAAACCCAGATATAGACAATTTGCCAGGAGACTCAAATGGTTTTATTGTGATGATGGGGGGAGAAAAATATACCTTGCGTTCAATAAGACATCCTGGTTGTGGTGGGGCTTGTGAACGTTATCAAACCATTGCTTATGGTCGTTATGGACAGGAGTTGTTTGATGATAGCAATATCCCTGATGATGTGCCGCCCCCAGTATCTTGGGAGCAATTATACAGAGACAATAGTAAAGTCTTTTGGCTCTACTCTATTGATGATGAAGATAGTTTACGAGTGTATAAACTACTGCAAACAGGCATATGGGGAAAAATGTGTAAAATTCGTTTTCGCCCAGCAGATATATCTAAATCCTCTGATACAGATGTTCAATCAGCTTATGAAGCCTTAGAAGAATTAAAAATGTCCGTAAGTGCTTTAACCCATGTCGGAAATTCATGGTGGTGTGGCAGCTCACGCACACCTAGTCGTTGGTTCGGTTACTTTAAAAAAAGTCTACCCACTGTCTTATATCGTCCATGGTCTTTAGTAGAAAAAGATCTGACTACCCCTGATATTGATGGTTCATATAGTAGACTTGTTGTGACTATATAAAACAATCAGTTATGCAAATTAAAATTCCATAATCCAGCACAGATACCAAGAACTTCATCATATAAATCAATATCATGAATTCTTAATCTATCAGATAGAACACGAAACCTTTTAAGACCTGCAATACTAT
>JADGDE010000080.1 GCA_016745035.1 Thiotrichales bacterium
CCCTGTGGGATAGCAACGACACCATATACAAAACGCTACCCCTTATTAAGAAAATTTAATCTAATCAAAAATAATGAAAATATTGAATAGAGTAATAAAATTTGTAAAAAGTGTGTTGAAATATGGTTTATACGCAATCTTTCTCTTAGTTTTCATTATAGGAATATGGATATTTTATACAAATCATTTAAAAAATGGGTTTTCAGATGGATATATTGAATCCAGTTTTGAATCAAACTTTAATAAAGAGCAATATCTTGATTACCAATCTATATTAGATGAGGTTAGTAAAGGTTATAATTCGGCTGGTATTCAGGCTACAATAGTTTTTAAAAATGGAGATAAATGGACAGGATCAAGTGGTTATGCTAATCATAGTAAAAAAATACCAGTTACCAATCGAAGTCTTTTCAACATTGCAAGTGTAACAAAGCTTTATACAACAACATTGACAATATCGTTAGTTGAGCAGAAAAAACTGGCTTTAGATGATTCATTATCAAAATGGTTAAATATTGATAATGCTG
>JADGDE010000081.1 GCA_016745035.1 Thiotrichales bacterium
CATAAAACAGAAGCGCCCTCAACTGTATTCTCAGTCAACAAAACCTGTAAATCAAATACCTGCAAAGACATTTATGGAGAAAGGATTATATGCCATAATCCCATACGCCACATCTTGTAAATGCAACGGTCTGCCCTGAAAGGCCATCATCCTAAAATCCAAACCCCCTTCCGGATAGATCTGAAGGGGGTTTTAATTTTAGCCTGTAACGCCGTTCCGCTTTATCGCGGAGGAAGAGGGATTCGAACCCCCGGTACCTCGCGGTACAACGGTTTTCAAGACCGCCGCATTCGACCACTCTGCCAATTTTCCATCGGCAAAAGTAGATAAAAATCTAACATCTGCAATAGCTTACAATAAAAAAATAAAAAAAATTTAAATAAAAACACGTAAGTAACAGTATATCAGGGCTTGAATATAATAAAAAAATTTATTGCTTAAACTTATAAATTAACCCAACTGCTAAAGCCTCTTTAAATTGAATTTTAGGTCCAAAATTATATGTTCCATCTGTATTCTGTTCACC
>JADGDE010000082.1 GCA_016745035.1 Thiotrichales bacterium
GGGTGGAACCATGCGTCTAGGTGAGTATGAGTGTGATACCAAAGAGGGTTCACACCTACGTGAAGCGTATGGTGCCTCAACCATTTTTGAACGTCACAGACACCGATATGAGGCGAACCCTAAATACCGTGAAGTGTTAGAAGCCAATGGTATGGAGATTACAGGTGAGTCGCATGGTCTCATAGAAGCTGTTGAAATAAAAGATCACCCTTGGTTCTTGGGTGTTCAGTTTCATCCAGAGTTTACTTCTCGTCTTCAAAATCCGAATCCTTCTATTTTGGCTTTTGTTAAGACAGCTTTGGAAAATAGAGAAAAATAAAATCCTCTATACCAACAACGGACAGACACAGGGGTCTGTCCTAGGCATTGCAGTTTTTTCTCGTTCCCAAGCTCCAGCTTGGGAATGCCTATTGGAGTTAGAATAACAATATAAAGTTAGTTAAACTCTTCTAGTGGGTAACGAAGCTGGAGCTTCGTTACCAGACATCTTCTTTAGGAAATCCCATGCTTTACCCACAAAC
>JADGDE010000083.1 GCA_016745035.1 Thiotrichales bacterium
CCATTTGGGGTATGAAATTGGCCGTTTAAGGAATATTTTTTTTTTTTTTTTTTGTAACTATTCAGCACCGTATGAAACACGCGGAATGCTTAGGGCGGATTTTATCCACCAAAACCATCGGCGATGGATGCCCTGAGTCCTTCGTAAAGCAAGGGGTGTGGGTCACGCGAACATGGTGGGCAGAGCCCACCCTACGGTGCGAAGCGGGCATGGAGGGCAAAGCAACGAGCCATCGCCTGGCATGCATGATGGCCACAAACCCAATACCGATTGAAACACCGCAATGCGTAGGGTGGATTCCATCCACCAAAACCTACGGCCTTGATGCCCCCAATAAATTTGTAACACGTGGACTTAAGCTCCGTGAATAGAGTGGCAGAGCCCACCCTGCCGCTGGAGGAATTTTTTTGAGCTGATTTTTTTGAGCTGAATAGATACATAAAAAGTTAAACAAATCGGTTTTTAAAATTATTTCCGGCCGAATTATACCTTAAAGGCGGATGTGATTTGACCCGAGG
>JADGDE010000084.1 GCA_016745035.1 Thiotrichales bacterium
GATCCTTTCCCTAGTTCGCTTTCTATAGTTATATCTCCATCCATTAAATGGGCAAACTTTTTACTTATTGCTAATCCTAGACCAGTTCCTCCTCTAGTTTGACCTCCAATTTGAGCTTGTTCAAAAGGCTTAAAAATTGCTTCTTGTTCTTCTTTTGCAATTCCTTTACCACTATCCTTAACTATTATTTCGATTCTATTATTTAGCTTATTCTTAAAGTTAACATGTATATAACCTGATGCCGTAAATTTAATGGCATTCCCTAATAAATTAATAATTACTTGCTTAATTTTTGATTCATCAGCAAATATTGCCTTGGGAACATTTTCATCAATAATAAACTTTAATTCTAAATTTTTCTGAGATGCTCTAATTTTAAATAATTGTTCCACCTCCTTTATTAACTCATTAAAGTTAAAATGTGATTCTTTCAACGAAATTCGACCAGCTTCAATTTTAGACATATCTAAAATGTCATTAATAAGAGCTAGTAAATGCTCACCACTTTTATTTATTG
>JADGDE010000085.1 GCA_016745035.1 Thiotrichales bacterium
TCCTGTGGAAGCCATTTCACCAGAATAGAAACTAACTGTGGTTCTTTAAACGGTTTTGCAATGTAATCATCCATACCAACTTCCAGGCAGCGTTCCCGATCCCCCTTCATTGCATGTGCAGTGAGAGCAATAATCGGAACTCGTACTATCCCCTTTTCCTTTTCAATCTTTCTGATACCCTCAGTGGCCTCATAACCGTCCATAACCGGCATTTGGCAATCCATAAAAATGAGATCATATTGTTTCTTTTCTATTTCGGATATCGCATCCATTCCATTACTTGCCAGTTCAACTTTGCACCCCATCTTTTCCAGAGTACCCTGCGCCACAATCTGATTAGTTAAATTATCTTCAACCACAAGAATAGAGCCATCAAACACATGAGGAGTCTCCCCTTCATGCTGTTTGTCTACAAACAATTCGCTGGCACTAACCATGCCATAAACTGTGGTAAACCAAAACGTTGCCCCTTTTCCTTCTGCACTTTCAACTCCAATTTCTCCACCCATCAGACTC
>JADGDE010000086.1 GCA_016745035.1 Thiotrichales bacterium
GCCAAGCTCAAGGCACTGCTAAATGGCGGCTTTAGTTTGCAGGAAACACTAGGAATCATGGGCGGCGCTGTGCAAGGCATACCCCCTGCGAAAACAGCACCACAGCTTAAAGACGGCGGATGGATTCAAACTGACGGATTGATTCATGGTCATGCAAACGAAGCTGTATTAAATGAGGGCGCGGCTAATGAATTGGAGGCATTGCACCCGTCATTGATAGACAGGCTTAATGCAAAGCATCGCAATGGTGCAAGCGCACAGAACACAGCGCAGAACACAGCGCAGAACACAGCGCAATGCGATAACTCGCAATGCGATATATCGCAATGCGATATATCGCAATCCGATAATCGCAATGCGAGTGCTAAGCCTGCAAAGCCTGCTAATAAGGGCTTGCAGACATTGCAATGCAAACACTGTGGTACTGAGTTTAAACAGCGCACGGTGTGGCAAAAATATTGTTCTACAGGCTGTCGCAATGACCACAACGGTTTTGTGCTGAATAAGAAG
>JADGDE010000087.1 GCA_016745035.1 Thiotrichales bacterium
CTAGGTATTGTTTGTGGAATGGATGGAGCTAATGCTAAGAGAAATCAAGAGACTGGTTTGCGTATCTTAAAAAAATCTCTCATTTCTCTTGGACATTATCCTAAGAGAAAGTTTCATGATGTTAATGAATTTAAAGAATATTTTAATAAGATAGATACGCTATTAATCGATGCGACGGAACAAAAAATACAACGCCCTAAAGATAAAGAAACACAGAAAAAATATTTCTCTGGTAAAAAAAATTCCATTCATTGAAGTCTACAATTATTTCTAATACCCTAAAAGAAATAATGTTCTTGAGTCATAGTCGTGTTGGCAGCTTACATGACTATAAGTTTTTAAAATACGAGTTTTCACCTTATTATGATTGGTTTCGTAACTTTAATATTAGAGTTGATTTAGGTTATTTAGGGATAATTAAAGACTATGTTTGTAAAAGTGTCGCTATTCCAAATAAAAAGCCCCCAAAAAAAGAACTCACTGAATCACAAAAAAATGAGAATAA
>JADGDE010000088.1 GCA_016745035.1 Thiotrichales bacterium
GATCTAAAGTGATTTCTACTGATTCAGAATCGTCAATTACGCCATCACCATTAGTGTCTCCCAAGATTTCGGGATCAGTGATTATTCCATCACCATCAGTATCTCCCAAGATTTCTGGATCAGTGATTACGCCATCACCATCAGTATCTCCTGCAATTTCTGGGTCAGAGATTATTCCATCACCATCAGTATCTCCTGCGATTTCTGGATCTGTAATTACGCCATCTCCATCGGTATCTCCTGTGATTTCTGGATCTGTAATTACGCCATCTCCATCGGTATCTCCTGTGATTTCTGGATCTGTAATTACGCCATCACCATCAGTATCTCCTGCGATTTCTGGATCTGTAATTACGCCATCACCATCAGTATCTCCTGATGTTTCACCATCGCCAATTGTTCCGTCTCCATCAGTATCTCCTGCAATCTCAGGATCAGTGATTATTCCATCTCCATCGGTATCTCCTGCAATCTCAGGATTAGTAATTACGCCATCTCCATCAG
>JADGDE010000089.1 GCA_016745035.1 Thiotrichales bacterium
CTGCTAGGCGCGCCTATAGCCGTGCCTAGGGCGTTATCGCTACTGCTAGGCGCGCCTATATTAGGCGCGCCTATATTAGGCGCGCCTATAGCCGCGCTTAGGGCGTTATCGCTACTGCTAGGCGTGCCTATACCAGCCGCGCCTATACCAGCCGCGCCTATACCAGCCGCGCCTATACCAGCCGCGCCTATAGGCGCGCCTATGGCGTTGTCGTTACTGTTAAGCATGACGACATACCTCTAAGGCAGAATTAATCCAAACCCATCGAGGCGTACCATGTAAGCGCATTTTTTTTCGGTAATAACCGAGGGTGCGAAGGTAGGCAGAAACCGAATGTAAGGGCATATCATGACCTGATTGCCCTGCATCGGTGAGAATATCAATCAAGCAAACGAGTTGTTTGCCACCGACAAAATTACGGACATGTTCTTTCTGGCTGTCGTCTAAGTGGCATCGGTTAGTGATTTGAGGTGTTGAACCGCGTATAACTCGCATTGCAG
>JADGDE010000008.1 GCA_016745035.1 Thiotrichales bacterium
TGATCAAACTCTTCAGTTTAATAGCTTTTGATTAAAACACTCGCATTGCTGCTTGTATTTCAAATGATGCACTTAAGCATCTTTTTTTGTGAAAAAGATTGACTAAAGTGCCCACACAAATTACTTTATCTTCTACTTTTTTAAAGAGCTTTTCCCTCTCAGGAAAGACGACCATTATATCAGGTCTTTTTCGTTTGTCAAATGTTTTTTTAAGCTTTTTTCAAAAGCCTCAAATTTAACATTTGAAACGCAAGCTTGACTTATTTAATCGAACTGCTCATTAATTATTATAATGATTAGCAAAACTAAAAAAGCGAAACAACAATTGAATTAATAAATAATTCGGTTTGTTTCTGCTTGTTCGTTGTTGTCTCCAACAAAGAAACGCCATTATAGAGACCATTACCTACCTCGTCAACACTTATTTCCATCTTTTTGCTGTGTTTTTGACTAAAAACCCTCAATCCTTTGTTTATATTAAACTTTTATTTGAAAGTTTTTTTAACTTTCGGTCACGCGCATGACTTCTTCTAAGGTAGTAATGCCTTGCCATGCTTTGAGCCAGCCATCTTGGCGTAAGTTTCGATAGCCTTGCTGTTGGGCTAACTCGCTCATTTCGCCGCCAGATGCGCGTTTAAGAATCAGACTTTGCATCTCAGGACTGATATAAACCAGCTCATAAATACCAACCCGTCCTTGATAACCCGTGTGTTGACACTCAGGACAGCCTACCGCTTTGCGCCAATTGGCGGGGGTTTGCTTGATTTCTTCGGGTAACACCGCTTCAATTTGTTGATAAATCTCTGGCAAGACCTCATCCGGCTGACTGCAAACTGGACATACCGTGCGCACCAAGCGTTGGGCTTGTACCGCTCGAACCGATGTTGCCACTAAAAATGGCTCTACCCCCATGTCTAATAAACGGGTAAATGCACTCACCGCATCGTTGGTATGTAAGGTTGAAAGCACCATGTGTCCTGTGAGCGAGGCTTGCACGGCAATTTCGGCGGTTTCTAAGTCTCGAATTTCGCCAATCATCACAATATCGGGATCTTGACGCAAAATAGAGCGCAAGGCTTGGGCAAAGGTGTAGCCAATTTCGCTATGGGTTTGCACTTGGGTAATGTGCGGCAATTGAAATTCAACCGGATCTTCAACGGTGATGATTTTTTGTTTGCGGTCGTTAATATGATCCAGTGTTGAATAAAGCGTGGTTGATTTACCTGAACCCGTAGGCCCTGTGACCAAGATAATCCCGTGTGGCTCAGAAACCCAGTCAGTAAATAAACGATAATGATCCGGTGCAAAGCCGAGTTTGTCTAAATGGTTGCTGTCACGATCTTTGGGTAATAAACGCATAACAATGGATTCGCCATGCACGCCCGGCAAAGTTGAAACCCGAATATCTAAAGATTGCCCACTGACACGGGTATTTAAGCGCCCATCTTGAGGCAAGCGGCGTTCAGCAATATCCAAACCCGCAATCAATTTTATCCGCGAGGCGATGGCGGGAAAGCGGGCGACGGGTAAACTTAAGTGTTCTTGTAATACCCCATCACGACGATAGCGGGCATAAAAATGGTGCTCTTCGGGTTCGATATGGACATCAGAGACATTTTGGTCGATGGCTTGAGAAAAGAGGTTATTCACAAACTCGACCACGGGCGCACCTTCGGCAAGTTCGCGCAGTTGCCCGACTTCATCGCCTAAAAAGCTGCTGTCTTGTCCCGACTTCTCCAGCATATCAAGCAATTTATCCAATTCCTGACTGCGAGACAAATGCCAGACCAGCTCATATTCGTCACTAAACGCTTTTTCTAGGGTTTCTTCTAAACTGTCATCGAGCAAATCACGGGCAATCAAAATAATTTGTTTATTATTGAGCCAACCTAATACGGCTTGGTCAAGCCACCAATCTTTATCAATTTGACTTAGCTCGATGAGTTCTAATAATGCTGCGCTGTCAAACGGGCATTGTTCGGGGCGTAAAATCGGTAATCCTAACGATTGCGATAAGGCTTGTAATAGCAATTCTTCGGACAAAGCCCCTAAACGGACAAAAATCGCCCCCAAGCGCCCGCCATAGTGTTGTTGGAATTCGAGTGCTTGTTGTAAATCTTGTTCTGAAATTTGTTGTTGAGCGATAAGATATTCGCCCAGACGTTGGGGGGCTGATGCGTTCATAGCAAAAGGGCTTTATTCCTTTTATATAGATTAAGTTGGCGGAGTATACCCTAAGATGCTTCAACACAACACAGTTTTTATCGCTAAAAAATAATTAACTCACTGATAAATATATATTTATAATTTTATCCAGATAGCGCAGAGCGAGTCTAAAAAAGCCCAAACAATCTCAGGGCATGAATTTGCTATAATCTGCCCATGTATAAACAAGCAAAAATCCTCGCCGTGATTCCCGCTCGAGGCGGCTCGAAAGGCGTTAAACGCAAAAATATTCGTCCACTGGCGGGCAAACCACTGATTGCATGGAGTATCGAGGCGGCGCACAACTCGCGTTATGTTGATCGCTGTGTCTTAAGTTCTGAGGATGCAGAAATTATCGAAGTAGCGAAGCAACACGGCTGCGATGTGCCTTTTGTTCGCCCCGCTGATCTGGCAGCAGATGACACGCCGGGGATTGCCCCTGTGTTACATCTATTGAAAAACTTGGGTGAGACGTATGATTATTTGTTGCTATTGCAACCGACCTCACCCTTGCGCCGTGCGGAAGATATTGATGCGATTATCGAATTATGTCTTGATAAAGCCGCCAGCAGTGCCGTCAGTGTCGAGAAGGCAGAGCCACACCCTTATTGGTGTTTCCAAACCAACGCCCAGCAACAACTCCAGCCTTTGTTTAGCGATATTCCGGCAAGACGGCAAGACTTACCAGCGATGTATAGTCTCAATGGGGCTTTATATCTCAGCACTTGGCAGCATTTAATAGAACAACAAAGTTTTATCAGCAAAGATACCTTGGCCTATCCGATGTCGCGCTCACACTCTGCCGACATTGATACCGAACTCGATTTTGCTTGGTGTGAATTTTTACTGCAACAAGGTTTAACAGATGTCAGGAAATAGTTTTGGACGCTTATTCACCGTCACCGGATTTGGCGAAAGCCATGGCCCCGCGCTCGGCTGTATTGTTGATGGCTGCCCACCGGGATTGCCGCTCACTGAAGAGGATTTACAAACCGATCTCGACCGCCGCAAACCCGGCACGTCTCGCCATACGACTCAACGCCGTGAAGAAGACAAGGTCAAAATTTTATCTGGTGTTTTTGAAGGTCAAACCACGGGCACGCCGATTGGCTTGTTGATTGAAAACACCGACCAACGCTCGAAAGATTATGGCAATATCATGGACTTGTTCCGCCCTGGACACGCTGATTACACCTATTTACAAAAATACGGTTTGCGTGATTATCGTGGTGGAGGGCGCTCGTCCGCGAGAGAAACCGCCATGCGAGTTGCCGCTGGTGGGATTGCAAAAAAATATTTAGCCCATGTCCACAATACCCAAATTCGAGCCTATTTAAGTCAACTCGGCCCGATTAAAATTGATTGTGAAGATTGGAATACGGTCAGTGATAATCCTTTCTTTTGCCCTCAGCCGAGCAAAGTCCCTGAACTGGAAGCCTATATGGATGATCTGCGCAAATCGGGCGATTCCATTGGTGCGAAAGTGACCGTCATAGCCGACAATGTGCCTGTGGGTTTAGGTGAACCTATTTTTGATAGGCTTGATGCCGATATAGCCCATGCGCTAATGAGCATTAATGCCACCAAAGGCGTAGAAATCGGCGATGGCTTTGGCTGTATTGAACAAAAAGGCTCTGAACACCGCGATGAAATCAGCCCAGAGGGGTTTTTGAGTAATCACGCCGGCGGCACGCTGGGCGGTATCAGTAGCGGACAATCTATTATTGCCCATATTGCCATGAAACCGACTTCCAGCATTCGGATTCCCGGTAAAACCATCGACCGTCATGGACAGCCTGCCGAGGTAGTGACCAAAGGACGGCACGACCCGTGCGTGGGTATCCGCGCTGTACCGATTGCCGAGGCGATGCTGGCCTTGACCTTGATGGATCACCTCTTGCGCCATCGAGGACAAAATGCCGAGGTTATGCCACCTGTGCCTTTATTCTAAGTTTTATGACAGCGGGACTATCATCCCGCTAAAACCAGCTTAGTGCTTTTTACGATCAAAGTGTATAAAAGAAAAAGGCAGACCATCAACAATACTACCTGTGTGTTTATCCACCACCGCAAAATATTCAACCGAACTACAAGTTAAAGGAAAGAAAGCATAATTTTCAAGAGGCTGGTACTTTTGCTTAAACTGTGCCCATGCTGCCTTATAAGTCTCATGGTTACTGGCAACTGCGTCAACTTCCCATTCTCCCTGCAAGATGGCATTGAGATTATTGCTATTGATAGGCTCAAAGGCTTTACCAAAAATAAAGGCGGGCAATGGTGAACGTTTATCATTTGAGGCTAAATTATTCATTATCTCCTTGCGCCTCTCAAATTCTTGTCGGGTTTTAGCTTGAGGTAAAAAGGCTTGCGGGATAATTTCCTCAGTATTGTTAAATTGTGTCAGATCAGCTTCTGCTAATTGACTGGCTTCTTGATTAAGGCAATAGAGCATACCATCGTCATGGACTATCAACACTGGGCGCTGGCTATGTAAAACCCAAGTGCCCCATATTAACGCGAGGATTTGCATAATGATAATGATGGATAAGTCTAGTTTTAAGAGTTTTTTGCCTTCTTTATAAACCACGAAAGTTAATAAAGGACCTAAGCCTATATCGACAAAAGTCATGGTTAGTAGGGGGATTTTGGTATCGCTGGCAAAGAAATAAAATGTTGGATACCAAATGAAAATGGTAATGGCTAAAACAATTAAAAAAATCACCACACTAATCGCTAAGTGTGTCAGTGCTGCTTTTGTATTTGTCATCTTTTCTCCCGTTATCTGCTATCCTTTACATAGCTAAGTTAAATGTTCAGCGGTGAGTATTTTAACTACCGAGTGATTTTTTTCAAAAATAATTTTTTAGCTTTTGCCTAACATTCTTTACTTATGTGTATGAGTAAAAACACCATCCCAATCATCATCGGGTGCGTATTTAAGAAAATGTTGGCTGCGCTGCTGATAAATTTGATAAATGCGTTTATCCGTGTGCAAGTTTAATAGTTGTTCAAACGCTGTTAATGCCGTGTGCCATTGCCTTGCCTGATAAGCATTCAGCGCTTGGTGATAGGCATTAAGTTCGTCAACCTCATTAACATCCAATTCTTCGGTCAGCCCCAAAGGTTCAAAAATTGACACGGGCTTGTCTTTGCCCTTGACCCGCACGGTATCAAGCAAGCGATAGCTGTATTCAGGCACAGCGGTTTTGGTGGCGGCGCTGACAATAATATCGACCCCATATTCTTTGGTCAGCCCCTCAAGACGGGAACCTAAATTGACCGTATCGCCAAGGACGGTATACGCCATGCGGAACTCCGACCCCATGTTGCCGACATTCATCAAACCTGTGCCCAAACCAATGCCGATTTTTAACGGTGGCCAGCCATTTTGTTTTAACTCTGGTTGCAAGGTTTGCAGGCAAGCATTCATCGCTAGCGCTGCCTGTAGGGCGTGGCGAGCGTGATCGGGGTCGTTTAAGGGTGCGCCCCAAAATGCCATGATGGCATCGCCCATGTATTTATCAATCGTGCCGCGCTGCTTGTGAATAATATGCGTCATTGGAGTTAAAAAGGTATTCATCAATAAACTGAGTTGTTTCGGACTGAGCCCTTCGGACAAACTGGTAAAACCGCGCACATCGGAAAATAACACCGTCATTTCTCGATTTTCTCCTTCTAAAGACAAAGACAAATTCGGGTTTTCACTCATTTCATCGACCAATTGTGGTGGTACATATTGCCCGAATAAATTGCTTAATTGATGCTTATTATTGGCCTCGACAAAATAGCCATAAGCCATGTTGAAAATATACAGCGCCACGGACATCAGCAAGGTGGTGGCAATCGGCATCACCAATAAGTTTTCTTGCCATAAATATAAGTTAAGCCAAATCAAGCCACCATTGAGTAAGGCGACATAAACCGTCGCCCAAACAGGACTTAGCCACAATAACAGCATGATGCTAATCAACGCCGTGAGTAACAAAAATAGAGACTCGATGCCCTCGATAAAAGCTGGGCTACCCATGATTTTATTATCCATAATTCCGGTGATTAAACTGGCATGGACTTCAACACCGGGATAAGCTTCGGTGAGCGGTGTCGCACGTAAGTCAAACAACCCATGTGCGGTTGTGCCTAACAAAATAATTTTATCTTTAAGGACATCGGGAGCAGCTCTGCCTTTGAGGACATCGACAGCGGATACGATGGGGAATTGTCCTTGTTTACCTTTATAAGGAACCAAGGCTTCTAGCTCAGGACTTAGGGGGATATAGTGTCCGGCAAAAGCGATGCCTTCAACACGTTGTTGATCGCTCTGGGTTTGAATGTCTAAATTCAGTTCCGCATCTGGAGCCAGTACATGGCGAGCGACAGCAAATGACAAAGCTTCATAGAGTTGACCTTCATATTCATACAATAAGGCCGTCCGGCGGGTGATGCTGTCAGTATCACT
Organism: Thiotrichales bacterium; assembly: GCA_016745035.1. Lineage (GTDB taxonomy): Bacteria > Pseudomonadota > Gammaproteobacteria > Beggiatoales > Beggiatoaceae > BB2. Next base: position 6,662 of record JADGDE010000008.1, read on the forward strand.
GTGAAAATTAAAATGCCCAGCGCCTAGAGCTGCCTGCTGGAATCTGGCTAAATTCCCGGCATAACTGCTGGCTTGGCGTGCCTGGCTCAAGGCTTCTGGGGCCAGCGAGACACTAAACAAGGCTGGCGGCAAAGTGCCGACATTGGTACTGTCCTCTTCTTCCCTATCACTAAAGGTATAACCCAAAATCAAGCGCTGATTCTGAATTTTTTCCGCCAAATACGCATCATAATCCAAGTCTTCTCGTAAATCTGCCAAGGCTGCGAGAAAGTCAGTTTGTCCTTTGAGTTCATTGGCGGCTAATTCTTCTAACTTGTGCAAACCCGAACTGGCATCCGGCTCAGCAAACAAGACATCCATGCCAACAATATTGACCTGATAACGCTCAAACAACTGTGCCAAAATATCGGCAATTTGATTACGTCCCCACGGCCAACGCCCCAACTCAGCTAAACTTTTTTCGTCAATATCGACAATCACCACACGCGGGTCGGGTTCGGTCGATGGTTCTAAGGTGACATTCATGCGCATATCATAAGCCCACAGCTCGACCTCATCGAGTATCGACCAGCGCTCCCAATGCGCCACATGCCCAAAAAAGAATAAAACAATCACAAGGCTGATGCTCAAAGGCGGTAGGCGCTTTTTAATTGCGTCATAAACGGGACTGAGCATCAGCTATTATCCTTAAGAAAATAAATCGGCTAGGGCAAGACCGGGATTGTCTGCACGCATAAAGGCCTCACCGACCAAAAAGCTATGAATATTGGCCGTGCGCATTTTTTCCACATCCGCTTTGCTATGAATACCGCTTTCGGTAACAAATAATCTATCTTCAGGGACTTGTGGCAATAAGTCTAAACTGGTATCCAAACGGGTTTCAAAAGTGCGCAAATTACGGTTATTAACCCCAATCAGTTTTGCGGGGAGACGCAAAGCCCGTTCCATTTCTTTCGCATCATGGACTTCGATTAAGGCATCCATGCCTAATTGTTTCGCTAAAGCGTACAAATTGTGCAATTGTTCGTCATCCAAAGCGGCAACAATCAACAAAATGCAATCCGCGCCCCAATGGCGAGCGGCATACATTTGATACGGCTCAAGCATAAAATCTTTACACAACACCGGTAGCTCACAAGCTGCGCGCGCCGCTTTTAAATAATCCTCATGCCCTTGGAAAAAATCGCGGTCGGTTAATACTGACAAACAAGCCGCGCCATGCTCGGCATAACTGTCGGCAATCTCAGCGGGGGCGAAGTTTTCTCGCAATAAGCCCTTGCTAGGAGAAGCTTTTTTAATTTCAGAAATAACTGCCGCCTTGCCCGCAGCCAGTTTTTTCTCTAAAGATCGAATAAAACCCCGTGGTGGGCTGGCATTCGTGACCAAGTCTTGTAATTCTGCAAGCGGTACTAACGCTTGTGCGGCTTGAATTTCTTCTTGTTTCCGCGCCAAAATCTTTTTTAAAATATCTGGCGTATCTGGTTGCATTGTATTCCCTTAAGGTAGACAGCGTAATTAAACGCCAAGTTTAGCATCATCTGCCTTTGCTATCGAGATTCAGTTGCCTATATGCCTATTTTTGTGCTAAAAACGGGGGCTTATGATGATATTCACCAGCGCAGAAACTAAACTATGCAACTGATTCTTGCTTCGGCCTCACCACGGCGCAAACAACTCCTAGCACAACTTGGGGTTTCGTTTCGCATTCAACAAGCGGATATTGATGAAACCCCGAAAACCGCCGAGCCTGCGCAAGCCTATGTCGAGCGCCTCGCCCTAGAAAAAGCCCAAGTGGTTTATAAGGCGCTACAGCCAGAAAAAGTTGCTGTGTTAGGCTCCGATACCAGCGTGGTATTAGACGGACAAATTTTTGGCAAACCTGAAAATGAGCATGAGGCAAAAACCATGCTAGCGCAATTGGCTGGGCAAACCCATGAAGTCATGACCAGCATCGCCTTGGTTCACTCAGAGGCAAAAACAGTGCAAACCCAAATCAGTCGGGTACGTTTTGCGCCCTTATCCGAGGCAGAAATCGCTGCCTATATCGCCAGCAAAGAGCCGTTTGGCAAAGCCGGAGCGTATGCCATCCAAGGCTATGCTGGCGCGTTTATCGCTCACCTTGAAGGCAGTTATTCCGGGGTGATGGGGTTACCTTTATATGAAACACGACAATTATTAAATACACTTAAGGATACAACGCCATGTTACCCATTGGTATCTTGATTGCTGGGCTGGCATCTGCCAGTGTAGTCGCTTATCGCAAGAAACAAAGACGGGCAAAATATAAAAATGCCAAAGCTATCAGCAGCGAAGAGTCCTTATTTACCGAATTTAGCGACATACGCGAACAACAAATTCAAGAAATTACCTCGAAAGAAGCCAGCGAAGGGCAGCTAGAACAATCCGAAGTGGACAAAGAAACTAACCACCATTTTCCTTTTGCTATTGCTGGTTTAAGCTTAGCCACTGCGGGCGCTTTTTCGCCTGTCTTTGGTTTATTGAGTATTCCTGTCAGCATTTATGCTTCGTTACCTATTTTTAAAGCTGCTTACTATCATGTGATTGAAGAACGTAAATTTCGGGTAGCTGTTTTAGATGCGATTGCCATCACAAGTGGCTTAGTCACTGGCTATTATTTTGTCACTGCACTGGCAGCAACCGTGTATTACTCTGCGGCAAAATTGCTCAAACGCACCCGCAACAACACCCAAAAAAGCTTGATTAACGTCTTTTCAGGGCAACCCAGTACCGTATGGCTGGTCAAAGACCAAACCGAAATAGAAATCCCCTTATCAGAATTACACAGCAAAGACATTATTGTCGTTCATGCAGGGGAAATCATTCCCGTCGATGGCACGATTATCGAGGGCATGGGCACGATTGACCAACACGCGCTCACAGGCGAGGCGCAGCCAGATGAAAAAGTCGTTAATGATAAAGTCATGGCTTCCACCGTGGTGTTGATGGGCAAAATTTATATCGAAGTCGAAAAAACCGGTACCGAAACCATTGCCGCGCAAATTGGCGATATTCTCAACGACACCACTGAATTTGAACTATCCCTGCAAACCCAAGGCGAAAAAATGGCGGATAAAACCGTGATGCCAACCTTGGCGACCAGTGCGCTGGGGCTGATGACCTTGGGCGCGTATAGTTCGGTTGTGATTTTAAGTGCCAATTTCTCCGAGGTAATACGGATAACCACCCCGATTGGAATGCTTAATTTCCTCAACCTCGCCTCCAAAAATGACATCCTCATCAAAGACGGGCGCTCATTAGAGCTATTAAACAGCATTGACACCGTGGTCTTCGATAAAACCGGCACACTGACCCAAGAGCAACCGCACTTAGGCGATATTGTCACCGAGGGCGATATTGACGCGGACGAACTGCTAAGCTACGCTGCTGCTGCCGAACACAAACAAAAACACCCGGTTGCCAAAGCCATTATTGAAGCGGCAGAACAGCGACAACTAGAGATAGCTGAAATTGACGAAAGCCAGTACGAAATGGGCTACGGGATTAAAGTCACCATCGGTGACAAACTCATCCGCGTTGGCAGCATTCGCTTTATGCAAATGGAAAACATCAGCATTCCCGGCAGCCAAATCCTCGCCCAACAAGCCAGTCACGATTTGGGCTACTCCACCGTCTTTGTCGCCATTGATAACGACTTGGGCGGCATGTTAGAACTGCGCCCCACCATTCGCCCCGAAGCCAAACAAGTTATCTCCAAACTCAAACAACGCGGCTTGTCGATTTACATCATCTCCGGCGACCATGAACACCCAACCCGACAACTGGCAGAAGACTTAGGCGTTGACCATTATCTCGCCGACACCCTACCGCAAGACAAAGCCAAAAAAATCGAAGAACTGCAAGCCCAAGGCAAGTCGGTATGCTTTATTGGCGATGGCATTAACGACTCGATTGCGCTGAAAAAAGCCAATGTCTCGATTTCCCTGCGCGGCGCATCCACCGCCGCAACCGACACCGCGCAAGTGATTTTAATGCAGCAAAGCCTCGAAAAAATTGAAGATTTTTTCAATCTGGCAAAATCCTTTGAGAAAAACCAGCATGTCGGTTTAGCGACTACCTTTATCCCCGGCGTGATTTGTATCGGCGGCGTGTTCTTCTTGCATTTTAGTTTGGTCAACGCCCTGATGCTCTACAACATCAGCGCCATTGCTGGCATCGGTAATGCCCTGAGACCTTTGCTTGGGGGTAAACCAAAAAAAACGCCGCCTCAAATTGAGGAAGAAAAAGCGGATACCAAGCTTTAGCGCCGCTCCACAACGGGGTTTGCGGGGATACAAACCTTAGACTAAGCAAAGACGGGAGATAGTGTCTATTGTCCCGTGCTTAGCTCTTAAGCAAAAATTTTTCTGTCGATATTAGTGCTTATGCCAAGGCAAAAAACGTCGTTGTTGTAATAAAGACCACATGAGCTATCCACGCCTAACGAGAAAAGCTGTATTATCGTGGAACTGGGTCAATTTATGTTACTCCAATTCCCAAATCGGCGGCGTTCCTATTTTCTCCAACAAAAAATCAATAAATACACGTACTTTCGCAGTTAAGACATTGGACTTGGGATAAACCAGCCAGATTGCCGATTGGTCATCGACTTCATAGTCAGGTAAGACTCGTACCAGCGTACCGTCTCGCAGCGCTTGGTGTACACTCCAACAGGAATTCATCGAAATACCCACGCCGGCAATGGTGGCGATGCGCATACTTGCGCCATCATCACAGATAACGCGATTTTTAGCTTTGGGCGGCGGGAAAGTGCCAGCCACTTTGTCTCCAGCAGCGGATAATTTTTGTGCTGTGCTGTCGATGAAAAACAGCATCTGGTGTTCAATCAAATCATCCGGGGTTTGTGGTCTGTCGTAGCGGCTGAGGTAATCGGGCGAGGCGCACAAGATACGTTTGTCATCTGCCAGTTTTCGGGCGCGTAGGCTGCTGTCTTCAATGGCATAATTGCGTAGGGCTAAATCAAAACCGCCTTCAATAAGGTTGGCTAGGGTGTCGGAGAGTTTTAGTTCTAAATTCACACCGGGATAACGTTCCAGAAATTCGGGCAAAATCGGGGCGATGTAAAGTTGGGCAAAAGTGCTGGAGGCGGCAAAACGTAATGTGCCGCTAACTTCAACACTGCCTTGTCCTAAGGCAGCAAGTGCGGCTTGTTCTTGTGCCAAGATTTCTCTGGCAAAGGGCAAAAATTCTGCGCCTTCCCGCGATAAAGACACTTTTCGGGTTGAGCGGTGCAGTAAATCAGCACCAACTTGATGTTCTAATTTGGCAAGCCGCGCACTGGCTACCGCAGGCGCTAAACCCAATCGCCGCCCCGCTGCGCTGATATTAAGCATATCCGCTGCTATAACAAAGAGTTCTAAACCTTTTGTGTCCATGCGTTCCCTTTCTACTTAAGTTTTATCAGCATTATATGCAAAAACCGAATTCTGTTGTCTATTTTGGGTGGTTTAATTGTCAGTTTGAATAAAATATAGTGTTATACAGACAAACAAATCAGGATAAAACCATGAAAGCAATGATTTTGAATCAATATGGCGACAAGGCGGAATTTCATTTAAGCGACTTACCCCAGCCTGCGGTTAAAGTGGGGCATGTGCTGGTGCGCATTGCCGCTACCAGTGTCAATACGGTGGACACGATGATTCGGCAAATGGGCAAAGATTTACCATTATCGCCTGACTTGCCTGCGGTGTTGGGGATGGACTTTGCCGGGACGATTACAGCAGTTGGCGAAGGTGTTAGCGGTTTTGCCGAAGGTGATGAAGTCTATGGTTGTGCAGGTGGCTTGGCAGATTTACAAGGTGCGTTGGCGGAGTTCATGCTCGCCGATGCCAAATTGCTTGCCCACAAACCGAAAAACCTGTCTATGCGTGAGGCTGCCGCCTTGCCATTGGTCGGTATCACAGCTTATGAAGGTTTGCAAAGGGCGGGGATTCAAGCCGGACAAACCACCTTGGTTCACGGTGGGGCTGGCGGTGTCGGACATGTTGCCGTGCAATTAGCCAAGCATTTTGGCGCGGATGTTTATGCGAGCGTCTCTGGTGACAAGGCAAAGCAAATAATGGCACAGTATGGTGCAACCGCGATTGATTATAAAACTGAAAAAGTCGCTGATTATGTTGCCAAGCATACCGATGGAGCTGGCTTTGCTGTTGTTTTCGATTCTGTTGGTGCTACCAATCTCATGAATTCTTTTGAAGCTGCCGCACTCAATGGACAGGTTGCTACCACGGTATCTTTACTGGAGCTGGATTTGACTCCGGCGCATTTCAAAGGCTTATCATTGCACGTTGTGTTTATGCTGATTCCCATGTTGTACGATCATAAACGCGAACAGCACGGTGCAATTCTGACACAACTGGCTGAGATTGCCGATGCAGGTGCATTAAAACCTTTGTTGGATGAGAGCCGATTTAAGCTTGATGACGTAGGCAAAGCACACGCCCGCCTGAGCAGCGGACAAGCGATGGGTAAGGTCGTGGTGGAAATCTAATAAACACTTAATAGGAATAGGTATGAAAACTCAATTAGCAGCAATCGCACTCACGGCATTAGCCGTAGTGAACTCAGCTTATGCTGATGGCAACAAACAGCTTGTTTCAGCATCTGAAGTTAAATGGGAACAGCTTAACCCTGCGCGTGGTGATAAAAGCCCGCAAGCGGGGACGCTGTGGGGCGACCGCAAAGGCACAGTGGCAACAGGTTTTTTGGTCAAGTTTGTCGATGGTTTTTCATCACCACCACATATTCACAATGTCTCTTACCGTGGCGTGGTGATTAGTGGTTTGATTCATAATGATGACCCTGACGCGGCGAAAATGTGGATGCCTGCGGGGTCTTTTTGGACACAGCCTCAAGGCGAGATACATATTACCGCCGCCAAGGGGGCTACTAATGTCGCTTTTATCGAAATTGAGCAAGGGCCTTATTTGGTAACACCGGTGGCAGAAGCATTTGATAATGGCGAGCGCCCTGTTAATGTCGATGCAGCAAATCTGGTTTGGCTCGATGCTGCCAACAGCAAGCAGCTGACACAAGCCACAGACGCACAGCTGGCTTTTTTGTGGGGCAAACCACAGAGCGAACAATTGTATGGGGCATTGTTGAAACTGCCCACTGGGTTTAGCGGTGAAATACGCAGCCAAGGGACAGAATTCCGCGCGGTTGTTATCCAAGGTGCAATGCAGTATCAAACCGATGCAACGGCAACAAAAAACTTGGCAGCCGGCAGTTATTTCAGCTCAAACGGTGCAGCGGTACATCCGTTTTCCTCTGCTACAACACAAGAGAGCATTATCTATGTGCGCACCAATGCTCAGTTCGATGTGGTTTCAGAAAAATAGCGTGCAAAGGCGATGGACAACTCAAACTTTCAATCTATCAACCCAGGCTATAACGCCACATTTCGTCCTAAGCGTTTAAGCTTAGGTTTGGTCGTGCCGCTGGAAAGTTACGCCGTCGGTGTTTTGCCCAGCATGGAGCAACATATCGAGCGGGTACAACTGGCAGAGCGTTTGGGCTTTGCGGCTGTTTGGTTGCGTGATGTGCCGTTTAATGTTCCGTCTTTTGGTGATGCGGGGCAATTATTTGACCCTTTTGTCTATTTGGGCTTGCTGGCAGGGCAAACGAAAACCATTGCTCTTGGCGTTGCCAGTATCATTTTGCCGCTACGCCATCCTGCGCATGTGGCTAAGGCGGCTGCCAGTGTTGATGTCTTATCAGGCGGGCGTTTGCTGCTGGGCGTGGCTTCTGGCGACCGTCCCGAAGAATACCCGGCGCTGAATATACCCTTTGCAGAACGCGGTGAGCGTTTTCGTGATAGTTTTGCCTATATTCAAAACATGGCGGCAAACGCGCCAGCTTTGAAAAATGCTTATGGCAATCCTCACGATGGCATGGATATGTTGCCCAAGCCTATCGCTGGCAAACTGCCAATGCTGATTACAGGCGGCAGCCAACAAGACCCCGACTGGATTGCCCGTCATGGCGAGGGCTGGATAACCTATCCGCGCAATATTGACACACAAGCGCGTCTCATTGCCGATTGGCGCACGCGGCTACAGGCGGCGGGCGAGCCGAACAAGCCCGCTGTGCAATCTTTGTATATTGACTTGCAAGACAATCCCGACGCACTGCCACAGCCGATTCATTTGGGTTTTCGTTCAGGGATTAATCCACTGCGAGCGCATTTAAAATTGTTGCAAGAAATTGGCATTAACCACGTCGCTCTCAACTTGCGCTTTAATCAAGCTGATATTGAAACCACCCTGCATCATTTGGCTGAGGCTTTATTGCCTGATTTTGCCACTAAAACATAGAGATAAACCCATGCAAAAAACAATTCTGCTCACAGGTGCAACCGATGGTATTGGCTTAGAAACCGCTAAATTGTTGCTGTCACAAGGGCATCATTTGTTGTTGCACGGGCGCAATCCACAGAAATTGGAGGCGGTGGCAAACACATTGGCAAAAATAGGCAAGGTTGAATCTTTTGTCGCCGATTTATCCCGTTTGCAGGATGTGGAAGACTTGGCAGCAGCGGTGATGGCACGACACCAGAAGCTTGATGTGTTGATTAACAATGCCGGGGTTTTCAAAACCTCACAGCCGATTGCTGAAAATGGCTTGGATGTGCGTTTTGTAGTTAATACCATAGCCCCCTATTTGTTGACACAACGCCTGTTAGCATTGATGGCTGCGAGTGGGCGCATCATTAACCTTTCTTCTGCGGCTCAATCCCCCATCAATCTCAAAGCACTGAGCACATACACCCCTATGTCAGATATGGAAGCCTATGCACAAAGCAAACTGGCAATCACGATGTGGTCGCATAACATGGCACTGAAACTCGGTGAGGATGCGCCTGCGATTATTGCCATTAATCCAGGCTCTATGCTGGCGACAAATATGGTCAAAGATGCTTTTGGGGTCGATGGCGCGGATGTCAGTATTGGTGCAAATATTTTATTACGGGCGGCATTGGCAGACGAGTTTGCCAATGCCACAGGGCAGTATTTCGACAATGATACAGGTCGGTTTGCCGCGCCACATCCTGAAGCCTTGAATATAGAAAAGGCTGCCCAATTAGTACGTGCGATTGAGCAATGGACTTAGTGCGTCACATCAATTACCTTAACTAGAAATACTTATATTGGGGCTAGCGCTATGTCTACATCTATTATTTTACTCGGCAGCGGTGGTCATGCCGAAGTCTTATTAGCACTGACACAAAGTATTGGGATACGCGTGGATGGCATCACCAGTGCGGATAACTCGCAGCAAAGCTTATTGGGTGTGCCTATTTTGGGTGATGACCGTTGTTTGCAAGACTATGCCCCACAAACCACGCGCTTGATTAACGGCATTGGCTCAGCTGGTGCGATTAGCTTACGGGCACAAATTTATCAGCGTTATCAGCAACAAGGCTACGAATTTTTAAGTTTACAACACCCGCAAGCGAGTTTGGATAACAGCGTCACACTCGGCAAAGGCAACCAAATCATGCACGGCGCAACGCTGATTCATGGCGCAAGCTTGGGTGAGAATGTCTTGGTTAATAGCCGTACACTGATTGAACATCATTGCCAAATTGGCGCGCATTGTCACATTGCTAGTGGCGCGGTGTTATGTGGGCATTGTCAGTTAGAAAACAATGTTCATGTCGGTGCGGGGGCAACTGTGATTCAGAGCATAAAAATCGGCGCTGGGGCGGTGGTTGCGGCTGGGGCGGTGGTGACAAAAGATGTGCCAGCAGGCTGCATGGTTGCGGGCATCCCTGCACAAATAAAAATCAAAGCTGGCTAAGCGCATTTCTCTGTGCTTTTTGCTCGCATTTGCGCCAAGGAGTCTGTTATTATAACCGATTAAGCTATAACCATTTAGCGCGTTTTATAGTTGTTTGGCTACTGTCGGTCTTCCTAGCTATTTGATGCGAGATTTTAATTGAAGTAGAAGTAGAGGAGTCTATCGTTATGCCTTTAACTCACCATCCTTTAGTGAAAGAATTACCTGAACTCAAAGATAAAATCCATGAAATGAAAATGAATGATCATCATTTTCATCGTTTGATGGAACGTTATGAAGAAGTCGATAAACACATTTTTCGAATTGAAAGCGACGAAGAGCCAACCAGTGATGTTTATGTCACTGATTTACGCAAAGAACGCTTAAAACTGAAAGATGAATTATACGGTATGCTGCATAACTAAATTGCGTTTAACGTAATTTGCTGATGTTACGCAAAGGTTAAATATCACAGGGCAGGTGAAAACCCCTTATTGTGATAAAAACGGGCTTAGTGCGTAACATCAGATGATTTTTTTGGCTATTTAATACAGCAGCGACACCTTGTTTATATGGCAAGATGCGGGCTGAATTTTCCTCTATATCGACAATGACATAAGTTCCCCCCCTTTATTTCTCACTATTCCCCCCTTATATTTGAGGGAATTATCCGCTTTTTAATATGGAGTATCTCTACTGATGGATTTTTTCATTGCCTCAGCTTGGGCGGCAGAGGCTGCACCAGCCCCAGGTTTTGCAGACTTTATCCCCTTAATCGTCCTGTTTGTGGTGTTTTATTTTTTACTTATTCGCCCGCAAACCAAACGTGTTAAAGAACATAAAGCACTGGTTAGTAATCTTGCCAAAGGTGATGAAGTGGTCACTAACGGTGGCTTGATGGGTAAAGTCAAAGATCTTGGGGACAATTTTTTACTGATCGAAATTGCCAGTGGCGTAGAAGTCAAAGTACAACGGCAGTCAATTAATAGCGTCATGCCTAAAGGCACGTTAAAAACCTTATAAGATCCCACTTGAATCTGCCGCTGCAGATTCAAGTCTAAAGCCCCGCTTTATTCCCCAAGTGAACAGATGAAAATGAATCAATATCCTACATGGAAATATATCCTTATCGGACTGGTGATAACACTCACCATCTTATATGCCTTGCCGAATTTATATGACAAGGATCCCGCTATCCAAATCTCACCTGAATATGCCAGTAATGTGGTGGTCGATGATGCATTGATTTCACGGGTAGAAGCGTTATTGCGTAGTGCCAAGATCGAGCCTAAACGCATGGATAAAGAAGGCAAACACGTCTTGTTCCGTTTTGATGATGTCACAACCCAAATTAAAGCCTATAGTCTGTTACAAAATAAACTTCGGGGCTATGTGGTCGCGCAAAACTTAGCTTCTGCCACGCCTGCTTGGTTGCGAGCTATCAATGCCAACCCGATGTATTTAGGCTTGGATTTACGCGGCGGGGTGCATTTCTTAATGGAAGTGGATATGCAATCGGCGATTAAGCAAGACGAAGAGCGTTTTGTGCAAGAATTCCGCGCCTTATTGCGAGAAAACAAAATTCGCTACAGCCGCATTTATCGCCCTGACAGCGGTGGGGTACAGCTTTTATTTAAAACGGAGGAAATTCGCGAAAAAGCCCGTTTTGAAATTGAGAAAAAATACGATGAACTAAAAGCACTAAGCCGTGATGAGGGCGACAAAGTTGGGGTGATTTATCATTATACCGACAAAGCCTTGCGCACCGCTAAAGCCACCGCCGTTGAGCAAAATATTACCACCTTACGTAATCGGATTAATGAACTCGGTGTTGCAGAGCCTGTGATTCAGCGCCAAGGTGAAGATCGGATTGTGGTGCAATTACCCGGGATTCAAGACACCACCCGTGCTAAAGAAGTCTTGGGTGCAACAGCAACCTTGGAATTTCGTTTAGTGGGTGAAAAAGGTCCAAATACCCGTGAGTATCCACGCCGTGAAGGTGGACAAGTTTGGCTCAAGCGTAGTGTGATCGTTACTGGTAACCAAATTAATCATGCTGACTCCACCATCGACCAACAAAACGGCTCGCCTGCAGTGCGGGTGGTACTCGATGGCAAAGGTGCAAAACGCATGTTTGACACCACCAACAAAAACGTCAAAAAACCGATGGCGGTGATTTTTATCGAGCATAAAGTCGAAAAAATTACCAAACCCGATGGCACAGTGGTGAAAAAGAAAAAACGTACCGAGGAAGTGATCAACGTTGCCACTATTCAAGAAGCCTTTGGCAAAACCTTCCAAATCACAGGACTTGAAGGAGCTGAGGCCAATAATCTCGCTCTGTTACTACGTGCAGGTGCGCTAAAAGCCCCAGTTGAAATTGTTGAAGAACGTACCATTGGCCCAAGCCTAGGCGCGGATAATATCAAACGTGGCTTTAACTCGATTATTATTGGTTTTATCTTGGTGCTGATTTTCATGGTTTACCGTTATCGTCAATTCGGTATGATTGCCAATGTTGCCTTATTACTTAACGTCATTATTGTCGTTGCCCTTTTGTCTTTGATTCAAGCCACTTTAACTTTGCCAGGGATTGCCGGGATTCTCCTCACCATCGGTATGGCGATTGATGCCAACGTCTTGATTTTTGAGCGTATCCGCGAAGAGATACATATGGGCAATACCCCGCAAGCGAGTATTTTTGCAGGCTATGAAAAAGCCTTTGGTACGATTTTCGATGCCAATATCACCACCTTGATTGCTGGCGTGGTGTTGTTTAGCTTTGGTAGCGGCCCGGTGAAAGGCTTCGCGGTGACCTTATCGCTTGGCATTATCACTTCAATGTTTACCGCTATCATGGTTTCACGCGCGCTGGTTAATTATCAGTACGGTAGCAAACGTTTACTAAAATTACCCCTTTAAGGTTTACTGACATGGCATTGAGTGAATTTAATTTCAAATTTATGCAGCCAGGGCGTATTCGTCTGGCGGTCATCTTTTCCAGCACCTTGTTGCTAATAGCCTTTGCGGCGATTTTCATCCGTGGGCTAAACTTGGGGGTGGATTTTACCGGCGGCACGATTGTCGAAGTCGGCTACGAGCAAAGCACTGATACCGAGGCGGTATTAAAAATACTTCAAGATGGTGGTTTTGCAGATGCCAATGTACAATATTTTGGCAGTGACAGAGATATTGCCATTCGTTTAGGCGTTCACGAAGGCACAAAAGATGATTTGAGCAATCAAGTCTTGGCTTTGTTGCGCCACGATGGTACTAAGGTCGAAATGCGCCGGGTGGAATTTGTCGGCCCTCAAGTCGGTAAAGAACTGATTGAAGATGGCGGGCTGGCGATTTTATATACCTTTTTAGGTATTTTAATCTATGTCTCGGTGCGCTTTGAAAAACGCTTTGCGGTAGGCTCGGTGCTGGCGCTGTTACACGACACCATTATCACTATCGGCTTTTTTGCCCTGTTTCAGTTAGAGTTTAACTTAACCGTTCTTGCAGCGGTGCTGGCAGTGATTGGTTATTCCTTGAACGATACCATCGTCGTCTTTGATAGGATTCGGGAAAACTTTCTTAAATTGCGCAAGCGTACCCCGGTTGAAGTGATGAATATCTCCATTAATCAGACCTTATTGCGGACGATTATCACCTCATTGACCACTTTATTGGTGGTATTAACCCTGCTCTTTATTGGTGGTGAGTTAATCTTTGGTTTTGCCGCCGCTTTGACCGTAGGGATTTTAATCGGGACTTACTCGTCTATTTACGTCGCGAGTTCCGTGACCTTAGCGATGGGTATCAGTAAGCTTGACTTGATGCCCGTTGAGAAAGAAGGCGAAGAGCAAGAAGAAATCCTGCCTTAAGGGGAGAAATTGTCCTTTCTTAAGGACAAAAAAAGAGACCTGAAAAGGTCTCTTTTTTATTTTAAAACTTAGATAAGTATTAGTCAGCTAAGCTTAAAATCCAGTCAACCAACGCTTTAACGTCTTCGTCGCTTACGTTAGCGTTAGGTGGCATAGGGATAGGACCCCATACACCGCTGCCGCCAGCTTTAACTTTTTCAGCTAATTTAGCGGCGGCTTCTGGGTCACCTTTGTATTTGTTAGCAACATCTTTATAAGCAGGGCCAACTACTTTGACTGCTAACTGATGGCAAGACATACAAGCGTTTTTGGTAGCTAACTCTTGGTTAGCCTGAGCTGCGCTACCGACGAATAACAAAGCAGAAGCTGCAACGCCTAAGATAACATTTTTCATTTACTAAACTCCAAAAAGTAAATACGAAAGAAACGACTAGTTTGCCACAAACCATTGCTGGGCGCAAACCACATAACAATACAGTCCGCAAGCCTCATGCCAGCTTTAACTCTGCTCAAGAAAGACTAAAATTTTACTTCCCCTATTGCTATAGATAACGAATGTTACGCACTAAACCTAGTTTTTATCACAATAGAGTGATTTTCCACTTGCCTGGTCGTATTTAGCCGTGGGGCAATGGCGATTTTTTTGCCTTTTAGAATATTGAAAAGTCTGTGCGTAACATCCGTTAATTATCATAACCATAGCCACCCCCGCCTGGGGTGGTGATTTCTAATTCGTCCCCAGCTTCAATATCTATCACACTGGTACTGGCGAGGGTGATGGATTCGCCTTGACGGTATAAGCGGTTGCGCCCTTTTGCTCCAGCTAAGCCGCCTGCGAGTCCATAGGGCTTAACTTTACGGTGTCCGCTCAAAATTGCCGCTTGCATCGGCTCTTCAAAATACAAGCGCCGCACCACACCGTGTCCGCCGTCATAACGTCCGCCTCCACCACTGTCAGCGCGGATATGAAAATCCAGTAAACGCACCGGAAAACGCTGTTCTAAAATCTCGACATCAGTCAGGCGCGAGTTGGTCATGTGCGTATGCACGGCATCTGTGCCGTGAAAATCTGGCCCCGCGCCACTGCCGCCGCACAGGGTTTCATAGTATTGATATTGGCTATTACCAAAGGTGAGATTATTCATTGTCCCTTGAGACGCGGCCATTATCCCCAGCGCGCCATAAAGGGCATCGACGACATATTGCGAGGTCTCGACATTGCCCGCGACCACTGCCGCTGGGTAAGTGGGATTGAGTAAGCAGCCTTTGGGGACTTTGATATGCAAAGGACGCAAACAGCCAGCATTTAAGGGAATCGCTTGGCGAACAAGGGTGCGGAACACGTATAACACCGCTGCCCGGCAGACCGACAAGGGCGCGTTAAAGTTGCCCTCGTGCTGCGGGGATGTGCCGGTAAAATCAATGTCCGCGCTTTGTTTATCGGGGCTGATGCGCACGGTGACGTTGATTTCACAGCCATTATCCATCGGATAGCGGAATTGTCCGGCGTGCAGGGTTTTCAGCCGTTGTTTGATTTTTGCCTCGGCATGATCTTGCACCCAGCCCATGTAATTGCTCACCGTCTCTAAGCCATGTTGCCCAACCAATTGCAACAAGGCTTGCACGCCTTGGTTATTCGCCGCCACTTGGGCGTGTAAGTCGGCAAGGTTTTGGGCGAGATTGCGCACCGGATACGCGCCACTTTGCAGTTGTTTACTGACTTCAGTGCTTAAAAAATCGCCTGCACGCACCAGCGGGCTGACATCAATCAATACGCCCTCGGCTTGGATATGGGTGCTATCGGCAGGCATGGAACCCGGTGTGCTACCGCCAATATCAGCATGGTGTCCACGGGCAGCGAGATAAAACGCGGGTGTGTCTTGTTCGGCAACAAATACGGGTGTTACCACGGTAATATCGGGCAAATGTGTGCCGCCTTGGTAAGGGTTGTTGATATAAAAACTATCGCCTGCTTGCATCGCCAAGCCCGATTGCATCAGGGCTTTGACGCTATCGGACATCGAGCCAAGATGTACGGGCACATGCGGGGCATTGGCGACCAATTCCCCTGCGTGGTCAAAAATGGCACAAGAAAAATCCAAGCGTTCTTTGATGTTGACCGAATAGGCGGTGTTTGCCAAGGTTACACCCATTTGTTCGGCAATATTCATAAACACATTGCTGAAAATTTCCAGTTGCACCGGGTCTGCTTGTTGGCTTTGCGTTTGAGCTTGATTTAAGCTTGCACTTTGGCAGCGGCTTAACAGCAATTCGCCTTGGGCTAAGACTTCCGCTTGCCACTGCGGTTCGAGCACGGTCGTGCCTGTGCTTTCCATGATAAGTGCCGGCCCTTGAATTTGGCTGCCTTGGGGTAAATCATCGCGTTGATAGACTGGGGTTTGTTGCCATGCGTCCCAATACACGGGCACTTCTGCCAGTGCGCTGGGGGCGCTATCGGATGCCTCGGCGGTTTTAATCTGTGGGCTTTGCGGTTCGGTGAAGGCTTCGAGCAGCAGGGCGGCGACATCTAGGCGGCTGTGTTCACGGCTAAAGCCATAGCGGCGGTGGTGTTCGCGGCTAAATTGTTGCTCTAGGCTGGCTAAATCGGCATAGCTAACGCTTAAGCTCGCATCCGTGCCTTGATAGCGCAATTGTAGTTGTGCTTGATAACGAATCTCAGTTTTACCCGCGCCTTGGGCGCACAAATCTTGCTCGGCTTGTTGTTTTAATACGGCTAGCTGTTTTTCCAGTGTTGGCATCAGCTTAGGGCTTAAAGGCTGTTCTATGGTGCGCTCAAGCACGCTGCGCAGTTGCGCCAAGCCCATGCCATAGGCGGAGAGCACCCCCGCTAACGGGTGAATCAAGATTTTTTGCATTCCCAGCGCATCAGCAACCAAGCAAGCATGTTGCCCGCCTGCGCCACCAAAACAGCAGAGCAAATAATCTTGGACATCATAGCCCTGCTCTAGGGAGACTTTTTTGATCGCATTCGCCATATTATCGACGGCGATATTTAAAAAGCCTTGGGCGGTTTTTTCGGCATCATAGGCTTGGGTGCTTTGCTCGCGAATTGTCTCAGCAAGGTGCTTAAATTGTTGCGCGACGGTGTGGCTATCCAAGCACTGTTTGCCATCTGCGCCAAACACAGCGGGGAAATAATCCGGCTGAATGCGCCCGAGCATGACATTGCAATCGGTGACGGTGAGTGCGCCGCCATTGCGATAACAAGCAGGGCCGGGGTTTGCCCCTGCTGAGTCGGGGCCGACTTGAAAACGCTGTCCATCAAAATGTAGTTTCGAGCCACCACCAGCGGCAACGGTGTGGATATTTAACAAAGGCACGCGCAAAGGCACGCCCGCGACTTGAGTATCAAAACAGCGTTCTAATTCGCCGGCATAGTGGGAGACATCGGTGGACGTGCCGCCCATATCAAAACCGATGACTTTGCGATAACCCAGTTGTTCAGCGACACGGGTTGCACCGACAATGCCGCCTGCCGGACCTGAGAGAATGCAATCACGCCCGCGAAAATGCCCCGCCTCTGCCAAGCCGCCATTGGATTGCATAAAAAATAAGCGGCTATGCTCAAGGGCTTGTTGTAAATGTTCGGTATGGCGCTTGAGTACCGGGGTCAAATAAGCATCAACCACGGTGGTGTGTCCACGGGAAACCAGTTTAATCAGCGGGCTAATTTGGTGGGATAAAGACAGGTATTGAAAACCAATCTCTGCGGCAATCTCGGCGACTTGTTGTTCATGCTTGGGATAACGGTCGGCGTGAACGCAGACAATGGCAAGATTGCGACAACCGCCATCATATAAGGCTTGCAAGCGCTCGCGAGTGAGTTTTGCGTTCAGCGGTTTTAATACCTCACCATTGGCGTGATAGCGCTCAGGTAACTCGATAATGTCTTGATATAAGGGCTTGGGTAATTTGATTTCTAAGGCAAAAATATCCGGGCGATGTTGATAGGCAATTTGCAGCGCATCACGAAACCCTTCCGTAATCGCTAACGCTACTGGTTCGCCACGACGCTCCAATAGTGCATTTGTACCCACGGTTGTGCCCATACGCACTTCGCTAATCTCAGCGCGGCTCGCCTGATGTTGTTGTAGCAAAGCATCAATACCCGCCAGCGTTGCATCGGGATAATGTTTAGGGTTGTCTGAGAGCAGTTTGTGGACGTGCAGCGCACCGTCGGGGGCGCGGGCGATAATATCGGTAAACGTGCCGCCTCTATCGACCCAAAATTGCCAATGTTGTTGTCTGGAATTATTTTGCATGGATTATTTTGTCATATTCAGTTTTTAGTGGCGGAGGATTTTAGCATTGAATCAAGACAAAATCGTTTTTGCTATACAAAACTGTGGCGTTCCCAGAATGTGAATATAGGTGATAAACTGAAACTAAATCTATTTATTGAGAGGGAATTATGAAAAAAATCATTGCGCTATTGATGCTGAGTTTATTCTTAAGCGCCTGCATCCAAACCCCTAAACCGCCGACAAACGTGCCGCCTGTGAGCCTTGAGACAGAGGAGCGCTATGCCATGATTGATGCCCATGCCTTAAACGCACCGCCGCACTTGCGCCAAAATTTATCCCGTTTGGCGGCTTATTTAGTCAAACCTGCGCGCGATGAACGCGAAAAAGCCCGGGCGATTTTCCGCTGGATTGCTGCCAATATTGATTATGATGCTGATAGCTATTTTCGCAATGGACACACGCCGAATAATGTCGGCGATGTCCTCAGTTCAGGCAAGGCGGTTTGTGATGGTTATGCCAATTTATTTAAACAACTCGCCGATAAAGTCGGCTTAGAAACGGTGATGATCAGCGGCGAGACCAAAGGCTATGCTTACCACACACGCGGGCGCTTGGGTTTAGTCGGTCATGCTTGGAATGCGGTGAAAATTGAGGGTCAATGGCAGTTGCTCGACAGCACTTGGGGCGCGGGTTATTTAGATGGGCGTAACAAGCGTTTTGTGCGTGAATTTGAGCCACATTACTTTTTGCCAGCGCCCTCGGCGTTTATTTTTGATCACTTTCCTGATGATAAACATTGGCAGTTATTATCAAAGCCTGTATCCAAACAAGCATTTACTGAGCTGGCTTATTTGCGCCCAGCGTTTTTCAAATCCGCTTTAGAATTGGTCAGTCACCCTCACGAAGCCTTAAAAACCCGTGGTCATTTAGAACTAACCATCCGTGCGCCAAAAGAGAATTATATTTCCGCTGTGTTGCTACAAAATGGCGAAAGGTTGCCCCGTTCTTTGGTAAGCGTGGATAGAAAAGGCGAGTTGTACACACTTAAGCCCAATTTTCCGCAAAATGGCGAGTATCGATTACGGATTTTTACCAAGCGCGGGATTAAAGCCCAGACTTTTGATTGGGCCTTGGATTATAAAATTCGTAAATATTAATAACTGATATTACGCAAAGACTTCTTTTTTGCCCCAAAAGGCAAAAAAACCACCATTGCTCCACGGCTAAATACCGCTAGGCAGGTGGAAAAACGCCTTATTCTGACAAAAATAGGCTTAGTGCGTAACATCTATTAATAAAGGAGCAAAAATGATTCTCCAGCATGTTATCGAGGACATGGAATCCGTATTCTCAAGCCATCCTGAGAGCAAAGACTACAGCATCGCACTTGCCCGCTACTTTGATGAAGCATCAGATGAAATAGAAATTAGGCCAATTTCTGCAATCAGTTGGGATGATGAAGAATGCTTTTTTATACCAGAGGGAGCGGCTAAATATTACGGTTTGACGGAAACTGATTATTTGGCTGCGCAATTTTTAGATGAAATCAAATCTACCCCAGCTAAAATATCGACTTATGGTGTCTATGCAAAAGTTAAAACCAAGGAATTAAATAATGCGACTGTTGCATCTTTGAACTCTCCACTATGGGCAACTGGATTTCATCAAGAGAGTAAATTATTGTATTTTTATTATGGTGAGGTGCGCTAATGTTTCTTAATCAACGATGAAACTGGAGCACTCTGTGGCAGTTTATTTGAGATATTAGGCATGGAGAAAAATATGCGTATTAACATTTACCAGGCTTCAAAAAAAAGATTATTTTTGTCTTGGTATATAGATTTTCTATTTTTTATGACGCTATGGGGTTTGCTCTCGTATTTTCTTAGTTTGGAAGCCAGTATGCCATTTTGGGGGCCATACCTATTTTTTATTGCTATACGGGCAATATCTGGGAAATTCATCGGCTCCATTGGATACTTGTTTCTAGGTATAGATAAAGAAACAAAAGCAGTTAATCCTAATATTTTCAATCGAGAAACTTGGCTAACAATGCTGTTGGGCGTGCTATTAATTTTAGAAGGGACGAAACAATTGGTTAGATGGACACAACTATTCGTGTCTCAACCTGTTTTTGGTTTTTTTCCTGATGATACAACACAAATAATCCTTCATATTTCACTTGGGATTGCTTCAATCCTCGCTGCTTATTGGTTTTTTAAGCTTAATATTAAAGGCTTTTATTTAGCTATTTCAGTGGCAGTAGTGAACATTACTTCAGATGCTTTGAGTTGGAATTTATGGGATCCTGTTGTGGAAAAGATGGTGCTCACACGTAAAGAATTACAAGGTTTGCCCGTAAGAGAGGGGGAAATTGAATTCATGCAGTCATTATTCCCTGAAGCTATGCTGCTTGCCGCCATTTTTGCAGTTGTCGCTATGCTTTTTACATATAAAAGATTTAAACATGAGTAAAGCATTTAAAAGCTGTCATAGTGAAATTTTTGCGTAACATCAGTTATATACGATAGTGCCATAAAGCCCGCCCGCCTAAAGCAAAGATATAGCAAAGCCCTGCGACTAAAATAATACAAGCGCCTGTTGGCAAGTTCCAAAGGTGAGAAATATATAAACCGAAACTGCTAAAAAACAAGCCCAGTAGCGTTGCCAGCAGCATCATCGGTTTCAGAGTGGTGACATAAAGCCTTGCAATCGCTGCGGGCAGGGCCAAGAGGGCGATGACGAGAATCAGCCCCACCATTGGCATTAATAACACCACCGTGAGCGCTACAAGGCATAATAATAATAAGTAGAAAAACGTCACTGGCACACCACGCAAACGGGCAAATTCGGGGTCAAAAGTCACCGCTTGTAGCGGGCGGTAAAATAGCGCGACCACTAGCAACAAGACCAAATCCAAACCGAGCATTTGATACAGTTGTGCGGTCTCAACAAATAAAATATTGCCAAATAAATAGCTCATCATATCGACAGCATAGCCCGGTGTTTGGCTGATGAATATCACCCCGGTTGCCATGCCCATCGACCAAATCGCGGCAATTAAAATATCTTCTTGTTGTCGTCCGTAGAGATGAATCAAGCCAATAATAATCGCTAAAATCAAGGCGGTGGGAATCGCGCCCATAGCCGGGTCTTGCCAAAAAAAGTAGCTAATGCCCATGCCGCCCAAAAGGCTATGGGCAATACCGCCTGCCATAAAGCTGATGCGCTTGACTACCACGTAAGGGCCGATAATACCGCAGCCAATTGCCGCAAGAATACCGCCGATAAAGGCATGTTGTAAAAAACTGTATTGCCAAAGGTCTTGGAGAAAATTCATATTAATGCTGGTGCGGGATGGCTTGAACGTCGTGATGATAAAGGTCTTGAATATCGCCACCAGTCAAGCTTTTGGGGTCGTGGCAGAGCAAGGTTTGATTCAGGCAGGCAACGCGGCTGATGTATTGGGAAATAAAGCCAATATCATGCGAGACGACAATAATAGTGCGTTGTTGCTGTAAGGTTTTGAGCAAATCAAAAATATCTGCCTCAGCGCGGTGGTCGATGTTCGCCGTTGGCTCGTCCAAAATTAGCACTTGTGGTTGGGTGACTAGGGCGCGGGCAATCAGCACCCGTTGTAATTGTCCGCCTGAGAGTTGGTCAATCGAGCGCCCGGCTAAGTCGCTGATTTCGGTTTGTTGCATGACTTCCTCGGCAATGGCTTTATCCTCGGCTTTGTAGCGTGACCACCAGTGTTTGTGTGTGCCCAAACGCCCGGACAATACCACTTCGGCGACTGCAATCGGGTAATCTCTGGGGAAACTGGCAAATTGTGGCACGTAGCCTAAGTGCTTGGCTTGTTCGACAGGCTTGCCGCCTAAGATATTTATTTGCCCACTTTGCGGCTGTAATAGCCCTAGCATCAGTTTTAATAAGGTGCTTTTACCGCCGCCGTTAGGGCCAACCAGCCCGAGAAATTCCCCCGCTTCGATTTGTAAATCGACTTTATCTAAGACTTTGAGCTGTTGATAGGCAAAGCTGACTTGTTTGAATTCAATGATGGGAGCAGTGGGCATAATTATCTTGATTTAAGGCTCGATTTTTAGCATGGCTTCGCTTAACTCGGTGAGTAATTCATCACGCGAATAGCTGCCTTTTTGAAACACATGCTCAACACGGCTATTCAAAAATTCATATTCTGAGCGATTAAGTTCTTTTGAGGTCAAAATAACCACGGGTAGATGCTGCCAATCTGGGCTGTTGCGAATCATGTCTAAGAGTTGAAAGCCATCGAGTTCTGGCATCATTAAATCCGATAAGATTAAATCAGGGCGGCGCAATTTGAGCATATCGAGGGCGACTTGTCCATTTTCTGCCTCTAATACATGCCAGCCCGCTTTGGTCAGTTGGCGTTTTAAGAGAAAACGGGTATTTTTTTCGTCCTCGGCTAATAAAACCGTTGGCACATTTTCAGGTTGATGGGGTGCAAAGGTACGGAGGATATTGTTTAGAGCAACGGATTCCACTGGCTTGAGTAAATAGCCTGAGGCTTTCAAGCGATAACCAACATCGCCATTTTGGTTAATCGACATCATAAAAATAGGCGTATTGGATAATTCTGGGTCTTGCTTCAGTGTTTGGATAATATACCAGCTATCCGCATCTGGCATACGCATATCG
This sequence comes from Thiotrichales bacterium, assembly GCA_016745035.1. Classification (GTDB taxonomy): domain Bacteria; phylum Pseudomonadota; class Gammaproteobacteria; order Beggiatoales; family Beggiatoaceae; genus BB2. The sequence continues at coordinate 29,298 of JADGDE010000008.1, forward strand.
AGCGTAATCATCACAGGTTTCAGGCTTCGCGCCAAAGCCAAGCCTTCTTCAGCCCCTTCAGCAATTGCGGCATGATAGCCTTGTTGTTCAATGGTATTTTGTACCATTGCTGTTGCCAAGACATCATTATTAATCACTAAAACAATTTCTTTTTGCTCATCTGGGGTAAAAGGTTTAGCCGTCATTTGGGTATTGTGTTTTTCTGTCAGCACTGAGATCTGGGTGGTGGCGGTGCTATGCAGGGGTAAACTTAAGATAAAGCAACTGCCTTGATCTAACTCACTCTCAACCTGTAAGTCACCGCCTAACATTTCAGCAAAACGTTTAGATATACTTAATCCTAAGCCTGTGCCGCCATATTGGCGCGTAGAGGAGGCATCTATTTGTGTAAAAGCTTGGAACAAGTTTTGTTTTTGTTCGCCTGCGATACCAATACCATTGTCTTGCACCCTAAAATCAATCCAATCTTCTTGCTGTTGCTGATAGATCCGAATACTCAATTCAACGCAGCCTTGATGGGTAAATTTACAAGCATTGGTGAGTAGGTTTAATAAAATCTGTCGCAATTTGCTGACATCAGCATTCATGCGTACCTCATCACTTGGCTCTATTTTGAGTTGATTGCCCTGTAAACGCGGACGAATATAACGTTCAATATCCGCCAATAAGGCATGGAGACTAAAGTTTTCCAAATATAAATCCATATGCCCGGCTTCAATTTTAGAAAAATCTAAAATGTCGTTAATCAAAGCTAATAAATGTTTGCCTGAGGCATTAATTTTATTCAAATCATGAGCAAAATCTTTATCTTCAAGTTCTAAGGCTTCTTCTTCTAACATTTCGCTGTAACCGATGATCGCATTCATCGGCGTGCGTAATTCATGACTCATATTGGCTAAAAACTGGGTTTTAGTGTTATCTGAGGCCTCAGCGGCACTTTTAGCTTGTTGCAGGGCTTGACTCAAAGCTTGCATATTGTCTTTTTGCTGCGCTAATTCTTTCTGGTAATGTTGGATTTGTGCTTCTTGCTTATGTAAATCCTGCAACTGCTCTGTTTGTCCTTGTAAACATTGCGATAAACACAAATGCGTCCGAATTCGTGAGAGCATTTCTTCTTTTGGACAAGGACGATAGACATAATCGGCCGCGCCTAATTGTAGTGCCTTACTAATATCAAATTGGGTGCTGCTATCAGCAATAAAAAGGATGGGAACCTGACGGCTGTTGGGGTTGGTTTTTAAATGTGCGCATAATTCAAAAGCACTGATGTCCTCGAGGTGACTATCAATCAATATTAAGTCGGTTTGCTGGGTTTTAATTTGTTCCAACATGTGCTTGCCCTTAGAAAATAATAAATTACTTAAAGAGGCATTGTCTAATAAACTTAATAAGTTAGCTAAGTCAGGGTGTGAGGGACTGGCTATCCACAAGGTATAGTGTTTATCATCTCCATTGAGCATTGCTATATCTTCATTTTGTTTGATGTTACACAACATATCGTTTTCTCTAATGTGTGTGCATAACAAAGGTTATTCAATTATTTTCAAAAAGTGGGATAACTTTTAGGTTCCATTCAAAGCCAATAGCTAATGAATGGAACTCAAGCTGTTTAATAGTTTAAGGACGAATATATAAGTAGCCCTTAGATTGTAACTCGGCGATACGGACAACGCCGCCCTCATCATGGCGGGTAAATCCGGGTAATAAATCACTTAATTCTAAATCTAAGGCTTGCATGGTATTGCCACACATATTAAACGTAGCCCCTTGTTTTTGTAGACTTGCCACCCAGTTTTTAACCTTATCATCAGCTTGTTGGGTAAATGCTTTGCCCGCAGGGCCATGAACAACCAAGACCAAGTCGAGTTTATCCGCACCACCGCCACCTTTTAAATGATTGCGCATATTATTCAGGGCAAATTTGACACTGCCTTGGTCGGATACATGATAGACCACATGGGTTTTACCATCCCAAACCCCCTGTTTAGCCGCTGGTGTTTCGGCACTTAAACCGAAAGGCAATAATAACACCAAGTATGCTAAGTACCTGAGCACTACCCCTGTTTTTGCTAGAATAGAATGCCTTTGCGTAACATCCGTTAAATATTGTAAGAAAATCTTAGGTAGCAACAATTGAAAATTTGACATGACGTACTCCTCATGAGTCAATGAAACCTGAGGCGGGTTTAATAACTGATGTTACGCAAAGGCTTCTTTTTCTGCCTTAAGGGCAGAAAAAACCACCATTGCTGCACAGCTAAACGTCACTAGGCAGGTGGAAAAGCACCTTATTGCGGTAAAAACAGGCTTAGTGTGTAACATCAGTTAATAATTATCCGCAACTCACATGCCCCATTCTACCCTGATAGACACCTTTCGGTGAGAAAATTTAGTTTGCTTGTGAGACATTATCAATTGATTAATAACTGATGTTACGCAAAGGCTTCTTTTTCTGCCTTAAGGGCAAAAAAAACCGCCATTGCTGCACGGCTAAGCTTGACTAGGCAGGTAAAAAGTCGACCTATTGTGCACAAACATAGTCAAGTGCGTAACATCAGTTAATAACTGTCCATTATTTTAGGCACAATTAGGTGGTTCAGGTCTTTTTCTGGCCTGATGATCTAAAGTTTTTACCGTAAAATTATCTAATAGCCCTTTAAGATCTGAAAACTTTTGATGAAAAATAATCAGGCTGTGTTGTAGGGCTTTGTCATGCTTATAAATCACGGTGACATATTGATTATGGAAAGCAATACCACTGGGTATTTGCTCCCAAGCTTTTTCGCTAGCTTGCCCTTCTTGTTGGCGATGGTACTGAAAAATGGCATTTTTAACACAATATTTGGCTTGATAAGGGGCAAGTTTTTTAGCGTAAAATAAACTTTGCTCTAGGTCTTCTTCCGTCTGTTTATTGATAATTAAACTGAGTTGTTCACCGCCATCATCATAGACGCTGGGTTTTTGCATGTTGAAAAAATAAATCAACATCACAACAGAAAATAATAAGAGAAAGTAAGCAAGACCTAGTGTGGTTTGGGAATAACAGGCATTTGAGGTATTAAAAACAATCTCTTGCGCATAAAAGATGCCCCAAGTACAAATTAAAATACCTAATATGCGTAAAAACCCCATCAATTTTTGACTGCGATGCTGGATAACAAATGCTTTTTGTCGCGAAATAATTTCAAATAATTGAGATTCAGCTTTTTCTAAAAAATCGTGATTAATCGTAACGGTAAATGCTTGGGGAACGGGTGTATTCATATAAAATTTTATAGTTGATATGATGCAAAGAGCTGTTTGAGTATTGGGGATTTATATCCTGTTAAATACAAAATAGCAATCACATAGCAGTGGTATGATAAAGCGTTCCGGTGTTGGTTATTACTACCGAAACTTGGATTGCTGATGTTACGCACTTTATCTAATGGTATTTAGCTTTTGCGTAGTATCCGTTAGCTTATACAAGTTTTAGGTTATTTTGAGATTAGAATCATGTTTAAAGAAGAGGCTTGGCAAGCGTTAGGATACCCCATTTATATTGCCCAATTGCCGTTGAGCTATACAGAAATTGAACAACGTTTAGGGGTGTCTTTCTCGGAAGTCCACGGCGCTGGCTTGTTGGCTGAAAAAAACTTATTTATGCAAATAGAGCCACACATTTATTGGCTACGTTGTCGCCCCAATTTATCTGAAATAGAAGCGTATCCCGCTCTGTATTTACGTGCAGATAACCCAAACCCTTTGCTGGCATTGAGTCAGTTTTTAGACGCTTGCCAAATAAATGCACAAGATTTAATTAAAAAAAACCCCAATTTGAGTGAAAGCCATTGGGTTTTGGAACGCTTGGATGATAATAACAATACCATTGAAATGTGCCGATTTATGGAGCAACGCTCAGCAGAATTTGTTAAACAAATGTATCAAGATAAAGGGCATAAACAGACCTATTTAGTTCGGTTTCAAGAAAAATAAATGGATTGTTATGCTAAAATTTCCGCTGTAAATATTTAAACCGCCGATAGGCATAGAGTTTTTTAAAGAGGTCTCATGATGTTAAACCCATCAGCATTTGTGAATAGCGTATTTCAACAACTGCAAGATAAACTGCCTAAAGGCAGTGATAGTTTGCGCCAAGACTTTGAACATAATTTACGTTTGAGTTTACAAGCGGCTTTTAATAAGCTCGATTTAGTCAGTCGTGAAGAATTTGATGTCCAAACGGCGATATTAGAAAAAACCCGTGCCCGTGTGGCAGCGCTAGAAGCGCGGATCGATGCCTTGGAGCAAACACAAACGCTGAAAACTAAAGACTGAGCATGTCTTTAGCCGTCTTACACAGCCGTGCCCAAGTAGGCATGGAGGCTGTGCCTGTCACGATAGAAGTCCATCTTTCAGATTATAATCAAGGTATTTCCATTGTCGGGCTACCTGAGACGGCGGTCAAAGAAAGCAAAGATCGGGTCAAAAGCGCCCTGATTACCGCCAACTATGAGATGCCGGATCAGTATTGCACCATTAACCTTGCTCCAGCCGATCTCCCTAAAGAAGGCGGGCGTTTTGATTTAGCCATTGCTTTAGGTATTTTGCTTGCCTCTGAGCAAATCAGCGCAAGTAATATCTCAGATTATGAAATCGTTGGTGAATTAGCGCTTAGTGGCTTAGTACGTCCTATTCGCGGCGTTTTACCCGTTGCCCTCGCCGCCAAAGCTGCGGGACGTAAACTGATTGTTGCCACGGATAATGTGGCCGAGGCGCAAATGGTCTCAGGTTTAGAAGTATTTGCCGCTGATAATTTACTCGATGTTTGCGCCCATCTTGTCGGTGAGCGCTCTTTGCCCAGTTTTTACAATCAAACCCCGGTCAGCGCTGCTGCTGTAGCGCAAAACCAGCAACTGGATATGGCAGATGTTATCGGGCAACACCATGCCAAACGGGCTTTGGAAATTGCCGCTGCAGGTGGGCATAATCTTCTACTCTCAGGCTCGCCTGGCACAGGTAAAACCATGCTAGCCCAGCGTTTGCCAGACTTATTACCACCGATGTCGGAACAACAGGCATTGGAATCGGCTGCGGTCTGGTCGATTACGCGCCACGGTTTTCAATCTGAATTGTGGCAACAACGCCCTTTTAGAGCACCGCATCATACCGCCTCTGGTGTTGCCTTAGTCGGCGGTGGCAGCCACCCGATGCCGGGAGAAATCTCCCTCGCCCATCATGGGGTGTTATTTTTAGACGAGTTGCCGGAATTTAATCGCCAAGTATTGGAAGTGTTACGCGAGCCATTAGAATCGGGACATATCACCATTTCCAGAGCCACGCGGCAAGCGACTTTTCCGGCAAGGTTTCAATTGGTGGCGGCGATGAATCCTTGTCCTTGTGGTTTTGCTGGCGATGCCAGCGGGCGCTGTCATTGTAGCCCACCTGTGATTGAGCGTTATCAGGGCAAAATATCCGGACCATTATTGGATCGAATTGATTTACATGTCCATGTACCGACCATTCCGCGCGAGCAACGTCGAGGTGGAAAAAAAGCGGAGAGCAGTGCCAGTATTCGACAGCGGGTGCTAGCGGCCCACTTGCGCCAAATTCAGCGCGCAGGCGTGAATAATCATGCTTTAAGTAATAAAGAAATCGAACAATATTGCCCGCTTAGTCCTGCTGATGAAGCCTTATTGGACCAAGCGATAGATAGCCTTGGTTTGTCGCCAAGAGCATGGCATCGGGTTATTAAAGTCGCGCGCACCATCGCTGATTTAGAGGCGGCAGAGCAGATTAGTACAGCGCACCTGACCGAAGCCTTGAGCTATCGACAAAATAATTAAAGCTGCTTACATAAATCATAGGATGTGCCAGCGGCATAAGTACCTGCGGTTGGTTGTGTAGTGCTAGCCACATTACCACCAGCAGCGGGGGTAGCGATGGCTCGAAACACGCCTGTACCCACATCGCCATCATCGGCTTGAATATCAACAATTTCAGCAATATTGCCCATAATACCGAGCATACAAATCGCAGGGCCTGCATGTCCCAATAGGGCATTGCCAATTTGAATATTACCGCCAAACGCATGTAAAGGGGCATTTGTACCACTGCTACCACCAAGCAAACTTGCCCGGCGTAAGTGATCCCAAATTTGTGATGTCTCATCATTGGCTAGTGTGGCACTGACATCTAAAATACCATTGTTATTACCCGCAATAGCAGCCGCTGTAACACCATTTGTCCCCGCTATCCAGCGCGTCGCCGCCCGACTATCATCCCCAGGAATGGCATTATAACGATCGAGGTAAGAATAAACCGCAGCAGCGATACCATTAAAATCGTTACCCACGCGTTTTATTTTGGCGTTTTCAATTAATTCACGTCCTTTCAAAACGCCGCCTAATAAGAGACCGACAATCACGAGGACAATGGAGATTTCAATCAGAGTAAAGCCCTTTTGGTGCTGCTTTTTATGGTGTTTCATGTTGTTTTTCCTAAGATTTGTTGCGCTAAAACGGATAGGATTTGTTTATTTGAATTATAGCGGGTTTTAACACATTTTAATTCCGATTCCCATATTGCAAGAATGATACACGCTCGCTTATTTTCATTAAATTTAATCCATTTCAATTAAAACCGCGATTTCCTCTAACATGATGCTGGCATCGCTATAATCCAAGCTGATAGGCCAAATGCTACCCGATACGGTTTTTAGACGTAAGCTCGGATAAGAAGAGACCCCTAATTGATCCCGAAATTGCAATTCTTGCGCGAAAGCCTGTGCAATCGCTTTGCTATGAAAATGAGCTAAAAAAGCTTTTTCTTCTAAACCGATACGCAAAGCAGCTTGTACTAATATCGACTCTAAGGCAGGGTTTTTGGCTTTTTGGTAATAAAGCTGCTGAATTTGAACATTCATCTGTTCAGCATAAGCACTTCCAAATGCTCCCGCAGCCAGAACAGCGCGACAAGCAGGATAAGTGCTACGAATTGGGGTGTTTTGGCTCCAAAAATCAAAATTAAGCGCTAACTGGGGAAAACGTGCCGCAATGCGTTGCCAACTGTTTTGCACTGTGGTTTGTAATTCCGCTGGCATCGGCTCAGAGCTATCCGGCGCGAGTCCCCCCAAGACCTTTTGAAAAACAATATCCTTTGGTAAGCCTTGTTGTAGTCCTTTTAAACTGTCGCCAAAAGCGTAACACCAGCTACACATGGGATCATGAATATAATATAAGTCTGTCATGGCTTCACCGTAACATGGATTTGAGACCTGCCAGATGAGCGCGGCCTTTTTCTTTTGCCTGTGCTGGGTCGACTTTTTGTTGTTTACCGCCTTCCCAAGTCAATTGTTCTTGCGGTAGTTCGGATAAAAAGCGACTGGGGTCACAGGCAACTTCTTCGCCATAACGGCGGCGTTTGCGACAAAGACTAAAAGTTAAACTGCGCTCAGCGCGGGTAATGCCCACATATGCCAAACGCCGCTCTTCAGCTAGCCCGTGTTCATCGTCTTTACTGTTGGCATGGGGCAATAAATCCTCTTCCATACCAATTAAAAATACATGCGGAAATTCCAGCCCTTTGGAGGCGTGCAAGGTGGTCAAACGCACATAGTCTTTGCTGTTTTCTTCTTGTTCTTGGCGCGAGAGCATATCCGAGAGGCTTAATTGTGCCACCACTTCGGCGAGTTTTTTCGGCTCGACTTCATACTCATCTTTTTTATCAAACCAACTGATTAATTCTTGGACATTGCCCCATTTTTTCTCAGCGGCTTTGGGGTCGGCGCTGTTGTCTTGCAGCCAATCTTCATAATTATCATCGCCACGACAGCCTTTAAGCACTTGCTCGATAATTTCATTGGTGGTCACGCCATTTTCGGCTTGAATACCTAATTCTGTAATCCAGCGATTAAATATCTCTAGGTGTCCAATGGCCCGCTCACTTAAATGTTCGCTAAGCCCCATTTCAAAGCTGGCGGCAAACAAACTGCACTGGCGCTGTTGGGCATAATTACCGAGTTTTTCCAGCGTGGTCATGCCGATTTCACGCCGTGGGGTGTTGACGATACGGACAAAGGCGGCATCATCATCGCCATTCACAATCAAGCGTAAATAGGCAATGATGTCTTTAATTTCTGCTTTCTCAAAAAACGACGTGCCACCGCTCATGATGTACTCGATGCGATTATCGCGCAGGGCTTTTTCGATTAAGCGTGATTGATAATTGCTGCGGTATAAAATCGCATAATCGCCATTGTCGTTTTGATGTTGGAATTTATGGCTGATTAATTCTGATACCACTTGCTCGGCTTCGTGTTTATCGTCAGCGGTGCTTAACACGCGTAGTGGTGCGCCCGTGCCTTTATCACTCCACAAGCGTTTTTCAAATACATGTTCATTATTGCTAATCAGTTGGTTAGCCGCGGCGAGAATATAGCCCGAAGAGCGGTAATTTTGCTCGAGTTTGACCACATGCAAACGCGGATAATCTTTTTTCAGCAAGGCTAAATTCTCCGGCTGTGCGCCACGCCACGCATAAATCGATTGGTCGTCATCGCCGACCACAGTCAACGCGCCGCGAATGCCGACCAAATACTTCACTAGCTCGTATTGCGCGCCATTGGTATCTTGATATTCGTCCACCAACAAATAGCGAATTTTACTCTGCCAGCGCTCGCGGGCTTCTTGGCTTTGCTGAAATAATTGCACTGGCAAGGCAATCAAATCATCAAAATCGACCGCATTATAGGCTTTAAGCTGGCGCTGATAACGGTCGTATAAATAGGCAGTTTGTTTATCGGTATCTTCTGCCTCAGCTTCGGCTTGCTCTGGCGTTAGCCCTGCGTTTTTCCAGTTACTAATCGTGTGTTGTGCGGCTTGGAGTTTGTCTTTATCCAACATGCCATATTTTTCGCTGAGGCTTTGCAATAGCTTATTGCTGTCGTGGCTGTCAAAAATGGAAAAATTACTTTGATAACCCAGTTCTTTGCAGTGTGAGCGAATAATTTTTAGCCCTAAGGTATGAAACGTCGAGACTTGTAAGCCTTTGAGTTCTGCTTTACTTAAGGTTTTACTTAGGCGGCTTTTCATCTCCCGCGCTGCCTTATTAGTAAAGGTCACGGCGGCAATATTACGCGCATTAATGCCCGCGTTTTGAATCAAAAAAGCGATCTTGTGAATAATCACACGGGTTTTGCCACTGCCAGCGCCTGCAAGCACCAATAATGGTCCATCGAGGTAGCGTACCGCTTGTTGTTGCGGTGGATTTAAGTCGGATAATTGCATGAGTGCGGTGCTTAGGTTTTCTGCATAAGGCCGCGTATTATGACATGGGAATAAACACTAAGCGAGAGGGTTTAGTTTTTAAAAGTATCACAATGGCTTTCAGTTACAAACCCGTATCCACAATTTCTATTTCCAGCAACACCGCTTCTAATTTTTTAAGTTTGACCGGTTTATCGATATAGCCTTGCATCCCGGCGGCAAAGCAGCGGGCTTTGTCTTCGGGCATGGCGTTGGCGGTCATGGCGATGATTTTGGGACAAGGTTTTTTATGTGCTTGGCAGAGTTTTAAAATCTCACGGGTGGCGGTGAGTCCATCCATGACAGGCATTTGCATGTCCATTAATATCACTTGGTAGGGTTTGGCTTTTTGTTGTGCTGCTAAGATGACCATGACAGCTTCTTCACCATTGTTAGCAATATCGGCACTAAAGCCCAGTTTTCTTAATTGTAATTGTGCGACTTTTTGGTTGGTTAAGTTATCCTCAGCGAGCAAAATGCGCAAGGATTTTTTTTCAGCGACCATTTTCGGTGCGGCTGTCGGTGCGGGCTTGCTCTCTTGTAGGCTGTGTAACATTTCTTCCAATAGGCGATTGGGAAGCAAAGGTTTGCGGATAAATTGCCGAAAAGGTGGAATGCTTTGTACATGGTTACGGGTCATTTGAATCAGACCCAAGGGCGCGACTTTGGGTTTTAAGTCGCTAAAAGCGGAAAGGTTTTCTTGTTCAAGGGCTGAGAGTTCCCAAACCAACACATCGGTTTCTAAATTCATCAGTCTGTCTTTGATAACGGCATTATCCACATGCAAGGTTTTGACATCCATCCCCCAGGTTTTCGCTTGTTGACTGATTTGGGTTTCGTTACTGGCTAATAAATTTAATAAGCAGAGGGTTTTGCCAGCGAGTTCGGGATGGACTTGATACAGTTGTTGTTGTGGTTTGTGTTCATCAACAAACGGCACTTGGATATTAAAATGGAAATAACTACCTTGCCCTTCTTCGCTCTCTAGCCAAATATCGCCGCCCATCATCCGCGTTAATTGCTTGCTGATATGCAAGCCTAAGCCTGTGCCGCCATATTTGCGCGTAATCGAGGTATCAACTTGGGAGAACGATTGAAATAGGCGTTGTTGTTGGGTTTTGCTAATCCCCATCCCTGTATCGCTGACGCTGAATTGTAAGCGACAATCACCTGCTTTAATACAATCGAGTTTAACGCTGACCTTGATTTCTCCTTGCTCCGTAAATTTGACTGCGTTGCTGAGCAAATTATTTAAGATTTGTTGTAAGCGCGTGCTGTCGCCAATAATGCTTTGCGGCGCTTGTTCTGCAAACTCATAGACGAGGTTGAGTTGTTTTTCCGCAGCTTTGCTGGCATTAAGTCGCAGCGCTGCTTCAATACAGGCGCGTAAATCAAATTCGCGTTGTTCCAGTGCCAGTTTATTGGCTTCAATTTTTGATATATCGAGAATATCACTGATCAAAGACAATAAGGTTTGACCGCTGATCTGGATGGTTTCTAAATGGTCGCGCTGTTGATGATCCAGTTCGGTATCGAGCATCAATTCACTCATGCCGACAATCGCATTCATGGGCGTGCGAATTTCGTGGCTCATATTCGCCAAAAAAGTGGATTTGGATTTGGCCGCATCGAGCGCAGCTTGTTCGGCTTCGGCTAGACGCTGGTTATCTATTTCAAGACGGGCATTGAGTTGTTGGATTGCCCCATTGGCTTCTTCAAGTTTTTGTGTGCGTTGAATCACCAGTTGTTCTAAATTGCCGTATAAACGCGCGTTTTGAATCGACACCGCTAATTGGCTGCCAATCAGCTGTACCAATTCGAGGCGTTGGGGCGTAAATGCGCCGACATTGAGATTATTTTCTAAATAAATGAGGGCTTGTAATTCCCCTTGATGAATCACAGGGCAACAGATAACCGAGCGGACTTGTTGGCTTTGCACATAAAGGTCGCGCTCACAAAGGCTATCTTTAAGGGCATCATTAATTACCAAGGCTTTGCGCCCATGCAAAACAGATTGAATCAGGCTGCTAGGCGCAAAAGGAATACCTGTTTCAGGATTATTTTGTTCAAATGGATGGTTTTTAGGAATGTGACCTGTATCCGTTTGGCTGTGCGCAGCGATGAGCCAACGTTTATCTTCTTCAAGCAACAATAAACCGTGTTGAGCACCCGCATTTTCCATCACAATGTGCATCAGTTTGTCGAGTAGACGCGGCAGTTGGATTTCCTCTGAGAGACTGCGAGCGGCTTTGATGATGGAACTTAAATCAAGGGTATCTCCAATGCGTAATGTGCTACTACTTAAAGATAAACTGTTGTTATAGGTGTTACTAAAACTATTGCTTTGTTGTTCTAATATTTGCCCTTTGAGATAATCTCCGTATTGGTTTTGTAATTGAGCTATTTTTGCTTTAGCTCCCCAGTATAGATATAAATAATAGGCTTCACGAAAATAAATGCGGGCAATTTTTTCATCCCCCATATGGAGCCAATAAAGGGCATAACGCTCACATGCCAGTGCCTCGTCTTGTTTATAACGGTGTTTTTGCGCCTGTTTAATCGCTTGTTGATAGCAGCGTTGTGCTTTGGCTGGATTATTTTCCAGAACAGCTTGTTCAGCCTTAATCAGCAAGTATTTATGTGCTTGATTATCAGGGGCGTATTCTGCCCATTTTTTGATGGTTTTAGCTGACTTTACATAAGTGCGCCAATGCTGTTTTCGGGCGGTTTTGCCATTTTTTTGCATCAGGGCTAAGCGGGCTAAGGCGGTATAAAACTCATATATGGTACTGTGGAACATGGCCGTAAAGCCCATTTTATTGACTTTTTTGCTATATTCAATGGCTTTTTCGTATTTACCAAATAAATAGCACAACATGATTTTATGTACATACAAAAAGGCTAAAGCAGTGATGTCATTTGCCTTGCTATGTTGTGGCTGCATCTGGTTTTCGTCATAGACTTCACCAACTAATAATTCGGGTGTTGATACGTTTTTTATTTGTAAATTGAGTACGGTTTGTAACACAATTTGATTGTAATACAAGGGCGTTTGTTGGGTAATTTGTTCAATGGCAGCCACATATTTACGACTTTCTTGTTCAACTAGGGATAACTCGTGCCCAGCAAAAAAACTATAATTGCAGTACATAAACGCCGAATAGCCGGCAAATTCTAGTTCTCCAGTTTCCAGCCCGCTTTGATAGGCGCGTAATAAAGGCTTGATGGTTTCTTCTAAAGGTGCTGCCCAGTGCCAGACAAAATTGTAAACCATAAACCATGTGCGGCACTTGAGGTCTTCGGCATTAAAGTCATCCAGCACTTGTAAGGCGAGTTTACCAAAACGGTGTCCGGTGGGAATGTCATTAAGTACCCCACAAAGCACCAGTCCATAGCTGGCATAGGCAAAAGCGGAAATAGGACAATTGCCTTTTTTGACCGAGAAACTCATTAATTTAATCGAGTTTAAAACCATTTGCATTGGGTCGGCGACATAGGCGGCGGAATAGGTACGGTTTAAGATCCGAATCGTCGCTAAATCATGCACATCTTGCATTTTAGGCAGGTGCTGCAGGGCTTCGACTTCGTGTCCACGCAAAGTCCAATGTTTGGCAAACAAGGCATCGCGTAAAATATGTGCCAGATTGGGCTTGTTTGGAAACACCACACCGAGTTTGCGCAAGATTTTTAGCGCCAGATAGATCGCCTCTAGGGGCTGGTTCAGTGCCATAAAAGCATGAATTTGAATTTCATAGACTTTGATTTGTTCGAGCAAATCATCAGTTTTTTCTAGCACTTGCGCGGCTAATTGGTTCATATTGTCATAATCCCCATTTAAAAAGGCCGCTTCACAAGCTTCGACATGTAAGTCTAAACTCAAAGCATGTTGTTGCTGCCAACTGTCAGGCTTGAGCAATGCCAGCCCTTGGTTAAGATAAGCCAAGGCTGGCTCATAAGCCGCTGCATTTTTCGCCGTTAGCCCGGCGCGGTAATTGAGTTCTAGTAAGGTGAGTTTTTCGTCCTCATCCTCTATCAAACTTTGGGCAATGTTTAAGTGATTGACGATTTCAAACAAGCGCTCTTCAAGTTCGTCATCAGTGGAGTTTTGTAGCAATAAACGCCCGACTTTTAAATGGGTTTGCTGTTTTTGTGACTCGGCGATTAGGGAATACGCGGCTTGTTGTACCCGGTCATGAATAAAGCGATAAACCACATCCTCTTCACCCGCCTCTGCATGATGATGGACAAATTTATAATTATCCCCAAGGGGTACAATCAGCTCCTCGCGCAAGGCTTGCCATAGGGCTTCAGCGCTGTTACTCATCGAATCTTGATGGACAATCGACAGAGTTTTTAAGTCAAACTCATTACCGATACAAGCCGCCAATTCCAAAATTTCCCGGCTTGCGGGCGATTGTTGTTTAATTTTCCCGACCATCAAGTCGACAACATTATCGCTGATGTCGATGTCATCGAGTTTATCGACATCCCAAGTCCATTGTCCTTGAGACTTATCAAACTCAATTACTTCCGCTTGATAGAGCGAGTGTAATAATTGGGTGAGAAAAAACGGATTACCTAGGGTTTTATCCCAGCAAATACTGGCAAAGCTAGCAATGGCATCCCCATTCCATTTTAAGCTATCAGCCAATAATTCTTTCACATGTGGCAATTGCAAAGGCTGCAAGGTCAAGGTTTGAATATCGGGCTGGGTTGGGCTGTTTTCTAAGGCGGTATGGATATGTTGCAAAGTCAGCATTAAAGGGTGCGCCTCATCAACTTCATTATCACGGTATGCACCAATAATAAATAAGTTTTGCTGCTGCTCATCGCTCATTAACAATTCGAGCAAATGCAAGGTTGCCGCATCCGCCCATTGCAAATCATCCAAAAATAACACCAACGGGTGTTCTGCACTGGTAAACACGCGAATAAAGTTTTGTAGCACCATATTAAAACGGTTACGAGCAGCACTGGGGGATAAGTCTAGCACGGCTGGTTGTTTGCCTATCAACCAACCGACTTCAGGGACGACATCAATCATCACTTGTCCATTGGGGCCTAGACTTGCCAATAACTGCGCTTTCCATTTGGCAATGCAGGCATCACTTTCAGCTAAAATTTGCCGCATCAAGGCTTGAATGGCTTGGAACAAAGAGGCATAGGGAATATTGCGCTTGAACTGGTCAAATTTACCGCTGATAAAATAGCCTTGTTTTTCCACAAAAGGTTTGTGTACTTCACGCACCAAGGCAGATTTTCCCACCCCAGAATAACCCGCAATCAGCATCAGGGCTTTATTGCCACGACTGACATAATCGAAATTATTTAATAAATTGCTGACTTCGGTGTCCCGCCCATAGAGTTTTTCTGGAATATGAAATTGTGCCGATAAATCTTTTTGTCCAAGTGCAAAAGGCTGAATGGTTTGCTTGATTTGCCATTGCCTTAAACATTGCTGTAAATCTTGCTGTAGCCCATAAGCACTTTGATAACGCGCCTCGGGCATTTTTTCCATTAATTTTAAGACCATATCAGACAATATTGGTGGGATTGTCGAATTAATGCTGGAGGGAGCAACTGGTGTTTTGGCAATATGGCAATGCACCCAACCCATTGCATCGTCGGCACTAAAAGGCAATTGCTGAGTCAGTATTTCATAAAAACTTACTCCCAAAGAATACAGATCGGTGCGGTAATCCATGCTGCGGTTCATGCGCCCGGTTTGCTCCGGCGACATATAATACAAACTGCCTTGCAAAGATTCAGGATTTAACACCGCTTGCGTCTCGCGCGAGAGTTCGGTGGAAATTTCAAAATCAATCAGTTGTAATTGCTGTGTGTCGGGATTCCAAATAATATTGGAGGGATTAATATCTTTATGAATAATTTGCTGCTGATGAATCACGCCGAGTATTTCTGCCAGACGCACGGCCAAGCTTAGAAATTGCTCGATATTGGCAGAACAACGGGGCAAACAGCTTTTTAAAGACTGCCCCTGGATGTCCTCTAAAACCATCACCCAACTGTTGCCATAGGGTAATAAATCATAGGCATTGATAAGCCCTGAATGGTTGAAACTTTGTGTCAGGCGAAATTCTCTTTGAAAACGGGCAATATCTTTGCTGAGCGGGTGGGTTTTATTTAAATGCTTTAAGATCACAGGCATTTTATCAGCGTCACGCACTGCACGATAAATACTGGCATGGGTGCTTTCAAATAATAACTTGCTTAAGGTGTAGCCTGTTAAAACAATCATTTTCTCTTTATTAAGGCCTTTACTTGTTGCTGCGATAGCTATCGTGTTGTCTCAATGAGATTGGCGCAAGAATCATTTTATCTTATGTATAGGGCGAAGAACATCACTGCTATCACTGTAGTTCACATATGTGCTTAAGCCCGATAGACTCTATTTTTTTGCTAAGTAATTGATGTTACGCACTAAGCCAGTTTTTGTCACAATAAAGTGATTTTCTGCCTGCCTAGTCGTCTTTAGCCGTGGAGCAATGGCGGTTTTTTGCCTTTTGGGGTATTGAGAAGCCTTTAGGTAACATCAGTAAATAATTAAGAATTCCTTTAGTTGCATTGAGTTTAACGTTTTATAGGGCAGGAATAAAGGGGAATAAACTGCAGAGTCGGGACTTTGAGCCTCTCTCAGATACAAACAAATCTACCTAACTGATGTTACGCAAAGGCTAAGCTTCACTAGGCAGGTGGAAAATCACACTATTGTGATAAAAACCAGCTTAGTGCGTCACATCAGTACCTAATTTTCGTACTTTGTCTGGTTCTAAACTACTAGCGACTTATTTCCATCAGTGCCTGAAACACCCCGTCAACCACCATTGCCATGGCTTGATAATCCAGCCGTTGCCATGTATCTGTGGCTTCGTGATAGTGGTGGTTACGGAAAAAAGCTGTGTCACTGATCATAAAGGCGGGGTAATCAAATGCCCAAAAATTGCGGTGATCAGAAAAATCAATGCCGGGGATAATCGCAGGGGCGTTGATAGAATAGACTGGCAAGGGGCTGGTTTGACGCATGTGTTTTTTTAGTTCCCACGCCAAGCCAAAATCACTCAACTTCCCAATCACGGCGATATAATTGCCCTGTTGCGGATAAACATAATGCAATATATCAATGGGATAGTCTTGGCTATTTGCCTTGTCGGTGAAATAACCAATCATCTCTAGGCTTAGCATCAAGGCTACGTTTGTCCCTTGTTCGTGGAGCATTTGTGCGTGGCGAAAACTGCCCATGTCTTCGCTACCAAAATAAGGCGGCTCTTCCAGCGCATAAGCGACTAATTGCACCGGTGCTGGTGGCGGTTGCTTAGCAAATAAACGTGCTAATTCTAAAATACCCGCCACGCCCGAGGCGTTATCATCCGCACCGGGTAAACCGTCCATTGCATCATAATGTGCGCCAATGACATAAATCGGCTGCTTGTGGCTGCGGGCTTTGCCAAATTTGGCGATGACATTGCGATAATCTATGCCCATCACATCAAAATTTTGATAACTGACTTGATTGCTGTAGAGGGATAAGTGTTGATGAATATAGGCGGCAGATTCGTTGAGAAAATCGACATCATGTGAGCGCTCAGGCAGTTTTTCCGAGAGTTGGATAACGTGTTGTTTTAGAATTTCGGGATCTGCTTGTGCTTGCCATGTCTTTGCATTTGTCACCCAAATAGGTTGGGTCACTGCCCACCAAAGGATAAAGAGAAAAATACCTAAGGCAATCATAATATTAAGGATAGAACGGGCGATGTTTTTTAAAATATTCGGCATGATACTCTCAGTTGCATACCTATTTTTATGAATATTTTAACCGAGTTGCTATCAACGCCGAGCAAAATAGGCTTGTAAATAATCATCAAAACTCTCGGTTTCGTTTTGTTCTATGGTTGATTGGTCTATATCAGATTGTTTTGCCGCTTGATTAAAATAGTCTAAGTTAGCGCTACTTAAGGCGGGTGCGGTTTGAAAATGTGTACGGTGAGTTTGAGTATAGCGGTAGGCAAACTCGAAAAAACTCTCTTGCTCGCTGCGCATTTCGTTGAGTATTTGTGCCGAATAGGTCTCGGTGCTGTGGGTAAGGCGTTGTTGTTGGCGTTTGAGGCTGTGTTGGTACATGTCTCGTCCTTCTATGCTATCGAGCAATTCAGCGCAGCCTTGCATGGCATCACACAAGTCCAGTCCCCACGTCTCCAAGCTCGTCTCTGTATCAGCTAGACGCAGTTTTAAGCCGTGGCTGCGCCCTTGATGGGCGACTAAGCTTTGATTGTGGTCAATGGCTTGTTGTTCGGTTTTATCAATCAAGGGGCTGTCTTGTAGCAAGCAAAATAGCAGCAGGGTTTCAATAAAACACAGTTGCTCTTCGGCAATACCTAAAGGCAAATAAGGATTAATGTCTACCGAGCGCAACTCGATATAACGCACACCGCGATTGTGCAAGGCGTGAATCGGTTGCTCATCGCCCTCGAGGATTTGTTTTGGGCGCACCGAGCTGTAATATTCGTTTTCGATTTGTAGCACGGCATCATTGAGTTGTCGATAGTCGCCATCGACTTTGATGCCGATGTCTTGGTAACGTGGGCAGCGCTGATTTAGCGCTCGGCGCAGGCTAGCAACATAGCTATTCACGGTGTTATAGCAGGCTTTAATCCCCGTTTTTCCCTCTTGGTAGTTTTGATAACCAATGTCGCCCATACGAATTGAAGTGGCAAAGGGTTCGTAATAGGTATCTTCGCCTAAACGCGATAATTGTTTTTCGGCTTTATGCCCTTTGATAAATGAGGTGCAAACCGCAGGCGATGCGCCAAACAAGTACGAAACCAGCCAGCCATAGCGTTGTAGATTACGAATCAAACCAAAATAATGTTGGTCGATAAACTCTTGTAATTCGCCTGACTCACCTAATAGGCTTTGATATTGTTGCCAAAAAGCTTGGCTAAAGGAGTAATTGACATGAATCCCAGCAATCACTTGCATGGTGCGCCCATAGCGATGTCCAAGCCCACGGCGATAAATACTTTTCATTTTGCCGGAATTGGACTCGCCATAATAAGCGATAGGGATTTGTTCATCATCGGGCAAACGACAGGGCATACTTGCCGACCACAGGCTTTCATTGCCTAAATGTTGATAGGTAAATTGTTGCCGCTGGTGCAAGTCCGCCAGCGCCTCGCTGATTTGTAAGCGTGGCGGGGTAATAAATTCTAGCAGTGCCTCGGAATAATCGGTGGTAATCCACGGGTGGGTCAGGGTAGAGCCTAGCGCGCTTGGGTGTGGCGTTTGGGCGATATAGCCATCCACACCCATGCGCAGTGCTTCGCGCTCTAAGCCAAATAAGCTTTGGCTTAGAGCATTTTGAGTCTCTGGATTTTGTAGCGCCTTAAGGCGCTGTTGTACTAGGGCGCTGTCAAAATCCAAAATTTATTGACCTTGTTTAGAAAAATCTAACATGCGTTGCAAAGGACGCATGGCTTGTTTGCCAATGTCGGGGTCGATATGAATTTCATTGGCTCCGGTTTTCAGGCTCTGATAGAGGTTTTCAACATTGTTCATCGCCATCCAAGGGCAGTGGGCGCAGCTGCGGCAAGTTGCACCCTCACCAGCATTCGGGGCTTCGATCAGGTTTTTCCCCGCTGCCGCTTGTTTCATTTTGTAAAAAATCCCTCTATCGGTGGCAACAATGACATTTTTTTGTGGCAAATCACGGGCAGCGTGGATTAGCTGAGTTGTGGAGCCGACCACATCGGCTAGGGCAATGACATTGGCGGGGGATTCGGGATGCACCAAAACGGCGACATCGTCGGTTTCGGCTTTAAGTTTTTCGAGAGCATCGGCTTTGAATTGTTCGTGAACAATACAGCTACCTTGCCAAGGCAACATGTCTACACCTGATTGGCTCTGGACGTAATCGCCAAGGTATTTATCCGGGGCCCAAATGATTTTTTGTCCTTTCGCTGCCATGTGTTCGGCAACTTTGAGGGCGATGCTGGAAGTGACCACCCAATCGGCGCGGGCTTTTACTGCTGCTGAGGTATTGGCATAGACCACCACTTCACGCTCGGGATGTTGGTCACAAAAATCACTGAATTGCTCAATCGGGCAACTGACATCTAAAGAACAAGTTGCCTCCAGTGTCGGCATCAGCACGCGTTTATCAGGGCTGAGAATTTTTGCGGTCTCGCCCATAAATTTTACCCCAGCGACAATTAACGTTGTAGCGGGATGTTCTTTACCAAAACGAGCCATTTCCAAGGAGTCAGCAACCATGCCGCCCGTTTCTTCGGCAAGGGCTTGTAGACTGGCATCGGTGTAATAATGCGCGACTAGGGCAGCATTTTCAGCTTTGAGTAGGGCTTTGATTTTGTCGATATAATCTTGCTGTTGTGCGGGCGAAATGGTGTCTGGTTCAGGGTGTGCCGGAATATTACAAACAGGTAATTCATGCGCGCGAGGCAATGTCATCATCGTATCCTACGTCAGGTAAACCGTGGGGAATAGGCTAGCGCTACTGTAACGCTAGCCCCTTATAGTGTGGGCATTGTATCAAGAAAAAAAGAGGGGCTTGCCCCTTAGAGTATAAGGGGCGGGTAGGACAGCGGTTTAGTCAGAGAGTTTATCTAACATATCTTGGGCACGTACTTGTTGTTCCGCATCGCCTTCTTTGATGATTTCTGCCAACATATCACGCGCCGAGGGATTGTCGTGCATTTCTTGATAAAGTTTAACCAAATTAAATTTGGCATCAATTTCATTATCTAAATGCTGACCAATATCGGTGGTGCTGTTCATCATCGCCGCATCGACATCATCATCCAAGCCTAAGGCATCGGCATCCATGCCCGTGTCATCTAAACTCAAGTCATCGAGATTTAAATCATCACCACCATCCAGACTTAAGTCAGCATCTAAATCCATATCGCCTAAATCAAGGTCAAGATCGCCCTCATCGCTGCTGTCCAAGTCAAAGCTTGGCGAATCATCCACAATCGGGCTATCTTCATCAATGGCAAAGCTGGCGGTGTCTAAATCGTTTTCAGGCTCTAAATCAGCGGCGAGATTCAAGTCATCACCTAAGGCTAAATCACCACTGTCATCGGCAATATCTAAATCCAGTTCACCACTGTCTTCATCCAGATTTAAATCATCGCTGCTTAAATCTGCATCCAACTCGGTTTCAATGGTATCTAGGTCGGTTTCAGAAAAACCTAAGGTCTCATCCAGTTGATCACTTAAACTATCATCGCTGCTGGCTTCTGGTAATTCAAGCGTGCTTAAATCATCTTCAAGTGCTGGCGTATCATCAATCGCATCTAAGCCTTCATCTTCGGGCAGTTCCAAGGTGCTGAGGTCATCTTCAAAACCCACGTCTAAATCGCTATCTGCACTGGCATCAGCGGGGGCATCAAGATCCAAGTCACAGAGGTCTAAATCATCATCCGTGTCTGCTACATCATCGGCTGGCATATCAAGATCTAAATCATCAGTGCCAGCATCTAAGCCTAAGTCATCATCAAGACCAACATCAGTGCTATCGTCAGCAGCAGGGACATCTAAGTCTAAATCGCCAAGGTCTAAATCATCATCCACACCGGTATCTAAGCTGGCATCGGCGCTATCATCAGCAGGCATATTTAAATCTAAGTCGCCAAGATCTAAATCATCATTGACACCGGTATTTAAGCTGGCATCAGCAGGCATATCTAAATCTAAGTCACCAAGATCTAAATCATCATCGACACCGGTATCCAAGCTGGCATCGGCGCTGTCATCAGCAGGCATATCTAAGTCTAAGTCGCCAAGATCTAAATCATCATCAGCACCCGTATCCAAGCTGGCATCGGCACTGTCATCAGCAGGCATATCTAAGTCTAAGTCGCCAAGGTCTAAATCATCATCAACACCTGTATCTAAGCTGGCATCGGTGCTGTCATCAGCAGGCATATCTAAATCTAAGTCGCCAAGATCTAAATCATCATCGACATCGGTATCCAAGCTGGCATCGGCAGGCATATCTAAATCTAAGTCACCAAGATCTAAATCATCATCGACACCGGTATCCAAGCTGGCATCGGCACTGTCATCAGCAGGCATATCTAAATCTAAGTCACCAAGATCTAAATCATCATCGACACCGGTATCCAAGCTGGCATCGGCGCTGTCATCAGCAGGCATATCTAAGTCTAAGTCGCCAAGATCTAAATCATCATCAGCACCCGTATCCAAGCTGGCATCGGCACTGTCATCAGCAGGCATATCTAAGTCTAAGTCGCCAAGGTCTAAATCATCATCGACACCGGTATCCAAGCTGGCATCGGCGCTGTCATCAGCAGGCATATCTAAGTCTAAGTCGCCAAGATCTAAATCATCATCGACACCGGTATCTAAGCTGGCATCGGCGCTGTCATCAGCAGGCATATCCAAATCTAAGTCGCCAAGATCTAAATCATCATCGACACCGGTATCTAAGCTGGAATCAGAAGGCATATCTAAATCTAAGTCACCAAGATCTAAATCATCATCAGCACCGGTATCCAAGCTAGCATCGCCGCTGTCATCAGCAGGCATATCTAAATCTAAGTCACCAAGATCTAAATCATCATCGACACCGGTATCCAAGCTGGCATCGGCGCTGTCATCAGCAGGCATATCTAAGTCTAAGTCGCCAAGATCTAAATCATCATCAGCACCCGTATCCAAGCTGGCATCGGCACTGTCATCAGCAGGCATATCTAAGTCTAAGTCGCCAAGATCCAAATCATCATCAGCACCCGTATCCAAGTTAGCATCGCCGCTGTCATCAGCAGACATATCTAAGTCTAAGTCGCCAAGGTCTAAATCATCATCAGTACCCATTTCCAAACCAGTATCATCACTGTCAGATGACGAATCCGCATCTAAATTCAGATCAAATTCAAGTTCTTCTAATTCATTACCAGGTACTTCTGGCGCTGGGTCAGTTTTAGCCGCTTCTGGTTCATCGGCATTGTCATCGAGGCTAGATAAATCAAAGTCTAAACTTTCTAAGTCATTGTCATCAGTTAAGGCATCGTCTGAACCTTCATCTGTGTCGGCATCTGTATCAGATGCCATGTCCATATCACTGCCAAAATCAAGTTCATCTAATTCTTTAGTGATTTCATCATCCAATGCCTTGGCATCCGTGTCATCATCACTATCACTTAACAATGCTGCCCCGGTTGCTGCGGCAACACCCGCTGCGAGACCTGCACCGACGACCCAGCTATTTTGGGCTTTATTTTCGTCAATGTTTAACGGTTTACCTTGCTCCATGCTATCCCACAAAGCGTTGGCGGTTTCCCATTCTTCGCCTTTACCTTCGGTTAGCGCATATAAATCATGCGCATGTTCTTCAAAGGCATTGCTATCTGAGTTAGCAGCATCTAATTCTAATTGTTTTAGATGATAAGCACTGTTTTGAGGTTCTGCTTTTATCGCTTTATCTAACACATCTTGTGCATGATCTAAACGCTCATAAGCAATATAGACATCAACTTCTTCTAAAACATCAGCTTGACTAGGGCTGTCCTCATCCATCTCGACATTTAGGTCATTGATGCCACCATCGTGTTCACTGGCTTCATCATCTAAATTACTGTCATCCTCAGTAGGTTGTGCATCAGGATCTGTTTCTAACTGTGCCTCAGCCACCAATTCTTCATTTTCATCACCCGTTATCACACCTGCGCCATCAGCACCTGTGTTGGGTGCAGTTGCAGGCATTGCTTCAGTATCCATCTGATCGTCTTCGTTGGCTTTATTTTTTTGACGACGGCGAATGAAGGCAAATACGAGTGCAAAAGGCAGTAGTAACAACAAGGCTAAAACACCCAAGAGACTGCTGTTTCCGCCAGGGACATACTCTTCGATAATATCGCTGATCATGCCAAAGCTATCATCCATCAAAGACGTTTCCGTCGCTGCTGTCTCATTATTATCACTTGGTGTCACGGCTGGTTCTTCAGTACTTACCTCTGTAGCGGCATTATCTTCTGTTGTTGCTACGCTGTCTGCATCGCTGGCTTCATCATCACCCCAGCCACCATCATCAGTAGTGCTCGCATCCGCACCTGTGTCTTCAAAACCATCTTCCGTCGTGGTGCTGTTATTGCTTGCTGCATCATCAGCAAAGGCTTGTGTGTCGGTGTTATCGCTGCTTTCATCACTAGCTTGTGTATCGTCATTAAAGCCGTCATTTGCATCAACCGTATCATCTGCAACCGTTTCTGCATTAGAATCGGTACTGTCATCAGCAACCGCATCTTCACTATCGGCTGAGGCATTGCTTGCGATGTCAGTTTCCACGTCCTCTTCACTATTCTCATCGACCGCTTCATCTGCCGTATTTTCAGCATTATCGGCTGCATCCTCATCGCCTTTATCGGTCAAAGAGGAAACTGAAAAACGGGGCTTAGTGCTTTCTGAACTGTCGCTATTGTCAGCCGTGTTCGCATCTTCATCGCCCGCTGTTGCCATGCTATCTTCAGCTTCGCTTGCATTTTCATCAGTTGCCTTATCTGCCGCTGCATCAACGGTATTTTCTGCGGTTATTTCTTTTTCGGCTTCGTTCTCTGTTTCAGCATCTGCCACTGTTTCTTCTTCACTGCCATCATTTTCTGCTGTGGTGGTTTCCGCGTTATCTTTGCCTTCTTCATCGGCTACGGTATTGGTTTCGTTATCACTGGTATCTGCATCCAATGATTCACTCGCAGTTTTCACCGATTCGATGGTTTTTTCTAAATCATCTTTAGTGATATTGCCATCACCTTGTTTAAGCTGAGCTTCTAATTGTGCAAACAATTTGTTTTGCATTGCCACCATCTGCTTCATTTGCTGCTGCATTTCTTCAACAGACTGGCGGGTCGCTTCTAAGTCATCACGTAAATGTTGGTTTTCTGCTTGAATACGCTCGTTTTCTTCGTTAAGGGCAACGAGGCGGTTTTTGAGTGCTTGGTTTTGTTCACCGGCTTCGCCGCCACTGATTTCAGCTTGTTCATTTGCGCCTTCAATACTAAAGCGGGCTTTGTCACTACTATTTGTATCGCTAGCAGCTAGCGTGGTTTTATCGCCTTCGGAGGTGTTGCTGCTATCAGCACTTGCGCTACTGGTGCCTGCGCTGTCGGGGATTTTAATATCACTTTTGGGTGCAAGGCGTGGGGTGCTGGTGCTAGCACTGCGATAGTCTTGCCAGTCGTTTTGATGTTTAGCATAAATATTTTGCGCTTGCTTATTATTGAGTGCGGTTAAATTAGCATCGCTTGGGCGCTGTAAAGTGGCTCCGGCTTTCAAGCGGTTCATATTGCCACGGAAAAAGGCTTGAGGATTATTTTGATACAAAGCCGCCATCATTTGATTTTGACTATACGATGTTCCTTGACGCATATTTTTTGCAATAACCCATAAGCTATCACCTTTGCGGGTACGGTAATCTTGTGCCGTGGCTAAACTAGAACGTGGACGGCTTTTGCTTCTACTTGGGCGAGATTTTTTCGTGTTACGCCCGGCAGTGGCAAGCGGAGGCTTTTTACTTGGGCGACGATTACTTGAAGGGGGCAAGCTTTGCCCTTGACCTGCAACTAAACCTGCGGTGCTGATATTGCTCGCAGCTGCGGTATTGGTGGTTTTAGTATTATTGGGGATGATTTGCGATTGAATAGGGGCAAATACTGGCTGAGTGGGCATAGTACGTGCTGGTACGCTGACTGGTGCGGGGGCTTGCCCTGCTGCGTAAACTGGCGGATCTAATAAGACGGTGTATTCACGTAAGATACGCCCGTTAGGCCAAGTGACTTCTAAAAGAAAGTTTAAGAAAGGTTCAGTAATTGGTTGCACACTGGTGATGCGGATGGTGGCTGATATGTTGTCATCACCTACGTTTGCTTGGAAGTCCAAAGTCGAGAGCACATAGTCACGCTCTAAACCTGCACGCGCAAAAGCATCGCGGCTAGCCAGTTCAATTTTGAGATTTTTAGCATCCGCTTCAGGAACGGCCGATACATGAATACGGGCATCGAGGGGTTGATTGAGTTTAGAAGTCACTTCTATGCTGCTAAGACCCAAGGCATGAACCAGCCAAGGACTGAGCATTAAAATCAGTCCTATTCCTATCGTGATTAGTTTACGCATTATCTTACCTCTGTTCTCTTACCGCAGATAATCGGCACTCGTACTTGTTCGCATCGCCACACTTAATAAGCTACTTTAATAATGTAGCACTAACTGCAAATTTTATATAGTTTTTTTTGAATTTTTTATCTCATTTTTTCGACAAAAAATTGAGCCGTAAGAATGAGTATTTTCAATTATTGAAAACCTGATTCATAGCTTGAACTTAAAAAATAGATTGATTCTTAAGTGTTTAAGTCTGATTGAGTCATCAGTTATTATCATTCTGATGACTCAATCATAGCTCAGAGTCTACAAATGGTTTTTAATCAGTTCTTCAGCAATCTGAATACTGTTAAGTGCGGCACCTTTGCGGATATTATCCGCCACGACCCATAAATTGAGCCCACGTGGATGGGAAATATCTTCACGAATACGCCCAACATAGACGGGATCATTGCCAGCACCTTCCGTGACAGCAGTTGGATAACCACCGTCTTTATGTTCATCCATCACCACCACACCTTGCGCTTTTTCGAGTAGCTCACGCGCTGCTGCGGCACTGATTTTGTCGCGGGTTTCAATATGAATCGCCTCAGAGTGTCCATAAAACACAGGTAAACGCACGGCAGTTGGGTTGACTTGAATGCTATCATCTTCAAAGATTTTTTGTGTTTCCCAAACCATTTTCATTTCTTCTTTGGTATAGCCGTTATCCATAAACACATCGATATGCGGCAAAGCATTAAACGCGATTTGTTTAGGATAAACACTTGGCTCAATGGGTTTACCATTGAGTAAAGCTGCGGTTTGACCTGCTAGCTCTTCAATTGCAGGCTTGCCTGTGCCAGAGACGGATTGATAAGTGGCCACATTAATGCGCTCAATACCGACGGCATCATAAATGGGTTTGAGGGCAACGAGCATTTGAATGGTTGAGCAATTAGGATTAGCGATAATATTGCGCTCTTTATAACCCGCAATGGCGTGCGGATTAACTTCAGGGACAATCAAGGGAATATCGGCATCACGACGAAACTCTGAGGTGTTATCAATCACCACACAACCAGCCGCCCCTGCCCGTGGCGCGTGAATCTTAGAGACTGAGGCACCTGGCGAAAACAAACCAATTTGTACCTTGCTAAAATCAAACTCTTCTAAGTCTTCGACCACCAAAGACTTACCTTTGAACATAATTCGTTTACCAGCAGAGCGGTGGCTGGATAAGGGATAGACCTTACCAACAGGGAAATTGCGTTGTTCTAAAATAGACAGCATGGTTTCGCCGACTGCACCTGTTGCACCTACAACGGCAACGTCAAAGGTTTGCGCCATTATGTGACTCCTAAAATTGTTAAGCTTAGCGCTAAAATATAACCTACATTGAGGTTAAAAAACGTAAAATCTCACGGCTTTAAAATAGGATATCCGTATGAAGCATAGCGGATATTCCGATTTAGAGTGGCGTTAAAAATAAAAAAGGCGCAAATGTCTTGTGCCTTTCTTGCCACTCGGGCGCGATCATAACAGATAAATGCTATTGCTTATATTATTCATAAGCTGGAATGTGCTAATTTTTTTGGATAAAAATTTATCCGTTATCGCTTTGTGCCAAATAAGCGACCAATAATGCTTGGGCTTGGCTTAAGCCTTGGGCAACATAGGCTTCAATTGCCTCCATATCAATGCTCTCACCATCGCCACGACCTGCCGCAGGATTAGCAATAATGGCGCAACTGGCATAACAAAGCCCCAGTTCCTTAGCCAGTACCGCCTCCGGCATAGCTGTCATACCGACAATATCGCAACCATCGCGCTCTAAGCGGTTAATTTCGGCGCTAGTCTCTAAACGTGGTCCTTGGGTGACGGCATAAACCGCTTGAGGGTGAGCAACAATATGGTTGTCTTTGGCAACACGCAATAAATCCGCAGAAAACTCAGGACAATAAGGCTGGCTGAAATCAATATGGGTCACGGGTTTATCTGGGGCTTCAAAAAACGTATGTTGCCGTCCCCAAGTGTAATCAATTAATTGATCAGGAATGACCAAATCAGCATTTTTCATCTCGGCATTGATAGCCCCAACAGCGGCGAGAGAAAAAATCCGTTGAACACCAATTTTTTGTAAGGCCCAAATATTAGCTCGATAATTAATTTGATGGGGGGGAATGCTGTGACTGCTGCCATGCCGCGCTAAAAATACCACCTGTTTACCTTGATAACGCCCATATAAAAGGGGTGATGAGGGCAGCCCATAAGGGGTTTGCACGACTTGCCGACGTTCTAATTCCAATCCTGGAAATTTATCAACACCAGTACCACCAATCACTGCGAGC
This sequence comes from Thiotrichales bacterium, assembly GCA_016745035.1. GTDB lineage: Bacteria > Pseudomonadota > Gammaproteobacteria > Beggiatoales > Beggiatoaceae > BB2. The sequence continues at coordinate 57,061 of JADGDE010000008.1, forward strand.
ATGTTGTTATATCCTTAGCACAAACAAAAGCCGAATCTTAGCACAAACCACGACGATAAAAGCGAGCAGATCATGGCTTCAGAGTCTATGCGGAGTATGGGAGTCGTCGCGGAAATCAGATGTTTTGAGGCTAATTGCGTGGTTTTGTGAGGCGAACTTAACGACGAGTGAGTCGTTAAGAATCCTTTTTCTTGAATAAAAGCGCGGAATTAGACCAAAATAGTGGATTTGTAGCAGATTATTCATATTTCGCATAGACTCTCAAACTATAATAATCCCAGTTCTGCTAATGATTGAATTTGATTGCCGACAATCAAATGGTCATGCACTTGTATTTCTAATTTGACTAACAACGATTTCAACGCCTGAGTTAATTCGATGTCAGCTTGACTCGGTTCACTGTGTCCAGAGGGGTGGTTGTGGGCAAAAATGACCGCAGCAGCATTGTGCAATAAGCATTGATGAACGATTTCTCGTGGATGAACATGGGTTTTTTGCAAACTGCCTTGAAATAATTCCTGATAACTGATGACTTGATTTTGATTATCTAAAAATAGCACCGCAAAAACCTCTGAGCGTTTATCCCGCAAACGTTGGGCGAGAAAGTTTTTAGTTGCCGTTGGTGAGTCCAATGTGTCGTGGCGACCTATTTCAATACGCAAATAGCGTTGAATAAGTTCTTTAGCCGCATGTAATTGCACGTACTTGGCTTGCCCCAAACCTTTGACTTGCGAAAATGCCCGAAAATCGGCATTTAACAAGCCCCGCAAATCACCAAAGATACGTAATAATTCTTGTGCCAGTTGTAAGACATTTTTTCCCCGCACGCCCGTGCGTAAAAAAATAGCCAATAATTCAGCATCACTCAAGGCTTCCGCGCCTTGCTGTAAAAATTTTTCACGGGGTCTTTCTGAGGCAAGCCAAGCGCTGACACGCTGTCCTGATTCTAATTTATTCTTTAACATGAATAGAGCCTGAAAATAAATATAATTTGATGTATGCACTAAGCCAGTTTTGGTCACAACAGAGTGACTTACCACCTGCCTAGTGGTATTTAGCCTTTGCCTAACATCAGTTAGTTATTGATATTGAGTATGAAAAAGTTTTTGCTTAACATTTAGTTAGTTATGTATAATAACTGCCATTACTATGACAAATTGATGCATATAATTCAATCGCTATGTGCAATAAACTGATTAAACTGTTTGCACCTGTCTAGTGATATTTAGCCGTAGAATGAGGAATTAAGAAGCCTTTTCTTTAAAAATTGATGTTACGCAAAGGCTTATCAATGCCCCAAAAGGCAAAAAATCGTCATTGCTCCACGGCTAAATACGACTAGGCGGGTGGCAAACCACTATACTGTGACAAAAATTAGGTTTAGTGCGTAATATCAGTTAATAATGTTGCTTGAGATAAAAAGCGATATTTTTGGCCATTTTTTCGGCACATAAATGTGTCTTAAGTTCAAGGCTAAAAAATACTTGACTTTTTCTATAAGGATAAGCAAAAATGACACACACGTCTTGCTTCTATATATTAGAACTTGATGATATATAAACATTTTTACGGAGTCGAATCTCATGGCAAAAACCAATAAAACTTTAGCCCTCGCAATTGGTGCAAGCTTAGTCGCAGGTGGTTCTTTAACTGGCGCAATGGCAAGCAGCCAAAGCAATCCTTTTGAAATGACCGAGCTTTCCTCAGGTTATCAAGTTGTGGTTGCCAGCAAAGACGGCGAAGGCAAGTGTGGTGAAGGCAAATGCGGCGGTGATAAAGGCGCAGCGGCTGGTGGCGACAAAGGCAAAGAAGGCAAGTGTGGCGAAGGCAAATGCGGCGGTGATAAAGGCGCAGCGGCTGGTGGCGACAAAGGCAAAGAAGGCAAATGTGGCGAAGGCAAATGCGGTGGCGATAAAGGCGCTGCTGGTGCTGACAAAGGCAAAGAAGGCAAGTGTGGCGAAGGCAAATGCGGTGGCGATAAAGGCGCTGCTGGCGCTGACAAAGGCAAAGAAGGTAAATGTGGCGAAGGCAAATGCGGTGGCGATAAAAAATAAGTCTGTTTTTTAACGCAATAGCCAAGGAGGCTGTCCTCGGGCAGTCTCCTGAAGTATGCTATCTCTGGCATACTTTTTTTCCCCTTCCTCACCCCGTTCTATTGCTTATGAATCCCCTGATTAAAGTCGCTGTACAAGCGCAATCCCTACTCGATAGTTTTACTCAATATTTAAGTTTTTTAGCCCCGCTAGCCCTGCGCTTATATCTTGCGCCAGTTTTTTTTATCGCCGGCATGAACAAAGTCGATGGCTTTGATAACATCGTCCAATGGTTTGGTAACCCTGATTGGGGCCTAGGTTTGCCAGCACCGTACTTCATGGCATTAATGGCAACTGGGACAGAAGTCATCGGTGCGGTGTGTTTGCTTATCGGCCTTGGTGTGCGCTGGGTTTCCATTCCCTTGATGGTGACGATGTTAGTGGCTATTTTTACCGTGCATTTACAACATGGCTGGCAAGCAGTGGCAGATAAAATGTCGCCTTTTCCACCCGAAGACATTGATGGCAGCCTTGAACGTTTGAGCATGGCGCGACAAATATTACAAGAACATGGCAATTATAGTTGGCTGACAGAAAACGGCAATTTTGTCATCAGCAATAACGGCATCGAATGGGCAACGACCTATTTTATTATGTTACTGGCTTTATTGATGCTTGGCGCGGGGAAATATGTTAGCCTCGACTACGTCATTCGGAAAAAATATCAATCAGCATAAGGGGGCGATATGCGCGAAAATAATCCGATTCAAACTGATGCTGGTGTAGGCTTAGGACTGCGCCGTGGTCAATTAATGGAAGAGCTGGAGCAACAACAGCCGGATAATATCGACTTTTTTGAAGTCGCGCCCGAAAACTGGATTCCGATGGGCGGCAGTTTGGGCAAACGTTTTCGCGCCTTTACCGAACGCCACCCCTTTGTCCTCCACGGCTTATCCCTGTCTATCGGTAGTCCTGCACCTTTGGATGAAACCTTTGTTCACAGCGTCAAAGACTTTATGGACGAGCATGGTATTCGTGCTTATAGCGAACACCTAAGCTATTGTTCTGATGATGGACATTTATACGATTTAATGCCGATACCGTTCACCGAAGCCGCGATAGATTACGTCTCTGAGCGGATTTTGCGCGTTCAAGACATTATCGGGCAACGGATGGCGATAGAAAATGTCTCCTATTACGCCGCACCCGGTAAAGAAATGGCCGAAATTGATTTTATCAAGGCGATTTTAGACAAGGCTGATTGTGATTTGCTTATCGACGTGAATAATATTTATGTCAACTCGGTTAATCATAACTATGATGCGGCTGAGTATCTCAAGGCTTTACCGAAAGAGCGCATTGCTTACGGGCACATCGCAGGGCATTACAACGAAGCCAAAGATCTGATTGTCGATACCCACGGTGCGGATGTCATCGACCCGGTGTGGTCATTGTTGGAAGTCGCTTACGAACATGCAGGTTTATTCCCAACTTTGTTAGAACGCGATTTTAATATCCCGCCTTTGGCTGAGGTTTTAGCAGAGCTTGAGCAAATCCGCCAAATTCAAGCCAATTACCAAAGCAAACAAGGCACGGGCACGCATGGCTAGTTTTCAACAAACCCAGCGGGCTTTTAGCGCCCAAATTCGCCAACTCGACGGCGCTGCCGCGCTTGAAGATGTGCCCACACAGCGCCTACAAGTCTATCAAGAATTATTTTTTAACAATGTTCGTGGCTTTTTAGATAATGGTTTTCCGGTGCTACGGAGCTTATATACGGATGACAACTGGGAACAACTGGCGCGGGATTTTTTTGCCCATCACCATTGCCAAACCCCCTATTTTGCCGAAATCTCACAAGAATTTTTAAGCTTTTTGCACGATGAATATGAAGTCAAAGACTCAGACCCGGCGTTTTTATGGGAGCTGGCACATTATGAATGGGCAGAATTAGCCCTGATGAGCGCTAAAATCGAGGTGGATTGGACAGCCTATAATCGCCAAGGCGACTTATTAGCACAGCGGCTGATTCTCTCTCCGGTGGCGCAATGCCTGCGTTACAACTGGGCTGTGCATACCATCAGCGATGAACAAGTTCCCGATACCCCCGAAGAAACCCACATTATCATTTATCGTGACCCCGATGATGAGGTGCGTTTTATCGAAGCGAACCCAGTGTTAGCGCGTTTGTTTGAACTCTTACAAGCAGATGCGGGTTGTAATCGGGCAAAAAATTTGATTTTGCAAATTGCCGAAGAATTACAACACCCCAATCCTGAAATGGTTGTCCAAGGCGGTTTGCAAATGCTGACCCGTTTACAACATCTGCATATTATTCTCGGTTCTCAGTCCTAATAGGACACTTTTACCCTCTTTTTAAGCTTTAGGAGCTTACATGAAAAACAGCTTAATTTTACTTTCACTCTTACTGGGGTTTAGTCTTAACGTCAGCGCCGAGCTAGTTGATGACAGTGGTACAAGCATTATTTATAGCCTCGAAGACGATTTCGAGATGACCAAAGAAAATGTCATCATGGCAATTGAAAACCAAGGCTTAAAAGTCAGCGGCGAACTACACATTCAAGAAATGATGCAACGCACGGCTAAAGATTTGGGCTTTGATAAAGCCGTGTATGAACAAGCCGAGGCGATTGAGTTTTGCAGCGCGGTGTTTTCCCACAAAATGACCCAAGTACACCCTGTCAATGCGACCATGTGCCCGTTTACCGTGGTGATTTACAGCAAAGCGGGTAAGCCCGAAACCATTTATTTAGCCTTTAGAAAACCACAATTAATGGGTGATGGCAAAGCTTTGGAAGCTGAAATTATCCAATTTATGCGCACCATTGTTGAAGAAGTCAGCGAATAACCCCGGCTTAAGCGACATCTCGGTTTATACAAACAGGTGTCGCTAAATATTTCAAATCATCGGGATAAAGCGCTGGCATCAACTGAAAACGACGGTAAGTACAATGCCGATCAAAAAAGCCATCCATCTGCTATACGCCCCGACAGATTATTGCAATATGCGTTGTCAATATTGCTATTTGGGCGATTTAACCGAGAAAAAACCGGATCATAAAGCGGTTTTGCATACCTTGGATTTTACCCTCAAGGCTTTGTTAGAACGCGGTTATTTACCTTTTAATTTATCTTTTCATGGCGGCGAGGTGACGACTTTGCCGAGTGCGACGCTAGATGCCTTGTTTAGCATTGCCGCCAAGCATTACCAGCAGCACGGCGAGGCGATCAAAGCCCAAGGCTTCCAGCTCAATCCGCTGCATATCAAAACCAATTTACTCAATTTTCAAAAACATGTGCCAGTGTTTCTCAAGCATCAGGTTTCTATCAGTGGCAGTGTCGATTTGCCTTTGGTCTTGCACGGGCGCTTGCGTCGAGATAAACGCGGCAATAGCACCTTAGTGCGGATTCGGCGCAACCTTCAAGCATTGGCAAGCTATCCCTATCATAAAAAAATCTCCTGTGTGGTCACGCGGGCGCATTTAGCCCACATAGACGGTTTTATTGCCGATATTCATTATTTACATGAGGAGCTGGGGCTGGACATGAGCCGCTTCAATATCATGTTTGGTTTTGATAGCCCCGATAGCCCAGCCAATGCCGAAACCCACATGCTCAGCGGCACGGAGCAAGTGGCATTTTATCAGCGCCTGAAAGCGGCTTTTGCCCACACGCCGTTGGCAAATGCTTTCAAAACCGATTGGTTTAAGGAATTTACCCCTGAATTTTGTTGTTCGGCAAGCAACTGCGGCAATAAATTCTTTTTGTTGCAATCCGATGGCGATGTCTATGCTTGCCCGCGTGGTCAAGCCTCTAGTGCTTACCGTTATGGCAATGTCTTTAGCGATGCCATCGAGGAGATTATTGATCATGCTTGGCATGTGATGGAGCGCAATGAAAACCGTTTGGACATCGATCCCGAATGTGCCGCCTGTGCTTATATGCCCTATTGCCATTTGGGTTGCCCTTATGTGCGCGAGAGCGCCAAGCTGACGAAAAGTTATACCTGTTTGTTACAAAAACAACTCTATCAAGACGACCCAGCGCGTTATCCGCCTTTAGCGCCTGAACGTATCGCTAGTTATAACAAAGTTTTTTTCTTACGCAATAATTTAAAACAACTCGATACCCCGCACCGACAAAAACAAGCCTCGATTACGCCAGAATTGTATAGCGAGGAAAACCATCTACGAGCGATTATTGCCCGCGATACAAACCTCCAAGCCCTGTATGCCGAGGATTTATTTTATCTACAAGTGGATGAACTTGAATATCCGCTGCATTCCGCTATTCTAAAAACAGAAAATGATCTGGAAGTCTTAAGCCCGCAAAATCGGGTGTATTTAAAAATGCGTGAGGATATTTTTAGCCTTGCCAGCACCGAGCTTGTGAATAATTATCTGCATATCATGGCGCTGCGCGATACCACCGTGGTCTATGGCGATGAGCAGCGCCATAAACAGGCACATTTATTTGATTATTCGCTGTATCAAGGCGCAGTGCTAGAACTCGCCCAGCAACAACAAGGGTATTATTGCCTAGAAATTAGCGCGATTTTGCAGCAACATGCGGCTTTATATCAAGACGGTGTGCGTAATAATGTGTTTTTTACTACCAAAGCCTTGCGCGAATACCATTACAAAAAACATAAAAATAATGCCTTTTATCATCTACAGGCGATTAATTTACCGTTTCAAAATATCGAATTTTTATGGCAGGGGGCAGCAATATGAACATCAAGCCAGTCGTCGTCTTAGATAGCAAAATCAATCACTCTAAACTACAGGTATTTTTACAACAAACGGGAATTAAAAAACGCCTAGATGCCAAACTGGCGATTGAAAAGCATTTGCAAACCCAAGCAGAGGCGTATCCCTATGTGCTGTTTCGGCATCATGCTTTATATTTTTTTAATCACAGCGGCTTACTGAGCGTCGAGAATTTTCGCGGGCAAACGCTACAACTGTATTTACGTTTTGATGGGCAACGCATCACCCGTTTGGATCCTGAATATTATCTTGGACTTACGCCCAAAGGCGTGGCAGAGATGGAAGGGATGGAAGATCTGTTTGAGACGGGCAGCAGCAATAATAATAACAACAACAATAATAACAATAACGGCAATAATAATGGATAAAGCCAAACCCCCTTCAAAATGGTCGGCACTTATTTTCATCGCTCTATTGCAAGCGGCTTCTTTGCTGGCGTACGGTTTTTTGCGCAGCGATGGGGTGTTGCCGAGTATGGAAGAAGCGACGGTGTTTCGATATGGTTTTGGTTTGTTAGCGCTGATTTTATTAATCAATGCACTGGTACGTTATCGGCGTGGAAAACAACAAAAACAGCGGCAAAAACATACCCGCAAAGCCCTGCGCTTTAGCCCTCAACATGTCGATAATTATGTATTTTTTGTCGGTCGCTTAGTTGATAAAAGCCCTACTCATTTGCCCTTAAGTGGGCAAGCATGTTTGTTTTACAGTGCTTTTGTGCTGGCACTATGGCAAAGCAAACGAAAAAAGCCCAATAAAGGCATGGAAAAACATCGAAAAGTAATTTGGCGAGCGCTCTCTAGCCCGGAGCTGTGTTTAGAAGTCGATGAAAACCGTGTTTATATTGACGTAGCTGCCTTTGAAAGTCATCAGGGTTTTTTGGATTTACATGATTATAATCAGCCGCTGAACCAATGCCCCCAAATTGCCACCAGCGCAGATAAAGCTAAATATAAACGCTATGAAATTGTTGAGCGTTTTTGTCGCTTGTCAGATGAATATATGGTCGCTCAAGGTAAATTAGTCCGCCAAGCTGATGGGCGCTTGTTTCTTCATGCCAGTGGTTTATTCGCTTATCCGAGTTTTGTCGGTGTCTGTGCTCAGGGGCAGGAACTTGATTTAGTGGATACTGTGGCCGAGCAAGCTGGGCAAATGCAAAAACACCAGCGTTTTATGTTTTGGTGGTTAGGGCTAAATGGCTTAGGGATGCTGGCTTGGTGGTGGGGGGGGATAGCCCTATTGTGATAAAAACAGGCTTAGGGCTACATTTATTTTATAACTAAAATTGCAGTTTAATCGCCAGTCGCAACAAATCAAATGCTAATGGATTCGGCGTATCTCGGCGGCTGCGATAGCTTTGCCAGCCCAGTTCTATTTTTGCCTTGTCGCTGAGGCGTTTATTGACACTCAAGCCCCATGTCTGGGCGCTAAAGTCCGCTAGGCGATAATCGCTGCTGTGATAACTGCCGATGCTGTCTTGATTAAAATAGACTTGATAGAAATCGGCGGAGTTTTGCTTGTAATAGCGAAATTCTGGGATCAGCATCCAGCCTTTGGCTAGCGGATAGTGATATTTGGCGCTGAGCGTATGGGCTTTAATATCCCAGTTATCTTGATAATAGCGGTAGCCTAAGTGTAAAGCGCTGTCATTGCTTTTAAATTGCCGCGCATACAACAGACTTAAGGTGCTTTGATAGCGACTCTCGGGGCGCAAATCCACATCTAAGCCTTTGCCTTCAATATAGACTTTTTTATAGGGATCAGATAATACCCCGCGATGTTGCCCATAGCCTAAATTGGCTTGGATAAAGCTTTGCGGGCTGAGTAATTGGGTCACGCCTAAGTGATAGCTAAGGCTGCGCTTTTTATCTGTCAGTGGCTGGTCAGCGATGCCGTGTTTGTCCAATGACAAACCCACGCCGACATCGACTTGGGTGTTTTTTTGGTTCAAATAGCGACTTAAGCCCAAGCTATAAAAATTGGATTTGTAATCATTTTCTACCGAGCGCCCTAAGCCGACTTTTAGCAGATTTTTCGCCATTTTATAGCTCGCGCCGAAGCTCACCACATCGCGCTTTTCGTGAATCGATGCACCACTGAGAATTTGCTGGGTTTGTCCTTCTACGGGCATATTAAACATCGGCGATGCCCCCGAGAGCGTATCCCGGGTTAAATCCAGATTTAAATTCAACTTATCACTGGGCTGCAAGCTGGCGCGGACTTGATGGGTGCGCGCCTGCATTCGCTCATCGGCTTCGTCATAATAGGAAAATTGATATTCAACTTGGGCATCTTCGAGCATATCCGGCGCAGCTTGCGCCAAGGCAGGCAAGGCTAAGGCGGCGCTGGTGAGACAGCTTAAACTGGTTTCTTTAGACATGGATTTTCTCTAATTGCAGCCACAACCACCAGCGGCGACACCATAGCCACCGGATGCTGCTTCTTTACTAAAATAGACATGGTCATCCAAACTGCTTTGCAAGGAGCCTTGATATAGCTGCATTTGCTCACTGGCTAAGCTGCCGCGTTGCCAAGGTTTGACCGGCTGACAGGCCGCCAGCAAGCTCAGGCAGAAAAAAAACCAAAAATAACGCATGATAGTGGCTAACATCCCTTACTCCTGTAATAATTGTTCGATTTTGGCACGTAAGGCGCTAACATCTTGGCGACGAAAACCGCTGTGAATATGGCGAATCTTGCCTTGTTTATCGACTAAAAATGCCGTCGGCATCCCAAGGATTTCAAATAATGCCGGGGTTTGCTTGGCTTTATCCCAAGCGGTGACAAAATCAACCGGATGCTGGCGTAAAAAAGCTTGCATGTCTTCGATTTTTTCATCGACATTGATCGCCACCACTTCAAAATCAGGATTGCCTAAGTCTGCGCGTAATTGGTTTAAAAGCGGAAAAGATTTGGCACAAGGCGGACACCAAGAAGCCCAAAAATCTAAATAAACCACCTTGCCTTGAAAGTCTTTTAATTGCAAAGCGGGGTTAGCAGGGCTGGCACTGAGGCTAAAATGCGGCGCGGGTTGCCCTGCGGATAAGGCAAAGCTGAGCTGGCTGATGCCGAGTCCAAGAAGGAGTAATAAGGTTTTCATAAACGGTCTCATGTATTAATACCCATCTTAGATTTTGCCGATCCAACTCGTTCCCAAGCTCTAGCTTGGGAATGCGTATTGCGTCGCTCCAGCGGCGCGTAAAATCGGAGCTGTTAATTGGGTATAAGGCTGTGTTTGAGCGGGACTAAAGCCCCGCCTCCTCGGTGTTATAAACCGCGAGCATCGCGGACAAATGTGCCAATGTCTTCTAGCTCTTTATCGCTTAAGAAATGCAAATAGCCCATGCCACCCTCATTATTATTAATCGCCCGGCGGGTTTCCTCGGCATACATGGCGCGGCCGATGCCAGAAAGTCCCATCGCAACGTCTTTACCGTGACAAGCTTGGCAATGCTCGACGTATAAAGCTTGCCCTTGTACTAAAGGATCACCTGCAATGCTAAACCCGCCTTCAAAGCCAGCCCCGGCATAACCCGAGGGTGACCAGACTTTCCATTGATAATTGCCCGCTGTCCATTCTGCTGGCGGGGTAAATTGGTGCAAATCCTCACCACAAGCAGCGGGGGCTTGTACCACCTCACCTGCGGCATTAAATACATCAACACAGTAATAACTGTCTTGCGCTCGGCAGCCCCATGAGAGCTTGTCCGTCCCAGAAGCGTAAGCCGCCGGACAAGAGGCTGATGCTGCCCCAACGGTGACAAAGCCCTCAAACCCTTCGCCGCCATAACCCGAAGCTGACCAAATTCGCCAACCAAACACAAACCCCTCGGGTAAATCGGGTGCGTTTAGGGTTTGGGTGACAAAAGTTTTAGGTGAGAATTGATACAGGTTTTCGCCACAAACCAAAGCACGTAATGGCTCATAGACCACACCAGTGTGATCTAAAATATCCATGCAATAATAGCTATCCGTGCCGCGCTGTTGCCATTCGATGCGCTCATAAGTCGATTCATACGCTTGTAGGGCAAAACTGCTGCATAAACCCAAACCCCAGACCATGTGTGATAATTTCATCAGTAACTCCTCAGTTATATTACGGATGTTACGTAAAGGCTAAATATCACTATGCAGGTGGAAAATTTCCCTGCTGTAGTAAAAATTAGCTTAGTAGCTAACATCCGTTATGTTGTAAAACTTGGAGCTAATCTAAACTTAAGACACGGTAAAATCATGCGGCAGATGGGCGAAAAGCGCATTTATAGGACAAATATCCCATCGTTTTAGCCGCTTAATCCTCCCACGCGCCAAAGCCTGGAATGTTAATTTGCTCTTCGTGATAATTCCCTTGCGTTGCTTGTTGGTGACAGGTCTCGCATTGGCTTAAAGATTTAACTTTGGGATTGTTTTTATACATGCGCTGGGGCATTTCGTGATGCTCTTTGAGAAAATACGGCACTTTACTAATCCGCAAGGGGGTATCGTTGTTGGCGATGGAGCGTAAAAACTTTTGCGCTAGATAATCCCGACTTTTTTCAGCGGCATATTGTTGTAAATACCGCCCTAATTCGGCGGCGGTTTTGTCATCCACTTCGGCATTTTCACTAAAGTGTTTATCTAAATTATCCATGATCACTTGCCATGAGCGTTGAGGCAGCAAAGCAGGCGGGTAGGCTAAATGACAGGCGCTGCATTCTTCTTCGTAAAGGGGGTTGCTGGCGCTATTGAGTTTATATTTGCCGGGATATTCATCAGCACTTAAAAAAGCCGCGCTAAAAAATAAGCCTAAGGCGAGTCCAGAGATAAGACGATAACGATTAAACATGGTGTTTGTCCTTATTGGGTTTTGAGAAAGGCTAAAATATTGGCTTTTTCTTCGGGCGTACATAAGCGCCCCAGCGTCCATTTGCAGTTACGCTTAAACCATTTTTCGGTTTTTTTAGGTTTACTCAAGCGTTTAGGATTGACCGCAGGGGACATCGGCGCAATGGTTTTGCCAGTACGCAAATGCTTACCCGGCTGGCTTAAGTCTGTGCCGTGACAATCAACACAACTGCGCTGTTTATAATCACTGCTTTGCCAGAGTTGTTGTCCTAAGGTAGCATCGGCAGCCCATAGGCTTGGGCTGCTGAGTAAGGCGAGTATCAATATATTTCTCATCGTGTTTCTCCATGGGTTTAAGGGCTAGGCAAGTGCATAGCGCTGTCTTGAAACCAGCCTTGTTCGGCATCTGCATGACAGGCGGCGCAATTGGCTGGAGTCAAGACTTGTGGGTGTTGCCAAAAGGTTTTATCAATGTGTTGGTGCTGTTTACGCCAATAGGGGGTCTGGGTGATACGCAAAGGCATCGGCGCTAGGGTGGTTTTTTGAATATGCCAAGCGCTTTCGTTGTGTTGCTGTTCGGCGGCATTGGCGAATAAAAATTGGCTTATTTCAGCAGCAATATCCGGCTCTAAATCCAAACTTTCTTCAAAATGCAATTCTGCTTGCATTAACTGTTGCCAAGCGGCGGCAGGCAATAAACTCGGGGGATAAGCTAAATGACATTCGCTACAATATTCTCGCCACAAGGCGTTGTCGGGTAAAGCGGCTACATTCGGTCTGTCGTAATAATGAAAGACAGCAACACCGAAACTAAAACCGATCAAGCCCAGTGCTATTGTTGAATGGGGTGCGACGTTTATCTGTGTCTTTGTTGTGGGTTTTTTGCCATGCCACATGGCGGGAATAAGTGGTTTTTTTAAACCATAGGTCTCGAACAATACCGCGCTGATATGTAGCAGCAGCATCCATTGTAAAGCCTGAAAAAAAAGGGCGTGTAAGCGGTGAAACAATTCGCCGGTGCTAGCGCTGACATGACCATGGAGAAGCCCCCAACGCTCTTCACCGGCAAGCACGATTAAACCGCTGACACTGACGCTCAATAACAAGCCCAGTAAAAGTAGAACTGCCCAACTGCCTAAGGGATTATGTCCGAGATACTCGGGTTGGTGCTTGGTGCGCAAATAAGCCCAAACGGGTCGAAATTGTAGAGGGAAATGGACAAAGCGGGCATAATAACTGCCCCTAAATCCCCAATAAAACCGAAACAAAAGCAAACAAAACAACACATAACCAGCGCTAAGATGGATGTGTAAATAGCGCGAATCCCCAGCACTGAGATAAGCCGTGACGACACACAGCACACTTAGCCCATGGAAAAACCGTAAAGGTAAATCCCAGACTAGGCTTTGTTTGCTTGTTTGCTTCATGATAAAACCATCAAGTGCGAGGTGATTTAATCATCATCTCTGTCGTGGTCATCGTCATCATCGTCGTCTGACTCATGATCATCGTCGTCATGATCGTTATCATCATCCCAGTCATCATGGTCATCACCATCGCTATGCTCATCGCCGTTGCTGTCGCTGGACGAACTGACATCAATATTCGCCATCCCTTGTGGATTTTGGACAAAAGCAGCAATATCGCTGAGGTTTTGATCGGTTAAAAAGTCCAAATAGCCCATGCCGCCGTCATTGCCACGGATAGCGGCACGGGTACGGTTGGGATCGGTGGCTTTATCAATCCCGCTACGCCCTTGGGTTTGGGGATCGTTGCCATGACAAGCGGCACAATGTTGGGCATATAAATCTGCGCCTTGACCGACGGGGCTAGCAGGCGCTGAAAGGCTAAATTGCCCAGAAAAATCTGCTTCCATTTGTGTGTAATCACTGAGCGATGGCGACCAGACTTTCCATTGATATTCCCCCGCGCCTAAATTCAATTCCGCTGGCGAATAATGGTGCAAACCCTCGCCACAAGCAGCGGCTTGATGCAGCATTTGTCCATTATTATCGAAAATATCGACACAGTAATAGCTGTCTTCTAGGCGGCAGCCCCATTGAATCACATTGCCACTAGAGGCATAGGGCAAGCCTTGGCAGCCACCGACCATCACTTGTCCTTCAAAACCCGGTTGTCCATAGCCACTGGGCGACCAAACGCGCCAATTAAAGCGCGAGCCTGCGGGTAAATCCGTATTGAAAATCCGACGGACAAAGGCTTGAGGGGAAAAGCTGTATAAATCATCCCCACAGGCCAAAGCGCGCAACTCGGGATATACGCGCCAGTTTTCATCGGTAATGTCTAAACAATAATAGCTATCATTGCCGCGTTGCTCCCATTCAATGCGTTCATAAGTGGACTCATAAGCCATGCTTGTTTGGGTTAATAAAGCCCCCAAACTGAGTGTGATCAGTGTTGCTTTCATTATAAAATGCCTCTGGTTTAACTGGATAAAAATAAACTGCATTGGTCTCCAGCTTAGATGACAAAAGTCGATAACACATGAGGCAAAGAGGCGAAAACAAAGGCTATGAGACATATGTTCGATAAATAAGTTGCGCCATTATTTATGAAGTATGAATAGTGTTAATTTTGTGTCAAAAATTCACGATGTAATAGATATAAGCAATAGTTTGATTTTTAATAGAATTTACTCTATAATCCGCCATCTTTATAATTTTAGTGGGAATTCTAGTTGATAACTAGTTAGAATTTATTGAGAAAATATATTGAACATCGGTATTTTAATCTGCCGTCAGAGGATGTTAATCCTTCACAACCCACTATTTTTCTCCCCCCATTTTTGACTCATAAGCCTTACTCAGCAATGCTTTTTTTATAGAGCACCTATATCACTCTAAGGTTGTCATGAGTTTCCTTAAGCAATTTTTTTCATTTTTACAATATCGGCAACTCTCACTTCAAATTAGACTGTTGCTATTTTTTGTTCTCATTCCATTCCCACTGATAGCTGATCATGTGCATGAAGATCATGCCATTGCTGTTTTAAATCAGCGGGGCAGTGATGCCAGTTTTGCACAATGGAAAAAGACCCTCGATTTTCTTAATCAACGTTTACCTGCCCATCATTTTTATCTAGTGCCTTTGAGCGACTTAGATCTTGAAGATGCCATTGCCAGACAAAACATCAGTTTTATCCTGACCGACGCTCTACAAACCAGCCGCCTTTATAACCAATATCAATACAAGCCGATTTTGAGCTTAAAACCGCATTACCAAGAGCAGCCTTATAGCAAAGATGCGGGTGTCTTAGTGACGTTGTCAAAAAAAACCCATTTAGTGAATGCGAGTGATATTAATCATGAGCGCATTGTCGCCACTTCTTATAAAAGTTTAAGTTTTAACAGTGTTTGGTCAAATGTATTGGATGCGATACCAAACCTTAAAGAACGCTCTCATCAAGTTGAATTTTTGGGTTTTCCAGAAGATGATGTGCTGTATGCCTTATTAGATGGTAAAGCGGATATAGGCATTGTCTCAGCCGGGCTGCTTGAGCGTATGAGTCAGGCTTGGCAAATTAATAGTGACGATTTTAGAGTCTTAAATCAACAAGATACAAAACACCCTTTTTTACATAGCAGCGCCTTATATCCGCCATGGGCATTAAGTGCTAACATTAGGCTGGATAAGGATTTGATTAAGGCTATTCAAAGCGCCCTATTGCACCGGAGCCGACAACAAGCAACGGAACAGATTCATCCGTCAGGAGATAGATATGCTTGGCAAACTGCACTGGATTATCACTCACTTAGTCACCGCTTAGATGATCATTATCATCATCAAACAGGAGGTGTTGTGACGGCGTTTACACAATTAACTTTAAGCTCTCCTATGATCATTTGGTTGTCGATCATGGTGTTATTGCTATTATTATTGCCAAGCTCCTGCTACAGCAGACATTCTCTGATTGTGTATAGCTTTACCATTGGGCTGTTAATCCTGATAGGTAGTATTTTTTATCAGTTTTATCAGCTCTGGGTTGAGGATTACCAAAATCAACAAGTCCAAATTGCCAAAAGTAATGTCCGGGGCACAGCGGAAACCATCCACACTTATATTTATCAACGTCAATTAGTTGCACAACGTTTTGCATTGGAATATCAGGACGTACTGCAAGATCCATTTGTATTCGCACAATATCCACCCAATCCGCAACGGCTGCATTTTGAAAAAAGCTTACATACCCAGTTTCCTGATTTATTTAAATATGCGGTATTTGATGATCAAAGTAACGTTTTATACTCAACCGATCAGAGTTCGGTGAGTTTTTTGTGTGAAAATAATATCCGCACCCACTGGAAAACAGCGCAAAACAATACCTTATATGCCACTTCAAGCCGACATGACATAGACAATGATAGCGTGATGATACACGGACATGATCATAGCAATTATCACTTTGATTTATTGGTTCCACTTAAAGACAACATGGTCTTGATGATCAGCTTAAAAATTGAAGCATTGCTGGACATGTTACGCCATGCCAATATTGCGGGGCAAAACTTAATCGTGGTCAAAAATAATCATCGGGATCAAATTGAGCTTAGCGCTGAGGGCGTGCAACACAGCCTCACTTATGGGCATTATTTAGATGGTTTAGAAAATGCCGATTTTCTTTATGGAACCCATATTAAAAAAACCGCTTGGTATCTGGTTGCCTTGTCACAAAAAGGCTGGTTTGAACAATACAGCATACGTTTGCAAACGTGGATTATTGCGGTTTATTCATTGATAGTATTAATTTTATTTATTTTTGTCCGACGCTTAACCCGAGAAACCTATTTACGTGAATATCTACAAGCGAACAATCAAGCGCAAAGTAATCAACGCTATAAAATTTTATTAGAGCACGCGGTTGATGCTTTTATCAGTACCGATGAATTTGGCAATATTGATGAGTTTAACCCGGCTGCTGAACGCATGTTAGGCTATGATAAAAAAGTCATCCAAGGGCAAAATTTTTGCATTCTCATGCCTGAAGAACATGCCATGCAGCAGCAAAATGATGCCTATTTACGCAGTTATCTGGAAAATCAAAGCAGCCA
The DNA here is from genome assembly GCA_016745035.1 of Thiotrichales bacterium. GTDB lineage: Bacteria > Pseudomonadota > Gammaproteobacteria > Beggiatoales > Beggiatoaceae > BB2. The sequence goes on from JADGDE010000008.1 coordinate 73,777, forward strand.
CCAATTAGGCTATCATCTCAAAGCTAAACACAAGCATGGCTTTTATTTTCCGGTTTATATGACTTTAATGGACACAGGCATCAGCGGTACTTATCGCTATGGCATTATGCTCAAAGACATGACCGTGTTAAAACGCAGTGAAGAGCGCTTAAATGCCACTCGAGAGCGGCTGCAATATGCCTTAGATGGTGCGAATGAAGGCTATTGGGATTGGGATATTAATTCAGGTAAAGTCTATTTTAGCCCCAGTTGGGAAGCGATTTTAGGTTATCAATCTGGAGAACTACAGCCAAATATTAATACCTTAAAAGGCAAAATTCACCCTGAGGATAAACCTCGGGTGAAACGTTTATTACGAGCGCATTTTGAAGGTAAAAATGCTTATTACAAAGTCGAATATCGTCTTGAAAATAAACAAGGCGAATGGGTATGGACCTTAGGGCGCGGTAAAGTCGTCAGTCGGGATGCGCTAGGACAGCCTTTACGCATGGTCGGCACAACCAGCAATATTCAAGAGCGTAAAAATTTAGAACACGCTTTGCAGCAAGCCAAAGAACAAGCTGAAAAAACCGCTGCGGCAAAAAGCCAGTTTCTCTCTAATATGAGTCATGAAATTCGTACGCCACTTAATGGCGTGTTGGGTATGGCGCAACTTTTAAAGAAAACCCAACTCAACAGCAAACAATGCGAATACATCAGTTTAATTTTGGACTCAGGCGATGCCCTGATGACCATTATTAATGATATTTTAGATTTAAGTAAACTCGAAAGTAAACAAATAACGTTAGAGCATATTTCCTTTAATTTGGAAAATTTGCTGCATGATATTCTCTGTATTAACCGACAAACTGCCCAAGAAAAAGGGATTTTTTTACTACTTGAATATCCACATCACACGGCTAAATATTTTTTAGGCGATCCAACCCGTCTCAAACAAATTATTAATAACCTGATTAATAATGCGCTCAAATTTACTCAGCAAGGCTATGTACATATTCGGGTACAGTCAAACCCTCACGCAGACAAAGATCAACACAATGACATGTTGATTCAAGTGATAGACACAGGTATAGGCATCCCAACAGCACAACAAGCCCATATTTTTAAAAATTTTACCCAAGCCGATAACAGTACCACGCGTAAATATGGTGGCACAGGTTTAGGTCTTGCGATTTGTAAACAACTGAGTAAACAAATGCATGGGAATATTCAAGTCGAATCCGAAGTGGGAAAAGGCTGTTGTTTTAGTCTCAATATGCCACTTGAGAGCAATCATGAACAAGTCATCACAGAAACATTTTCTGACTTGAGTGGTAAGCATCTTTTATTATTTAATGCCCATTCGTTAAGTCGGCATATCTTTTTACAAATATTAACAAGTGCTAAAGCACAGGTTGATGTGTGTACTGAATTGAATCAGCTTCAATGCCAATTACAACAAGCAATGCAAGACTACGATGCTTTAATTCTGGTCAATCATGATAGCGATTTTCATATCAATACGTTTACGAATAAACTTCAAGATGCCTATCCCAAATTGCCGATGCTAACCATTAATGGCTTTGATCATGACATAGCGCAAGGCTATGAATTGCAAATGCATGAGCCATTTCGCGCCCAACAGCTTTTATTGTGTATCAGCCAACTATGTCAAAAACACCTTGCGACTAACGCAATGGCAATAGACAATCACAAATCGAATACCAATACGCTAAGCCATGAGACCATTCAAGGTTTAAGTGATTTACGTGTCTTAGTGGTAGAAGATATTCCACTCAATCAACGTATTGTCACCGATATGCTGAAACAATATGAAATGAAAATCGATTGTGTCAATGATGGTTTAGAAGCGATTGAAGCTTGGCAGCAAGAGAATTACGATGTTATTTTAATGGATTGTCGTATGCCAAATATGGATGGTTATACCGCCACAGCCAAAATTCGTGAACTGGAACAGCAACAACAAAAAAATCGCATTCCCATTTTTGCACTCACCGCTAATGCGTTATTAGAAGACATTAAAAAATGTAAAGCAGTCGGCATGGATAATGTCATCACTAAGCCAATTCAACAAGAACAACTGAAGCAAAACTTATTAAAATGGCTGAAAAAACCAACCGAGGAAACAAGCAAAGAGAGCATGGCTCCAACGTTGGTATTAGATGCCCCCATATTAGACAGCCGTCATATTGAACAATTGCAAACAGGTTTAGCCGATGGCTTTATGGAGATCATCTCCGAGGCAAGTCAAACCTTAGAAGAGTTATTTAATCAATTTCAAGAAAACTGCAATCAGCAAAAGGCACAGCAATATAAAAGCTGTCGACATATGATGCATAACATCAAATCGACAGCTTTAACTTTGGGATTATTGCGCTTAGGACAATATGCAACTTTTATAGAGCAGCATCTGGCTGACTTAGACCGTCATAGCTTAAATCAGCATTTGCAAGATATGCATACATTACAACAACAAAACCTCATGCAATTGCAAGCCTATTTAGAAAAGAATTAGAGTCTATGCGGAGTATGGGAGTCGTCGCGAAAATCAGATATTTTGAGGCTAATTTTGCGGTTTTGTGAGGCGAATAACGCGTTATTTAACGAATAAAAGCGCGGAATTAGACCAAAATAGCGGATTTGCAGCCGATTATTCATATTTCGCATAGACTCTTAAATTACTGATGTTACACAAAGGCTTCTCAACACCCCAAAAGGCAAGCCTTTGTGATTAACAACAGCTGTCATTACCAGGGCAACATTGCTGGCTAAACCAAGATAAAATGGTTTTTTTGTCCGGTACGCCGCCTGCGTGGGCAATTTTATCATTCACAATCACCCCCGGTGTGGACATAATCCCATAAGATAAAATTGTCGCCATATCCTCAACTTTTTCCATTTCAACCGGAATGGCATTGCTTTCGGTCACTTCTTCAATCAAACGATAGGTGTTTTCACAATTGGCACAACCCGAGCCTAAGACTTTGACATTAAACATCATGTTTCCTTTTTTTGAGCAGACAGAAAAATAACCGCTCTTTGATAACAAAGAGCGGCTATATCACACTTACAAAATTGAATAACCAACCAACTAAAATGATAGCCAGTGCTAAAATAGCCGTAAATAGCGCCAATGCTTGCCATTTAATCACTTGTCGCAAAATCAATAATTCTGGAAAAGAAATCGCCGCGACACTCATCATAAAAGCCAAAGTTGTCCCTAAAGCCACGCCTTTGAAAAGCATTGCCTCCGCTAGTGGAATCACGCCGACGGCATTAGAATATAGCGGAATCCCTAATAACACCGCCAAAGGCACAGCAAATACGGCATGAGCATTAATCAGCCCATCAATCCAAGTCACTGGAAAAAAACCATGAAAACTAGCGCCGATAGCAATGCCTAAAATTACCCATTTCCAAATGCGCCCAACAATCTCTTTTACCTCAGCCAAGGCATAACGGTGTCTGGCAGCGGGGCTATTATCTTCTGCCAGTGCGGCGGTTTTGCCGATTTTAATCTCCCAGACATAGGACTCAACCCAACGCTCTGGCTTGAATTTTTCCATCAATAGCCCACCAAAAAAAGCCACACTTAAGCCCGCCAATACATAGAGCAAGGTAATTTTCCACCCCAAAATCCCTAATAGCATTACCACGGCAATTTCATTGATCATCGGGCTGGCGATTAAAAAGGAAAAGGTCACACCTAAAGGAATCCCCGCTTCGACAAAACCAATAAACAACGGCACAGAGGAGCAAGAACAAAAAGGCGTAATCGCCCCTAAAGCTATCGCCAATAAGCGCGCCACAAAGCGGGATTTTCCCTGTAAATATTGCCGCACTTTTTCCGGTGAGACAAACGAACGAAACCAGCCCATGAGGTAAATAATACTCACCAACATCAAAAATAACTTGGTGATGTCCATGATAAAAAAATGTAGGCTCTGTGCTAGGGCATTATCTGGCGCTAAGCCAAACAGATCAAAAACTATCAAATCAGCCAAGGCATTAAACATGACAACAACGTCCTTCAATTTGGGGGCGATCGAGCATCGTGCTTAAGGTGCGCTCATCGGCGATAAACAGGCTTTCTGTTTCTGCCTGCTTGAGTAAACGTGCCAATATATCGCGCTGATAAGCACTTAAATCAGGATGAATCGAATACAACATCCACTGCCCCATGCGTCGTTGTTGCACCAGTTTATGCCACTTAAGAATAGATAAGTGGCGCGAAATAGTCGGCTGGGGTAATTCCAGCGCGTAAATCAATTCACACACGCAGATTTCCTGATGGTTAAGAATCAGAACCAAACAACGTAAGCGTGTTTCATCACTCAAGGCTTTAAAAAATTCATTCATGCGCAGCAGTATAATATATATATATTCGCATATCCACATATAAAAATATTTGTTGTTCGACTAGCTCTCCCAATTATTCAAGGCTTTTATGTCGCACACGCTACCATCTGTACAGGAACTCGGTTAGAATACGCCCCATGAGTACCCAAGCACTGGCATTTAAGACCTTATTAAAACGTGATTTAACCTTGGCTTTTCGACACCGTGCCGAGTTAGCAAATCCTTTATTATTTTTCATCATTGTGGTTAGCTTGTTTCCGCTGGCTATCAGTCCTGAGTCCAAGGTATTACAAGAAATTGCCCCTGGTGTGATTTGGGTTGCCGCCTTGCTGGCATCGATGTTATCGCTGGATAATTTATTTCGTGGTGATTTTGATGATGGCACACTAGAACAACTGGTGTTAAGTGGGCACAGTTTATCGCTGCTGGTGCTGGCAAAAGTGTTGGCGCATTGGCTGCTCACAGGCTTGCCCTTGCTTTTGCTCTCGCCGTTACTCGGGGTGTTTTTATTTATGCCCACACCTGCGATTCAAACCTTATTTATCACCTTGGCTTTAGGCACACCGATTTTAAGTCTAGTCGGTGCGATTGGTGTCGCGCTGACGGTGGGGCTGCAACGCGGTGGTGTGTTGCTCGCCTTATTGGTCTTGCCTTTATATATTCCCGTGTTAATTTTCGCAGCCAATGCGGTTGATAATTCCGCCGCGGGTTTCGATGTTTCCGGTCAAATTTATTTTTTAGCCGCACTGCTTAGCCTTGCTTTGACTTTATCGCCAATGGCAACGGCCGCGTCTTTGCGCATCAGCCTCAGTTAGGAGTCCTTTATGTGGGCAGCAATCGTTCGCTTTTATCATCGAATGGCCTCGCCGCGCCATTTTTATCATCTTTCGGGAAAAATGATTCCGTGGTTTACATGGGCTTTTTTCTTAATCTTGATCCCTGGCTTATATTTGAGTTTCGCCGCCCCGGCTGATTACCAACAAGGCGAGAGTTATCGGATTATTTATATCCATGTCCCAGCGGCTTGGCAATCGATGTTTATTTATATCATCATGGCGGTTTGTGGTGGTATTAGCCTGATTTGGCGCATCAAACTCGCCGATGTGATGCTGATCAGCTCAGCTTCAATTGGCGCAGCGTTCACCTTTTTAGCCCTGCTCACCGGTTCTTTATGGGGCAAACCCATGTGGGGGACTTGGTGGGTGTGGGATGCACGTTTGACCTCTGAGTTGATTTTATTGTTCTTGTATTTAGGTATTATCGCTCTCCATGCGGCAATTGATGATAAGCGCGTCGCTGCCCGTGCAGTTGCGGTGCTTGCCTTGGTTGGCGTGGTCAATATCCCGATTATTCATTACTCTGTCGAATGGTGGAATACCTTGCACCAAGGGGCAACGATTAAAATCACCCAGACCACTGAGCAAAAAGCTATCAATAAAGAAATGTTGATTCCTTTGTTATTAATGGCGGTGGCATTTAAGTTCTATTATGCCTCGGTGGTATTGATGAAAGCCCGCTGTGAAGTCTTACTGCGTGAGCGCAGCACCCAATGGGTTAAAGAACTGGTACACAAAGCCTAGTGCAAGCCCCGCGCTTTTGGTATCAAAAAAATGCGCTGGCTTATCTACTGCTGCCATTAAGCGCTTTATTTTGTGCCATTAGCTGGTTGCGGCGCAAGTTTTATCAGCGCTTTGCCGCCAAAACTCAATTACCTGTGATCATTGTTGGCAATATCAGCGTCGGCGGCACAGGTAAAACGCCGATGGTGATTTGGCTTAGCCGTTGGCTACAACAACAAGGCTATCGCCCGGGGATTATTTCTCGGGGCTATGGCAGCCAATTATCCCATTATCCCGCCGAAGTTTTCCCCGACAGCGACCCGCATTTATATGGGGATGAGCCGGTTTTAATTGCCCAGCATTGCCGCTGTCCTTTAGTTATCGCCCCCAAACGTCCGCTAGCAGCACAGATGTTGGCAAAAACCTGCGATATATTAATCAGCGATGATGGGCTACAACATTATGCGTTAGATCGCTATTTAGAGATTGCGCTCATTGATGGCAAGCGTGGCTTGGGGAATGGCTTTTGTTTGCCCGCAGGCCCTTTACGAGAACTGCCCTCGCGCTTGGCGACGGTGGATTTTTGTTTACACAAAGGTCAATTAGCTCAGCCTTTGCCTTATCAACATTATGGTTTTTATTATCGCACTGCCCCGCTTAAAGCACTTAAGCATGAGACAGACATACCGCAACGAGGACAAAGCGTACATGCTGTTGCGGGCATCGCTGACCCTGAGAGTTTTTTTCAAACATTGCGAGCGCAAGGCTGGCAAGTCATTCCTCACGCTTTTGCTGATCACCATGCTTATCAAGCGGAAGATTTAATTTTTACACCCGCTTTACCTATCATTATGACTGAAAAAGATGCGGTTAAGTGCCAGAGTATGGCACCAGATAATAGCTGGTATTTACCGATAGAAATAGAAGTTGATTCTACATTTATACAGCGCCTGTCTGAGCATATGAGCCGTTGTAATAACTGATGTTACGCACTAAGCCGGTTTTTATCACACTACCTAGTGAAGCCTTTGCGTAACATTAGGTAATAAAAAATAATACCCAGTCCATTAACCGAGGATAAATGATGCTTATATCCAGTTTTGGGTGCAATCCAACTCACACAAAACTCGATAAATGCCATTAGTGCCCCCCTCTACCATGACCTGCAAGGGCGAGACATTGTTGAGTTTACGATTTTTATTGTGCATCCAAGTGCTCATAATCGCCTGTCCATGGGGAAAACTGGTTTTTAGAGATTCGTGAATTTGTAAAAAATAAGAAACCCGTTTTAAGACCGTTTCATCTTGTGGCAAAGCCTTAGTACCTTGTCGATAAGCATTGACCCAACGACTACGCCCATTTTCAATCCCTAATAGGTTTAAACGGGTCTCATTATCGTTGATTTTCCAATGATCAAATAACTTCATAAGACCAAAGGCGAGGTTCATACGATCTTGCTCTGATAAGTTGTCCACACACTATCTCTATAGTTGACAAAAGATGAAGGATTTACTGGGGCTATATCCGTGTTTTTTCAATAGCTGCTTAATAACGGGTGTGATGCTTTCAGACTGTTTTGCCACAATAAGACAGCTTTGTGTAACATCAGTTAATAACTGATGTTATGCACTAAGTCAGTTTTTGTCACAATAGTGTGATTTTCCACCCGCCTAGTCGTATTTAGCCGTGGAGCAATGGCGGTTTTTTTACCTTTTGGGGCAAAAAAGAAGCCTTTGCGTAACATCAGTTAATAAAGCTTATTTGTCGATATTGACAAAAATCGGTTAGAATCCAAGTACAAATATAAATGACTGATGCTATGTAAAGATTTCGTTATTGTGTTTTCAAACAGACAAAAGAGATCTTTGCGCCATATTAGTATTAAAAACAAAGGAGCAGGGGAATAAGAGAGGAAGAGGAACAGAAACGTTGAATTTATCATCCATGGCACAGGATAGATAATTGACAAGTATTTTACTGACACAAGGTTTGTAATAATGGAAACATTTTTAGAAATATTTTGGATCTATTTTGATAGAGCAATGCATATTAAAGTCGATGCGTGGGTGGTTGCTATTAGCTCATTATTTGTCGCAGGTGTTTCTGTCAGGGCTTATCGTTTCTCATTATTGACGCTTAATGATATGCAAGAAACCCATGAAAAACTCAATCAACAATTGCTGTTGTTACAAAACTATCGCCATCATGACACCATGCGTTCAATTGATTTATCTGCCGAAGTGGCTTTATATGCTAAATTTTTGAATAAAAATAGTTACGCTCCCCCCGTCAAGACAATGAACAAGAAAAACTCTTATGATCTGCCTGCTCAACACATGTTGTATAAGAAAATAAAAATTTATAAAAATAGCATTAATTTATTACATGGCGATATTACCCAAAAATACCGCAATGAATTTTATCGTTATATTATGGATGTCACTGTTAATTTCCCAGCAGATATTGCCAAAACGGGCAATGATATTATGCATTTGTTTATGCTAATCCTATTGTATCGGCAGAATCTGTCGCACTTATTAGACATTAACGAAGCCTCAAGTGATAACGCCAAGCGTGAAAATACCTTGTTAAACATAGAAAATAAAATGATTCAGTTGTTAAATCAATTAGAAAGCCAAATGCGGGTATATTTTAGTGAAGTTGACAAGGATAAATTGCCTGAAGATACTTAAGCTGATATAGCCATGTTACTTTTGATACCGTAAATGATAGCTAAACCCCTTAGGGGCAATCTTGGTCATCGCAAATAATCGTGGCAGATCCTTGGCAACGCCCACAAACCACATCGCCGCCTGTGCGGCAAGCTGCTTGCCCAGATTCTTCGGGTAACTTGAAATATTCCGTATAATTATTGCAATAATCAATATCGTCACTGCTCGCGCCTGGTTGGGCGGCAATGGCACAAATTGCCGCTTGTGTACGGATAATATAAGAACCTGCCGATTGGTTATTATTACAATGAAAATAATTACGCCAGTTGGCTTGATCCGCAGCCGTTTCCCGTTGTTGGTCATCGGTTTCACGCCCGGTAATCGTCAACACCCATTCCATCACATTGTCATTGCTTTCTAAACTTAACTCCACGGGCACACCGCTGGGAGCCGGGGGAGGAATAATTGAGGCATCAAATGCCGTTGTCGAAATCGGCGTATTATTTTCATGAATAGCTAAAAAGGTGACTTCGCGCCACGCATCCCACCAACCCCACTCGCCATTATCTAAGCCACTGGCACTGGCATTAAAGCAAGCACTGGCAGCACTGGGATTAGCAGTCCAGCTTGTGGGCATTAAAGCATTGCTGCTTTGACTGTCATCTAATACCGAGGGAATACGCCCAAAACGTAAATTCACGCCATCGTTATACAACGGAACTTGGCTGCTATCGAAAGGCGCTAGCCACGGGTAATGGTTGATGTTGGTGCTAATCGGTGTGGGTTGTGGCGTGCTTGGAGGAGAGGGGTTTTCTTCCAGCCAGTTTACTAGCCATGCTTGATAATAGTCCTTGTTGGTGTTACACCAACCGGTTTTATTGCCATTTTCCGTTGCTTGCACATGGGCAAGACACTCAGCTGTTAGCGTATCTTGATCCCAAACGCCTTGCTCATTCTCCCAAGCAGTTTGCGCGGCAGCATTCGCCGCATTAATATTGCTAATAACTTGCTGACTATAATTGCTTAAACAGGTGTTGATGGTATCAATTACCCATATCGCCATTTTTTCATACACAGGGGCATAATCCTCTGGTGTTATCCATAGCAATTGGTCGTTAAAAATTAATTGGCTTTGGTTATTATTCCATGTCGGCACAGCTTGAACAAACACCGAGCCATTGCTATTGGGGAGGGCGCTGATACCCGGGACGCTACCACTGGCACCGGACTTCAATCCGGTGGCATTATCGACTCCATTGAGGGTTTCTAAATACGCCGAAGGATTACCACAATTAGGTGGGTTGCTGCGGTTTTGTCCGCTTAAGGCTGTACCGGGAGAAAAAATAACGGCAATAGCGCGCTGATTTGCGCTGTCGGTGTTATCTTGCGCTTGACCATAGGCATCTTCAATTACAAATAAGCCATTGCTATGATTAGACAAGGCTTGTTTAGGGCTGTTTTTATAACTGCCGGAAACGGCATACAACAATGGGCTAACGCCTTGGTCTTTCATTTCTGGCAAGCCCAGTGTCCGCCACGGTAAACAGCCGATGGCACTCTCGCTTTGATTACCACAAGGGGGATTGGCAGAACCATTGCCATTGGTGTCAGGGCAGGGTAAGTAACCGGGAAACTGCCCCGGATAACTAAAGTCATAATCAGCAGCATAACCGATTAAAGCTTTTTTGGCTTGTAACAAGAGGGTTTGATTATCCACAAATTGCGTGACATTGAGCTTGTTTAGTACCGATGAAAGTTGCCCGCTGACGCTAAACAGCAATGTGATACTCAATAAAGCCAAAATGGCTAATAAGGCAAAACCCGATTGTTTATTTGCATATTTCATGGATAATAGTGCCTTTTATCAAGGTAGACATCTACAGTTGATGTTACGCAAAGGCTAAATACGACCAGACAGGTAGAAAATCACGCCATTGTGATAAAAACTGTCCTAGTGCGTAACATCAGACCTACAATTCTACCGCAATTGCTGCGATTGCGTCATGCAGTCAAACCAAGAGTAAAAAACATGTTAGCCAAAAGAATTATCCCCTGCCTTGATGTCAATGATGGGCGCGTGGTCAAAGGGGTGCAATTTATCGATATTCGTGACGCGGGTGACCCGGTAGAAATTGCCAAACGTTATGATGAGCAAGGCGCGGATGAAATCACTTTTTTAGACATTACCGCCAGTTCTGATGACCGTGAAACCATGGTGCATGTAGTTGAGGAAATGGCAGCACAAGTATTTATCCCGCTTACCGTTGGCGGTGGTATTCGTGAGCTTGCCGATATTCAACGGATGTTAAACGCCGGTGCAGATAAAATCGCCATCAACACCGCTGCTGTGTTTAATCCTGAATTTGTCCGCGAAGCGGCTGAGCATTTTGGTTCACAATGTATTGTGGTCGCGATTGATGCCAAACAAGTCTCCGATGATCCCAAACGCTGGGAAATCTTCACCCACGGCGGGCGCAAACCCACGGGCATTAATGCCATCGAGTGGGGACAAAAAATGGCCGACTTTGGCGCGGGGGAAATTCTCTTAACCAGCATGGACAGAGACGGTACCCGCGATGGCTTTGATTTAGACTTGACCCGCGCCATGAGCGAGAGCGTGCCAATTCCGGTGATTGCCTCCGGCGGTGTCGGCAATTTGGAACACCTTGCCCAAGGGGTAAAAGAGGGTAAAGCCGACGCAGTGCTGGCAGCGAGTATTTTCCATTTTGGTGAACACACCGTTGGCGATGCCAAAGCCCACATGCAAGCCCGAGGAATCACAGTACGATGACTGACTTATATGGGATAAAAAACTGCGATACGGTCAAAAAAGCCCGTAAATGGCTGGATGCCGCAGGTGTGTCTTACCAGTTTCACGATCTTAAAGCAGAATTAAAGCCTGAAGATTTGGATAGATGGTTGGCAGTTGTCGGTTGGGAAGTCTTGGTCAACAAACGCAGCACCACTTGGCGACAACTGCCCGAGGCGACCAAAACCCAAATGGATGCGGCTTTGGCACGTGAAACCTTACTTACCCATGTAACCTTGATTAAACGCCCAGTATTGGTGACGGGCGAGCAGGTGCATGTCGGTTTCAAAGCCGAGCAGTATCAAAGCCTTTTTAGCTAACGCTATGAATGGGGCGGCTTGCGTTTCAGCCTTAGTTAGGACAACGAGCCTCTAACAAGCGAGAAGCCGCCTCTGGGCGATAATCCGCTTTCGTCCCTAACCATAGTCCGAAAAAGGATACCCCTTCTTTAGAACAATAGCGGGTCATGCTGAGCGCTTTTTGCTGACTATTGCTGCGTCCGCTGTGTTTGCTGATAATAATTGCCTCCCCTAGAGGCGATATATCTTCGGTCTGCATATCAAGCTTGAATAATTTAAATAGCTCATCTACCACCAACTTGTAAGTATGCGGGGTCAGTTTTGATGGCACTGCTGATGTGACTAAAAAAATACTGTCCTCTGCTTGATTTACCCAACGTTTTTCACTGGGTGATTTGAATAAAACATAATTCTCTGGTGGGGTAAAATCAAGATATTTAGGCTCAATACTGACGTTGCGACAATGCACTGAAGCGGCGGTTTCATCAACATAGCCATCCATATTTTTCTCTGAAGCAAACAAAAGAAAGAGGTTGGTTTGATTAAAACAATTCCAACCGATGACTTGCATATGGGTCGATGCTTTGGCTTTGAGTAAAAAACCACTTTGCTCACCGACCGTGATTTTCTCTGCGGGTTTGAGACTAAATTGGCTATCAAATGCTAGCATCACTTTTTTGATCATCGCTTGCATGACTTTTATCATGAGTTCGCTATTTTCTTCTCCAGCATTCCAATGTAAGGTGATGAATTTTTTAGACTCTGTTGCTGACATCACGGTATATTTCCCTGAGCCGGGGCTAGTAATTTGTTCTATCACGGACCATTCAGGGAGGCTTATTGAGACCGGAGGAAAGGTAATCGGCTTAAGTGCCAGTGGTGACTTGGCAGGCAAGGGGACATTTTGCTGTTTTATCTCTGTACACGCGCCGAGTAAAAGCATAAAACTGAATACAATCAGGCTGTGTATTTTTTTCATGGCTTTAATTTCCAAAAATTATTTTTAGGCTGACCTACTTATAAACTATCCCAAGTCACACGCCCATCACCGTGAATATTAAAGCGCTCACCTAAATAAGTCGGTTGTGGTTGCCAAAGATGTAGTTCAATGAAGGCTTTGATACGAGCGAGCCATTCTCTGGCATTGAGGCGCGTCATTTCATCCGCGCGGTGCTCGAATTGTTCGGCGGCTAAACCTTGTGCGTCAAGTCCCATGACGCGAGCGCTATAGACGGCGCGGGCTAAATGAAAGGCTTGGGTAACGACAATAACCGTATTGACTTGGAAAATACCTCGCGCTCGATACATGCTCTCATAGGTGCTAAACCCGGCATGATCGAGAAAAATATCCTCTTCTGCAACCCCTTCTGCGAGTAAATATAAACGCATGGCATTGACTTCGTCATAATCGACTTGACCATGATCGCCGGAGAGTAGCAGTTTTTTGACTTTACCTTGCTGGTATAGTTCTAAGGCTTCTAATAAACGTGCCTCCAACATCCCTGAGAGCCTGCCATCTTTAAATACCCGCGCACCGAGTACTAAGGCGACATCGGCTGAAGTGGTGGCTTGAGTATTTTGATAGCGATAATCGGCACTTTGCGCCAAAATCCAAAGATTAATAGCGATAATTAGCCCAATAAATAACAAGCCAAGCAGGATTAAACGGCGCAACCAGACCCAAGGCAGTTTAAGACTCACAGGGTGTAGGTGGGTTTGTCAGAGCTGAGCATACCTGCGAGCGCATTTTCGATTTTGTTGCGGGTATTACCTTTATCCATATCGCCAAAGTGAATCCCAATCCCTGCGGGACGGTTGCCTTGCGAGCCTTTGGGGTTGATCCAAACCACTTTACCCGCCACCGGGATTTTTTCTTTATGCTCGAGCAAAGTCAGGAGCATAAATAGTTCCGTATCGAGTTTGTAATCTTTTTCGGTGGGGACGAACAAGCCGCCATTTTTCAAAAATGGCAGGTAGGAGCGGTAAAGCATTTGTTTATCTTTGATGTGCAGCGTTAACATACCACCGCCGCCAAGCATACCGCGTTTTTTCAATGCCATCTTGCCCTCTCCTGATTATGCCGGTTTTTGTGTTGCCATTAAATAATTGACACTGGTATCTTGGCTAAGGAAATATTGTGCCAACAACGGGTTGTAGCCCATACCCATAATGCTATCGAGTTCTAATTCACTCTGGCGCAGCCAACGGCTCAACTCACTGGGGCGAATAAAACGGGCATAATCATGCGTGCCTTTGGGTAATAAATTTAAGATATATTCCGCACCAACAATGGCAAATAAATAGGACTTGGGATTGCGGTTGATGGTGGAGAAAAATACCCAACCGCCGGGTTTAACCAAACGCTGGCAAGCATCGACCACTGAGGCGGGATCGGGGACGTGTTCGAGCATTTCCATACAGGTAACAACATCGTATTGTCCGGCTTGTTCCTCGGCGAGCTGCTCAGCGGTGACTTGGCGATAGTTCACTTCAAGCTCAGATTCGTATAAATGCAGTTTAGCGACATTTAAGGGCGCTTCACTCATATCTATCCCGGTGACATCTGCCCCTTGCTGCGCCAAACTTTCGCTGAGAATACCGCCACCACAGCCAACATCGACTATTTTTTTGCCTTTAAGTGCCGTTTTTTCGAGAATAAAGCCCAAACGCAAGGGGTTAATAGCGTGCAGGGGTTTAAATTCACTTTCAGGATCCCACCAACGACTGGCGAGTGCGCCAAATTTATCTAATTCGGCTTGATCGATGTTTTCCGCGTTCATGTTAACCTCTTAGGCAAAATATTTTTTTAATGCCGCTAATGCTTGTCCGCGATGACTGAGGCGATTTTTTTCCTCGGCATCGAGTTCGGCAGCCGAACAATTATGCGTCAGGACATAAAAAACCGGATCATAGCCAAAACCATTATCACCTTGGGGCTTGCGTAAAATCCGTCCCGCCCAACTGCCTTGGCAAATAATCGGCGTGGGGTCATTGGCATGGCGCATATAGACCAACACACAATAAAAACGCGCATCGCGCTCATTGTCTTCGAGCTTGTGCATTTGTTCTAGCAGATGTTTACAGTTCGCCTCATCGGTGGCATCTGCGCCAGAGTAACGCGCAGAATAAATGCCTGGCGCACCTTGTAAGGCGGGGACTTCTAAGCCTGAGTCATCTGCCAAAGCCGGCAAGCCCGTTTGTTCAGCGGCAGCACGGGCTTTGAGAATTGCATTTTCGACAAAAGTCAGCCCTGTTTCCTCAGCAGGAATCACATTAAATTCACTTTGAGGGGAAATATGGTATTCCGTGCCTAATAATTGACTAAACTCACGGACTTTACCCGCATTGCCGCTAGCCAGTACAATTTGTTGTTCCATCATAATCTCACCTAGGTTTAAGAGTCTTAGCTGCTGCTTTCGGTTTCAGGGGAGGATAACAGCCCTTGGTCGGGTTCAGTTTTAGGGCTGTCTTGCCCCGTCAACATGGCGAGTAAAGTGGCTAGACGCGCGCGCATTTCCCGACGGTCGATGATTAAATCCACCGTGCCATGTTCGAGTAAAAATTCACTGCGTTGAAAGCCCTCGGGTAAGGTTTCGCGCACGGTTTGTTCAATCACACGCGGGCCGGCAAAGCCGATCAGGGCTTTTGGTTCGGCGACATTGACATCGCCCAACATAGCAAAACTTGCTGATACGCCGCCCATAGTTGGGTCGGTCAGTACCGAAACAAAAGGCACGCCTTGCTCTTTGAGTTTGCCGAGCACCGCACTGGTACGTGCCATTTGCATCAAGGAAAATAACGCTTCTTGCATCCGTGCGCCACCGCTGGCGGCAAAACAAATCAAAGGCACACGCTCGGCAAGAGCACGATTAGCAGCACGGACAAATTTTTCTCCGACTACCATGCCCATCGAGCCGCCCATATATTTAAACTCAAAGGCACAAGCAATGACTTTGACATCAAAAATACTCCCGGACATGCTAATCATCGCATCTTTTTCATGGGTTTTTTTCTGCGCCACTTGAATGCGGTCTTTGTATTTTTTGCTGTCTTTAAACTTAAGCCGATCTTGTGGCTCTAATTCTGCATCTAACTCGACTTGATTGTCTTCATCTAAAAAACGCTCCAAGCGCCGCCGGGCACTGATGCGCATGTGATGACTGCATTTGGGACAGACTTGTTGATGGCGTTCGAGTTCAGCTTGATATAAGACAGTTTGACACATGGGGCATTTATGCCATAAACCCTCTGGGACAGCGCGATGTCCTTTTGCGTCGGTACGGATCCTTGATGGGATTAATTTTTCAAACCAGCTCATGGTATCTACATCTCTAGTCGTTGCCGCTTAGCGTCTTTTGCAAACTCAAGCAGGTGCTGCGCTGTGCGACAGAAAATATGGAAAATACGTTTTACCAAACTTTATCGGGCTTGGCATATCATTGGGGCAAAATTGTATCATAATGCCCCGAAACTTAGGCGGCTTTGTTTTATAATGTAAGTTTAATACTTTTCGATTTTTGGTGACATCATGGATAAAGACACTCCAAAGACAGCACCTGTGCCCAAAAAAGGTGCAAATGCCAAAGCTGCCCGTGTTATTGATGATAATCAAGTTTTGAACAAGCGTTTAGCTAATGATGATTATGACCCCTCCGAAAAGCCTCGACAGCGTTATCAAGAGTATGAGGAAATGTCCGATGCTAGCTCCAAGCAAAGAGACCCCTCTGCAGAGGCAGTTGAATCAGAGCCTGCGTATACTTCGCCACCTAAATTAAAACCTGAGCAAATCATCGATGAAGAGGTCATCACAGCACCTCATCCCCCAGGTAATAGCGCTGTGCCACCTTCGCCTTTAAGCTGGTATAAAGATTGGATTGGCAGTTCTAAAAATGACGCTAACAAGGCATTCAAAATAAGGATCTCAGCCCTGGTTTTTTTAGCCTTTATTTTTAGCGTGTTAATGGTTTTTGCGGCAAAATGGTTGGTAGGTTGGGTCATTCCTGCCCCGAAACCGCTGTCAAAAGACAATAACAACATAGAATTACAAGTGCAGCAACAGTCTTTTAACACGATAGCTAACGCTAAACGCCAAGCACAAGCTGAGTACGCACAAGCAGCTCCCACTGTTGAAAACGTGATAGTGGCAACACAAGCACCGCTAGAAATTAAACCGATGACCCACAGGAACCCGGCTCCCGAAGCTGTAACCGTACAACAAACACCAACACCAGTACCCGCGCAAACAAACACCTTGGCAAGACCTAAGTTAAGCAACCCCTCAATCAATTTAGCCACCACCACCTTGAAAAACAGCCAACAACAACTAGAAACAACCCTGAAAATTGTGTTGCAAACTTATCCTCAATATTTTCGTTTAAGCCAGCAAATTCAGTTATTGCAAAAATCCTATACCCCTATTTTTATAAAAATTAATGCCGGAGAGCTACCCGCCCCCATTATTTATGAAAGTTTTTTACAGCATTTACAACAAGTAGCAAACGTTTGCTTGTCTATTAGCAACACGCAAAAACAAAGTTATCCGGCACAAAAAGCAGCGTTGTCGACCTTAGCACAATCGCTGCAATCATTTCGACAGGCTACAAAACAACTTAATCACTATGACCCAACCTTACGTCTTGCCAATCCTCCACAAGCGGAGGCAGATCAATTACAACGGGTTTTAGTCACTAATTTAACGGAACAAATTGAAATTTTGAGTGATTTTTATAGTCTTGCACAGCAATTAGCCCAAGCCTTGCAGGTTTATGCTGAACATGAGCAAAAACTCTTGGCTTTATTGCAAAATTATAGTGAAGTATTAAACGTGTCGTACAAAACTTTGGTTCTACAATATAAAGCCAATGTCATTAATGAAAGTACCGAAATGGTCTATCAGCTTTATCAACAATTAGAAAACATTGCCAAGCGCCAACGCCAAATCCGTCGCCAATACAAAAAAATACAACAAAACTTTTTAAGCCAATGATGATTTCAGCCTCCTTATTTACTGTTACCTCTACACGCTATCTTGAGGCTTTGGCATGAGTTTATCTGACTGGCTTAAACCTGCACACGGTATATTTCGAGGTAAAAGCGAAACACCGAGGGCAACGGATGAACCACCACGGGCTACCGGCGAAAAAGATGACAAAACAGCCAAGGTCATAGAAGAAGGTCAAAAACAGAAAAATGTGAAGCGCCCCAGTGGGTTTAGCTTGGCAAAATTGGGCAAGTTTTTATTATTAGCCCCTTTGTTTGCCTTATTTATCACCTTTGTGCTCATGACCGGTAGCCAGCAGCCCAAAGCACCGGAACCGAGTTATCACAATAAAACCAGCAACACGGCTCAAACAACGAATACAAATACCAGCAGACATACCCCGCCTCCCGTGTCGCAACAGGGTGAAAATTGGACAGATGTCTTGGTAAAACTAAAAAAAGTCGAAGATTTGCGCCGTAATCTTCATCATTTAATTACACAACGCCAAGATCCAAAAAAACAACATAGTAAAAAAAACCTGACTTTATTACCTGTTGCCGATGACTTACTCCACTTAGACGAAGATTTTCGTTTTGAAGTATTGCGCCCGCTAACACCTTTTCCACCTTTGCCAGATACCCCTATTGCCATAGAACTGGATGCTCATTTCAATAACCAAATTGCCGTAGCCCCTGTATTAGCTACAACTAAAACGCCTTTGACATTCACACCTAAAGGGAAAACCCTCAGCGAGCTGTTACCTTTATTTACTCAAAGTCTGGCAGCACAAAAACAATTATTGCAACAACTACAAATACAACAACCAATACAGCGACAACAAGTGACCCCTATCATGATGCCTCAACCAGAGCCACAGCCACAACCACAGCCAAAATCCACTCCTGCAAATAAGTATGATTTTTTTGCCAATTCAGTGCATAAACATTTACAAAAACCCCATTATCAGCGTCAAGCGCCTCAAACCGATAGCCGCTCGCCGGCTTTGTTGTCGGATAAACCCGACTCCAGCACCCACGAACTAAGCGGCATTTAATTCATGCGTTTATTTACCAGCAATCGTTTAGAACAATTACTCGAACTGCTCGCCGCCCTTGTTAGCCGCCCGCTGCCGCCTTTACAAGAAGAAGTGATTTTAGTCCAAAGTCAGGGGATGGCGCATTGGTTGTCGATGGGTTTATCCCAGCATTTAGGCGTGTGGGCAAACGCCCGTTTTCCTTTTCCCTTAGCCTTTTTGGGTGATGTACAAAAAGCCTGTGGCATTTACCAAGACCCGAAAGCTTGGTCGCCCGAGAGTTTGCAATGGGCAACCGCCAAAGCCCTAGAACAGCATCAGCAACATCCCGCCTTTGAAGTCTTGAAACATTATTTGGATCATAACCAAAGCACGGAAAGTCGCTGGCAATTAGCCAAACGCATCAGTAATAGTTTTGATGAATACATGATTTATCGCCCTGAATTATTGCTGGCGTGGGACGCAGGCGAAGAGCCGGATAACTGGCAAGCGGTTTTATGGCGCGCTTTGGTTGCAGAAATTGCTGTACCCCACCGTGCGCAGTTACAACAGCAATTATTAACGGCTCTCAAAGCCGGAAACATAGACACGCAGCGTTTGCCTAGCCGCTTATCTATTTTTGGAGTCTCAAGCCTGCCGCCGATTTATATTGAAATTTTGACTCAACTTGGGCAACACATCGAAATTAATTTATTGTTGATGAACCCGTGTGAAATCTATTGGGGTGATATTCTCAGCAGTTATGAACTGGCGCATCAACGCCTGAAACAAGGCGGGGAAGAAAGTGGTGACTTGCACCTAGAAGAGAGCAATGCCCTGCTTGCCAGTCTTGGCCGCGTTGGGCGTGATTTTCTCGAATTGCTGTATCAATATGACTCACCCGCGATGAGCGCTTTTCAAGCCAATCCCAGCAGCAGTTTACTGGCACAAATTCAAAACGACATTCTCTATTTACAGCAAAATCCTGAAAAACAGCCCATTGATGGTGAAGATAAATCGATTCAACTGCATAGCTGTCACAGCCCCATGCGCGAAGTCGAGGTGCTGTACAACCAATTATTAGCCCTGTTTGAACAAAACCCCGACTTAAACAGCAGCGATGTTTTGATTATGGCTCCGAATATCGAAGACTATGCCGCCTTGATTCAATCGGTGTTTAGCCCCAACGACAAAACCCATTTACCCTTTAGTATTGCCGATAAATCCTTGCGCGGCGACGGAGTGTTGTTCGATTGTTTTATGCAATTACTGGCTTTACCAGAGAGCCGCTTAACCGTCTCCGAGGTCTTATCTTTACTCGAAACCCCAGCGCTACGGCAACAATTTGGCATCAGCGAAACCGATTTGAGTCAATTAAGCGCTTGGCTACAACAAGCCCATATTCGTTGGGGTATTGATGCCGATAGCCGGGCTGATTTAGGCTTGCCTGCGTTTGCTGAATATAGCTGGAAACAAGGCTTGGATCGGTTGCTGCTCGGTTATGCGCTGGTCGATAACAGCCAAGAAATGCACAGCTTTGCCGATATTGTGCCGCTGGACTTGGTTGAAGGACAAGAAAGTTTATTATTGGGTAAATTATTACGCTATACCGATTTGTTGTTCAAGTATTACCACGGTTTACAAACCGAGCGCCGCGCTGCTGATTGGCTCTTGTATATCGAACAATTGCTCAGCGACTTTTTTTATAGCGATGCCAGCAATCAAGCCGATTTACAACAACTGCGCTATGGCTTGCAACAACTCGTAGAACAACAGCAACAAGCCGGTTTTGAGCAGCCCATTTCGATTAAGATTCTCGCCACTTGGTTTGAGGAATACTTATCGCGGCAATTGCCCGCCTTGGGTTTTATGACTGGCAAACTGACCTTTTGTTCTTTATTGCCCATGCGCAGCATTCCCTTTCAGGTGATTTGCTTGCTGGGTATGAATGATAAAGATTTCCCGCGTAATTTCCGCGCCCCAAGTTTTGATTTGGTCGCCGCTCAGCCACGCAAAGGCGACCGCTCACGCCGCCATGATGATCGCTATTTATTTTTAGAAGCCCTGCTCTCGGCGCGGCAAACGTTTTATATCAGCTACATCGGGCAGGATATTCGTGACAACAGCGCCTTACAAGCCTCAACCGTGGTCGCGGTGTTACAACAATATACCGAACAACACTGGGGCGCAGAGCTACGGGCGCAAATCGAGCAGCAACACGCCCTCCAAGCCTTTCACCCCTGTTATTTTCAGCCTGATAGCGACTTTTTCAGCTATCAAAACCAAAGCTGTGCCGCGGGGCAAGCCTTGCAAAATCCCGATAAACAGCAGCCACAGTTTTTATCCAGCGCCCTTGCACCTCACGCCAGCCTTGCTGAGGGTGTGATTGATTTAAGCCAAGTGCGGCATTTTTATAAACACCCCAGCCGCTATTTTTTGCAGCAATGTTTATCCTTGCAATTACAACCAAAACTAGAGCGCCTCGCTGATGAGGAACCCTTAAGCCTTGATGGTTTGGCAAGTTTCCAGCTTAAAAGTGAATTATTAAACCGCGCCTTACAAGGGCAAGCCACAGCCCAGCTACAACGCTGGGCGAGCATTGATGGCGAGCTGCCACCAGCGGCATTAGCCGATCCGTTTTATCAGGCGCATTGGGGCGAGTTACAAAGCTTTTTTAGCACCATTGCCGAAAAACAACAAAAAACTCCGCTGGCAGTCTTGAATAAAACCCTGCAATTGCCCGACTGGCGACTGAGCGGCACAATTGATCATATCTACCCCGATGGCGTATTACGTTATCACCCCGCCAAAAGCAAACTCAAACATATTTTTACGGTTTGGCTGCAACATTTGTTTTTGAATGCCGCTGCGCCGAAAGATTACCCACGTCACAGTGATTTATTATTTCAAAATCAAAGCTGGCGCTTGCATCCGGTTGCCGATGCCGCCGCACAACTCAATCAGGCGCTCAATGTATTTCAGCAAGGGCATTGCCAACCTTTGCTGTATTTTCCCGAAACCAGCCATGTCTATTGGGAACAGCGCTTTATGAATAATAAACCGGTTGAAGATGCGCTGAAAAAAGCCCAACAAACTTGGGAACAACACAGCTTTCAAGGCGCAGCGCCAGAAAACAGCGACAGCGCCCACCAGCGTTGTTTTGGCGGGCGCAACTTAGAGGGCGACTTTGCCCAAGCTTTTGTCGAGCTTAACGAACAATTACTTAGCCCCTTGGCCGCGGTTATCGAAGCACAAGATTAAACTGCGCTATGCTATGCTTTAGGACGTGATTAATACAGGAGGATAAACATGCGCTGGCAAAACAATCGACGCAGCAGTAATGTAGAAGATCGCCGTGGTGGCGGTGTCGGAACAAAGGCCGCCGGTGGCGGGATTGGTGCTATTATTATCGCCTTAATAGCGATGTATTTTGGTGTTGATCCGGCTTTATTTCTTGGTCAAGGTGGCTCAGGTTTAAGTCAACCGACAGAGCAAACCAGTCAATCAAACCCGCGTCCTGCGGCTGAAAATCAACTGGCCGATTTTGTCTCCGTGGTCTTGGCTGATACCGAAGACACATGGCATCAAATTTTTAAGGCAAAAAAAGGCAAATACCAAGAGCCAAAACTGGTTTTATTTACCAATGAGGTCAAGTCCGCTTGTGGTTTTGCCGAATCGGCTATGGGGCCGTTTTATTGTCCAGCGGATCAAAAAGTCTATATTGATTTAGGTTTTTATCAGGACTTAAAAGACCGCCACGGCGCACCGGGGGATTTTGCTCAAGCCTATGTGATTGCCCACGAAGTCGGACATCATGTACAAAATTTATTAGGGATTTCCACCCAAGTACATAAACTCAAGCAAAAAGTTAGCGAGAAAAAAGCCAATCAGCTTTCCGTACGTTTAGAGCTACAAGCTGATTGTTTTGCTGGTTTGTGGGCAAACCATGCCGACAAGGCCAGACAGATTTTAGAGCAAGGCGATGTCAATGAAGCTCTGACAGCCGCCAGCGCCATTGGCGATGACAGACTACAAAAACAAGCACGGGGCTATATCACTCCTGACTCATTCACGCACGGCTCTTCAAAACAGCGGATGCGTTGGTTTCAAGTCGGCTTAAAATCCGGGCAATTAAGTGCTTGTGATACCTTTAAGGCTGATAGTATTTAGTTGTTGAGTTACGCAAATGCTTCTTTTTCTGCCTTAAGAGCAGAAAAAACCGCCATTGCTGCACAGCTAAGCTTCACTAGGCAGGTGGAAAAGCACCTTATTGTGGCAAAAACAGGCTTAGTGCGTCACATCAGTATTTAATTAGCATTTGGGCGGCATTGATGCAGGACTCAAGTCTCGCCTCCCATAGGGAGGTGCGCCCTATTCTATTGGTGCAGCAATACCTTGATCTACATGCTCTAAAAGTGGGGAAATTTTATTATCATCTAACATATATCTGACCGCTAAGTGATATTTTTTCGTGGACTGCTGGGTATTGATGCTTATTTTAGAAAAAAGATCCAAAATGCAAGGAACTGGCTGAAAAAAAACTTTATCAGCCGATCCAAACCTGAGGTTTTCCTTTGCTCCGATCACAAATGTTGCCTCTTTTATGTGTAAAGGAGCAGCACTGATGTTTGTATCGTTCTTATGATAAATATTAAGCTCAGAACCCTTGATGCTAATCGCACCTTTGCTAACAATGACATTGCCTTTGTAGGATATATGTTGATCATATTTTTTTACACTATCCGCCTCAATCGTTGTCTTGCCTTCACATATGGAATCAAAACAAAAAGTAGCATTTGAATAAGCACATAAAAAAACAATCAATAACCGTAATGTATATTTTTTCATAAAAGAAACCCTAAAATTTTAAGCAAAACTGAATAAAAATAAAGATAGCCCTTAAGTTTCTGATAGTCCTGAATAGGTAGTGATATAATTTTAATTATATAAGAATAAATATTAATTATAATAATGAGTAATATCAATCCTAAATTTTACTACTCCAACTCATTCCTAAGCTCTAAAGGCTGTAAAAGAATCCCCAAAATCGGTGATATTTTTTTCGTAAATCATTGATTTCACATCACTGAAAATCCAAAAAATGAGGTTGTTTTACAAACTCTCTAGCTTGGGAGTGCGTATTGCATCGCTTCAGCGGCGCGTAAAGCCAGAGCCTAGTACATTGACATTCCTTAGAATTAGGGTGTTTTCCCAGATATTAATCCTAATTTTTAATCATGACAGTGCACTAGAGCATCTTGTCGCTTCCTTATATTTATGCATTGCAGATCATAAAAAAATATTAAGAAATTGTAATTATAGCTTGTGTTTATTTTTTAGATTTACAACAATATGCAACCAGAAGTTGGAAGGGCATCGTGCTATTCAACTCAAAAGCTAATTTTAAGGTAAAGTCATTAAGTGCTGATGTTACCGCACTAAGCGCGTTTTTTCTCAAAATGATAGTTTTCCACCTGTCTAATGGGATTTAACCGTGGAGCAATGGCGATTTTTTTACCTTTTGGGGTAAAAAAGAAGTCTTTGCGTAACATCAGTTAAGTTTTTAAAAATGGAGATGTGATAGTGAAAAAACTGTTAATACTAACGTTATCTGCCTCGCTGTTATCTGGTTGTATGACAGCAGCACAACATAGAGAAGCGGTAGAAGATAATTCTGCTGATCGTATGACTGTGGGTAAGGTACAAAGAGAAATTAAAGTGGGCATGAGTGGCGCAGAAGTAGCGCAGGCTTTAGGCTCCCCAAATATCGTCTCAACTGACGAACAGCGGCGTGAAGTGTGGATTTATGACAAGATTTCCACTGATAATGCTTATTCAACCAGCAGTGGCGGGGTTTCTGCGCTGATTCTTGGAGGGTATGGAGAAAGCGCAGGTGCGACATCAAAATCACAAAAAACACTAACGGTTATCATCAAATTTGATGATAATAAAAAAGTACGTGATTTTGCCTATCACACTTCACGTTTTTGAGGAATATAAAGAATGCAAGCTCAACAAATTTATAAGCATGGCATACTCATTCTTAGCAGTATCTTGATGCTTAGTTTAGCAGGGTGTCAAACCATCCCTAAAAATGCCTTAAAATTAACACCTGAGTCATTAGAAAAAAGAAGCCTACAAACTCGCCAATATGAAGGCATTGCAGAAACAGACTTGCTTGCTGCTTCTGCTGGCGTTATTCAGGACTTAGGTTTTAACATTGATGAAAGCGAAACTAAACTCGGGGTGATTGTTGCCTCAAAAGAAAGGGATGCAACAGAAGCTGGACAAGTCGCTGTCGCCGTTTTTGTTGCCTTACTTGGTGGGGGCAATATGGCTATTGATAAAAACCAAAAATTAAGGGTTTCGTTGATCATACGTCCAAGTCATGAAAATGATGATAAAAAACACTTAGTACGTGTCACTTTCCAAAGAATCATTTGGAATACACGAGGACAAGTCAGTCGTACTGAGGGTTTAGACAAACCAGAATTGTACCAAGAATTTTTTGATCGACTTTCCAAAGCTGTATTTTTAGAAGGACATAAAATATGAGATTTTACAAAACAATTATCATTTTTATAAGTGGTTTAATGCTGGTTAATTTATCTGGTTGCCAAACAAGTTCCAGCGCTCAATTACTAAAAACCAGTGAAAGCCAAGTTCAAACCCGAAATATTCAAACGAGGGCATTTGATACAACCGATAAAAATAAAACCTTACGAACAGTCATTTCGACATTACAAGATCTGGGTTTTGTTGTCGATAAGGCGGATGAGGTTTTAGGGTCTATTAGTGCGACAAAATTGGATGGCTACCAATTGCGCATGACTGTCACAGTACGACCAAGAGGAGAGACACAAACCTTGGTTAGAGCTAATGCACAATACAATCTCACTGCTGTAGAAGAACCTGAAATATATCAAGACTTTTTCACAGCATTAGGAAAATCTATGTTTTTGACCGCACATAATGTAGATTAATGTCTTAGTGCGTAATTAAAATAAAGAGACCTCCTGACCTGATGTCATATCAGATCAGGAGGTCTCAGAGTCCATGCTAAGTTTAAGTCACTGAAATACAATGATTTTACTGAGAATAAGGTGTAATAGACTCACAAAGTGTTAAGAGTATGCCTGAGACAAAGGGTAATGATGTTGGTGTTGATGGTGGAAAAAAAGTTAACGGAAGAAAAAGAAGTATTGTTGTAGATACAATGGGTTATCTTATTTCTGTTTTTGCACACCCAGCAAATATGTATGATGGAAATGCAGGAGTTATATTGCTTGAAAAGGTATTTAAGAAATATAAATTAAAAAAAATAAGTAGATGGACTTAATTATTTTTAACTTTAAGATACTATAAATATAGCAATATCATGTAGATACAGTTTAATAAAAATAGTCCATCTACTTATAGATAGATAATACATATAGAGGAAATTTTGTAACAACTGCAAAATCACAATATAACTGTGATATAGAAATAAAACAGCGAAAATCAAAGAAAGGTTTTAAACCAATTAGAAAAAGATGGGTTGTAGAACGTACATTCGCATGGTTAACAAGAAATAGAAGATTAGCTAGGGAATATGAAAGAACAACAAAGTCGAGTGAAGCAATGGTATATATTGCTGCATCACGAATATCATTAAAACATGCTTTAGAAAAAATAGATTAGTTATTTTGGTTTTTAATCGTGAAATTAACTAATATCGTTAAACTCGGCATAGACTCTTAATAGCTGGTCATGGTCTGGCTGGGTACAAAGAACAATAGCAGACATACTTCGCTTTAGTCATACTAAACTACGTGGCTGGATGGTGTATTACAGTAAGTTTGGTATTGCTCAGATAAAACATACCCTGTTTCACTTTGACCAAAAGCTGAGTCGTTGGGCAAGGCAAAAGTACAAATCACTCAAAACCAAAGCACAAGCGGTAAGAAGGGTTAGAGCTTTTAAAAAGAGAAACCCAAAACTGCTCGCTCATTGGTAAATGGTAGTTTTTTTTTAGATTGAATGATAAGAGCCGGATGAAGTGAGAGCTTCACGTCCGGTTCTGTGAGAGCCTCAAGGGGAAGTTCCTTGGGGCTACTCGACCGGGTTAAAAATTGTTTTAGACACATTATTTACATTCAGGTTATGCTGCTTTCAAATTACTCACGATTTTGGCGTAATAATTATCTTCTGGGTGAGGTGTTCGGTTTTTATAACGCTCAATCATTGCACCTACTATCAAATCTTTAGGGAGTGATTTAATACCGTTTAGTTTTCCGCAAATATAAGAAATTAATGCAATTCCTAAAGCTTCTCGTAATTTCCCATAACAGAATCGAATGGGGCAAATTTTTACCGGAATTGCTGGCATATTTACAGGTTTTGGTAATAGAGCTTTTTTTTGTTTGATCAAATTTAAAATTTGGTCTAATTTTAGTCTAGGTATTGATTTACCATTAATAAATCTTTCCCCATTACAGTCGGTTATAAATCTAACATCATTTTGTCTAAACATTATCTCAAGCATCAATAATCTATGAGCATGTCGATCAAAATTTTTGTAAGCTTGATTTAATATATTTATATATTTAGGCAATAACTTAGCAGTAAAAATAAAACTACTAATTTGCTCTTTTACAAGTTCTGGGTGATATACATCATTTTCCCAGCTATATCCTTGAGTGTATAAAATATAAGGCGAATTGAATCTACTTCCAAGAAATCCATCCAAATCAGAATCCAACACAACAATTACATTGCTTATCTTATTTTCTATAATCAATTGGCATATTTTTTGTAGTGAAGTTTTAGAGCCTAATGCTCTATACTCTATAGTTTTATTAAAATTGTGTTTAGAAAAAATGCCACTCCAAAATTTTATATCTACAGCTTTCTCATTAAATTTACCATTAATCACATCACCGTAAGAATAAGATTCACAGCCCCCCTCACTAAAAACTATAAAATCAACACCATGAAATAAAGCTAAATTTGACAGACCAGATTGTGTACGAGTAAAAGGCATTAGAGCAAATTCTCCATATCAAAAACTTTATTGCCAAAGCGGCTAACTACGTCAGGAGAATGTGTTGCAAAAATAATTTGAGCTTTCGGATTAAGTGCTAATAGGTTGTCAACTAGACTTTCTTGCCATTTAACATGTAATGATAACTCAGGTTCGTCAGCGATATAAATACATGATCTCTTTTGTTGAAGAAGGGCTTCGCCTAGAATAATTAACAACTGTTTTTCACCAGATGAAAGCAATTTCATAGGTAATTCTTTTCCTGATTTGGTAGTTGCATTTAACTCATTTCTATCATTAATACTAAATGTCTTTTTTCTTTCCATTAAGTTATTAATGATTTGTAAAAATGTCTCCCTAGGCTTAAAAATTTTTTCACGTTGTTTAACTAAAACATTCCAATCTTCAATTATATGGTCAATTCGATCATTCAACACGATAGCAGCCACATCAACATTACCTAATGCTTCTGTTTTTGATAATTTTTCAGTTGCTTTTTTTAGAGTTCTAAAGTGATTATCTACCCTACTTGTATATTTCTTTGCATCCAAATTAAACTGTGAAAAGATTGCATTTAGTGCTTTTTTTTCCTCCTCAATATCTAACTCAGTATCTTGGTGAAATAAGCCTTTTGGGTTTTTCCCTGTTAGCATAGATAAGAAAATTGTTTCTTGAAATTTTTCAAGTAACGCAGAACCTTGCCGTCCAAGTGTTGAAAAATACCTTACTAATCTATTTGATAGCTCATCCAGTTTACGATCCACTGTAGACTCAAAAGATTTTCGTTCTCTATCCTCGGTAGGTGAGGATCGATGAACCGATAACCAGCTAACATCTGATAGCTGATTTAGATGTTCAATAATAGAATCACCATACCTGCGTTGTATTTCTCTATTCAATATATGTCGAGGAATATTTCGATAACTTATTCTTTCTTCATAATCATCTAGAGAATAAACCTCGGGCTTTTCACTTGAACTGTTTTTTATTTTGTATTCAATAGCTCTAAATGGGGAGCTTTTAATTTCTTTTTTTATTACACTGACTTCAGGTTTTTTTCGTCCTCCTGATTCTTTTAATGTAATAGTAACGCTATCAAATTCAATTTTATCTAAAACAGAAAAGTCAGCTTTCAGAACAGCAACAATTAAATTAATAACGGTAGTTTTTCCTGATCCATTTATCCCTATCAGGAAATTAACATCTTCATTAAGGTCAAACTGAAAAGAATGAGTTTCCCAAAAACCGTCTATAACGACTTTACTAATAAAATTCATTTTATCTCACTATACTCATTGTGATTACTATTCGCATATAACTAGCCGTTAACCCAATCTGTATATCCCCCCATTTTGAATATAATCGCACATCCCTAAGCACTGTATAAGCGCTTTTTCTAGCCGGATATCATGCCAAATGGCTTGTTATACAGAAAACGATAAAACATCATGTTGCTTATTGTTACGGATTTTATCTGGAGCTGCAAGCGCTGAGGTTTTTTTGGAGGGGATGGAAGCGAGATTAAAAATAAAGGGATAGGGGCAAGCAAACGCCTGCCCCCTAAGCTCTAGGCTTACTGCCCCAAACTTTTCAGCAAGTCTAACGCTTGGCGCTGTTGCATGGGGTTGCTGGCAGCTTGGCTGCCTGCATTAGCCAAGGCATCGGCTAGGGCATTGCCATCAACACTGCTGTCCGCTTGGCTGTCGCGGTTGGCGAGTGCCTCGGCGGTGGTGAAGAGTTCCGCGCGGGGTTTTAGCAGGTTTTCCATTTTGTAGTTGGTGAGTTGATAGAGCCAGCCTTGGGTTTTGGCATTGATGTCCGTTGCTTCTTTGACCACATCAACGCTGTCGCTGTTAGCCGTGCCTGCGGTCGCGGTGGGGTCGGCTTGTAGGCTTAAGCTTGCCCAGTATTGGTCAGCCTCGGCTTGGTGATGTATGTCCATCGTGACGCTGAGTCCATCGAAGGTTTTAAATACCGCTTGGTTGCGTTCTGCGGGGGTTTCTGCGTCTTTGGCGGCTTTGACATCTTCAAGGCTGAGGCTGGCGAGGATGCTTGCCATGCTGCCGAGTTGGTAGGCTTTTTCAACTTTTGCTCCTGCGGGGAGGTCTTGGAATTGGTAGTCGCTGTCCTCGGCGCTGGCTTTGCTGATATGCACAGGCTCGCCGCTGGCGGGGGAGACGCTGACGCTTTGGATGCGTTTTTGGGCGATTTTGAGGATGTCTTTATCTAGCCAGTTGTCGGGATTTTTTTCAAGGCGCATGGGGCTGTGGGCTAACCAGGTTTGTTTGTCCTTGGGTAGGCGCACGTACATCGCTTGCAAGCTGGTGTCGGTTTTTGCCATGCTGGTTTTACCGATGAGGACGCTGGCGATGCTGCCCTCGGCGCTGTTTAAGCTCACTTGGGTCGATTTTGCTCCCTCAACGCTGCGGTCTTGTAGTTCAAGTTTGTGGTAGAGGCTGTCTTTTTGGGTTTTAGCTTCGATGCGGTTCAGGCTTGCCATGCCGTTGAGCACTTGGGCGACTTTGTCGCTGGCAACGGGGTAGCCTTGTTTGCTATCCAAGCCCCAAATGGCGTTGTTTTTGCTGACGCTAAACACGCCCTCGGGGCTGTTAATTTCGATGCGGCTGACTTTATCGAGTTGTTCGGTCAGGCTTGGAAACAGTGCCGGATTGCTGTTATCGCCAATGACGGCTTCTGGCGGGCGTTGGTCTTTTTTGCTCATTTGTAAAGCCGCGACTAACATCACCAGCGTTACAATACTTAAAAGGGCGAGGGTTTGTTTATTCATGCGATATTCCTTTGCTGTGTTGGTGCTTAATAGCTCCTATTTTACGCGCCGCTGGAGCGACGCAATACGCATTCCCAAGCTAGCGCTTGGGAACGAGTTGGAGCAGAAACCTAGGATGGGTATTAGTATTGCGCTTTGAGGCGTTTACGCCGAGTGCGTATACCTGCGAAATACAAACCACCGAAACCGATTAATAAGGGCACAAGGCCGATATTAATAAATTTCATTCGCCCTTCTAAGCTTTCGATATTTTTTTGCAATTCATGCTGAACTTGACGCAGTTGTTTGCGAATCCCGACTTTTTGGTCACGGAATTTCATGATTTCTGCCCGTTGTTCAGGACTTAAAATCAAGCTACCACCATCTTGTTTTTGGCTTTGCAGTTGGCTGATTTTGCTTTCAGTCTCTTGCAGTTGCGCTTGTAGTTGTTGCTCTTTATCGCGGAACTGTTGCTCGGCTTCAAGTTTGATTTGCTCAACGCGGGTAAAGGGACGGCTAAAGCTGCCACGGTTACGGACGCTGATTAAGTCATTGCTGCCAGTGAGGTTGTCGAGGGCATTGGTGACAAATTTATCATTGGCGGCATTAGGAATCGCAATCCGTTGACCGAGGAAGTTTTGCACTTGTACCCAGAATTGGTCTTCAAGCATGTCGGTATCGGCGACAATAATGATATTGATGTCTTCTTTGGATTCGCTCAGGTGTTCGGCACTGGTGCTGCTATCGGCTTCCTCAGCTTCGGCGGCAGGCTTGCTATCAAAAGCGCTGTTGACTTTACCCGTGATACGCGCCGCCATGGTCATTTTTTCACCTTTGGGGCTGTAATCGCGAAGGATGTCTTTAGGATTGGCGAGCATTCCGAGCTTGCTGGTTTCAACTTCGGCGGCTTGTTCGCTGGATTGAATCAAGGGCAGGAAGTTGATTTCGCTATCGGCTTTTTTGCTTAAAGCACCGGCACTGGCAAGCGAGATGCTATCGAGTTTGGCGGTGATAATGTCCGTGCCGTCCATTTGTTCGGGGCGAATATCCATCCATACGGGATATTTAATCACGCTTGCGCCTTGTCCTTTACGCACCCGCACTTGTTTGGCGACGGTTAAATCAGCAACGATTTTATCCGTTGCCATTTCTATGCCCCAGCTATCGAATAATATCGATAAGTCGGAGTTACGTGGTGCGTTCATGCCCGCAAAGGGGTTTTTAGGATCTTTCGGTGGCTCGTCGGTTTCGGCGTGCGGGTCAACAAAAGCGAGTAAGCGCCCACCGCCTAACACGAATTGGTCAATGGCATAAAGGGTGCTCTCGCTGAGGTTTTTCGGATGTACCAGCATTAAGACATCGACCTCGGCAGGAATAGCGCTGGCATCGGTTGCCACGCTTTGCACTTCAAACAATTGTTTGATTTGCTCAATCATCATCCACGCATCTTCGCCACCGCCTGCAAAGGGATTGCTGGCAGGCGAGCCTTCAATCGGCAAGCTGCTCATGATACCAACGGTTTTCTTCTCAGGGTCAGAGAGTTTGTGAATCATTTGAGTGATGTCGTATTCCAAGAACTCTTCGCGGTTAGGCTGGAAAAAGCCAATGATTTCTTCACCATCGGTGGAGTTTGTGCCCACCAAACCGAAATAAAACACGGTGTTGCTGTCATCAATCGGCACACCTTGGAGACCATAACCCACGGCTTTGTCTTCGGCTTCGGAGAAAGGTTCTGGGTCGACGACTTCTAAACGGATATTGCCACCGGAGGCGCGTTCGTACTCGGCTAAGAGTTCGCGCACGCGGGTGGTGTAGCTGTTAATGCCCGCTAAAGAGCTAAGCAATTTTTCCGAGAGATAAAAGCGCAAGGTCACCGGCTCTTCTAAATTGGCAACAATGTTTTTGGAGCCTTGCGAGAGGGTGTAGAGGTTGTTATCGGTTAAATCTAAGCGTGCCGATTGGAACAAGACACCGCTTAAAATATTGACCGCAAAAAATAATACCGCGCCAATAATCAGGCTACTACTGCTAATTAAGGTTTTATTCATGAGTTAGTCCGCCTTTTTGGTTTCGATAATCAAAGTGGCAGCAAAAAGCCAAAATGCAATTAAGGATAGGAAGTAAACCAAATCCCGTAAATCAATCACGCCTTTGGTAATCGCATTGAAGTGGCTTAGGAAGCTAAAGGAGCTGATGGCATTCACTAATAATTGCGGTGCCCAGCCGCTAAAGAAATCTAAGACCATCGGTAAGCCGCTGAGGATGAATAATAAGGACACCACGGCGGTGATAACAAAGGCAACCACTTGGTTTTTGGTCATCGCAGAGACGCAGGAGCCAATGGCTAAAAAGCCGCCCGCCATCAGCCAGCTACCCAAGTAGCCGGAGAAAATCACCGAGTTATCGGGCGAGCCTAAATAATTAACCGTGATCCACATCGGGAAAGTCAGGAGCAGGGCAATGCCTGTGAATACCCACGCGGCGAGGAATTTACCTAAAACCGCCTCAATAACACTGATGGGCAAGGTCAGGAGCAATTCAATTGTCCCGGTTTTGCGCTCCTCAGCCCACAGTCGCATCGATAGCGCTGGAATCAGGAATAAATATAGCCACGGGTGGTAGGTGAAAAAAGCCCGTAAGTCAGCTTGTCCATTGGCGAAAAAGTTACCTAAATAAAAGGTAAAAATTCCGCTTAAAAATAAGAAAATCACAATAAAAACATAGGCGATCGGGGTGGCGAAATAACTGTTTAATTCGCGCTTAAATAACACACCGATATTATACGTGTCTAGCATTTGGAAACCTTTTAAAAGTCTAAATCTGGGAAAAATGGCTTAGGTGGTGATTTGGCGGAACACGTCATCTAAGCGCCCTTTGGCAACGTGTAATTCAGCCACTGACCAGTTTTGTGCGTGAGAGAGCTTGCTGACCTCTGAAATGATAGAACAGCGACGCTCTGGCACCAGCCGATAGCGCAAGTTGTTATCGCTCTCTTCGAGTTTTTCCAGTTTTTTCACATCTTTCAGTGATAAGAGTTGCTGACGAATACTCGCGGCTTGTGATTGCTCAGCGTTGAGCGTCAGGGTCACGGCGTTGTGTAAGGGGGCGCGGGCTTCGAGGTTTTCTGGTGTGCCATCGGCGACCACGCGGCCGTTAGCGATAATAATCGCCCGTGAACACACCGCATCGACTTCTTCAAGAATATGGGTGGAGAGAATAATGACTTTTTCCGCCGCCATCGATTGAATCAAGCTGCGGACTTCGTGCTTTTGATTCGGATCCAGCCCGTCGGTGGGTTCGTCCATAATCAAGACTTCGGGGTCGTGTAAAATCGCTTGCGCCAGACCCACACGGCGCTTAAAGCCCTTGGAGAGGGTTTCGATGGATTGATTCAACACCGATTGTAAATTGATTTGCTCGATGGTTTTATCAATGCGTTGCTGTTTTTCTTTGCCCTGATAGCCGCGAATTTGAGCGATAAAATCCAAAAATTCCAACGGAGTCATGTCGGGGTAAGCCGGTGCGCCCTCGGGCAGATAACCGATGCGGCGCTTGACTTCCTGTGGCTCGGTTTCTATATCGAAACCGGCGACATTGACCCGCCCAGCCGTTGGAGTCAAAAAGCCTGTGATCATTTTCATGGTGGTGGATTTACCCGCCCCATTTGGCCCTAAAAAGCCTAAAACCTCTCCTTTTTTGACTTCAAAGGAGACATCTTGTACGGCTGTAAACGGCCCAAAGCGTTTTTTTAAATTTTCAATTTCAACCATTGTGTCTAACCTTAAGTAAACAGCCTGAAATAAGCGTCTCAAGCCGTGGTTTATTTGTTGCCTCACCCCATTTTTTTGTGATATTAAAAGTCAATCACGCTTAAGGGCTAGGACTTATTGACAGCGCATTATAAGGACAATTGCCGCAGATTCAAGCATATCCCTACAAAATTCAATGTTGATGTGCAGCAAAGCTCCATTTATTGAAAAGCTTTTAAGCTTTTTATCAAAGCCGCCGCCTTATCAAAGCTCTCTTGATATTCCGCCTCGACTTTGGAGTCGGCGACAATGCCGCCACCTGCCCAAAAACTTAAGGTCTGGGTGCTTTGGTCATGTACCAAGGAGCGAATGGCAATATTCGTATCCATTTGTCCGTCATAACTGATATAGCCAATACTGCCGCAATACAATCCGCGCTGATGAGGCTCAAGCTCGGCGATGATTTCCATCGCCCGGCGTTTGGGTGCGCCTGTAATCGAGCCACCGGGGAAGCAGCTTGCTAATAAGCTAATGCTGTCTTGTCCTTGCGCCAAGCGCCCTGTGACGGTGCTAATTAAGTGATGCACGGTGGCAAAACTGTGCAGCTGACATAGTTCTGGCACAGCAATGCTGCCCGTTGCGCAAACTTTGCCCAAATCATTACGCATTAAATCCACTATCATGATGTTTTCGGCGCGGTCTTTGGCGCTTTGGCGCAGGGCTTGTTGTTCGGCAAGGTCAGCAATGGGATCGCTTAATTGTGGGCGTGTGCCTTTGATAGGGCAAGTACGAACCTCGCCCCCTTGGTTTTGAATAAATTGCTCCGGTGAACTGCTTAAGATTTGCCCTTGAGGTAAATTCATATAAGCCGCAAAAGGCGCGGGGTTGATATGACGCAGGTGTTGATAAAGCGCCCAAGCATGACCTTGGGTTTGAGCAAAAAAGCGCTGGGCAAAATTGACTTGATAACAGTCCCCCGCACGGATATAAGCCTGAATTTTTGCAAATGCCGTATGATAATCCGCCTCGGTGCAAGTTTGTTGTAAACGTCCGACTTTAAAAGCCCTTGCGTTAATTGACGCGGGTGGCTCCGAGAATTGTTCGACACGTTGTTGCCATTGGCTGGCTGCGTTTTCTGCACGCCCTTGACTGACTAAATAACTTTCTTTTTTTAGGTGATCGACCACCAGTGCCCAGTCATAAATGCCCACGGCAAATACAGGCAGTTGGTTATCTTGTTTTTGTGAGTTTAGCTTGAGTTCTAAACGGTTGAGATCATAACCCCAATACCCAATCGCACCGCCTTGAAAAGGTAGATCGGAGGCTAGACTGTCGTCGGTGGCTAAGTATTGGCGCAATAGATCCCAAGGTTTTGCCTCTATGTGGTAATGTTGTTGGTTTTCTTGGACATGACAGATTTTGCCGTCAAAATAAAGCCGTATATAAGGCGCGCAACTAAGGATGTCATAACGCCCCCGGGTCTCAATGGGAAAGCTGCTGTCTAAATATACTGCCCAAGGTTCTTGTGCAATCGGGGCAAACAGCTGAGCTGTATCGGCACGGTAAGGCAGCTTAAGCAGTTGCATTGCTATCGTCTTTTTTCATGGGTTAATAGATGTGTCTAACTTTTATCGTATATGGGAGA
This sequence comes from Thiotrichales bacterium, assembly GCA_016745035.1. Taxonomy (GTDB): domain Bacteria; phylum Pseudomonadota; class Gammaproteobacteria; order Beggiatoales; family Beggiatoaceae; genus BB2. The sequence goes on from JADGDE010000008.1 coordinate 109,650, forward strand.
GAGACACAAATCTCAACCCAAGTGTTGTCTATTCCCCCAAAGACATCATGCAGTAAGCGCAGTTGTTTTCTCATATCCCGCATTATATTAGATAGGGCTTCTTTATGTAGAATGGCTATAAAAATTACTGATGTTACGCACTAAGCCAGTTTTTATCACAATAGTGTGATTTTCCACTTGCCTAGTGAAGCCTTTACGTAACATCAGAAAATTATTGCCATTCCAACTAAGGAGCCACAATTTTAGGAGGTATGACTAAGCTCCCAAGGACACAATTTTTTTGTGACGCACTAGGATGTTGTTTTTCTTGCTTTACTGCTAAAATGCACGGCTTTTACTGGTTGTTGCAAGGATTGATGAGACTATCGTGGCCGATTACAAAAAAACGCTGAATTTGCCGAAGACTAAATTCCCGATGCGGGCTAATTTAGCGCAACGCGAGCCTGCTATGCTCAAGGCATGGGAAGATCTGGGTGTATATCAACGCTTACGTGAGCTGCGTGCTGGGCGGGAACAATTCATACTTCATGATGGCCCCCCTTATGCTAATGGCGATATTCACATTGGTCACGCGGTCAATAAAATTCTCAAAGATATTATTATCAAATCCAAGTCTATGAGCGGTTTTGATACCCCTTATGTGCCTGGTTGGGATTGCCACGGGCTGCCAATTGAACACGCGGTAGAGAAACTCAAAGGCAAGGCAGGTAAAGAAGTCGAGGCGAATATTTTTCGCAAAGCTTGCCGTACTTATGCGCAAAAACAGGTCGATAGACAGCGTAAAGATTTTAAACGCTTGGGTGTATTTGCTGAGTGGGACAAGCCTTATTTGACCATGAATTATAAAACCGAGGCCGACATTATCCGCGCTTTCGGACAAATTCTGGAAAATGACCACGTTGACCAAGGTTATAAACCCGTGCATTGGTGTACCGATTGCGGCTCGGCTTTGGCTGAGGCAGAAGTCGAATACGAGGATAAAACCTCGCCTGCGATTGATGTGCGTTTTGATGTCATCGACAAAGCTGCGTTTTTAGACCGTTGCCGTCATACGCCCGATGCGGACATCAGTGATTTGCCTTTGTCTGTGGTCATCTGGACGACCACACCGTGGACGCTGCCTGCGAACCGCGCGGTGTCTTTGCACCCTGAATTTGAATACGTGATTGTGCAATGCGACGATGCCGAACACGGCAAAGAATGTTTATTATTGGCTGAGGACTTGGTCAAAGATGCCATGCTGCGCTATGACATCGAACATTATCACGTTAAAGCTTATTGCCAAGGCAAAGACCTCGAAAACTTAATGCTGCAACACCCGTTTTATGATCGCCAAGTGCCGATTATTCTCGGCGACCACGTTACCGCTGAGGCAGGCACAGGCGTGGTGCATACTGCCCCCGGTCACGGTCAAGACGACTATGTGGTCGGCAGCCGCTATGGTATCGAAGTCGATAATCCCGTCGGTGGCGATGGGCACTTTTTACCCGATACGCCCTTGTTCGCTGGCGAGTTTGTCTTTGATGCCAATCCTAAAGTGATTGAGGTATTACAAGAAAATAAACGCCTGTTGCGGCATCAAAACCTGCGCCACAGCTATCCGCATTGCTGGCGACATAAAACCCCGATTATTTTCCGCGCTACCCCGCAATGGTTTATTAGCCTAGAGAAAAACGGGCTGCGTCAGCGCGCCTTGGAAACCATCAAGGAAGTCGAATGGCTACCGGACTGGGGTGAAGAGCGGATTCGTTTAATGGTCGAAAATCGCCCCGATTGGTGTGTCTCCCGTCAGCGTTTCTGGGGTGTGCCAATTACCTTGTTTATCCACAAAACCACAGGCGAATTGCACCCCAATACGGTCGATTTAATCGAGCAAGTGGCGCAACAAGTCGAGAAAAAAGGCATTGAAGCGTGGTTTAGCTTAGCGCCTGCGGATTTACTCGGCGATGAGGCGGACGAATATGAAAAAACCACCGACACCCTCGATGTTTGGTTTGATTCCGGCGTAACCCACTCAAGCGTGTTAGAGAGCCAAATGCAAGTCGGCGTGCCTGCGGATTTATATCTCGAAGGCTCGGATCAGCATCGCGGCTGGTTCCAGTCCTCACTGTTGAGCAGCATCGGGATGCGCAATGACGCACCGTATAAAACCGTCCTCACCCACGGTTTTACCGTCGATGCCGAGGGCAAAAAAATGTCCAAATCCAAAGGCAATGTGGTCATGCCGCAAGATGTGATCAAAACCTTGGGCGCGGATATTCTGCGTTTATGGGTTTCGGCAACTGATTACCGCGCCGAGATGAATGTCTCTGATGAGATTCTCAAACGGATTGCCGATGCCTATCGACGCTTGCGTAACACTGCGCGTTTCTTGCTCTCCAATCTCAACGGCTTTGACCCTGCCGAGCATCTGGTCAAACCCGAAGACATGCTAGCGCTGGATCGTTGGGCGGTGGACAAAGCTTATCAACTGCAAGCCGAGCTACAGACCGATTATGACACCTTCCAATTCCATAGTATTTATCAAAAATTACAGCATTTTTGTGGCGTGGATATGGGCAGCCGTTATTTGGACATCATCAAAGACCGTCAATACACCGCTGCCGAAAATGGTTTACCCCGGCGCTCAGCACAAACGGCGATGTATCACATCATCGAAGCCTTGGCGCGTTGGTTTGCACCGATTCTCAGCTTTACCGCTGATGAAATCTGGCACAGAATGCCGGGCGAACGGGCTGAGACCATTTTCTTAGGCGAATGGTATGAGAGCTTATTTGCTTTGGATAACGATAGCACCATGAACCGCGAGTTTTGGGACGAGGTGTTCTCGGTGCGTGAACAAGTCAGCAAAGCCTTAGAAGAATTGCGCAAAGATGAGGTGATTGGCTCTTCACTCGATGCCGAAGTGACGATTAGCTGTGACCAAGGTTTGTATGACAAACTCTCAGCCCTTGGCGATGAGTTGCGTTTTGTGCTGATTACCTCAGAGGCGCGGGTCGAATTACAAGTCGGCGCTGAAACCCGCATTGAAGTCAAAGCCTCTGAGCACGAGAAATGCGAGCGCTGCTGGCATCGCCGTGCAGATGTGGGAGAAAACAGCGAACACCCGACCATTTGCGGGCGCTGTGTCGATAATCTAGGTGAAGGTGAACAACGCAGCTATGCCTAGTTCTCTTCTACCTGATGCACCGCAATCGCATCCCATGCGCGCTTGGCTTTGGCTCAGCGCCTTGGTGATAGTGCTCGACCAAGCCAGCAAATACTGGATATTGCAAAACTTTGCCCTCCACGAGGGCATGGCGGTATGGCCACATTTTAATCTTATTTATGTGCGCAACACCGGGGCGGCGTTCAGCTTTTTAGCTGATGCGGGCGGCTGGCAACGCTGGTTTTTCTTGGTGTTAAGCGTGGTGGTCTCGCTGGTGTTAATTCGCTGGATTTGGACACTGCCACCGAAGCAAAAACTGCTCGCCTTTGCTTTGGCGATGATACTTGGCGGCGCGCTCGGCAACGCTTGGGACCGACTCGCCTATGGCTATGTCATCGACTTTTTAGATGTCTATTACAACGATGCCCACTGGCCCGCTTTTAATGTTGCCGATAGCGCGATTACCATCGGTGCGTTTTGCCTGATTTGGGATGCTTTGTTTTATCAGGATAATGCCCGGCGTTAAAACTGCATTTATTCTTAACCGCCGATAAACACGGGGCTATTTTAATCTGTGTTTATTGGTGTGCATTTGCGGTTCCTATCGAGGATTATCAATGCGCTACTTTTTGTAATATTTCTATGAGAATATGTGGGCGTACGGGTTTACTCATATAATCATTCATACCCGCATCGAAACAGTCTTGTTTATCTTTTGCCATCGCATTGGCTGTCATGGCGATAATCCAAGGTTCGCGCTCCGTGCCAAAATGCTGACGGATAGCCCTCGTGGCACTCAAACCATCCATGACGGGCATTTGTACATCCATCAAAACAACATCATAGCTCGTGGTTTTTACAATCTCTAAGGCTTCTTGTCCATTATCAGCAATATCCGCTTGCAAGTTGAGTTTTTTCAATACCAGCTGTGCCACTTTTTGATTCACTTTATTGTCTTCAACCAATAATATTTTTAGGTTGTTATCCAAAGCAAGATTTTCTGTCACTTGTTTCGTTTCATGTGTTTTATCATTTAATAGTTTTTGTAACAAACTGTCGTATAACACCTCAGGGTGTAAAGGTTTGCTTAAACACGGTTGCCAAGAGCTATGAGTCTCGGTGCAATTAGGCGCTAGCACAAGCACTGGATAGGGCAAACTTTGCCAGTCTTTTGGTTTAATTTGCTTATGTGGTAAAGAGATAAATGCCGCTTGTACCGAAAGGGTTTGCATATAGGTCAGATTGAAATGTTCAGGCTCTAAAATTTCAATCTCTACTCCCCAAGCATTCAACAGTTGTTTAATCACATCACGGTTATTGCTATTTTCTTCATAAACAGCGATGCGTTTATTGGCAAAAACCTGTTTGGTTTTCAACCATTCTTCCTGATTTTCTAAATCATTAACACCTTGTAATTTAACTGTAAAATAAAAACTAGCCCCCTGGTTTTCTGCACTTTCAACCCAAATATGTCCATCCATTAATTCACTCAAGTTTTTACAAATCGCTAAGCCTAACCCTGTGCCACCGAATCGGTGAGATATTGAGTTATCTACTTGGCTGAATGATTGAAATAAGCGCTCTTGCCGCTCAACTGGAATACCAATCCCCGTATCAGAGACCATAAATTGAAATTCATAATGGTTTAGAGCGGATTGTTGGGCTGAGACCTTAACCATGATTTCCCCCTCTTCAGTGAATTTCACCGCATTGGTCAAGAGATTAACCAGCATTTGCTGCAAACGGGTGCTGTCACCGATAATTTGCTCAGGCACATCCCAATTGATCCAGTAAAGCAGATCCAGATCTTTTTCATAGGCAAGCACTTTAACCAAATCTAAAGATTTTTCTACACATTTACGCAGTGAAAAAGGATGCTGTTCCAGTTCGAGTTTATTTGCTTCAATACGAGAAAAATCGAGAATATCATTGATCAGTGCCAGTAAGGTTTCGCTACCGGTACAAATGGTTGAGACATAATTTTGTTGTTCAGCAGAGAGTGGGGTGTTATTTAATAAATCACTGACCCCGATAATTGCGTTCATCGGTGTGCGAATCTCATGACTCATATTGGCAAGAAATTTTGATTTCAAGCGCGCCGCTTCCAATGCCGCTTCTCGCGAAGCTTTAAGGAATTTTACTGATAAATGGGTGCGCAGGCGTGCTAGCAATTCCTCTTTGGCAACGGGTTTAATTAAATAATCATTCGCCCCGGCATCCAAACCTGTGACAATATCTTGTGCTTGGTTTTTGGCGGTCAGCAATAAAATGGGTAATTCATGCAAACCCCAAGTGTGGCGCAATGTTTTGGTGACTTCAAAACCGCTCATGCGTGGCATCATCACATCTAAAATAATAATATCGGGCTGATAGCCGCTTTCTATTAAATCCAGTGTTTCTTGACCGGATGAAGCCAAGGTCAGTTGATAATCATGTTGGGAGAGGTAATTAACCAATACATGTAAATTAACGGGTTCATCATCAACCAATAAAACTCGACAACTATTATCGGTGTCATTCAATTCGCATTGCACTGGCTGCAAGGCAACCGGATGGCTACTCTCAGGGTGTTCTGGCTGATTTTCTGTTGTTACTAACATCGGCAAAGGCACGGTATTTTGCTGAGATTCGCGCATGTCATCCGATAAAGGCAGGGTAAAGTGAAAACAAGTGCCCTGATGCTCTTCACTGCTGACATCAATACTGCCACCATGCAATTCAACCAATTGTTGCGTCACGGACAAACCTAAACCTGTCCCCCCATACTCGCGGGCAGTGGAGCCATCGGCTTGTTCAAAAGCCCGAAAAATTACGTCGAGTTTATCCTCGGCAATACCAATACCACTGTCCTCAATATGAATATGCATGAGGTTGTCGTTAGCCGTTTTTGCACGGATACAAATATAGCCTTCATGGGTAAATTTAATTGCATTGCCAATGAGATTAAATAAAATTTGTTGTAAGCGGTTTTCATCCGCCCAAACCAGATTTAAATCCAGAGGCACTTCGTTGCGCAACTCGACTTGAGGGTTTTTTAATAAAGGGCGAGATAAATCAATCACCAAACAACTCATGGCATACATATCAATGGGCGTACATTGCAGTTGTAGCTGTTGGTTACGCATTTTAAAAGAGTCTAAAATATCATTAACCAAGTTTGACAAACGTTGACCGCTTTGGACGATCATGCGTAAATTTTGTGCTTGAACTGTGCTCGGTTCACCACCAATGCCATCGAGCAAAGATTGCCCAATACCAATAATACCGTTAAGCGGTGTGCGTAATTCATGTGAGGTATTGGCTAAAAATTCATCTTTGAGGCGATCGGCTTCTTGTAAATTAGCAATGGCTTTTTCTTTATTTTTCAGTGCTTCAGTTTGTGCCTGATCTTTTTGTTGTTGCGTGGTTTTTAGCTGATTTGCCATGGTGTTAAAACTTTGGGTTAAGACCCCCATTTCATCATCACTGCGGACTTCTAGTTGGGCATCCATATGCCCTTGCCCTAAATTACTGGTTGCTTGACTCAAGGCACTGAGCGGGTTAAGTAATAAACGATTGAGCAATAACATCAATAACCACAGGGTGATGAAAATCGTTGCAATGGTAATCGTTGCGATCATCAAACCTAAACCTTGGCTGGCATCTGAAATTTCACTTTCGGGTAAAATGGCAAACATCCACAAATTGTCATGTAAACGTTGTCCGTTGTAATACAAACCCTCCGGGCTAACCCATTCAAATGTGTGTTTTTGCTGCATCTGCTTGAGCAAGGCCGCTTGTAAGTTATTTTTTTCGCTATGAAATAAAATTTGCCCATTGCCATCAGCAAAAAATAAGCGCCCATGTTTACCAATACGGCTCAACTTAGCTTGTTGGGCTAAATGCTTTAACTGGGCGGTGATCACCAAAAAACCTCGAAATTCACCAGTGGTGTGTTGGCTTTCTTCTGTGCGGGTTAAATCAACAATATTTAGCGGTGTCGCAACTTGTAAAACAAACTCTTCTATTTCTGGTTGGGTTCGATAATCAAAATAAGTTTTATCTTTATCTTTTAACCAATGTTGAAAATAAACGGTATCGCCTTCTTCTTCTTCGTTAAGATTAGGGTAGTTAGGCGCAGAAATACGGGCATCTTCATAGCCATCAGGAAATAAAATGCGGATTTCTACATAATCAGGATAGGCTTTGCGGTAACTATGAAAAAGTTCGAGTAAACCTCTTTGATACAGTTTGATTCGTCGCCGCTCATCTTTTATCAACATGTAATTAGTAACCGTACTCGGGTTAGAAAACAAATCAACATTTGCAGCTGCTGTCTGCTCAAAAGAACGGACTTGCTGCAATGTTTGTTGTAAAAGGGTGTCTATTTGGGCTTTTAGGGTTTCTTCTGCAATGTTTTGAAGGCGCTGATAGGCAATCCCTCCAGAAAACAACAAGGGAATCACGATCAGGGGAAAAACGGCGAGAAAGATCTTACTTTGTAACTTCATTATCGAATAAGCTTTTGATAAATATTAGTCCGCAATCTTTCCACTTTGATAGGCAAAAAAGGCGCACCGGTTTCACTGCGGTCAAGAATAAGGCTTGAGGGATAAATAGAGGCGTTTTTGATGTATTTGTCAGATAAAAACTGCTTTGCAGCCGTGTTGGTGGATGCATAATTCAACGTTTTTACCAAACGCGCAGCATTTTCAGCTTGGGTTAAAAAATCAATAAACTTAAATGCCAAGGCTTTATTATTCGAGCTTTTCATCACGGTTAAATAATCACACCAAAGCCCCGTCCCTTCTTTGGGAATCACGAATTCAAGTTTATCATTCAGTGCTTTTAAGCTCAAAGCATCCCCATTAAATGCCATGCCTAACCAATAATCGCCGGTAACAAAACCGGATGTTTCATCGATAATAGGCACACCATAACTACCAACGAAGTGTTTTTGTTGCAGCAACAATTGTTCAGCTTCTTTGAGTTGAGAGCGGCTTTGGCTGTTATACGAGTATCCTAATGCTTTGAGTGCCAGACCGAGCATATCTTGCTGCCCTTTTAGCATATGCACACGGCCTTTGAAGCTGGGATCTGGCTTAAATAATTGCATCCAAGTTTCAATTGGTTCTTTGATTTTATCTTTTTGATATAAAATGCCCAAACCTCCCCACAAAAAGGGCACACCATAGCCTTGAGGCGATTTATCAAAGGCATGAAGCCATCGCTCATCCGTTTGCTTTAAGTGGGGCACTTGCTTGACATCGATAGGCTCTAGCCAATTTTCTGCGCGATAACTAGCCATATCAATACCGACCGTCAACACGACATCAAAGCCTTTGCCACTGGTTTCTAATAACATTTCTGTGCGATTTTGATCCGATTCAAAATACACTTGGGTGATATGGACTTGATGCAAGTCGGAGAATTCCTGAATCAGGGTCGGATCCATATAATCGGCCCAATTGAGGAAAACCAGTTCTGGTTTTTGTATTTTATCCGCAGCGTGGCTGAGCACAAAAAATAAACTTAATACTAATGCGCTAAAGCCACGAAGCTGATTGTTGTTGCGATTCTTCATATTAGCGTACCTATTATTTCATCAGGAGCGAGCATTAGCGACCCGCGCCAGTATAACAAAGTTTGTAGGCAAATTAAGGACTCAAAAGCGCTTATTTATTCTCTTGACTCGCTTCGATGGTCTATTATTATCTGATGTTACGCAAAGGCTTCTTTTTTACCCCAAAAGGCAAAAAAACCGCCCTTGCTGCACGGCTATTTACAATGCAATGATTCGGACAATTCCAATAGGTTATGACCATGCTAGCGATTACTTTAGCTCAATTAGAATTCGGCATGAGGTTTTATAATGATGAACTCGACATGTGTGCGTATGTCAACAAAGACAGTGGCACGCTTTATTTTCATGATGGGCAACAAAGCACAGACAAAAGAGAAACCTCGCCTGAGGATTTATATGACAATCCTGCTTGGATAGCCATACCTTCACAACAAGGGCTAGATTTAGGCAAAGCACTTTTTATCGAATTTATTGTCGAATATTGCCCAGAAAAAAGTGACCTATTATTCCAGCGTTTACGCAAACATGGCGGCTATCGGGCGGTTAAAGATGATTTTGAAAGACAGGGCTTATTAGAGCAGTTTTACCAGTTTGAAGACAATATGACCCAACAAGCTTTGCGCCACTGGGCAGAGGACGAGGGTTTATTGCTGGAGGATTTGCTGAAGTTTAAGCCCGAGGGGATATAAAACAGCCATAAAACTGGGAGCGATGGTATAATCGCAAGCGGTCACTATCAGGGAGTAATCCCGTCAAATGGAGAACTATGGCATGACCCAGCACATTGGTGTATTAACAGCAGGGGGCGATAGCCCAGGCTTAAATGCTGCAATTCGTGGTATTGGTAAAACCGCTTTAGGTGATGAATTTAATATTCAATTGATTGGCTTTAAAGATGGGTTTAAAGGGCTTGTCAATAATCGCACCATGAGTTTGGACGGACAAATGCTCTCAGGTCTCCTCACCGTCGGAGGAACGGTCTTGGGAACCAGTCGTGATAAACCCCACCGGATGAATGTTGGCGGGCAAATCATGGATATGACCAATGTCATTATCGAGACTTACGAAGCCAATCACCTTGATGCTTTGATTTGTTTAGGCGGTGGTGGCACACAAAAAAATGCCCTGCGCTTGGCGCAAAAAGGCTTAAACGTCATCACCCTGCCAAAAACCATTGATAACGATGTCGCTATGACCGATATGACCTTTGGTTTTGATACCGCGCTAGGTATCGCGACCGAAGCCATCGACCGCTTACACAGTACCGCTCACAGCCATCACCGTATTATTGTGGTCGAAATCATGGGACACCGCGCTGGTTGGCTGGCGCTCGGTGCAGGTATCTCTGGCGGCGCTGATGTGATTTTGATTCCAGAAATTCCCTACGACACCCAAAAAATAGCCGATGCTATTTCAGACCGGGTGCGCCGGGGTAAATCTTTTAGTATTGTTGCTGTTGCTGAGGGCGCTTTACCGATTAAAGAAGCGGCTGAATTGCATGCCGCTGAAGCACGTAAACAACAAGCCAAAGAAGCGATGGACAAAGAAGAAAAGCAAGCAGCAAAAGTAGCGATTGCCAGTATTAAAGCCAGTCATGGTAATCAAACCATTAAACTCTCTGAGCAACTGGAAGAACTGACCGGGCTTGAGTCGCGAGTAACCATTTTAGGACATTTGCAACGCGGTGGCACGCCCTCGGCAGCAGACCGAATTTTAGCCACTCGTTTAGGCTCCGCTTGTGCTGAATATGTCCGCGATAGAGAATATGGCATCATGGTTGCCTCTCGTGGTGAATACGCAGAAGCCGTGCCTTTAGATGAAGTCGCAGGTAAGCGTAAACTCGTGCCCTTGGATCATCCTTGGGTGATGACCGCACGTCGCGTTGGCACCAGCCTCGGCGATTAAACCGTTTTTATTTGTATTGACTGATGTTACGGCACTTGAAGCCTTTGCGTAACATCAGGTATTAATAGAGGAGTCCTTTATGGCAGCAACACCTTCGACCATGTTACCTTTAGGCACAGTTGCCCCAGATTTTGAGCTATTTAACACAGCCGATCAGCAAATGGCGAGTTTACAACGTCTCAAAGGTGCGCAAGGGACATTGGTGATGTTTATTTGCAACCATTGTCCTTATGTTCGTCATATTGAAACCGAATTGGTCAGTATTGCTAATCAATATGCCAGCGAAGGCATTGCCACCATTGCAATTAATGCCAATGATGTCGTTAATTATCCCGATGACTCCCCGGAAAAAATGACTGACTTGCTTGCTGAGTGGGGCAATCCTTTCCCTTATTTATACGATGAAACCCAAGGGGTTGCCAAAGCCTACCAAGCCGCTTGCACACCGGATTTTTACCTTTTTGATGCCAGTTTGGCTTGTGTGTATCGTGGGCGTTTGGATGGCTCAACCCCGAAAAACAATGTTCCACTGACAGGCAAAGAATTGCGTGCGGCTTTAGATAATTTAGTCGCAGGCACAGCAATTGCCGAGGAACAACTGCCAAGCATTGGCTGTAATATTAAATGGAAAAGCTTATGAAACACCTGATGAAATTAGTTTGGGCGCTGGGTTTAAGTGCGCTATTGAGTTTTGGTCCGCTGAGTTTTGCGGCTGATGATCCACAAAAACAAGTGGAAGACACCACCGCACGCCTACTTGATAATTTACGTCAAAATAAAGCCGCTTATGAAGCGGACCATGACTTACTCTATGAGATGGTCAACACCGAAATCTTAAAACACTTTGATTTTAAACGCATGGCGCGTTTAGTCTTGGGTAAACACTGGAAAAAAGCCAATGCGGCCCAACAAGACGAATTTGTGGCTGAATTTAAACAACTGGTGGTGCGCACTTATGCCTTATCGGTCTTAAAATTCACCAACCAAACTGTTAGTTTTAAGCCCATGACCGGCAATATTGCCAAACGCAAAGTCACGATTCATTCCGAGGTTTTAGACCTTGAAAATGGACAGCGTATTCCTTTGGCTTATTCTCTGTACAAACCCAAAGGCGAATGGTTGGTTTATGATGTCAAAGTCGATAGCGTTAGCTTAGTGATTAATTACAAAAGCACCTATGACCAGCGCGTGCGCCAAGCCGGTTTAGATGCTTTGATTGCTGAATTAAAAAGCAAAAACGCAGAGAAAAAATGAGCTGGGATTTACAACAACAAGGCGATGTTTGGCAACTGAGTGGGCGTTTAGACCGCCACAATGTCACCGCCTTGTTTAAGCGCTTAGAGCTAGACTTGCCCGCAGAAATGGACTTAAAAGCACTGGAGAGTTGTGACAGTGCTGGCTTGAGTTGTTTAGTGCATTTTCGCCAGCGCAGCCTAAAAACTGAGCAAGCGCTGTGTTTCACGCATTTACCCAAGCAATTACAACAATTAGCCGAGCTTTATAGTGTTGAAGCGTTGCTAAGCTCTAATATAAAGGTTTAAATGTTGGGGCTGCGTTTATAGTGTATGGCGCTGCGCTGTTATCCTTAGACTATCCATGATGCGCCGCCCTAAAGTGAGCTTAAAATCTAAGAATCTATGCGAAATATGAATAATCTTCTGTAAATCCGCTATTTTTGTCTAATTCCGCACTTTTATTCGTTAAATAACGCGTTATTCGCCTCACAAAACCACGAAATTAGCCTCAAAATATCTGATTTTCGCGACGATCCCCATACTCCGCATAGACTCTAATAACCCGTCTGTGTCACCACCTCAGCATCACTGAAATCAAAACGCTGATCACCGATTTGTTGATAATCTTCATGCCCTTTGCCAGCGATTAAAATCCAGTCTCTGGGCTGTGCTTGTGTGATAGCCAGCCCGATGGCTTTGGCTCGGTCTGGTTCAATCTGATAATCATCATTTTTAATACCAGAGACAATCGCAGCAATGATGTCTTCGGGCTGTTCGTGGCGTGGATTATCATTGGTGATAATCACTTTATCGGCCAATTCGCTAGCCGCTGCGCCCATTTGTGCCCGTTTGCCTTGGTCTCTGTCGCCACCACAGCCAAACACGCAATATAATTCACCCTGGCATTGGGGGCGTAAGGCTTGTAAAACTTGGGCAAGGGCATCGGGCGTATGAGCATAATCAATCACCACGGTGGCTTTGTTCGCTTGATAATACGCCTGCATTCGCCCAGCAACACTTTTCACTTTGGAAAGCGTCGCGCAACTGGCGTTTAAGTCATAATTCAGGCTTAATAAACTGCCTAAAGCGGCGAGTAAATTACTGATGTTAAATTGTCCGACCAATTGTGTTGTTAAACGGGCTTTACCCAGTGGCGTGTGTACTGTGCCCGTAATGCCTTGATGGTTTTGTTGTTCTAATTCAAAATAAATCGCTGCACTGGAGTCTTGGTAACTGTAGTCCCATAACTGTACTTGGGGGTCGAGAAATGTACATAAGCGCTGCCCAAAGGCATCATCTTTATTGATAATGGCGTGTTGCAGCCCTTGCCAAAGGAATAATTGTTGTTTAGCGGCGGCATAGTTCTCTAAAGTGCCGTGATAATCCAAATGATCGCGGCTCAAGTTGGTAAAAACTGCGGTATGAAATTCGCAGCCTGCAACCCGCTGTTGTACCAAAGCATGGGAGGAGACTTCCATCGCTAAGCAATCGGCTCCTTGAGCGACGAAATCCGCTAAGCTGGCTTGTACAGATAAAGGATCAGGCGTGGTGTTATTGCCCAGCGTGAGGTTAGGAAAAAGCCCATAGCCCAAAGTACCCAACACCCCGCAATGTTGATTCATTTGCTGCAAAGCCTCGGCAATAAAATGATTCACCGAGGTTTTACCATTGGTTCCGGTGATGCCAATTAAAGGGCGTTGCTGGCTGGGGTTTTGGTAATAATGCGCTGCCAACGCTCCAGCTCTGGTGCTGAGATTAGGTACATAAAGGTGCGGCACACCTTCGATTAAACAGCTCTTTTCACTATCGGCTTCAATCAACACCGCCGCCGCCCCAGCTTTAAGCGCAGCAGGCACATACACTTCGCCGTGTTGCTGCGTACCTTGGCAGGCAAAAAATACATCTTTGCTTTGAATTTGGCGATTATCCATCCGCAAATGTCTAATAGCTTGTTGAGGGGTTATTGTCGTGGGATATAAATCAATTAGTTGCCGTTGCCACATGATGCCTCTTTATCTTTTTGTGATTGCAGGTGCTTATCATACCTTGTCGCGCATCGGCTTGAAATGTAGAAAAACGACGATGACCTCAGAGCTAAACATCATCACCAGCCCTTATGTGATTGCATTGTATATACAATATTAGAACTTGCTAATATTCTAAATAAGGGTATAATAAAAGCCAATGGAGTCATAATCTCAAACACGAAGTTTGTCAGGATGACGCATCTGAAGTTGGTCTATATGATTAAAGGAGAAAAATCATGATTAATGTATTGATGGTTTCTACCGCTTTAGTGCTTCTTGTTGTTGCTGTGAGTGTGCCTGCCGTGGTGTTATACGGTTTATTTTCTGGTTCAGAAAAAGCGAGCAGCTAAGGCTATAAAAGCGGCTATCTCTAACGGGATAGCCGTTTTTTTTTGCCTTGAAAACCCTCTCCTAACCATTCCTCAAAGTGGCATAATTCCTATTTTTATTGATTGCACTGATGCGCTAAGTCACTTAAGCTATCGGCTGCAATGTTTTGATGAGAATATGGTATTTTGAAAACACATTTTCAGCCCGACCACCCTATATCCCAAGGGCTGTTGTTATCCTTACTGTTGGTGTGCGCGCCACACTTTTTGCATTTACCGCTATGGACAACACTCGGTTTTGTCTTAATGCTGTTATGGCGTTATGGGCATGATAAAAATGCCTTGCCCTTACCTAATCGTTGGCTAAAACTCGCCCTTTTATTTGTTATTTTACTTGCCGTTTTATTCAGTTTTCGCACTATTACAGGGCGTGATGCTGGGGTGACTTTTTTAGTCTTATTGGTTGGGCTAAAACTGCTCGAAATGCGTAGTTTTGCTGAGATTCTTATGTTGTTGTTTCTTAGCTATTTCTTAATTTTCACCAATTTCCTCTATGACCAAAGCATTTTTTCTATGCTGTATTTATTTGTGGTCATGTGGTGGACAACAGCCATATTAATTCGTTTAGCCGATAAAAAACGAGCCTGGTCACAAAAACAATCTTTGCAATATTCAGGGCGGCTGTTAGCGCAAGCTGTGCCGTTAATGTTGGTCTTATTTATTTTCTTTCCTCGTATTGAAGGGCCATTTTGGAAATTACCGGAAAATAAACGCCAACAAAATATATCTGGAATCGATGACACGCTTGAATTGGGTAATTTAAGCGCCTTAAGTATGTCTGATGAAGTGGCTTTTCGGGTGTTGTTTGACGGTGATATTCCGCCACCAAATCAGCGTTATTGGCGCGGTTTGGTTTTATCTCATAGTCAGGGAAAAAAATGGACACAAGGCTTTCAGCAAACCAGGGGAAAAGCGCTGTTTGAGCCTTTAGGTCAAGCTTATCGCTATACCATTACCTTGGAGCCACATCAAAAAAACTGGTTATATAGCTTAGATTTACCTGCCGAACCGAAAGGGGTTAAAGGGGCTTATTTACGTGAGGATTATCATATCCATAGTGATTACCCCATCACTAGCCTGCGACAATATCAACTGACTTCTTATCCACAATATCGGAGCTATTTCGCCAACCAGCGGCAAGCTCGACGACAATGGCGCAGTGCCTTGCGTTTACCTGCAAGAGCACATCCGCGCACCCGGGCATTGGTTGCCGAGTGGCAAATGAATGACCCTTCAGCCGAGGGCATGGTGCAACAAGCTTTAGATTATTTTCGCCATGACGAATTTTATTACACCCTAGAGCCTCCGCCTTTGGATGGCGATGTGATTGATGGGTTTTTATTCGATACCCGTGCCGGTTTTTGTGAGCATTATGCCGCCGCTTTTGTGACCTTGATGCGAGCGGCAAGCGTACCTGCACGGATTGTGGTTGGCTACCAAGGTGGCAGCATGAATCCTTTTGCCGAGTATTTAATTATTCGCCAGCGTGATGCTCACGCCTGGGCAGAGGTATGGTTGGACGATAAAGGCTGGGTACGTGTTGACCCCACCGCCGCTGTTTCCCCCGATCGGGTGATGAGTGGTATCGAAGGGGCACTGCCTGAGGTATTAACACCGCTGGGTTTGCCGATGGAAAACATGGCTTGGTTACAGCAAACACGACAATTATGGGATTTGGGGAATAATTATTGGAATCAATGGGTTTTAGGTTATGGCCCTACACATCAAGCTGACATTCTCAAGCGCTTAGGATTGAATTTTGGGGGTTATAAAGCCCTGACAATGCTCTTGATTGGCACGCTGATTTTGGTGCTCGCAGCCCTTGCTTTGTGGCTTTTGATTCAACAGGGCAAGCAAAAACCCACAAAGTTAAGCCGTTTATATCAGCGTTTTTGTGCTAGACTGGCAGATTGTGGTGTTAAACGTTTGCCACATGAGGGGGCTGGGGCATTTGCAGAAAGAGCAAGTGCGCAACTACCAAATGATGCTAGCCAGATTCGTTTGATTAGTCGTTTATACGTGCAATTGACTTATCGGCGACATAATTTACCCTCAAAACAAGAATTAATAACACTGGAGCGTGCGATTTTGCGTTTTAAACCCAAATCTGTTGCGTCCACTTCATCAACCTAAACTTATTGGAGCTTTTATGTCTGATAAACACCCGATTATTTCGATCACTGGTTCTTCTGGTGCTGGGACGACAACGGTAAAAAAAGCCTTTGAAGATATTTTTCGGCAAATGAACCTGACCCCTGCTGTGGTCGAGGGCGACAGTTTTCACCGTTATAATCGTGCAGAAATGAAAGAAGCGGTTGCTAAAGCTGACGCAGAACATCGCAATATCAGCCATTTCGGTGCAGAAGCCAACCTATTTGCAGAACTTGAAGGTTTGTTCAAAGAATACGGTGAAACCGGTGGCGGTAAGACCCGTTTTTACTTGCACAATGACGAAGAAGCTGCACCTCATAACCAAGAATCAGGGACGTTTACCCCTTGGGCTCCCGTCAAAGAAGGCACAGACTTGATGTTCTATGAAGGCTTGCACGGTGGTGCGGCTGATGTTGAAAAAGGTGTCGATGCCTCACGTTGGGTTGATTTGCTCGTCGGTGTTGTCCCTAGCGTCAACCTTGAGTGGATTCAAAAAATTCATCGTGATGTTCATGAACGGGGTTACTCTGAAGAAGTCGTAGTACATACTATCCAACGCCGTATGGAAGACTATGTCAAATACATCGTACCTCAATTCTCCAGAACCCACATCAACTTCCAGCGTGTGCCTTTGGTTGATACCTCTAATCCTTTCATTGCTCGCGATATTCCAACCGCAGACGAAAGTTTGGTTGTGATTCGTTTCAATAAATTCCGTAATCAAGATTACAGTTATTTATTGTCTATGATTCATGATTCATTCATGTCACGTCCAAATACCTTGGTTGTCCCAGGTGGCAAAATGGGTTTTGCGATGAAATTAATTTTCCAACCTATCATTGATCAGTTGATGGAAAAACAAGCAAAAGCTATAGGCTAAGTTGTTTATCAACGCCAATTAGCAAACCCCCTGAAAATACCTTTTCAGGGGGTTTTTTTATGTGTCGATTTAATCAATGACGATAACGAACCGAGATAAAAACCCGAATAGTGCGTAACATCAGTTACTAGGTTTCAAGTCGGCATTAGGCTTGCTATGATAACGACGATAGAAAGTCTCGGTCTCTCGAGAATTTAATGTGAGTTTGGTTCAAGTCTTTACTGAGCTACGCTCAACCGATAGTTTATTATGAGGACAGTTCCATGTTCAAAAAAAACAAGCTAGCCCCTTTATGTGTTTTAGGCTGTACATTAATTGCCAGCGCGGGCACATTTGCTGATGAATTATTTTTAGAAGGCGTGAGTATTCTGGGCAGCAAAAAAACCGCTTCTGTGGTCTATAACGAACAACCGATGAGTTTACACCAAGGTGATAATGTCGGTGAATGGACAATTGCCGATATTGAAGAGCGCAGTATTAAATTACAAGATAAGGCAGGGGAAATTCATACCTTAGAATTACACAGCTCCTTAAATAAAGCTGGAGAAGATGAGGTAAACCCCACAGAAGAATTGTCTGATGTTAAAAGTGGCGCAGGTTTTCAACCGAAAATAATTAAAGACGAGGATATTCCAGAAGGACACCGCCGTATTCGTACACCTTTTGGTGATGTCTTGATTAAAGATAACCCTGCCGTTGATCTACCTAAAAAATAGGTATTACATTAAGGTTTCTTTTTGTGCCTTAAGGGCACAAAAAATGTGAATGATGAGGTAAAAATAATAGATGCGTATCGCACTGGGCGTAGAATATGATGGCAGTCATTTTAATGGCTGGCAAATCCAAGATGATCCCAAAGTTCGCAGTGTGCAAGCCAAAGTCGAAAAAGCCCTGAGCCAAGTGGCCGATGAGCCACTCAATTGCTTATGTGCCGGGCGTACCGATGCGGGCGTTCACGCCAGCGGACAAGTAATTCATATTGATACCGAAGTAGAACGCTCTATGCGCTCATGGGTATTTGGAAGCAACACGAACTTACCTGCTGATGTCTGTTTACGTTGGGCAAAAGTAGTGCCGGATGATTTCCATGCCCGCTTTAGCGCTCGGCAACGACATTACCGTTATATTATCAACAATCAAAGCACCCGTTCTGCACTTTGGGCTGGGCGTGCAACTTGGTTTTTTCGTGAACTGGATGTCGATAAAATGCAGCAGGCCGCCCAGCATTTACTCGGTGAGCATGATTTTTCTGCCTACCGCGCCAAAGGCTGCCAAGCGAAAAACCCAATACGAACCATCACCAAGCTTAAGATTCACCGTCAGGCGGATCAAGTCTTTATCGACATCAGTGCCAATGCTTTTTTACAACATATGGTCAGAAATATCGCCGGGGTATTGATGAGTATTGGTTGTGGTAAAGCGCACGTTGATTGGAGTCTTGAGGTGTTAAAGAGCCAAAATCGTGCTGAGGGCGGTGTAACGGCTGCCCCACATGGTTTGTATTTAACCCAAGTAGACTATCCCGATTATCCCGAGCTATCTCAAGTCGAACAGCTATAGTTAGTCCTCGCCCATTAGCTTAGCAAATAACTGATGTGATGCACTAAACCTTCAATATCACGGTTTTCCACCTTTTAGTCTTTGCGTAACATCAACAAACAAGAGGCAAAAAAAAGCGCCGTGGTCTCAGCCGAACCACGGCGCAAAAGGTTCTACTTTTGGAGAAGTGTTGCGGGCAAGCTTAATACTTGCCACGCTTGATGGTTTAGAGGATATAGCCTCGTTCGTCATGTAATGCCATGTCTAAGCCTTGAGTTTCTTGTTCTTCATCAACCCGTAAGCCCATGGTGACATCAACCAGTTTCAAGATGATGTAGCTTAAGACACCGCTGTAGACAATGGTGACGACCACACTTTCTGCTTGAACTAGCACTTGTTGCATGATGGTGGTGTTGTCGCCGCCGAAGCCTGCACCGCCAAATTGTGGGGCTGCAAAGACACCGACTAAGATAGCACCGACGATACCGCCGACTGCGTGAACACCGAAGACATCTAAAGCATCATCGTAGCCCAGCATTTTTTTCAATTGGGTAGCGGTGAAGAAACAAACGATACCTGATGCAAAACCAATCGCTAAAGCACCCATAGGGCCGACTGAACCACAAGCGGGGGTAATCGCAACTAAACCTGCCACTGCACCGGAAACCACACCTAAAACGCTAGGTTTGCCGTGGCGCATCCATTCGATGAACATCCAACCTAAAGCCGCAGCAGCGGTAGCGATTTGGGTCACAGCCATTGCCATGCCAGCAGTCCCGTCAGCTGCGAGTTCACTGCCAGCGTTAAAGCCGAACCAACCGACCCATAACATCGCTGCACCAATCACAGTCAAGGTTAAGTTATGTGGCGGCATAGCTGTTTTTGGATAGCCTTTACGTTTGCCGATAACAATCGCAGCGACTAAGCCTGCGATACCAGCGTTAATATGGACGACTGTACCGCCTGCGAAATCTAAGACACCGTCGTTGCTGAGCCAGCCGCCGCCCCAAACCCAGTGGCAAACAGGGGTATAAACGATACTGACCCAGATGGTCATAAACACCAACATAGAAGAGAATTTCATTCTTTCAGCAAACGCACCGACAATAAGCGCAGGTGTAATAATTGCGAAAGTCATTTGGAAAGTCATAAACACACTTTCTGGAATCGTGCCAGTAAGACTATCGACGGTCACGCCTGCCAAGAATAATTTTTCAAAGCCACCAAAGAAGGCATTGAAGTCGCCGCCATTACCAAAGGCGAAGCTGTAACCGTAAATAACCCAAATCACAGTCATCAAGGCGGTTAAGGTAAAGCACTGCATCAAGACCGATAAGACGTTCTTACTGCGCACCATGCCGGCGTAAAATAAAGATAAACCGGGAATGGTCATAAATAAGACCAAGGCGGTTGCGGTGATCATCCATGCGGTATCACCTGAATTGAGCACATCCTCAGCCATTGCCACACTCGGGCTTAAAAGAGCTAAGGCTGCTAGGGATTTAGCAGATCGACTAAATAACATAATATATTCCTCTTCTAAGCTTACAGTGCGTCGTGATCGGTTTCACCGGTACGAATACGGATGGTTTGCTCTAAACTACTGACAAAAATTTTGCCATCGCCAATTTTGCCGGTGTTTGCCGCCTTTTGAATCGCGTCAATCACAGGCTCCAACAAATCGGCGCTAACTGCGACTTCTACCTTGACCTTCGGCAAGAAATCGACCACATATTCAGCGCCCCGATAGAGTTCGGTGTGCCCCTTTTGCCGCCCAAAGCCCTTGACTTCAGTCACGGTAATACCCTGTACGCCAATATCAGACAAGGCTTCACGCACATCATCTAATTTGAAAGGTTTAATAATCGCAGTTAGCATTTTCATTAGCTTAAAACTCCTTTAAAAGCTTTTTGAAATCATAAAGACCACTCGCCCATCAGCGATGTTCTCAGCATTGTCTTGATCGGTATCGGTATAAGCGAGGCTTAAATCGACACCCATCACGCTTTTACCGACTGAGACACTCCAGTCGGTGTAATCAACTGATGTAGCATCATCAAAATTTTGACGACCTACATGCAATCCACCACTAAAGCCTTGACCTAATTCAAAATCAGCATCAAGGGAGAAATAATGTGCTTTGCCACCACCACCGAATGAATGATTAGCGTAATAATATTCAGCGCTGAACATCTCATAGCCCAAACCTAATTTGAATTCACCAAAATCATATTTTAGGTTGCCATCAACCCCAGGGTAGGTGTAATACAAATAAGCCAAGTCATAGCTCAAACCATTGCTTAATTCGTTAGCGAAACCGGCGTAATAATCGATTTCTAAATGAGCGGGATCACCACCGCCGTAATTGATGTTAGAACCCCAAGTACCGACATAAAAACCACTTTCATGATTAATATCAAAACCACCTTGGAGTGCAGGATCTTCAGAAGTTTGTGTCACACCACGGAAAACATAATCGGTGGTCATGGCCACATTAGCGCTGATGCTGAAAGGTTGTTCGCCCGCAGTCGCGATGCCAGAAATCACTAACAAGCTGCCTGCTAAAACGGTTTTGTTCATTGTTTTCATCGTAAGTCCTTATTAATTGAACAAAAATAAAAATTCAAGTATCTGAGTATTTGCCAAGCAATGAACAGATGCTTGAAGGTCAATGATTCAGAAATTGTAAGCTTTGTTGAACGCTTTTAAGTCAACAACTGTACCAGTCTTAAAATAGTCATATATATCAATATGATATTAAAATACCAATGGCTAAAATAGCAGCTAAAACCCCGATTATGCACCGTGGTGGTGCAGCTTATCAGGGCACTGAGTCATCATGGTGCAGGATACCTGAAACATTAAAGAAATGCGTGAAAATACAAGGAAAAATAGAGCAGTAGCTCAAGCAATACCGCTAAAAAGGTGCAAGCAATGACAACTTAGCCGTGCGCTAAACAAATAATTTAGCGATAATAGCCGGATTCACTTTTTGATAATTTATGATGACTTTACCTTACTGGCGTTTATCCGGTTTTTATTTATTTTATTTTGCCAGCCTCGGGGCGATGATGCCTTATCTGGGTTTATATCTAAAAGACCAAGGGTTTAGTGCCGCAGAAATTGGCGAATTGCTCGCTCTTTTATCCCTTAGCCGCATAGTCGCCCCAAACCTGTGGAGCTGGTTTGCCGATAAAAGTGGTAAAGCCATGCCGATGGTTAGGCTCGCGACCTTATTGGGGTTAATTTGTTTTAGTGGTATATTTTGGGGGCAACAATATGTCTGGATAGCACTGATATTGATTAGCAGTAGTTTTTTTTGGAATGCCAGCTTACCGCAAGTTGAAGCGGTGACCCTAGCGCACCTCGCTGAACGCCCACAACACTACAGCCATATTCGCCTCTGGGGATCTATCGGTTTTATCATAACCGTGGTCGGTTTAGGTTATGTGCTCGAACATCAAGCAGAAATACGCATCCCCCAAACCATCATGCTCTTGTTTGCGGCGATTTTTATTATCAGCCTCAGTATTCCCGATGCACCAAAACAATTGCACCACGATAACAAAGACCCTTTACACCACATCATTTTTCGCCCGGAAGTGCTGGCAATACTTGCCATCAGCTTTTTAGTACAACTCTCCCATGCGCCCTATTACACCTTCTACACGCTGTATTTAAGTGATTTTGGCTATGAACAAGGGCTAATCGGACTGTTATGGGCGCTAGGTGTGATTGCGGAAATTATCTTATTTTTAAGTGTACGGCCATTATTTTATCGCTACAAAGTCAATCAATTGCTGTTCGCGGCGATTTTATTCACAGCTTTTCGTTGGCTATTAATCGCTTTTTTTCCCGAGTATTTAAGTATTTTAATTATTGCTCAAATTCTCCACGCTGCGAGCTTCGGTCTTTATCATTTGTGTTTAATCCAACTGATCCACCGCTATTTCAACGGTAAACATCAAGGACAAGGGCAAGCCCTTTACAGCAGCATCAGTTTTGGCGCAGGCATGAGCCTTGGCACAGTATTATCAGGTTATTTGTGGACATATAACCCGACAATGACGCTCATCAGTGCCAGCATTGCCTGTATACTTGCGGCATGGATTAACTGGCGTTGGTTAGTTAATTGATGTTACGCAAAGGCTTCACTAAGCAAGTGGAAAAGCACCTTATTGTGGCAATGTGGTTTAGTGCGTAATATCAATTAACTAACAACTGAGATGATATTAATCCGTATCACAAGACAACAACATCAAAGGAGATGGCATGCCCTATCGTTGGTTGCAGGTAAAAGGAGATCCTTCCGTACGCGAATTTTTATTTCAACAATCACGACAAACCAGTTTATTTGATGAGCATTTAGATCAAGTGCATCAAATTATTTACCAGTTGTTTACGCTTAAAGGCGCGTTTCATGTCAAAGCCCATTACGCCTCTTCCCAGCTCACCTGTTGGTTTTATGATGAGCCTTTTAGTTATAAAGTCTATGTCAAAGAAGAAGTTTTAGAACCGAGCTTTATCGAGGGTTTTCCTGATATTAATTATGAAAAACGCCGCCCTCGTGTCGGACAAACGCGTATTCAGCCCGTGTTAGATGAATTTAAACGTTTACGTTTTACTGATGAGCAAATCTATTTACGCAATGCTTCTTTGCATCGTATTAACGGCATGATCGGCATGAACTTTTCTTGTGATGGTAGTCATTACATCGAACATGATGAATTTTTCCAACGTTTGACAGAATTTGGCTACATTTAACTGATGTTACGCAAAGGCTTCTTTTTCTGCCTTAAGAGCAGAAAAAACCGCCATTGCTACACGGCTAAGCTTCCTTAGTGCGTCACATCAGATATTTAATTCAAAGCAAAGCCTTTTTGATACAACTTAACAATTGTTCATTATTGGTTTTTGATTTTGTTAAGGCGGCAGCAACTTGGGCTGATACATCCGGGCAAGGGGTTTGGGCGGAAAAAATAACCACTGGACAACGCCCTTTAATTTCATCGAGTAAATCCAGACCGGAACCATCTTCTAAACTTAAATCTAAAATAATCAGATCAAAGTCCTCGCGATTGAGCAGGGTTCGTGCCCCGTTCAAGCTCGGGGTATGAACAATATCCGCCAGGTTTTCCAACATACTGTACAAAACCTGCACAATGTCTGAATCATCTTCTATATGTAAAATATGCGGGCGATGGGTTTGTTGTAGCGCTTCTTGTAAGGCACTATGCAAACGTTTGGTATCAATCGGTTTTTGAATCCAATCAACCACGGCTAAGGCATTGGTATCGACATTCACTTTGCCCTCTTGTGCCCAACCGGAGACCACAATCACGGGCAGTTTAGCCGTATGAACTTCTGTGCGTAAGGTTTGTAAAAATTCGAGTCCATTGACATCAGGTAACATCAAATCAAGCAACAGTAAACGATAGTTATGTTGGCTTAATAAATCTCGTGCCATTTGAGCACTATTAGCAATATCACTGGTAATGCCCTCTGATTCTAATAAGTTCGCCAAAATAGTCGCCACATCGTGATTATCTTCGCAAATTAATACGAGAGGCTGTTCGGAATTATTTTTACCCTTGTCTGTTGCTGCCTGTTGTATCGCGGGCAAATCAAAATAAAAGCAGGTGCTCTCCCCAATTTTGCTGTCATAATCAATTTTGCCATGATGATGTTTGATAATTGCTTTACTGATGCTAAGCCCTAGACCTGTACCGCCTTTTTTCCGTGTATCTGAACTATCAGCTTGGGCAAAACGTTTAAAAATATGTTGGCGAAAAGCCTCTGGAATGCCCTCTCCCTTGTCCACCACCGCAATGCGATAAATGGTTTTTTGTTTGGATAAATGAATCAGCACGTCTTCGCCTGTCGGTGAGTATTTCACTGCATTGGAAATTAAGTTAGCAAAGACTTGCAACAGCCGGTGGCTATCGCCATGAATGTAGGCTTGTTCAATATCCGTTTGTAAACGTAACTTAACTTTATGTTTAGCCGCATAACCTTGGTTATCAACCAGGGCTTGTTTGGTCAGTTCTAATAAATCCAGTTCGTTAAAATCAAATGCTAAACGCTCAGATTCAATTTTTTCTAAATCTAAAATATCATTGATAAGCAAAGTCAAACGTTCACTATTTCTATCCGCCATTTCCAACATAGATTGCACTTTTTTTGGCAAACCTTGTGCAAATTTCCCCAAAACTAAGCCTAAAGCACCCCGAATAGAGGTGAGAGGTGTGCGTAATTCATGACTCACCGTAGAAATAAATTCGGTTTTCATGCGCTCCAAACGTTTACGCTCGGAAATATCTCGAGCTATTTTTGATGCGCCAATGACGTTGCCTTTATCGTCAATAATCGGAGAAATACTGACAGAAATTTCGAGTTGATTACCCTGTTTATCAATCCGCGTGGTTTCGAAATGTTCGATATTTTCTCCACGTTGCAATTTTTTTAAAATAACCTGTTCTTCATCTTCTTGCCCTTCCGGGAATAGCATCAGTATCGAATTGCCAATGGCTTCATCTGCGCGGTAACCAAACATTTTTTCCGCCCCAGGGTTCCAACTGGTAATAATGCCATCTAAGGTTTTACTCATAATCGCATCATCGGACGATTGAATAATGGCAGCCAAGCGTTTGGCAGTCATTTCCATGGCTTTACATTCACTAATATCACGAATAATACCGGTGAATAAATGCTTGCCATGCACTTGCATTTCGCTGACGGATAAATCCATTGGAAAGGTACTGCCATCACTGCGCTTGCCCGTGACTTCACGCCCTGAACCAATGATACGTGCCACGTTGCTGTGTAAATAATTTTTAATATAACCATCATGTTCTTCATGATAGGGAGAGGGCATAAGCACATGCACATTTTTGCCGATGACTTCTTTTGCCTGATAATTAAAAATTTTCTCGGCGGCGGGATTAAAGGTTTGAATAATGCCTTTGGTATCAATGGTAATAATGCCATCAAGCGCTGAATCAACAATAGCGCGTGTACGGGCTTCTTGTTGCAAGCGTAAGTATTCTTGGTGTTTACGTTGACTAATATCGGAGGTAATCACAATAAAATGTTGTAATTGTTTTTGAGGGTCATAAATCGGCTGAATTGATATGTCCGCCCAATAAGGTTTACCGTTTTTATCGGTGTTGCGCATTTCAGTCTGTACAGCTTGACCGATTTTAATTTTATCGCTTAACAGGGTAATCGTATCGGCATCGGTGTGGAAGAGGCGTAATAGTGTTTCCATTTTCTGAGCCATCACTTCTTTTGCTGAGTAAGAAGTCATATGCTCAAAGCCTTTATTAACCCATTCGACCTCTCCTTGTGCATTAATAATCATCACGGCATTGTTGGTATACTCAGCAACGATGCTCAACTGCGCCCGCTCTTTTGCGGTATGTAAAAGGGAAGTGCGGGATAACTCGCTCTCAACAATATCGGCTAAATCACGCAATAGGCTCAAGTCCTCAGCGCTAAAATCACGAGGCTTGGTGTCGATAAGACATAAAGTGCCTACCCGCTCTGTTGTAGGCGCATGTAAAGGCGCACCAACATAGCAACGAAGATGCGGTGCGCCTGTTACTAAGGGGTTATCACAAAAACGCGGATCCTCAAGGGCATTGGCGATATAAAAAATCTCATCGCTTAAAATCGCATGACCACAAAAGGAAATTTCTCGTGAGGTTTCACACGCATCTAAACCTTGCTTAGACTTGAACCATTGACGTTGGTTATCAACCAAACTCACCAAGGTTATTGGCACTTGAAAATGTGCTTTGGCAATTCGAGTGATCCGGTCGAAACGTGACTCTGCTGCCGTATCGAGAATTTTTAATTGTTCCAAGGCTTGCTGGCGTTGGGGTTCATTAGCGGGTTGAATCGGTTTTTTCATCATTCAGACCTTTAGAATTAACTGATGTTACGTGCTAAGCCACATTGCCACAATAGGGCAGGTTTTTTGTCTGCCTAGTGGTATTTAGCCTTTGCGTAACTTAGGCTAATTGCTTCCAGAGAACTAAACGTCCTCGCCCTTGAGATTTAGCCGCATAACAAGCTTTATCCGCTTGGTTAATCACGGATTTGAAATCGAGACTATCTTGGTCAATGGCAACCAGCCCAATGCTTAAGCCTAATTCAAATGGTTGATTTTGATAAATAAACGGATGTTTTCCAATTTTACTAACCAGTTTTTCCGCCCTATCGCTTGCCTGTGTTATTGAGCAATTTGACAGCAATAAAGCAAATTCGTCTCCGCCTAATCTCCCCAATGTGTCTTGCTGGCTAATCTCAGCTAACAGTAATTGAGTTAATGATTTTAAAATGTGATCTCCGGCATAATGTCCGGCAGTGTCATTAACTTGTTTAAATTTATCCAGATCGATATAACAAAGCGCATGGGTTTGAGCATGTTGTTTGCTTTGTTGTAACGCTTGTTTCAGACGCTTTTCAAATTCCCCTCGGTTAACCAGTCCGGTGAGTAAATCATGACTGGCTTGGTAAGCAATTTTTTTTGCTTGCTGGCGCGCTTGGCTGACATCGTGAAAGACCAAAACCACGCCTAATATTTCGCCATGTCGCCCATAAATGGGGGCGCTGGATTCTTCGATAGCATATTCTTTACCATTGCGATTAATCAACAAACTGTCTTTGGCTTTTTCGCGGCTATAGCCTTGATTAAGACAACGAGCAACGGGATCTGCTGCGGGTATGCGGTTTTTTTCTTGATAAATTTGAAAGACTTCAGTCAAGTTTTTATCTTTTGCCTCAGTCAATGACCAGGCTGTCATTTTTTCTGCAATGGGGTTGAGGTATTCAACGCGTCCTTTTGCATCGGTACTAATCACCCCATCAGCAATAGAATGCAACGTCACTTGCGCCCGTTCTTTTTCTTCAAATAAAGCCGTTTGGGCTTGTTTACGTTCGGTTAAATCAATTTGTGTGCCCACCGCCCGTAATGGCTGCTTATTTTCATCGCGTTCCATGACTTTGCCACGGGTGAGTACCCAAACATAATGCCCTTGCTGGTGAGCAATGCGATGTTCAGCTTCATAAAAGTCAGTTTCAGCACGTAAATGTTGTTGTAATCGTTCTAAAACCATGGCTTTATCGTCAGGGTGTAATAAGGCTTTCCAAGTGTCGATGTGCCCGCGTAAAGTGCCTTGAGGATAGCCCAGCATTTCTTGCCAGCGGGGGCTAAAATAAATTTGCCCATTACGAATATTCCAATCCCACAAGCCATCATTACTCCCTGCCAGAGCAAATTTTAGCCGTTCTTGATTGATATGCAAATTGCGTTCAATCTGCCGTCGTTCACTGATTTGTTCCCGCAATTGCTGATTGAGCCTGGTTAGGCTATGGGTTCTCGCAATCACATCCATTTCGAGTGAATCATACATATTACGAAGCTCAGTTTGTGCTTGCAGACGTTTTTTCTCTTCGCGCAATAAGCCCCAAAGAAAGACGGTTAAAATGATCAGTAACACAAAATAAATCAGTCCAATTTTTTGCCATAAATTATGAGAATAATCGCTAAATAAATCTGCATCGGCAATGGCTAATAATTGCCAACCGGTATTTTGTACTGCGGTGTCATATAGCAAGCGATGCATGTCATCATGGGTTAAGATGCTGCCATATTTGGAGCTATAACGCACACCATGGGAACTTAAATCAATTTGATATTGATGTTCATGGGGAACCAATAATAAACTGTGCCCTGGTAATTCTAAGCCAAGCAAAGCATCGTTGATATAAGCTAATTTTAAACTCATAAAAAAAATGGCTTCTTGTCCATTGCTCATTTTAATTCTAAGCATGACATCAAAATGATAATTATTTTTATGATTACCATGAACTAATAACTGGTTATAACCATACTGTTCAACTTTAAGAGAAAAGTTTTTTATGTTTTGTTGGCAATAGGTGCTAATTTTATTTTGGTCTCTAGAAGAAATGACTGTATTTTTTTTATCCATAAGACTAAATGCAATCACATTATTAAATCGTTTATTAATTAATTGTTTTAAAATATAATTATTTTCAATATCATTCGGAAACATTAATAGCTCTTTTAATAAATCTTCTTCTTCAGCTATTAATATGCTTAAACGGCTATATATTTGTTCAACATGGCGGCTTATACTGCTGGATGCGCCTTGGGCGGCAGCCTTCGCTATTTGTATTTGATGGGTATGAAAATTATTTGACCATTTTTCTGCCAGCCAACCCAATAATAATGATAAGGATAATACCATTAAAATGGTAATAGGTATAATCAAAAATCGCGTTGTATAACTATAAACTTGGTGGGAAACCAATAGTATAGTAATAGAAATAATTCCGGCAATAAATAAGCTCCAGAGTAAATATAATTTGAATTGATTTTTTTTAACATACGGGGACTTAAATGCTTGATATTTTTGCAAAGGTTTAACCTTATTATAATCAACAGCTGTTTGCCAACTGATATGGTAACCGTTAGCAAAACCACCTCGACTGACTGGCATTTTAATAAGGTGTTGTCTTAAGCTCTGCGTAAGGTGTTTGTCTCCATGATTTAAGGCTAAAAATACATAATCTGGATAGGCTTCTGAACTATAAGTGTCATGATTTGCTGTTTCAGCACGATTATCTGTTTGGAGAACCTTAAGTGCCTTTGGAGAAAATTTACCACTGTCTAAAACCATTGCAAAATGATGGCTGGAAAGACTGGCTATATCAACTTTCTTATGAATCACTTTTTCAACTAAATCAAGCGGTGAAATATTGAAATTAAGGATATGTGAAAAATCTTTATTGATATTAACCCCTTGTTTTTCAAAGGTATCAATGGCGATATGGTAATCGGCAAAAGCGTTGGGAGATAAACTGGCGAACCGTTGCCCTGCAATATCGGAAAAGTAATTAACCTCGCTTTGCTCGCGGGTAAAAATCACCGAATGTACATAAGGGCTAGCTTGTTGTTTATAATGTAAAACACGGGTAGCCAAGGCTGAAATTTGGTTAGGGTATTGGCGTTTTAAGCGCGCAAATTGTCCCGCATCAGTGATCAAAAAATCCATTTGTTGTTGCTGAATCACCAAATCAACAGTTTTTAAATCTAAAGGAACGATTAAGATTTGATGATTAGGTAGTTTTTGATCAAGATAAGCACGGGTCACTTGCCATTGCTTGTTGGTATGTAAATTGTGCTCATTGAGATTTAATACCCCAATGCGCAAGTGTTGGTTAGCACTGAGATCCATAGCAAAACCCAGCAACAACCATAAACACAAGGCATTACGCCAGATAAAAACAATTTTTAACCAAGCCACATTGTGAAGAAGCATTACGTTCAATTATAGGGTATCCATGCCCCTGAACGCAGCCCTAATCTTGAGAAATGGAAGGCTGATGATCAGGGTGTTTAGGTAATGTTAAGTTTGCACTCTCTTGCAAAGCTATTTTAAAACTTTGATAACCAATATGGAAAAAGACAATACGCCAAATAAACTGGCTAAGCAAGCGCCCATGTTGACTTAGTTTATCTGCCAATGCTAATACCAAAGGTTGCATAAGAGAGCTTGCAAATATATGACCTAATAAACGTTTTAATATGACTTTAATGTTTTTTTCCAGAAACCAACTGTCGGCAACATAGGATTGCATGGTAGGACTACCGTGTTTATAAAAGTAAGCAAACATTTGCGCATAGACTTGGTTGTTGCGTATTTCTTGAGCCACACTGCGCTCATGGTAATGGTAACCCATAGCCGTGGGTAAATAATATAAACGCATGTGCTTGTCTTTTAAGCGCGAGCCAAGTTCCACATCTTCACAACGTAAGTAATTTTCATCAAAGCCACCAACGGAGAGTAAAAATTGTTTATGCGCAGAAATATGTCCGGTAAAAAAATGACTCCAATCCACTTCGCCTGCTTTAAGGTTTTGCCAAATTTGGCTGGGATTACAGACTTCGTCCAAAGCGGTTTCTTGCCATTCTACCGGGCTGGCAACTTGCCCTAATACCACCGTTTCAGGCTCAAGATGCTGCTGATGAAAAGCAATATGCTCTGCCACAACATTCGTTTCTGTGACAATGTCGGCATCTAAAAACAACACCAAAGGCGTGCGCGCGTGTTGTAAACCACAATTACGACTACGTGCGGCGCTACCCACGGTGGTTTGATGAATAATTTGTAATGGTAAATCAAGGTGATTTTGTTTGTATTGCTCTAAAATTTCCCCGGTATTATCCTGAGAAAAATCATTAATCACAACCAGTTCAAATTGCGGTTTTTGTTGAAATTGTTGGTATAAGGCATCCAAGACTTTAACGATAATATGAGCACAATTCCATGCCGGAATCACAACACTTATTTGTAATTGCGCCGCTGACATCAATATAGCTCAGCGGGATCAATTAAAGGCTTATCAGTGACGATTAATTGTCCTTGCTCATAACGAAAATAAAAACAACTACGCCGCCCGGTGTGGCAAGCAGGGCCTGTTTGGTCGACTTGTAACAGGATGGCATCGCCGTCACAATCAAGTTGTAGGCTTTTTAATAATTGTATTTGTCCTGAGCTTTCGCCTTTACGCCAGAGTTTTTGCCGTGAACGCGACCAATAACATACCCGTCCGGTCTCTAAGCTTTCTTCTAAAGCGGTTTGATTCATCCATGCCAACATCAACACTTCTTTGCTGTCATATTGTTGGGCAATTGCAGGTAATAAACCGTCGGCATTAAAAGGCAAAGCCGATAAAACCGTTTGCCAATCAAATTCTTGACCTTGGGTGGCGGTTTCAGCTTGTTTAAAAAAAGGCGAAGCATGGGACATAAGGATTTATTCCTAAGCAAATAAAGTTGAGAGTGGCTTAGTGAGCTTGCCAAGCAGCATAACAATGGGGCTTTAATACTCCATTGTTATTAACTGATGTTACGCACTAAGCTGGTTTTTATCACGATAGTGTGATTTTCCACCTGCCTAGTGAAGCCTTTGCGTAACATCAGTTATTAATGTGAATTAGAAGGGGATAGGCTACGTTCTGCAAACGTTCTGCGTACAGGTTCCAAGGTAAAACCGACATTACCGCGGGCATCTTTCTCCATTGTGCCTTCCCGGTATAATTCACGTAATAAATCATCAGATAAGGCCTCAATCACATCTTGCTCTGGCATTTGGTAATCAGCACCTTTTTTAGCAAAGGGAATTAAAAAGGCGGCTAATGTACTATTAACGGTGAGCATATTGGCAAAAGCATTTCGATAGCGTCCAACATCAATTACGGCTTCAATATCGGCTTTACAAATCAATGCACGGTTTTGTTCGGCATAAACATGCTCACGTTCATTAACGCGCTCGACCAATTGCCAACACAAAATTTGTAACATCATCGGGTGGTTATGGGTGACTTTACACAGATAACCATAGGCTTCTGGCTCATAACGCAATGGAAATTCAAAAGAACTCGGTTGTACCAAATTGTGTACATCATCATCACTTAAATAACCGATATTGACATCTAAAACCGAGGTGAAATAAGTTGACCAGCTGGGTAATTCAGAGACAAAATGAAAACCAACCAATAGCACATTTAAGCGTGGACGATGTTGTAATAAATCGCGCAAATAACCTAAAAACCGGTCTTGTTCTAAAACGCTATCTTCAAATACTTTTTCTAATAATTCAAATTCATCAAGAATCAATTGTATGCGTTTATTAGGATAAGTTTGTTCTAAATTATCTAAAAACTCATCAAACACAATCCAAGGATTGCCATCATAGTCTTTTCGCTGTGGTAGAGCGATGTTATCTGGATCAGCTAAGTAAAGCCTACGCGCAAAAACAAAGAAAAAGTCCGCTTCGCTACGCGCCATTGCTGCAACTGCCTGCATATTGACATATAAAGGCGTAAATTTATCTGGCAAACGCTCTTTGAGTTTGTAAGCAAAACTGGTTTTACCGATGCGTCGTTGTCCCCATAATAAAATGGGTATATTTTTATCACTTTCTAAATAGCTTTGAATTCGGCGAATAGTTTTTTCACGACCGACAAAAATTTGTTCACTTGGTTTAGCGGTTAATGGTGTGCTGCTATATTTATTGGTAATTTGTTTGCCTTTTTCTAAGATATCGGAGACATTTTGTGTAGTTTCTCGCCGTATTTCTTTATAGTCATCAGAGACATCAGCAAGCCAACTCACAATTTTTTCTAGCCACTTTAAAGCCATCTTTTTTTGCCCCATTTTTTTGGGTGCTGAATCTTTATGAAAACGATGAAAACGCTTGAGAATAAACCAGCCTAAATTCCCGAAACCCAAGGCATAGTTACGGCGCATCAATAAAAATCCCAAGGACACAGCACAAAATATCCCTAACAACAAGCCACCGACATGATAAAGCGGTTTTTGTGAAAACACAAAGAAATATACCCCAGCACTTGCCAATAAACCGGCGTAAATACCGAAATAAATATTGCGAAACATCATCCGCAACATCAAAAAAGGTATAGCAAATAATAAAGCTAAAAATATGGTATTGGCAAGTGAGCCAACTAACGGACGTACCAAGATAACTGCAACTGTCCAATCTGAAGAAGACTTGACTAAATCAATACTCATCAGCGTGCCCATCAAGATAAAAAAGATAGCCGCGATAATCGTAGCTAAGTGCCAATTTTTTAACGATTTAACCAAAAGAATCAAAACCAGCAAGGAAACATAGAACGTATATATAAGGCTATAGCTGGTGATTTGTTGTGTTCGGCTTAACGATAATTCCAGCGTATCTATCCATAGTTTATCGATCAGGTAGCTATAAGTTATACCCGGTAATACAGAGATAACTAACCAAATCAAGGCACTAAAAAAGATTAAATTAATCGCTACCACAATCCCCATCGTCCGTCGAAAACTACGCGATAATGGTTCTGGAGTTTCATTCCATGTCGATAAGGTGATAAGGCTTTGACTGGCTGCTGCCAAGCCAAAAAGACAAATTAGAAAAATTAGTACATACCAAGGTCTGTCATATAACAATAAGTCGGCCGTAACAGTAAAGCCTTGAGTTAAACCAAAACTTATACCAACGAAAAAACCTATGAGGCTGGTACTTAAGAGCGCAAAGGCACTAGAAACTAGGACAGCTGTGAATAAGCCACCGACAAAAACCAATGTTGCGGTGTAGACAAATGCGCGGGCTGCGGTATGGGCATCAAAAAAGACAAGACACCAAAGCGCACTGAAACTAGCAATGCTTAAAGGTGCTGTGATATGAATGAGGGAAAATAGCTGTAAAATGCGAGGGTGATGCCACAAGCCGCCTTGTAGATCACGCCAAGCAAAATCCGCTTTAATACTGGGGTCAATTTGTTCTATGTGTTGTCGCCACAAAGCCGGCTGGTGTAAAAGCCACAGCAAAGCTTGCCAATAGGCGACAATAGCAGAAAAAAGGCGAGGTAAGAACACAGCGCCCCCCATAGTATTTAAATGGCTGCACCTAATAAATCTTGGTGTTTTCTAAGCACTTGAGCAGATTTACTCTCACGCATTTCACCTTGCCAATTTAACCAAACATGGCAAAGGTTTTGTAAGATAGCAGGCCAGCCTTGGCTTTGAGAAATAATGGTTTTTTTGTCATCTAAGCTCAATTCATCCCCTGCATAGCTAAGCAAATCCATTGCGGTTGCCTCTGGCAGTGGCTTGAGTTCGATGGGTAAAAAGACATTGATGAAAGGTGATACTTTATCTTGACTGATAGCGTATTCGTTCAGCTCTTGTTCTGATAAGCGTGATGTACCACAGAAGGCAATCGGGCTAAATTCACGTAAATTACGCAAGTAATACCAGAAATTATTATCCAAGCCTTCACATTGTAAACCCGCTTCAATATTGTCCATCAAAATGACGGTGGTGGTGCGTAAATGGGCTTCAATGACTTCACTAAAACTTACTAAATCCAAAGGTTGTTTGGGATCTAAGTAATCCAATAAACCTAAATCATTTAAAATGAAACGCAACAAATAGTCTTGACGTTGCATAGATGGAGAAAGGAAATTGATGTAAACCCAGTTGAGTGGTTGTGTCCAGACGATGTGTTCTTGCCCGGGACGTAATAATTTGCTTTTGGCATCGTTTTGCAAATAGTGCAACAAGGAACTTTTGCCACTTCGTTTAGATCCTGTGATTAAGACATGCTCTAAAGCACCTTGTTGCCAAGAGGATACGACTTCATTCAACACCTGCTTGTGAGCAAAAAATTGTCGAGGTTGTTCGATAGGACGGGTAATAATGGGCACGATACGGTCAGACTCAGCGGCAGCTAATTTTTCTGCTTCTAATTCAGCGCGTTGTTGGGCTTTTTTGGCACTGCCTTTAACCACACGGTCACGTCGGGCAACGGCAAGTAGGGCATCAAGTTCTGGCTTAGCCAGTTTTAATATCACGCCACATTTGCGTATTTCTTTGTCTCTAGGAGACTTAATATAGCCACTGCGCCATCTAAAGATGGTCTCACGGCGCAAGCCCAATGCTGTCGCCAGTTCTTGGTCAGTGATATTGTTTTCAATCATGTGACGTTCGATAAGTTCAGCGAAAGTGTCCATAATGTCTTCCCTTCTATGAGTATAGGACTAATAAAGTGAATATTAGGGCAAGCGTCTTATAATACAAACCACTTTTTTACGCCCTTAATAATATAGCTTTACTTTTTAAAAAGCAACATAAAGTCATCTTTTAAACTAATTTTTCTGTTAGATTAATTCTAAATCCATGACTCATGGACGATTGATTGCATTTGCGAAGGAGTATCGACAAATTTTTGTAAAAAATAATTACAAAAACGCTAAATGGTGAGCTTTAGCTTACCAATGCGCTATTTTCGACCAAAATAATTAATGTTTTATTTAAAAAGATAGAGATGCTGTTGTGATTATTTTTATACTCACTTGAGTCTCAATCAAAACATCATCAATCTGAATGAAGATATACATGAGTTTTATATTAAGTCCAAGTTCAGCGCATTTCAATACATGATAGTGTGAACTGCTAATGGTTTCGTTTTACCTTTAAACGTGACTGGAGCCAAGGCTCTGGTGGGGATTTTAGCAAATTTTAAGGTTTCATGTAATGTTTTTTCACCAATTAATACTTCTTGGGGGCGAGCATGACCACAAATGCGCGAGGCAACATTGACCTCATCTCCCACAGCTGTGTACTGATGGTATTGTTCGCTGCCAATGTTACCAATTAATACTTTACCTGTGTTAATGCCGACACCAAAACTAAACCCCCATTGATTATCATTATTTAATGCTTTAACCTGCATACTAATGGCGGCTTGTACTGCCCTTAGGGCATGATCTTTTTGTGGGTTGGGTGCATTAAAGATAGCCATTACTGCGTCCCCCATATAATTGACCACCACACCGCCAAAATCTAAAATAGCATTGCAAGTAATTTCCATAAAAACATGCAGCATATCAATGGTTTGCTCTGGTGTTTGTCTTTCACTAATCCGAGTGTAATCGCGTAAATCCACAAATAAAATTGTCACTTCTTGAGCTTGACCACCCAAATCGGCATTCAGACGATTTTCCATCAGCGCTTTAGCGACTTCTCTTGGAACATAACGCTCTAAAATATACTCCAGCCTTTGATTACTATCATCAAGCTTTTGTTTTAGCAAATACAATTGGTTGCGTTGTTGCGTCAATGTTTGTTGAATTCTCGCATATTGACTGGTATCACTGAGACTTATCAATAATTGCGGCTCTTTCTGACTGTTATCACGACGAATTTGGACATTAATATAGGCAATTTCATCGCCATTTTCATCATGACGGTTAATATTATCCATCACAAATTCAGGCATATTACCTTCAAGAATATCGGTCAAAATATCTTCACAACCAATCATTTCGGGCAATAAGTCCTCCAAACTCAGATCCTCAGCCTCTAGTTGTACATCAGCGGGGAAGCACAGAGGCTCACCACCAAAATCAAGCAACTGTTGTTTGGCATCAAGGATGATGTAGGCAATATGATGCCAATGTAATAACTGGGGCAATAATGTAGACATAGACTTGACGATGATTAGGGTTTTACCTATGATAGGTGGTTCTAAGCATAACTGTAGCTTGTTTGCGGGTGTAGTTCAATGGTAGAACTTTAGCTTCCCAAGCTAATAACGTGGGTTCGATTCCCATCACCCGCTCCAGATTTAAGCTTCTAGGCTCTCGCTTAATTCCAACCATTCTTCTTCCAATGTTTGCTGCTCTTGCTTCAGCATCGTATCTTGTTTCGCGACTTTATCAGCTTTTTCTCGATCTTGATATAATTCAGGATCGGCTAAAACATCTTGAACTTGTTCGATTTCTTCAGTCAGTTTTTGTAAGCGCTGATCAATTTTTTTCAAACGATTTTCCCATTGGCGTTTTTGCGCCCGGTTCGCCACTTGCTGTTGTTTATCGGCTTTTTGTGTCGATGTTTGACTCGGTTCTTTGTTTTGTTCCAATAACCATTGACGATAAGCCTCTAAATCATCATCAAACAAACTCACCTGACCTTGATTGACTAAAAATAGTTGATCCGTGGTTGCGCGTAATAAATGCCTGTCATGAGACACCACCAATAAAGCCCCTTGATAGTTTTGCAAAGCCACGGTTAAAGCATGGCGCATATCTAAATCAAGGTGATTGGTTGGCTCATCTAATAGCAATAAATTCGGCGCTTTAGCTACCAATAAAGCCAAGGCTAAACGGGCTTTTTCGCCACCGGAAAACGGCGCACTGGGGGCAGTTGCCATATCACCGATAAAGCCAAACCCCCCTAAAAAATTACGTAAAGCTTGCTCAGTGTCATCTGGGTGTTGCCTTTGTAAATGTTGTAATGGGCTTTCGTCAGGGTGCAATAATTCCAGTTGATGTTGGGCAAAATAACCTATTTTTAATTCTTTCGCGGTTTGATATTTTCCTGATAAAGGGGCTAATAATCCCGCTAGCAATTTAATAAAAGTCGATTTACCAGCACCATTGGCTCCGAGTAGACCTAAACGCATCCCCGGCACAATTTGCAAATTCAGTTTTGATAAAATTGTTTGTTCACCATAGCCAATGGTGACCTTTTCAAGATTAATCAAGGGGGTGGGGTTGTGGCTGGGCTTGGGAAATTCAAACTGAAATTGAGAATCAACGTGGGCAGCGCTAATTAATTGCATTTTTTCCAATGCCTTAACCCGACTTTGGGCTTGCTTGGCCTTGCTCGCTTTTGCCTTAAAACGGCGCACAAAATCTTCCAAATGCTGAATATGGGTTTGTTGTTTTTCATAATTGGCTTGTTGTTGAGCCAGTTTTTCTGCCCGTTGTTTTTCAAAAGCGGCATAATTGCCCTGATAAATATTGAGTTTTTGATGTTCAACATGGACGATATGCCCAACCACTGTGTCCAAAAAATCCCGATCATGGGAAATCAACAACAAAGTACCTTGATAGCGCGCTAGCCAGGTTTCAAACCACAGTACAGCATCCAAATCGAGATGGTTGGTTGGTTCGTCTAACAGTAATAAATCAGAGCGGCGCATTAACGTTTGCGCTAAATTAAGCCGCATACGCCAACCACCAGAAAAGCTATTGACTGATTTATGCGTGTCAGCCTCGCTAAACCCCAAGCCATGTAAAATTTGTCCGGCACGGGCGCGGGCGCGATAACCATCAATGGCTTCGAGTTGTTCATGGGCTTTGGCAGCTCTGAGTCCATCTTCGGCCCGATTAGCCGCTTCGATTTCAGCTTCTAGGGCGAGTAACTCGACATCACCTGCGAGGGTGTACTCTAAAGCGCTATTTTCAGATTGCGGCGTTTCTTGGGCTAAGTGTCCAATTTGCCATGACTTAGGGACATCCAAATCACCTTGTTCTTGGCTTAATTTACCACGTAATAAGGCAAATAAGCTGGATTTACCACAGCCATTTTTACCGGTGATGCCAACTTTCCAACCGGGATAAATGCGTAATTGACTCTCAGCCAATAAAGATTTATGCCCACGTTGTAAACTCAGATCGTTGATTTGGATCATGGTATTATTTATCACCTATTAATTCACTGATGTTACGCACTAACACCGTTTTTGTCACCGTAGGTGGGTTTTCCACCTGCCTAATGGTATTTAGCCTTTGCGTAACATTCGTTAATTCAGTATCAAACCGCCCAATATAGCATTCAGGTGTTTTAAGGCACAATATGCTAATTTTTTGCTGGTAACGATAAATCAGCATTGTGGCACAGCACATTGCAAATATTGCTATTCACTTGGAAAATATCAATATAAACTCAAAGTCGATTTTCGATGCATTATTCACCGAGGCGTATCTAAATTTCAGCTGATGTTACGCAAAGGCTTCTTTTTCTGCCTTAAGGGCAGAAAAAACCGCCATTGCTGCACGGCTAAACTTCACTAGGCAGGTGGAAAATCACACTATTGTGATAAAAACCGGCTTAGTGCGTCACATCAGATCTCAGGTGTTTTTTGTACTCTCAGGGGGCGAAAAAGTCTTTGCCTAACATCATATCAATACATTGTGTTGAATTCAGGTGTCAATAGCATGAAATTTTTTATACTGCTGTGTTGCAGTTTTTTATGGCTAAAAAATACTTATGCTGATCATCATCCCTTATTGTTGAGCGTAGAAGAACAAGCTTGGCTCGCAGAACACCCAAGTATACGGGTTGCCAATGACATGAGTTGGGCTCCTTTTGACTTTGTAAAAGGGGGAAATGCGACCGGTTTTTCGATTGATTTATTGCGTTTTATCGCCAAGCGCTTGAATATCCGGCTGCAATTTATTAATGGTTATACTTGGGATGAATTATTGGCAATGGGAAAATCTGGTGAAGTTGATGTTTTTCCTGCCATTTGGAAAACTCCTGAACGTGAGCAATTTTTGCACTTTAGCCAAGCCTATGTTGATACGCCACACGTACTTATTGTTGCCGCTGATAATCAAAGTATTAACTCGATTAAAGCACTTTATGGGAAAAAAATTGCAGCGGTGAGGGGCTATGCCAGCACAGAGTTATTACAAAAACATTTCCCAGAGATTCAATTACATTTAGTTAATTCTCCTATTGAGGGTTTACGACAAGTCGCTTATGCAAAAGTAGATGCTTATCTTGGCACTTTAGGCTCTAGTATTTATGAAATTCGCTCGAACTTGATTCCCAACTTAAAAGTGGCCACGGAAACCCATTTAGATGGACATGCTGATGCGCAACCTTTACACATGGCAGTGCGTCACGATTGGAAAATTTTTCAACAAATTTTAGATAAAACCTTAGCAACATTAACGTGGACAGAAAGACAAAATTTGTTGGATAAATGGTTGGTTTTGCCAACAGCAAATACTCGACAAAAATCCTTACAACTGACAGAGGCAGAGCAAGACTGGTTACACAATCATCCTGTGATTAAAGTGGTAGTGGATTCAAAATGGGCTCCGATTGAATTTATTGATGATAAGGGAGAATTACAAGGCATTACAGCCGATTATCTCCGCAAATTAGAACAAATTGTCGGGATACATTTTCATATCAATAAAACAAAGACCTGGGCGCAAGGTCTCGAAAAAATCAAACAGCATGAGTTAGACATGATTTCCTCGGTGAAACAATTAGCCGAACGCGAGCCTTTTTTAAATTTTACCGAGCCTTATTTATCTCTACCCATGGCGATTTTTGCCCGCCAAGATGTGCCTTTTATTGCGGATTTGTCCATGCTCTCGGGAAAAAAAGTCGTGGTTGTGAAAGGTTATGCGACCCATATTTTTTTAGAAAAATACCATCCGCAAATTCCATTAATCATTGTCAATGATATAGCCGCAGCGTTGGAAAAACTCGACCAAGGCGAAGCGTATGCTTTTGTCGGTAGTATTTTAACTACCAGTTATTATTTAGGAAAACTGGGCTTATCTCATATTCGGGTCGTTGGAGAAACCCCGTATGAGTGGAATCAGTCCATTGGTGTCCGTAAAGATTGGCCGGAACTGACGAGTATTCTTAATAAAGCTTTTGCCACTATCTCTCTTGAGGAACACAACGCTATTTTTCGGCGCTGGGTGACCGTTAAATATGAACATGGATTTGATTATCAGCGTTTATGGCAAATCATTGCTTTTTTTATGTTGATTTTATTGTTCATATTGCACCGTCATTATCAATTATTACAACATCGAAAAGCGCAAACCCATATTCAATTAGCCCTAGAAAAAAGTGAAGAGAAATTTCGTGATCTGTTTAATGAATCGGTGGCGGCGATCTATGTGTTGGATGCAAAAAAATATTTTATTGATGTTAATGATGCTGGGGAGCGCTTATTGGGGTATAACAAAGAACAGTTATTGAGTATGAATTTTACCGATATTGATCTTGAACCAGACAGCCTAGAACAAACCTATCAGCCCTTGTTAAGGGGAGGGTGCATCCATAACCATGAACAACAATTACGCTGCCAAAATGGGCATATTATTACCGTATTGAATAATTCCAGAGCGCTTAAAGAAGATCCGCATTCAACGCGTATTATTGGCATTCAAAGTACCCTTATTGATATTACTGAACGTAATCAGGCCATAGCAAAACTACAAGAGCGCGAACAAACCTATCGCGCTTTGGTTGAAACCACCCATACCGGTTATTTAATTATCAACGAACAAGGTATGGTTTTAGATGCCAATGCCGAATATATTCGTTTAACGGGGCATTATAAATTAGAACAAATTCAAGGGCATAATATACTTGAATGGACAGCAGAGCATGACAAAGAGCGTAATGCTCAAGCCATCAATAGATGTTTACATCTGGGTTTTTTCCGCGACTTACAAATTGATTATATACATGAAAATGCGCATATTATCCCCATAGAAGTCAATGCCACCGTGGTCACAGATAATCATAAAACACGTATTTTAGCTTTGTGTCGAGATATTACTGAGAGACGCAAACAAGAAGCCCATATTTTACATCAAGCCCATTTTGACCCCTTAACGGAATTACCCAACCGTCTCTTAGCCCTTAATAACTTAGAGCAACTGATTAAAGATTCAAAACGCAATTATGAACGTGGAGCGGTGTTATTTTTAGATTTAGATGATTTTAAAAAAATTAACGATACCTTAGGGCATGATGTCGGCGATATATTGTTACAACAAGCCACTCAAAGATTACTGAGTACGGTACGTGATAATGATATTGTCGCCAGATTGGGTGGCGATGAATTTATCGTGCTTTTAGGACGGCTTAAAAGCATCAGTGATGTCAGTCGAGTTGCTGAGGGCTTACTCAACAGTTTTCGTCATGCCTTTCTTATTCACGAACGTGAATTAATTTTAACTGTCAGTATCGGTATTGCCATTTATCCCGATGATGGCTATTCAGCCTCAGAACTATTGCGCAATGCCGATGCGGCGATGTATCACTCTAAAGAACAAGGGCGTAATACCTATTCATTTTTTACCGAATCAATGAATGAAGATGTCTCGCAACGCTTGCGCTTAGAAGAGCAAATGCATGGGGCATTAAAACGTCAAGAATTCCAAGTCTATTATCAACCACAAGTTGAATTAAAAAGCGGAAAAATCATCGGTTGTGAAGCCTTGCTACGTTGGCATAACCCGGTTTTAGGGCAAGTTTCACCAGTGATATTTATCCCAGTGGCCGAACAAACCGGATTGATTATCCCTTTGGGAAAATTTGTCCTCACAGAAGCCTTGGCGAGCACAGCACAGTGGCAGCGCAGC
Organism: Thiotrichales bacterium; assembly: GCA_016745035.1. Taxonomy (GTDB): domain Bacteria; phylum Pseudomonadota; class Gammaproteobacteria; order Beggiatoales; family Beggiatoaceae; genus BB2. The sequence continues at coordinate 152,274 of JADGDE010000008.1, forward strand.
TACACAGATGAATTTACCATTGCCATCAATCTCTCGCCTTCACAATTTCGCGATCCCAATTTAGTGAATTTTGTTAAACAAGCGATACAAGAGAGCCAAGTCGATGCTAAATCAGTCGAGTTAGAAATCACCGAAGGGGTATTAATGAGTGGTCATGCTTATATTGATGATGCACTACAAGCCTTAAGTCAGCTCGGTATCAGTATCTCGATGGATGATTTTGGCACAGGCTATTCGTCTTTGAGTTATTTGCGCAACTACCCATTTAATGTCCTTAAAATCGATAAAGAATTTATCCAAGATTTAAACGAAGATCCGGCCGATAGAGAATTGGTCAATGCCGCGATAGCGATGGCACATGGGCTGGGCTTAAAAGTGGTGGCCGAAGGCGTTGAAACCCAAGCTCAATGGGATCTTTTATCGGCACAACAGTGTGATTATGGTCAAGGTAATTTGTTTAGCCTACCGCTTGCAAAGCAAAAAATCACCAAATTGCTTGAAAAGGGCACACTGGGCTAGCAATGTAGAAAGCTTAATCCTCAACTTAGGAACTTATCATGCGTTTTAATTTATTATTGACCTTGCTGTGCTTACCTTTAAGCATCATAGCAAGCGAACCTCAAGCCAGCAAAGCCGCTGCCATTCGAGCAGATTATCCATTAATATCTCTCAATAGCCATAGTTTTGTTGTTCATGCTTCAACCCAAACGCCCAATCCTGAAAATCAAGGGTTTATGAATAATGTCGGCATTATTTTAACCCAAGCAGGTGTTGTGGTTGTCGACCCAGGCGGCACCATTCAAGCGGGTGAGTGGGTGCTAGAGCGTATCAAAGAAAAAACCCAAGCCCCTGTGGTCGCTGTATTTAACACCCATATTCACGGTGATCACTGGCTTGCCAATCATGCGATTAAAAACGCTTACCCAGATGCCAAAATTTATGCCCATCCGAACATGATTGCTGAGGCGGCGATAGAAGGGGCTGTATGGGTTAAAGACATGTTGCGCTGGACAGAGGGGGCATCAGCCGGGACACAAGCCCTTGTGCCCGATTCTCCGGTCAATCACGGCGATGAAATTCGTGTGGGGGAAAAAACTTTTCGCATTCACCATTATGCACCGGCGCATACTAAAACCGACATCATGGTCGAAGTTGTGGAAGATAGCAGTGTTTTCCTTGGCGACAATGTGTTTAACCAGCGGATGACCCGTATGGATGATGGTAATTTTGCTGGTAATATCGCCGCGATTGATCAAGTCCTCGCCCTAAAACTCAAGCACTATATCCCCGGGCATGGTCCCTCTGGTGGCATCGAAGTCGCAGAACGTTTTCAGGCGTATTTAAAGGCCGTATATGATGGGGTAAAAACCCACTATGAAGCTGGCTTAAGCGATTTTGAAATCAAAGATAAAATTTACTCAAGCTTGAGCGAATGGCAAGCTTGGCCAGGCTTTGAGCGCCAACTGGGCAAACACATCAGCTTGAGCTATTTAGAAATAGAAGCGGCGGATTTTTAAAATAATTTAAAAATAGCCGTGAAGCAATGGTGGTTTTTTGCGCCCTTAAGGCGAAAAGAAAATCTAGCCGTGGAGCAATGGCGGTTTTTTGCACCCTTAAGGTGCAAAAAGAAGCCGTTGCGTAACTCACTAGCCGCCTTTGCGTAACTCACTAATTGCCTTGCAGGCGCGCGCGCGTATCATCAATCTGTTTGGCAATTTTTTTCAAGTTCATGTGCTTGGGCGAACAGGCTGTATCATCATAGGAAATGATTAAATAGCCAAAACGCTCACGCCATGCTGCTTGTTGAGCCGGATTATTTTGTGGATAGCTGACATCATAAGGCGGATGACGCGAACGATGCACCTGCCCGACAGGGTCAATCAGATGATAACAAATCGCCTGTCCAGCTTGAGGTAGCCCAAGAAAAGCGAGTAAAACCAGTTGATAAATAAGGCGTGACATAAGTAATTCCCCAAAAACAGCATTGCTTTGCATTATAGCGCATGTCAGGCACAGCAGCGCTTTAGGCGTTTTCTTCCCCGCTGTCTTTATAGACCAAATTAGTAATTTGCTCAGAGACCAAACCGATGAGAAAAATCAATAAGGCGGTGGTAAATAACAACATGCCCATATTGGTAAAACGGCTGGCAGTGATATAGGTAAATGAATAATAACCTAGGCCTAAAGCAAAAAAGCCTGAACTTAACACGCCAAACAGTTTCAGCGGTGAGTATAAGGTACCGATTTTAAAAATAATCAGTAAAAACCGTAGCCCGTCTTTGAAGAGTTTAATATGGCTTTTACCCACACGGGTATGCGCGGTAATGGGTAAATACGCGACACTATAGCCCGCACGAAAAAAAGCCATGGTTAAAGTTGTCGGGTAAGAGAAGCCATTGGGCAATAAATAGACAAATTCGAGGGCTTTGCGGCGATTGACTAAACGCAAACCGGAGGTTAAATCGGCAATCGGATGCTCGACCATCCAACTGGCGAGGCGATTATAAAAGCCATTGGCAATGCTGCGCGCCATACTCGCCTGAGACGCATGAGCACGCGCACCAACAACCATATCATAGCCCTCTTCCTGCTTAGCTAGCAGCCGTAAAATATCTTCTGGGTCGTGTTGTCCATCGGCATCCATAAATAACAGCCAGTCGCCCTTAGCCGCCCGAATCCCGCTTTTGATTGCTGCACCGTTACCTTTGTTATAAATATGGTTGACCACACGCACACCCGCTTGCTCGGCAACTTGTTTCGAGTTATCGCTAGAGCCATCATTGACGACAATGATTTCAGCCTCTAAAGGCAAAGCTTGCAAACGCGGTAATAAGGGCGCAAGCGCTGCGGCTTCGTTATAACAAGGCAAAATAATAGATAGATTCATTGATAATCAATATGGTAGGCAAAACTGTGCATTTTCGGCACAATATTATTAAAATCCAGTTTTAAATGCCGCTGTTCACTTGCTTGCATTTGTCCAAACTCCAAGCCATCGGGCAAATAATCACGGGGCATTAAATGACGCACCGCCAATACCTGTTGGTTTCTATCTTCAATTTGTATATCGATACGCGGATAAGCTTGGGGGAAAGTCGCTTGGTTACTAAAAACCAGATGCAAGGTACTGACATCTGTTTGCGATTCATGGGCAGCAAAGTCATGTTTTTCGGTATGAAAAGCTTTGATATTGCGGGTCATAGGTAAACGGCAAACGGGGATATAAGCACAGCCTTTATCTAACCATGGGCGCAACTCTTGATGTTGTAAAACGTTATCTGCTTGGGTGTACCAGTAATATTGTGCTAGTAACAGCAGTGCCAATAATAAAGCCAACAAAAATTTGAAAAAACTGCCTGTGTGTGTGCTTTTAGGTTTATTTTGTGCCAAAGCTGCCTCGGCAGCATGTAACTCATCTTCATCGGGCAACTTTTCAACCCGTTGTTTTGCCGCGTTAAAGGTGTGTTGGCACTGACTACAACGGACATGCCCACCTGCTGCACGTAAGTGTGCATGTTGTAAGCGAAAAATGGCCTCACAATTCGGACATTGTGTATACATAATGTCTCAATAACCTCAGTTCGACATAAGTTTTTAGATAAAAAGCGCTAACACTTGACTGTGCAAACTAAGCGGTTTTTAGGATAAAACACGCCCCTTCAACGCCGCTTAACACTTCATGACAGTGAGCAATAGAAAGCCTGCAATCATACCCGAAAGTGTTTAAAAACGGTAGCACGGTGGTTTTTTAGACAGTCAGCAAAAAACTGCGTTAGAATAGCGCCTCAAAGTAACAAATGTTGGGTTTGTTACGCTGAAACTCAGCAAAGGATAATGAGACGATGCGAATGAAAATCTACGCCCCTTGGGCGGCTGCGCTGTTACTTGGCAGTGCGTTTAGCCAAGCCAGTTTGGCGGCAGAATTAAAAACTGAGAAAGATAAACTCAGTTATGCCTATGGACAAAATATTGGTAAAAGCCTAAAGCGCCAAGGTGCTGAAATTAACGCGGATATTTTTATCCAAGCGATTAAAGATGCGATTGCGGGTAAATCAGACATGGATGAAAAAGCCATGTCAGCGGCGATTATGAGTTTCCAGAAACAACAATTGGAAAAACGTAAAGCCAAACAAGCAGGTGCTGAAAAAAACAATGCCGACAAGGGCAAAGCCTTCTTAGCTGAAAATGGCAAAAAAGAAGGGGTAAAAACCTTAGCCAGCGGCTTACAATACAAAGTTGTTAAAGCGGGCACAGGGAAAACCCCTAGCGCTAGTGATACGGTAGAAACCCATTACAGCGGGCGTTTGATTGATGGCACTGAGTTTGATAGCTCTTATAAACGTGGCAAGCCTGCAACTTTCCCAGTTGGTGGCGTGATTAAAGGCTGGACAGAGGCGCTGCAATTGATGAAAGAAGGGGCTAAATGGGAACTGTACATCCCTGCTGATTTGGCCTATGGCAAACGCGGTAGTCCTCCTCGCATCGGGCCAAACTCAACCTTGGTTTTTGATATTGAGTTGATTTCGGTTAAAACGAAATAGTACCAGCGACTGGAGCCTTGGCTCCAGCCGTGCCTGAGCGGGACTAAAGTCCCGCCTCCTTATTATTTTTCCTCTTCAATCACCACATCTTCAAGCAAGCGTCCTTGATATTCTCCTGTGAGAGTATGCAAAAAAGCAACAAGGCTATCAATTTGTCGTGCTGGTAAATCGATCCCTAATTGCCCTTTGACCATAAAACGCACTGCCTCGGTTAATGACGCAATACCGCCATCATGGAAATAAGGTGAGGTCACAGCGACATTACGCAACGAAGGCACGCGAAACACAAACATATCCTCAGGGTCTCCGGTGACGTTATAACGCCCCCAATCGGCTTTGGTGATGGTTTTTTTTGTCAAAGTGAAATAATCTTCAAATACCCCAATTTTTTGGTATAAAGTCCCGCCTAGATTAACTCCATGATGACAAGCAACGCAGCCATGAGTTTTGAATAATTGATAGCCTTCAAGCTCATTGGTAGTTAATGCTGATTTATCCCCACGCAAATATTGATCAAAACGAGCATTGGGTGTTATTAAAGAGCGTTCAAACTCGGCAATGGTAAAAAGTAGATTTTCTTCGGTTAAGCCTTGTTTAGGAAAATTTTTCTTAAATTGTTTGCGATATTCCAGAATTTTCCCCACTTGGCTTAAGGTCTTACTGACACTATGGTTCATGTGCAAGGGGTTGCTTAATACGTCGGTGGCTTGTTCTTCTAAACTACGAAAAGCCCCACGCCAACTTTGACGAAAGTTAAAACCGCTATTGAATACTGTGGGCGTATTCATGGGATCATCGCCACCACCAATGGTACGCGAGCGCCTTAACCCATCGTCGCCGCCTTGGTGTAATTGGTGACAGCTATTGCAAGAAAATTCGCCATTGTGAGATAAGCGTGGGTCAAAAAATAAGGCTTGCCCCAGTTCGACCACGCGTTTATTTAAACCTTTTAAAGGATTTAGCGGCAAAGGGCGTAAGATGTTTTGTGTTTGCAAACGCTCATCATAACTAAAAAATTCAGCCATCGCATTGAGGCTAAAACCCCAGACCATCATAAGCCAAGCCACCGTTTTCATTCGCTGTCTTTCCTCGCATAGCGTCGACTTTGCAACGTTTGTCGATGTAAATGCACCTCGCCTTGTTTTCTATCGGCAAAATAATTTTCCAAACTGAGTTTAATCACTGGAAAGGCGAGTTGTTCCCAGGGAATATCCGCTTCTTGATATAAACGCACATCCAAGCTTTCTGTGCCAGCGGCAAAGTTAAGATCGGTTAATTCTGCTAAATAGAGCATATAAACTTGAGAGATATGTGGCAAACTAAATTGTGATTGCAGGCTAATAATCTTGACCTTGGCTTGCGCTTCTTCCCAAGTCTCGCGCATTGCACCCTCTTCAACCGATTCACCATTTTCCATAAACCCTGCAGGTAAGGTCCACAAACCATAACGCGGTTCAATGGCGCGTTTGCACAACAGCACCTGATCTTGATAAATCGGCAAACAGCCAGCGATAATGCGCGGGTTTTGATAATGAATACGTCCGCAGGCATCGCAGACATAGCGCATACGATTATCCCCCTCAGGGATACGCTCAACGATGGCTTTGGCCCCGCAATCGCTACAAAAATTCATACTTATCTCTCATTCACTGATGTTACGCAAAGGCTTCTTTTTTCCCAAAAAAGGTAAAAAAATCGCCATTGCTTCACGGCTGTACCACTAGGCAGGTGGAAAACCATCATATTGAGACAAAAACAGGCTTAGTGTGTCGCATCAGTCATTAAGCTGTTTTTAGCTCTCATTATGCGCTTCTAAAATGGCGCGTTCTTGGGCTAAATCACGGTTAATCGCCGCATCAGTGGCAAATTTTTCTGGGTAACGGGCTTTTAATTTAGCAATATTTGCTGCCCGCGCCTCGGCTGGGGTTTTATCTAAGGCACGATAAAGCATAGCTAAATACCACTCGGCATCCCCGCATTCTTCAAAGGTGTTGACGGCATCAAAGTCTTGCCCTTCTATGGTGCTTAACACGCTTTCTAATAATTCAGTGGCTTCGGTATAAAGCCCAATAGCCGCATGAACCACATCTGGTTCAATCTGATTTAAGTCGATAGTACCATTATGATGATTTTTTAAAGCTTGCCAAGGGTGATTTTTATCTAAATCTTTGCCATAAAACAAACTTTTTTTGATTACATCCAAGCGATTGCCGGTATCAATGGCTTGCTTTAAGGCGCTAGCCAGCAGATCGGCATCGACTTTATCGGTATGAAATTGGGTTGAAGCCGTGCGCGCTGAGGCTTCTAAATAGCTGATTGAATCCATAAGTACAGCATTCCTAAAAATAAGACAAGAGGTATTCCATTCTCAGCGTTCATCTGAGAACAGGGTGTTGGGCGGGGGCTTAAGCTTTTTTGTAGGGGTTGCCCCATTCAGTGGTGTAGTGCAATTCAAAATCCAGTGTTACAGCGGCCATTTGCTGATCTAAGGGCAAATGTACCACATCAGCGGCGACATCTTGAATATCATCTAAAAGCCCATCCATAGCGGTATCATACAACATCATGGCGGCTTCCAAATCCCCTAATAATTGATTACTCACGGCCATCGGGTGTTGATCATCGCGGGTTTCAATAATACTCTCGATTCGCAATTTTAATACCCGCACCGTACCGCCGTAAGTATTACGACTGCGCTGCTCGGACAGCTCCCAAACCGAAGCGGCAGGCGGATTGGTTTGATCAATCACGGGCACACCACGATAAACTCGACCTATGCCTATATCAACGCTATAACCATTGCTTTGATTAATGCTCTCTAATTGAGCCACAAAGCCTTCAATAATGCGTTCACGGATTGTTTTCATAGCAGCAGGGAAATGCCATTGTTGTAGGGGGAGGTAAGCACAAAAAAGAGCCTAATAATGCCCGAAACGACTCGAAAACTCAAACATCAAACCCACTTTAAGCGTGCGAATGCGTATGGTGATGGTGGCTCACAGGGGCTTGTTTGAGTTTATCGCGATGCTGAGTTAATGCTTGCATCAGCCAATCGAGCCAAGCATTCATGCCCTCGCCATTTTTAGCCGATAAACTTAACACTGGCTCAGCTTTAGCCAACTGGCGAAAGTGCTTGGTCGCGCGCTCAGAGCTAAAATCATCTAATACAGCAAGGAGATCGGTTTTACTGATAATCATCAAATCTGCTGCGCGGAAAATCACGGGATATTTGGCGGGTTTATCATCGCCCTCAGTGGTCGAGAGTAAGGTGATATTAAGGTGATGTCCCAAATCAAAACTTGCCGGGCACACCAAATTACCGACATTTTCAATAAAAAGAATATCCACGCCTTCCAAACTAAATTCATGCAAGGCATCATGCACCATATGCGCATCTAAATGGCAGGCCGAACCGGTGCTGATTTGGTGAGCGCGCACACCTTTATTGCGCAGGCGCTGGGCATCATTTTCGGTTTCCAAATCGCCTTCAATCACAGCGATATTAAAGCGCCCTTGTAATTGCTCGGCGGTTTTTTCTAATAGGGCGGTTTTACCCGAACCTGGCGAGGACATCAGATTAATCACCAAGGCTTGCTGCGCGTCAAAATGGGCGCGGTTATGGGCGGCTTGATGATCATTTTCATGCAAAAGGCTGTGCAAAACTTCAACACTGGTATTGCCCTGACTGTCCTTGGCTAATTTTCCGCCTTCTTCAAGCAAATGTTGGTTAGCGGGGCTGACATTACAACCACAAGTATCGCACATTAGTCACTCTCCATTTCGACGTGTTTGAGCGTCATTTGATCGCCACTGATAAGCTCTGTGTGCCAATCACCACAATGCCCACAAAGCAATTGATTGACCTTAGCCACCGACGCTTTACCACATTGCTGGCAATAGACACGCACAGGGCTGGTTTCAATCTTTAGTATAGCACCTGCTGCTATGCTATCGGCACTGGCAATACTATAGGCCGCTTGCAATAACGGCGGCTCAACACCTGATAAGGGACCGATTTCAAGCAATACTTCGGTAATTTTAGTTGCTTGATGCTCGCTGGCTAAGCGTTCCAATTGTAAGATCACATCTTGGCAAATCGCCAGTTCATGCATAAAACAACTCGCTTCTAAGACGATGGGCGATAATGACGCGTGAGCAATAATAAAACTGCAAACAATAAAGCCAAAGTTAAAGGTAAAAAATACAATTCAGTCATTGGGCGAAAACTGTCGGTTTCAGTTTCAATTGGCTCGAGGGCATCTAATTGTTGATAAATTGCCTGTAAACCGACCACGTCACGGGCGCGAAAATAACGCCCGCCTGTGTGTTCGGCAATATAAGTCAGCATTTTTTCATCTAAATCACGACTGGGATTGACCTGACGCTTGCCAAAAAAACCTTGAACATAAGATTTATCTGCCCCGACCCCGATGCTATAAATTTTCACCCCGGTTTGTTTTGCTAACTCAGCGGCTTTACGCGGTGTGATACTGCCGGCACTATTACGCCCATCAGTGAGTAAAATCAACACCCGATTTTGTTCTGGGCGATCTTTGAGCTGTTGAATTGCTTTAATAATGGCATCACCAATGGCGGTTTTTTCCCCTGCCATACCAATAAACGCTTCTTGTAACATAGTGGCGACCGTGTGCCGATCAAAGGTCAACGGGGTTTGCAAATAAGCCACATCGGCAAAGAGAATCAAACCGAGCCTATCGCCGGCACGGCGCTCAATAAATTCGCTCAGCACCGCTTTAACCACGCTTAAGCGATCCACCGCTTGCCCTTGGATTTTTAAATCGGTCTCTTGCATACTGCCGGACAAATCCACTGCCAACATCAATTCACGCCCGCTGACAGGCAAATGTACGGTTTCACCGAGCCATTGTGGGCGTGTGGCAGCTAAAACTAGCAAGGCATAAGCGATGATAAGTAACCATTTTTGCCATTGTTCGCCGTGGTTTGCTTGTGTTTGTTTTTGCTGTTGCAAGGTTTGCAATGCTTGAAAAAAAGGTACTTGTAAAGCCGGGTCTTGAATTTGTTTTTCCTGTGCGGGTAAGAGATAACGCCATAGTAAAGGCAAAAACAAAACCAGCCCGAATGCTGGCCAAGCAAATTCGATCATCTATTTTTTAACCTCATCAATAAGCACGTAAACTACCTAAAAATACAGTTTTTTTGTTGAGAAATAGCCATGATTTACCAACGCTGATACAACACGGGGTTTGAAACGATGCGCTTTTGCTAAAACACCGGGGAAAGGAGCCATTTTTTATAGTCATATCAATCTTCAAAAATAACCACTTCAAGTTGAGTCCATACGTATGAACTATTTATCGGTTTTTATTTGATTGAGGTTTATCAACGGTACTTGCCAGTCCGTGGGAAACTCCTAAATATTAGGAAGTTAATGTATCCTTGATATTATTGGGGATTTTCTTTGGACTGGCTATTTAGCTCTTAACTCACCTTAAAAATCTCGTTCAGACTTTTAAGGAGAGGGTTAATGCTTTGCCTTAAATTTCTTATGGCAAGCTTTACAGCTGCCACCTAAATCTTTAAAAGCTGCGGCAATGGCTTTTTTATCACCACCTGTGACGGCTTCATTAAGCATTTTAGCTTTGCCTTGGGCAGTTTCTGCTGCCAGAGAGAATTTCTTTGAATCTGACCAGACTTCGGCTTTGGCATCGGTTTCACCAAAATCAGAGCCTTCAGGGAAAAGCGCTGGAATATCGGTCATTAAATTTTCTAAAGCTTGGGCATGTCCTGCCATACGCCCAGGTAAATTCACATGGCCTGATAACAGTTTTGCGATGCCGCCCATATTAGCGGAGGCCGCATCCATGACTTTATCCCGATATTTGATATAGCCCTCGATGGATTCGGCGCTGAGATCCTCTGCATGGATGGGACTTGCTGCCAGCAAGCCAACGCAACCCAGTGTTAAAATTAGTTGACGCATGCTTGTCTCCTTTTCTCGTGGTAAAAGTTCTATATTTTGATATATTTTCAAGTAACTGATGTGACGCACTAAGCCAGTTTTTGTTAAAGCAAGGTGCTTTTCCACTTGCCTAGTGGTATTTAGCCTTTGCGTAACATCAGTTAAAGTAATTACTCTTCCCGCTTTGGGGCAGCGGGAAGAGGGCAGGTAGTTAGCCTTGCAATTTACCGTGACATTGCTTGTATTTTTTCCCAGAACCGCAAGGACAAGGCTCATTACGCCCAACTTTACGCCCTGAACGCACAAAGGGTTGCTCCGGTTCTGCTGGGGCTTGGGCTTCGGGGTCGGCTTGTGGCTCAGGCATATCCGCTTCTCCGCCCATCGCTTGCAAGGTTTCAACACTGGCGTGTTTAAATTCCAAGTTTTTATCTTGATGCTGTTTGGCTTGTAGCGCTTGCAGGTCTGATTCAATTTGCTCTGAGGCACGGAATAATTCTAAAGTGACGGTTTTAATCGTCGCCTTTTTGATCCGCTCTAGCAATTCAGTAAACATCTCGAAGGCTTCACGCTTATATTCCTGTTTCGGATTTTTTTGCGCATAACCGCGTAAACCAATGCTTTGACGCAAATAGTCCATCGCCGCCAAATGTTCTTTCCAGTGTTGATCCAGAATTTGCAACATCGCCGCTTTCTCAAAGCGGCGCACATTTTCTGTCCCTAACTGCTCTTCTTTGCTGCGATAAGATTGAGTCACTTCAGCGACAATTTTGTCGCGTAAAGTTTCTTCATGTAAATCATGATCGGCTTCCATCCATTCACGTAGAGGTAAGTCGCTCATGTATTTTTCTTTTAGGGCTTTTTCAAGATGTTCTAATTCCCAAATTTCATCAGGACTGCTGGGTGGCACATAGATGTCAATCAGCTCGTTAACCACATCTTCACGGATGGTTTCGATAATATCATCGACATTTTCCGCTTCCATCAATTCGCTACGCTGTTGATAGATCACCCGACGTTGGTCGTTAGCAACATCATCATATTCCAGCAATTGTTTCCGGGTATCGAAGTTACGCCCCTCAACTTTGCGCTGCGCGTTTTCAATCGCCCGTGTTACCCAAGGATGTTCAATGGCTTCGCCTTTTTCCATCCCCAATTTTTGCATCATGGTTGCCACCCGTTCGGAGGCAAAAATCCGCATCAAACTATCTTGCATGGAGAGATAAAAACGACTAGAACCCGCATCCCCTTGACGACCAGCGCGGCCTCGCAATTGGTTATCAATCCGGCGAGATTCATGGCGCTCTGTGCCAATAATGTGCAAACCACCCGCCTCTAAAACTGCCTTATGTTGCTCTTCCCAGTCAGCTTTACAACGAGCAATGGTCTCTTCGCTGGCATCCTCACCGAGTTTCGCCAGTTCATGCTCTAAATTACCGCCGAGCATGATGTCAGTCCCACGTCCCGCCATATTGGTGGCAATGGTCACCGCAAAAAGTTTACCGGCATCGGCAATAATTTGCGCTTCTTTTTGGTGAAATTTAGCATTCAGCACTTCATGCTTAATTTTTAATTTCTTCAGCTTGTTTGAGAGCAGCTCGGAAATTTCAATCGAGACTGTACCGACTAAAACGGGTTGCTTGCGACTAAGACAATCTTCTATGTCTTCAATAATGGCATCGTATTTTTCATCAGGGGTCAGATAAATCAAATCACCCATGTCATTACGCACCATATTTCGATGGGTCGGTACGACAATAACTTCCAGTCCATAAATTTGCTGAAATTCAAACGCCTCAGTGTCTGCTGTCCCGGTCATACCCGAGAGCTTTTTATAGAGCCTAAAATAATTCTGGAAGGTAATTGAAGCGAGGGTTTGATTTTCGTTTTGAATTTTCACCCCTTCTTTGGCTTCCACGGCTTGATGCAAGCCCTCAGACCAACGCCGCCCTGGCATAGAACGTCCGGTAAATTCATCAATAATGACGATTTCATCATCTTTGACAATATAATCGACATTACGTTCAAAGAGGACATGCGCCCGCAACGCCGCGTTGACATGGTGTAATAAGCTGATGTTAACCGCATCATAAAGGCTGCTATCGGGGTCTAATAAACCCGCTTCGGTCAGCATTTCTTCAATATGTTCATGCCCCTCGTCGCTGAGATAGGTTTGTTTGTTTTTCTCATCAATGGCATAATCACCGGGGAACTCGTCCTCGTCTTTTTCTGCCATCCGCTCTTGACGGTTGAGATTCGGGATTAATACATTGATTTTTTGATATAAATCCGAGCTATTTTCAGCCGCACCAGAGATAATCAACGGTGTACGCGCCTCATCAATTAAAATTGAGTCGACTTCATCAACAATGGCAAAATAAGGTGGGCGCTGTACCCGTTCACTGGTTTGAAACGCCATATTATCGCGCAAATAATCAAAGCCAAACTCGTTATTGGTGCCATAAGTAATATCAGCAGCATAGGCCGCTTTACGCTCTTCGTGACTTAAGTCAGCGATAATAATGCCAGTGCTCAGTCCTAAAAAGCCGTAGAGCTGCCCCATCCACTCGGCATCACGCTTGGCAAGATAATCATTAACCGTGACCACATGCACGCCTTTGCTCGGTAGCGCATTGAGGTAAGCGGCTAAAGTCGCAACCAAGGTTTTACCCTCACCGGTGCGCATTTCAGAGATTTTGCCCTGATTGAGTACCATCGCGCCGATAAGCTGGACATCGAAGTGGCGCATATTAAGCACCCGTTTGCCTGCTTCACGTACAGTGGCAAAAGCCTCTGGTAATAATTGTTCTAAGGTTTCGCCTTTATCTAAACGCTCACGAAATTCAACGGTTTTATGTTGTAATTCGGCATCATTTAAGCTCTGATAGCTGGGTTCTAAGGCATTAATTTCATCGGCCACTTTGCGTAAACGTTTGATTAAACGTTGGTTGCGGCTGCCAAAAATTTTTGTGATAATTTTCCTAATCATGGTGTATGTTAAATGGTTCCTAATGTAAAGAGATTCTGGGTGTGATAGATACTCAGTGCGAAGGTGCAAAGTATGATGAAGTCAGTGTCACAATTGTGTCACGATCGCCGCCATAGTCGGTATTTAGCCAGCTTATATGCGCAAGCGGCACAATTAAAACAAATGGAACAACGTTTGTTACATTGTTTGCCCCATTTATTGCAAACACAAGTCAAACTTGCCAATTATGAGAAGGGACATTTGTATTTGCAAGTCAGCTCCTCTGCTTGGGCAAGTCGTGTGCGTATGGTGATTCCACAAATTCGGCGCTGTCCTTTGTACGCACAGCATCGACGTTTATCGATTAAACAAGTTCACATTAAAGTGGCGATAGCCAACCGTATACGTAAGCGCAAACTGGCACAGGCAAAACAGCTTAACCAGGAATCTTGTAACCTGATAGCGCGCACTGCTGCTGCACAAGATTACGCTCCTTTGCAGCAAGCATTAGCACGCCTTGCGGCATCAAGCAGCAAACACAGGCTGTAAAAAAGCGGCTTGTTCTTCGCTATCAGCAGCGTCGTCAAAACTGACCATTTCCCAAGCACTTTGCTCAGCGTTTAAGGCTCTAAGTAATTTGTTATTGAGGGCATGACCTGATTTATAGCCTTTAAATTCGCCAATCAAACTATGGCCTAACAAATACAAGTCACCAATGGCATCGAGTACTTTATGTTTCACAAATTCGTCAGGATAGCGTAAGCCATCCTCGTTTAGAACGCGATAATCGTCCATGACAATCGCGTTATCTAAACTTCCCCCTAGGGCTAAATTATTTTTGCGCAAATGCTCAAGATCTTGCATAAAACCAAAGGTGCGTGCGCGACTAATCTCTTTAATGAAGGATTGATTAGAAAAATCAATCTCGGTGGTTTGTTCGGTGCGTTTTAGAGCCGGGTGAGCAAAGTCAATGTCAAAGCTAATTTTAAAGCCATTGTAAGGGCGAAATTCTGTCCATTTATCGCCATCTTCAACCCGTATGGTTTTTTTGATGCGGATATAATGTTTGGCAGCATGTTGTTCAACCATGCCCGCCGATTGAATCAAAAACACAAAAGGGCTGGCGCTGCCATCCATGATTGGTAATTCAGGGGCGCTGACATCAATCAAGGCATTATCAACCCCTAAACCCGCTAAAGCCGACAATAAATGCTCAACGGTAGAAATCCGTGCGTCTCCCTGCCCTAAAGTTGTTGATAAACGGGTATCACAAACATGATAAGCGTTTGCTTTGATATTAACGACAGGATCGAGATCAGTACGACGAAAAACAATACCATGATTAACCGGAGCAGGTCTCAAGGTGAGATAGACTTTTTCACCGCTGTGTAAACCGACCCCCGTCGCTTTGATCACATTCTTTAACGTGCGTTGTTTTATCATTATTATCGAAAGTCTCCAAACAAGGCTGGGGTTAAAAATCGGTGAACAGCATTATTGTCCCGATGAATCAAAATGTATCAATTCGGGCAGTAACAGCAAAAAACAAGGCAAGCATAAAGGGTAGGTTGCTTGTCTTGTTTGTGTTTTTCTCATTTTATTATCGATCTTAGTCCGCTTGACGACGCAAAAAAGCTGGAATATCTAAGTATTCAGTATTATGCTCTTTGTTATCAATCAATTGTTCGGCTGTTTCTGGAGATAAAACCGGCGCTTGGGCTTTTTGCCCGGCATTATTAGAAACATCAAGACCGGCATAGTTCACGCTGGTGTTGGTAGTCGGTGCCTTTGCAGGCTCTTGTGCTGGAATGGCGGATTGAGGGCTAATTGGCGCAGCTGGTGTAGGAGCCGCTGTCATTACTTGTGCGGGTGTTTGTAGCGCTGCACTGGGCGCTGCCGAATTCAATACAGGCGCTTCAGGGGCAAGCGTTGCTGTGTTAGGCGCGGCTTTACCATCGCTATTGGCCGCTTGTGTGCCATCAGCTTTGATGCCATCGTTAGGTGTACCTACCCCGGTGGCAATCACAGTCACCCGAACTTCGTCTTGCATTTCAGGGTCTATTACCGAGCCGACAACCACCGTGGCATTTTCAGAGGCAAATTGCTCTATCACTGCACCCATTTCGCGGAATTCACCAATACTAATATCCATACCAGCGGTCATGTTGACCAGAATACCACGCGCACCTGCCAAGTCGATATCTTCGAGAAGCGGGCTGGCTATAGCCTCTTCGACAGCACGGCGAGCACGATCTTCACCGCTAGCACTACCGCTGCCCATCATCGCCATACCCATTTCTTGCATCACCGTGGTGACATCAGCAAAGTCAACATTAATAAGGCCTGGACGGGTAATTAATTCGGAAATACCTTGAACAGCATTATAAAGTACATCATTGGCAGCTTTAAAAGAATCGAGTAAGGAGGTTTCGCTACCGAGGACACCTAAGAGTTTTTCATTGGGGATAATGATTAAAGAATCGACATGCTGGCTAAGTTTTTTCACCCCTTCTTCAGCGGTATGCGCACGTTTGCGCCCCTCAAAACCGAAAGGTCGTGTCACCACAGCAACGGTTAAGACACCGAGTTCTTTAGCCACTTGGGCAATCACAGGAGACGCACCTGTACCCGTGCCACCGCCCATGCCCGCGGTAATAAATACCATGTCTGTGCCCTCTAAGACACCCATGATGCGTTCGCGATCTTCTTGAGCTGCTTGTTCGCCGACTTCGGGGTTAGCGCCTGCGCCTAGCCCTTTGGTGACATCAGTACCGAGTTGGAGAATGGTGCGAGCGGAGGAATTTTTCAATGCTTGTGCATCGGTATTGGCGACGATAAAATCAACGCCTTCGATGTTGCCTGCAAGCATGTGTTCTACGGCATTACCGCCGCCACCGCCAACGCCGATCACTTTAATGACAGCACTTTGCGTATATGGATCCACTAATTCAAACACCTTGGTAAACCTCCTTTGCAAAACTGATGTACGTCCAATGTCGTTCCCCTATCCTTTTTGCTTAAACATATGTTGAGTTTCATCCTGAATAAAGTTCGATGAGGCAATAAACTTGCCAGACAGGATAAAGTATACGGGCAACTTTAAGGTCGGGATGATGCAGTTTTGTCTGCAATAAACTTTAGAGTCGCCCATTATAGTACATCAAAAACAATATATCATCGGGGTTTTTTAGAAAATTTACGTTTGTTTACACAGATTTTCCTAAAAAAGCCTTGAAGTTCACAATGATTTAAGCCTTAAACAAATATTAAGCGACTTAGAGTGAGATTCTATAATGCCTTTCCTAACCAAACATGAACATATGGAAAACGATTAAAGACAGGACTTTTTACTGATAAACGGAGCATAAGGGCTACAAACTTCAGTTCAAATCGGATGTTACGCACTAAGCAGGTTTTTATCACAACATGGTGGTTTTCCACCTGCCTAGTTGTATTTAGCCTTTGCGTAGCATCAGTTAAAATTATTGAGCCTTAGTCCATTTCCTCGATCCAAAGCATCTGAATTGCCTCAAGAATCTTCTCGCCACTGCGTTCAGGATCGTCGTCAAAATCATCCAGTGCGCAAACTTTTTCGTGTAAGTCAGGAAAATTAATCGACAGCGGGTTGATGTCGGGATAGGTATCGCTTAGCTCAATTGCAATGTCTTGGCTGTCTGTCCATTTAAGTCCCATGAGAGTTGCTCCTAATGCGTTTCAGATACCATGTTCAGGGTATATTTAGGGATTTCTATCACCAAGTCGTGTTCACCGATTTCGACCTGACAACTCAAGCGCGACTCTGGCTCTAAGCCCCAGGCTTTATCGAGCAAATCATCTTCCAATTCATCTGACTCTTCTAAGTCATCAAAGCCCTCGCGCACAATCACATGGCAAGTGGTACAAGCACAAGACATTTCGCAGGCGTGTTCGATTTCAATATCATTTTCTAAAGCCGCCTCACAAATGGTCATTCCCGGTTCAGCTTCAATGATAACGCCCTCAGGGCAAATCTCATCATGCGGTAAAAAAGTCAGTTTTGGCATAATTTTCTCTCAATAAATAGGCTGGAGTCGGGGGTTTAGTCCCGTTTAGGCACGGCTAAAGCCGTGATTCCAACGACTCAGAACTCGTTGACACTATGTCCTTGCATCGCCGCTCGAATACCTGCATCCATACGCCGAGCAACAAAATCCCGACTAGCACGCTCTAGGGCTTCAATGCCTTGTTTAATGGCTTTGTTATCATCGCCTTGCATCAAGCTAACTAAATTAGCCCGTTCTTGTTCTAATAAGGCTTTTTCTTCAGCTTTCAATAAGTCACCATCTTTAGCAAGGGCGGCATCCAAGGCTTCGAGTGTGCGCTTAGCTTCCACTTGTTGTTCTTTCAGGCGGCGCGCTTGCATGTCCACTTCGGCATTTTCCATCGCCTCTTTGAGCATTTTCTCGACCATATCATCGCCCAAGCCATAGGAAGGTTTGACCTCGACCTGTGTATGTACACCCGTGCTTTCTTCGGTTGCGGATACCGTCAGCAGTCCATCAGCATCAACTTGGAAGGTAACGCGAATCCGCGCCCCGCCTGCGACCATAGATGGAATCCCGCACAATTCAAACCGAGCTAAAGAGCGGCAATCGCTGACCACATCACGCTCGCCTTGCAAGACATGAATCGCCATCGCTGTTTGCCCATCTTTAAAGGTGGTGAAATCTTGTGCGCGGGTGACCGGGATGGCGGTATTACGGGGAATAACTTTTTCCACCAAGCCGCCCATGGTTTCAATGCCTAAAGATAAAGGCGTGACATCTAATAATAATAATTCTTCATCGGCTTTATTCCCAACCAGCGCATTAGCCTGAATCGCCGCGCCCAAAGCCACCACTTTATCAGGATCAATCCCCACATGCGGCTGACAGTCAAAAAACTGTGCGACTTTCTCCCGTACTCTGGGCACACGGGTAGAGCCACCAACCATCACCACTTCATCGATTTCAGCTTTATCAATTCCGGCATCGCGTAAAGCCCGACGACAAGGCATGAGGGTTTTTTGAATCAGTTTATCAACCAATAAATCGAATTGCGGACGTTCGATACTCATATGCACCGGTGCTAAATCCGGTGGGCATAAATCGACATGGACGCATTCTGCCTCGGTTAAATCTTCTTTGATTTGCCGCGCCATTTGGCGTAAATAGCGCAATTGTGAATTATTTAAGTCGGTAAAATCAGCGTGTTTAGCAATATGTTCAGCCAAAGCGTGATCCATATCATCCCCGCCTAAAGCCGCGTCACCTGCGGTGGCGATGACTTCAAATACCCCGCGTTGCAAACGCAAAATCGAAATATCAAACGTACCGCCACCTAAGTCATAAATGGCGTGAATCCCCTCAGCCTTTTGATCCAAACCATAAGCAACCGCTGCCGCTGTCGGTTCATTTAATAAGCGCAAAACATCTAAACCCGCCAGCCTTGCCGCATCTTTAGTTGCTTGGCGCTGGGCATCATCAAAGTAAGCAGGGACGGTGATCACCGCGCCACTTAACTCACCGTCGAGGCTGTTTTCTGCCCGTTTTTTTAAGGTGCTAAGAATATCCGCCGAGACTTGTACGGGGCTTTTTAGCCCGGCAGCGGTTTTTAAAAAAGCCTGCCCGTCTTGTTCACAAACCGAATAATGATGGGTATCAGCTGCCACTTCGGCATAACTGCGCCCAATTAAGCGTTTTACTGAACTAATCGTGTTATCAGTGTCTTCATAGGCTTTATTTTTTGCCTCCGTACCGACCTGATTCACGCCCTCGCTGTTGTAATGTACCACCGAGCTGAGCAAATGTTCACCCGCTTCATTGGCGAGTGTTTCCGGTATGCCACTGCGCACGGTGGCAACCAGAGAATTCGTTGTGCCTAAATCAATCCCCACCGCAAGGCGGTGTTGATGTGGGGCAGTACTTTGTCCAGGTTCGTTGATTTGTAATAGGGCCATGGTGATTGCTCAATAAAAACATTGCTGCTTATTATAGTGTTGAAGCTTGGGAAAACAACATGGTGCCCGTGCAGTTATCAACTTAGGTGCGGTTGAAATTAAATTCTGATGCGATGCAAAGGCTTATTTTGAGCTTTGACAAACCAAAAAACTGCCATTACTCCACGGCTAAATACCACTATGCAGGAGAAAAACCATAATATTGAAACAAAAACAGGTTTAGTGCGTCACATCAGTTAAATGCCAAACTTCAATAAATAAAGTTATTGATAATAATTATCATTTAGATTAAAATCAGTTTTATTTTTCAAGGAGAAATGATGAAAGCGCTCGTTTTTGGCATCTTAACCGCCCTTGCTTTACCTAACCATGCCACTGAAAGCCAATTGAGTTTACAAACTCAAGCTCAATTGACACTTAAGCAACAATTAGGGCAACGTATTTTTTTTGATAAAAATCTTTCGGAACCTGCCGGGCAAGCCTGTGCTAGCTGCCATGACCCCAAAGTGGCTTTTTCTGATGTCGCCCAAGATAGCCCGGTATCCAAAGGCGCGATTAGCGAGCGTACGGGCACGATTAACTCGCCAGCCTTAAGCTATGCTAGCTTTAATCCTTTTTTCCATTTCGATACCGATGAAGGCTTATATATAGGAGGGCATTTTTTAGATGGGCGCGCCAATGATTTGGCAGCACAAGCCAAACAACCGTTTCTCAATCCTGATGAAATGAATAACCCGGATGGGCTTGCGGTGGCAACTAAAGTGTCACAAGCAGATTATGCCGATATGGTGAAAAAAGTCTATGGCAGCAATGCCTTTGATGATTTAGAAAAAACCTATGATTTTATCGCTGATGCCTTGGCTAGCTTTGAAAATAGTGAAATATTTCAGCCGTTTAGCTCTAAATATGATTATTATCTCGCAGGTCTTGTAGACTTAAGTCCTTTAGAAAAACAGGGTTTAGAACTATTTGATGCAGAAGATAAAGGCAATTGTGCCGCCTGCCATCCAAGCACCAGCACCAATGGGCAAGCACCATTATTTACCGATTTTAGTTATGACAACCTAGGTGTACCTAAACACCCGGGAATCTTAAAAAAGAAAGGCGATGATTTCGTTGAGAAAGGTTTAGGCAAGACTGTTAAAAAGGGTGCAGAACTGGGTAAATTCCGCGTGCCTTCTTTACGCAACATCGCTAAAACTGCGCCTTATATGCACAATGGGCGTTTTGATACGCTAGAAGAAGTGCTGGATTTTTATAATACCCGTGATACAGACCCTGAGCGTTGGGGCGCGCCGGAATTAGCTGATAACGTCAATACCGATGAATTAGGCGATTTGAAACTCACCGCTGATGAAAACCGCGCGATTATCGCCTTTATGCGCACCTTAACCGATGGTCATAGTCTTGGGGAATCGGTGAGCTTAGATGCCGAGGAACTAAATTTGCCTTATGTACGCTTAGAAGGGCAAGGCTTGCGTCCGCAATATTTCCGCGTTGCGATGCAAAAAACCCAAGGGGACAGGGGTGTTTTATATCAAATCAGCATGGCAACCCCTATTCTTGCCCACACTCTCCTGCCTGCCGATATTCCTTATTACAATATTGACACAGGCATCTTAGAGCTAGCTATGGTCGATGACATTGACAATGGGACGCAACGGGTGATGCAGTTGCAGCATGATGCCAGCCTCGGTAACTTGGTTTTTGTTGAGCGTTATAACAAGGCATTTTAACGCCATAAATGCAGCGTTACCCCAAGTTATATGGCATTTGCACAGCCATCTCCGCAAAGGTTAAACTGAGTCCTTCGATAATATTGGGAGAGGATGATGATTAAATTGAGCATGATGGCTGCTGTGAGCCTATTAATAAGCCTTAGCGTGCAAGCGGATGAGGTTTGGAATAGTCAACTTGGTCAGATTGTTTATGCACGAGATGTCGGTCCGGTTGCGGTTTGGACGTATAAGCAAGGAAAAGCCGCCGGGGAAATTTATGTTCCCGGACTTGCCGGGATTTATAGCAAACGTGGCAATGTTTATGAAGGCTATTGGGCACAAACTGAAGGGGGCGTGGCTTGTCAGTCACAACGTCCAGGGCCCGATGGCAAAAAAACCCATTTTTGGGGTCGTTTTCATTTACACCTCAGCAGTTCTGAATTTCCCAGCGCTTGGACAGCACAATGGGGACATTGTGAACAAACCCCGCAACAGCTTTTAAAAGCTGAACCGGTCACGGGCTAGCTCAAGCAAATTTACGCTTGAGCAAGTACAAAAAAAATGGTGCGCCAAAAAAAGCGGTAATCACGCCGAGGCGCAGTTCTACTGGGGCAAGCAGTTGCATAGCTAACCAATCGCACAGCAGGACAAATAAAGCCCCAGCGATGAGTACGGCAGGTATCAGCCTTTGATGGTTTGCGCCATAAATCAGCCGCATCATATGCGGGACAATCAAGCCAACAAAACCTATCACGCCCGCAATTGCCACCGCTGCGGCTGTCAGCAGGGCGATGATAAATAACAAGCGCTGTTGTAATTGCCACACATCCAGCCCCAAGCTTTGTGCCTGTTCATTGCCAAGCAATAATAAATCTAGTTCGCGCTGATAATACCAGCTCAATGCCACTGCGGGCACAAGGCTGCTGTAAATAATTCCCACATGCCCCCAGTTGCGATTATCCAAGCCGCCCATCAACCAAAATACCATCGCTTGCGCGACTTGATAATCATCCCAAGCCAAATTAATCAGCAATGATAATAAGGCGCTGAAAAACGCTCCCAACGCTACCCCCGTGAGCAATAATAAGGTCATCGACGCATGGCTGTTGCGATAGCTGAAAAAAAACAGCAAGGCTAAGACCGCAAACGCACCGATAAAGGCAAAGGCAGGCAACCACCATAAATTCAGCAAATTGAGACCCAAGGCAAGGGCAATCACCGCCCCCAGTGCTGCGCCGGAGCTGATACCGATAATGCCAGGGGCGGCTAGCGGGTTTTGAAACACGGTTTGTAATTGTAAGCCCGCCAGCGCTAGCGCTGCGCCAACGCCCATCGCTGCCAGCAAACGCGGCAAGCGTAATTCCCAAACCACCAACGCAATCGCATTGTCTTCGGGGGCTTGCCCTAGGCTTTGTAAAACTTGCCAAAAGGAACTTTCAAGGCTACCGCTTTGTAGCCGCAATAAGGCAAGCAGCAATAAGCACAGGCTTAAAAGCCATAAAGAAGGGACTTTAATCGTAGACACTGCTCAAGCCATCTGGGCGACGTTTGAAGCGTTTATACGTCCATTGGTATTGTTCTGGGTTATCAACAAAACAGCTTTCGATGGCTTGGTTTAAGGCGCTGAGTGCTTGCTTTTCATCGTCTGAATAAATCGCCTCTGGGGGCTGTTTATAAATAATATGAAAACCTTGTCCATCGGGTAGGCGTTGGGTATAGCAGAGCAAAACCTTCACCTTGGTTTTTTGCACCAAACGGTGAATCAAACTCATGGTATAAGCAGGCTGCCCCTTAAATTCAGCAAAAGCACCGGAACCCAAACGCGGTTCTTGGTCAGGCAAAATACCAATCACTTCGGCTTTTTTTAGGGCTTTGAATAATTGTCGAATCCCGTGCGGTGTGGTTGGGACTAGGTGTGCGCTGCCGCGTTCACGGGCTGTTTTGATAAAGTTATCTAAGGCAGCAAGTTTGGGCGGTTTATATAGGCTGGTAATTTGTCGTTGGCTAGAGGCATATAAGCCCGCCAATTCCCATGCACCCAAGTGTGGCGTGAGCATGATCAAAGGCTGGTCTTGGTATTGGGCGAATAATTCCGGGTTTTCGACTGCTTTAACCAACGATAAGCTATGACGCGGATGGCGTAGCCAAATGTGTCCTAATTCCAACATGCTGGTAAAACCGTGCGCAAGGCTCTGTTCTACCAGCACTTGTTGCGCACGGGCATCAAGCTCAGGGTAACAAAGGGCAATATTGGCTTTGCAGGTATGTACTGCTCGTAACTGGCTTGAAGACAAACGCCGGGCTAAAAATTGGCTTAGGCTTTGTAAATACGGCAAGGGGATATAGGCGCAGAGATAAAGTAAGCTTTTGATGAAGGCGCTACGGATCATTGTTGTGGGCGTGTTTGGCTCGCTTCCCGAATGCTTTTGGCTATCAATAATGCTGGAAATGCCCCATGCATTAATAGATCAAAAATATCAATCGGTTTCGCCAGTGTACCATCGGCTAACATACCAATTTTTTCAAATAAATGCGGTTCGGGGACAAAAGGTGCGAGTCCTAGGGTTAAACTGCCTAAAATTAATAAATGCCAAGGCATTTCATCTAACCATTTCATAAGCTATCTCGGGTTGTGGATGGCTTGAACATCCAGTTTATAATCTTGGGCGTAACAATATTTTAAGGACTTATTTAATATGGTTTCAGTATTGTGATTCAAGTCTTGTAATAAAGGCAATAAACGCTGATTCCATTGGTCATCTGTTGCACTGTCAGGTAACACATTCAGCCCTCCTGACATCAAACGATAACAGTCTAAAATACTGACCTCATCTAAATCGCGTGACAAACTCCAATGACCTTTGTGATTACGTTGAATCCAATGGGCATTTTCTAAGTGATCCAAAATGCTGTGTAATTGGTTTTCATCATGCCAGTTTTCTCTATCCATGATTTTTTCCAACGGAATCGCCAAGCCTTTACATTGTGCGCACCACAGATGCCCTAAAATCCGAAACGCACGGATAAAATGGTTGTCATTTTCGTGAATTTTTTCAGTTTTTGGTGGTTCGTGCCATTGAAAAACCCGCAAGCAATAGGTGACTTCAGCGCCGAGCAAAATCACTAGCCACGAGACATAAATCCAGACCAAAAATAGTGGGATGGTCGCCAATGCACCATAAATGGTGGTGTAGGCATCGGAGTGGGTGACATAGAGGGCAAAGCCGCGTTTAGCGACTTCAAACAAAGTCGCGGCAAGTAGCCCACCAATCACCGCTGTGCCCCAAGGCACCCGCTGGTTGGGAATGACAATATAAATCAAGGTAAAAGCGGCGCTGGTACTTAAAAATGGCAGGGCTTTTAGCCATAAACTTGGCTCAAGTTGGTTAAACAGCGGCATGGACAACAAGTAAGAAGTCATGAAAATGCTCACACCGATAAGTATTGGCCCGAAAGTTAAAATCAACCAATAGGCCCCAAAACTGTTTTTCGCACTGCGTGGGTGTGGGTTGTGCCAGATGGTGTTAAAAGATTGGTCGATGGTGCGCAGCATCATTAACGCGGTAAAGATTAAAAAAGCGATACCAATAACGGTTAGCTCGGAAGTTTTTTGGGTGAAGTTGGTAAGGTATTCTTGTACCAGTTCACCGGCTGCAGGGACGAAATTCTGAAACACAAAATTTTGCATTTTCTGATCAAGCCCCTGAAAAGAGGAAAAGGCCGAGAGGGTATTGAAAATAATGGTCATCAAAGGCACGGACGAGAGCAAAGTCGAATACGCCAACGCCGAGGCTGAGCGCATACAATGATCATCATTAAAGTGCTTGATAACAAAAACAATAAAACGCCAAAGACGCTTAATGGCTGTTAAAGGATTCAGGGTTTTCAGGGTTTTCATCCAGTCGTTTTAATAATTGCTCAATGAGTTGTCGCACCCGTTGTGCATCGCCCAGTTTAGCCTGTTTTTGTGCCTGTAGCCATAAAATTCTGGTTGATTGACTCGGACAACGGCGCTGTTTGAATAGCTTTTTCATTCTCTGAATGTGCTGGCTGATTTCACGTGCTGCAACCGCTTCGTTTTTAGCAATCAGGGCATGATAACGCGCTTCTCGATAGGCATGAGGACCAATACTTAAAGAAGTTTCGGCTTTGAGTAAATAGCGCTCAGCATAAGCTAAACTGGTTTTGGCATAGTTTTCTGCACGGTGTTCACGGGCAACTTGAATCGCTTGACGGGCATCGCTCATGGCTTGTGTCGGTGGCAGTACACTGGCACAACTGGATAAAAGGGCGCAAAAGCAGACAGACAAGACTCGGGATAACATGATGCTAGCTCTCCTTTCACAAAAACAAATTAATTGACTGATGTGACGCACTAAACCAGTATTTGCCACCATAAGGTGCTTTTCCACCTGCCTAGTGGCATTTAGCCGTGGAGTAATCGCGGTTTTTTGGCTTAAAGAGCCAAAAACAAACCTTTGCGTCACATCTAATGTAGGCGATTTCCGCACCAACTTGGTTATTTTTTTGGGCAATGTCGGTTCTCCTATCTTCAGACCCGTTTAACAACGCGGATATTATAAACCGTTCGCCTTATAAAACCGGGGAAAAATAATGCGAAATTAATGCCGTAACTGATATGGGAGGGATTTTCATAATTCGATGCAAATCGCGAAAAATATGCTATTCAGGCACTTAAACCCTGTTTTGCCCGATAGTAAGGTGCAGCTTGCCAGTCTTGTAGGCGTTTGCGATTTTCATCGCTGTGGCTGCGGTCGTTTTCAGGATGCCAGAGGTGAAACACAGGCACGGCAAAGCGTCCTTCTTTGCGTTTGATGCCGCTGTGCATCAGGCGCAAACTCAAATCCGCATCTTCATAACCCCAGCCTTGAAAGCTGGCATCAAAGCCATTGACGCGCTGCAAGTCTTTGCGCCACAGCCCGAAATTACAGCTAATCACCCCGCGCCAATGTTGCCTAAGTTTGCGCAAGCTGCCCAGCGGTAAATAACACAGAGGCAAAAAACGGTTCAAATCACCTTGTTTGACTAAATGCCAATACTGCCGATAACTGTAATTCCATAAGGCAAGTTGCTCTTGTATCACCTGCGCGCTCAGTGCCTGACTGCATAAAATCCGATTAGCGCTAACAAAATAGCCCTGTTCTGCCAGTTTGCAATGGGTTTGGATAAAATCAGGGCGCGGCAGGCAATCCCCATCGAGAAAAATCACATAATCGGCACAGCCGTGGCTGAAGGCAAGATTGCGTACCGCAGCAGCGCGAAAACCTAAGTCTTCCTGCCATACGTGCGTCAGTGGATAGGTAGCTTGGTTTTTTTGCTGCTCGATAAGGGCTTGGGTCTCAGCCGTCGAGCCATCATCAGCAACCCAAACCTGAAAGCCCTGTGTGTTTTGCTCGTTGAGTGCTTTTAGCACTAAAGCAAGCGCATCAGGGCGATTATAGGTGGTGATGATGACATCAATATTAGTGGTCAGAGTTGTCACAATTACCCTGATAGGCTTGAAGAAAGGCCTTGTAGTCAAACTGCACTTGTTTGGCATAAGCTTTGGCACTGTTGCGCCATTGCTTTTGCACCGCTTTGAGGTTTGTTGCTTGCTCGCTCACTTGGGTTTCAAAAGAATAATTAATCATGCCGTCTTTGGCATCTTTATCTGCCCGTGCGTGTGCTGTTGCCAAGATTTTGCCCCATTGTTGCGCCATTTTGACGAAATCTTTATCTTTTTTTAGCTCAATAGTTTTAAAGGTTTTTTTGTACGCTGAGCGTTCGCGGATGGAATAATCTCCGCCTTGCCAATGAATCGCGCCTAAAAATTTATCGGTATTGTTAGTTAATGCGCGGTAAGCTTGAGCATGGCGCTTAGCGGGGTTGGGATAACGCTCATCATAGCCCACTTTACTTTTGCTATCCAAATACGGATACGCCGCGACTTTGCTTTGTTGTTTCACATCTAAAATACGCTTCACGCCCGCATCATCAATCAAAACATAATAGCGCGCTGTACCCAACGAACCTGTGCCGGCATTGAGGCGTTTTGCCACATCTAAAACCTTATATTCGGCTAAGATTTTGGTAAGGCTTTTGGCGGTCTTGACATCCACCGCTTCCAAATCGGCGTTATCTTTGATACGAAAGCTGTTTTTATTTGCCCATTCAGCTAACATTTTTTTCTGCGATTGTTTTTTTTCGACTTTTTTCAAAAAATTATCTAGCTTGCCTTTGGTGTTATCTTTAGTAAAAACTAAACGGGTTTCGGCATTATCGTCACGCAGTTTTTGTAGTTGCTTGAAATAACTGCTACTAAAGGCATCCACTGCCGCGTCAGCATCCTCCAATTTGTCATTACCTTCAACGATTAAATATAAACTGGTTGCCATCCGTAGGGTGTCATATTGATAATCCGCAATAAAACTTTCATCAAAATCATTTAAGTCATAAATGACTTGTCCTTGGCTATCGCCATAGGCTCCAAAATTATCCGCGTGCAAATCCGCTTGTAACCAAATTTGAGTTTTGGGATTACTAAAACGCTTGAGGCTGGGGTGTTGATACCAATCTTGCCAGAATAAATGGTTGGTGCCACGATAGAATAAATAAACATCGCTTTGCATTTTGCAATATTTCAGGGCTTTATCATTGATAGCGAGAGACTGATTTGCCTTGTGTAGGCGAGTCATCAATTCAGCGTCACGGGCTTGAGGGCTAAAATCACTGGCATATAAACCCGTGCTTAAACTCAGCAAAAGATAAGGAAGGAATGCTTTCATAAAGATACCTGTCAACATAATCCTTCCAAATAGCGGGGGTTCCCCCGCTACAATACCGTTTAAACGTTATTTAAACGGGGTTGGGCGAATGGTTTTATCGCTGGAAGGTGGCAAAATGGGTAAGGTAAACTGTGGTTGATCACCTGTCAAGGTTTTCAAAAAGGCAACGATTTGTGCATTTTCTTCAGCGGTGAATTTTTTACCTAATTGTAAGCGCCCCATGATGTCCACAGCTTCGCCCAAGGTATCAACCGCACCATCGTGGAAGTAAGGATAAGTCATTTCCACATTACGCAAGGTGGGAACCTTAAACTTGAAGCGATCGGCGTCTTTACCGGTCACGCCAGCCAAGCCCTCGGCTGGATTATCAGTTTTATACGCTTCGACCACGCCCATTTTTTGGAAAGACGTGCCGCCGACAGCCTCGCCATTGTGACAGGCAACACAGCCGCTATTTTTAAATAAATCATAACCGGCTTTTTCATCAGCATTAATTGCATTGGCATCACCCAATAACCATTGATCAAAACGGCTGTTTGGGGTCACCAAGGTTTTTTCAAATTCCGCAATCGCGGTGGTCACTTGGTCAATGTCGATTTTATCTGCGCCAAACACTTGTTTAAATTCAACTTGGTATTGCGGCATAGAAGAGAGCACGTCAATGGTTAGCTCGTGGGTGAATGCCATTTCTTTTGGATTGGCAATCGGGCCGCCTGCTTGGGCTTTAAGATCAGCCGCACGACCGTCCCAGAATTGCGCCATATTCATGCTGGAATTAAGCACAGTTGGGGCATTAATGGGGCCTTGTTGCCATTTGTCACCGATTGAGGTTTGCAGATTATCTGTACCACCCATGCTGAGGTTATGGCAAGAGTTACAGGAAATAAACCCAGACTTAGACAAACGGGGATCAAAATAAAGTTTTTTACCCAATTCAACTTGGGCTAGATTAATTTGTTTAACAGGGCTAATGGGACTGATTGGCTCTTGTGCAAAGGCAGGGCTGTTGGCTAATACACCCAAACTCAACAAAGAAACAGTAATACGCTTCATAGTGGATTCTCTAGTATGTTAATGATAACAGGACAAATTTGTCCCTATTCACGCCTAAAAGCAAGAAATACCCTTACTTTTAATAAGTGAAACTATAGCATAACATACTAATATAGACTAAGTCTAAATTGCAAAAATAAAACAGGGCATATCTGGTTTTTCTATTGGACTTTCTAGGCGTACAGACATCTTGTTGGCTTGCTGACGGAGCATTTACATCACCTAGAATATTGCCTTAGGAAGGAACGTGCATGAAATAGTTTCAACATCTTCACGGGTCTTTTTACGTATTTTCTACGCCTTAAAAATACGCAAAAATCTTCCGTGAATATTGCCTAAATTAATTCATGCACGTTCCTTAGCTGTGCAGCAATGGCGGTTTTTTCTGCCTTTAAGGCAGAAAAAGAAGCCTTTGCGTCACATCAGTTAAAAGCCCCAACGGGGCGACATTTATATAGCCTAGGGCAACGCCCTAGGTGATTGATGTCAATATATTTCAGCCCTGAAGGGGCGATATAACTTTCGTATTTTTATGTCGCCCCTTCAGAGCTTAATCATCATTATTTTCCCTATCCTAGGGCGTTGCCCTAGGCTTTATAGATTACGCCCTTTCAGGGCTATCGGCGTGGCAAAGGCAGTTGCATAAATTAATTCGTGCACGTTCCTTAGGAAAAAATGTTTAAGGATTATAAACAACACCATATTTATCAGCTAAGGTTTTTCGGGTTTTAACAGAAATTTTGTCAACACCCGTATAATCTCTGCAAGTGTACCTTGATGCCCGTAGCAATAATTTCAATAATTCCACTTTCATTGACTTATCCACTTTAGGGTTTTTATCCAATGCAAACACTTGTTTAGCAAAAAAGACCGGTGCAGGAGGGAGTTTAGAAAAATATTGCCATTCGGCTAAGTCAAGATATTGCATAAAGGGGTGCTGTTCGATGACTTTATCAACTGTGGCTTGATGTAATTTAGGATCGGTGGCTAGAAAAGGGGAAAGCCAAACTCCCATACCATTATTTTCTAGGTCAACATATAAACCGCGCCGCTCATAAGCGCGTTTTTGTCCTTTAGCATAAAAAACAGCACCCATTATACCACCTGTGTGCTCTATGCCATTCAAACCTAAAGGGGATACAACGGTATTAACCAAGCGTTGACGAATTTTACTTAAATTTGTCTCACACCACCAACTGCCATCATTGGGGTTATAGGACTCAAATTGATGCTGTTTTCGTTCCCCCCCGCCAAAAGAACCATAATATAATTTGACA
Source organism: Thiotrichales bacterium (assembly GCA_016745035.1). GTDB lineage: Bacteria > Pseudomonadota > Gammaproteobacteria > Beggiatoales > Beggiatoaceae > BB2. Next base: position 182,531 of record JADGDE010000008.1, read on the forward strand.
TTGATAAGATAAGTTAAAACAGGATAGCGCATCACAAACTTAAGCAATAAAGCGTGACGTTGCAGCTTGGTTTTTGTTTGTAAAATCTCTTCTATCTCAGCTGCGAATGTGGGTTCAGTTTTGGCTAATTGTTGTAAAAGGTCATCATCTATTGTCTGTCCTTGTGCCCATGTGCGCAAAAAAAGGCTTCGATTTAATTTCACCTGTTCTGGTAACGATAGATTTTTTAATAACAGCAGTTTTTTTAAATCGTCAATGGGCAACAAAGAGGTAAAACGACCCGAATTAGATTCATATTCAGGGCGATAAGCATCAAAGTTTTTTGCAATACCAATATCATCAACGGTTTTAAGCCCCATTGATCGAGCATCAATCAGCTCTTCAGAGGCATATGCCCCCAAACTTTGCCAAAACAAATAATTCTTTTCTAGGGGCTTATGAACCAATAATAAATTGGCATAGTATTTTTGTGCCAAGGTTTTTAGCTCAAAAAACATATCCTTAGGTGTCGTTTTTAACCAGCTATTACGCTGAACATCCTGCTCATAACTTAAACGGGTGGCATTGAGTAATAAAAGAGAAAAAGCAGCTAATTCAGTTTGCGAGGCTTGGCAATGATTAACTTTATCTGTCAATTGCTGCATTGCAGCTAATACCGTTTTTACCGCTGTATCATTTGGCTCTAACACTTCACTCAAAGCCAACAGCCAAGCATAAGAACCTGTATTTTCCCACTTATTTTTTGCATATTGTGCCAGTGTTGCAAAACCCGCTTGTCGTTCTGCTTTACCTGTCAATGCCCAATTTTGTAGATGTGGGCGAATGGAACTGGTGACGATAAATTGTAGCCAATCAACTAAATCATCTTTTTGTGCTGTTTCCCAAATTGCCGATTGTCTATGCCCATAATCATGGGATAAATATTTTTTTGTAAGCCACCAGTCCACGGGTTCACCAATATCAGTAAACATATCCAAATCAAACACCGCTTGGCGAAAATGCTCTTTATAAGGCAGACTTTGCAAGTGGACATAAGGTTGTTTGAAGTCATAAATCGTCTCTAAGGCTGTTTGTATGACTTCCGCATCTAGCATGTCATGTTCTTGTAATAAATTATAATTATTACTTGAATAAGAATCCCAGTCACGTTGATAAGCAATTTTTTGTAGCGTTTGTTTAAGTTTTTCAAATTCCCCCGTGAGTGCTAAATAAATAAGGGCAGAGCTTCTGACATTGTCTAAATATTTCATATGAAAACCACCTGTATACAGGCTTTGGTGTTTTAAATAGCCTTGTTTTAATTCGGTTAACAGGGTTTTTGTTGACTCATATGGCTGACAAGTTTGCTCTGTAGCAAAAGTATAAGAAGAAGAAAATAATAATAAAAAAATAAAGGGTATGTTTTTCATGGAGTATAACTTTATAACTGTTTGATTAAAATAATAATTAACTGATGTTACGCAAAGGCTTCTTTTTTGCCCCAAAAGGCAAAAAAATCGTCATTGCTCCACGGCTAAATATGACTAGGCGGGTGGCAAATCACTATACTGTGACAAAAATTAGGTTTAGTGCGTAACATCAGTAATGAAAAAATGGCATTAACTACCACGGAGACAGATGTGTTCAAAAGCTTAGAGTTCATCTAGTTCAATTTCTGGATCATTCTTGGCGTGAAGGATTAACATGTCTGCCCAAGCACATTGACCTTGGCAAAGGATTGTACATGAATTTGCTATGGCACTTATGGGGATAAGCTTATCTTTGATAGCTTCCCAAACGCCTTTTAGGTCTTCGGTATCAATGTAAAAATTGACATCATGTTCATCATCAAAATGCGCTTTGATTTCAGGCGAAAATCCGAGCTGTCTTAGCTCCGTTGTGATTAGCTCTTTATGAAGAACCCCATGTTCATCTTCTTCTGCTTGAATGGTCAGTGTTTTCATATATAACTGATATTACGCAAAGGCTTCTTTTTCTGCCTTAAGGGCAGAAAAAACCGCCATTGCTGCACGGCTAAGCTTTACTAGGCAGGTGGAAAATTACACTATTGTGATAAAAACCAGCTTAGTGCGTAACATCAGATATATAACCTTATATTTCTCAGTTTCTACGAACGCATAAGTGCCATGCTCAATCTTTATGGTATGAAACACTGGCAGTCCTTTTTCATCCATATAATTGAGTTCTATCCAATATGCGCCAAATTCATCAATCATCCAGACTCGCCAAAGCTGCTTGCCGACAATGAGGCGTTCGTAGTCTTTTGACCATGTGTAATAGTCAGAATGAGGATCATCAAGGTATGCTTCCAGCCATTTTGGCATCGTATGAATATATACTAATGAGTCAAAGTTTTTTTTATTACTCATCGATTTTCCTTTTATAATTTGCAGCCAAGCTCGACCCCAAAAGCAACATAGATTTAAACAGTTGATGTGACGCACTAAACCAGTTTTTACCACGATAAGGAGTTTTTCTACCTTTTAGCCTTTACGTAACATCAGTGAAATAAATAATAAAAATGAGTTATTGCTCAATCAACAATCATATAATGGATATAACTCCATTGATTTTTAAATATTTTTTAAAATTTAAAACTATCAAATACCCACATAAAGACCAACATCTTTTGAGATAAAAATATTACCTTTATTTTTAATAAGTTATCGTTATTATAGGTGGTTATAACCATTCTTGTTTTAGGGAATGATTAAGCGCAGGTGTAGGCAGATAAATGCTAATGGAGTATCAGCGTTTATCTGTGGGATGGGGATAATCAAAGCCTTGATGTGGCTTATTAGCTGATGTTACGCAAAGGCTAAATATCACTAGGTAGGTGGGAAATAACGCTATTGTGACAAAAATTGGCTTAGTGCGTAACATCAGTTATTAGTCAATTTTTTTCGGGTCGTCCGCTTCTACGTGTAACTCACACTTGGGTAAATCAATCCAGTCTTCATTATCTTCGTAAACCTCAGCACCCAAGGTCTGTAACTGCTCACACATACGGTGCATTTTTTCATCCATATGGTGAATATGATCTAACATGCAATTAATCGCGTGCGCTACCGGATCGGGCATATCTTGCGGTGTGCCATAAGCATCGAAGCCGATTTTTTTCGCTGTTTTTTCCCGTTGGTCTTGTTTTGGATCGGTTTTTTTCCGCTCTATCAAACGCCCCGGCACACCAACAACCGTTGCCCCCTCAGGCACAGGTTTTAAGACCACAGCATTGGAACCAATCCGCGCCCCGTTGGATATCTCAATCGGACCTAGGACTTTTGCCCCCGCACCGACAACCACATTATCCGCCAGCGTTGGGTGGCGTTTACCTTTTTGCCAAGAAGTTCCGCCCAAGGTGACACCGTGATAAAGGGTACAATCATCGCCAACGATGGCGGTTTCACCGATGACCACCCCCATGCCGTGGTCGATAAAAAAACGCCGTCCAATTTGTGCGCCGGGGTGAATTTCGATGCCGGTGAGCCAACGGCTGAAACTGCCAAGGCTGCGAGCGGTTAATTTCCAATTTTTTAACCACAAGCGATGGGCTAGGCGATGTAATAACAAGGCATGGACACCGGGATAATTGGTTAAGACTTCAAAGGTCGTGCGCGCCGCTGGGTCGCGGTCAAACACGCTGGCGACATCTTCTTTTATTCTCTCAAACATAATGGATTCCGTAAGTCTTAAGTATTTGATGTGACGCACTAAGCTGGTTTTTATCAGAATAGTGTGATTTTCCACCTGCCTAGTGAAGCTTAGCCGTACAGCAATGGCGGTTTTTTTGCCTTTTGGAGCATTGAGAAGCCTTTGCGTAACATCAGTTAAATATTTTTGTTATATTTTTCAATATATTTCACCAAACGCGGAATTTGCGATAACACCGGTGCGCCATCCATCAATAAAGCCAAGGGCACGACTTCAAACAATTCCTCGGGCTGTACCCGATAGGATAAGGCATCTTTGATATGCAAACGGATATGCGCCTCATGCTGCATCACCAGCGCAATAGCGAGGGCAATCAATTCCCGCTGTCCGTGCTTGAGTGCGCCTTTAGACAGGGCAAACTGATCCCAAGAGGCACACCACGATGACCATAAATCTTTGTTATCGCTGGGTGTGGCACGCATAAATAAGGCAATACGGCGCACTTGCTCAATACTGGCGGCACTGGCACCGAGTTTAGTCGCTGCCTTGGTGTGAATTTTAATACAGCGCGAACAGCCCTTTTCTAGGGCTATTCCCAGCGTGATTAACTCTTTGGTGACGCGGCTTAAATGCCCCTTTTTGGTACTTTGTTGTGACAATTCACCAATAATTTCTAAAAATTCCGCCATCCCATAGGCATTTGCTTTTTTTATCGCTTGGGTGAAGTCGTCCATCGTACACTCCTAAATGTGTTTTTGCTGCACATAGGATAAGCATCATAGACAGGCTGTCAACAACCTTCACAAGTTAGGTGTTAAAATCTGCTAGAATGAAGCATCTTAACGCGATTTTTATCAGCCATAATGTTACACCAAGATTCTCATCAACGCTTAACAGCGACCTATATTATTGCTTTATCTCTTATCGCAATCCTAACGTTGAGCAGTCAATATATGATTCGTGCGACTTTAGAGTCGCAATCAGATGATTCGCATATTATTAATATTTCCGGCCGACAACGAATGCTCAGTCAGCGCATTACTAAGATCGCCTTGATGTTACACACTTCAACCAATCAGCAGCAATTTTCCACCAATATGAAACTGTTTAAGGACAGTTTGGCACTATGGGAAACCTCACATTTAGGCTTGCAATACGGCAATGAGGAACTAGGGCTACCAGGTAATAATTCGGTAGCAATAGCAGCTATGTTTAAAGAAATAGCCCAGCATTATACTGCCATGCGCACCGCTGCAAATGCGATTATCGCCCTTAATACCCAACCCATTTCTGAACATTTAATTCAAATGATTTTGGATAATGAAGGCGAGTTTTTGCGACTGATGAATGCCATCACTTTTCAATATGATGATGAGGCACAAGTTAAAATCGAGCAGCTCAAACACATCGAATTGACCTTGATGCTGATTACCTTATTGGTTTTAGGTCTGGAAGCTTTGTTCGTGTTCCGTCCGGCAGCAAATGTGATTTCGAAACAAATTGAAACCATTGAAAAAACCGAAGAGGAAAAACTGCAAGCACAACAAAACTTAATTCATCAATTAAAAGAAAACGAACAACTGCAAGTACAAATCAATCAAAACCTAGAAGAAAAAGTCCGTGAGCGCACCGCCGAAATCACGGAACAAAACCGCCATATTTTGGCCCAATCACAACAACTGCAAGCTGCCAAACAGCAAGCAGAGTCGGCAAATCTCGCCAAAAGCCAATTTATTGCCAATATGAGCCATGAATTGCGCACGCCTTTGAATGCGATTATTGGTTATAGCGAAATTCTGATAGAAGAGTCTGAAGATGATGGCTTAGATGAATATGTCTTAGATTTGGACAAAATTCATCAGGCTGGCTCTCACTTATTAAATCTCATCAATGATGTCTTGGATTTATCTAAAATCGAAGCTGGACGGATGGATTTATACTATGAAATCTTTGATGCGCAAGGCTTACTGGAAAATATTCGTGATACTTTTTCACCGATGCTATTGCAAAACAACAATAAACTAACGCTTGATATTCAAGATGTGTTAGGCGAGATGCGCGCTGATGTTATGCGAGTGCGCCAAGTGCTCAATAATCTATTAAGCAATGCCGCCAAGTTTACTGATCATGGGCGTATTACCCTCAGTGCCAAACGTAAAACCCTGCCCAGCGGTGATTGGATAGAATTCAAAATCAGCGACACGGGTATCGGCATGACCCCAGAGCAACAGCAGCGCTTGTTTAATAGCTTTACCCAAGCCGATGCTTCAACCACACGCAAATATGGTGGCACGGGTTTAGGCTTGGCGATTACTAAAAACTTTGTCGAAATGATGGGCGGGCGCATTGAAGTCGAAAGTAAATATTCACATGGAACCCAGTTTAGTATTCATTTACCCATCGACATTGAAGCCTATTTGAATAAACATAAACAAGCGCAAGAAATTACTGATAAATTAGAACAACAATACGCTAGCTCACGCAGAAAACAAGCACTGACGGTTGATAATATCAAAGGGCAAGTATTAGTCATTGATGATGATGAAACTGTGCGTGAATTGATGCGCAATCATTTGCAACGCTTAGGTTATGAAGTGCTATTAGCCAGTTCAGGCGCGATTGGTTTGAATATGGCGAACCAACATTTGCCTGATGCGATTATTTTAGATGTAATGATGCCTGATATGGACGGTTGGGCGGTGTTGTCAGCATTAAAAGCCGATAGTGAGTTAAATCATATTCCTGTCATTATGGCGAGTATGGTCGATAATAAACGTTTGGGTTATGCGCTGGGAGCCAATGACTATATGGTCAAACCCGTTAATCGACAAAAACTTCAGGATATACTGGGACGCTATGCCAACCAACAAGCGCAAGATGAACAACCGCAAGTATTATTATTAGAAGATAATCAAGATACCCGTGAGATGATGGAAACCATTTTACATAATGAAGGTTGGCGGGTGCTGTCGGCGGAAAATGGCAAACAAGGCCTGGACTTATTAGCCCATAATCAACCGCAATTAATTTTAAGCGATTTGATGATGCCTGAAATGGATGGGTTTGAGTTTATTCAGCACCTTCATGAACAAGAACAATGGGCAGAAATTCCGGTGATTGTCCTGACGGCTAAAGATTTAAATGCTGAGGAAAGAGAAATGTTAGGTGTTTCTACCGTGGATACCTTTACCAAAGGCGCTTATAAAAAAGAACAATTGCTAGATGAAATACATCATTTATTAGAGCCAAAGATCTAGGATGCATGGGCGTAAACATTGCTACGCCCTATTTGCTTAAGGCAGTTGCACAGGCGTTGGTGCTTGCCAATTTTCTTGTTGGCGCTCGGCAACCACCTTGGTATACACGCCGCCACGGACATTAAAATCAGCGGTTAAACGCATAAAACGTGGCTGGCAAGCATTGAACAAATCATCCAACATTGAATTCGTAATTGCCTCGTGAAATACGCCTTCTTCCCGAAATGACCAGATGTACATTTTCAACGCTTTTAGCTCAACACAAAGCTTGTCGGGAACATAATCCAAATACAAAGTGGCAAAATCCGGCTGTCCGGTTTTGGGGCATAGGCAAGTAAACTCAGGAATGCGAATCCGAATGGTGTAGTCGCGCTCGGTTTGGGGGTTATCAAAAACTTCTAAGTCTTTACTCGGTTTTGATGGCATGATGTCTCTTTATCAGTTAATGGGCTTGATTGCTGGCTTCAATCCAGCGTCCAATCAAGGCTTTGAGTTGATGCAATTGTTGGCAGCTTGCCAGTTGCACATCCAAATCCTTGGCGCGTTGTTTATCCCACTTAGACAAATCATGATAACTCGCTAGCATCACTTGCGCCTGTTGATTGCCAAGTAAGCCTTTGAGAGTATCGAGTTTGTAAAGGGTATCTGCACCGGGCGTATCCAAGGTGGCTAAATTATCTTGGTTGTGGCGCTTGCTGTGATAGCGTTTGGTTTTACATTCGATAATATGCAAATGATTATTGGCTAAAAAAGCCACATCAATTTCATTTTTCACCGCCCGCCCGCTTTGATGCCGTACCACTTCCACACCTTGCGCCACATCTTGAATACAAGGATATTGTTTGCGTAGCCCTTGTATTTGGGCAAACACATGGTATTCAAGCCAGCCACCATTAACAAAAAAACGCGCAGTCTCATTGGGGAACTCCAACATCCGCCCATCAAACTCACACAAGCCTTGCGCGTCAAAAGCATGGATTAATTCTTCTAACTCACCACTGACGCGTACACGCTCTCTACCAACATCAACCCGTAAGTGTTTTTCGGCTTGTTTTGCTAGCCAGTTGAGCGTGCTTAAGTCACGGCGAAAATAATCGGCATGTTCGATTAAATACTCGGTAAATTCGCGCTGGCGAGCACTGAGTGGTTCGCGGTGATTGATCGCTGTTTCTGCGCCATGAGCACGACAAAAAGCCGGGATTTTAATCCGGTTAGCGACATTAAAACCTTCAATGTTTTTATCATGTAGCCAAGTGACTTCGTCGGTATGCGGGTGTACATAAAAAATTGGTTTCTCAGCACTTTTGAATAACTCATGCGCCGCTAAACTCATCGGTCGTGTGCCACCGCTGGCATTGAGAGCAATGTCCTTATCCAAATAGTTTTCTTCGAGTAATAAATGCTCTAAACAACGCCGAATCACGTTGATGTCGCGAATATCGTCAATTTCTCGGCGCAGCACCTCAATGCCGGACTCGCGCAAAATACGTCCGAGGTTATCTGCACGTTTTTGTTGCGCTGCACCATACACAAGAATCACTTGTTCAGGCTTAAAACTTGGATCCAGCGCAGGGGTGATATTGGATGTAGCGGTATTATGTAATAAACATAAATGAATACGGGGCTTTAATGACATAAGGTTTCAGGCTAAAAAAAGCCGCATTATAGCAAATGCACACCCCAATGCGATCAAACTCAAGATGTATTAGAAAAGTGAGACATCTATTGATAAAGTACCTGATGTTACGCACTAACACCGTTTTTATCACCGCAGGTGGGTTTTCCTCCTGCCTAGAGGTATTTAGCCGTGCAGCAATGGCGGTTTTTTTGCCTTTTGGGGCATAGAGAAGCCTTTGCGTAACATCAATAAAATAAGCTTTTAGAATTTATTTAAATAAAAGCATGAAATTTAACTAAAACAGTATTTATCTGATTGTTATTAATAATATTTTTTTATAAAAAAGTACAGTTATCTTTGGTTTAACAAGCTTTTTGTCTCGATTTTTTTGTATTTTTTTACTATAATACCTCGCCTTAGCTCAGGAAGAGCGATTCCCCCCCTTTATTTCCTTTCATAGACATGTTCTATCATGCGCTTGGGTTGGAAAGCAGGATGCTTCTTCTGATGTTACGCACAGGCTTCATTTTTACCCTAAAAGGTAAAAGAACCGCCATTGTTCCACAGCTAAATATCACTCGGCAGGAGGAAAACCATCCTGCCGTTAGTTTAATGCGTAACATCAGTTATTATCTGATGTTACGCAAAGGCTTCTTTTTCTACCTTAAGGGCAGAAAAAACCGCCATTGCTGCACGGCTAAGCTTCACTAGGCAGGTGGAAAAATCACACTATTGTGATAAAAACCAGCTTAGTGCGTAACATCAGTTATTATTTTTAATTTCTCTAAAAAACTATGAAACTTGCCTTATTTTTTCCTTTTTTAACATGGTTTAAATTAATTACCAAAGACAGCCTTAAAGCTGATTTAAGCGCTGGTTTAACCGGAGCCGTGATTGTTTTACCGCAAGGGGTTGCTTTTGCCACCATTGCCGGTTTACCGCCCGAATATGGTCTTTATACTGCGATGGTGACTCCCATTATTGCTGCTTTATTTGGCTCCTCATTTCATTTGGTTTCAGGGCCGACTACTGCGATTTCCATCGTTATTTTCTCGGCGGTCAGTCATCATGCCACACCGGGTACACCTGAATTTGTTTCTATTGCCTTGACTTTGACCTTCCTTGCCGGGGTTTATCAGCTAGCTTTTGGTGTTGCCCGCTTAGGTGTGTTGGTGAATTTTGTTTCGCATACGGTGGTGATCGGCTTTACCGCTGGGGCGGCGATCTTAATTGCCACCAGTCAAATGAAGCATATCAGTGGCATTTTCGTCCCCAAAGGCGAATCTTTTTTGCATACTTGGGCAGATTTATATTACGGGTTGGGGGATTTAAATCCCTATTTATTCCTCATAGCCTTAGCCACTTTGCTCAGCGCCTTAATCGCTAAACGGCTTTGGTCTAAATCACCCAATTTACTCATTGGTATGGTTGTCGGCAGTGTATTGGCAGCTTTTTTACAGAATTTTAGTGACGGGATTAAATTAGTCGGTGAAATTCCAGCACAGTTGCCGCCATTATCCAGCCCTGATTTTTCTTTTGAAACCATTAAAATGCTCGCCCCAGAGGCGTTTGCCGTCGCTTTATTAGGTTTAATTGAAGCCGTTTCCATTAGTCGGGCTGTAGCGACCAAATCTAGTCAGCGTATTGATTCCAATCAAGAGTTTGTCGGCCAGGGCTTATCGAATATGTTTGGCAGTTTTTTCTCCAGCTATGCGGGTTCTGGTTCGTTTACCCGCTCAGGTATCAATTACGAGGCGGGGGCTAAAACCCCTTTATCGGCTATTTTTGCTGCCATTGCCTTAATGGGCATCGTGTTATTGATTGCGCCATTAACGGCGTATTTACCCATTGCGGCAATGGGTGGGGTCATTTTATTGGTCGCTTACAACTTGATTGATTTTCATCATATCCGGCAGATTTTACGCTTTAGTAAATCTGAGTCAGCGATTTTGCTGACAACGTTTTTTGCAACCTTATTCTTGGAATTAGAATTTGCGATTTATATGGGGGTGCTGTTGTCTTTGATTTTATTTCTTGCCAAAACATCAACGCCAACCATCCCAACTTTATCACTAGACAATGATGATGAGAAACGTAAGTTTATCAATATTCAGAAAAAACCCTTAAAACAGTGTCCACAATTGAAAATAATTCGCATTGATATGTCGATTTATTTTGGTTCGGTCAGTCATATTCAAAAACGTATCGCCAGTATTGTTGATAATGAACGCATCTATCATATTTTAATTGTTGCCAGCGGTATTAACTTTATTGATTTAGCGGGTGCTGAAGCCTTAAACGCAGAAAATGAACGCTTAAAAAAATATAATGGCGGTTTGTATTTTGTCGGGCTTAAATCCAGCGTGTATGAATTTGCCGCTAAATCTTGTTTTATTAAAAAAATTGGCAGTGAACATTTTTTTGATAGCAAAAAAACCGCACTGACAAGCATTTATAAAAATTTGGATAAAAAGCCCTGTCAACACTGTAATGCACTTTTATTTAAAGAATGCGAATAGAGCTTAAGCGATAAAACCTAGACAAGCCCTATCGGCTTTGTTTATAGTGTGCGCCGAGAGCGAGCTGGACAGTCGCTGCACTCTTTGGAGTGGGGAGGAAAGTCCGGGCTTCATAGGATGCAGTGCCAGGTAACGCCTGGGAGGCGAAAGCCTACGGACAGTGCCACAGAAAATATACCGCCAACAGACCTCGGTGTGTGGGTAAGGGTGAAATGGTGCGGTAAGAGCGCACCGCGCTTTTGGCAACAAAAGTGGCAGGGAAAACCCCACTGGAAGCAAGACCAAATAGAGGAGTAGCAGCTTGACTGCGATATGTGATCCGCATAACTCCCGGGTAGGTTGCTAGAAGTATTTGGTGACAAATACCTTAGATGAATGACTGTCAGCACGAAAGTGTTACAGAACCCGGCTTATAGGCTCGCTCTCTCCTTCTCAATTACCGCAGTCAATCATTATGCCATACGCACATCCGATTCCCGCTGACTTAAACGCCACCGTTGCTCACGCGCTTGCTGAGGATATTGGCACGGGTGATATTACCGCACAACTCGTTGCGCCTAATACCCAAGCCCACGCGCAAGTGATTAGCCGTGACAGTGCCACCATCGCTGGGTTTGCTTGGTTTGAAGCCTGTTTTTTACAACTTGACCCCAGCATTAAAATCGACTGGCGGGTTAAAGAAGGCGATGATATCGCCGCTTATCAAACCTTGTGTCATATCGAGGGCAATGCCCGCATTTTGCTCACTGCTGAGCGCCCCGCCTTAAACTTTCTCCAAACCCTCTCGGCGACTTCGACCCAAGTGCAGCAGGCAGTGGATTTGGTCTCTGATACGGGCGTGACCTTGCTCGATACCCGCAAAACTTTGCCCGGTTTACGCCAAGCGCAAAAATACGCCGTGCTTTGTGGTGGCGGCAAAAATCACCGCATGGGCTTATACGACGCTTTTTTGATTAAGGAAAACCATATCAGTGCCGCCGGTTCCATCACCAAGGCGATTAAACAAGCGCGCCAGATTGCCCCAGATAAAGCGGTACAAACCGAAGTCGAAAATATCAAACAACTTAAAGATGCCCTGAGCGTCGATGTCGATTCGGTGTTATTAGATAATTTTTCTATCGAACAATTACGCGAAGCGGTGAAATTATGCGCCGGGCGCTGTAAGCTCGAAGCCTCCGGCGGGGTTGATGCCAAAACTTTGCGCCAAATTGCCGAAACCGGGGTGGATTATATTTCTCTGGGCAGTTTTACCAAACATATTCACGCCGTTGATTTATCCATGCGTTTGAGTCTATGAGTGCATTACGTGGCGAGTTGCGCCTCAATGAACCGATGGCAAAGCATTGCACTTGGCGGGCAGGCGGCGCGGCAAAACGGTTTTATATCCCTGCCGATTTAGACGACTTGAGCGCCTTTATGCGCCAAACCCCTGCTGCTGATCCCTTGCATTTTGTTGGGTTGGGGAGCAATTTATTGGTACGCGATGGCGGCATTGATGGCACAGTTATCGCCACCTCTCCGGCCTTAAGCCAAATTAAAGCCATCAGTGAAACCCAACGCTGGATCAGCGCGGGGACACCTTGTGCGCAAATAGCGCGTAAAACCGCCCGTGATGGCCTGCTTGGCGGTGGTTTTTTTGCTGGGATTCCCGGTGCTTTAGGCGGTGCTTTAGCCATGAACGCCGGGGCATTTGGTGGTGAAACTTGGCATATGGTCGATTATGTCGAAACCATCGACCGCCAAGGACAAATCAAACGCCGTGATAGCGAAGACTTTAATATTGGCTATCGCTACGCCCAAGCACGCTTTGAGAGCGAAGAATATTTTTTTGCCGCAGTCTTAAGCTTTCAAACCAATTCAGACGCTGAAGCGGTTAGCCAAGCAACCACACATATCAAACAGCTTTTACAACAACGTAAAGACACACAACCCACCCATTTGCCTAGCTGTGGCTCGGTATTTAAAAACCCCGTAGGACACCATGCAGCGAAACTGATTCAAGACTGTGGGCTAAAAGGGCTGCGCATCGGTGATGCCTGTGTCTCAGACAAACACGCCAATTTTATCGTCAACCTCGGCAAGGCGACAGCCACAGAAATTGAAGCCTTGATTCAACATGTGCAAGCGCGGGTGCTGGCAGACACAGGTATTGCTTTAATCCCTGAAGTGCGAATGCTTGGCACGCCTTTAGCAAAATGACTCACATTATGTACTAAGCTGTTTTTTTCGCAGTCATATGGTGCTGTGCAACGATGGTGTTAAAATAGCGCCGCTTTAACCCCCCGCTCACTTTAGGAACAAAACATTATGCTAGTTTGGTTAGCAGACTATTTAAGCCAATATTACGGCGCTTTTCGGGTATTCCAGTATTTAACCTTAAGGGCTGTTTTAGGGATGCTAACCGCCTTAACCATTGCCCTATGGTTAGGCCCTATGATGATTCGGCGCTTGGTGAGCTTGCAAATTGGGCAAAGCGTCCGTGATGATGGCCCGCAATCGCATTTAAGCAAAGCAGGCACGCCAACGATGGGCGGCGCATTGATTATTGTCTCCATCGCCATCAGCACCTTATTGTGGGCGGATTTGAGCAACCGCTTTATCTGGATTTGTTTATTTGTCTTGCTTGGCTTTGGCTGGGTCGGCTGGGTCGATGATTATCGCAAAGTGGTATTTAAAAACCCCAAAGGCTTATCAGCAAAAGCCAAATATTTCTGGCAATCGGTGGTCGGTATTGTTGCCGCCAGTTGGTTGTTTTTCAGTGCTGTTAATCCCGCCGAAACCGAACTGATTTTACCTTTTGTCAAAGATTTTGCTTGGGATATGGGCATCTTCTTCATTGTTTTTAGTTATTTTGTCATCGTTGGCACTAGCAACGCGGTCAACTTAACTGATGGGCTGGACGGCTTAGCCATCATGCCAACGGTATTGGTCAGCGGTGCATTAGGGATTTTTGCCTATACCACCGGACACGCCGAGTTTGCGAAATACCTCCACATCCCCCATATCAAAGGGGTAGGTGATGTCGCGGTGATTTGTGCGGCGATGTCGGGTGCGGGTCTGGGCTTTTTGTGGTTCAATACCTACCCTGCGCAAGTGTTTATGGGGGATGTCGGTGCGTTAGCGCTTGGCGCACTCTTAGGCGTGATTGCGGTCATCGTACGCCAAGAATTTGTCTTAGTGATTATGGGCGGCGTGTTTGTGATGGAAACCATCTCGGTGATTTTACAAGTCGCTTCTTTCAAACTCACCGGGCGGCGGATTTTCCGCATGGCGCCTTTGCATCATCACTACGAACTGAAAGGTTGGCCAGAACCGCGAGTCATTGTCCGTTTTTGGATTATTACCTTGATTCTGGTTTTGATTGGTCTTGCGACTTTAAAACTGCGTTAAGGAACGGTTATGAATATCGGCATCCCTACTGAGATTAAAATTCAAGAACAGCGTGTTGCCTTGATTCCAGCGGCGTGCGCTGAGCTACAGCAGCAAGGGCATCAAATCTATTTACAAGCGGGTGCGGGTTTAGGCTGTGGCTATAGCGATGCTGATTATCGTGCTGTCGGTGTGCAGACCTGCCCAGATGCCGAGAGCTTATATGCGCAAGCGCAGTTGATTATCAAAGTCAAAGAGCCTCAGCCCGCTGAATGGAATTATTTACGTTCCGACCATCTATTATTTTGCTATTTACACCTCGCCGCCGAGCCAGAGCTAAAAAGCCAGTTAGAAAACATCGGACTCACCGCCGTTGCCTTTGAAACCGTGGTAGAGCATGGCACTTTGCCCTTATTACAACCGATGAGCATTATCGCTGGTAAACTCGCCGTCCACGCGGGCAGCCAATTGCTGCAACACCACAAAGGCGTGTTACTCGGTGGTCTCGCGGGGGCTGAACGGGGCAAAGTGGTGGTTTTAGGCGCAGGCAATGCGGGCTTTGCGGCTGCCAAACTCGCTGCCGCCCTTGGCGCGCAGGTCAGCGTTTTTGACCTCAGTGCCGAAAAAATGACCCAAGTGCGACACATTGGGCAACACGTCAGCAGTTTTTATCCTTATGCCCATAGCATCGCCGAAGCCTTGACAGAAGCGGATTTAGTCGTCGGTGCGGTGTTAGTTCCTGGAGCGAAAGCCCCACAAGTGGTCAGCGCCAAGATGGTCGCCGCCATGCAGCCTGAGAGCGTCATCGTCGATATAGCTGTTGACCAAGGTGGCTGCGTTGCCACCACTCAGCCGACCAGCTACGATGACCCCAGCTATTACCACAGCGGCGTAATTCATTATGCCGTCACCAATATGCCCGCTGCGGTGGCAAAAACCGCCAGCCAAGCCTTATCGGCGAGTGTTTTGCCTTATGCTGTGCGTTTAGTACGATCGTATTGGCGCGAGGATAAGCCGCTGCTTGAAGGGATTAATATTGACGCGGGTGTCTGTACCCATCCAGCGTTACAAGCCTAAACCACGAATTCCCGCCACGCCCTGCGCCCCATGCGCACGGGCGCAAGCTAAATCCTCATCGCTCATACCGCCAAGGGCATAAACCGGACAATTGGCAAGGCGGCTAAGCTGCCAAAATTGCTGCCAGCCCAGAGGGGTTGCCTCAGGATGGCTAAGCGTGGCTTTCACAGGAGATAGAGTAATAAAATCCACGCCAACACGCTGTGCTTGTTGAATTTCCTCGGTGTTGTGACAAGAAGCCGCACACAGAGGCAAATTATCAGGGCGTTGTTTAAGCGCCAACATATCCGCTGTGCGGTAATGTACACCCACGCCGACAGGCAAATGACTCAAGACCGTTAACGCCCGACTATTGAGCAGCAATTGACAATGATACTGCTGACACAAACGAAACACCGCTGGTACATAACTACGATACAAGCGTACATCAGCGAGCCGCAATTGATACAGTTTTAAACCCCGTTGTAATTGCCTTGTCAGTTGCTGCAACAAACTATCCAAATCTTCTGGTTCAGCCGGGCTAATGACATATTTAGCTGGCAAGCGCAAAGCTTGCAAAATTGGCTTATTGGCTTCAGGAAAAGCATAACTGTCTAAAGCATTGGGATTCACCCAGCGCACGCTTTGCCCCTCGCGCCCATAAGGTAAACCTTGCCAATCCGTCACCCACCAAACATCGAGTAAAATTTGTTTATCAGGATAATGATGGCTGATGCTAATCGCCGGATGCGCGTTTTTGACCTCGATGCCCAGCTCTTCTTCTAACTCGCGCGCCAAAGCTACTTGGGCATTTTCCTTGGCTTCTTTTTTACCACCGGGAAACTCCCACAAGCCGCCTTGGTGTTGGTGCTTATGGCGTTTGGCTAATAAAATATGACCTCCAGCATCTTGGATAATGCCGGCGACCACTTGGATTTCAGCATTGTGCATATTAAAACAAGGCAAGTTCTTGGAATTTGAGAATCAGATAATCCAAGCTTTGCTGTAAAAAGCTGCCCTCAGTCACCGCCTGCATAGTCACCAAATCTTGCTCGGCGATTAACTTATCGCCGGATAAAACTTGGACTTTACCCACAGTTTGTCCTTTTTCTAAGGGTGCTTGAATTTGGGGGTTAATTTTTGATTGAAACCGTAAGCTGGGAAACTGTCCGCGCGGTATGGTGACGTATAAAGGTTCGGGTACGGTCAGCAATAAATCTTGACTTGAACCATGCCAAACACGGGTGGTTGCCACTTGCTGTCCTGCCTCGTAGGCTTTGTGACTTTCATAAAAACGAAAGCCATAATTAAGGATTTTTTGGCTTTCATTGGCGCGGGCTTTTTTGCTGTCTGTGCCCATCACCACTGAGATTAAACGCATTTGTTTGCGTTTTGCCGAGGAAACTAAGCAATAACCCGCCGCCTTGGTGTAACCGGTTTTCATGCCATCAACACTTTGGTCGCGCCACAACAATAAATTGCGGTTGCTTTGCTCGATTTTATTATAGGTGAACTCTTTTTCTGAATAGAGGCTGTAATACTCGGGAAAATCGCGAATAATCGCCACCGCCATGGTCGCCATATCCCGCGCGCTGCTGATGTGATTATCCCCCGGCATTCCCGTGCTGTTTTGATAATGGGTTTTGCTCAAGCCCAAACGCTTGGCATATTGGTTCATCATCGTCGCAAAAGCATCTTCACTGCCGGCAACATGCTCGGCTAGCGCCACACTGGCATCATTACCCGATTGCACAATCATGCCCCGGAGTAAATCCTCAACCGTCACCTCGGAATTGACCTTCACATACATGCGTGAACCTTGGGTGCGCCAAGCATTTTCACTGATGCGCACGGTATCGCTTAGGTTTAAGTGCTTGTTTTTCAGCTCATTAAAGACCACATAAGCGGTCATCAACTTGGTTAGGCTCGCAGGCTCGACCTGTAAATCGCTGTCCTTTTCCGATAGCACCGTACCCGTATTAAAGTCGAGCAAAATAAAAGACGTAGCGGCTAGCACAGGCGGCTTGGGCGGCTTGGGTGTCACCGCAGGCGCGGGGGTATCTGCGGCTAAAGCGCTATAGGCACAGAGCAGCAAAGAGGCAATCAAGGCGGTAAACTTCATCGCGATATATCCTTATTCTTCGAATGATATGGAAACTTAAGGGCGGCGCTCAGGCTGCTAGCCTTATGAAAACGCAAGCTTTATACCATTCCTTGGCGGCGTAAAAATGCCAAGCTCAGCCCTAAGTTAAAACAAGGGGCATTATATGAATGATAGGCGGGCAAGACAAGTGAGTAAAATAGTGTAACAAAGACACATAAATTTAATATTTTATTTCTTTTATTATTAACAAATCAACAACTATGGACTAAAAGTCCATAGTTTCAAGTTGCGACTGGAAGTCGCTGTTTCGGCTAAAGCCGACTG
>JADGDE010000090.1:0-235 GCA_016745035.1 Thiotrichales bacterium
GTACAAGGTCTTGCTGATGCGGATGCTGCTAAGATTTATGCTGAAACATATAATAAAGATCCGGAGTTTTATGCTTTCTTACGTAGTATTGATGCTTATAAAGTCTCATTCGGTAATAAGGGTGATATTTTAGTGGTTAGTCCTGATAGCGACTTTTTTAAATACTTAAAAAGCTCAAAAGGCAAAAGTAAGTAAATACTAGCTTATACGCTAATACAAGGGAGCTTTCGGCTCC
>JADGDE010000090.1:245-500 GCA_016745035.1 Thiotrichales bacterium
TGCTTAGATGAGAGTACAATTCGCGGTTTCCTGCAAAACTTAGTAATTTACATATTGTTATGACAAATAAGACTGAACGTTCTAAGAATCTAGTTGTATTAGGTACCCAATGGGGTGATGAAGGCAAAGGCAAAATTGTTGACCTTTTGACCGACCGAGTTAGCGCTGTTGTGCGTTTTCAAGGCGGACACAATGCCGGGCATACATTAGTAATTGATGGTGAAAAAACGGTACTTCATTTAATTCCTTCTGGTG
>JADGDE010000009.1 GCA_016745035.1 Thiotrichales bacterium
AGGCTACTGGATATCACGACTTCAACCTCGAACTTGTGTCACTCAAGTAGATGGAACAGCCATTGATTTACCCTATTTTTTAAAAAATATAGCAAAAGACCAATATTCTCATTTTGAAATGGATGTTTTGGTAGGTTCTCAAGAACGAGTTAATGCACGTCTATTACTATGGAAATTACCTCAAGAAGCAGCAGCACGTCGGCGTGCAAAACTCACTAAAAATGCAAAAAAACATGGAAGAATGCCTAAGAAAAGTACATTAGTTTTATGTGATTGGAATATATTTATAACTAATACGGAAAAAGATAAGCTGACTTTAGAAGAGTGTTTTTTGCTCTATGGTGTTCGTTGGCAGATTGAATTATTATTTAAGCTTTGGAAGAATTACAGTGGTTTAGGAGATTCTCGTAGTAAAAAACCTTACCGTATTTTATGTGAAATTTACCTCAAGTTGCTTGTTGTATTATTTCAACACTGGATTGTGTTGACAAGTTTATGGGGTAAACCTAAGCGTAGTTTAGTCAAAGGGACACAAATGCTCAGAGAACAGTCTGCTCGTTTAGCCGAATGCATAAATCATCAAGATAGCTTGATAGCTTTGCTTAAAGAATTTTCAAAATGTTTTGAATATGGTTGCTCTTTGAATACTCAAAAGAAGAAACCAAACACGACTGTTCAATTAATTCATGGATACCAATATGCTTAAGTTGATGCGTATGGGGTTTCCTTCGTCAACCCAACCTACCAAGAACCCAACTTTCGCGTTACTTACATGGGTGTCTGCAATTTTTTCATGCAATTTTTATGCTTGTTTTTTCACAGGCGAAAAAAAAGCAGAGCGAAGCGGCGCTTTTTTGCGTCTGAGTGAAATTGCCTTGTTAGAGTCTATGCGGAGTATGGGAATCGTCGCGAAAATCAGATATTTTGAGGCTAATTGCGTGGTTTTGTGAGGCGAATAACGCGTTATTTAACGAATAAAAGCGCGGAATTAGACCAAAATAGCGGATTTGCAGCAGATTATTCATATTTCGCATAGACTCTTAGCCTTAACTCCATATGCTGGTAAATATAACGTTCGCACAGATGCCGACAAATATCCCTTTTAGCAACTCTATGCTAAGCCCCAGTAGCTGTATGTTGCTTGTTTTTTCAGCTCCATCAAGTCTTCGAGTATCTTCAGCAGTGAATATGAGGCGAGACCTAATGCCTATTTGATTTAAATCTTTTATATACTCAGCTACATATACTGAGACAGCTATTAGTACTGCAATATAAAATATGGATGCAATTGTGAATTTAACGAATGTTGAACTTGCCTCTTGGGATACGAGAAAGCCGAGCATTTCTTTCTCAGTTAATGATGCGGCATTTGCAGTTAAAGCTAATTCTTCAGCTAAAAAATCATATCCAAATACTATTCCTAGTAAGCCGATTCCAAAACACAGAAAACCAGAAATCAAACCTACTTTGTCGCTAACCGCATTCCACAACAAGGTTGTTTTATTTGGTTTGTATGTGTGATGTGTTAAAAAGTCACTAATTAAATTTAGGACATCATTGGCCCATGTCTTCTCCGTATGGCTTATTTGTAAATTGATCTCGCTATTATCTATGTAGATGTATCTTGATGTGCGTTGGGTAACCCCGCCAGTCTTAAGAACAAAAGATATTGATTGCTTTTCTGGGGAAGGTCTTCCTGGAAAGTGTATTAAGAATACCATTTCTATGGAAAGTGAAATAGTGCCAACTTTTTTAATCTCATTGTGGGAGAACAGGTCTTCTGGTGAATTAAAAGAGATGCTTGACTTGTCATCAAAGTATAATTTTGAGTGATATGAAACAAGTTGACCTTGGTTTTGATTGGCTCTTTGTAATATTAATATATGCAACTGCTGAAGGGCTTGGGAATCTAATTTGAAAACATCATCGTAATTTTTCTCAATTGTTAGTCCTTTTCCCAACAGAGAACTAACAAAATCAGTAAACTCTTCGGGGCGGCAAGGAAGGGTTACCTTATACCCATCTTTTTTTTCATCATGGTCGATTGTTAAATCTGACATTATTTCTCCTTTTTAAGGCTAACAATGGAAATCAGCCGCGTAGTGTAACGGAGTCGGACTGCATTTCCATTGTTCGGCAGCGCGGAGCGTCTGCCGAATGTGATAGGATAAGCAGCGACCCCGCAGGGGGAGTCTGCTTGATCCTCGTGTTTTGCGGTTTATCCGCAAAACTAGCAGTTAACCCGATCTCTATATCCCGCCGCTTTGAATATAATTTCCCGCATAAAAATCCAAAACAAGCCGTTTTTCTAACCGGATATCATTCTAAAATACAAGCTATACAGAAAACCATAAAACTTCCATTGCCTATTGTTACGCATTTTCAATTCACAAACAAATATAAGACAGAGTTTTGTTTTTGTAAAACACAGCTAAAACAACAATCGAAACACACTGCCTTTACCTGCTTGGCTTTCTAATTCAATCCGCCCACCATTGACTTCAATCGCCCATTTTGCAATGGCCAGCCCGAGTCCTGTGCCGCCTGTGTTGGTAGCGCGTGAGCTGTCAACCCGATAAAAACGCTCAAAAACATGGGCTTGATGTTCGGCGGCAATACCCACGCCTGTGTCTTCGATTTCGATGCTTAGTAATTGCTTGTTAGGTTTTTGTAGCCGCACCCAAATTTGCCCTTGCTCGGGGGTAAAACGAATCGCATTGCTGAGTAAGTTCATCAGCGCTAGATGTAAAATATGGCTATCCACAGATAAAACCGCCTCATCCAAGGCATCAAAATGCAGGCTTTGGGCTTTGTCTTCAGCTAAAATTTGCACACAATCAATCGCCTCTTGAATAATCGGCGCGATAGCTTGTGGCTGTGCTTGTACGGGCAGTCGTCCTGATTCGGCACGAGCTAAGGTCAGCAAGCCTTCACTTAAGCGCGTCATGCGTTCGACTTCTTCTAACATGCTGGCGATGATGTCTCGATAGGCTTTGGGGCTGCGTTGTTGCTCTAAACCGACTTCGCCAACACTGCGCAGCACTGCCAAGGGCGTGCGTAATTCATGCGCGGCATCTTGGGTAAATTGCCGCAGGCGGTGAAAGCTGTCTTCAAGGCGGGTGAGCATGGCGTTTAGCACCTCCGTGAGTTTGCCGAGTTCATCATGGGGGTTTCTCACTTGTAGGCGCTCTGAGAGTTTGTCGGCACTGATGCTGCGGGCGCGTTGGGTAAGGTATTGAATCGGCGCAAGCACTCTGCCAGCGAGAAAATAGCCGCCAAGCAAGCCCACCAATAAAACAAAGGGAATCGCTACTAAGAGGGCAAAGTGTAGGCGCGCCAAGCTGGCATGGGTTTGTTGGCTGGCATAGGCGGCGGTCAAGAGATAGGATTTATCGGCGTGTGTGACAAGGCGGCGTTTTAATTGAAAAATTTCGGCGTTGCTAGATTGCCAAGTCCATACTTTTTCCAGAGGTTTGTCGTCCAATACATAGCTTAAATCAGCGTTAAACCAGCCGTTGCTGATATAAATCGGCCAGTCGTCATGTTCAACCATGAATAAGTTTAAAGAGCCGTAGGTTTCTAGTTTTAAAAATTCGTCGCTGGGCTTGCCTAGGGCTTGTTGCATCAGTTGCAAATCTTTGTCGAGTTGCGCCTCGATTTGGCTAAATAAATCATCTCGGACATAAAGATAAGTGCTGATGCCGAATAATAATAAACTGCCTGCCAGTGCTAGCGTATACCACAGGGTTAAGCGGGCGCGAATCGAGCGCGCTAGCATGGGCTGTCTGCCAAAATAAAGCCCAGACCGCGACGGGTTTGAATCAAGGTTTGCACAAAGGGCGCATCGACTTTAGCACGTAATTTTGCCATGTGGACATCAATGACATTGTCCATCGACACCACGCGGGCGCGCTCGCCCCAAATTTGATTGGCGAGCATGTCACGGGAGACGATGTGCCCTTGGTTGAGGAGTAAAAATTCTAATAATTCGTATTCTTTGCCGGTTAATTCTAGCGCTTGTTGCCCACGGGTGACACGGCGGCTGAGACGGTCTAGTTCTAAATCAGCACAATGGAGTTTGCCATTTTCGTCAATGCGCCCGCGCCGTGATAGCGCCCGAATACGGGCATGGAGCTCTGGGAAGGCAAAGGGTTTGATTAAGTAGTCATCCGCGCCGCTGTCGAGTCCTTTAACGCGGTCATCAAGTCCATCGCGGGCGGTCAAAATCAATACGGGGGGTTGCGCTCCCGCTTGGCGCAGGGTTTGGAGGATTTCAATGCCATCGCGTCCGGGTAAATTCAAATCGAGCAGAATTAAATCAAAGGCTTGGGTGCTTGCCAAATAATAGCCTTCTTCACCATTGACCGCACAAGCAACCGAGTAGTGTAGCGCTTGTAAGCTCTCGGCAATGGCGGAGGCGAGTTTGTGTTCATCTTCAATAATCAGGATATGCATGGCGATAACAGACTCTCAGGTTTTACTTTCGATAGTATAGAAGATTATCAAGCTGTCTCTGTCTTAAGTTTTCTTCAGAAAAGCTTAAGTTGCCGATTGTATAAGGTTTTTTTACAGTGGTTAGCACGACCAATCAATCTAAGGAGGATGTGATGAAAACCTTATCGACGGGTATTTTCATACTACTGTTGTTATTTAATAATCTGGTGTCGGCAATGACTTATACGCCTTTGTCGCCGGTATGGGGCGAACATGCCACCGTGAATGATGCGATTGCCTCGGTGTTTGGGGAAAACTTTATTTTAGAAGATGGCTCGCAAGTAATAGAGCTTAAAAACCCTGATATTGCCGAAAATGGTGCGGTGATTCCGGTAGAAGTTAAATCTGCTTTGCAAGCGAAAACCATCGCTTTGTTTAAAAATAGATCGTATTACAAAGTCATCGCCATCTCTGAGATGAATGAGAACAGCATCACTTTTTTCAGTACCCGCTTTAAATCCGAGAGAACCACAGAAGTGATTGCCGTGGTTGAAACCCTTGCGGGGCAATTGTATGTAAAAAAATCCAAGGTCAAAGTTACTGTTGGCGGTTGTGGTGGCGATGGCTTAGGGTCTACCCCCGCGCCTAGCAATATCGGCGTGGCGGTCGGCGGTGCAAAAGACAGTGATAATTTTATCGAAAATATCAATCGTGGTTTTTTGCCTAAATTGGCTTCTTTGACCTATGAAGGCACGTTTTATCAGCATTATTTTGATACGGGATTAAAACAAGGCTGTGATGCGCTGTTTTGCCCCTCTTATAGCCGTGCGATTCATCAAGATATATATACGGGGAAATCGCATTATTATTTGACTGTGGGTTTGAACTCAGGGATAAAACAAGCCGATTTTAAACGTAAAAAACTCAATTTAGTCGTGGTCTTGGATAAGTCGGGTTCAATGGAGGAGAAATTTAATCAATATGCCTACGATAAAAAACCCGTGCGCAGCGAAGAAGCCAAGCTTGAAACCAAGATGCAAGTGGCAAATCAAGCTTTAATCAGCGTATTAGAACAACTAAACCCAGAGGATAGACTCGGCATTGTTACTTTTAATGAGGGCGTGAAGATTAAAAAGACCTTACGCCCTTTGGCAGAGAGCAACAGGGAGGATTTAAAAGCCACGATTGCCGCGATTCGTGCAACAGGGGCAACCGATTGGCGTTTTGCTTATCACACCGGTTTGTCTTTATTCGACAACATTGAAGCAGACAGTGATTATGAAAATCGGATTGTGTTTATTACCGATGCCATGCCCAATCGAGGCGAATTAAGCAAAGAAGGCTTGTTTGGCATGACCGCCGTTGCCAGTGATGCGGGAATACATACCTCTTTTATCGGTGTCGGGGTCGATTTTAATGCTGATTTAGTCGAACATGTGAGTAAAATTGTCGGTGCAAATTATTATAGCGTTCATTCCAGTGCTGATTTTAAGCAGCGTATGAGTGAGGAGTTTGCTTTTATGGTCTCGCCTTTGGCCTACAACCTGGAATTAAACTTACAAAGCCAAGGCTATCGCATCAGTAAGGTGTTTGGTTCACCGGAAGCGGATTTAAGTTCAGGGCAGGTGTTAAAGGTTAATACCTTATTCCCCAGTGCCAGCAAAGACGGCAAAAACAAAGGCGGCATTATCTTGCTGCAATTAGAAAAAACCGGGCGCGGTGAGCAAGACGAGATTGAACTCAGTGTCCGCTATCAAGACGCTCAAGGGCGATTGCAGCAAAATCAACAACGGGTTCGTTTTGATAAGACCGCGCCATTTTATGACAACAGTGGGATTCGCAAAGGTATTCTGCTCGCCGATTATGTCACCTTGTTAAAAGACTGGCTGCGTGATAGCCGCGCTACTTGTTACGATAAACTCAGCTATCCTGCCAAAACTAGGGATTATATTCAACAATACAGCCTCAGCCAGCGGGATAAATACTTAACCGATACAGCATTAGAGACATGGGAAAGACGCTCATGCAAACTGCGCGTGAGTGAGGGCTATAAAAAAATCTTGGCCGTTTTTAAGCGCCACTATGAGCAAGAAATGCAAGCATTGGCAGATGAGAGTTTGGCGACTGAAAAAACGCTGTTGCTGAGTTTATTAATGGAGGAGCCATCGATAACCAAGCCACGGACAGCACCGAGAAACGGTTATCAAACCCGCCGAGTGGTTGCCGATAAAAATAAACTGCCACAGGGGAAAAATTCCATTCGTGTGCAGGCAAAGCGTGCTAATGGCATAGTAAAGATTAAAGCTTTAATCAATCACCCCAATACCAGTTTTAAGTATGCAAAAAAATCCGGCAAGGCGTTTAATTACATCGAGCATATTAAGATTAGCAGCCAGAAAAAAACGCTTTGTGAGTTTTATACCAGTCAAAACCTGTCTAAAAATCCTTACTTTAGTTGTCAGGTGACGGATGCGGGGATTAACAAAGGCGATCCACTGCTATTTCAATACAGCGATTTGAAGGGGCGTTATCAGTTAAAGGCGCGGGTGAAATAGTCGCCACGTTTGCGCGGGACTCAAGTCCCGCCTCCCTAAGTCGATTGTTTTTCGTCATCCGCTTGATTATCCTATGCGGTTTGTATTGATAATAGATAGCGACCTGTGAGGTGTTTATGCCAATGTACGATTATCATTGCCCTGCCAATGGGCAAACTGTAGAAGTGCGCCATAGTATGCAATTAAGATTAAGCACTTGGGGGGAGGTGTGTGAGCACAAGCGTCAAGAATTAGGTGATACGCCGGCTGATAGCCCTGTGGATCGCTTGATGTCAGCGCCAAAAATTCAAGAAACCTCGAGTATTTAAAACAGGCAGCGCAATGGCAGCCTAGCTGCCATTGCGTCTTTATCCGCGTTTATTCAGGATTTTCAAGACTGATATTTGATCGGTTTTTTTCAATGGTTTTTTCGCCAATCCCCGGCACATTATCTAAATCTTCTACATGGTTAAAGTTACCATATTTTTCTCGAAAATCAATAATGGCTTGGGCTTTTTTCGGTCCAATCCCTGTCAGTGTGGCTAATTGTGTTTCACTAGCGGTATTTACGTTGATTTTAGCCTCGCCTTCAGCCAAAACTGGCGAAAGTGATAAAGCACCTAATAGCCCCATAATCATCAAACTGTTTTTTAACATTTTCATTGATATATTACTCCGTATATTTTGTATCATTTTTACATTATCTCAGTGTGAATACTGAGTTATTGTGATTGACTTTAAGTCATTTTATTAAACACATTTAATCCAAGTTAAAATGACTCAAATCATCACAAGGGCTTACTTTAACAAAAAAATAAAAATATAGTTATAGAAATTTTTTATATTAAAGTGAATTTATTCATATGGAGGGACGAAAGGAACCTGCATCTGATCAACGGCTCCTTATTGGGCAATATGATCAGTACGTCGATATTGGGAGAGGAATTCCAAAATTTCATCTTCTTTAAAACCTCGAAGCAATTCTGAAAATTTTTCGACAAAATCTGCTTGTTCTGGATGCTGTTGGTGCATTTCATCTAAATTTTGTCTTAAATCGTGTAAATCCCCTAATTTAAACAACTCATATAAATAATCTGCTTGTTGGGGAGAGGGACCGGTTTGTGCCACCGTGTTGGTATGTTTACTTTGCCAAACAATAGGCAATAATTGTGCTAATTGGTTTAATAAATGCCCCTCTTCTAAAGGTTTGGTGATGAAGGCATTTGCGCCGAGGTTAAGACTTTTTTCTCGATCTTGAGCAAAAGCGCTTGCTGAGGCAACCATGATCGGTACTTGTTTGCCTTTGGGATGATTGCGAATGTGTTGAATACATTCAAAACCACTCATCCCCGGCATGATTAAATCCATAATGATTAAATCAGGGGCTTTTTTGTTCAAATAATCCAATGCTTGCTGTCCATCAGAGAGTGTATCAACGCCAAATCCATGTTGTTGCAGCATATTATCAGCAACCATACGGTTAATGAGATTATCATCAACAACCAATACGCGATAAGGTTTACTGCTGATTTTATCGGATAAGCTCAGGGCCATAAAGTTTTCGCTTTCTTCTGCTTTTCCTGGGGCTTGCAAGCTTTCAGGCAAACTTAAATCTAAATAAAAATGACTGCCTTTGCCCAATTGGCTTTCAACAAATAATTCTGAGTCCATCATATCCGCCAATTTTTTGGTAATACTCAAGCCTAAACCTGTGCCTTCGGATTTGTGCATGATGTGCCCTACTTGGACAAAAGGCGAAAAAATTTGGTCTAAATCACTTTGAGCGATGCCGATGCCTGTGTCTTCAACACTAAAGCGCAAACGTTCACCGATATAGCCAATCCGCAGACGTACTTCGCCTTGTTGGGTAAATTTAACCGCATTACTGAGGAGATTTAATAAAATTTGGCGTAAATGTTTTTCATCGGCAAATACTGCAAAGGGTAAATCCCGTGTACCAAAGCCACTATCTTTGCCTAGCATGACTTGAAAACCAATGCCTTTGCTATGGGTTCTGACGGCAAAAATATCTTCTAGACTTTGAATAAAATCCAGTAATAAAAAATCGTGTTGGTGTAATTCCAGTTTGTCAGCTTCAATTTTAGATAAATCTAAAATATCGTTGATGAGTGTTAAGAGGTATTTGCCACTTTGTTGAATAATACGAATGCTGTCTTTATGGCTGTTATCTATTTCTTGGCGCAATAATATTTGTGCATAACCTAAAATACCATTGAGTGGTGTGCGCAGTTCATGACTAATATTGGCAAGAAAGGTACTTTTAGCTCGGTTAGCCAACTCGGCGGCATCACGGGCTTGAGACAGTTGTTCATTGGCAGCAAGGGCTTCATCACGGGAGGCGGCCAATTCTTGTGTGCGTAGTTGTACACGCTTTTCTAATTCATTTTGATAGGCTTCTAGGCGCAAATGGCTTTTTTCAATTTCGGCCAACATGTCATTAAAGCCATCGGTGAGTGTACCCAATTCATCATCGGATTGATGTTCAGCGCGGATAGAATAATCCCGGGCGCGGGTAACCACATGCATATTATCAAGCAAGTGAAACACGGGGTCTGTGAAAATACGCTCTAGGCGTGATGCCAAAATAAAGGCGAAAATTAAAGACAGCAAAAACACCACTAAAATAAGCGAGCCAGTTTTGAGTAGGTGTTGTTGTAACGCATGGGTATCTGCGCGAATATATACCGCCCCTAATAAGGTTTTTTCTTTATAAATCGGAATAAGCGTATCTAAAAAACCTAAATAAAAAACGGATAAGCCTTGTTTGGGCAAATCATAAGGGGTGAAATGTATGCCCAATTGTGCCACGGGCATTTCATAGGCACTCAAGTGGCTACGAATCATCAAGGCTTTATTATCGGGGTTGGTGTATTCATTGAAATAGCTGGCAAATAAACTGCCCGACTCATCAAAAATATGGATAAATTGAATGCGTGGATCGGCTTGCAATAGTCTTAAATTATTGCGCGTATTACTCACATTTTTTTGCGATAAATCCATAATACTATTGCGACCGGTGAGTTTTGCTAACAAGCGCAAGTCAGCCTGCATACCATTACGAAATTGACGCACGTCACTGCTAATAAAAATCAGCGATGCCAACAACAGCACAATACCACTGGTAAAAGTGATAATTAGGCGTAATTTATGCCGAATAGAAATATTGTGTAATAGTTGTAACATGCTCATAGTGTCAGGGAAAGTCGTTTTTTAGTGTCTGATGTTACGCACCAAACGCGTTTTTGTCACAATATTATGATTCATTTGCCTAGTGCTATTTAGCTGTGGAGTAATGGTGATTCTTTTACCTTTGGGGATAAAGAATAAACCTAATGGCTTGGACGTGCTGTGTCATGACACTAATGTTATAATACGCCGCTTTTAGTTTGCGTATATACAATGTATTTCAATTCCTCTCCCTTTCGACATGGTTGGGTGTTTTTCTGGTTGCTTTGGCTTAGTGTCCTGATACTCAAAACCTTACACCTTTGGCAAATAGCTAGCAAGCCAAGCTTATGGATCTATGTCAATGGCATTGCCCCAGAAATGCTACTTGCCAGTATTAATCTGATCGTTTATATCATTATCCATAGGCGTTGCCGTACTTGGTGTGTGCTGCCTTTCAAAGTAGGCTTGGGCGCATTTGCGCTGTTGATGTTGGTCGCAACCCTGTCTTCTTTCTATATCTTTTTTGTTACCGGGCAATTGCCCCGAATTCAGCAACTCCAAGGCTTAAACTGGGATCTCATGGGCGCGAGTATCACGCCGATGGTTTTGGGGATTAAATGGCAAATTATCGGTGCGGTTTTAGCTCTGATTACTTTGCTATGGTTTTTAGAAAAATATTTAAGCCGTCTTCTCGATAAACACTATTTGGGCTTTTTCTCGCTTACCTTGTTTGCGCCTTTGTTAATACTCACACTGAATCAATGTGCTGATAATGACAAAAATTGTATACCCAACGAAGGGCTGTTAGCTTACAGCCTACTCGAATACGATATTGATGACATGGATGAGGCGACCGCCGCCCAAGTCGAACAAGACTTTTTCAATGATTATCGGAAAAAACTTGCAGCAACCAGCGGTTTGCACCCTGATTATGCCGCGATTTACCCACAACTAAAAAATAAAAATATTATTTTATTTGTGATGGAATCCGTGCGACATAAAGAATTACCCATGCATGGTGGCACAGCGCACATGCCCTTTTTGCAAAGCTTAAAAGAGCAAGGGCAAATGATTGTATTTGATCATATGTATAGCCAAGATATTCGCTCTACCAAAGCCTATGCTGCCTTAGATATGGGCATGTTTTCCCTCTTGTCCTGGGATAGCTACAGCAATCATTTAACCCATCAATTCACCGACAACAGCCTACCTGAACGCCTCAAACAACAAGGCTATGCCAGTTATTCTTACACCAGTGGCTCAGCGAACTATGATCGACATCAAGAATTTCAAATTTATCGTGGCTATGATGAAACTGTTTATGTCGATTGGAATGATAATTTGCTCTTGGAGCGTATGGATAAACGTTTTGCTACGGTAGATAAGCCGTTTTATATGCAAGTCTGGCCGATGGCAACGCATCATCCTTACACCCGTGAGTTTTGGCTTAATCGTGACCAGTGGATCAAAGAACATCCTGAGGGGATTAAACACGGACAACCAGAGGATTTTGCCCGTTATTTACAAGGGCTGACCGATACGGATGATTTTTTCAAACAAATGGTTGAACAACTTAAACGGCATGGACTTTATGAAGATACGGTCATTTTAGCCGTTGGTGATCATGGTGAAGCCTTTGGCGAGCATAACAGTGGTAATGTTTTTCATGGTAATAATATTTATGAACAATCTATTCATGTCGGGGCATTTTTACATAGCCCTTTATTAAAGCAATCTGTACATGAGCAACGCTTTTTTTCCCACAAAGACCTGATCGCAAGTATTTGGCAATTAGCCAGCACCAAGGAGCAAGCTGTTTTTAATGATGCCCGTTCGGTGTTTAATCAATATGAGTATGAGATGCCGATTTATCTCTATAACAGTTGGTCAAAATATGTAGGTCTTATTTGGCAAGGACATAAATTACGTTATCGTGATAAACCTCACGCACCGATGTATTTTGCCTCAATCGCAGATATTGAAAATGACTTAAAACACGAAGAGGTGACGGTTGATAAAAGCAATAGCCATATTGCACACGAAAAAGAACTCAAACGTTGGGAAAAAGCCCTTAAAGCACTGACTTACCAGCGCTTATACGCACACAAGCAGCGTATTAAACAAGGTGGTTTCGAAGATGTATTGCGTCTTTATTGTGATGATGGTCAAGGCTTTCGTGAAGGCTTACAAGATAAAATAATCTTATCAAAACGACTTGATAACCGCTTGTTTTTACATCCAGATAAAAACTGCCAAGCATTACGTTTGGTCTTTTTACAAAAATATCCTTTTTCCGATAAAAAAGACATGATCGCCTTTATCAAACAATTGGAAGTAAAAACAGAGACACAAACACTACAACTGAACGATCTCAATATCGTCAGTTTTGTCGCTTTAGAACAACTGGATTTGCAACATTTTAAATTATCCAAAAATGCCTATATTGATTTTCAATTGGCCAAGCAAACTGTGAACGTACAAAAAATCAGTTTACAGCTTGATTTTTTAGAAAGCTATAAACCGCGATGAAACAAAACAACAAGCTCCCTGAGCTAGATTTTTTCCGCAGTGTTGCCATCATACTGGTATTTTTTTACCATTTTTATGTGGTTGTCGGGCAACATCAAATCAGCTCAGGTTGGGTTTGGCTGGATAAAGTTTTTTTAACGGGCAGTATTGGGGTGGATTTATTTTTTGTCCTCAGTGGTTTTCTTCTCCCCTATACCATCGCTAAAGCCCAACAAAAAAACCATTTTTCTCTTCCGGCTTACTTTAAAAAGCGTTTTTTTAGAATTGCACCCGCTTATTATTTTGCCTTGCTTATATCCTTGATCATGACCCCTATATACTTAGCCAATAACACCGGGCTTTGGAATATTGGCGCACATTTACTTTTCATTCATAACTTATGGCGCGACTTTCATGGGGCCATTTTAGGCGTGGGCTGGACGCTGGGCATCGAAATGCAATTTTATGTTTTAGTGCCTTTTTTAGTCCTCTTATTCTTTAAGCAAACCAAAACCATGCTTCTGCTTTTATGCCTCGCCTTTGGTATGACATGGGGCTATCGTTATAGTTTATTTCACTATTACTACCCAGAATGGGATTTTTGGAATAAATTTATTTTTACCGACCAGCTAATCGGCAGAATAGACCAATTTATTTTAGGCATGTTTAGCGCTTTTATTTTTCTCAAAAGGCCTGATATTATTTATCGTTCCGAGTGGGCTTCGACCTTAATATTTTTCCTGTTTTTAGCTGTGTATGGGCTGTGGATTTATTATTATTCCCGTATTTCAGGTGGGTTTTGGAATCATGAATACAGCGTGTTATTTGCTCATAGTGTTTTAGGGGTTATTTTCTCGGTACTCATTTTAAGCTCGTTTAACTTAGTGGGTTTTTTACATCAATTTATCGTCCAGCGGCTGTTTATTTTTATCGCTCAAATTAGCTACGGAGTCTATCTTTGGCATTTATTGATTATGAAACAAATACAAAGTTTACCCACCAGCATGATTTATAAACTCAGCATTGTGCTTATTTTTACTCTCATTATGGCGCTGATTTCTTACCATTACATCGAAAAACCGTTTCTAAAACCGAAAAAACGCCGTGATGCCAAGACAGCAGGGCTTTAGCCTTTTAGAGGCGATTGTTGCCTTGGTATTGCTCGCCACGGTGGGGATGAGCCTCTTTACTTGGCTCAGCACTCAACTCGATGGCTTATATCGCCTAGAAGCGCATCACCAGCGCCAACACGCCAAACAAAACGCCCTGGAATTTATCCAAGCTATCAACCCGATGCTAACCTCCAGCGGTACAGAACAAATTGGCATGTATCGCTTTGATTGGCAAGCAGAGGCAATGGAGCCTGAAAAGGACGGGGTTTATCTCAAAAGTGGCGGGGTGGGTTTATATCAGGTCGGTATCTATACAACTCAAGTCGAGATTTTTACCGAAGAGCAAAAAGAAGCCCTCAGCTCGTTTCAAGTACGTTTATTTGGCTATAAACAAGTGCGCCAGCCTGAATTTCTCAACTAAGGTGTTGCCGTTGCATATTGACCCAACTATAGAACTTTAGTCCGACCGATGTTACGCAAAGGCTTATTTTGCTGCCTTAAGGGCAGAAAAAACCGCCATTGCTGCACAGCTAAGCTTCACTAGGCAGGTGGAAAATCACACTATTGTGATAAAAACCAGCTTAGTGCGTCACATCAGTAATATAAGATGATCTTATAGGTTAATCAGGATCTCAAGTGGATTTTATTGTAAACTATGCCCCGTGTATTGTGACACGATAACCAAGGAGCTAGAGAATGAAAATAACCCACTATATGAGTTTGGTTTGTTTGGGTGCGAGTATCAGTTTAGCAGCCCCAGCCGCTGAAGAAATGGGTGTAAAAATCACCGAAAAACTGGCTGAAGTGGTAGTAAAACACAAAGGTCAAGATGTCAGTATTGTTCGTAATCAAGACAAAAAACACACCATTGACCCAGCTTATACGAAGACTTCTCGTCAATGCCCACCTTTTTGCGTTACCCCGATGCAAGCGGCTGAGAATGTTACCACTGTTGGCGAATTAGAAGTATTGGATTACTTAAAACAAGCCAGTGCTGGTACATCGGTGCTTGTGGTTGACTCACGTACCCCAGAATGGCAAGCGCGTGGCACGATTCCTGGCTCTGTTAATATTCCTTGGTTAAAAATCAGCCCTAAAGATGCGGTTGCCTTTGATAGCGGTGAAGTTCAAGAACGTGATGAAATTTTAAGCAAGCACTTTGGTGTGGTTAAAACCGACAAAGGTTTAGATTTTGCTAAGGTCAAAACCTTGGTCATGTTTTGTAATGGCAACTGGTGTAACCAATCTTTAAACAACATCCAAAGCTTATTGGCTTTAGGCTATCCTGCGGATAAACTGAAATGGTATCGCGGTGGGATGCAAGACTGGGTAAGCTTAGGCTTGACCACCGTCAAATAAAGTCTTGGAGACGGGACTTAAGTCCCGTTCAAACGTGGCTAAAGCCACGTTTCCAAAGCTTAGGACGAAATCAAGCTTTGTCCTGATTCAATCGACAAACCTAACTGCGCCCACGCAATAATCCCACCGCGCAAATTGTATAAATTATCAAATCCTTGCTGTCCCATAAACATACAAGCTTGTGCCGAACGCGCCCCAGTACGACAATAAATCACCACTTTTTTATCTTTGGGAATTTCATTCATTCGCATCGGTAACACCGTTAAAGGCATCGCCTCTGTGCCCGGAATAATCCCCGCAGCAATTTCAGCCGGTGTGCGCACATCATATAAGCCAATGTCTTCATCGCCTTTTAATAATTCAGCAAGTTCACTTGCCTCTACTTCTTTTACAAACATAATTTTTTACTATCCACTGTGTTCTTTAACTGATGTTACGAACTAAGCCGGTTTTTATCACAATAGTGTGATTTTCCACCTGCCTAATGAAGCTTAGCCTTTGCGTAACATCAGTTCTTTAATACAATAAGCTTGAGAGTTTACTACGATAACGCCCTAAGAGGGGATCACCGGGTTCTAGCAATTCAAAAACCGCTAACATGCCCTTGCGCCCGGCATCATCGCCAAACTGCCTGTCTTTACGCATCAGGGTCAAAAAGTTATCCATCGCAGTTTGGTGCGCCCCCGCTTGCATTTGTCGCAAACCTAACTGGTATAAGCTCTCCAAATCATCAGGATTGGCGGCAATATTTGCCTGCAATTTATCCTCATCGGGCGCATTATTGAGTTGCTGGGCATACTCAAGCTGCGATTTTAACGCCTTAAATTCATCATCGACCTCTAAATTAGCAGGCAGACTATGCAAAAGTGTCTCGGCACGTTCATATTCTCCCGCACTGATAAACACGCGTAATAAATCCGCTTTCAAAGGGGCATGATCCGGTTCGGCATTTAAGGCGTTTTCTAACAACTCAATTGCCGCGCCATGTTCTCCTCCGTCGCTTAAAGCCAACGCTTGCGGGCGCAAACTATCTGAGGTACGACTCATATGCTTATCAATCAATTGCCGAAACACCGCCTCAGGTTGCGCACCGACAATTTCTTCAACCACTTCGCCATGTCGAAATAGTTTTAAGGTCGGTAAACTACGCACGCCATATTCGTGAGCCAAATCCGCTTGTTCATCGGCATTAATTTTCGCCAATATAAACTGACCTTGGTATTCTTCTGCGAGGTCACTTAAAATAGGCAGCAACATCTGGCAGGGAGAACACCAATCTGCCCAAAAATCCGCCAACACAGGTACTTCATGGGATTTTTCTAATACCTCTGTGGCAAAATTAGTTTCATCGATGGTGACAGCCGCCGTATGTGTCGTCATCTTGGTTAAATCCTCTTATTTTTACGGTTATGTCCCCGATGTGGGGGAAAAAAAACAAGATTCAATGGCAAAACCGAAAGCGAAAGCACAGAAAAATACCGGAGCCGTGCGTATTATTGCCGGACGTTGGCGTGGTCGAAAACTCCTTGTCAGTGATAGCCAAGGCTTGCGCCCCAGTCCTGCGCGCCTGCGAGAAACCCTATTTAATTGGCTTAGCCCCTATTTGGCTGGCAGCCATTGTTGGGATTTATTTGCTGGCAGTGGCGCGCTGGGTATCGAAGCTTACTCAAGAGGTGCGGCAAGTGTGCAACTGGTAGAAAAAAATCAGGCAACGGCGCAGATTTTGGCACAACAAATCACCTTGCTAGGTGCTGAGGGCTTGCATATCCAGCAGGGCGATGCACAACAATGGCTTGCAAAACAGCCACAAGCGGTGGATATTATTTTTTTAGACCCGCCTTTTGGACAAAACCTATTAGCGCCTGTGTGCCAAAGCATTGCCGAGCAAAACTTGATTAAACCCGGCGGTTGGATTTATACCGAAACCCCTAGCCACGAGCCAGAACCCAATGGCTTTTATCCTGGCAATTGGCAATTACACCGAGAAAAACAAGCCGGACAAGTGCGTGCGCAATTATTACGTGTCGATTAAATGACGCATTTTTATAAACCCCTGTTATTGTTATTGCTTGCCCTCATGAGTTTTTGGGCTGCGAATTTATATGACCCGCACTTATTAGCTTATCGCCCTTATGAAGTGCGCAGTTTACTCACAGGTTTGCTTGTTTTAGCATTTTTTGCCAGCTTACAGCGACAAAAATACTGGCGTTATGCGCTTTTACTTGGGGTTTTGGGGCTTTACGCTTGGGTAGGGTTACAAGAACAAGGTTTTCAACAACAAAAACACCAAGTTTTAACCGCAGCCCCCTTGCAACATCTAGCGATTCATCAGCGTTTTATCGTCGGTTTTACCGATGTTGAGCAAATTAAACAACTCGCCCGTCTTGGCATTGCCGGGGTATTTTTAACCCGGCGTAATATCGAAGGTAAAAGCCTTGCAGACATACGCACTTTATTGGATGAATTACAGCAAATACGCCAGCGGGCGAGTCTTGCCCCCTTGTTCATTGCCACCGACCAAGAAGGCGGCGTGGTATCGCGTTTATCACCGCCTTTGCCCTTGCAAGCGCCTTTAAATGAATTAATGGCTTTGCCGCCTGCCGCTAGAGCCAAGACCGCTTTTGCTTACGGTACAAAGCAAGGGGCGGGATTAAAAGCTGTCGGTATTAATCTCAACTTTAGCCCGGTAGTGGACTTAAAACCGCAACAACCGCGTGATGCCTTGG
This sequence comes from Thiotrichales bacterium, assembly GCA_016745035.1. GTDB lineage: Bacteria > Pseudomonadota > Gammaproteobacteria > Beggiatoales > Beggiatoaceae > BB2. The sequence continues at coordinate 17,863 of JADGDE010000009.1, forward strand.
ATTTCCACACTCAAATTGACAGCCGCGCTCTTGCAGATAACCCCGAAGATGTCTACAAGCTCGCCAAGCCTTATATTCAAGGCTTGGCACAACAAGGCGTTATTGCCACTTTGAAACATTTTCCCGGTTTAGGCAGCGTCAGTGCGGATACCCATCATTTTGCCGCCCACTTGGATCTCGCCCCTGAGATATTAATGCAAAGTGACTGGCGACCCTTTATGCGTTTAGGGCAAGAAACTGACGCGTGGCTAATGCTCTCACATGTGATTTTGACGCAAGTGGATGCCAAACGCCCGGTTTCAACTTCGGCAAAAGGAGTCAAGTTATTAAGACAAAAATTACAGTTTAAGGGCAAATTGATTACCGATGATTTAACCATGGGGGCGACCTATAATCGTGGTTTTTGTTTAAGCGTGAGCGAGGCTTATCAAAGTGGTATTGATTATTTGTTGATCGCTTATGATGTCGAGAAATATTATTTAGCGATGGCTTGTGTAAGCGATGAATAATAGCGTCGGTTTATTTCTATAGCACCGTTATGTTGCTCAAACATAGGCAAGATATATGGGTTTTAGCCATGCAAGAAAGACTGTGAAAGTATTCAATTGTTAGAATACTTTCACACGCCTTTGAGCGGGACTAAAGTCCCGCCGCCATCATTAGCGCAATGCTCCAACCCAAGCATCAATTAAAGCAAAATACGCTTGTGCATCTGCACCCATCTCTGGCTCTAAAGGCAAAGCATGGCTAGGCCAGCCGAGTTTCTCGCTCAAGAAATCCGCTCCTTGTGGTGCTTGGAACTCGGTGCGTAAAATCACCCCGTTGTCCGTGGCTAATTTCGTCAGCAATTGTTTTAAGTGCGAGGCAGTCGGTGGAATACCGGGCAATGGCTCGATATAACCCAAAACTTTTACCCCTAAAAAGGCCAATAGATAATTACCATCTTTGTGGTGTAACACGGCTGCTTGGCTGTTTTTCACTTGCTCACGCCAAGCAGGCACACGTTCTGCCACTTGAGCGGCAAAGGCATCTGCCCGTTGTTGGTAAGCTGTGGCATTGGCAGCGTCGAGTTTGCCTAAACGCTGCGCCAAGGCTTTGGCAATGCTTGCCATCCGCGCTGGGTCTAAGTTGACATGCGGATTACCCTCGGGGTGAACATCGCCTTGAGAGCGATCAGCCGTCGCTTCTGCGCCGATTAAGCTCACTTGCTCGGTGGCAACAAAATGCGCGGTTTGCCCGGCATTAATTGTCGGGTTGTGCGCGCCTTCTATGGCTTTTGGCAACCAGCCGATTTCTAAACCCGCACCCACAGCCAATAATAAATCGGCACTGCGTAAATAACGCATCATGCTGGGCTTGGCTTGTAGATAATGGGTATCACGGTCTGGCGCTGCCAGCACTTTAACATTGACTTGTTCTGCGCCAACGGTACGCGCCAACATGCCTAAAGATTCGGTGGTCGCCACCACTTTCAGCCCTTCTGCCCACAGGTTAAGGGAAGAGATACTGAGCATTAACAGAATTAAATATTTCATCATCAAACTCCTAGAAACTGTGTGCGCCATGCTCGCCAAAACTCAACTGGTATTGCAGCCAGAATTGGTTCGCGGTTTCGGTTTCGCCACCGATGCTGTAATTGCCTCGGGTAAATTGCGCCCGTAATAAGGAAAATTCGGTCGGACGGAAGCTTAAGCCCGCTGTCCAACGGTCGGAACTGTCCCACTCATCCAATAGCTGACCATTGCCTTCTTTTTTGTTAATCAAGCCAGTGGCATCATAACGCAAACCCACTTCCCAGCGTGGGGCAAAACCATAGCTGGCTTGCAAATAAAGCCCATCTTGAGTAAAGCGACGGTCTTGCCCAACAGCGGCGGCTTTAGAGCCGTGATAGACCACGTCTAAGTCTTTAACTTGATAGAGGTATTCCGCTTGCAGACGAAAATCGCCTTTGCCATAGGCAGCGGGGTTGTCGTATTTATACACCCAGTCTGTGCCCAAGAGCCAAGAGTTACCTTCTAAGGCATGGCTTTGGTCGCCCGCATCGTCTTCATCATCACCGTGGAATTCTTGGATTTGATTGGAATAGACGTAGAACAAGCCGCCTTGTAAAGCGTGGTTATGTCCTAATTCGGGTGAGAATTTGGCAAAGGCTGTCCACATACGTGGACCAGATTTTTTCTCTTCCAAAGGCAATTCGTACTCTTCGTCCTCAAAGTCATAATGGTGTTCATCAACCAAGCTGTTCATTTTTTCATTACGACCTTGGAAGGCTTCGATACCTAAACGGGTGTAAACCGGCCATTCGGGCAACCAAGAGAGTTGCAAACCCAAATCGCCCAAGCCATGCCCGCCGAGCAAGCTGTTATAGGCTAAATTTTGATTGCTAAAGTCCCATTGATGCGGGTGTTGTTTGTTCACATAGCCAATGTCAGAGAAGAATTTACCGCCTTTGACTTGTAAGCCTGCGGGCAAGCCACGGCTAAGGAAATAGGCTTCTTCCACTTCAACACTGTCTTCAGTAAAGACCAGTTGTGTGAAAGCATCAAAATACGGATCGACTGAGGCAGATAAGACCATTTCAACCGAATGCAGGTTAAAGCCTTGATCTAAACCACCATGAGCATGGGCGTGTTCATCTTCATCTTCATGGCCTTCTTCCTCGTGCCCATGATTATGGGCATTGTGTATGCCGTCTAGCTCTTCGAGCATTTCAGGCACGCCACCTTTTTTATTGTCATGGTAGTAAGAGCCATCAAGAATCACGGAAATTTTCGGATTAAAGTTGCTCGCGCGGCTTTTGGCTGGCGCAGCAGCTACGGGCGCAGCGGGTGCAACAACCGCTGCTTTGTCTTGCTGCATTTGTGTGAGCTGTTGCTCTAAAGCTTGAATACGGTTTTCGTAGTCGCTTTTGAGCTGTTGGATTTGCTGCTGTATGTTATCCATATCAGTCGCAGCAACAAAAACGGGGCTAAGCCCCAAGGCGAGTGTTATCGCCAGAGGTAAAGTTTTTTTCATTGGTTTTCTCTATGTGTTTAAAGTTCACGGCAAGGGATAACACCGCTTCAAGCGGTGTTATCCCTCATGTTATTTAAACCCATAGAGCAGGTGGGGCACGGGCAGCAAAAGCCGTGTGTAAACGCGGAATGAGACCGCTAACACGAGAACAGAAAAAACAGCTAAATTTAAATGTGTGACTGGGAAAAACAAAGCCCGTGGTCAGGGCTTTTGCCAAACGCTCAGCGGCAACATACAGCTGGCAAGCCTCATCTTGGACATGAAAATGGTGCTCAATGCCATGCCACAAAGCCGCTGTTTGTAGCGCCAATAAGCTGCTGAGTAAGACCAGTATCGCCAAGGGTCTCATCGCTTGACCTTTAATAGCGCTTGCCCGAGCCACAACACCGCAGCCAAAGACAAACAACAAGCGACCAAGACTGGACCAAAGGGTTGATCCCACCACAGCGCCAAACTAAAGGCGCTTAAATACGCCAACAGCCCAAAAGCCAAAGCCCACACCAAAGTCCAACGCCAGCTTTGGGCAAACACAAAGGCCACCCATGCGGGGATAAAAACCAAGGCAAAAGCCGCCATTAAGCCAATGCTGGCGGTGGCAAGGGCTAAGGCACTGGCGGCTAATAAATCAAAACTTAAATGATAACGCCATTCTGGCAAACCATTGGCGCGGTAATAATCAGGGAAAAAACGGGCGCGTAATAAACGCGGTGACAGCCAAGGCAATAAGCCTAAGGTCAATAAAAACAGCCCTATGGCTGTCCAAAGGTGGCTCGTGCCGGTGAAATACAATTGCCCATCGGTCACGGCATGGGCGAGTTCATCCCCATGCGGGGAGTTAGCAGAAATTAATAAGGCCAGAGACCAGCCCAATAAAATCATCACCGCATAGGCATCATTGCCCAAGCCTTTGCGCAAGTTTTTAACCCCAGCACCCAAGACAGCGCCCAAGGCAGAACCTGCTAATAAAGGCAATCCCAAAGCTGCGCCACTGAGTGCGCCCGCCCCTGCCAATTGTGCCAGACCTAACGCTGCTAGCCATTCTTCGCGCAGGCGCAAATAAACCCCAATTAAAGGTAATAACAAGGCTAATAATAGCCCCGTAAACAAGGGTAAGCGAAATAAAGGATCAAATAAGATTTCAAGCATTTTTGCTTACCTCGACAACCTGACTACAAACCTTGTCGATGAAATTTTGTTCATGGCTAACCAGTAATACTGCTTGATTAGGCGCAAGGTGCTTTAAACTATCAGCTAAACTGTCAATGCCTTCGGGGTCTAAGTTATTGGTTGGTTCATCCAATAAAATCACATCCGCACCACTGCCCATACATGCCCAAGTTTGCAAAAATTGCAGTTGTCCACCGCTGAGTTTATCTAAACGCTGATCTAAAAAAGGTTTAAGACGCGCAGGCAAAGGCAATTTATCGGCGGCGCAGAGTTGTAATAATTCTCGCCCTTGGATCGGCATTTCTTTCAAACGCACCGGGCGCTGGCGCTGATGGCTGAGTTCTATGCCTGGGGCTTTATGTAATTGACCACTAAAAATACGCGCTGTACCGGTAATGGCAGCGATGAGGCTAGATTTACCCGATCCATTAGGTCCCAGTAAACCCAAGACTTCACCTGCATGTAATTGAAACGAAATCGGCGCAGTAATGGGTTTTTGATAACCCACCACCAATTGTTGCGCAGCTAACAGGGCTGAGGACATCAGGACACCCGTGTTGTAATAAAAATAGACAGCCGATAAGACATAAAAATGCGCCTAGCATCGGTATAAAAGAGGGAGATTTATAGCAGTACAGGTGGGGCGCGGATAAGGGCGTAATCTTGATTATGATGCCCAAGTGTTGGCTTGAAAACGGGGGCTTTGGATGCACCCGCGTGGACTTGTGGCAGTGTGATAGGCGCTGAAATAAAACCTTGTTCGGTTTTTTCTAGGGCCGTGTAGCTTAGACAATCACTGCTGTGGGGGTGAAAAGGGTGATCTAGCCCGTGCCACAAGCTCACAGATTGAGCCGCCAAGAGACTGAAGCTGAGTAATAAACTCAGTAGTCTTAGCTTGGTGCTGTGCTGGTTTGTGGCAGGGTTAAATATCATCGGGATTTAATGTATATCGTAGCCACGTTCTTCATGCAGAACAATGTCTAAGCCTTCGATTTCTTCTTCTTTACTGACCCGTAAACCGATGCTTAAATCAATCAGTTTTAATAACACATAGGTCAATATTGCTGTATACACCAAGGTGGAGGCAATGCCGATGGTTTGGACGGTCAGTTGCTCACTCATGCTGGTGATGTTTTCGGCAAAGCCCTGTCCGCTAAAGACACCCAATTCAGTCGAGGCAAAAATACCAACGAGAAATGTGCCTAAAATACCGCCAACGCCATGCACGGGGAAAACATCCAAAGAATCATCAATTTTTAACACCCGTTTAATAAACAAGGTCGCGTTAAAGCAAACAAAACCAGCGCTTAAGCCAATGATTAGCGCGCCAGCGGGACCAACAAATCCCGAGGCAGGAGTAATCGTCCCTAAGCCTGCGACCATGCCGGTGACAATACCGAGCATACTGGGTTTGCCGTATTTGATCCATTCTAATGCCATCCAAGTAACCGCGCCGGTGGCGGCGGAAATATGGGTGACCATCATTGCCATACTGGCATCGCCATTAGCGGCTAAGGCACTGCCGCCATTAAAGCCAAACCAGCCGACCCAGAGCATCCCCGAGCCAATCACGGTCATGGTCATATTATGCGGTGGCATGGCAGTGGTGGGAAAACCTCGACGCGGGCCTATCATGATAGCGGCAACCAAGGCGGCAACACCTGCGGTCACATGTACCACTGTACCGCCAGCAAAATCCAATAAACCCATTTGTTGTAGCCAACCGCCACCCCAAACCCAATGGGTGACAGGGGCATAAACAACGATTAACCAAATAGATGAGAATATCAGCATTGCCGAGAATTTCATTCGCTCAGCAAAGGCACCGATAATCAAAGCCGGGGTAATAATGGCGAAGGTCAGTTGAAACAAGGAAAAAGTCGATTCGGGAATATCGCCACTTAAACCGGATTCGGTCATATCGGCCATAAAGAATTTGGAAACCCCGCCAATCCAAGCGTTACCGGTATCAAAGGCGAGACTATACACCCCGACTAGCCACAAAATTGAGGTGACACAAGCGATGGCAAAACATTGCATCAACACCGAGAGGACATTTTTACTCCGTACCAAGCCGCCATAAAATAGTGCAAGCCCCGGTAAAGTCATAAATAAAACTAAAGCGGTAGCGGTCAATACCCAAGCGGTATTGCCACTATTAAGCCCATCAGCCGCCCAAAGGTTAGGACTGACCAATGAGAGTGCAGCAAAGCCCAAATAAGTCATAGGGCGAGAAACTTCCATGATAAAAAAACTCCTTAGGTAAATAAAATCCCAAATTAATCTGCTGTATTTGCTTGCCTAATGATACCTTGCGCAACACCCTTACTCTAATCAGCCTGTTTGAGTTCTAGCCGATATGTTTTACTTTTAAGTCGCCATTGTTCGGAAAAATAGGCTACGGGACGTAAAGGCGCTGGCAATGCTTCAATATCTAATAATGTGTTCATTTCAACCTGATATTGCTCATTATCTTCAATTAAACTCGCATCTAGTAGGGGAAAATCGCGTAATTCCCCCAACACCCGTAAGGCGGTTTCTAATTTGGCAAAATTTATATGCGACTGGGTATTGAGATAGGTTAAAACATAACGCTGACTGAGTTTGTGATAATGCAGCGTGTAACGTTGTTCGAGCTTGGCAACATTTTTATTCCAAATATAATCACGTTTTTGATTGACGGAAATTCTTAATACCAAGGTAATGGCGACGGCGTTTGTCAGGGCTTCTTTGATTTCGTGGCTGAGTTGATAGTTTAAATCGGCATCTAAACGGTAGACGGTTTCGTCAAGGTGGGTTTTGGCATTGGCAATACTAAATACCGCGTTTGTCTCTCCCAGCACGGTTTGCCAGCACAGCAATAAGCTGAGGTAGACCAAATGGGGAAGAAAGAAACGATAATTCATGATAAATCGGATTGATGGTATGTCGTTGGGTGTTTTTTGTAGCACCATGCAAATGCAATGTGCATTGATTAATTTTTTCATTAAAAGCGGCAAAAATTCGCTCACCGAGCATTCTAGCATAAGCAGCTTTTAATATAATAATGTCACCTCAATCAATTTAACAGCGGATGTGACGCAAAGGCTTCTTTTTTGCCCAAAAAAGCAAAAAAACAGTTAAGTGCGTCACATCAGTTTAACAATTCAAAGGTCAAGTTTTAAACGGGACAAATGCCCCGCAAATAAACCTTACTCGACTTCACATAAGCTAAACTGCATGTCTTCCAAGTCCCCCATCAGGTAGGTTGGTTTTGCGCCCACGCCGCCGACTGTACCCGGGTTGCAAAGCAGGGTTTGCCCGCCTTTGACGTTGTCTATCCATTCATTTTGGATTTTATGTGTATGCCCACAGCAAACCAAATCATAGTCACCCGTGGTTGCCATCGCCCGGGCATAATGCGGATAGTGGACAATAAAAATACGTTTTTCAGCGAGGATAAAGCTGGCATCTTGTCCGTAATAATGCAGTTGTCCTTCGGATTTATGTGCAATACGGCTGAGCATATACATATCACCCATGTTATTGCCATGAATAGCGTGAATGGGTAAATCCGCATCCATCACAGCTTTTAGGGTGCTGGGAGCCACCACATCGCCACAATGTAAAATAATTTCTGCGCCTTGCTCTTTGGCTTGCCCAACGGCTTTGCGCAATAAGGGGATATGATCGTGACTATCGGAGAGGATACAAACTAGCATGTTGTCTCAGGAGTAAAGCTTACAAAAATGGGCTTTTGCAAGCTTGAATGGGAAGATATAAAGCGCTTTAGAAGCAAGGTTTGTCTGTGGCTTCATTATAGCGGGTCACTGAGCTGGTGATTTCCTTAAAAGCTTCAGATTTATCACCCCAGCCATCAATGCGCACCCATTTGTTGTTTTCTAAATCTTTATAGTGTTCGAAAAAGTGGGCGATTCGATTGAGTAAAGTGATGGAAACGTCTTCTTTATCTAAGATATTACGCGAATCAACGCAGAGTTTATCTTCAGGCATCGCAAGTACTTTGGCATCGGCTCCGGCTTCATCGGTCATTTTTAAAACCGCGACAGGACGACAACGAATCACAGAGCCACTGATCAAGGGAACCGGGGTGATAACCAACACGTCGACAGGATCGCCATCTTCTGATAAAGTGTGGGGGACATACCCGTAGTTACAAGGGTAGTGCATGGAGGCGCTCATAAACCGATCGACAAACATCGCGCCGGTTTCTTTGTCAACTTCATATTTCACAGGGTCACTGTGAGCAGGGATTTCAATAATCACATTAATGCTATTGGGCACATCTTTGCCGCTGTCAACTCGATCCAAATTCATTTTTTATTTCCTTGCGCTACGGTTTCTTCAGAGTAACCGCGCATTATAACTTTTTGCTTAGGGGATTGTCATGTCCATAACAACGCTAGATTTTGTGAGCATTTTCACAGCGTTTAATATGGGGTTTTTAGGCTCACTACATTGCGTTGGCATGTGTGGTGGCATTATCAGTATGTTAAGTTTGGGACTTGCAAAGGATATTCAAACCCAACCCAAGACTCGAATGGGTTATTTGTTAGCTTACAATGGCGGGCGTATTTTAAGTTATACCATCGCTGGGGTCTTACTGGCTTTATTTGGTAAGCAATTAATGTCGGTGTTTCCCAATCCGCAAGAGACCGGACGTTATTTTGCGATTGTTTTTATGATGTTATTGGGTATGTATATCGCTAACTGGTGGAGCGGCTTGGTCTATCTTGAAAAAGCCGGTAGCCATTTATGGAAACATATTGAGCCACTGGGGCGACGCTTTTTGCCGGTTAAAAGTTATCCTCATGCTTTTTTAGTGGGTGGTATTTGGGGTTGGTTGCCTTGTGGTATGGTCTATGCTGCATTGGCTTTAACCATTGCTGTCGCAGATCCTGTGCAAGGGGCGGCGGTCATGGTTGCTTTTGGTTTAGGCACATTGCCGATGTTATTACTGATGGGAACCTTAGCTGAAAAAGTGAATCATTGGCGACAAAAAGCTTGGTTGCGCCAAGCCGCCGGTCTTAGTATTATCGCGATGGCATTATGGTTGCTTGTTATGCCACCAATGCATCACGGACACGGGCACGGACAGCATGGTGAGCATAGTGGGCATACTGAAATGATGGACGAAAAAACCTCGGATATGCAACCAAAGACAATGGATCCCGAACATGCAGAACACCAACATCATCAGCACTAGCTGGATCAAAATATTGATGTCAGCGGTGATTTAAAGGAGCTTCTTACCCCTTATGTTAGCGAAGTTTCTGCCGTTAATGTCTCAACTTAAAACGCAGTTGCAAACTTTGAGCGTCAATGCTTGGCAAGGTTTGCAACAGCGTTGGCAAGCTTTTTCCTTTCCTCGCGGTGTTTGGCGAGCTAAGTCTTGGCTATATGGGCTATTATTGGGCAGTTCAGTATTATTTTTTATAACTATTATTGCACTGCAACAGCGCAACGTTTGGCAAGACGACGCTGCACGGGCAAATTTTGAGCAACAAGCAACGCATTGGCAAGATTATTTATCCCAAGAATTTACCACCGCAGAGCACAGTCTTAAACGCCTAGCCAATTATATTGATATTTTTCGTTTGAGACCTTTAGACAAAAATCTGAAAAAATCACGGAAAAAAAGACAAATCCCCGCTTCTCAACAAGCCAGTCTAGCATTTTTACAAAAAATGCTGAGTGAAAATCTGCAATTACATCCACACCAGTTTAATCATTTTTTTGCCCTAGAACCCACGCTTGCCACACAATATTTTCAACATAAAACCTTCATGCTAATGGTGAGTAAGAATATAAAAAACCTCAACAGCAAAACCTTCAATGATCCCGAATCCATGCAGTTGCAAATCTGGCGCGACAAAAATTATTTATATAATCAGCGTGAAACCTGGTATCACCAAAATAAACAAAATGAACACATTCATATTACGCCAATTTATGATGATAAAAACTACACCCGCACCAAAATGCTGAGTATGACCCAAGGTATTTATGAAAACCATGATTTTAAAGGCATGATAGGCATTGGTATTTCGATTGAAAGCTTATTTTCAACCTTAGAGAAAGTCCGTATTGCGGATTTAGGTGGCTTGGTATTGGTCAACCATGAAACAGGTGAAGTACTGACACATACCGGGCGTTATGCCAATGCCAGCCAAGCGGAAAAAAGCTTATTAGGTAATCATCAACGCAGTGAATATAATTTGTATCGCAGTGAGAAGCGGCGTTCGTGGGAAAATTTACTCAAGCACAATGCCCGCAATACCTTGGTAAAAGGTGAGGGGAAAAAGCCCTTATTGTATCGTATTACTAGCCGTCGCCTACAGGTACTGCCTTGGACTTTGCTTGCTTATCAGCCAGCACAATCCAGTTTAGAAACCAGTGATCCATTTCTATTGTTATTTTTCAGCCTATTTATTTGGCTGGGTTTAATGCTTATTCTTCTTTTACTTTATCGCTATTATCACGCGCCGATTTTAAAACTACGCGAATATGTCGAAAGACTCAAAAGCCGTACGGAATTATTGGTGTTACCCGCTTTAGATAAACAATCCATGACCGAGGTCGAACAACTCAAGCGTAGCTTTGATGATGTTTTAATGAATTTGGAACAACACTTGGAAAAAAGTCATGAAATCCAAGCCTCAGCATCGGCACAAGTAGGCGATTACCGTTTGCAATTAGAGCAACAAGCGACCTTGCTAACCCAGCGTACACAAATGTTGAGCCAATTACAACAAACCCTAAAACAGCATAAAAATGCCTTAGAACAAGCAAAAACTCAAATTCAACATGGGCGTGCTGAAGCGCACAGTGTCCGCAGTTATGCACAAAAACTTAAAATTCACGCTCAGCGTAGCAAAGTCCAAGAAAAACAAGCCAGGCAAGCGAAAACTCAGTTTTTAGCCAATATGAATCTGGAATTGCGCACGCCGATGAATGCCATTATTGGCTATACCGAAATTGTCCAAGAAGATGCTGATGATTTGGGCTACGATAATCTTGTGCCAGATTTACAAAAAATTCATGGGGCGAGTTATCATTTGCTGGAATTAATCAATAACCTATTTGATCTCTCGCGGCTGGAAAATAACCGCATTACCCTGTATTTGGAAACCTTTGATATAACCCCGATGTTGCAAGATGTGATGCAATCGGTACAACCCCTATTAGTGCAATACAACAACCAATTAAAATTAGAAGTGGATGATGCGCTAGGAACCATGAATGCAGATCAAACCAAATTGCGCCAAAATCTACTCAATTTACTCAATAATGCCTGTAAATATGCCAAAGACAGTCAAATTGTCTTGATCGCTGAGCGTAAACAGGATCAGGGCATTGATTGGATTTATTTTCAAGTCAGAGATAAAGGCATTGGCATGACCCATCAACAATTATTGCGTTTATCAAAACTTTTTGAAAACCAACAAAATAATAGCTATGAACATTACAATGTTGCTGGGACAGGATTGACCTTAACGCGACAGTTTTGTCAGCTGATGGGGGGAGAAATACATGTTGAAAGTCAACGCGGGGAAGGCAGTAACTTTATTATGAAAATTCCTGCTAATGTATCGGCAAGTTAAGCTTTATTACAGCAGCTTGTGGCTGTGCTACAATTTCCCTTGTGTTCACATAAAAATCTAAATCTATCGGATACCATCATGCTTGCCATTGTGCTCAGTCATATTTATGTGCTACTCGCCATTTTAATCGCTATTTTGGGGCGCAATAAAACCATGGGGTTTTGGGGTTACTTATTTGGCTCCTTGGTACTCACCCCTGTTGTTGGCTTTATTTTAGTCATGGTCTCCGCCGAACGTCGTTGTCTTGATGACGAAGAAGAAGCATAACTTATGAAACCGATGTCGTCTCCATAGGCTCCACACATGTCAGATTCGTCCGTGATTCAACTTGCCATTATCGGTGCGGGCCCTGCGGGCTTAAGTGCTGCTTTGCGGGCGCAACAGCATAAACTTCCTTATATTGTTTTAGAAGCAGCACCACACCTTGCCAATACCGTTTATCAATACCAAAAAAACAAATGGGTGATGGCAGAACCGCAAGCTTTACCTTTGCGCGGAGATCTGCCCTTTAGCGCTAAAGCGCGCGAGGATTTGCTGCTAGCATGGCAAAACTGTGTCGAGAAGCAACAACTGAATATCCAGTTTAATAGCCGTGTGCAACATATTGAACATGATACAGAAGGGTTTAATTTACAATTAGATAATGGCAAGCAATGGCAGGCACAGAAAATTATCATTGCCACCGGGATACAAGGCAACCCGCGCCATTTTAGCTCTCATATTCTCACCAAAGCTTATCCTTTTGTCCAATACCAACTACCTGATGCCGATCTTTACCGAGATAAAACTTTGGTCATTATCGGTGCCGGTGATGCTGCGATTGAAAATGCTTTAGCTCTGATGGCGCACAATCAAGTGATTCTGATTAACCGTCGCGCTGAATTTATCCGTGCTCGAACCAGCAACCAAAAAGCCATCTTGAAGGCTATCCAAACTCAGCAAATTGAATGTTATTATGACACGCAAATTGCAGCAATTTTCCCCGCCCGCAGTGAATTAAATAAAAATGCAGTGGTTGCGGTTAAAACCCCACAAGGGCCAACCGAAATTATTTGTGATCAAATTATTGCCCGCTTGGGTGCAGAACCACCACGGACATTTTTAGAAAGTATCGGTGTCGGCTTTAATAGCCAAGACCCCAGCGCCTTACCAATGATTAACAATCGATATGAAAGCACTGTTAATCAATTGTATATTATCGGCAATCTTGCAGCAGCTCCCTTAATCAAACCCGCTATCAATCAAGGGTTTGAAGTTATAGAACACTTATTAGGACGATCTGTGCGTCCTGCTGATGAGGGATTGTTACAGAATAAATTTAAAGCTTTGCCGATATTTCAATCAGTAGAACAAAGCCTTGAATTAATGCGTTTGCATTTGCCTTTGCTCTCAGGTTTAAGCCGCCTGCAACTGCGTGAATTTATGCTCGATAGCCAAATTCACACCCCAGAACCTCAAGCGATAATTTTCAACTATAACGATTACAGCAGTAGTTTTTACAGCATCATTAGCGGTGAAGTTCAAATCCCGATTGACCGTAACGACCCAACGAAAATTATTACCCTACGCCAAGGACAATTTTTTGGTGAAATGGGACTGATTTCCGGTCGCCGCCGTACCGCAACCGTGTACGCTGGCAGTGGACAACAATGTATTTTGCTAGAAACTCCGCGCAATAGTATGAATAAGCTGATTCAAAGCATCCCCTCGGTCAAACGCCAAATTGACCAAGTGTTCATGCTCCGCGCGATTCAATCCAGCATTGCCCCTGAAGTCCCGGCTTCTGATTTAGCTGCGGTAGTACATTCGGCGAAAATTGAGCATTTTGCTGCCAATGAAGCGTTATTTCGCGAAGGTGATGAAGCCGATTGTTTACATCTGATTCGTAGCGGTTCCGTGACCATTTCCCGCACCATTGGCGGTAATGAAGTGATTTTGGCTTATGTTGCTGCGGGTAATTATGTTGGCGAGATGGCACTACTGAGCGGAACACAACGCGATAGTAGCGTTTATGCCACCATTGCTACCGAAACCATCCGCCTCGATGGGCGTGATTTTATGGGCTTATTGCAACGCTCGCCTGCGCTACAACACCGGGTTGAGGCAAAATTCCAGCATAATATGGCAGAAAATCACCGCATGGAAGGACAACCCAATGCAGGTAACTTAATTGGTTTTTTGGTTGCCCAAGGCTTAGGCGAGGCGACCGATGTCTTATTAATTGATGAGGCATTGTGCGTTGGCTGTGACCAATGTGAAAAAGCCTGCGCTGAAACCCATTCGGGCACATCAAGACTAAACCGTCACGCAGGTACGCATTTTGATGCCACCCATGTACCAACCTCTTGCCGTCATTGTGAAAACCCGCGCTGTATGCGTGAATGTCCACCTGATGCGATTCACAGGGCTGCCAATGGCGAAGTTTATATCGCTGATAACTGCATTGGCTGTGGTGCTTGCCAGCATAATTGCCCTTATGGCGTGATTCAAATGAGCGCCGACAAACAGAAAAAACCCAGCCTTTGGTCATGGTTGTTATTTGGTATTGGCCCCGAACCTGGGCAAGCTTTAGAACAGCCGGATAATCCACACAAAAAGGCGGTTAAATGCGATATGTGCAAAGACCTAGGTGGTGGTCCTGCTTGTGTGCGTTCTTGTCCCACGGGAGCAGCTGTTCGGGTTAGCCCTGAGGATTTCATGAGTTTGGTCAATCGCCATACTTAACGGATGTTGCGCAAATACCACTGGGCAAGCAAAAAAGCGTAATGAGGGTGATAAAAACCGAAAAATTCTGCGTTTTCCCCTTTGACTTTCTTTCCTTAAATTAATCTTCATTAATTTTCCTTGATTAAATACGGTATTTTTAATTAAATGCTATATTTTTTATTTATTCTATTTTAAATTAAAAATAGCCTAACTTAAACGTGTAATTATTTGAAATAAAAGTAATATTTTACTTTTACCCCCAAAAAAACACCAGGCATTCGTATCGTAGCATTAATTAATAGCTGTTATCTGCGAGGAATATTGCTAGAATGCCATTAACAAAGTCTATTGTCGATTTTGCTTCGGTTCTAAAACAAACAATCCAAGTGCTGATGCTATGGCGCTATGGGTTATTTCAATAACAATCATGGATTTTAGAACCCCATACTTTTAGGTCATCATATGAAAAAACTATTATCAATTCAGTTGTTTAATCACCCAAACATTTATCTTAACGACACGGTGATAAAACTCACTGGCAAAAATCGTCTGCTTTTATTTTATTTACTCAATGACACAGCGAGTCATTCTCGCAATAAATTGGCGGATTTACTCTGGGCAGATGTCAGTCCTGATAAGAAAAAAAATAGCTTGCGGGTGGCATTGCACCACCTCAATAAATATTTTCCCTATGAAATTAGCAGTTGTCATGAATGGGTGCAATGGCGTTTTGATCCCAGTTCCAAAGTGTCTATGGACACCACTAATTTTAAAAAACGCTTGAAAAAAATTCGTAATATTGCCGATGTGCAAAAACTCCAACGTCTTTATGGTCAAGGTTTTTTGGCTGATATTTCTTTTAGCAAGGGCACGGAAAAATACCAAGCATGGGTGCAACAGCAACAACAAATGTGGCAACAAACGGTGGTTTTAGGCGTTTTTAATCGTCTCCAACGTTTGTTTGAAGAAAAAAACTTTGAAGTGGTGGTCGCAGGCAGTGATTTTATTTTTACCCTTGATCCCGCTTATGAACCTTGTCACGTCTTATTGATGCAAATGTATGCAGAACAAGGTTTGAGCGATAGCCTCAACGCCCAATATCAACTCTGTGCCGAAATGCTTAGACGCTCAGGGCGTAGTCCACAACAGCAAACTATCAATACCTATGAACAACTCACCGAAGATTCGCAATTTTCGGTGCGCTTACCGTTTACCGAACAAAGCCAAACCTGGACTTATAAACACCTATCTTTGCTTTATTGTCACTGGCGGGTTATCGAACCCAGTGCCCTTGATGCTGATGAACAAATTTTACGTGACTGGGCACAACAACAATTAGAGTTGTATCGACTTTGTATTCAGCTCGTGCGGCGCTTTCAAGGGCATGTGGTCGAAGAAAGCAGTCGGGGGATGTTACTTGCTTTTGGCTGTACTGATAATCAAGGCGGGCAACTACAACAAGCGGTGAATGCAGGCGAATTTTTATTATCACAATTACGGCTACAAAAACGCCAAGAGCAATTGGTATTAGCCGCTGCCGAGGGCAATGTACTATTAACCTCCAAACCTGAAGGTAAACGCCAACACTTTACTTTAAGTGGGGCACTGCCTGTATGGACGATGCAGATCGCTCAGCAAGCCTCTGCTGGGCAATTATTAGTTTGTTAAAGAAAGGTGTTAAAGAGTGCATCTCTGATGGGGCTGTAGTCACCATCAGAGACGCAGGTTCCAAGTATTAATACATGAGCTGTAGACATCAACCTGCTGTAGTTCAGGTATCGCATTAATACTCAGGGACACAGTATAGTGCTGTAGGTCACCACACCATGAAAAAAACATCATTCATCAAGATTTGTTTCTTGCTCTGCAATAAAATCTCGAATAAAACGGCGGATTTCTCTAGCGGCACTGCTATCGAGTTGTTCGCACAAATCAATAAATTGCTCACGCTCCTCGCCATTGATACGAATCAAAAGTTGAGAGTCCTTCTTTTTCAACTTCTTACGTTTTTTCTTCTCTGCCATGGGATCCACTTCCAAATTAGCTAAGGCATTGAGTATATACATGGTATAACATTGTATATCTATAATCAAGCAAAAAAGCCTTGCTTGACCGAGTGCAACCAAAAAAATGATTGAACCGAAAAGCAAGGCATTGTAAGCTTAAAGGTTTATCATTGTAGAAAATATATCGAATGAAAGCGATACCTGATTTTAATGAATCCGAACTTTGGGTGATAAAAAGCACCTTAAAAGAGCGTTATCGCCAAGACATTGACATTGATCTTGGTGAAGCCGAAATTCGCCTACGTCCAGGCGATCGTGAATTAACCCCTTGCCCGGTGGCTTTGTGGCGTATTGAAGGGGGGGCAGGCTTTGTCATTTTCAAATCTGGCGCAGAGCGTTATCGCTGCCAGTTTTTTTACCGTGTCCATCAACAATATGGCACAGGTATTGACGAATATGACAACATCGCCGAATGTGTCACCTCTTTGCTGCAAGTCCAAGCGGATTTTGCCACCTCGCAAAATAAATCTTAATCCCGTTCTCTTTTTGGAAAGTCTACTTTTTGGAGTCTTAACCTATGGCTAAAAATGCTTTTTATGCACAATCTGGTGGTGTTACCGCCGTTATTAACGCTTCTGCTTGTGGCGTTATCGAAACCGCTCGCCAACACAGCGACAAAATCGGTACCGTTTACGCGGGTCGTAACGGTATCATCGGCGCATTAACCGAAGATTTAATCGACACCTCAAAAGAAAGCGACGAGGCTGTTGCAGCTTTACGCCACACCCCTTCAGGTGCTTTTGGTTCTTGCCGCTACAAAATGAAAAGCGTTGAAGAAAACCGCGCTGAATACGAACGCTTAATCGAAGTATTCAAAGCCCACGACATCGGCTATTTCTTCTACAATGGTGGTGGTGACTCCGCAGATACCTGCCTTAAAGTCTCTCAACTTTCTGACTCTTTAGGTTTCCCAATCCAAGCGATTCACGTCCCTAAAACCGTTGATAACGATTTACCAATTACCGACAACTGCCCAGGTTTTGGCTCTGTTGCTAAATACATCGCTGTCTCTACCCGTGAAGCGAGTTTTGACGTAGCCTCTATGGCAAAAACCTCTACCAAAGTCTTCGTTTTAGAAGTCATGGGCCGTCACGCAGGCTGGATTGCAGCCGCAGGTGGCATGGCATCGGATGCGGATATTGACTTACCTATCGTTATCTTATTCCCAGAAGTTGAATTCGACCAAGATAAATTCTTAGCGACTGTGAAAGATAAAGTGGATAAATACGGTTATGTTTCTGTGGTTGTCTCTGAAGGCGCTCACTGGCCTGACGGTCGTTTCTTGGCTGAACAAGGCACGCGCGATGCCTTTGGTCACGCGCAATTAGGTGGTGCTGCCCCTGTTGTTGCTAACATGATTAAAGACGCTTTAGGCTATAAATTCCACTGGGCGGTTGCCGATTATCTCCAACGTGCAGCGCGTCACTTAGGCTCACAAAGCGATGTGGAACAAGCCTATGCCATGGGTAAAGCCGCCGTTGAACTCGCCGTTGAGGGTAAAAACTCAGTCATGCCTACCGTTGTACGTAAATCTGATAGCCCTTACACTTGGGAAATCGGTTCAGCTAACCTCTCTGAGGTGGCTAACGTCGAAAAAATGATGCCAGCCGAATTTATCTCTGAAGATGGCTTTGGTATCACCGACGCTTGCCGCGCTTACTTAGGTCCATTGATGCAAGGTGAATCCTATCCTCCTTATGGCGAAAATGGTTTACCTCAATACGTGATTATGAAAAACGAATGTATTGAGAAAAAGCTCCCTAGCTTTGAGACCAAATAGGCATTAATGCCTGCCTAGCCCTTGGTGGCTAGGCACTCCCAATTCTTCAGCCGATCCAAATAGAGTATCCAGACCGATGGCGAATTTTAGTACCAATGAATTCCGTTCAGGGCTTAAACTGTTAATTGATAGTGAGCCTTATAGCATCATCGAAAACGAATTTGTTAAACCGGGTAAAGGGCAAGCCTTTAGTCGAGTCAAACTGCGTAACCTCAAAAATGGTCGCGTGATTGAACGTACCTACAAATCCGGTGAAAGTGTCGAAGCGGCTGACATCATGGATGTCACCATGCAATATCTCTACAGCGATGGCGAATTTTGGCATTTTATGGATCCGAGCAGTTACGAGCAATATGCCGCCGATGCCAATGCCATATCCGAAGCGAAACAATGGATTAAAGGCGAAGAAGATTGCGAAATGACCTTGTGGAATAACGAACCGCTACAAGTCACAGCGCCGAACTTTGTCAATTTAGAGATTACCGAAACCGAACCAGGCATCCGAGGCGATACCTCCGGTGGTGGCAGCAAATCCGCAACCCTAGAGACTGGTGCTAGAGTGCGCGTGCCTTTATTTTTGAACGAAGGCGATAAAATTAAAATCGATACCCGTACCGGGGAATATGTTTCCCGCTCGAAAGAATAAAAACCGTAGAGACGTAACATGTTACGTCTGAGATCTAGCACGCTAGGTCTACAAATTGAGACAAAATATGAATATCAGTGATTACATGCAGCAAGTGGGCAAACAAGCCCGTGATGCCAGCGTTGAAATTGCGCGAGCAAGCAGTGGCGACAAACAAAAAGCCCTGTTAGCCATTGCCGATAGCTTAGAAGCCGCCAGCAATGATATTCAAGCGGCAAATGACATAGACATTAAAAACGCCGAAGCCAAAGGCCTCGCCAGCGCCTTAGTTGACCGCCTTGCCCTCAATGCTGAACGTATCGCTGGCATGATTGACGGCGTGCGTCAAATCGCAGGACTCAGCGACCCTATCGGCGCAATTACCGACCTTGAACACCGCCCCAGTGGCATTCAAGTCGGCAAAATGCGCGTGCCTTTGGGCGTTATCGGCATTATTTACGAGTCCCGCCCGGCGGTAACTGCTGATGCCGCTGCCTTGTGTCTCAAAGCCGGCAATGCCGTTATCTTACGCGGCGGCTCCGAGGCGATTAACAGCAATCAAGCCATTGCTAAGTGTATTCGCCAAGCCTTAGCTCAAGTAGGCTTGCCAGAAACGGCCGTACAAGTATTGGAAACCACCGACCGCGCCGCTGTCGGCGAGCTGATTACCCAAACCAAATACGTTGATGTCATCGTTCCGCGTGGTGGCAAAGGCTTGATTGAACGCATCAGTAACGAAGCCCGCGTACCGGTGATTAAACACCTCGATGGCATTTGTCACACCTATATCGACGATGCCGCCGACGTAGACAAAGCGGTCAAAGTCGCGGTCAATGCCAAAACCCAGCGTTATGGCACTTGCAATACCATGGAAACCCTATTGATTGCCGAGGGTATTGCCGAACAAGTCTTGCCACCTTTAGTCAAGGCTTATCAAGCAGCGGGCGTAGAGCTGCGCGGCTGTGAGCAAACCCTAAAACTCTATCCTGATTTGGTTGCCGCCACCGAAGAAGATTGGGGCACAGAATATTTAGCGCCGATTTTATCGGTCAAAATTGTCACCGATATGCAAGCGGCAATGGCACACATCCGTGAATATAGCTCCCAACATACCGATGTCATCGTCACCGAAAACTGGACACGAGCACAACAATTTCTTGCTGAAGTAGACTCCAGCTCGGTGATGGTCAACGCCTCCAGCCGCTTTGCCGATGGCTTTGAATATGGACTGGGCGCAGAAATTGGCATCAGTACCGATAAAATTCACGCCCGTGGTCCTGTGGGTGTCTTGGGGCTAACCTCACAAAAATACATTGTGTTAGGAAATGGGCATATACGCGGCTAATTGAGGGCTGAGTGATGAAAGCGAAAATTCATAAATCATGGCAACGCATTCGAGCCTCTGTCAGTGATGGGCTAAAAAACCAAAGCCAAAAACGCCGCTTTCGTCACAACGAACCCACAGCGAAAGAACCAAAACCTTTCAAGCGCCTACACCATCGCGCTAAGCAAAAATACCAAGAAAAAGGCGCACCTTTTTTGCTCTTTGCCAAAGAAATTTTTGTTAATCCCCGTGCCATTGGCGCAGCTTGTCCGAGTTCCAAATACTTAGGCAATGCAATGGCAGCGCAAGTGCAAAAGCACCAAAGCGAAGGGCTAGTGATAGAACTTGGCGGTGGCACAGGCACGATTACCCGCGCACTATTAGACCAAGGCATTGCGCCCGAACGCTTGGTGACAGTCGAACAATCAGCAGCACTGGCGGCGCATTTACGCCACCAATTCCCCCATATTCGCGTCATCGAAGGCGATGCTTGCCAATTAAAACAATTATTGGGACGGGATGCGAAAAAAGTCCAAGCGGTGGTTTCAGGCTTGCCGTTGCGCTCTTTGCCACAGCCAGTGGTACGGGCGATTATGCAGCAAGTCCACCATTTACTGCCAGAGGGCGGGATTTTTGTGCAATTTACCTATAATTTGCGCTCGCCTTCAACTAACCAAGCCAAATATTTAAGCCACATTGACACTCAAATGGTCTGGCAAAACTTCCCCCCCGCACGCGTTGATACCTTTAGCCGTAGCGCCACGCAATCGACATTACATTAACTGTATAGTTTATACGGCATTGCTTATGTTCTGCGAATACTGGACGGCATGAACATTAAATGAGATTATTGCCAACCTTTAAAAATATTTACGTCAGACACCAAGGAATATTTATCTCATGAGCACCAATGAAGCCACTGCTCGTATAAAAATTAACCATTTACTAGAAACCGCAGGCTGGCGTTTTTTTGATGATGAAAACGGCAAAGCCAATATCCAACTCGAACAAGCAACCAAACTCAACGCCGATGACATCAATCAGCTTGGCGATGATTTTGAACACAGCAAAAACGGTTTTATTGATTTTTTACTCTTGGACGACAAAGGCTATCCGCTGATTGTCCTTGAAGCCAAAGCCAGCAAAAAACATCCGCTAGATGGCAAAGAACAAGCGCGAACCTATGCCAAATCGCTCAATTGCCGCTATGTCTTGCTCTCTAATGGTGATTTGCACTATTTTTGGGACTTAAAGCGTGGCAATCCCTACCTTATCACTCAATACCCTAGCCCTGATTCCGTACAAGGACGCAATACCCAAGCGCCCGATAGACGAAAGCTAATTGATGAGCTGATTGGGCATGATTACGTGGTACACACCCAATACCCACAATACGACCGACAAGCCGCTTGGAAAAATAAAAACGAACGCCCCGAATTTATCCAAAAAAACAAGCTTAAATTCCTACGTGACTACCAGCGAAATGCCCTGTTAGCGATACAAAAAGCCGTCAACGACGGACAAGAACGCTTCTTGTTTGAAATGGCAACAGGCACAGGCAAAACCTTGACTGCCGCTGCGTTGATTAAACTGTTTTTACGCAGCGCCAATGCCAGCCGTGTGTTATTTTTGGTCGATAGAATTGAATTAGAACAGCAAGCCCATACCTCATTTACCGACTTACTAAAAAACGACTATCAAGCCGTGATTTACAAAGCCAACCGCCGAGACTGGCGCAAAGCAGAAATTGTCGTCACCACCGTGCAATCATTGCTTTATAACAACAAATATCAAAGCCAATTTTCGCCCACGGATTTTGATTTGGTCATTTCTGATGAGGCACACCGCTCTATCGGTGGTAATGCCCGTGCGGTGTTTGAATACTTTATCGGCTACAAACTCGGATTGACAGCGACACCAAAAGACTATTTAAAAAAATTTGACAGCGACCAAGCCGACCCCAGAGAACACGAGCGCCGGATTTTGCTTGATACTTATCGCACCTTTGGCTGTGACGATGGGCAACCCACCTTCCGCTATTCTCTGCTTGATGGGGTCAAAGAGGGGTTTTTAATCAACCCAATTGTGGTGGATACCCGCACCGAAGTCACCACGCAATTGCTCTCAGATGAGGGATATAATGTTGAAGTCACCAATGACGAGGGTGAGATAGAACAACAAAGTTATAAACAACGCCAATTTGAGAAAAAGTTCTTTTCCGAAACCACAAACCGCCTGTTGTGCAAAACCTTTTTAGAAAATGCCTTGCATGACCCCATCAGCGCAGAAATCGGTAAAACCATCGTTTTTGCCGTGAGCCAAAAACATGCCACCAAATTGACCCAAATACTCAACGAAATGGCGCATCAACTTTACCCCAACAAATACCAGTCCTATTTTGCCGTACAAGTCACCTCTAACGTCGATAATGCCCAACAATTTACCCTCAATTTCAGCAATAATAATCTACTCGGCACAGCCAATTTTATCGAAGCTTACCAAACCAGCAAAGCCCGTGTGTGCGTCACCGTTGGAATGATGACCACAGGCTATGATTGCTCAGATATTCTCAACCTGTGTTTAATGCGCCCGATTTATTCACCAACGGATTTTATCCAAATCAAAGGCAGGGGCACGCGCATACATGATTTTTTGACCGATTTACACAATCCAGAACATGCCGCCCATATCCAAGAGGCGAAAAAACAACGCTTCAAACTGTTCGACTTTTTCGCTAATTGTGAATACTTTGAAGAAGAGTTTGATTATGATGAAATCATCCGCTTGCCAAGCACAGGCGAGCCAGCCCCCAACGACAGCGAAGACAAACCCCGCGCCGCCATAGACGGCTATGAACACCTCAACCCTGACCATATCAGCCAGATCCAAGAGCAACACATCGGTGCTGAGGGCATGAAAATAGACCGCATGTTTTTTAACAAATTTGAGGAAACGGTCAAAGCGCATCCGCAAATAAAAAACTATGTTGCCACCGAACAGTGGAATGAAGCCAGCGACTATATCCAGCGCGAGATTATGGACAAACCAGATGACTATTTTAGTCTCGATAAATTGCGCCGCGCTGCGGGAGTTGACAGGCGTTTAAGCCTGCGGGAAATCCTTGAAAAAACCTTCGGTATGATAGAGCGGTTTAAATCCAAAGATGAACTATTAGATGAGGAATTTAACAAATTGCTCAGCGTTTTAAAGCCGGAAGAAGCCAGCAGTATTTTGGCGATGAAATACTTTTTTAAAGCCTATATCGCTGATGCTGAAGTCCGGCATATCATCGACAAAAAAGACTATACCGCGCTGCATACCAGCCCCACCTTTGGCATGAATGATTTTAAACAAGTGCCACAAGATTGGCGCAAACAAATACCCGAATATATCAAAGACTATATTCCCCTAAACCAGTTTATGCTCTAGGGATAACACCCCTCCAAGGGGTGTTACCCCTTCAAGGACGAACCAGCAATGCTCGACAGCAATACCAAGAACAAAATAGACACTGCCCGTGATTTATTGGTCGGTAAAGTCCCCGATCCAAAATCCCAAGTTGAGCAAATCACCATCGCCCTGATTTACAAATTTATGGACGACATGGATGCTGAGGCGGAAGAGTTGGGCGGTGTGCGTAAATTCTTCAGCGGAGACTATGAAAAATACAGCTGGGCAAAACTGATGCAAGCAAGCATCGGCGGGCATGAAAAACTCAGTCTCTATGCCGAAGCCATCACCAAAATGACCGAAAACGACAAGCTCCCTGCTCTGTTTCGGGACATTTTTAAAAATGCCTATCTTCCCTACCGTGACCCCGAAACCTTAAACCAATTCCTCAAAGAAATTAACGGTTTTAAATATGACCATTCCGAGCGCTTGGGTGATGCCTTTGAATACTTGCTCTCGGTCTTAGGCTCGCAAGGTGACGCGGGGCAATTTCGTACCCCCCGGCACATTATCGACTTTATTGTTGAAGTTATCGAGCCGCAAAAAAATGAATCAATTCTCGACCCTGCTTGCGGCACAGCAGGCTTTTTGATTTCGGCTTATAAACACATCCTCAAAGCCAACAGCAAAAACGGACAGACTGGGGCGGCATTGTCGCCAGATGAACGTACATGGCTGACCACGCATATCAAAGGCTATGACATTTCCCCCGATATGGTGCGCCTAAGCTTGGTTAATTTGTATTTACACGAATTTGCAGCCCCCGACATCAGCGAATACGACACCCTCACCTCACAAGACAATTGGAATCAATACAGCGATATTATTCTGGCTAACCCGCCGTTTATGTCACCCAAAGGCGGGATTAAACCACACAAGCGTTTTTCTATCACCTCCAAGCGCTCAGAAGTCTTGTTTATTGATTATATTGCTGAACACCTGAATCCCAACGGACGCGCCGCCGTGATTGTGCCCGAGGGCATTATTTTCCAAAGCCAAAAAGCCTACAAAGAACTGCGCGAGATGCTGGTTAAAAACTACCTCTATGCCGTGGTGTCTTTGCCTGCGGGGATATTCCAGCCTTATTCAGGGGTGAAAACCTCGATTTTGTTGATGGACAAAGCGCTGGCGAAAAAAACCAGCTCGCTGTTATTTGTCAAAATCGACAATGATGGTTTTAACCTCGGCGCACAACGGCGCGAGATAGAACACAACGACCTCCCCGAAGCCCTGCAATGCTTGCGTGAGTTTAGCCACGCTTGCCGCAGTGGCGAAACCTTTGCAGCGGAAAAATATCCCAAAGTTTTGCAAGTGGAAAAGGACAAAATTGGCGAGAATGGCGAGTGGAATTTGAGTGGGGAGCGGTATCGGGTTAATAATATACATATTTCAAAATACAAATTAATATCTATTCATCAAATATGTAAAAAAGTGAAAGATAATATATCGCCATCTAAATTTTCAGGTTCTGTTAATTATATCGGTTTAGAAAATATAAAACCTAATTATGTTGGTCTTGTAGGGAGAATAAAATATGAATATTCTGAAATAAAAAGTATAAAAACTAAAATCCAAATTAATGACATTCTTTACGGAAAACTTAGACCAAACTTAAATAAAGTATATCTTTCAGAAATAAAGGGAATTTGTTCTACGGATATACTTGTATATAGAGTAAATGATGACTGTATAGCATCATATTTATCTTATGTTATGCGTTCTACTATTTTTAACAAAAAAGTTTTACAAGGCATCAGTGGAGCACAACTTCCCCGTGTTAATACATCTTATTTTGAAACAATAAAAATCCCCCTCCCCCCGCTCAACATCCAGCAAGAAATCGTCGCCGAGATAGAGGGCTACCAGAAAATCATCGACGGGGCGCGTGCGGTGGTGGACAACTACAAACCCCATATCCAGATAGACCCAGCATGGGAGATGGTGGAATTGGGAGATATAATCACTATTCTTACTGATTATCATGCCAATGGAAGCTATAAAATATTAAAAGAAAACGTAACCCTTTTGGATGAGAAGTCTTATGCTTGGATGATAAGAAGCACAGATTTTGAAAATTCATTTAATAATAAGTTGAAATATATAGATAAACATTCTTATGAGTTCTTATCTAAAAGCAAGGTATATAGTGGGGATTTAATTATAAATAAAATTGGCAATGCAGGAAAAGTATATATAGTCCCAGAGTTATCTATGCCATGTTCTTTGGCTATGAATCAATTTTTAATCAGGGTTGATAAAGAAATATTTTTAAATAAATTTATTTATTTATGTTTGAAACACCCTATATCTAAACAACAAATAAATTCAAGAGTAAAAGGAGCTACGACAAAAACAATAGACAAACAAGCTATTCGCAGTTTAACTATTCATGCCCCCCCCCTAGAAACCCAAACCCAAATCGTCGCCCAAATCGAAAAAGAACAAGCCTTAGTCAACGCCAACAAGGAACTTATCGACCTATTTGAGCAAAAGATAAAGGATAAAATCGCCAGCGTTTGGGGCGAGGAGAGCGCATAAAGTAAGAACTAGGGTTTTATCGCTTAAGTGTGATTAAAAAGCGAATATTTCCGACCAAGAAGTATTCAAATAACCATGGAAAGCTCAAAATTTTGTAAAAAATAGATAAACTACTAAACCCCTCCCAAATAGAAACCGCTAATTCATATTGGAATATTCTCTCATTTTATTGATAGTATAAGAGCATGGTATTAGCTAGGTTTTTTGGGAACTCCTATAACAATTCCTATCAAAGGCAGGTTTTAAATGGATCAACAGAATCCGTTATAATCAGCATATTTCGCATAGACTCTCAAATCATTCTTTAGTCATGAACTCATGTAAAATATGCTGTTACTTACCTCTCGCATTTCACAATCAGCAAGGATAACAAGATGACAGTCATTGCCGCAGCGATAAAAAATGGTCAAGTTAGTATTGCCGCCGATACCCAATCAAGTCTTGGCCCTCTAACCGTTCGAGCGGATTATAAAAAAAATGCCAGTAAACTTTTGGAAGTCAACGGCAATGTGATTGGGATGGCAGGTTGGGTGGCAACGTCGCAAATCATCGAACATTTGATTAGAACTAAGCCGGATTTATTTAAGTTAAATAACCGCTGGGAAATTTTTGAAACGTTGTTAACACTACAAAAAAAATTAAAGCGCCATTACTTTCTCGAAACCAGTGAGGACAGCGATCAGCCAGTAGAGTCGAATCAATTGGATGGGCTTATCATTAATTCACACGGGATTTTTTCTTTTGCTAGTTATCGGGAAGTCGGTGAATACAAACAATTTTGGGCATTGGGGTCAGGGAGGCGTTTGGCATTAGGGGCAATGCATGCCTTATATCATACTGAAGCGAGTGCTGTGGAAATTGCCGAGGCGGGTGTGAGGGCGGCAGCTGAGTTTGATGATGGTTGTAGCTTACCTTTAAGCAGTGTGAGCTTAAAACTCAAACAAAAAGCAAACAAACACAAATGATATGTAAGGAGGCGGGACTGAAGTCCCGCTCAAGCGCGGCTAAAGCCACGCCTCCTAAGTTTTAGTGGGGTTTATTTACCCACCACCGAGCTGGGGTCAACCGTACTCATATCAGGCAAGCTGTGGGCAATGCCTTTATGGCAATCAATACAAGTTTGTCCATCATCAAAACCTTTGACGTGATGATCCATAGCGCGTTTTTGCTGTTTGGTGTAATCCATAGAGGCAAAATCGTGACAATTACGGCATTCACGCGAATCATTGGCTTTCATTTCCCGCCAGACATTTTGTGCTAGCTCTAAACGCTTGGCTTCAAATTTCTCTGGGGTATCAATCGTGCCTAAGAACTTGTGATACAGCTCTCTAGACGCTTTGACTTTGCGCACCACTTTATGCACCCATTCTTTTGGTACATGGCAATCAGGACAAGTCGCACGTACCCCTGTACGGTTGCTGTAATGCACCGTATTGCGGTATTCTTCGTAGACATTTTCTTTCATTTCATGGCAAGAAATACAGAATTTTTCCGTGTTGGTCAATTCCATCGACCAGTTAAAGCCACCCCAGAATATAATCCCAAATACCACCCCGATAAGTAAGATGGTAATGGTCGAAAATCCCGCTAGCCAACCACGTCGTTTTTGTTGTTCGGTCATCTCAAACTCCCTTAGCGTAGACTAGGTACAGGGTTAAAGGTATTTTCGACCAAAGGCTGGGCGTTAGTTTGTGGCACATGACATTGGCTACAGAAATAACGGCGGGCGGCAACATTGTCGAGGGCATTTTCATTCCGATCAGCAAAGTGAGTTTGGCTGATTTTGGTCGCACCCGATTGGCGATAGTTTGCCCAGCTATGACAGGTTAGGCATTTGTTGGATTTTAAATTGACTTGATAGTCTTCAACCGTGTGGGGAATTAAAGGCGGTTGTTGTACATAGCTACGCATGATAGGGGCTTGGTCGTCTTGCCATCTTTTGACAATGGGCGGGGCTGATGGGGTGTCGAGTGCAGATGCGCCACGCAAAGAACTCGGAAGTCCCTCTGCCATCACAGGAGAAATGAGGACTTGTAATAAGTATAACAGGCTCAGGCTAAGTGCTTTCATGAGTGACCTCCTTTTTTGGGGACAGGGATTTAGATTTGAATGGTTGTTGTAAGCCAAATTGAAACACAGACTCATTGCAAACGTCGATACAACGTCCACAATTGGTACAATTCGGTGATGAAATCACTGGGGAAATACCTTGATCTGCGCCACGCAATGGGGTGTAAATCACTTGTTTTTCAGGACAAACCGCAAAGCAATCCATACAATCATTGCATTGCTCGCGCTTAACTGCACTGATACGTACAGGACTGATAAGGGCTGGCAGGCTATAAAAAGCACCCATGGGGCAAAGATGCCCGCACCAACCGTTTTTGCTGATTAACAAGTCGAATAAAAACACGGCTAAAATTAACAGCCAACCTAAGCCCATGCCGTAGAGTATGCCTCTATAGAGTAAAGTAACCGGATTGACCGCTTCCCAGACCAAAGTCCCGGTGATAGCGGCTAAAATTAAAGTGCTAGCGAGTAACCAATAGCGGGTTTGTTTGGAAAGACTTAAGCCCAGTCCCCCGCTAATGCCAAGTTTACGCCGCAGCCAGCCAGCGGTGTCGGTGACAATATTCATCGGGCAAACCCATGAGCAATATATCCGTCCACCTAAAAAAAAATACGCCGCTAAAACGATAGCCGCACCAATAAAGGCGGTGGCAGTGGGGACAAAACCTGCTGCGAGGCTTTGCAATAAAATATACGGGTCGCTCAATGGCAATATATCAAACGTCAAACTGGAGGCAATATTGCCTTTGACTATCCAAAGACCAAATAAAGGTCCTGCTAGAAACAGCGCTAAAATACTCAATTGACTAAGGCGGCGTAATAATAGCCAGCGATGGGCTTTTATCCAGCCTTTATTTTCGATTGCCTCAGCCCCGGGGAAACGGGCGGGATTTTGTTTGAGTTTCTTAACCATTAGGGTTTGCCTTTTTGGTTAAGCACATCTAAACCGGGGACGCTGGTCGCCTCTTCAGGGGCAGCGGCGGGGCGCTCGTCAATCAAGCCCACGCCATCATAATCGTAGCGCATCCCCTCGGGTAGATTATATTTGTGTTCGGTATCGGGCGTGACCATCGAGCCGCCCGCTTGCTGTTTTTGCTCCCAGCCGAGACGGTAATGTTTGCCAAGTAGCCCTTTAGCCAGTGCCATTGGCAGCACGCGAATCGCGGTCTCATCTAAAATACACGCTTGCTCACATTTGCCGCAACCTGTGCAGCTATCGGAGTGAACAATAGGGATAAACATGGCGTGTTTATCACTGCGTTGATTGTGAATATATTCGAGGGTAATGGCTTCGCCACGCACGGGGCAAATATTGAAGCAGACTTCACAGCGCAAGCCTTGGAAAGCAATGCAGGCTTCTTGATCCACCAAGACGGCAAGCCCCATGCGGGCATCGTCAATATTAGTTAAATCGTGGTTAAGTGCGTTGGTTGGGCAAGCGGGAATACAAGGGATGTCCTCGCACATCTCGCAGCCTTTCTCACGGGCAATAAAATACGGCGTGCCGGTGGGAATATGTTGTTCTGGTGTGGCTAAATGAAGAATATCAAACGGGCAATCACGCACGCAAAGACCGCAACGAATGCAAGCGGCATTGAAGTCGTCTTCAGGCAAAGCGCCCGGCGGGCGCAAAGCTCTAGCGGGTAATGCGCGACCTTGGCGGGAGTTGACCCCTAAACCCAAGGCTAAACACATGACGATACCGAGGCTACGACCACTTTCTTTGAGAAAGCGTCGCCTATTGCTGGCGGTTTTATTCTGCGCAGACATGATAATTCCGTTTAATCAAGCAGGACTTGCCTGTAGCCAAGCAAGCCCAAAACCTAATTAAGCGCGGGCGATTTTAACCGCACATTTTTTGAAATCCGTCTCTTTGGAGAGCGGATCGGTTGCGTCTAAAGTCAATTTATTGATTAAACGCCCGGCATCAAACCACGGTACAAAAATTAGCCCTTTCGGTGGTTTATTACGACCCCGGGTTTCGACTTGAGCAGTCATTTCGCCACGGCGAGAGCTGATTTTGGCGGTCATGCCCCGACGCAAGCCTTTTTCTTTGGCATCATCAGGGTGCATGAAAATTACCGCATCAGGGAAAGAGCGATACAGTTCAGGTACGCGGCGAGTCATACTGCCAGAATGCCAGTGTTCGAGGACACGTCCGGTGCAAAGCCACATATCAAATTCAGCATCTGGCGCTTCAGCCGCTGGCTCGTAAGGTGCGGCAATAATATTGGCTTTGCCATCTTTTTTACCGTAAAACTGGACTTCTGCACCTTTTTCGACGTGTGGATCATAGCCTTCACGATAGCGCCACAAGGTTTCTTTGCCATCAATTACTGGCCAACGCAGACCGCGAGCCTCATGATAGGCATCAAATTCGCCCAGCTCATGACCTTTTTTCGGTCCGTGCAAACCAAATAAGCGGTATTCTTCATACAGCCCTTTTTGGGCATAAAAACCAAAGTCTTTACTTTCGTGATTGCGATACTTGTTGCCACGGTTATCGTCGATATGGCCTTCAAAAGCATATTTGTCTACTTGACCATTTTGGTACAAGACTTCAAATAAGGTTTTACCCGCAACTTCAGGTTGCTTAGCGATTAAATCTGCAGGCCACACTTCTTCAATTTTAAAGCGCTTGGCAAATTCCATCAGCTGCCATAAATCAGACTTAGCCTCACCAGGGGCTGGTACTTGTTCGCGCCAGAACTGGGTACGACGCTCGGCATTACCATACGCACCTTCTTTCTCAACCCACATCGCTGTTGGTAGAACCAAATCAGCCGCTTGTGCAGAAACGGTTGGGTAAGGGTCAGAGACGACCACAAAGTTATCAGGATTACGCCACCCAGGATAGGTTTCCTCGTTCATGTTGGCAGCAGCTTGCATGTTGTTATTACACATGACCCAATAGCAATTGAGTTTGCCATCTTTCATCATCCGGCTTTGGAGTACGGCGTGATAACCCGGTTTGCCAGGAATCGTGCCTTCAGGTAATTTCCAAGTTTTCTCAGAAAAGTCGCGATGACCTTTTTTCTTCACTACCAAGTCGGCTGGTAGCCGATGTGAGAAAGTACCGACTTCACGCGCTGTACCACAAGCTGAAGGTTGACCTGTGAGGGAGAAAGGACTGTTACCCGGTTCGGAGATTTTACCCATTAACAAATGGATGTTATATAAGAGGTTATTCGCCCACACACCACGGGTGTGTTGGTTAAAGCCCATCGTCCAGAACGAAGTAATTTTCTTCTTCGGATCGGCATAGAGTTTAGCTAAGCGCAATAATTTATCTTTAGGCACACCAGAGAGTTCTGAAGTGTATTCCAAGGTGTAAGGCGCTAAGGTTTTTTTATACTCTTCAAAGCTGATACCAGAGAGCTTGCCTTTCCCTGAATTTTTGGCTTTTTGCTCTAAAGGGTGTTCAGGACGTAAGCCATAACCAATATCGGTCGGCGTGGTCTTAAAGTTGACATGTTTTTCAACAAATTTTTTGTTGTAAGCATTATTGCGAACGATGTAACCCGCAATATAATTCAAAATTGCCAAGTCAGTTTGCGGCACGAAAATCATACCGTTATCCGCTAGTTCGAAAGAGCGGTGGGTATAGGTAGAGAGGACGTGAACCTCAGAACCTTCTCTGGTCAAACGGGTATCGGTAAGACGCGACCATAAAATCGGATGCATTTCCGCCATGTTAGAACCCCAAAGCACAAAGGCATCGGCATGTTCTAAATCATCATAACAGCCCATCGGCTCGTCTGAACCAAAAGCACGCATGAACGCGCCAACCGCTGATGCCATACAATGGCGGGCGTTAGGATCGATGTGGTTAGAGCGAAAGCCCGCTTTATAAAGTTTAGATGCGGCATAACCTTCCCAAACCGTCCATTGACCAGAACCAAACATACCGACGGTAGAGGTCATTTCTTCTGGGGGTTTGCCAGCGTTATTCGCCATGTCTTTTTTAATCGAGGCTTTCCATTTTTCTGCCATGATGTCAAAAGCTTCATCCCAAGAGACGGGTTCAAACTCACCATCTTTGGCATATTTGCCATCACGCTTACGCAATAAGGGCTGGGTTAAACGGTCTTTACCGTAAAGAATTTTGGAGAGGAAATAGCCTTTAATACAGTTCAGCCCACGATTGACCGGGGCATCTGGGTCGCCTTGGGTCGCAACGACTTTATCGCCTTTAACCCCGATAAGGACACTACAGCCGGTGCCACAAAAACGGCAAGCGGCCTTGTCCCAGCGCATTTTGTTGGCATTGGGATCTTCAGGGTCGCCACGTTTGGCCTCTACACCCGGAATGGTAATACCGGCTGCCGCTGCTGTTGCCGCAATGGCATTATTCTTAATAAAATCTCGGCGGGTTAAAGTCATTGGCGAGCCTCCTTGTAAGATGGTCAGGGTCTATTCACAGTGCTGATAAATCATCGCGGCGCTTAACACGCCTTGCAATTGTTGAATTTGTTTGAGTATTTCAGCGGCGCTGTTATCCGGGCGGGGCTTTTCATCTGTGGGGATTTCACCCTCGATGGTTAATATGATACGCCCATCTTCTACCGCATGAATTTCTGTGCCGTACAACGTTTTTAATTGGTTTTGTACATCGTCTAATCGGTCAGGTTGCGCATGAATCAGTACGCCGCAAATATCAATCTCGTACATGCGCCTCTCCTTGGGTTAAATTAACCGCTTGTACCGGGCAAATACTTAAACATGCCCCACAACCATTACAAGCGTCAGCATCCAGCTTGGGTTTTGCGATGCCACCGGCTTGTAGCTGGAAGCGGATCGCACCTTGTTCACAAATCTCGGCACAACTTCGACAGACCACGGCTTTTTCTGTTAGACATTGGTCTTGAATTTGTGCGCGCCAACGCCATGTAGATGGGGCGGCATACGCTTTAAATTCGGTTAATGCTTCGGTATCGCAGACTTGGGCACAAGCGCCGCAAAAGTCACACTCGCCGTAGCGAAAATCGATATAAGGGTAACGCTGTTTATCTGCGCGGATAATCTTAGCCGGACACGTTTCAATACAAGTACGGCAACCTGTGCAAGTGTGCATCAAATGCGACTCGCTTTGGCTGCCAGGTGGTCTGATTAAGCCTGAACGCCCTTCCCAGTCGCCTCGTAAAAATTGTAAACGCGAGATTGATTTCGCCATCAGCTTAAGAATAAACCCAAATTTCGTAGGGTCTCAGTATACGGCAAAACCTAATTATTTACTTGATCTAGATCAAGTATTTACAATTTTGTCATTAGCCATACCTATCCAAGAAGCTTTTTGCTAGTATGTATTTTTAACCTAAGAACCAGATGTGATGCACTAAGTCAGTTTTTGCCATGATAGGGTGAATATTCTCCTCCCTAATGGTATTTAGCCTTTGCATAACATCAATAAAAACAATGACAACACCATGCTAGAAGATTTCATTCGTTTCGCCCGCAAACTCTATCCACAGCAAGACTTTATCCCGCTACATGCGCCTTATTTTGCTGGTAATGAAAGCGCTTATGTGCAAGCAACTTTAGACTCGACCTTTGTCTCTAGTGTCGGTGAATATGTGGATAAATTTGAGCAAGCCATTGCCAAGTATACCGGAGCAAAACATGCTATCGCCACCGTTAATGGCACAGCAGCACTACACATCGCCCTCAAGCTCGCTGGGGTACAAACAGGTGATGAGGTCATTACCCAATCGCTCACCTTTATCGCCACTTGTAATGCCATCAGTTACTGCAACGCCCAGCCGGTGTTTGTCGATGTCAGTGCTGATACTTTAGGTTTGGATGTTCACAGTTTGGCTGATTTTTTAGCCGAACATGCCGAAGTCCGTGATGATGGCGTGTGTTGGAATAAACACAGCCAGCGCCCGATTCGCGCTTGTGTCCCTATGCATAGCTTGGGTTTTCCGGTTAAGCTTGCGGGGCTTAAAGCCCTCTGTGAGCAATACCATATTGCTTTAGTCGAAGATGCAGCCGAATCCCTGGGCAGCTACTACCACGGACAGCATACGGGCACGCAAGGTCTACTGGCGGCAATCAGTTTTAATGGCAATAAAATCATCACCACTGGCGGTGGCGGCATGATTTTGACCAATGATGAGCAGCTTGCCAAACAAGCCAAACACATCACCACCACAGCCAAAGTCCCGCACCGCTGGCGTTTTGAGCATGACCAAATCGGCTATAATTATCGAATGCCTAACCTCAATGCCGCGCTAGGATTGGCACAACTCGAAGCCTTGCCCGGATATGTCGACAACAAACGCGCCACTGCTAAAGCCTATCAAGATTGGGGCAAACAACAGGGGCTACATTTTATCGCTGAACAGCCAGAGAGCCGAGCCAATTACTGGCTTAACGCCTTATTACTTGATGATGCACAAACACAAGAAAACTGGTTAGAGCAAAGCAACGCTGCGGGGGTGATGACTCGCCCCTTGTGGATACCAATGCACCAACTGGATTTATACCAACAGGCTCAGCACACGCCTATGCCGATAACCGAGGACTTGGCACAGCGTTTAATCAACGTCCCAAGCAGTGTGCGCCATGACTAGAAAAATCGCCGTCGTCACTGGAACCCGTGCCGAATACGGTTTACTGTCGGGTTTAATGGATAAAATCAAAAATACAGCGGGGCTACGCCTACAAACCTTGGTCACAGGAATGCACCTCTCGCCCGAGTTTGGCTTAAGTTATCAACAAATCGAACAAGATGGCTTTCACATTGATGCCAAAATCGAGATATTGCTGTCCTCAGATACCGCCGTCGGTATCAGCCAATCAATGGGCTTGGCGATGATCGGTTTTGCCAATGCTTACGAGCGCCTCAAGCCGGATTTATTGGTGGTCTTAGGCGACCGTTTCGAGAGCTTTGCCGCGGTCAGTGCCGCCACTATCGCTAATATTCCGATTGCACATTTACATGGTGGCGAGACTACCGAGGGCGCATTTGATGAGGCCATGCGCCATGCCATCACTAAAATGTCACACCTGCACTTTACCGCCACCGATGCCTATCGCCGCCGCGTGATTCAACTCGGCGAACATCCCAACCGCGTGTTTAATGTCGGCGCGATTGGCATTGATGCGATTAAAGAACGCCAACTTTTAGATAGACAAGCTTTTGAAGCAGCGATAGATTTTAAGCTGGGAAAACGCAATTTACTGGTCACATTTCATCCCGTGACCTTAGAGCAACAAAGTGCCGCTGAGCAATGCCAAGCCTTATTAGATGCTATTGGCTGGCTCGAAGGCACTCATGTGATTTTCACCGGCGCAAATGCCGACACCGATGGGCGTATTATCAATCAAATGCTCAGCGAATACGTGCAAGAAAACCCCAGCCGCTGCTGTTGGCATACCAATCTGGGACAATTGCGCTATCTCTCGGCTTTGCAGCATGTCGATGCGGTGGTGGGTAATTCCTCTAGCGGGCTATTGGAAGCACCGAGTTTCCATATTGCCACGGTGAACATTGGCGACCGTCAACGTGGGCGTATCCAAGGCAAAACCGTGATTAATTGCGCACCGGAAGTCGATGAGATTTTTGCTGCCATTGAGCGCATCTATCGCCCGACCTTTCAATTACAACTAAAAAAAGCCAAAAACCCCTATGGCAACGGCGGCACAGCAAAGAAAATTTTAGAAATGTTGCAAAGCTATTCGCTGGATAATATTTTGAAAAAGCCATTTTATGATCGTTAGCAAGGGCGCTAAGATTGCCGTTCTCTTCAAAAACAGCGAAAAAAGTCCAGCAATCGCCGTTTTCATGCTTATCGCTATTGTCTTGTGAAAAATCAGCATTATTATGAAATCTGAACTTAGACAAGAATGAGTAAGTACATGTTATATCTCAGCGAATTACTAATGGAACATCACGACTTAGATTCTTTTGACCAACTGGTAGAGCTTATCAACGAAGTCAAAAAACAAGAACGCTTTTTTCGCATGGATGTGAAACCGCCTTTTACAGATACCCCTGAAAACTGGGAAGATCGCCTAGAAGCTGCCTTTTATTAATGGACACCGTATCGCCTATGGAACACTTAAAACAACAGCCCGCTGAAGATGCCACCAGTGCTGATAGCCAACCCTCCACCGCGTTGATTCGTAGTCGTTTACTGGTCTTGCAAGACGAATGGGATGCCCTTCCCGCTGGCAGCAACGCCAAAGACCAACTGAGTATTATGCTCGAAATGGGCTATGGGCATATCGAACTAGAAGAACAAACGGAAGCTTGGAATATTGCTTGGCAAGCATTTGAGCTAGCTTGCGAACAGCAACTTTGGGATCAAGCCGTTGAAGCCTGCGATATTCTTTTTCAATCAGAACAATCACAAGCGCTACCCGCACTGGGGCAGGGTATTTGGCTCTCGGTCACTTTCCCCGTTGACCCAAGTTTAAGTGTGATGATGCTAGAACACCTGATTAACGAAACCCCTGATGATGCCGATGGTGCAGCCGTTGCCGCTGCCACTGCTTGTTATATTGTTGATTTGCGCACCAAAGATAAAGAACGGGAAAAACTCAGCTTTTTCACCAATCAAATGCTCGGCAAAGTGGCGCGCCGCCATAGCCAAGTCGAAACCCAAGCGGCATTTCAAGCATGGATTGAGCGCCTAGAACTCAATGCCCCCAGCGAATTTTTGGGACGTTTGCGCCAAGTGATTGAAGTGTTAGTACAAGATGATTGGTGGTTTAACCGAGATACCCTGCGCGATAGTTTGCCGGAAGATGCCTAATGGTTTGGGATGAAACAAAAACTGAAACCTACCAAGTGCCCGATGCCATTATTGATATGGCATTTAAAATTGATGCCCCCTTGCTGCCTTTGGATCATGCAGAGGCTTTAGCCCGCGCGATTACACAAGCCTTGCCTTGGTTTGCTGACGAGCCACAAGCAGCATTGCAGTTGATTCACGGGGCTGCCTCTGGCAATGGTTGGGACAGACCGGAGGGTGATAATGCCTTATTGAATCTCTCACGACGTACACGCCTGTCTTTGCGGATTCCTAAGACCCGTGAAACCGATGTCCAAGCTTTAAGTGGACAAAGCTTAGACATTGATGGTTATCCGCTCAAAGTCGGTAGCAGCAGCCGCAAACTATTACAAGTGACTGAGGTGTTGTTTGCACGTTTTATAGCCACCGATCCCGCTGTGCCTGAATCTGAATTTTTACAAGCGTGTTTAGCTCAAATCAGTGCCTTAGGTGTTAATTGCCACAAAGCCATGCCAGGGCGCAGTCAACACCTGGGGGCACAATTTTGCCGTAGTTTGATGCTGGCAGACCTCGTTCCCGAAGCCTCCATTATTGTCCAAGAACACGGTATCGGTGATTTACAAAAACAAGGAATTGGGGTGTTTATAGCGCACAAAGGCATTGCTGCCGTCGCATAGACGCTTATGATTGGCTTGGTTGCAAACGCAGGATTAATGCAGCCATTTTACTCGTTCCCAAGGTCCACGTTGAGAATGCCTAGCTCGTCGCTCCAGCGGCGCGTGCCTTAGTCTTGCTTTAAGCGTTTGATTAACGCCGCCATTTGCCGACTGTCTTCGTGGTCTTTACCACGGACTTGCACATAAGCCGCATGGGCTTGTTTTGCCAGTTTTAGCGCAGTTTGCTGTTGCCCAAGGGCATAATGGATTTGAATGAGATTGCTTAAACTGCGTAAGGTGTCTAAGTCTTGCGCACCGATGTGCTTCGCCCGTCCTTCATAGGCTTTTTGCATCCAAGGCAGAGCAGCGCTGGCCTTCCCGGCTAAGTATTGCAGCGCCCCCAAGTCATTGTACAAGGTTAAGGTCGCAGGAGATTTCTCCTCCAAAACCGCATGGTTTTCTTGATAGAGCCGCTCTAACACCGCATAGGCTTGCGGGTATTGCTGTTGTCCTCGGTACAAACCGACCAATTCTTGACTCAAAGTCAGGGTTAATTGATGCTCTGCGCCCAAACTTTCGCGGGCTAAGTTCAAAGCGTGCAGGCGTTTTTCGGTCGCTGTTTGCCATTGTTGCTGCCCCAAATAAACATCACTTAAGGCGCGTAAGCTAAGCAGGCTGCGCGGGTCTTTTTCCCCCAGCGCGGTTTGTCGTTGTTGCAAACATTGCTCGGTCAGCGGTAAAGCTTGGCTGTAATTTTGTAATTGCCGATAAACAAAAGCGCTATCACAAAGGCTTTTGCGGGTATCGGCATGGGTCGCGCCCAGCGTTTGCCGACGTTGGTCTAGGCTTTGTTGTAACAAAGGCAAAGCGGCTTCAAAACGCTGCTGTTTTATCAACACACTGGCAACACTGTGTAAGCTGTTGAGGGTTTCGGGGTCAGATTCGCCCAGCACTTGGCGGCGTTGCTTCAAACATTGTTGGTGCAATTTTAAGGCTTGATCGTATTGTCCCAGCTCGGTGTGTACCCACGCCAGATTATTCAGCGCTAACAGGCTTTCGGGGTGTTCGTCACCCTGCGCGTCGCGGCGGCGCTGGTAGATTTTTTGCGCAAAAGGCAGCGCCTGTTTAAATTGGCGTTGCTGATAATA
Organism: Thiotrichales bacterium; assembly: GCA_016745035.1. Lineage (GTDB taxonomy): Bacteria > Pseudomonadota > Gammaproteobacteria > Beggiatoales > Beggiatoaceae > BB2. The sequence continues at coordinate 56,750 of JADGDE010000009.1, forward strand.
ATGCAAAAAATAGCGTAAGTCCGAGGCAAGTTCCGAGTCTTGCGGCTCAGCGCTGGCGGCTTTTGCTGTCTGTGCAGCGCGGGGCGCATCACTGGGCTTGGGTGCTTTACTTTGGCAAGCACCTAAAGCAAGTGTTGCTATAACTAAAGGCAGCGACTTAAAGCGAAACATGGCTAGCGGTTACGGGCTTTGCGGCGGCGATTATCACGCAAGAGTTTTTTGATATTGGCATCCAAGGGCAAAGAATAATCGGTGGAATAAACAATAATATCATTGCGGGCATCAACCACGCGCAAGGTGACATAAACCAAATCTTTCGCCGCAGCGTAAGTGCCAACGATGACCGCTTGTGCATCTTGCTCAAAACTCAAATGACGTAATTCACGCGAGAGCACAAATTCCCCTTGTGACCATTGCTCAGCATTATCTGGGTTAGGCATGAAAATATTGTTACGCATTTTCACCTCAACCACCTGATAGCCGCTTTGGGAGAAACGCGATTGGACTTGCTCGCCTATCATGCGCCCAAAGGTAGATGAATAGCGCACATCGTCAATATCCACCAAGCTGGTAACCAACAGCGGGCGGTCTTTATTGAGATTAAAATTCAAACGGCTATTTTCTACCGCTTTGAGAATTTCATCCACCGCTGAATAGCTGGCGAGAATCAAATGTGAGTTAGGTTTAACCGTGACACCAGATTCGGTTTTGCGTGGCTCACCGCTGCCGCCAGCATAATAACCCGTGCCATGATAAACAGGGCTATTGGTACAAGCGCTTAAGCCTAGAATCAAGCCCAAACCTATAGCCGTTTTTGTCCAATTAAAAGCCTTCATCGGTCAGTCACCCGTATGGTTTTCGTCCGGCGTTGATAGTGATCGGCATCGCCACGGTTGATGTAATACAAGTCCGAGCGACTAAAGACAATCAAGTCGCCATCGGTGATTTTGGTGTGAATCATCACCTCGGTATTCGATTGGGTATAACGGGTGTAATGATTGCGATCTTTATGCTGCACCACTTGAACTTTATAATCCAAAATCATTGGCTTACAAGTAGCAATGTCGGAGCAATAGGTATTGACGGTATCAGGACGGGTCGAAACGACAATGCCTTTTTGCACTAAGTGCGAGCTGAGTAAATCATGAAACGCCAACATAAAGGGCGACTCTTGCCCACCGCGTGGCGGATTGATATATAAAGATGGCGGCAAGGGCGCGACATCTTCTGCGCCAACACTAAAGCTGGTGATAGGATTGGCAGCGAGTACAGGCGGCGGAGCCATTGCAGCGGCTGGGTGTTGGACAATCGCAGGCGGTGGCATACTGACCACAGGTGCATGGGCGAAAGATTTAATTCGCTTCGTGCCCGGTGGCAGATCCAATTCGACCACTTCAGGCGTGGTGCTAACTGGCTCGATGGGGACAACGGCATTATCGTTGACTACCACCACAGGTTCAACTTCAATCACCACAGGCTCTGGTATCGGCTCGATAACCACTGGGGCAGGCTCGGCGATAGGCTGGGTATTTAAGGCAACCGGAATCGGCTCCATACCGCCAGCGTTAGGCCCTGGCACTGTGCCCACGGGCAAAGCTTCTTGGAAAACCGAGTTTAAATCCGCAGGCTCGGGTTGTTTGGGCAAATTGTCATAAATGGTGGTGGCGACCTTCTCGGCCAACACATCCCAATGATGCACAGCTTGCATGTCGAGCTGATTGCTCAGCGCGTGGTATTCCTCCAACGGTACAGGTGTGTAGGCACAGCCTGACAAGAAGGAAAGCGCTGCAATCACAGCGGCAGTTAGTTTTTTCGTTTTCATCGGTACTCTCTCTCCGATACGCATTATTGCGAAATATTCAAGCATATTTTATTAATAAAAGCAATGACTCATTTACTTTTGTTGATGTAGTTTATGAACTTTTATTTTTAGGCTTATCAGCGACTTGATTTTTTTTATCTGCAAATACAGATTAAAGGCAGTCCTGCTGCTATATCGCGCAGTCAAATTCTGTTAAAATTCTCGCAAATTTTTAGGATAAACACAGGCTTTTTAGTATGAGTGATGTCAACAGCACAGCCGCTTTACGGCGATTGTTTCTGGACTATTTTAAGCAGCAATCCCACAGCGAGGTCGCCAGCTCGCCTCTCGTTCCTGCCAATGATCCGACTTTATTATTTACCAATGCTGGCATGGTGCAATTCAAAGAGGTGTTTTTAGGGCAAGACAAACGCGCCTATAGCCGTGCCACCACCTGCCAACGTTGCGTGCGTGCTGGCGGTAAACACAACGACCTCGACAATGTTGGCTACACCGCCCGCCATCATACTTTCTTTGAAATGCTGGGCAACTTTAGTTTTGGCGATTACTTCAAAAAAGATGCCATCCGTTTTGCGTGGCAGTTTTTGACCGAAGAAGTCAAACTGCCTGCCGACAAGCTTTGGATCACTGTCTACGAAGACGATGACGAGGCGGCGGACATTTGGCTCAAAGAACTCAACGTCGATCCCTCACGTTTTTCCCGTTGCGGGGCGAAAGACAATTTTTGGTCGATGGGTAACACTGGCCCTTGTGGCCCTTGCACCGAGATTTTTTATGACCACGGCGAAGAAATCGCTGGCGGCCCGCCTGGTACGCCCGAGGAAGATGGCGACCGCTATATTGAGATTTGGAACTTGGTGTTTATGCAATATGACCGGGGTGAAGACGGTACACTCACGCCATTGCCACACCCCTCTGTCGATACAGGCATGGGCATAGAGCGCTTGGCTGCGGTGTTGCAAGGCGTGCATAACAACTACGATATTGACCTGTTTCAAGCCATCATTAAAGCCATTGCCAAACTCTCCGGCACACAAGACTTAAGCCATCCTTCTTTGCGCGTGATTGCCGATCACATCCGCTCGTGTGCCTTTTTGGTCGTCGATGGCGTGATTCCCAGCAATGAAGGACGGGGCTATGTGCTGCGCCGTATCATTCGCCGCGCCTTACGCCACGGGCACAAACTCGGTTTAGAGCTGCCATTTTTCTATCAACTGGTCGCGCCTTTATCCGAGCAAATGGGCGAGGCTTATCCCGAATTAGCCGATAATGTCGCCTTAGTCGAAAAAATTCTCAAGCAAGAAGAAGAGCGTTTCTCGGAAACCTTAGACCAAGGCATGAAGCTATTAGAAGAAGCGATTGCCAACCTCAAGGGCGCAGAAATTCCCGGCGATTTGGTCTTTAAGCTTTATGATACTTACGGCTTCCCCAATGACTTAACTGCCGACATTGCCCGCGAACGTGAGCTAACACTGGATCAAGCCGGATTTGAAACGGCGATGCAAGCCCAGCGCGAGCGCGCCCGTGCCGCCAGCCAATTCCAAGCGACTTGGGACGAGGAAAACCTCGACATTGCTTGCAGCACTGAATTTACTGGTTATGATCGCTTAGCCGATAACGGCGCAGTCTGTGCGCTCTTCCAAGACGACCAAGCCAGCGAGACCTTAGCCGCTGGACAACAAGGGCGAATTATTCTCAAGCAAACGCCATTTTATGCTGAATCAGGCGGACAAAAAGGCGATGCCGGACAATTACAGCTTGGCGATGCCGTGTTTGAAGTCAGCGACACGCAAAAAGTCGGCGATGCCTATGTGCATTTCGGCACGCTCGAGAGAGGTAGCCTCAATGTCGGCGATGAGGTCGCGGCGAATGTCGATGCCAAGCAGCGCCAAGCCACGGCGCGCAACCACACCGCCACCCATTTACTCCATGCCGCCTTGCGCCAAGTCTTAGGCAAACACGTCAAACAAAAAGGCTCGCTAGTTGCGCATAACCGCTTGCGTTTTGACTTCTCGCATTTTGAGCCGATCACTGCCGAGCAACTGCGCGAGATTGAGCGTTTAGTTAATCAAGAAATCATGGCAAACGCCCCGGTTGAAACCAAAGTCATGCAAATTGATGAGGCGATGGAAAGCGGCGCAATGGCGCTGTTTGGGGAAAAATACGCCGATGACGTGCGCGTTTTATCCATTGGTGAGTTTTCTACTGAATTGTGCGGCGGCACGCACGTCTCCCACGCAGGCGACATTGGTTTATTTAAAATTATCTCCGAAACGGGGGTAGCTGCTGGCGTACGCCGTGTAGAAGCCATCAGCGGTGATGATGCGCTGGATTTAGTCCAAGACTGGCAAGACAAACGTCAAAACTTAGCAGACTTACTGAAAACCGATGCCGACCAAGTCAGCGATAAAGTCGCGCAACTGCAAGCGCAATTAAAACAAAGCCAAAAACAACTGGCGGATTTGCAAGCACAATTGGCGAGCAATCAAGGTGATAGCCTCATCGACCAAGCCGAAACCATCGACGGGGTGAAAATCCTCGCGGTCGAGTTGGAAAATACCGAAGCGAAACAACTGCCCGAAAGCATGGACAAACTCCGTGACAAACTCGGTGATTGTGCGCTGGTTCTTGCCACTGTTAATGGCGGCAAAGTCAATCTCATCGCTGGCGTGAGTAAATCAGTCACCAAGCGCATCAAGGCGGGCGATTTGGTCAACCATGTCGCGCAACAAGTCGGCGGTAAAGGCGGCGGTCGCCCCGATATGGCACGCGCAGGCGGCAAAGATCCCAGCGGTCTTGCGACAGCGCTCGCCTCTGTACCTGCGTGGGCAACAGAGAAACTAGGTTAAATCATGAACAAAGCCATCCCCAAGCCTTATGTCATTATCGGCGTTGCTCTTTTAACTTGGGCGCTCTGGCTCGCCTATTTTGGTTTTGCTGATGCAATAGCGCACATTGCTGAATATTGGCGAATTACCCTGACCATGATTTTTGGCTCAATCATCGCAGGAGCCACCAGCATCGGTGGTGGTGCGGTGGCGTTTCCGGTGTTTACCAAAGTGCTGCAAATCACGCCTTACGATAGCAAAATTTTCTCGTTGGCGATTCAAAGCGTCGGCATGGGCGCGGCGGCGCTAACCATTTACTTCACCCGCACGGTGGTGGATTGGAAAGTTATCAGCCTCGCCAGCTTTGGCGGTGTGTTTGGTATTGCCTTGGGCATGGGCGTGATTGCGCCGCTGTTGCCGCCGGATGTGATCAAAATGTCCTTTAGCCTGATGCTGGCAAGTTTTGCTACCACCTTATGGTTTATCAACAAACACGAGCGCGATTGCCATAACGAAATGCCGCACTGGCATCACAAAGAAAAAGCGGTGATTTTATTTGCGGGCTTTCTCGGTGGCATGATGAGCGGCTTGGTCGGCAATGGCATTGATATTTTTGTTTTTGCCGCGCTGGTTTTATTATTCCGCATGGACGAGAAAACCGCGACCTTAACTTCCGTGGTGTTGATGGGGATTAACGCCTTTGTTGGTTTTATGCTGCAATTGTTTTTATTCCAAGATTTCCCGCCCCAAGTCCAAGCCTATTGGCTGGCAGCAATTCCCGTCGTCGTGATTGGCGCGCCTTTAGGGGCGATGCTCTGCACCCGCTTGCCGCGCTTGGTGATAGCTAACTTGCTCATTGCCTTGATTGTCATCGAGTTGACCAGTTCCTTATTACTGATTCCGCTGCGCCCTGCGGTGATTTATGCCAGCGTCATCATGCTGGTGATATTCTCCCTGCTCAATTATGGCATGTATCGCATACGCCACTATGATCCCAATTTTGCCCGCTAATGCAAACACGCGCGCGCGGTAACTGGGCAGAAAATATCGCCCTACGTTATCTGCGCCGCCACGGGCTGCACCTACGCCAACGGCAATATGATTGCCGCTTAAACCCCGATACCGATTGCTCAGGCGAACTCGATTTGGTGATGCAATGGGGACGGACTTTGATTTTTGTTGAAGTACGCTACCGCAAGCACGGGCAAGCACTGCGCAGCGTCAATGCTGAAAAACAAGCCTTATTGCGCTGCTGTGCCGAACAATATTTGCAAAAACAAGGACTAACCCATTTACGCCGCCGTTTTGATATAGTGGTAATTGAAGGCGAAGGCTTGGATGCGCGCATTCACTGGCAAAAACAGGCTTTTCCCTTCAAAAAACGACCTCATACTCCCCCCTAAAAAAGGAAATTCTCATGGGCATTATTGTATTTCTTCTCATTGGCGCTTTAGCAGGTTGGCTTGCGGGCAACTTCATGAAAGGCGACGGCTTTGGTTTATTCGGCAATATTGGTGTCGGGATTCTCGGCTCTTTTATCGGCGGCTTTGTTTTTAACTTGGTCGGTATCAGTGTCGGCGGTTTTATCGGTAACGTAATTATGGCGACTGTCGGCGCAGCCCTGTTATTATTTCTCTTGGATTTGATTAAAAAATAAAAAAAAGCTAGCAATTGCAGAAAACATCTATTATAATGCGCCTTCGCTTTTAGGCCGAGGTGGCGAAACTGGTAGACGCACCAGACTCAAAATCTGGCGATGGCAACATCGTGCCGGTTCGAGTCCGGCTCTCGGTACCACAACACTTAAAAGCAAGCCCAGGTGGCGAAATTGGTAGACGCAAGGGACTTAAAATCCCTCGATGGTAACATCGTGTCGGTTCGAGTCCGACCCTGGGCACCATTTTTTTAAATGGAATCCTACACTTAGCAACCAGCTAAAACGCTTAAAATTTTCCCGATATTATTTTTGCAATTCATTTGCAAAATATTTGCAAAATAAACGTGCTGCACTCAACACGTTTAAATGCTACAAATTATAGCATTGCTATAATTCCACCTCCGACCATTTTGTATCATATCGGTCAAGATACACGTCTGTCATTTTTTCCGTAGTATGACCTAACAATGCTTGAATGAGTCGCTTATCTGTCCCTGCATCTTCGTAACGCTTAGAACCAAGAGAACGAATTTCATGGAAACTTGGCGCGATTCCACGCCCATAATCATCAAATAATTTTGTCGCTTTTCGTGCTTTTCCGAAGCTACTTGTGATCAAGTCTGGTAAAACAGCGGTAAAATCGTCCCGACCCTTGGCATGTATTCGGCGTACTGGTTGGCGGTGAATAACATAGTCACTTTTTATCCCATCGGAAGCACAGCGGTCTAATACCTTTTGCATATCAGGGGTGATGCTTATCTTTAGGTTGCCAGTGCCGTGCCGTTCAACTTTCTGCTGTTGTACCCAGATAGCCCCATCGTGTATCTGTGACCATTTTAAGGCTGCAATGTCTTCACGACGTTGCAAGGTATACAAACCTAAATCCATCGCATTTTGCAGCCAATCCGGTGCTTTGGCGCGTATTGCATCATATTGCTCTATGCTTAAGCGCTTTCGTTTCACTTTTATCTGTTTTTTAAATGTTGCCAATGCTGGGTTATCGGTGCGTAAGCCTTTAGCTATGGCATGTTTGAAGATAACAGACAGTAGCGCCCTAAAATGGTTGGACTGTGTAGGCGTATGGCTATAGCTATCAAGGAATTTTGCACAATTGTTGACGGTTATCTTGTCGATGCGAATATGACCCAATGCCTTTTCGATATGAACTAATTTTCGTGAGTACCAGCGTTTTGTTGCCGTTGCCAGTTTTAGACTGGGCATGATGTCATTTTGAAATGTCTCAAGAAATTGGGAGAGTTTAGGTCGGTCTGGTTTTAGTATCCGGTCTGTGGCAGTAGTGGGGTCTAATAGCTCAGCATTAAGTTTGTGCGCGGCTTTGATGGCTTCTTGGCGGTCTTTGCCTAAGCCGTGCCATTTATTCGTCTGTGGGTGTTTGTAACGATAGTAGCCATTACCTACTTCATAAGAGTTTATGGGCAGGTCGCGGTTGCGTGGCTTTCGATAGCGGGGCATTGGCTTATGTCTTTGATAGCAGTTTCTAAGCTTTTGATGTCACATAAACCAGTAGTAATAAAAGAGGAAAGCAAATTTTTTAGGTCAGATTCAGATAGCATAATTTAAAACAAAGCAGGGATTTTAATGCCTAAGCACGTATTTTTAAAGCTTTATTAATCTATGTGATGTGATTTTGATTGTGTACGATATTAACTTGAATGTGTACTAAATTAAGTTAGGTAAAACAAAAGGCACGCAATAAAGTGAGAGGGTGCAGCGTCACACTTAAGTTTTTAAATTTGTAAAATATAGCAAAATGCTATATTTTATGAGTAAAGTTCAAAACATTACAAGGCTCAAAATTGCGAGTTATCACCATAAAACGGCTTAAAGATGCCATGCTCGAATATCCTCAATGGCGGCTTGGGTTGGAGCTTTGGATTGGAACCTTCAATAATAAAGAGTTGCAACTTAGTTCGTACAGTGACATCAAGGATGCTTGGAAACAGGCTTCAGGTTGGAACACGGACAGGATTGCAGGCAAGCGCTTAAAAAATGAGGCTGGGGGTTACGGCGTGGTATTTGATTTATTTATCTTTGATATTCATAGAAATAATTGCCGTTTATTAACAAAAATTAGCCGTAATACTATCTATATTAGGGGTGTTTACTCTCATTCTGAGTATGACAAATGGTGTAAACAGAACATACACCAAGGTAAGCTTAAAAAGGGGTAAGACTATGTTTAAAGCTAACGAGCACCATGATTTTAGTCATTTATTTTCTGCATTGGGTTCTGTCCTTGTTGATTATTCAACCAGTGTTAGCACTTTGGTACGTTACACATCTACACAGATTGAATCAGAAAACGAGGTGTTAGAGCGTGCAGAAGTCATGGACGAATTAATGGACATGGCTAAGCATGAAAATGATATTGTCCTCATTTTTGCTAATGCGATTGCAGATCGTATTGAAGCATTTGAGAGTGCTATGGATATGCCTTCTATTCCTGTGCCTGAGCGTTTACGGGGATTGATGGAGATTAAAAACCTTACACAAGGGGACTTAAAAGAGGTTGCGCCACAGAGTGTTATTAGTGATATTCTCAATGGCAAAAGGAAGGTTAATTTGAAACAAGCCAAAGGCTTTGCACAGTATTTTAATCTTCCTGTGGATATGTTTATTTCTATGTAGGTCATTGTGACCATGTGATCACGATTTATGCTATAAATTTCTAAGTCGTTTTGATTTTATAGCGGTGATTCCAATCCGCTGCCATTGCCACCACATCGCAAGATGTTTCCCATTCCGGTTTATGACCATAGACCAATATCATGCGCGGCTGTAGCCTTTGCTGCATATCATGCCAGCCGTATTCGACCCAATCCAAACCCAGCAAGTCCTTAGTCAATCGTACTGCCACAATCTGCCCTTTCGGTATGCCGGCACAGCAGTAGTTAAGGCTGGTTTTATCCGGTGTCCAATTAATGTTAGGGATAACCTTGTGTCCGTAGTATTGCCAATGCCGCGCAACCCAGCGGGCGCGGTAGATGTTGAACAATTGCAGGGCTAGCGGTGTGTCCGGTGTGATGGAGTAATCAGGCTCAATTGCCCCCCAGACTTTCGGCAGACGCATAAGCATTTTAGAGGGATAACGCCAAGGGCTAATAATCTGCTCATCGTGCAAGTATCCATGCAATAAATCCCCTGATTTAAGGCTATCGGCTCTTACCTTGTAGTCACGTATTCGCAGCGGTTTAGGTAGGCTCACAAATGATTGTGGGGCTAATGTGGGGATGCCCCAACGGTTGCGGCTCTCATAACGCCTATACATATGCAGCTCATCAAAACCACCAGGAAGGGTTTGCCATTTATCGACGTTCCTTGCTTTCATGCGTTTTGTTCCTCGCTATCGTCTGAACTGTCCGGCAAAGGGATTTGCGGTGGTGCGCCACTGCCTGCTTTTACAAAGTGCCATTTTTTCATAATAAAACCTGTTGTTGTTGTGCCAAAAAAGTGTTGGATGCGCCGCGACGGGCGCGGCGGTTGCGGTCAATCCCCCATTTGTCCGGTGCAAATCAGAAAAGCCCGCATGGTTAGCAGCACATCTGCTGCGTTATAGGCGATCAAGGTTTCGTGTTTTTCCATGTCGTCACTGGCGGCATAATCGGGCGCGTCTGCGCCGGACATTTGTTTGCCTTCGGGTGCTATGTCTAAGCGCTTAACGACTTCATCCAAAGAAATAAAAGCCGTGTCTTTGCTCATGAAGTTTTTAGAAAATAGCCACATAACATCCTCTGACCAATTGCGTTTGGGTATAAGCATTTGCGGCAAGCGTAGCCCGTGGCGGGTGTAAGCAATGCGCAGGTGTGGCAAGTCAAAGTTAAGATTGAAGCCCACAATGGTTGTGGTCTTGTCGGTGTTGTTATCCGCCCAAGTTCTAAATGCTTTGAGCATTTCCCGCTCGCTCTCGCATTGGTAGCTATAGAAGGTCTCACAATCCATTGTGTCGAACTTTAACCAGTGGAATACAACCGCGTCGCCCTGTGCATCGCAAACGCCTATGGTGCTGATGGGCGCGGCATCTAGGAGCGCGGATTTTTCCCGTGTTTTGGTTTCAAACTCTTTCTTGCGCGTTGCCACGGTTGCCGGTTTCCAAGTGCCTGCGGGTTGCCACAAATCCAGCTCACGCTGGATTGCGTCCTCCTCGGCGTGCATGGTCTCGATGTCGATACACACCGCATCCAGACCCGCGTTAGCTCTAAAAGACATAAGTCCCCCTAATAGCGGCGCTTGTTGTAGCCGCCGCCATAGCCGCCACTTTTGAAGCCGTTGCCGCCTTGGCTGCCTTTGGGTTGCCATACATCTAAATCAAACACATCCTCTAAACCATCAAGCGCAGCATTCAGCGCTTCAGGGCTGCTGAGGGCTTCCGCGCCAAGGTGTACCTGTAGGCGTAACTTTCCGCCGTTGCGTTCGATTTGTACCGGAACACTAACGCCTGTGATTAAATCGCCGTTGGCTTCCACAGAATCCGATTTTTTAAAACTTGCTTTTTGTTCTTTCAGTTGGTCGCTAATACTCATTTTTTTATAACTCCAGTTTAATAATGCCGCGAGGGAAAAATTTTAAGATTGCATCCACATTTTTATAAGTGAATGAATACTTATCACCAAAAGTTTCTTTTACTTTTTCTATACCGCTATCATAATTATTAGCAGGTATTTCACAAATGCAGTCTTTATCGAAAATAACTCCATTGACTTTGTGGGTATGCTCTTGCCCAAATGTGACAAACATAATAATTATTCTCCTTTTGCTTTTGAATATAGTGCTTTTTGCTTTCTTACTTCTAAATCATGCAGTCTGCTAGCCTTTTGAATGGCAGACACTCGGTTATAAGCCTCGACCTTGTACATTTTTCCGTTGATTTTTATATCGTAGTCTTTTAGTTCAATAATGCCGTGTCGCATCACAAATCCTTTGGCGGGTTGTCCCGCCATAAGTTCAAAAATTAATGGTGACGTGAGAAATTTTGTTTTGCTCGATAAGCTCCAAAACTGCTGCCGCATCTTCTTGGCTAACACCTAAGTCCGTGAAGTCTTGCAAGGCTTCGCTAAAGATTTTGGCGCGGTGCGCTTGGTCTTGGGCTTGTTTTTGTTTGCGCTCAATTTCGGCTTGTTCAGCAGCAAGGCGTTGTTGCTCTTTGCGCTCGGCTTCACGTTTGGCAGCCTCGGCGGCTTCTTTGGCACGGCGTTCAGATTCTTTCCGCTCAAACTCAGCTTTTGCTTGAGCTTGCTCGGCTGCTTGCTCAGCTTTGATTTTTTCCAACTCTAAGCGCTCACGCTCGGCTTTTGCTTGAGCTTCTGCATCAGCTTTTGCTTTTTCAGCAATGGCTTTATCGTGGGCGATACGGGCTTGTTTTGCCTGTTCTTCCTGCTCAATGCGGGCTTGTTCTTCGCGGGCGATACGATCCGTTTCTGCCTGCTTGGCTTGGAGTTCCGCCAGTTGTTTTTTAGCTAACACACCGTCCAACAACTGCAAGGCGTGTTCTTTGGCGCTGGTGGCATCGGCGGAAAACTCAGCAAAAGAGGCATCTACCTCGATGCCGCTAAGCTCATTGATTAAAGCTTGCACCGCCTCAGCGTCCATAGGGTTTGCACGTTCTGGTGCGCTTTTAAAGGCAGCAATGCGTTGCTGAATATCTGCTTGGCGCTGTTCTTCGGCTTGCTCCCACTCTGTCAGCGGTTGGCGCACTTTCTCTTTTAATGCGTCCATACGGTCGCGCATAGATTTGCGCGTTGTGTCAATGGCTTTGGCTTTGGCTTTAATGTCTTTGACCAAAGCCGCACCGTGTTTGTCCAATGTGGTTTTGGAGCGTGCCACTTTATAGGCAATGCTGGCGCATTCTTTCCGGTCTTTTGCTTTGCTCATATCGAAGACAAAGGATCGAGCCTCTTCTTCAATACCAGAGACCAAATTATCTAAGTTGTCTTGATTAAAGGTTGTTGGCAACTGTAAATCGTCGTTAGCTAAAATGCTTTTTGAATCACTCATGTTATTTGTTCCTGATTTAAGGCGGGTTGCCCCGCCGTTGGTTAATTATTCAGCTTTCGCTTTGCTTTGGTACTGGATGCAATCTTGGTTTTTTTCGATGGTTTTTTCACCGATGCCCCATGTTTCCATCAGGTCGTCAGCGTTGGCAAAATCACCACCGTCTTCACGTTGTTTGATAATCGCCTCGGCTTTTTTAGGACCTACGCCGTCCAAAGCTTTGGCAAGCTCGCTTGCGCCTGCGGTGTTGACGTTCACAGGTTCGCAAGAATGAACCACCGTAGCGGTCAATAATGTAGTAGCGGCAAAAATACCTGTCATGAACATTTGCGCTTGTCTTAAGTAATACATAAAGATTTCCTTTTGTTATGCTGGGACAATTCCCAGCCTTTAGCCCACTTAATAAATGGGCTATGGGCTAGAAACTAACCGAAGATTAAGGGCATACTGACAAGTAAGCCGATAATGACAATCCAAAGGATACGACCTAAAACTTTAGACTCTGAGCTTTGTTTATATGGTTTTTTGTTATTAGTATTCATGTTATTTACGCCCACAATCTAAAGTTGTACCTAAGCGGCTGCTGGTTTCACAATCATTAAAATCCTTGTCATTGCCCATTTTCTTTTTGATTTTTTTGGTGGCATAGGCAACCATGCAACGCTCGCCAAGTTCTCCAGCATCTTTCAGGGTTTTATCTAGTTTTTTAACGGCTGAGTACAAATTGCCACACAAGTTCAGTTCGTTTGAAATTTGATAATTGCGGTATGCAAAGCCAAAGGGGTATAGATAGCCAACGGTGTTGTTAAACTTGCTGGCGACATCGTGAAGCTTGAAACACTGGCTTATGTGGCGGATGTGCATCCGCGCATAAGCTTTGCGCTTAGACAGCCCGAATTGACCAAACATACAGGTTTGTTCTGCTTCTTCTAAAACGAAAGAAGTGAAACCCACCGTGCCCATAAAACCCATGACCACCAGCCCGCTCTTAAGGCTAAAGGCAACGGCAGCAATGCCTTTTAATGCGGCGGGTGCTGCTGCTACGGCTGCAATAACTGGGGGGATTGCTTGTGCTTGGCGTACTGGTACAGCAAGCAAGGCAAAGCTTAAAAATGCTATGTTTATATAAGATAATATCTTGTTCATTTTGTAATCCTATGCGGGGTACAAACCCCGCTTTTTAATTAAACGATAACGTTATTAATGTTTAAATTTTCCACACGCGAACCTTTGATTGTTTCGCGTTCACTTTTGCATAGCTGTTTGGCTGCCTTTGCGCGTGCTTCGCGTGTTGAATTTGCAGCAACATTTTTTGCATAATCCCAGAAACCTGAGTAATAAAAACTGACTTGATAAATGCTCATGATTTAATGCTCCTGTACTTCGTCGCCTTCAATTTCAAATTGACCATAATCACGGTCTTCTAGTTGCTCAATTAAATAAGCATCGCGAGCGGCGATAAAATCAGGGTTATAAACCACTTGATTATTTGCATTGTTTTCGTGTATATTTTCCATTTCAAACACCTTTGTTTAATTGTTTGATTCGGTCTTACTAAATGGCAGTTTAGTAAGACCACTTTACTAATAAGAGATATTCGTCTCTTCGCGTACTTGCTTTTCAGCAATTTCTAATAAACGACTTTTTAAAACTGCTTTTAATTTGTCGCTCTTACCACATACAAAAGCCATAAGCTCTTGCGTTAAATCTTCAAATAATTCTTCAAATAATTCTTCACAAAATTCGGGACTTGTATTTGTTCCGATACATTCTTGAATTTCGCCCTCAAGTTCGCTTTCTTTATCGTTTACAAATTCGCTATATAAATCCTCTGGCGGGGTTTGTAGGTCATAACCGACTTGATGCGTGTGCATTGCTCCAGACATTTTTTAACTCCTTTGTAACTTTGCTATGGTTAAATTATAGCATTGCTATAATTATATTGCAATAAAAATATAGCAATGCTCTAAAAAATAAAGTGAAAAACTAAGCCGAAACCCACAACCAAGAAGCAGCCCAAACACCAGAGCGACCAGAGGAGACCCAACGCCCACGCCCAAGGGAGGGCAACAAGGCAGAGGAAAAGCCAAGGGGGAACACACACACAGGCAAGCCACGGGCAGCGGCAAGGCGACAGGCACGGACAGAACCACGGGAGGAGGGGGACGACAAGAAGGCAACCAAGCCAGCGGAAGCCGAACCGACAACAGCCGAGGCGCGGGCAGGGAGACGAGAGCGCAAGGGAACGGACAAGCCACCGCCAGCGAGCCACGAAACAGCACCACCACGGGAGGCAAAGGAACGCACCAAAGGAACAGCAGAAACCCCACAAGCGCCAGCACCACTGGCGGCAAAGGCAGAGAAACAGGCAACGGAGGACACCGCACCTGCTGCCAAAGCCCACGAAAGCGCCGCGCCATCTGCGCCAGAGGCACAGCCGACAGCCAAAGAGCGCCCCGACCGGACAAGACCAGCACAGGCACGCCCCACAAGCGCAGCAGAACCGACAGGCAAAAACCGAGACCCAACCACCGCAACAACACCCACAAGCGACCCCCAAAAAAAGCTAAAAACACAGGTGTATTATATCATAATTTAGTATATTTTTCATGTAGTTATATAAAAAAACGGGTCTAGCGTTGTCAAGAAATTATTTTTCCACCTGTGGGAAAAAAATTACTTTACAACAGCGGGGCACACCCACCCACTATGGGGAATCAACTAAGACGAATAAGCGCAGCGCAAGGCGGCTTAGTCCTGATTGGACTAGAACAAACATTAAGCGCGGCGGGAAAGCTTCAAACAAAGCCAAGGGATTAGACCGCGCTAACACTAACTCCATAGCTAATAAACACCACCACAGCCCGCGCAGCGTTTCACCTAAGTGCTGAGGCTTGCACGGCATTGGACGCTCTCTCCCCGTTGGGTAAAGACTAAAGTTTTTTTTGCCAATGACCATTAGGCGGGTTAGACGAAGCCAAGGACAGAGAGACGGGGCGCGACCGCGACACGCACAAAGCCGCCTCTGCCGAGATGGCACGAAACTATGAAAGGCACGGGAGGCAAACGAAGGAAACACACTAAGCACTGCGAATAGCTTAGGCAGTGAAGGCGTGGGCGGGGCGGGGGCGGGGCGCGGCTCGGTGATTCACCCCGATATTTGATAGGGCACTACATACCGAACAAGGATTGCGAGAGAGAGCGGGGGAGCACCCCCAAGGGGGGGCAGATGGGCGGGCAAAGGGACGCAAGGGGAAGGTGGAGGTCAGCGGGCGGGGGGGGACAAAACAATAGCGCGGCAGGAAAGCCCCAAACAAAGCCCGATAAGTTGCCCGCGCTAACAAACCCCACACAACTCACCAAGGGTTAGCCATAGGACTAAATCAACCAAGCAGCACCCGTCTAGCCGCCTTAGCGGCTAGTTAGTTGCAAGACGTGTTGGATAACGGAGACGCTCTAAAGCCCGCGCAGCGCTTCACCTAAGTTAAGCCATAGCCCCTAACGATGATGCAATACATAACTCTTTTTTGATTAAACACAAGGCTTTGATAATAAAGAAGTTTTTGCGCGCCGGTTAAAATATTTTTTATTAAAAATCAATTACTTACTCGCGTGTCGTTTCCCCGTTTTTCCCTCTCCTCGCGCAGGCAAGTGAGAGGCTCGCGGGTTTAACCCCCAGTTTGAGGCATAAAAAAAGGGGCTGTGTTAGCCCCCTTTCTTTCCCTGTCTAGCTGTTTTGCTTATGGTAATAATGGATAGCTGATTTCAGAATGCTTTTTACCGTAAAACTTAAATGAGATTTTCCCTGTTTTGGCACTGGTTGTGAATTTTAGTTCACCAAATGAACCAATATTGACACCTTCGGGGTTCACATTCATTTCTGTGGCAATCGCATTAAAAACATCACCTAAATCATTAGAGTAAGCCCCCATTGAGGCTTGAAAGTCTGGCAACCATACAACGTCGATTCCCGCAGGTTGTTTGCCATAAGCCATTTTAGAATCAGGCATATTAATATCACAGGTAATTTTTTCTGCACTAGGAGTTAAATCGACAGTGCAATTTTTATCGGCTTTCCAACTTTTATAAAACCCTTCAGGTGTTTTGGTAGAGAAAGGGTTGTAGGTTTCAAAAGAAACCATTTTGTTTTGTAAAGTAGCAGTATTCATTGCGTCGATAAATGCTAAAAAGGCATTAGAATCAACCCCATATTTTGACGCAAGAGTTGGGACAATAGTTGGGTCTGCATAGCTGTTTGCACTAAAGCTCAGAGCGATAACGGTTGCAAGTGCTAATCGTTTCATGATAAAAACCTCTTAAATATTAAAGAAGTTTTAATATTATCAATTGTTTATAATTAAAAACACGTAGTTATGTGAGAGGGTTCGGAATCCTCTTGTGATTTTTTTATTTACGGCGATATTCCCACGGTGTTTGATGTAGTCCAGTTTCTGCCCATATGCCTATGCCTGATTGTTTAGCCACTTCTACCGCGCTAAAAAAGCGTTTATCACTGCAATACCGAGCATACACATTGGCTGCACCGGATTGGACTTGATAGAGATTTAAACTTAAGCCGTCTTGTGTATAAACTTCCCCTACTGTTCGCCCATATCTGTCCTTAGTCTTGGCATCAAGGAAAACAGTTGATGGTGATTTATCCCGCAAATTATCCCGCGATATTTTCCCCCACGGTGCTTGTTTCATTTCTGGCGTATCAATGCAGTGCATTCTAACTTTCACCTTTTCTGGACAGCGTAAGGTCATGGTATCCCCATCATATATTTTCACCACTGAACAGCTTTTAAGATTGGCAGGCATTCCCCCAATATTAGATCCAGCTCCGGCTAAAACGTCCCCACCATTTGAATGAAAAAATGTTGAGTGAATGAATGGATAAGTTAAAGATAAAACCACCATGAATGATAATAATATAAGATTTATTTTGATTCGATTAAATTTGTTCATATTGGGCTAATAGCTTATATTTTTTTGATGGGTAAACATGCGTACACAAGGAATCTTGACAATTTCAGCGCAACCATTTTGCCAAGTAAGGACTCAAATTGCTGTCATCGGTGTTTTCCACATCGCTTTGTAAGGCAAATTTAGGCGCTAGCTTTGGGGCGTGTCTAGCTTGGATTTTTAGCCTCACACTTTTGATTGTGAGTCCATCCAGTGCCGTTGTTTTATCATAGTTGAGTTTGATTATCTCCCCCTCTTTGGTGGTCGCCTCCCCAATCAAGAAAACGTCCGAATTTTGTCCGGTACTTCCCAACTCAGCAAGCAATGTTTTGGTGTCGGTTTGGTCGCTGTTGTACTCAAACACGGTGACATGCTCGGCTTGTCCTTTGTGCAATCGTGCCTTGCTCAAATACCATTCACAACTGTTTGTTTGGCACGCAATTACATGCGCTTTGTCTTTGCCCTTGGTTTCGAGAATAAAGCCGCTCTCGCCTTCCCCTGCGATGATTTTATACTTGCCATTGAT
This sequence comes from Thiotrichales bacterium, assembly GCA_016745035.1. Taxonomy (GTDB): domain Bacteria; phylum Pseudomonadota; class Gammaproteobacteria; order Beggiatoales; family Beggiatoaceae; genus BB2. The sequence goes on from JADGDE010000009.1 coordinate 74,557, forward strand.
GGGCTTTAGGCTGTCTTTGTTGATGCCCTCCACCTCAACGAACCACTGAAAGCCCACCCGTTGCTGGTCGTATTGTTCACGCGCTGCGGCAACATCACCGATACTCTGGCGTATCAATCCGGTTGTGCCCTGTCCTGAACCGGAATAGGGGAACATCAAGGCAATCATGCCCAACATCAACGCCCCGAATATCACTTCACCCGTGCCACCGATTGAAATACGATAATCATAATGGCCAGGAAGGACACAGCGCACCCGTGAAGGATAAAACCAAGCCACACCGGATGGGGTCATCATGTCGGCGATTGAGTGAGAAACCCAGCCAACCATGATAGGCAACCACACCGCAGTGGATGTGCTAAAAATTAACACGGTACAGACCACGACTTGAGCCAGCAAGGAATGGGTAAGGGTTCTATGTCCAAACCAATAGGCAACCGGACGCGATAAAAAGGGCAAAGCCCGACCGATTAAAGATTGGGGGTGATCAACATCTGCGGGAAAGAGGGAAAAAAAGGCACACAACAAAGCCTCCCACCACTGAGGAACGTGACCAGATGCCGCGCAGGCGGTGTAAAAGGCGGCTTGGGAAAAAATTATGTGGGTTTGGGAGAGCATAGGATAAGCACGGGCGGTTAAACCAGTGCTTATCCTAGCATAAATAGCCTAAGCGGCTGACACTGCTGCAACTTGCATGGTGTGGATTTGAGCGCTCCAGGACAGCAAAGTCTCAATAGCCTAAGCGGCTGACACTGCTGCAACGCCGACGCCTGACAAGCTGTAATATGGCATATTTAAGTCTCAATAGCCTAAGCGGCTGACACTGCTGCAACATCTTAGGAGCCATGATAATGGCGCCAATAAGCTAAAGTCTCAATAGCCTAAGCGGCTGACACTGCTGCAACAGCACCCCTTTTTCCATCTTTAAAATCAGTTAGTTGCAACCCCAATTGGGGGAAGCTCATCATTTTTGCAGGGCAACCGATGTATTGTTGCACTTTTACCTCCGATTCAAGCACAAAAACAACGCTAAGTATCTGATTTTTAAGATATGGGGAAGCTTTCTTAAAAGCTTGGTTTAAGAATATCAAATAAACATTTGATTGTAAATCGTTATTTTAAACAAGCCTATTAACCATGCTTTTAGAATGGTTTCTCTCCCCCCAAAATCATAAAAATTGGCAGTTAAGCCCTCGGCGTAGACAACTTCCGCAACACAAAAATAAGCCCAAACACCACAGCAGAGCCAACCCCAGAGAGAATATACCCTTCCATCTCTCCCATACCCCGCGATATGTACCGATAAGCCATAAAAGAGATAAGCAATAAAACCACCACCCAAGACATATCCATAAAACTATGCCCTTGCTCATGGCTCATACTATGCACCTTTGCTGGGGTGATTTTATCCTCGGTTGCCGCTGCTCTTAGCATCGCCATCAATGCCGCTGGGTTGCCGTCACTCTCGCGGGATATATGGCGTATGAATAGGCTCTTGGTGTAGTGTGAGGCAAAGCGGATTCCCTCGCAATGCTTATCCGCTATGTTTTCGCACTCGAATATAGTCAACGGCTCTAGCTCAATTTTTTGATTGAACTTGTATAGCATCTTTTGAATCAAGTTGCGGCGGTTGCTGCTGTCCATCACCCCCACCATTTGCACCACTTCGAGCAAGTCTTTTATCGCGTTGGCAGTGGTTGGGTTCACCTCTAAGGAATTGACCACCACAATGCAATGTTTGCCCGCTAAACTGTCACAAAGTATCTGCACTAGGTCGGGGATTTTTAGGCGGTATATAGGGCGATTTATGTCATCTATGGTCAGCACACCGACACGCTTTGCCCGTGCCAGTGTTTGCCGTGGAATGATGCCCGCTGGCAGCTTTAGACCATAGGCGGCGTGTACTTGCATAGCCAAATCAAACAGCACTTGCTTGGCTGTGCCTTCGTGGATTTGAAAACAGGGCAATTCTATCCGCTCAACTAAGGCAGAGATAAAGGCGGTTTTGCCGATACCGCCGTCACCTATCACAAGGACATTGCGCCCTTGTGTAATCGCCTGCAAGGCTTGGTTTAGGTCGTTATCCCTCCCGATGAGTTCCATACTTGGCTTTCCAACTTTCTAACGTCCGTTTCATATTGGGCTTGGAAGGCAAAGAGGAAAAGCCTTTGCTTTTAAGTGCCTCCCATACCTTGCCACCATTCAAGCCTTGAGCATAGAGCGCCAAGGCTTCTTGGATAAGTTCGGGGCTATAATCTTGTTTCTGTACCTTATCAACTTGATTAGGTACGTTATCATGTTTATGTACGGAAAAGTCAGGCGCTCGCCCTTCTGCCATACACTGTTTAATGCCCTCTATCCAATCGGTAGGCACACGCATTACCACCGTTTGTCCATACCATTGAGCTTTGCGACCCTGACCCCGACCAGCGCCCCCCCAGTTCTTAGATTTATCCTTGTCCATTTGATTCTGTACCTTTTCAACTTGATAACGTACTTAATTAAACTTGTTCTGTATCGACTTCGCAATCGACAGTATTAGCGGTGTATTGCTCCAGCATGGTACGCAAGCGCTGATGCTGGCTTAGCCCAAATTTTCGCGTAATGCGGACAACTTCCATTTGATACTGCAAATCCATTTCAAACAAACCATGCTCAGCCTCTTTGACCTGCATCGCATGAGTCCAAAGTTTATCCGCGTCATAGCCCCCGCCTTTTTGCAATTGCTCAAAGTAACGTAGCTTGTCCACTTTCAAGCTGTGCATTTCCGCGCCAGTACATAACTGCGCCTTGGTTTTAACTAAATCCTTAACCGCTTTTAGGAAAGCACTGCGCAATGAATCCTCGGCACTGGATAGCGCCTTAATGTCCTTAGCCCGGTTGCGGTCGCCTTCATTCGAGAATAAGGGAATCTCAAAGGTGAACATTGCCCCCGCGTCCAAACCCGATGCGGTCTCGGTGGTGGTTTTCATGGCATAGCCGCTGCGCAGTCTTAACTTGCTAGACCATGAGCGTTTGCCACTGGCAACCATTGTTTTATGGCTGCCTATCACTTTGCTTTCACTGAGTACCAAGGACAAGGCTTGGTCTAATACCGAGGCATTGGCAGTGCTGCTGTATAAAAATAATAAAAGTAATATGGTGCGCATTAGTCCGGCTCCGATTCAAATAAACAATTAATAGCCCCGACCGCTTGCATATCATAAATACGGGCGAGGTCTTGGGTGCTGAGACCTTCGGCAAAAATCCGAATCTCAACAATGCCACCTTTAGAAATAATCCGCTCAATCTCACCATGAGCGGTGGCAGGCTCAAGGCTGGTTGCCTGCTCAGTGTTGGTGCTAGGAAAATGCAGCACGTCATTATCACGGCTTGCCACGTTGCCCCTCCAATTCGCTCACAATCGTTTGTGCGGCGCTAGATGCGCGCTTGACGGCTACGCCCTTAACCTGACTATAATCAAGCGTTGGCGGGATAAACCGCGCTAGTATCAACGCCACATCCTGCGGGGGTGTTTCCCCCGCATTTAGCTCGATATTCACCAACTCGCTAAGGTGCTTTTCAAACTCAGTACACATACTTAGTCCTATGGATAAGTTATATCTTCAAGCGAAATAAAACCGTTATAGACACACTCATGGTCTGGGTTGGCAATTAACCACGGCACAAGCAGGTCCTCATACTTCGGTACAACCTCATTGCAGTACATCAGCCCATAAGGCGCTACCCGAATCCGAAAGCCACCGGAAACCGTCTTGGACGAGGTGGCGTACAAACGCCCTTGGTAAAACTGCACCTCAGTAATCCAGTTATCAGGAGAGACCCGCGCAGCATTGACGGGGGTGGCCATTAAAGATAAGCCCAATAAAGATAAACTAAATAAAGCAGGTTTTAAGTTCATAGTTAATTTCCTTTGCCGATTAAAAAAATAGAAAAACTGGAGGGCGTGTGCCCTCGGCATGTAAAGGTTGATTCATGTTGTTAATTGCCAACCACACAAAGAAGGCGATAATTAAAACACTGAGTAACCACTCGAATGCACGTTCTAAGAATTTCATTTCTCTGTTTCCTGTTCAAAACTTTGGTCTATCAACTTCGATAAGCGCTGATACCTTACCCACTGCTTTCTGTGTTTTGCTCTCAACCTACCCTCTTGCTCTAAATGCTTAATATTGTCTTCTAAACTGGGTCGAGAAATAGCTCGAAACCGCTCTCCTAGCTGAATTGATTTTTGTAGTGTTGCCTGTGAAGCTTCAAAAGCTTCGTCTGCCTGTTTTTGCCACGTATCGCGCCGTACTTCTAAAATTTTCGAGTCCAATGGCATCATAAAAAGACATTGCCTAATCAGCCTGATTAACTCCGCCTTGGTTAAAACTTCTAATTCAAGCCTTTTCACGTTTAAAGCCCCTTAAATATGTTGTTGCTGTCTTGGTATTCGGCACACCCCGAACGCCCCACACAATTAATTGTGAGCAGCCCTAGCCCCTAATTTAGCCCTAATCTTTGCCAGCTCCCCATCAATCAACTGCATATCCCGCTTAGGCTTAGGCAAAGCAGGCAATGGTTTATGACAGGCGGGCATAGCCTTGGTAACAGCGATAAGTTGCCCCAATGTGGGCGGGTAATCATTCCCAGTTTCAAGCCACTGCTGATAAGCCTTGTCTGCCCGTTCCTGCCCAATCTTAAGCAGATGCTTAGCCCACTTGTTCGTGGGAACGTGCCCCTCGGTCTTTGTCCACAAACGCCGATAAGCCTCACCCATAGACGACCACCACGCGACAAGAAAAACTCTTTCCTGGTCACAGGCATTTTTGAACACAGCCTCATTGTCAAACTCAAGGGGTGACGTTGATGCCTGCGATTCCCATCCCGCACCGGTGTGCGATTTTCTGCGATTCGGTGAGGTCATCAAACCGGACGTTTCGCCGTCCGTCCTCGGTAGTAGTTCGCTGAGTTGCTGCATTGCCATTGCCTCCTTGATTAACTTTTGGTGCTTGTGCCTGCTGTTCTGCCTGTGCCTGTTGAGCCTTGTACTGTTCCCACTGAGTCCGAAAGCCGTTCTTGCCACGCTTTGCCCAGTTGTATAAAAATCTTTGATTATCGGTAATTACACCCGACCAAAACGGGTGAGACTGCGCCCACTGAAAAGCGGCTTGTCTGTCGTTTAAATTTTCAGGTGTCGATGGCGGTGGCACGTCTTCAAAGTTTTGTGCATCTGCGCCTATAGAGGGAGAGAGGAAAATACTATGGTCTTGATGGTATGTTGAATGTCCTTTTTCAGGAACACCCCGTTCCTCAAATGGGACACCCTGTCCTATTTCGTGGACATCTTCAAAATCAGTGGGTTGTGTTTCTTTTTCACCATAATCCGTCCCTTCTAAAAGACAGGTGTTCCTAGATTGGGACGGGTGTCCCTTTTCAGGGACATCATTAAAAACAACAACTTGAGAATATAGGTCTGTAACTTTCACATATAGACGTAGGTCGTCTTTATCTTGAAATTTATCTATTAACTTAAGGTTATGAAGTTTTTTAACTCGATTGGAAATTGATTGCTTAGCTTTTAAGTTAAGCATGGGCATCTCTTCAATTAGATGGTTGTAATTTAACCATACGTGCCCATTTTTGAGTTGCGCTTTTGGTGACTGCATCCAGTCTTGGATGTACCCCAATATTGCCCAGTCGATAAGATCCGTTTTTTTCACAAACCCGGCATCAATGATTGCTTTCTGATTGATTAATATCGTGTATTTCATACACAACACCATTTAAATTTTACTTTCGCTTGTAAATTCATAAATTGCTTTATTGAAAATTTAATGAAACATTGTTATATTTATATTATAGCAATGTTATAATGCATAAACAACATTTTAAAGCAATACTCTAATTAACTTATATCTTTGTTATATGGATTTTTTGGAGTAATGCTATAAAATACAAAGCATGGAGACTAAACGAAATATGTCAGAACATGACAGACAATGTGCAGACCGTTTAAAAGGCATCTGGAATGCTCGCAAACAGGAATTGCACTTAACTCAAGAAAAGGTTGCACAACTTGCAGGCTGGTCTAGTGCGTCGGCATTTGGTGCATATTTGCATGGTCGTATCCCTATGAACTTAAATGCTAAAATAACTTTAGCTAAGATTCTTGAGGTTGACCCTAAAGAGATTGACCCCAATATGCCAGCAGTCCCATCCAATGAATTAACTGATGACGAAAAGCAACTGTTAGCAAACTTTAGCAAGTTACCAATACGACTAAAAAGGGCAATGTTAGTACAGATGAGAGCGCTAGCCAGTAATGAGGATGATTTGCAAAACCAAGCAACAACCCATTGATTGATTTGCAATGAATATCTGGTCTTTTTTATTTTCATTATCCTTTGATTTCAATGTATTATGACTCAGGGCATAGAGACTTAAAATCCCTCGATGGTAACATCGTGTCGGTTCGAGTCCGACCCTGGGCACCATTTCATTTTCAATGACTTAGTGCTTTTCCTAAACTAAATCTAATCTTAAAAATAGTAAAATTGTCACAAAAATGTAACACTTTTTACGGTGTCCCTTTGTCTGTCACATCTTCATAAGCTGCTTTATACCCCTTAAAATTTCTTTCTAACTCAATTTGAGCATCCAGCAACTTTATAAGCCCTTGGCGTTCTTCCTCGTCTTTTTTGCCCCATTTTCTATTTAGTGAGCGCAGAGAATTGAGCTTAATTTTTAAGCTTTGAGGAGTATCTTTTTTGCTAAAACGTGTCCACCTCATTTGTTTTGTTTTTCCCAGTACGAATCATAGAACTCCTTAGCGTCATAACTTAGAGTCTATGCGAAATATGAATAATCGGCTACAAATCTGCTATTTTTTGGTCGGTATGACAGCCTTTTTTATCCACATAAAAATTTACCTAACACTTTACAATATATTTATGTGATGATAATTTGTAGTCTTATTTAGTTGCAATTGTTGTGTTATTCGTGCCTGTATGTGGCAAAGGGGAGTCTGTATAACCAAGGTGGGCACATACAGATTTGGGATTCCTTTGCCAGCTCAACTGACGAGTTAGTCTAAAATTTTTCAATAACCCCGATTAAATATTTAATAAGGAAATAAACGTGCGTAAACTAATATTTTTGATAATGCTTTTCCCATCGATAGTTCTTTCTCAGTCATTTGAATTAATTACAAAAAATACCGTTGTAGATGCGACAGGAGTTCTTCCAAATCAAATTTTTCATAACAATCAAAATAAACATGAACTTCAGATCATAGTACCTGAAGATAATTTAGGCAAAGTTGCGGGCATTACATGTCAAGACATTAAATTATTTTCAATAAATGCTGACAGACCAGACATATCAGGAACCCACACTGAATTTAATGTTATGCATGTGATGATTGCAAAATGTGACAATGAAAAACTTGGGAAAAAAAACATAGAAAAAAGTGCCAAAAAATCACAGTTGCAGATGAAAAAATTATTGCAAAACTCAAATAATTATCCAGAGAACGAAAAATTTTTACCAGAAATACGCACATTGACGCTTAATAAAAACCTATCTGTTTATTCATTTACGATTCCTATTTTTGGTCGTGGGGGAGCTGCAATGGCACATACAGCAATTATGCACGACATAAATGATGCAAACCCACTGGTGGTACAAGTTTTTTTTGCTGATTATTTTTTGAGAAATATTGGAATGTCCCCAAAACTAGACACACCAGTCACTGCTCCATTACGCCGTGCTCACGAAGATGCTTTAGGATTTGCCATTAACATTTTACGTGCAGCTCATTCGATCATTGAGGAATGAACGCAAGTGAATTTTTGGTGAGGTGCCGAAATAAATATGATGTTGTCAAAACTTGATTCCTAGGGCAAATCAGGGATGAGTATCAATTTAACTGGATTACGGATGGTGCGGTAGCCGGAATAGAGAGAGCATGAACACAATACAGGCGTTAGCATGGAATAGGAAAACCTACCGTTTTGATGTTAAAGGAGAAATTCAAGTGCAAACACGCAAAAATAAGAGTGCCGATGCAAAGCACAAGGGTGAGTTAGCTCGAAATAGCGATAAAGTTCCATTCATTTATCACTATGCAGGACTACCCCATTACCTTGTGTGGCGGCAAACGCAGCGCAGTCTGCCAAATGAGTGGTTAACCTGATCTGTATATCTTTCCATTTTGAGTATAATCTCTAAAAGCAATAGCGGTAGGGTCTTATCACAATGCTAAACTTAACAACAATTCTATAATTGCTTCTCCCACTTCTACTGTGCTTTCTGGATCATCGAGCAATGCTTCAAATAAGTCCAGCAAGTCACCATACAAATCAAGCGGGTTATCTGAGTCAAAAAGGTCATCCAAATCTGGCGGCATAGGTGCTGGTGGGAAATAATGATGAAAGGGAAGTTCATATGCTTTTGTACTGTGTTGGTGATTAATCTTTGCCTTAGGATGTTTAGGCAAAATATGTTCTTGAAAATAGACATCGACATCGCAGTGAGAGGGCACATATTCATAGTGTAATAACTCTGGCGTTGCCACATAGCCATTGCTGGGCGCATAAACCACGGCTTTGTCGTTTTGTTCGGCAAAACAAAGACAAAGACTATTTAATAAATAGCCCTCTAGCGCTAGCTTATGCTGGTGAAAAGTGTTTTGTAATGTGCTTTTGAAGCTCGCAATGTCTAGCCACGTGTGTTTATGATTAATGGTCAGCAAAGCCTGTAAAATTTCTTGCTGCTGATTCACCGTGAGACCGCTAAAATCTTTATTGGCTTTTAGTTTGCCAAAATGCACGGGTTTAACGCTAAAGCTGAGTTTTAACATGTGTTCGATAGCAACACGGGTGTAAGCACAATCCTTTATATTCACAAAACGACTGTGGGGATTTTCTGCTTGTTCACGATACCAAAGCGTAAGATCTTTTCTGTGTTGAGGGCCGATATATTTACGTTGGGGCTGAGGTAAGGAACATTGTCTTCGCGCATCAATAAATTGTATTTTCGCTTGATGTTGGGCACTTTTTTCGGTGTTTAGCAGCCAAATATAGGCATTGTCGGTGCTTTCTTCCAAAATATTGTCTGGCAAGGCAACGATAGTTTCTAAATAATCTTGTTCCATAAGCCAGGTTAATACCTCGCTAGCATAAGAATCTATGCTACCGCTTAAGCCACTGAGCAAAACTGCCATACGGGTACGGTTGTTTTTACTATGTCGCATTAAGCTCTGGCGAATAAAAGACAAAGCGGTGTCGCTCACATCCCATATATTGCTGCTTTGCTGGTTTTTTTCTACACGGGCAAGGTATTCGTTCACTTTAGCAAAAGGCAGCGTAGCGATAATATAGTCTATATCCTGTTCAGGGATTTTATATTCTAAAAAACTGTTGGCGGTTTGGATGTTTTGCGGCGGCTCACCACGTAATAATTGCGCACAATAACAAAGGGCAAATTCGGCCTCGTTAAGGGTTTGCCCGTAGTAGTGCATATTGTGCTGTCGGTTGGTCTGTTTTAAATATTTTTCTGTGAGGGTAAAACTCTCACCTCGATCACAAAAAGGGTCATACAATGTGTTTGCTTGTCCTTGTTCAGGGGCTAATAACAAACTCAGCATTAATTCTAAAACATCATCAGGTACAAAGGTATTGTGCACTTTGCGATTGAAATAACGCCCTAAGGCTAAAAACATTTCCCCCATTGCTTGTTGCCCTAAATGAAGCGGGTCTAGGTTTATTTTTAATAAACCTTGCAGTAGAGGATAGAGCTTATCTTGTTTTTCCAAAAAATGAATATGGTCTTTTAAATGAAACTTATCCCAAAGCACTTGGCGCAGTTCATGATTAAACCCGTCAATAAAGTCAATTAGATTAGTAATCAAGTGCTTGCGGTCATCTAATAAATCTATAAAACGTAAAGGGGCATGATTGTGATAAAAGCTTTCACCACTGCTAAAATTGAGATAGGCATCACGCATTTTGCCGTTAAAGTCAGTGGGCAATTGTGCCTGGGCTTTTAGGACTTTGTGTTTCGTCGGTGCGAGAACAACATCTAAACGGTAAATGACTAAAAACGGTAGAATGATATTGCCATGTTCTGAGCGGGCATATTGTGAGGATAAAATATCGCTAATAGGATTAATAAAATCTATATTATTCATTAAAATGATGATAATTGTTGTATGAATAAGGGGGGGACAGTTAAGTGATGTGGCATTTTTTACGGTAGTGATTGCTCATAAATGTTGGTAATTATTATTCCACAGAGACCGATTTAAGTCACTAAAAACAAGGTGATTTTCAATCGGTTGGTGATATTGCTTACACACGTTGTACGAGATGAATTACCCCCCCCGTTTTTCTGTTGTTTGGAAAATATGATAAAGTAAACTGATAGCTCTTTACCTGTGATTATGTCCTGTACAGAGACTTGAGCTGTTGCAATAGCTGCTATGACAATACTGTCTAAAAATAAGGATATTTTTAATCCAAGTGCATAAATTGACAAGTCGTCATGATATGGACAGGTTGTTAAATTGAGAAGGACAACAGCAGCGTGTTTTTGTACAAAATGGACTATTCGTACAATTTAGGAGACCATTGTGGAAATGCTACATTTAGGTTGGATTATGTTATGTGCTGTATTAATCCTCCTGATGCAAGCGGGTTTTATGTGCTTGGAAAGCGGCTTAACTCGTAGTAAAAATAATATCAATGTTGCCAGCAAAAATTTAGCTGACTTTGGGGTTTCTATCCTCGTTTTTTGGTTGTTAGGTTACGCCCTGATGTTTGGTGAATCCTTATATGGTTGGATTGGTATCAACCAATTTTTCTTTACTATCGACGAACTCTCGCCAGAGCAAGGGGTTTTCTTCTTTTTTCAAGCCATGTTCTGTGGCACAGCCGTTACCATTATTTCTGGAGCCGTTTCCGAGCGGATGCGCTTTGATGCCTATGTGATTATTACTATTTTGGTCGCAGGACTCATTTACCCTGTCTTTGGGCATTGGGTTTGGAGTGGCGCACTGACAGGTGCAAGTGATGGTTGGCTCGCAAATATTGGCTTCATTGATTTTGCGGGTTCCACTGTCGTCCACAGCATTGGCGGTTGGGTGGCACTGGCTGCGGTGATTATTATCGGCCCACGCACCGGGCGCTTCCCCCATAGCGGCAAACAACACGCTAGAGAAATCACAGGTCACAGTATGCCTATGGCTATTTTAGGCGTATGGCTATTGTGGATAGGTTGGTTTGGTTTCAATGGCGGCAGTATGTTGTCTCTGGGACAAGGCTCGATTAATATTTTACTCAACACCTTATTGGGCGGTGTCGGCGGTATGATCGCGGGTATGATGATGAGTTGGCACTACTATAAACAAGTGCAAGTGAAAATCCTGCTCAACAGCAGCCTTGCGGGTTTGGTTGCTATCACTGCAGGTTGTCATTTATTCTCCAGTGTCGATGCCCTCTTGGTGGGCGGTATTGGTGCGGTATGGATGGTGTGGGCGGATAGACTGCTACTGCGCTTACGCTTGGATGATGTGGTCAGCGCTTTTCCGGTTCACACTGCCGCTGGTATTTGGGGGACTTTAGCCGTGGCTCTGTTTGCACCAGCGGACAGTTTTGGTCCTGGTGTCAGTGCTGGCGAGCAATTACTCAGCCAAGCTATTGGTATCGTCGCCTGTGCCGTATGGGCATTTGGACTGGCTTATATTATTTTAAGTTATATTGATCGAATCCACCCCTTGCGTATCGGGCGCAAACAAGAACAATTAGGGCTGAATATCAGCGAGCATAATGCCACCACCGAGTTTTCCGAATTAATCCATACCATGCGTGTACAAGCGCTAACCGCAGATTTGAGCTTACGGGTTTATGCCGAGCCTTATTCTGATGCCAGCCCGATTGCCCATCACTACAATCAAGTGCTGGAAAAACTCGAACAAGAAACCAAGCAAGCGCAAGAAATGGCAAACCTTGCCCACGAAGCACGGCAACAACTAGAAACCACCCATTTAGCCCTTAAACACCAATATGAAGAGCTGAAAAATACCAAGCAAGTGGCGCATTCACAGGCGCAACAAGTCGATGAGCTACAAAGTTTAAGTAAAAAACTCGCCGATGCTAAAACCGCAGCCGAGGAAGCCAATCTGCATAAAAGCCGCTTTATTGCCAATATGAGTCACGAATTGCGCACACCGCTAAACGCTATCATTGGCTATAGCGAAATGCTCGAAGAAGAAGCCGAGGATTTGGGCGAATACAGTATGACTCAGGATTTACATAAAATCCGTTCGGCTGGTAGCCATTTACTCGGGCTAATCAATGATATTTTAGATTTATCTAAACTTGAAGCGGGCAAAATGACACTATATTTAGAGTGGTTTCAAGTTGAGCAATTGTTGCACGAAGTTAGCAGCACCGTGCAACCGTTGATAGAAAAAAATCACAATGAGTTTAAGCTCGACATTGTCTGCAAACCGGGGGAAATTTACACCGATTTGACCAAATTACGGCAAATCTTATTTAATTTATTAAGCAATGCCAGCAAATTTACCCAAAATGGCGAAATCCGCCTGCGTGTCGATAGAAAAATCTTGGCTGATAAAAGCGAGACTTTGTTATTGGAAGTTAAAGATAATGGTATTGGCATGAGCGCAGAGCAACAAGCGAAATTATTTCAAGCTTTTGTGCAAGCGGATGAATCTACCACGCGCAAATATGGTGGCACAGGGCTGGGGCTGGCGATTAGCCAAAAATTTGTCCATTTGCTCGGTGGCAAAATTCGAATTGAAAGTGCCTTAAACGAAGGCAGTTGTTTTTGTATCGAATTACCCACAGAAGCCTGTTTGCCTGATGAGGATGATTTAGAAGTGCGTCATCAAGATGTGGTGTACTCTTAGAGTCTATGCGGGTATGGGAATCGTCGCGAAAATCAGATATTTTGAGGCTAATTGCGTGGTTTTGTGAGGCGAACTTAACGACGAATGAGTCGTTAAGAATCCTTTTTCTTGAATAAAAGCGCGGAATTAGACCAAAATAGCGGATTTGCAGCAGATTATTCATATTTCGCATAGACTCTTAAGCACTAAGCGGGGCTAAAGCCCCGCTTCCGTTTGACTTTATTCTAAAATCAGCACCAAGTCTGGGTTATAACTGGGATCCCAGTTCAATATGACATTTTGGGCTTGTTGACCATCAAATAAGTTTAATTGTGGAATAGATAAACGCCCGCTTTGGCTTAATGTTGCATGGCATTGCCCTCCACTTAGAGGGATAGCACTTAAAGTATTGGGGTTGAGCTTAAAGGCATAACCGCCGATATAATCGAGATCAAAACGATAGGCTTGATTGGCAAAGAGCACTTCAGGCAATTGGATACTGAACTTTTGATTAAAAAAGGCGACCTCACAGGCGCTATTACTTGGTGTGTTGTTATCAAACTGACTCGTATCGGTTTCCTCACCAAACCAAAGCACAGCATAATCCCCTTCAATGCCAATACCTATCGCATTCCAACTGACATTTGCCCAAATGCTTTGATTTAAAATCACTTGATTATGCCCGCTACTGCGCTGCCACGCACTTAAAGCGCTGTCAGGTGTCACGCCTCTGGAATTCATATAAGCATTTTCATAGCCTGTGCCTTGATAGCTGCTCAACTCGCGGGGTTTATCCCACATGCATTGCGCTTGATCATTGCCCGTATAACAACAACTGCCCCAACTGCCCTGACTTGACCAGCTATGTAAATTACAACTACCTGTGGGGGTGTTTTGCCCTAAATCGGCAACATGGGTGCGCGCCACTTGCGTCAATGCTGGCGAAATTGGAATGGCACTTAAACCGTTTTGCTGTCGATAGGCGTTGACTTTGTCATATAAGGCTTGCTCAGTGGCATTTAGGGGCGGATTCGCCGCCCATACCCATGAACTAAAAGATAAAAAACTCACGGCTAGTAATCGAAAAAACATCATATCTCCTTAAGATTAAGTATTCACAATGCCCCGCTTTCTGGGCATCTTTGCCAGACTATAAACAAAAAAGTCGGGCTTAGTATGCTAAAAATACGCTTAATGTGAAGCATTGAGCGATAAACTACGGTTTTTGTAAAGCTTGGCAGACTTCAGGCAAACGCGGTTTCGGTTTGGATTTGCGTGGTTTTGTGGGGTTTTTTTTCGCTGGGGGTGCGGTGACTTGTTTCACCCACCATGCCAGCGAAGCATCACAGCCTGTGCCTTTGGGGGGCGCTGCTTGTCCTTTACATTCGGGGCTATTTTCTGGGCAACGCAGACGAATATGTAAATGCCCATCATGTCCCCACCACGGGCGGATTTTTTCTAACCATGCTGCGTTGGGATTTTCTTTACATAGGGCTTGTTTTATCAATGAATTAATAAAAATACGCTCAACTTTTTCCAGTTGGGCTGCCTGTTGCAATAGCTGTTGCTGCCAAGTCCCAAAGCGACTTTTATCAAGGCTTTTTTTATTCGCTGTCAATACCGACACAGGCGCTAAGGCTTCGCGTTGTTTATCACTCAAAGCGCGGTCACTATCCCAACCAGCGAGCATAATATCGGCATCCAAACCATTTTGATGACTGCGATGCCCACTGGGCATACGCCCGCCATCTGCCTGACTCATATCGCCAATTAAAAGATGTTTCCCCAACGGCTGCATGGCAAGGCTTAAAGCTTCTAGGCTTTGAATTAACTCAGGATGCCCATAATATCTATCTCGATGCAAACGAATCACATGGTACGCTTGCCCGTCTTTTGCCAGCGCTGGGGCATTGGGAATACAACCCGCGGTATATTGCCCCCAAACCTGAGGCTGGGCGCTGAGATGACTGCTGAATAATAGCAGCAGATAAAACCAAGATGTGTATACTGTGCGCATCGTCTATTTTCCTTGTCGCAGAAGCCTCATATTTTCGCATAGAATCTAATTAAATGTTTATGAACCGCCCCACCGATGCCCCGCATGATAATCGTCATGATTGGCATAATATCCGTGCTTTATTGCCTTATTTATGGGAATACCAAGGGCGAGTCGTATTAACCCTGTTAGTGCTATTACTTGCCAAGTTTGCCCATGTCGGTTCGCCTTTTCTGCTTAAACATTTGGTCGATGGGCTAGAAATCGCAAAAGCCAACCCAGAGCAAGTCATGAGTGGTTTTTTGTTATTGTTAGTCTTAGCGTATGGCTTAGCGAAGTTGCTCGCGGTTTTATTCAATGAATTACGCGATGTGATTTTTGCCAAAGTCCGTTATCGGGCGATGCGGCGCTTATCCAGCCGCGTGTTAGCGCATTTGCATGACTTATCTTTACGTTTTCATTTAGAGCGTAAAACCGGGGCGTTATCGCGCGACTTAGAGCGCGGCACGCGCAGCCTTAGTTCGATTCTGAATTATTTGATTTTCAATATCATTCCTACCGCTGTCGAATTTATTTTGATTGCGGTGATTTTGCTCAGCCAATACGACTGGTATTTCATGGCGATTACCTTTGGCACAGTGATTATTTACGTTACCTTTACCCTGTTGGTCAGCAATTGGCGTATGCACCACCGCTTTGAAATGAACCGCCTTGAATCACAAGCCAATAACCGCGCCATTGATAGCCTGATTAACTATGAAACCGTGAAATATTTTGGTAACGAAAACTTAGAACATAAAGTCTACGATGACACCTTGGCAGAGTGGGAAAAATCCGCGATTGATTCACAAACTTCAATGTCATGGCTGAATTTTGGACAAGGCGCGGTGATTGCCATCGGTGTGGCTGCGATTATGTACTTTGCCACAGGACAAGTCTTAAGCGGCGAAATGAGCTTAGGTGATTTGGTCTTGGTGAATATGTTTTTATTGCAATTGTTCATGCCGCTAAACTTTCTCGGGGTGATTTATCGGGCAATCAAATACGCACTAGCAGACATGGATTTGTTAATGAAAACCCTAGAACAAACGCCAGAAATTCAAGACCCGAAACAACCCGTGCCTTTTGCGCCCAAACAACTAGATGTGCATTTTGATAACGTTAATTTTCACTATCATGATCGCCCGATTCTAAGCGACATTGATTTCAAAATAACCGCGGGTCAGAAAGTCGCTGTGGTCGGGGCGAGCGGTTCTGGTAAATCAACCCTAGCCCGTTTACTTTACCGCTTTTATGATGTCCAAACAGGCGCTGTGCGCTTAAATGGGGAAGATGTACGTGAACTGAGCCAACAAGATTTACGCGCCAGTATCGGCATTGTGCCGCAAGATACGGTTTTGTTTAATGATAGTTTGTATCATAATATCGCCTATGCTAAACCCGGTGCGAGTTTAGATGAAGTCGCACAGGTCGCCAAATTAGCGGATTTACATGAATTTATTGCCAAACTGAAAGAGGGTTATGATACCGTGGTCGGCGAGCGCGGGCTAAAACTTTCCGGTGGTGAAAAACAACGGGTTGCCATTGCCAGAGCGATTTTAAAAAACCCGCCCTTATTAATTTTTGATGAAGCCACTTCTTCTTTAGACTCCAAATCAGAACAAATGATTCAACAATCTCTCGAAAAATTAGCTATGAACCACACGACTTTGGTCATTGCCCACAGGCTCTCGACCATTACCGATGCCGATAATATTTTAGTAATGCAACAAGGGCGTATTGTCGAACAAGGCAAACACCAAACCCTGCTAGAAAAAAATGGCTTATATGCACAAATGTGGGCTTTGCAACAAGAAGATGTAAACCATGACACACAATAAAATTTTTATTGTTGATGACGACAAAACCATGTGCGCCGCTTTGCGGAAAATGTTAATCGCTAAAGATTATGATGTCACCGTACTCTACAGCGGCATAGAACTGCTCGCCCACCTCGAAGCCAGCCCTGAAAATATACCAGACCTGATATTACTCGATGTGGTGATGCCGGGCATGGATGGCTTTAAGACTTGTCGCCAAGTCAAAGCCAGTCCCCAATTTCAACATATTCCAATTATTTTAGTAACGGCTTTAGATGCCAAGCGGGTATTATCCAAAGGTATCGAATCTGGCGCTGATGATTTTCTCCAAAAACCCGTTAATCATTGGGAATTACTGGCGCGAATCCGCTCCATGCTGCGGATAAAAAAACAATATGATGAACTCGAAGCCATGCTGCATTTGCGCGAGGATTTATCCAATATGCTGGTGCACGATATGTCCAGCCCCATCACTGCGATTCATTTACACACCACCAAGCTCAAAAATCACCTAAATCAAAATGATGCTGAAGCGTTCAAAGAAATAGACCTGATTAGTGCCGCTGCTGAACAATTAGATAACTTTATCGGTGATATGCTGATGATGGCAAAACTAGAACAAAGTCATTTACGTCTCAACCCCCAGCCCACCAATGTCAGCACCTTGGTACACCAACTGATTCAAGATTTTAAGATCATCGCTGATTCCAGAGACATCGACCTTGAGTTGGAAATGCCGGGTAATCCTTTTAGCATGGAACTCGATGGCAATTTATTCCGGCGCTTACTTGCCAATATTTTATCCAATGCGCTGAAATACTCCCCCAGCCTTAGCCGTGTGTTGGTACGTTTAGATTTTTGCGACCATGATAATTGTGATTACAAACTACGGATTGAAGTCATTGATGAGGGCGAGGGCATCCCCTCTGCCTACCGTGACCGGATTTTTGATAAATTTGACGTGGTGAAACTAAAAAAACAAGGCTTGCGCCAAATTGGTCTAGGCTTGGCATTTTGTAAACTGGTTATAGATGCCCATCAAGGACATATTTACGTCAAAGACAACCAACCCCACGGCGCGATCTTTGTGGTTGAGATATAACTCTGTTGTATTTTGTTTACTTCAGATAATTTGGGTTTAACCTTCTTTGTTTGCCGATCCCAACCTTTTCACAGTAGAATAACGCAACACTTGGTCACCTTAAACAAATCCCCATGTTGAAAAAAGTCTCTCTTATCTTTTCTTTATTGTTATTAACAGTAAACGTCATTGCCAGCGATTATTATCAAGTACAAGTCGATGTCGCTGATAACAGCGCCGCTAGCCGCTTACAGGTCTTGAGCAAAGCTTTTAATCAAGTGTTGATCAAAGCGGCTGGCACACGCAAAGTCTTACAAGCCAATCCACAAGCACATATCAGCGATACCGAAATTCAAAACAGTTTAGAGAGTTATAGCTACGCCCAGCAAGGCCCCCGTTTGCTGCTGCAATGCCATTTTCAAGCAGCGACTGTCAATCGCGTACTGAATAAACTGAATATTCCCGTATGGACAAAAAATCGCCCGCAAGTATTGGCATGGTTATATTTAGCACCAGAGGGCATTGTTAGCGAGTTGACTCCGAAAGCACAAGCGACATTACAACAACAAGCCCGGCAGCGGGGTTTGGATTTATTAATGCCGCTGTTGGATTTGGAAGATAGACAACACATCAATGCGGAACAAGTCGCGAAGCCAGATCGAGAAGCGTTGATTAAAGCCTCTCAGCGTTATCGTCCCAATGTGATTTTAAATGCCCATATTCGTCCTCAAGCTGGGCAATTCAGCGGCACATGGCATATTTATGTTGGCAAAGAAGACATCACCTGGACAAAAGCTTATCCCAGTGTTGGATTGTTGCTTAAAGACAGTATCCATATTATTACCGATACTTTGGCCAGCCGTTATAGCACTCCTGCAAATCAAACTAGCCAGAGTAACAGCATTGTAATTAAAGGTATTTACAATCTTAAAGACTATGTCGCTTTGCAAAAATTCTTACAAAGCCGGGCTGAAATCAGCCAAGTGCAAATTACACAAGCCAAGGGCGATAGTTTAAGCATCGAACTCAACACCGCTGGCGGGCAAACCGGTCTTGCACGGGTTTTGCGTGCGGGAGGCTTGCGGGCTGTATCTACCCCGTCTAACGATCAGCGCCCCCATTATCAATGGCAACCTTAAATGAAATCTTTTGCTTGGCCTATTCGAGTTTACTACGAAGACACCGATGCCGGTAATGTGGTCTATCATGCCAATTATTTACATTTTTTTGAGAGAGCGCGTACCGAATGGCTGCGGGCTTTAGGTTTTGAACAAGACCAGTTACGAGCGCAGCAACAAAGCTTATTTGTGGTGCGGCAACTCCATATTGACTATTTGCAATCAGCGTATTTTAATCAATTACTCAATTGCGAAACCAGCCTAACCCACTTGGGAAAAGCCAGTTTTTCGGTACGACAAAACCTATATCATAACGAACGATTACTCTGTCAGTTGGATGCAAAAATTGTCTGTATTCATGACCAACATCGCCGCCCTTGTGCGATCCCCGCTAATGTGCTTGAGGAACTCAATACATGGCTGTAGACCAAATTATTCAATCTTTACTTGATGCCAGTTTATTAGTACAACTGGTGATGTTGTTATTATTATTCATTTCTATTTATGCGTGGTTGCTGATTATTCGCCATAGCTTTATTTTGCGCAAAGCCAATCGGGCGGCAGAGCGCTTTGAAAAACATTTTTGGCAAGGGCGCGACCTTAATAGTTTATATCAACAAATTAACGGCTATCAGCACAAAGCCCACGGCATGGAAACCTTGTTTGAAACCGGTTACACCACTTTTATCCGCTTACAAAAGGCGAAAAAAGACGTAGCGCACACCGATGTGGTCAACAGCGTTCAAAGGGCGATGCAAGCGCGCCTGTTGCGTGAGAGCGGGCAACTCGAAGCCAGTTTGCCGACCTTGGCGACCATTGGCTCAGTCTCGCCTTATATCGGCTTGTTTGGTACAGTTTTTGGAATTATTAACGCCTTTTACGCCCTTGGCAATATTGAACAAGCCACCTTGGCGATGGTCGCCCCCGGGATTTCTGAGGCCTTGATTGCCACTGCAATGGGCTTGTTTGCTGCAATTCCTGCGGTGATGGCGTATAACAATTATATTGACCAAGTCGATAAACTGCTCAATCGCTATGATATTTTTATTGATGAATTTACCGGTCTTTTACAGCGCCATGCGATTCAACGCAGTCAAAAACCTGAAAAAGACACACAAGAAATCAAGGACGTATAATGCCCCGCCGCCGCAGGCAAAGACGAATTATTAACCAAATGAACGTCGTTCCTTATATTGACGTGATGTTGGTGCTGTTGATCATTTTTATGATCGCCTCGCCAATGCTCGATAGAGCGCAAGGCATCAAAGTCGAACTGCCCGAAGTCGCCGCCGACCCTGTGCCTGAAACCGCCAATCAACTGCCGATTTTAATCAAAGTCACCGCAGGCGGTGAGTTTTTACTCAGTGATGATGTAGGCATTGACCAAGCCTTAAGTTTAGTCGCACTTGCCCCACGGGTATTGGCGATTGCACAAAAGCAACCAACGCGCCCCATCGTTATCGGTGGCGATAAAGCCGTTGCTTATGGCGAGGTAGCCAAACTCATCGGTTTTCTCAAAGGTCGTGGGGTGAATGTCCACCTGATGACCCAAGCTCCGGCGGGCGAATAAGATGCGTCCTTGGCTGTTAAATACACTCGCTTTCATCCTCTCAATTCTTTTACATGGGCTATTATTTTGGCTACTTTTGTGGGGCAATAATAACAGTTTACATTTAAGCAATAACTGCACGGATAACAATCCCAACTATATCCCCGCCGAAACCATTTCTGCCGAGGTGATAGAACAAGCGTTTGAAAGCTATGAAAGCCAGCGTGATGCCGAAGCTGAAGCCTTAGCCTCGGAGCAAGCTGCTCTTGAACAACAACAAAACCGATTAGCAGAAGCCGCCCAACAACAAGCCTTAGAACAAGCGGCACAAGAAGCTGAACTGCAAGCGGTACAACAACAACTCGAACAGCAACAACAAACCAGCCAACAACAGTTGGCGTTGTTGGATCAACAACAAAACAATTTAGATAAAACTCAAGAAAGTTTGGCTCAAGAACGCGAACAATTACAGCAACAGCAACAAGCTTTAGCAACAGAAAAACAGCAACAAGAAAGTGAACAGCAAGCACTTGCCGCTGCTAAATTAGCCTTAGAACAAGCCAAGCTCGATTTGGAAAAACAGCAGTTACTGCTGGCAAAGCAGCAAGCAAATGATGCCAAACAAGCTGCTGAAGTAGAAAAACAAAAAGCCGAGGAAAGTAAGCGCCAAGCTGATGAAGCCAAACGTATCGCCGAAGAAAAGCGCCAAGCCGCAGAAACAGAACAACAAAAAGCCAAACAAGCACAGCGCCAAGTTGCGGAAGAAAAACGTAAAGCAGAAACTGAGCGCAAAGCTGAAGAAAAACGTAAGGCAGATGCCAAACGTAAAGCTGAGGAAAAACGTAAGGCAGATGCCAAGCGTAAAGCTGAGGAAAAACGTAAGGCGGATGCTAAGCGTAAAGCTGAGGAAAAACGTAAGGCAGATGCCAAGCGTAAAGCCGAGGAAAAACGCAAGGCAGAGGCGAAACGAAAAGCTGAGGAAAAACGCAAGGCAGAAGCAAAGCGTAAAGCTGAAAAAAAACGCAAGGCAGAGGCTAAGCGTAAAGCCGCAGCAGAGGCAGCGCGCAAAGCGGAAGCAGATCGCATCGCTGCCGCTGAATTACGCGAACAACAACAAGCCCAAATTTCCCGTGATAACCGCGAAATTAACCGCAAAATGGCAATGATTAACAGCAAAGTTAAGCGCAACTGGCTACGTCCCTCTGGTAGCAGTGCCGATCTCTCTTGCCAGATTGAAATTCGCACTATTCCTGGTGGTTATATCGGCAGTGTCCGGGTTTTACGCAGCAGCGGACAACGCGCTTTTGATGATGCTGCCAAAGCTGCTATTCACAAATCTGAACCCTTACCTGTGCCGGATAAAACCTATCTCTATGAAGGCCGACGAGCTGATAGCACGGTCTATGATAAAGATGGCTTCCGTGTGTTAGTTTTAAATTTCTCCAGCGATGCCAGCGGTAATCTGCGTTTGCGCTAATGCTTAAACCCTCAGTACCCGTCTTATTGCTTGTTTTTCTTGGACTGTGCGTGGGATTTGTTTGGCAATTTTTTTTGCAAATACCCCCACCTGCCACAGTACAACCCATCGACCCTGCAATAACGCACGCTAATCAACAACGGCAATTTACCCAAAGTTTAATGCGCAGTGCCTTTAAGCCCGAAGCTTATGTAAAGGCGAATTTTGCCGCTATTTATCAAGCGGCACTAAGCCAGATCGAAGTGGCTTACTATCCAGACCATCGGGCACACATTACCAGTATCAGCTTTAGCCCTGATGGGCAACACATTGCCAGTGCTGATGCTGAGGGCAACTTACATATGTATCCTAGCCGTACCGCTGGTGCAGCCCAACAATGGCAGATGGATAAAAACCCCATTTATCAGCTTGAGTTTAATCCCAAGGGCGAACAGCTACTGACCCTTAGCCAAGGTGGTATTTTGCGCTTGTGGCGTTTGGCAGATGGGCAAGCTAAAACATTGGCATATGGTCATCACCTTGCCCATTTTCATCCCAACGGCGATTATATAATCAGTGTCAACGATACGGGTTTTCATCTATGGCATCGTCATGGCGAACATTTAGGGCAGTATCCCAGCCAAATAGCGGTACATTTTTTTGATTTTTCCCCTCAAGGCGATAAATTGCTTAGCCTCGGCAATGACAAGCATATTCGGGTTTGGCAAATGATGCGCTTATCACAACAAACCGTTACCCTGCGCTTGCAAAATTTACTCAAAGGACATAATGCCACGGTTAATCATGCAAGATTTGATGAGTCGGGCAATTATCTCCTCAGTGGTGCTGACGATGCGCGGGTATTATTTTGGAATCTGCATAATGGTGGACAGTTATTACAATTAGATGCGCCCAGCCCTGTTTTACAAGTGGGCTTACGCCCCGACAAAAAAGGTTTTTTTGCCCGCAGTAGCCATTTACAAGTGTGGCAGCAACAAGGAAAAATGCTGGCACAACAACCTCTTAAAGAAAGCATTGCTTTATATTCAGATAGTGCCAAGCAACTCTTATCTTTACAAAAAAATGCCTCGCTTCAGCGTTGGTCATTGCCCTATTTACACAGCCAGCAACTTCATCTACCCTCTCCTTTGCTTAGCAGTGATTATCATGCAAAATCAGGCTTATTACTCAGCCATGATGGCGAGCGGGTGCATTTATGGCAAACCCGGTCAAACTTACAATTAAATAATAAAGCACAGCAAGTTCACGCTATAGCGCTTAGCCCAGATAACGATTGGATCGCACTTGCCAGCGAAACCGAGGGTGTATGGTTACAACATCGCCAAGGCGAGCAAGATGCCATTCAGCTTTACCGCGATGCTGCGCCAGTCTATAGCCTTTTGTTTAGCCCGGATGGTGAATATTTATTTTATGGTACGCAAGCGCAAAAAATTGAAATGTGGCGTTGGCGTGACGCTAAGCATATAAAAACTTTACATGGACAACAAAATGCTATCGTTGATTTACAATTGCGTCCTGATGGACAGCAGTTTTTTAGCCGTAGTCTTGATCATGATATGGTGCTTTGGTCAATCACAGGTGAACAACAAGCGTATATTCCCCCGCAATCAGCCTATTTACAAACCAGCCTTTATCTAGCTGATAGCCAACAACTTTGCGGTCTTTATAATCACAAAAAACAGAAAAACTATCGGCTTATGTGTTGGGGTACTTTGGGTAAAGCACAGCAACATTTATCGTTCGATAGTGCTTTAACACAAGCCAGTGCTGCGCCAGATCATGGTTTAGTCGTTGACACAGAAGCAGGCGCGGTATACCGCTATCAAGCTAGCACTGGCTTAGAAAAATTATGGCAACAATCAAGCGCCATAACAGCACTGCATTACAGTCCTGATAAGCGTTATCTATTCAGTGCCGCTTTGGATGGTAATGCTCGACTATGGGATGCCAGCACTCAAACACAGGTGTATCAATGGCAAAAATCATCGAGCTGGGTAGAGCAAGCTCAATTTAGCCCTGATAGTCGTCATTTATGGTTGCATGACTATCAGGGCAATAATCAGCTATGGCAGCTAAACCCACAGGTTTTACAACTAACATGGCAAAGCTCAGCATTGGATCAAATCGTGTTTAGCGATGATAAAATTTATTTAAATCAAACTGATCACGTTGTTGCGTTAAATAGACTCAACACAGCCGTTGCACTCAAAGCTTATGCACAAAACCGTTTGCCTAGGCGCTTAGGTATCGCTAAATAATTCCCTGATATTGCTTATTTAATGCTAAAATGCCCCGTCGTTTAGCTGCCGGATGTCGATAATGGATTATGTGCTCATCTTCATCAGTACCGTACTGGTTAACAATTTCGTTCTAACCCGCTTTTTAGGCTTATGCCCGTTTATGAGCGTCTCGACGCGCTTGGAAACCGCCACAGGCATGGCGCTGGCGACCACCTTTGTCCTCACCATCTCCTCGATTTGCAGTTATTTGGTCAACACCTATATTCTCCTGCCCTTAGACTTGGGCTTTATGCGCACCATCAGTTTTATTCTTGTCATTGCGGTGGTGGTGCAATTCACCGAAGCCGTGGTACATAAAACCAGCCCCTTATTACATCAAATTCTCGGCATTTTCTTGCCGCTGATTACTACCAATTGCGCGGTCTTAGGTGTGGCGCTACTTAATGTCCAAGAGAGCCACAATTTACTCGCCTCGGCGGTGTTTGGTTTTGGCGCGGCCGTGGGCTTTTCTTTGGTACTGATTTTATTTGCCGCCATGCGCGAACGCATCGAAGTTGCCGATGTCCCTAAGGCGTTTCAAGGTGCGCCGATTAACTTAATTAATGCCGGGCTGATGGCTATTGCCTTTATGGGCTTTGCTGGTTTGGTCAAAGGATAAGGTCATGATTGCTGTCATTGTACTGAGTTTTATGGCGCTGAGTTTTGGTCTGTTGTTGGGCTATAGTGCCAAGCGTTTTAAGGTCGAGGGCAATCCCGTAGTTGACCAAATCAATGATTTATTGCCACAAACCCAATGTGGGCGCTGTGGCTTTCCAGGTTGCCGTCCTTATGCCGAGGCGGTTGCTAGTGAAGAAGCGGATTTAAACCAATGCGCCCCTGGTGGCGATGGCGTGATAAAAGCTTTAGCGCAGTTGCTTGACCGCAAGCCCAAGCCTTTAAATACTGAGTTTGGCGAAGAACAAGCACCAACACTGGCGATTATTAAAGAAGACAGTTGCATTGGTTGCACGCTTTGTATTCAAGCTTGTCCTGTGGATGCGATTGTGGGGGCGGCCAAACAAATGCACACGGTTATCGCCTCCGAGTGTACCGGTTGCGAATTGTGCGTGCCACCGTGTCCGGTTGATTGCATTATTATGGAGACCATTCCCGAGCGCATCAGTACCTGGTGTTGGCCGTATCCTGTCAATGAGGGGCTAGAGCGCTAATGAGAACCTTATGGCAATTTCCTGGTGGGGTAAAACTCGCTGATAAATATAAACCTTTAGACACCGGGGTCAATAAAATCCCGATTCCACCGCGCTTGGTTGTGCCTTTATCGCAACATATCGGCACACCAGCGTTGCCGATAGTCGATGTCGGCGATAAGGTCTTAAAAGGGCAAGTGATAGGGCATTGTGGTGTGCAAGGTTGTGATACCAGCATGGGCTCTCCCATTCACGCGCCCACTTCCGGCACGATTGCCTCAATAGAAGAGCAGCAAATTCCGCATCCCTCACAATTGGGCATGTGCAGTATTATTATCGACACCGACGGCGAAGATCGCTGGCTTGAGGGGTTGGGCGAAGAGCGCAGTTGCGAGAAAATGAGCCCAGAGAAATTGCGGCATATCATAGCCAATGCCGGGATTGTTGGTTTGGGCGGTGCAGGATTCCCCGCGCATATGAAATTGCGCCCTGATAAAATCAGTACCTTGATTATTAATGGCATTGAGTGCGAGCCGGAAATTGCTTGTGATGATGCCCTGATGCAAAGCGATCCCAAGGCTATTGTGATTGGTGCGCGGATTTTAGCTTATGCCCTCAGCGGGATTGAACGCTGTATTATTGCGGTAGAAGATAATAAACCCGATGCGTATGAAGCCCTAAAAGCAGCTCTGCATTTCAAAGATCCTGATTCTTATTTTATTGCCGCGCACCATGTTGAAGTGGTGAAAGTGCCAACCCTTTACCCCAGCGGCGGTGAACAACAGTTAATCCGTGTGGTCACAGGCGAAGAAATCTCCCGCCAAGTGTTGCCCTTGGAGTATGGCATTGTCGTCCATAATGTCGCTACCACCGCAGCAATTTATCAGGCAGTGAAAAAATCCCGTCCCCTGTTGTCCCGCATTGTTACCGTGACTGGCGATGCGGTAAAAAAACCGCAAAACTGTGAAGTTTTGCTCGGTACGCCGATGCGTTTTGTTTTGGATGCTTGCGAAACCCGCCACGATCTTAAACGCTTGGTGATGGGCGGGCCGATGATGGGCATTGCGCTCTCACACGACCAATTACCCGTCATCAAAACCACCAATTGCTTGATCGCCTCAAATGAAAGTGTAGAGGATATGCAGCGGATGCCTTGTATTCGCTGTGGACAATGCGAGCAAGTTTGCCCAGCACATTTATTACCACAGCAGCTATATTGGTATGCGCGCAGCAAAGATTTGGACAAATCCGATGATTATCACATCATGGATTGCATTGAGTGCGGGGCCTGCGCTTATGTTTGCCCGAGTAAACTGCCTTTGGTGCATTTTTATCGTTATGCCAAAGGGGCATTACGCCAGCGCAAACAGCAGCAACAACAAGCGGATAAAACTCGGCAACGGCATGAATTTAGAGAGTTTCGTTTGGATCGTGATAAACAAGAACGCAAAGCCCGTTTGGCAGAAAAACGCGCTGCTTTGAGCAAAAAGCCGAAGCCAAAACCCAAACCTAAAGCCAAGGAACAGGAATAAGCCTATGTATGCGACACAACCTGCCCCCTTTATTCACGCACCACAAAATGTCTCTGATTTGATGCGCCAAGTGCTATATGCACTGATTCCTGGCACTTTGGTATATATTTACTTCTTTGGCTGGGGCGTATTTTGGCATATCCTCATTGCTGTGGTAACGGCATTGGCAACCGAGGCGCTGATGCTTTGGTTACGCAAACGCCCCATTCGCCCGTATTTAAGCGATTATAGCGCTGTGCTCACCGGCTGGCTGCTGGCTTTGGCAATTCCACCGCTCGCGCCGTGGTGGATTACCGTCGTCGGTGTGTTGTTTGCGCTGATTTTTGCCAAGCATCTTTATGGCGGCTTGGGCTTTAACCCTTTTAATCCAGCGATGGTTGGCTTCGCCACTTTGCTGATCTCTTTTCCAGCAGAAATGACCCATTGGCCAACGTTGCCCAGTATTAGCGGGCATTATTTGAGCTTTGTTGATAGTTTAAGCATTATTCTCACTGAAGCTGCACCTGCGGGTGTGCATATGGATGCTATCAGCGGTGCAACCCCACTGGATTATATGAAAAATCAGCTGAGTCAATCGATGATGGTTGGCGAAATTAAACAAAATCCTTTGTTTGGTGATTTTGGCGCGCGTGGTTGGGAATGGATCGGCAATGCCTTTTTACTTGGCGGCTTGTGGCTGTTATGGAAACGGGTGATCAGCTGGCATATTCCCGTCAGTGTCTTGGGCAGTTTGTTTTTTATCTCTTTGGTGTTTTATTTTATTGACCCCGACACCCATCCCTCGCCTTTATTTCATATATTTAGTGGCGCAAGTATTTTATGTGCATTTTTTATCGCCACCGACCCGGTCAGCGCAGCGACTAGCCGCATAGGTAAAATTTATTATGGTATCGGTATTGGCGTATTGATTTATGTGATTCGTACTTGGGGCAGCTACCCCGACGCGATTGCTTTTGCCGTTTTATTGATGAATTTATCTGCACCGATGTTAGATAAACTGACCTTGCCGCCTGCTTTTGGTGCTAATCAGGACAATAATCAGCAAGGACGTCATTAACGTTAGTACAAACTGAGATTGGGAAGTCTGATGGGCTATAACATAATTAAATTAGTTCGCCCTAGTTTAAGGCTATTACTCATTACCTGTGTGTTAATTGCGCTGAGCACTTATGTGTTGGTTCAAAGACAAGTGTTACAACAACAACGCAGTGCCAAACAACAAACCCGTTATTTAAGCCAGCAATTAAACACCGAGGTGTTACATAAAAACTTCAGTGCTGCCACCGCTATCTCACAGCAAAGCTTGGTTAAAGCCTTTGCCAAACAGCCCAGCAAGGCATTAAAAGTCGCCATTGATTTAAGCTTAGACAGCACTAAGGCGATGTTAAATGCGGCAATTGTTTACATGCTCGATGATCAAGGCTTGGTGATTGCCTCAACCAGCTATGCCAAAGACAAAACCTTATTAGGTAAAAACTATCAATTCAGACCCTATTTTCAGCAAGCGATACAAGGCGAAAATATCATTTATCCTGCGCTTGGTGTGACCACCTCCAAAAGAGGGCTGTACTTTTCTGTGCCGGTATATGGTGATACAAACAAAGCCCATCCTCCTATTGCGGTGATTGTGATCAAACAAAGTCTTGATAAAATTGATCAGCTGTTAAAAAAATCCCCCACACCGGCATTACTCAGCGTCAATCACGGCATTATCTTTTCCAGTAACCAAGCCGCATTATTATATAAAAGCATTGCGCCTTTACCGCCCATTACCCTCACACAAATTCATAATAGCCAACAATTTGCCGATCAACACATTCAAGCGCTCGCATTTGCATTAGATAGTCCAGTTTTCCAATACCAAGACCATGATTATTTTGCGATTTCTAACAAACTGAATATTCAGAACTGGCAACTGCATCTATTATTTACAAACGCAGCATATCCTTATGTCAAAATATTGATTATGGTGTTTTTTATTATTGTTATCAATGCATTAACCTTTGCTTATTTATCTTCAAACTTCAAACGTAAAGAAGCCATTATCATGCAAAGGCGCAGTGAACAAAAATTTATGGAATTATTTTATTCCTCTGATGATGCCATGCTGTTGATTGATGAAGACACCTTTGTTGATTGTAATATTGCCGCGGCAAAAATGCTCGGTTATCAAGATAAAAGCAGCCTGTTGATGCAGCGCCCCTCACAACTCTCACCACCATTACAAGAAGATGGGCGGGATTCAGGAGAAAAAGCCAATGAAATTATTAAGATGGTTCGGAAAAAAGGTGTTAGCCGCTTTAAATGGTTACACAAGAAAAAAAATGAAACACTTATCCCCATTGAAGTCTCTTTAGCCATCACGCCAATTTTAATTCATGGTAAAACCGTCATTCATTGCATTTGGCGCGATTTAACCCAAATTAAACAAGCAGAAACAGCATTAATTGAGGCGAAACTCACCGCCGAGGCAGCAAGCCAAAGTAAAAGTGATTTTTTGGCGAACATGAGCCATGAAATACGCACACCGATGAATGGGGTTTTTGGCATCACGCAATTAATTTTAGACACCGAGCTGAACGAAGAACAAAAAAATTATATCCTCACCTTACAACAGTCCACCGAAACCCTGATTAGTATCATCAATGATATTTTAGATTTTTCCAAAATTGAATCAGGTAAATTTACCCTCGAATATGTAGCAGTGGACATCAATCAAGTATTGAAAAATGTGACCGCTTTGTTATTACCTAAAGCTGAGGAAAAGTCGATCCAGTTAAAATGTACGCCGCTAGCTCAGAGCATCTATGTGTTATCCGACCCGGTGCGTTTACAGCAAGTGTTGACCAATCTTATCGGTAATGCGATTAAATTCACTGAGCAAGGGGCTGTTGAGTTGAGCGTTGCTATGATGAATCAACAAAATGACAGCATTACCTTAAATTTTATGATTAAAGACAGTGGCATTGGTATTCCAGAAGAGAAACTGGCTGATATTTTTAATCAATTTGCTCAAGCAGATTCTTCAACAACACGCAAATTTGGCGGCACGGGCTTAGGTTTACCGATTTCAAAACAAATTATTGAACTAATGGGCGGACAAATTTTTGTCAACAGCGAAGAACAAGTGGGGAGCCGTTTTTCATTTTATCTGCCCTTGAAGCTAACAGAGGCATCCAAACCCAGCCATGTAAATGCAGAAAAAACAGCACAACCCGTCAGCACAACAGCCCATACGGATCGTTTTTCCGGTAAAGTCTTATTGGTCGAAGATAATAAAGTCAATTTACTGGTGGCGAAAAAACTACTTGAAAACGTCGGTTTGAGCGTGACCTGTGCCTATAACGGTCAAGAGGCGGTTGAATTATTGCAACAACGCGATTTTGATATTGTCTTTATGGATATGCAAATGCCAGTTATGGGCGGTTTGGAGGCAACTCGGCAAATTCGCGCGCAACAACCAGAGAAGAAAACTCCAATTATCGCCATGACGGCGAATGCTATGGTTGAGCATCGCCAGCAATGTATCTCAGCGGGTATGAATGATTTTTTAAGTAAGCCTTTTGATAAAAAGCTGCTGTATCATTTTTTACACAAATATCATTTAAGCTAAGAAAAAAGCAAGCACTAAGCACGGTATTTTTTGCGATTAGGCATCAAAACAATGCCACTGCCAATCGGTTGCGCTACAGCAAAGATAGTTGTATTGGCTTTGCCAATCGCCTAATACCCAGCGTTCAGCGGCTTGTCCATCTAGGTCAAATTGATGGCAGGCTGGGCGATGGGTGTGCCCGTGAATTAAATGCTGCACTTGATGGCTGCGCATAGCAGCAACAACAGCAGTTTGGTTTACATCCATAATTTCAGCCGCTTTAGCTTGGGTAGCTTGTTGGCTTTGCGCTCGCAAGCTAGCCGCTGCTTGATAGCGTGCAGCTAAAGGTTGCGCTAAAAATTGTTGTTGCCAAGCAGCATTATGTAATTGTGCGCGTAGTTGTTGATAAGCCACATCATCAGTACAAAGACTATCGCCGTGCATTAATAAACACTCTGTGCCATAGAGGCTGACTTTTTGGCTTTCTGGTAATAATTTTGCCCCTGTTGCTTGGCAAAAATCTGTACCCAATAAAAAATCACGATTGCCATGCTGCAAATATAAGCTAACCCCTTGTTTGCTTAAACTTGCTAAAGCGGATTTAACCGGGATTAAAGCTGCTTGCTCATCATCATCACCAATCCAAGCTTCAAATAAATCACCGAGGATATATAAAGCCTCGGCTTGAGTTGCACGGTTTTCTAAAAACTGGGTAAATGCCTGAATGGTCTCAGGTTCATTGCCGTCTAGGTGTAAATCGGCAATAAACAAAGTTTCGCTACGCATGTTGTTATTCTACCGCTGGCACATCAGGAGGTTCTGGGCTGTATTCAGGTAACAGGGGTGCATTTGTCGCTGCATCTTCTGTATTATCCTCTTCTTCGCTGGCAAGCTCCTCTTCAGCTGCCTCGTCTTCTTCGTTGGCAAGCTCCTCTTCAGCTGCCTCGTCTTCTTCGTTGGCAAGCTCCTCTTCAGCCGCTTCATCTTCTTCGCTAGCCAGCTCTTCTTCAGCCGCTTCATCTTCTTCGCTGGTAGCTTCGTCTTCAGCCGCCTCGTCTTCTTCGTTAGCCAGCTCTTCTTCAGCCGCTTCATCTTCTTCGCTGGCAGCTTCGTCTTCAGCCGCTTCATCTTCTTCGCTGGCAAGTTCTTCTTCAGCCGCTTCGTCTTCTTCGTTAGTCGCTTCGTTTGCTTTAGCTGCCGCAGCACTACGTTTTACATCATTATGAATAATAATTTTCTCGATAATCACTGGCTCTAAGGGGAGAAAACGAAATTTATCTTGAGCGGAAATGTCTAAAGCAGCAACTTTTTCTAATACATCCATACCAGAGACTACTTGACCAAAGACCGCATAACCCCAGCCTCGGCGAGTTTTTTCACGGTGATCGAGTTCAGGGTTATCTTTGAGGTTAATAAAAAATTGTGAGGTGGCGGAGTCAGGATTGCCGCGTCTTGCCATCACCACTGTGCCCTTGAGGTTTTTAAGCCCATTATCAGCTTCATTTTTTATCGGTGATTGGGTCAGTTTTTTGTTTAAGTCGACATCAAAACCACCGCCTTGAATCATATAACCTTTAATGACACGGTGGAAAAGGGTTTGGTTATAAAAACCTGAACGGGCATAATCGAGAAAGTTCACAACCGATTGGGGGGCTTTTTCGGTGTTGAGTTCTAAAGTTAATACTCCTTGTGAGGTATGGAGTTCAACTTGAGGCAAAGGGGCGGCATAAGCCCACTGCCAAGTGCTTAAAGCAAGTAACAATAACCAACTATATTGGAAAGTATGTAATCGACCCCGGTAAACTTTACTTGCCATCATTATGCATTTCCTGAAATTTTGTAAAAAGTCCGTCTTTTTTGCCTCAACACGGAGCGATGATAGCCCGGCTAGACATGACGGGCAAACCGATTCATATTATAAGCAAATATGAAACCGTCTGCCCCATTGATCTGCTGTTGTGAATCAATTAATTGACTGATATGACGCACTAAGCCTGTTTTTGTCACAATAAGGCGACTTTCCACCTGCCTAGTGATATTTAGCCGTGGAGTAATGGCGGTTTTCTGAGCCATTAAGGCACAGAAAGAAGCCTTTGCGTAACATCAATTAATTGACAACATCAGATCACACGATTATTCAACAATCGTGGCTTTTTCAATCACTACCATGGTTTGAGGTACGTCAGTTGGGAAAATACCACCAGAACCTGTAGGAATATTTTTGATTTTCTCAACCACATCTTTGCCTTCAACAACTTTACCAAAAACCGCATAACCCCAGCCATCTTGACCTGGATAGTCTAAAAAGCCATTGTCAGAGACGTTGATGAAAAATTGTGAAGAGGCAGAATGTGGCATGTTGGTCCGTGCCATCGCAATACTATATTCGGCGTTTTTCAAACCATTTTTGGCTTCATTTTCAATCGGAGCACGGGTTTCTGCTTCTTTATAGTCTTTATCATAGCCACCGCCTTGGATCATAAAATTACCAATCACGCGATGAAAAATTTTGCCATCATAAAAACCATCTTCGACATATTGTGAGAAGTTTTTGCTAGAAACAGGGGCTTTTTCTGTGTCCAGTTCAATAACGATTAAGCCTTGGTTGGTTTGCATGTGTACCATAGACGATTCCTTTTTCGAGGTTGTAGGAGTTGGGCTGGCGGCTTTATCCGCACTATAAGCAGGTAATGTAAAACACAAGCTTAAAGTAAAACTTAAT
Source organism: Thiotrichales bacterium (assembly GCA_016745035.1). Lineage (GTDB taxonomy): Bacteria > Pseudomonadota > Gammaproteobacteria > Beggiatoales > Beggiatoaceae > BB2. The sequence continues at coordinate 107,805 of JADGDE010000009.1, forward strand.
AGCCCGTGGCGTAATATCTTGGCGATCATAAGCATAACATCCTGTAGCAAAAGATTGGATATAGTCAATAAAGCCGCTATGATAACAGCAATTTTGATTTTAGAAAAAACCGAGTTAAAGCATAGCTCATGCTTTTGGCAAATTTAACGGAAAATGGCGACTTGATGCGCTAAAGTCTATCCGTATTTTGTTAAATCCGCTAGAATGGAAGGCTTGCATTGAGCAAATTAATTATAATGATGAGGTGATGTCATGGAAACGTGGCTTATGAATAATTTTATTTGGTTGGCGACAGGTTTAGCCGTTATTGTAATTGGGGCAAAAGTAGTGATTGGTGGTTTTTTGAAAAAGCTCATGGATGACTCAGCCGTAAAAAATCAGGCAAATAACGATTTATAAAGTAGCAGCAAAATAAGGGGGAGTCATGCGTTATTGGCTTAGCATATTGCTGTTATATTTATCCCATAGCAGCCTATGGGCAGCGACAAACACCTATGGTCCGGTTGCCAAAGGCGAAGTGCTGTGGGAAATAGCAGGCACAATGCATAATGATAAATTCAGTCGCTATAGCGTGGTGCTGGCTTTATTGTATGAAAATCCGCAAGCCTTTACCGTGTCTTGCAATTTCAATTCACTGAAACTCGGTTCCGAACTTCATATCCCTAAAGCCGAATTTATTGGCGAATTAAATAGCAATGCTGCTTTTAAAGAAGTCAAACGCCAAGAAAAAGCCTGGCGGGGGCATCATCGAGGGCATAAAATCCGTTGTGGGGCAACGGCCTTATCAAAGGCTTGGCAAGCGATTAAAAAAGAGAAGCTCAATCAACCCAAGGTGTTGCAAACCCTGAAACAACTCGGGGAATCAAAAACCACAGCCAGCCCAAAAGTTGATGCAAAAACTGACGGCATTCCCTCACCACAGCCTGTGGTCGCTCAAGTCCCACAAACTTTGCCTCATACCAATGCCGGTTTGGGGGACGCTTTTCCCAATGCCAACAAAGCGCATTTGCTCGCTAATTTACAATGGGGCGTACATCTCAATACCATTCTTATCAGCTTAAATTTAGGTTTAACCTTGTTTTTAGGTTTGTTGATTTGGCGCTCTTTAGCGCAACACAGCAACCGACTTGAGGATATTCATGCCCATGTTGAACAACAACAATTGGTCGATGGCAGTATTCAAGAACAATTCCATCGGCTGTTTTGGTTGTTTGGCTTATTTTTCAAAATAGGACTCAGTGCCTTTGGTGGTTTTATGGCCTTGGTACACAAAATTGAAACCGAGGTTGGCGAGCGGCATAAGCTCTTAAATGAGCGCGAGCTTCATGAGGGGATTTCCTTAGCTTGCTTTATCCCAGGGTCAATGGCGGTCAATTTAAGCACCTATATCGGTCTGCGTTTGCGCGGGACATTGGGCGCGGTGATTTGTACCTCTGCACTGCTTTTACCTTCTCTATTATTAATACTGGGCTTAAGTTATCTGTATTTTAGCTGGGGGCATTTACCCATGGCAAAAGAGGCATTTTTGGGGCTGATTCCGGCGATGACCGCGATTTTATTTCATGCTGCGTGGGTGTTGAGCTATAAATCGGTGCAAGACCCACCAACAACCCTGCTGGCTGTAGGAGCTGCGGTGGTCTTGGTCTTATTTAAAGGTATGTATATAAGTATTATCGTGCTGCTGCTCGCGGCGTTACTTGGGATTATTTTATTTAAGTCGCATATAACGCCTGTGCGTACCGAGAGCGATAACGCAGATGATTATGCCCCAGCCGCCTCCTTATCCTTCAGCACCCAAGCGTTCATTGTGTTATTGCTCGCCATGATGCCTGTGCTGTTTTTACTCTCTCCAGCACAAGCGGGGGCGCAAACCTCACCTTTTAGTTTATTAAGTCAATTTTTAGGCTTCGGCTTGCTGTCTTTTAACGGCGGTTTGGGTTTAATGCCCTTGACAGAGGATGTGCTGGTCAATACCCATCAATGGCTGAATCAGTCTGAATTTGCCATCGCTATTGCTATGGGACAATTATTGCCGGAAATGCTCTTAAGCGGTGCTTTCATGGCGTATAAAATTGGCGGCATCACCGGGGCAATACTCGCAGCTGTTGCCTTGATCGTGCCGAGCTTTTTATTAACCTTACTGGTCAGCAGTGCTTTTGGGCGTTTGAGAAAATCCTCCTTAGTGCAGGCCGGGCTGCTCGGTATTCGTGCAGCTGTGGTCGGGATGGTTTTTGCCACTGCCTTGTTAGTCGGGCAAACTGCACTGGTGCATTGGGCGAGTTTGCTGATTTTTGCCGTAGCGATGTTTATGTTATTCCATTGGCATTTAAAAACCCTCTGGGTGGTGTTGCTGGCGCTGGGCATGAGTTTTATGCTGTATGCGCAGCCTAATTTACCTTGGTTGACTGGATTTTAAACCCCATGCCTGAATTTGATTTAATTCAAAATTATTTCCAGCGTTTTGAGCCGAATGATCACAGCTTAGTTTTGGGCATAGGTGATGATGCTGCGATTTGCCAACTGGGCAGCGGTCAGCAATTAGTCGCAGCGGTCGATACTTTAGTCGCTGGCGTGCATTTCCCCGAACAAACCTCAGCTGCCGACATTGCTTACAAAGCCTTGGCAGTGAATTTAAGCGATTTTGCCGCAATGGGCGCAAACCCGCGCTGGATGACGCTCGCCTTGACCATGCCCAAATTAGATAAGCCTTGGCTAGCGGATTTTAGTCGCAGTTTGTTTGATTTTGCCCAACAACACCAAGTGCGCTTAATCGGTGGTGACACCACGCAAGGGCATTTATGTGTCAGTCTGCAATTACTCGGCGAAATCGCCCCTAATACCGCACTGCGGCGCGATGCGGCAGAAATAGATGATGATATTTATGTTACTGGGACACTGGGTGATGCGGGTTTAGGCTTGCAAACTTTATTGCATGGTGTCTCGCTCAACCCCGAATGGGATGCCTTTGTGCAACAACGCCTCAACCGCCCTAGCCCCAGACTGGCAACCGCTCAAGCATTAAAAGGGCGCGCTCATGCCGCGATTGATGTCTCCGATGGTTTGCTGGCTGATTTAGGGCATATTTGCCAAGCCAGTTTTGTCGGCGCGCGGATTGATTTAGCTGCTGTACCCTTATCTCCTGCGCTACAAAGCTTACCCCCAGCCGAGGCGTGGCAATTGGCCTTGAGTGCTGGCGATGATTATGAGCTGTGTTTTAGCGCCCCACCCGGACAACGTCAGCAGCTCGAAGCTTTGGATTTAGTCACCCGCATTGGTGTGATTGAAGCCGGTGATGAAATCTGTTGCTTGCAAGCTGATGGCAAGCCGTGGCAATCGCTAGCGCAAGGTTATGAACATTTCCAGCATGAATCTTGAGATTGTTCGCTACAATGGGCTTGTGCCCTACGAGCAAACTTACGCGGCGATGCAAGCCTTTAATGCCGAGCGTACCTCAGAAACTCCCGATCAAATTTGGTTGTTAGAACACGCACCAGTTTATACCCTAGGGCGCGCCAGTAAACCTGAGCACTTACTCAACACGGGCGCAATTCCCGTGCTGCAAACGGATCGTGGTGGGCAAGTGACCTATCATGGCCCCGGTCAATTGGTGGTTTACCCCTTATTAGATTTACGCCGTCGCAAAGGCTGGTATGTGAAAAGCCTAGTCACTGCCCTAGAACAAGCCGTGATTGATTTTTTAGCCAGTTTAAATATACCAGCACAGCGGCGCGAGAGCGCACCAGGGGTTTATGTCGGTGAGGCGAAAATCGCCGCGCTAGGCTTAAGGATTCGCCTAGGCTGTAGTTATCATGGCTTAAGCCTGAATGTGAATCTGGACTTAAGCCCTTTTCAAGGCATTAACCCGTGCGGTTATGCCAAACTTGAAGTCACGCGCTTGCAGGATTTTGGCATTGCACTGGATGTCAGCAAAACCGCAGATGCTTTTTTACCATTTTTATTAGCCAGTTTAGAAAAGACTTGATAGAATACTTTAGCTTCGTTTAGCTATGCTTTGATAGCACTTAATTTTTGTCTCAACCTTTACAGCTAAACAGATTAAACTTGAAATAAGCGTAGGATTCAAGTGGAGAGAACCATGTTTGATTTTAGCAAAAAAATAGTCATTATCACTGGCGCTGCTGGCGCTTTAGGGCAAGCCACCGCTTTGCGTTTTGCTGAGGCGGGCGCGACTTTGGTGCTCTTGGATCGCGATGAGGCGCATCTCAAAGAAACCTTCAAGCATAGTTTTGAGAACAAACACCAGCACCTTTTTCTCGGCGCAGATTTAACCAACAGCGTCGCAGTGCAACAAGGCATTGATAAAATCATTGACAAGTTTCAGAAAATTGATGTCCTCATTAATATCGCTGGTGGCTTTATCATGGGACCACCTGTGCATGAAACCGATTTGGAAAGCTGGGAATTTATGCTTAACCTCAACGCCCGCTCGGTGTTTTTAACTGCCCGCGCCGTTGTCCCGCATATGCTCAGCCAACATTCAGGCAAAATCGTCAATATCGCCGCCCGCGCTGCTTTGGCTGGAAAAGCCCGGATGGCTCCCTATGTGGTGTCTAAAAGTGCGGTTATGCGCCTAACTGAAAGCCTCTCAGCCGAGCTAAAATCCAATCGCATCAATGTCAATTGTGTATTACCGGGGACCATAGACACCCCAACCAATCGCAAAGACATGCCCGGTGCGGATTATGAACAATGGGTCTCGCCCCGTGCGATTGCTGATAGTATTTTGTTCCTGTCCTCAGATGCCGCCCGCGCTGTCCACGGCGCGGCTTTGCCTGTTTACGGATTGAGTTAATTGAGTGATTTGCTAGCGCAAGTCGAAGCAGCGCTAGCTGCTGATGGCTTGCTGGCAACAACTATCGACAACTTTTCCCCCCGCCAAGCCCAGCAGCAAATGAGCTTAGCAATTGCCGATAGCTTGCTGAATAAACACACCTTGGTTTGTGAAGCGGGCACAGGCACGGGCAAAACCTTTGCTTATCTCTTGCCGGCTTTGCTTGCCAATGAAAAAGTTATCATTTCCACCGCAACCAAAACCTTACAAGACCAATTATTCCAAAAAGACCTGCCACTGATTCGTCGGGCGCTGAAACAAGACTTACACATTGCCCTGCTTAAAGGTCGGGGGAATTATTTATGCCGTTATCGGATGGAAATGGCAGAGTTTGAAAAACTCAATAAACGCAACCAAGCATGGTTACAGCAAATCCAGCGTTGGTCAAAACGCACCAAAGCGGGCGACATCAGCGAACTAGAAGGCATTCCCGAAAAAGCCCCAGTGTGGGCGCAAGTCACCTCAACCACCGATAATTGTCGCGGGGCAGAATGCCCAGAATACGAAAGCTGTCATGTGTTCAAAAGCCGAAAACAAGCCCATAGCGCCGATGTATTAGTCATCAACCATTACGTGCTTTGTGCTGATATGCTGCTGCGTGGAGCTGAGAGCGGTGAATTATTGCCCAGCACCGAGATCATGATTATTGATGAGGCGCACCAATTGCCAGAGATTGCCAGCCAATTTCTAGGGCTGCGTTTTAGCAGCAGTGCAATTCTAGGTTTATTACAAGATGCGCAAGTGGCTTATGACAAAGAAGCGGGCGATACACCGGACTTTTCCAAATATTGTCGTCGCCTTGAACTGGCGATGGATAAAATCGTCCCCAGCCTCGGCAAAGGCATAGCCGAGCGCGGCGCGTATCCCGATTTGTATGAGCAAAAAGGCTTTGAGAAAGCCTTCGATAAACTAGAGAAAGCCTTGGGTGATTTATTATCCTTGCTGCATGAACTCGGTGGGCGTGGTAAATTGTTAGAGCAAATTGAGCAGCGCTGTGCCGACTTAAATGACAGTTTAAAACGGATTGATAATAACGAAGCCACCAACCAAGTTGCTTGGTATCAACTCTTCGGGCGCAGAGGTTTTAGTTTTACCCTGACCCCACTGAATATTGACCAAGCCTTTCAAAGCTATTACCAAGCCTTGCCACGCACATGGGTATTCGCCTCGGCAACCTTATCGGTAAACAATGATTTTAGCCACTTTTGCCAGCAACTGGGCTTGAGTGATTATCGCAGCGCGACATGGGAGAGTCCCTTTGATTTCAAACACAGCGCGCTGCTATACGTGCCGGAAACCTTAGGGCAACCCAATAGCCCCGATTATACCGATACCGTGGTCGATGCTGCCTTGCCCGTACTGGAAACCAGCCAAGGGCGGGCGTTTATGCTTTTTACTAGCCACAAAGCCCTGCAACATGCGGCTAAACGTTTGAAAAAGGCAAAACTGCCTTATCCTCTGCTAGTGCAAGGCGATATGCCGCGCGGGCATTTGCTCGCTGAGTTTCGTAAACTCGGCAATGCGATTTTACTCGGCACAGGGAGTTTTTGGGAAGGCGTAGACGTGCGCGGGCAAGCGCTTTCTTGTGTGATTATCGACAAACTGCCCTTTGCCTCACCCTTAGATCCGATTCTAGCCGCTCGCATTCGCTATTTGCGTGAATCAGGGGAAAACCCTTTTAGCCGTTATCAATTGCCGCAAGCGGTTATCAGCCTCAAACAAGGCGCAGGGCGTTTGATTCGGGATGAAAAAGACTATGGCTTACTGATGCTTTGCGACCCGCGTTTGATTGATAAACCCTATGGGCAAACCTTTTTAAACAGTTTGCCACCGATGTCAAAAACCCGCTATCAAGACACGGTGGCACGTTTTTTTACCTATAGAACCCAATTGCATGAAGATATGTGTGCTGAGGGAGATATAAATAAATGAGCTTTCCTACAATGATGCTCACTGTTTTATCAGGATAATCACTGCCCACTGCTACGGCTTTTCCCCATAAAGTCTCTTTACCAATAGCAACAGCGGCTAAATGGTTTAGTCTCAGTGTTGCCAAGCTTTAGCAGCGCTACCTGATAACCGCATTTTACAAAAACGTTTAGCCGCTTATCAGCTTGCAAAATAGCATGGGTAGCCTGCTTTTAATGCAAAACAAAACAGACATCTTATTCAGCTAAGATAGGTCTTAGTACCGTTTCAGCCTCTGCAAGGCTCAAACCCTTACGCTGAGCATAATCCTCAACCTGCGCCTTACTGACTTTCCCTGTGCCAAAGTAGCTGCTCTCTGGGTGCGAGAAATACCAGCCGGAGACGGCGGCGGTGGGGAGCATGGCGTAGCTCTCTGTTAGGGTGATGCCGATTTTCTCTGGTTCTAACAATGCCCACAAGGTCGATTTTTCGCTATGGTCTGGGCAAGCGGGGTAGCCGGGGGCTGGGCGGATGCCTTGGTATTGCTCTTTAATCAAAGCCTCGTTATCAAGGCTTTCATCTTTACCATAGCCCCAGAACTCGGTGCGCACGCGCTCGTGTAGGTGCTCGGCGAAGGCTTCTGCTAGGCGGTCGGCGAGGGCTTTTAGCATGATGCTTTGGTAATCATCGTGCTCGGCTTCAAAGCGCTTAATGTGCTCGTCGATGCCGATACCAGCGGTGACGGCAAATGCGCCGATGTAATCTTCTACACCTGTGTCTTTGGGGGCGATGTTATCCGCTAGGCATTGGTTAGGATAGGCGGCTGATTTTTTCAGTTGTTGGCGTAAGAAGTACAGGGTCGCTTGTTTATTGCTGCGGCTCTCGTCTGAGTAGAGACTCACGTCGTCATCGTTTTCGCGATTGGCAGGGAAAAAGCCTAAGACAGCACGGGCTTGTAACCATTTTTCTTCAATGATGGTTTTTAGCATTGCTTGTGCGTCTTTAAACAGTTTTTGTGCTTCTGTGCCAACCACTTCATCATCGAGAATCGCGGGGTAACGACCTGCCAGCTCCCATGTGCGAAAAAACGGTGTCCAATCGATGCGCTCCACGAGTTTTTCTAGTGGATAATTCTCCAGCACTTTTGTGCCTAAGAATTGCGGCTTGCTAACGCTGTGGTTTGCCCAGTCGGTTTGGCGTTGGTTGGCACGGGCGCTGGCAAGGTCAATGAGTTTGCTGGCTTTGGATTTGCCTGCGCGTTGGACGCGAATATCTTCGTATTCAGCACTGAGGGCTTGGACGAAAGCGGCTTTTTTCTCACCGATAAGGCTTTGCATCACGCCGACAGCACGGGAGGCATCGGGGACATAGGCGACGGGGTGGTCGTAGCTGGGGGCGATTTTAACCGCAGTATGGACTTTGGAGGTGGTCGCGCCGCCGATAAGCAGCGGGATGTCTAGCCCTTGGCGTTGTAGTTCGGTGGCGACGTTGACCATTTCATCTAATGAGGGCGTGATTAAGCCTGAAAGACCGATGATGTCGGCTTTTTCCGCGATGGCGGTTTCAACGATTTTATTTAGCGGTACCATCACGCCTAAATCGACGATTTCAAAGTTGTTACATTGCAGCACTACGGCGACAATATTTTTGCCGATGTCGTGGACATCGCCTTTCACCGTTGCCAGTACCATTTTGCCATTGCTTTGGATTTCGCAGCCCTCGCCTTTTTCTTCTTCAATATAGGGCATCAAATAGGCAACGGCTTTTTTCATCACCCGGGCGGATTTGACCACTTGTGGCAGGAACATTTTGCCCGCGCCAAATAAATCGCCGACGACGTTCATGCCTGACATTAACGGCCCTTCAATCACGTCTAAGGGGCGGCTGGCTTGCTGGCGGGCTTCTTCGGTGTCCTCGTCGATGTATTGGGTGATGCCTTTAACGAGGGCGTGGGCTAAGCGTTCATTCACGGGCTGTTCGCGCCAGCTCAAGTCTTGGGTGCTTTCTTGTCCACCAGTGCCGCCTGCTTCGCGGTATTTGTCTGCCACTTCTAGCAGGCGGTCGGTGGCATCGTCGCGGCGGTTAAGTACCACATCTTCGACCCGCTCGCGCAGTTCTTCGGGTAGGTCTTCGTAAATCGCCAATTGTCCTGCGTTGACGATGCCCATGTCCATGCCTGCTTGGATGACGTGGTAGAGAAACACGGAGTGAATCGCCTCGCGCACGGGGTTGTTGCCACGGAAGGAGAAGGAAACGTTGGAAACACCGCCAGAAATCAGGGCGTGCGGCAGTTCGGCTTTGATTTGTCGGGTGGCTTCGATGAAGTCTACGCCGTAGTTGTTGTGTTCTTCAATGCCTGTGGCAACGGCGAAAATATTGGGGTCAAAAATAATGTCGCTGGGGTTAAAATTTAATTCTTCGCGCAGTAATTTATAGGCGCGGGCGCAGATTTCAACTTTTCGCGCTTGGGTGTCGGCTTGTCCGACTTCATCAAAAGCCATGATGATGGCGGCTGCGCCATAGCGTTGTACCAAACGGGCTTGCTTGAGGAAGTTTTCCTCGCCTTCTTTGAGGCTGATGGAGTTGACGATGCCTTTGCCTTGCACGCATTGCAACCCTGCTTCTAAGATGTCCCACTTGGAGGAGTCAATCATAATCGGCACTTTGGCAATGTCTGGCTCGGAAGCGACCAAGTTGAGGAAGCGCACCATGACTTCTTTTGACTCCAACAGGCCTTCGTCCATGTTGATGTCGATGATTTGTGCGCCGTTTTCGACTTGTTCGCGGGCGACATCGAGGGCGGTTTCATAGTCTTCGGCTTGAATAAGGCGCTTAAAGCGGGCGGAACCGGTGACGTTGGTACGCTCGCCGACGTTGAGATACAAGCTTTCTGGCTCGATGGTGCAAGGCTCTAAGCCTGCGAGGCGACAAGCGGGGCTAATCTCTGCCACAGCGCGAGGGCTGTGAACTTCGACCGCTTCTTTAATGGCTTTGATGTGCTCAGGCCCTGTGCCACAGCAACCGCCGATGATATTTAATAAGCCATCTTTTGCCCAGCCGCCGATTTCGCCTGCCATTGCTTCAGGGGTTTCATCATAGCCGCCAAATTCATTGGGTAAGCCCGCGTTAGGGTGGGCGGAGACATTGGTATCGGCAATACGCGAGAGTTCGGCAACGTATTGGCGCAACTCTTGTGCGCCCAAGGCACAGTTAAGACCGATAGAAATTGGGTTGGCGTGGCAGAGCGAGTTCCAGAAGGCTTCGGTGGTTTGTCCGCTTAAAGTCCGACCTGATGCGTCAGTAATCGTGCCGGAAATCATAATCGGGTATTCGACATTGTGGTCATCAAAGTATTTTTTCACCGCAAAAACGGCGGCTTTGGCGTTGAGGGTGTCGAAAATGGTTTCGATTAAAATAATATCTGAGCCGCCTTTAATCAGGCCGTCGGTGGCTTCGGTGTAGGCTTCGACTAATTCGTTAAAGCTGACGTTACGAAAACCGGGGTCGTTGACATCAGGGGAGATGGAGCAGGTGCGGCTGGTCGGGCCAATGACCCCGGCGACAAAACGTGGCACACCGGTGGCGGCGGCAACTTCGTCAGCGGCTTCACGGGCGATTTTACTGGCCTCGACATTGATTTCATGTGCCAAGCTTTCCATCTGGTAATCCGCCATGCCGATGGTGGTGGCGCTAAAGGTGTTGGTCTCAATGATGTCCGCGCCCGCTTCTAAATATTGCTTATGAATATCGCGGATAATCTCGGGTTGGCTAAGGGCTAGAAGGTCATTATTGCCTTTAACATCACTATGCCAGTCTTTGAAGCGTTCGCCACGGTAATCGGCTTCTTCGAGTTTGTGACGCTGAATCATGGTGCCGGTTGCACCATCAAGGATAAGAATACGTTGGGATAGGGCGTTTTTGAGTGAGGCAGTGCGTTCTGCGGTTGTGGACATGGTTAGTTTTTCTATTTTCGGTTTATTGTGAATGTTCAATTACGCGCCGCTGGAGCGACGGCTTAGGCATTCCCACGCTGGCGCATGGGAACGAGTTGATTCGTGTGGATTGCTTAGGCGTTGCTGCTGGCGACTCGTAAAATTAAGTCAATTTGTTTCAGCTGGGTATTTGCAGGCATTTCGATAGGCAAGTCTTGATAATCAACATCACACAAGCGCCCTTCGTCTTCATAATAAAGGTGATAATGCGGCTCGGTGTTGGAGTCATAGACCACTTTGCCCGCGCCAATGTGTATTTCTTTGAGTAAGCCTTTGCGTACAAATAAATTCAGGCTGTTATACACCGTGGCTTTGGCGACACGGATATTGAGTTCAGCGAGTTTTTCTTGAATCACATCGGCGGATAGGTGTTGATGTTCAACAAAAAAAATCCTTGCGATGGCAAGGCGTTGCAGAGTCGGGCTGATTTGGTGTTGCTTGAGAAAAGCCACCGCCTCAGCTTGTGATAGTAAAGGCATGGTTTTCATGTCGTTAAATCCTCAAAAATGTAATCACACCAAGTTTGTAGGCGTTGTCCGTCATACTCGATCCAACGCCAGCCCGGAAAAGCATGTTGCTGTTTAAATGTGGGGTGTTTGGTATCAATTTGCAACATGGTCGAGGGTGTTAGGTGCAAGCTTTTATTATCGACACACAGGGTACGTTCGGTGTGGTAATGCCCTGAGAAAATGTGCTGGATATGTTTAAGCTTACGAATCACTTCCCAGCTTTCTTCATGGTTTTTCAGTTTGTGTTTATCATCCATAAACACAGAACCGCATAATAAAGGCGGATGATGCACAAATAACAAGGCATCTTCCAGCATCTGGTCTTGAGCTTGTAGCCAATCGAGTTGTTCCCCTGAGAGATTGGCAGGGGCGCTGTCTAGGAATAGTAGCGTAGTTTCGGGGTAATCAATCCGATAATACAGTTGTTGGTTTTGGATGTTGTTATCGAGTTTGAAAGCGCTGTTAAAAGCCGCTAGGCGGTCGTGGTTGCCCATCATGATATGCACAGGGCAGGTGAATTCCTGAAAGATTTCATCTAACCACACATACGCCTCTGGCTCACCCGCAATAGCGGCTAAATCACCTGAGACCACTAACACATCAGGTTGTTGAGCTAGGATAGCGGTAACAACTGCACGCAGGTGCGCGCGCACATCTAAGTTATAATGTGCCGCGTCGGTGGCAGCAATGTGTAAGTCACTGATTTGTGCAATTCTTAACATAGGCGAATTATACCGCATGTGGCGTAGTCTGCCAGCTTTTGATCTTACTTACTGATGTTATGCAAAGGTTTCTTTTTGGCTTTAACAAGCCAAAAAACCACCATTGCTCCACGGCTAAATTCCACTAGGCAGCTGGAAAACCACAATATTGAGATAAAAACAGGCTTAGTGCGTAACATCAGTTACTTAGTCATGTTGGTGCTCATAGGCACAAGTTTCCCCCGGAAACTCGACTTCGATAGTGACATGTTCAATATGGGCAAGGGTTAGTATATCTCGGATTTGTTGTTTTATCTCAACTAGACGTTGGCGCGACATTTCTTCTTTCATCACCACATGCAAAGATAAAACGTGATAATCCCCATCTAAAGACCACAGATGAATATCATGAATAGAGTTTAAGGGCAGTTGTTCTAGTAACTGTTTTTCTAAATTTTTTAAGTCGAAATCGATGGGAATGGCTTGCAAGAAAATATACAACGTGCCACGGAGATTTTTAGCCGCTTGCCAAAATACATAAAAGGCAATCCCTAAAGAGAGCAAAGGGTCTAAAATGGGGATGTAGATAAACAGTAGCACCACACTCGCAAGTAGCACTGCAACCCAACCTAATACATCTTCTAATAGGTGTAAACGCACCACTTTTTCATTTTGGGTTTGCCCACCGCTTAAGCGCCAGACGGCGATGCCATTGACGACTGTGCCTAAAATAGCCAGCAACAACATGCCCTCAACATGCACGTCTTGCGGGGTTAATAAGCGGGGAACGGTTTCAATCATAATGATGATGGAACCAATCAACAAAATAGTACCAGTCAAAAAGGCACTGACCAGCGAAAAACGTCGGTAGCCATAAGAAAAATAGCGATCTCGACTTTTGGTACTTAAACGGGCAAAATACCAAGATAAACCCAACGCAAAACTATCACCAAAATCGTGCAGGGCATCGGCAAGAATTGCCATGCTGTTTGTCCACAAGCCGCCAACGATTTCAATCAGGGCAAAACTTAAGTTAAGAAAAAATACCCAACGGATATTTTCCTCGGCGGTGTTTTCTCCGTGGTGATGATGATGGTGTCCCGACATCAAAAATCCTTTTGTTTATATCGAAGCTTAGTCAAAATTAACCCGATAACATGCGAATAAAAATCAGGCGGGTGATTTTTTATGCTTGAAACCCTAGTATTTTACTCATATATTACAGCCTAAGTCAGACTATGACTAGCATTAGTCGTTAGAAACACATAAACACAAGTGAAGGAATAAATTATGGAAGCCATTGTAAACGGTCAAACAATTCAATTAAGTGAAGCGGGCTGGTTAGAAAACTTAGATGAGTGGAGTGAAGAATTAGCACATGAAGTTGCTAAAAACGAACAAATTGATGAATTAACGCCAGAACATTGGGATATTATCAATCTAGCTCGTGATTTCTTCCATGAAAATGGTATTGTGTGTGAGCCACGTAAATTCTCCAAATTGCTGAAGAAAAATTTTGGCGCGGATCGCTCTAGCCAAAAATATATTTATTCTTTATTTCCACAAGGTTTGATTAAATGTGCAAATAAAGTGGCGGGTTTACCTCGTCCTAAAGGGTGTAGTTAAGCCACATTTGCTAGCAGTTTTAAGCTGCTAGCATCACAGGGCGACATGGGGTGCGTGTCGTGATATTGACAAACTTTCAATCTCTTCTTGCATCATTTGTTGTTCCAGCTCGGAATAACGTCCTTGTACCAAATGAATCGCTACTAAGTCCGTTTTGCCTTTTAAGTGTACTGTGCCGACACTTTCAGTTTGATAACGCTCAGATAAATAGCTCAAAGTATCATCGCCAATTAAAATCCGGCAAATATTATCCGCATCCAAAGTTTTATCGAAACTCTCCAGCCGCGCTGCGGTGTTGACCGTATCACCAAGCACCGTATATTCCTGCCGTTGCTCACCGCCTAAACTACCAGCGACCAAAGGCCCTGTAAAAATCCCAACCCGCATCCGAATTTTTGGCATACCGCGCTTGTCCCATTCCATCCGTAAACGAGCCATTTCTGTGCGCATAGACAAGGCACAATCAACCGCATTGGCGGCATTACGGGCAATGGCTTCTTCGCTGTTTTCCGCCACGGGAACACCAAAAACAGCCATGACCGCATCGCCGATAAATTTATTCACCTGACCATGATGGGCTTCAACAACTTTAACCATAGCGCTCATGTATTCATTGAGCCAATCCATCAGAGCTTGCGGTTCCATGGTCTCAGAAACAGTGGTAAAGTTTTGCAAATCGGTAAACAAGACGGTGGCGGTTAAGCGTTGCGAGACCAATTTACCGTGGTTCAGATATTGATCACGAGATGCCCAAATAACTTTGGCGACATCTTTGGAGACATGACGGCTAAAGAGATTCATTAAAGTCGCACGCTCGTGATGTTCTTTGTAGGCTTGATAGGCGATCACAAAAACCATGCTTGTAAACCAACCTAGGACAGGCGCAGCAAATACCAACCACCATTGATAATAAAAGGCGACCAAGCTAATTAGCCCTAAACTGCCAATGCCGAGTAGATTAAACAGACTAAAACGCCAAAAATTATGAATTTTGAGGCAGAACAATGCCCCCAATAAAGTCCAAAACCAAATCCAAATCCGTTCATGGACTTCGTTTAATGCTTGCAAAGGCAGTTCTTCACCCAAACCCCAGCGTAAAATATGACTGGTTCCATGCGCGTGGACATTAACCCCTGGCATCCGTTGCTCGCCATCTAACCAGCGTGTGACGGGGGTATAAAAAAAATCGGGGGTTGCCTCGGCATTTGTACCAATCAGGACGATTTTATCGCGCAGTAATTCAGGGTTGAAATTATCATCGAATAATTGCGTTAAAGTCAGACTACGGGGTGGATCAGTGACATTAAAATAACTAAATAAAAATTGATAGCCATTGGCATCAATATTGGCATAACCACCAAATCCCTCATTTAAAGGCGCTGGAAAAACGGTATCCCCTAAAACCAAGGCATCATCGGCATTATTGTACAAATGAATATTTTCCTCCGCCAGATAGCGTAAAGCGAGCTTTAAGCCAAAATATTCAAACCATTGTCCTTCGTGATCATCCATAAACAAGAGACCCCGGCGAATAACATAGCCTTGATCGTAAATCACATCATTAAAACCAACCTGACGTTTTTTTTCTAATACTTTGGGTGGGGGGACATAATTGCCTTCCTTATTAGCGAATTTCATAATCGCAATGATGTTGTCATTTTCGGCTAAGACTTTATTTAATCGCGCATGACCTGCACTGTCATTTAAAGGCACGGGCATATCACGATATAAATCTAAACCAATCACCCGTGCTTGTTGTTCTAATAGACGCTCAAACACCTCAGTGAGTAAATTATCTGACAAGGGCCAGCCATATTTGCGTTGATCCGCATCGGTTAGCCACAAAACCGTGATACGATCATCGACCGGTTTTTGTTGGGACTGATGAATCAGCATGGCATCATAAGCAATCAGTTCCAAAGGCTGAAGATAGCCCGCATTACGGACGCTAAGCAATAACACAAAAACGATATGTGCCAACAATAAAGCAATAAAAATAGGGGAGCTAAAAAATGTTCGTAGGTTCTGCCATCGAAATGACAAGGGTTTCATTATGGACATGATGATTTTCTCAAAGCGATTAATAAGCTTACAAGGGCTTTATCAGCAAGATGTGTTCCATATCAATGAATAAAGGCATAGATACTGCTGTTATTGTGCTTAATTGGCAGGGTTGGCAGCATACGTTACGTTGTGTGGAGAGCCTGAATGAACTATTAAGTCAAAGCTCTATGCGGCTATTGGTGTGTGATAATGGTTCCCAAGATGAGTCTTGGGAAAAATTAGATAATGAACTGGTAAAACAAGGCTTTAGCTATAACAACAGCGAAAACACCCCAGCACAAATCCAACTATTGCAAACTGGGGCTAATTTGGGTTTTGCAGGCGGCATGAATTACGCAATACGCCATGCACTTAAAGACCCAAAGATTGATTATGTTTGGCTATTAAATAACGACACTTGGCTGGATGAAGATGCGCTTAGCCCCTTAAAACAAGCGGCACAAGATCGCCCTGATGTGGGGCTTTGGGGAAGTGCTATGTATGATGCACAAGGTCAATTGCAATCGCTTTCGGGTTACCATTACAACCCTTGGCTTACACGTATTAAAGCCTTAAAAACCCCAGCACAACCGAGTTATGTTGATGGGGCAGCACTGTTTATTCCGCGTGTTGCATTGGATAAAATTGGATTATTGACCGAAGCATATTTTTTATTTTATGAAGAACTGGATTATAGCGAACGCTTAAAACAGGTGGGACTCAAAGTTGCGACTTGCCCAAAGAGCCGTGTTTATCATCAAGGCAGTGCCAGTTTAGGCGGGGAAAGCCTGAAAAAACGCACCCAACGACAATACTACGAAAATCACAGTACCCTATTATTTTCGGCTAAATTTTATCCGTGGCGACTATGGTTTATTCTACCGTGGCGTTTGAGTGTTAAATTACTGTTGTTAGCTTTACGTCGCGAGTGGGATTTATATCCAGCTTTATGGCAAGCTTATAAAGATTTTTTCACAAAATAAGTGTGCTAAATGGATTTTAACGGATGTTACGCAAAGGCTAAATCTCACTAGAGCAGGTGGAAAACCACAATGTTGAGATAAAAATAGGTTTAGAGTCTATGCGGAGTATGGGAATCGTCGCGAAAATCAGATATTTTGAGGCTAATTCCGTGGTTTTGTGAGGCGAATAACGCGTTATTTAACGAATAAAAGCGCGGAATTAGACCAAAATAGCGGATTTGCAGCAGATTATTCATATTTCGCATAGACTCTTAGTGCGTAACATCAGATTTTAAATCTTTTTCTAGGCAAATCTACATAAATATAATTTAATATATCATTATATTATACTATACTAAAGCCAATTACATTTCATCAAGGAGAGTTGTGATGTCGAAATTGAATTGTTGGGAATATAAGCAATGTGGACGCGAACCCGGTGGTAAGCATACCGAAGATTTAGGCGTTTGTCCTGTGCCGCAGACCAAACCTGCAGATGGATTAAATTGTGGCAATAATGCTGGGCGTGCTTGCTGGGCTATTTCAAAGTCGCTATGTGGGGATCGGGTTCAAGGCAACTATACCGATAAAATTGGCGCTTGTATGGATTGCGCTTTTTATAAGAACGTTTTACATGAAGAGTTAATCGAGTTCAAAACCGGCAAAGAGATTTTGGAGCATTTACAAACCTAAACACAAGTCATAGCCTACTTGCTACCCCCCTTTTACATAGGTTTCCTGCTGTTTGCACTGATGTTGGTTTTTGCTCGATTTGTGTCTGATAACGCCTAGATACAGTCTTTCACATCACTCCTTTTAGAGATGTTTTTCATAAAATAGACTCTAATCATTGGTTCGTTTTAGAGCGGGCTTAACTGTGCGAGTAGTTTGACCAATTCGGTACTAGGTTCTATATCCAAGTCTGTAAATATAACATCACACCTGAGTTGAACAATGGCACAATGCCAAACAGCGTGTGAGCTTATCAGGAAAACATTTTCATGTTGACATACTTAAGGGAATTATCGAGAATGCACCGCTTTGAGTCCGGTTAGATTTGGATTCAACATACTCATTTTGTGGTCTCAATCACGTTGCTTAATAGCGTTGACATAGAAAAACTATACAGCCTCTATCAGCTAAACTGACATTCAATTAGATAAGCTTATAATAAATAAGACCACTCTTACGTTAAGGAATATTCCATGTTACGTGGACAGCTTTATATCATTGCTGCTCCCTCAGGGGCAGGGAAAACCAGCCTTTTAAAAACCTTATTAACGGTAGAAAACAGCTTGCAGTTGTCCATATCGCACACCACCCGTCCACCACGTCCTGGTGAAACCAATGGTAAGGATTATCATTTTATTTCCCTAGAGCAATTTAAAACCTTACAAAAATCGGATGAGTTTTTGGAATGGGCGCAGGTATTTGATAATTGCTATGGCACATCCAAAAGCTGGGTTAATGGGCAGCTTGATCAGGGTAAAAACGTCATTTTAGAAATCGATTGGCAAGGGGCAAAACAAGTTCGCCAGCATATTGACGATTGCATCAGTATTTTTATTTTGCCACCGAGCCGCGCTGACTTATTACAACGCTTACATAAACGTGGGCAAGACAGTGAGCGCGTGATTCAACGGCGTATGAATGATGCCGTTGAACAAATGCGTCATTATGATGAGTTTGATTATGTGGTTGTTAATGATGTGTTTGAAAACGCCGTTGATGATTTACATGCCATTGTGCGCTCACAATTACAACGCCGCCGAGCGCAAGAAATTCGTATGGGCGATAAGCTCAAACAGCTATTAGCGTAGAGCCGTAGCACGCTACGGCTCATCGAAGCCGCTATACTCAAATCCAGCACACCTTTGTATGGGGCTTTGTTTGCGTTGAGACGTAGCAGTGCTACGTCTCTACATCGTCAACATTGCCGCTGCCAAACAGCGTTTATAAATCCAACAATAAGCGCCGTGGATCTTCGAGGCTTTGTTTAATTTGTCGCAAAAATTGCACCGCTTCACGGCCATCAATGATTTGGTGGTCGTAGGATAAAGCCACGTACATAATGGGACGAATCACCACTTGTCCGTTTTCGGCAATCGGGCGCTCGACAATATTATGCATACCTAAAATCGCACTTTGTGGTGGATTTAAAATGGGGGTTGAGAGCATCGAGCCAAACACACCGCCATTGGTAATCGTAAACGTACCGCCTTGTAAATCCTCTAATTCAAGTTTGTTATGTCGGGCTTTATCGGCATAAGCACGGATCTGGTTTTCAATCTCAGCAAAACTTAAACGATCGACATCACGCACAATCGGCACAACCAGACCGCGCTCAGAACTCACCGCAATCCCAATATCATAAAAGCCATGATAAATAATATCATCGCCATCAATTGAGGCATTAATCAGCGGGTATTTTTTTAGTGCATGGGTCACGGCTTTGACAAAAAAGGACATAAAACCAAGTTTGCTATCGTGGGTTTTTTCAAAGTCAGCTTTGTATTGCTGGCGCAAATCCATCACCGCTTGCATATTGACTTCATTGAAAGTCGTCAAAATTGCATGTTGTTGTTGTGCGGCGAGTAAACGACTAGCGGCACTTTTACGCAAGCGGGTCATTGGCACGCGCTGCTGCGGGCGTGCTGAGTTTTCCTCTGGAGTGGCTGGCGTAATGGGGGATGGGTTGTTGTCAATGACCGGCTCTGGGATTTTGGGCTTGGGCTTGTCTTCGCCTTGATTTTGTTGCGCTTGATATTTGAGCACATCAGCCTTGGTAACACGGTCGCCTGTGTGTGGGACCTGATGGCTGTCAATCCCGGTCTCGGCGGCTAAATGGCGAGCAGCAGGGCTGGTTTTTGCCGTTGAGGTTTTCACAGGCGTAGGGACAACGTTGGATTCTTCTGCCAATGAGCCGATGTGAGGAATGACCACAGGCATGGCATCGGCATCAATATCGGCGAGTGCTTCACCACTTTCGATTAATTCGCCTGCGTGTTTGTGGATTTTTAATAATTGCCCCGAGGCAGGAGCCACCACATCTAAAATCACTTTATCCGTTTCAATTTCTGCCAAGGTATCCTCGGCTTGTACCCATTCCCCCGCTTGTTTATGCCATTTTAAGATAGCGGCCTCTACTATAGATTCTGCTAGAATTGGGGCTTTGACTTCAACCACCGCCGTACTCCTTTTTACCTGCGCTCATACCATGCGTCATTCAAGCTTTAATGCTAGAATAGCCCGACTTTTTGCAACTTAACAGCCTTATGGATGCGCCAACGATTTATCAAACATTACACGACCAGATCGATCAGGTCGTCAAGGGACAGTATAACGCGATCCGAAAATTATTAGCGGCTTTTGTTGCCGGTGGTCATGTCTTACTGGAAGACTTGCCGGGCACAGGTAAAACGACGTTGGCAAAAACCTTGGCTTTGTCACTGGCAGCGCGTTTTCACCGGATTCAATTTACGCCTGATTTATTGCCCTCCGATATTCTCGGCGTGTCCATTTTTGATCAGCAACAGCAGCAATTTCACTTTCATGCAGGTCCTATTTTTACTGAAGTCTTGTTAGTTGATGAAATTAACCGCGCCTCACCTCGAACCCAGTCAGCACTGTTGGAGGCGATGGCTGAAGGGCAAGTTAGCATTGATGGTAAACAGCATTTGCTCAGCCCACATTTTTTTGTCATTGCGACACAAAACCCCGTTGAGTTTCATGGCACGTATCCTTTGCCAGAGGCACAAATGGATAGATTTGCCATGCGTTTTAGTTTGGGCTATATCAGCCCGGAAGAGGAAACCTTATTGTTAGATAGTTTTCAAGCAGAAAGTAATCCTTTGGAAAAACTCAAAGCTTGTTTTGCGATTGATGAATTACAAAGCCTGAAATCTCAAGTGCAACAAGTGCATATTAGTCCAGAATTGAAGCGCTATATTGTCGATTTGGTTAGAAGTAGTCGGGAAATGGAAGGGGTGATGTTGGGCGCAAGTCCACGGGCTTCATTGGCTTTGATGCGCATCTCGCAGGCATTGGCAGCGTTTGATAATTTGGATTATGTTACCCCTGAGCATATTCAAGAAATTGCGGTCGATGTCATTGCTCACAGGCTAAAACTCGATAATCAAGCCCGTTTTAATGGACTGGATGAATATGCCTTAGTGCGTGACATGATACAACGCATTGCTGTACCCCAGTAAAACCTTTTTGTGAGATATAACCCATTTTGGGTACAACTGTATCGAACTCAGATTAGACTTAAAGAAAAAATGATAAAAAATAAAAAATGCTGGATGCCCCTGCTCGCTTTTTGTTGTTACTCCCCCTTTCCACTCCTTGCTACACAAGATAATGACATCGAAACAGAGGCGCTGTTGTCTTTGTCTTTAGAACAATTGCTCGATACACCTGTTCACATCATGGGTAAAAAGCCGCAGCAACTCTCAGATATACCCGCAGCAGTTTTTATCATCACGCAAGATGATATTCAACAAGCGGGTGTACGAACGATACCTGATTTATTGCGTATGGTGCCAGGAATGCATGTGACACAAATCAATAGCCATGCTTGGGGAGTATCAGCGCGTGGTTTTAACCAATTATTTGCCAACAAAATGTTGGTTATGATTGACGGGCGCAGTATTTATGCCCGTGAGTTCTCAGGGGTTTGGTGGGATCAAGTTAATTTAGTTGTTGCAGACATTGAACGTATCGAAGTGATTCGTGGACCTGGTAGCACGGCTTGGGGAGCGAATGCGGTCAATGGCGTAGTCAATATTATAACTAAAAGTGCCGAAGATACCCAAGGGACGGCGATGAGTTTGGCCGCAGGCGATCAACTGCAATATTTATTTAATCTACGCCATACCGAACAAGTGGGGGATAAAAGTTATTTACGCTTGTATGCCCAACGCCGCGCTGAACAAAGTCAAAACGTTGCGTTAGATGACAGTTATCAAAACACCCAAGTCGGTTTCCGTCTCGATAGCCAATACTCAAGTCAAGATAAATGGACCTTACAAGGGGATTATTACCGTGGTTATTCGGGCAATATTGATTTTACCCGTTACAATCCTCCCGTTGAAGATGAAACATTCCAAGGCGGCAATTTGCTTGCACGCTGGCAACATGATTTTAGTGAGCATAATAATTTACAAATACAAGCGTATATTGAACAATATCAACGTGATGTGAATTATGTTGCGCACGATACCCGCATTTTAGATTTGGATGTGCAACAGCATTTTCGCCCCGCTAAACGGCATGATTTGGTTTGGGGCTTTGATTGGCGGCATTATCAACAGGATGCTGATAATAATACCTTTAATTTTAATCCCGCCGATTTTAGTGAAAGTCTCTTTAGTTTCTTTGCTCAAGATGAAATTACCCTCACAGAAAAGCGTTGGTATTTAACGCTGGGGACTAAATTTGAACATCTGCAAGGGTACGGTTGGGAGAGTTTGCCTAATATCCGTTTGTTATGGACTCCTAATGAAAAACGCAGCCTTTGGGCGGCGGTTTCTCGGGCAATTCGACAACCTGATTGGAGTCGAGCACGGGGACAATGGCCGGTGAATTATGTACAGGAAAAAACCCATTTACCCTTGCCGATGACCATTAATATTTTACCCAGTCCTAATTTAGAACCAGAGCGTTTATTGGCTTATGAGCTGGGCTGGCGTGAACAATTAAGCCGTGATGTATTTGCCGATGCGAATATGTATTATCATGAATATGACAAAGTCGTGGGAACAATCATTTTTAATCGCGACATTAACCCCCAAGGTGTATTTACTGCTAATGCTGTACACGAAAACTTAGAAAAGCGCCACCGCTTTGGAGCGGCTTTGTCGTTAAATTGGCAAGTGAAACCTAATTGGAAGTTACAAGGGGCTTATACTTATATAAACGATCAAAACCCCTATAAAGAAAACCCTGATCAGCCGAAACACCAAGCCTCTTTACGCAGTCATTGGCAAATTAATCCCAAATGGTCGTTAAATACTTGGTTACGTTATTATCATCATCTTGATGAAGGCGATCTTAATTTTGCTTATATCAAAGTCGCAGCCCATACCGATTTAGACTTGCGTTTAAACTGGCAGTTATCACCGGGCTTAAATTTATCTTTGACGGGGATAAATTTATTAAAACCCTCGCATGAACAAAGCCGTTGGGATATTGTCGGGCAGCTGTATTTACCAAGCCAACGCCAAGCTTATTTACAATTAGATTGGCAGTTTTAAAAATATTCTTTTTAACAAAAACCTAGGAATATTTTATCACTTATTCTAATAGTGATAATGGCAGTTAAAACAAACCCAAAAGCCCTTTGATTGATAGCAAAGGGCTTTATCACTAATAGAATGTTTTAGCCTTCTTGCTTTTTCTTATAATCAGCAATTGCGGCTTTAATGCTATCTTCGGCTAAGACCGAGCAATGCACTTTCACAGGCGGTAAGGCCAGCTCATCAGCTAAATCTTGGTTTTTAATTTCCAAAGCTTCGTCCAAGGTTTTACCTTGCACCCATTCGGTGAGCAGGGAACTTGATGCGATAGCCGAACCACAGCCATACGTCTTGAATTTAGCATCTTCAATCACGCCTTCATCACTAACTTTGATTTGCAAACGCATGACATCGCCACACGCAGGTGCGCCGACCATGCCCGTGCCGACGTTGCTGTCTTTGTCATCAAAAGCGCCGACATTACGTGGATTTTCATAATGATCCATTACTTTGTCACTGTAAGCCATGAGAGTCTTCCTTTTGTCAGGGGCTTAATGCCCAGCCCATTCAATGCTATTTAAGTCGATGCCTGCTTTGTACATATCCCATAAAGGCGATAAGTCGCGCAGTTTTTGAATCTTATCCCTAATTAAGGGAATGGCATAATCAATATCAGCTTCGGTGGTAAAACGTCCTAAGGTAAAGCGCAAGGAGCTATGTGCCAGCTCGTCACTGCGCCCAATTGCGCGCAAGACATACGATGGCTCTAAGCTGGCAGAAGTACAGGCTGAACCTGAGGAGACCGCCAGTTTGCTCAATGCCATCATCAGGGATTCACCCTCGACATAATTAAAGCTGATATTCAAGTTGCCAGCGATACGTTGGTCAAAGTCACCATTAACATAGACTTCTTCCATGTCATTTAGCCCTTCAAAGAGCTTATTGCGCAATTTCAATAAACGCTCGTTTTCAGCCTTCATTTCTTCTTTGGCAATCCGAAACGCCTCGCCCATGCCTGCGATTTGATGGGTGGCTAAAGTACCAGAGCGCATACCGCGTTCATGACCACCGCCGTGCATTTGTGCTTCGATCCGCACCCGAGGTTTACGGCGGACATATAAAGCGCCAATGCCTTTAGGACCATAGACTTTATGGGCTGAGAACGACATCAAATCAACTTTCATGCTTTGCATATCAATATCGACTTTGCCCGCGCTTTGTGCCGCATCGACATGGAATAAGATTTTACGCTTGCGGGTCATTTCACCAATGGTGGCAATATCGGTGACTACGCCGATTTCATTATTGACGTGCATCAGGCTCACGAGAATGGTGTCATCGCGCATGGCGGCTTCGAGCTTGCCTAAATCAACCAGCCCGTTTTCTTCCGGATCCATATAGGTGATTTCAAAGCCTTCACGCTCTAACTGCCGACAGGTATCTAAAACCGCCTTGTGTTCGGTCTTGCAGGTGATGATGTGCTTGCCTTTCTTTTGATAGAAATGCGCCACGCCTTTAATCGCCAAGTTATCGGATTCAGTTGCACCAGATGTCCAGACAATTTCTCGTGGGTCAGCATTGATAAGTTCGGCAACTTGTTTTCTTGCCAAGTCCACCGCCTCTTCGGCATCCCAGCCATAACGGTGTGAACGTGAGGCAGGGTTGCCAAAATGCCCATTTGGAGTTAAATAGGTCATCATTTTTTCAGCCACGCGCGGATCGACAGGGGTGGTGGCTGAATAATCGAAATAAATGGGTAAATCGTCCATGGGTAATCCTTTAGGCCGCCTGTTGCTTATCGTGTTGTCTGTGGCAAGGTTTGAGGTTGAGCATCTGCTCACGTGCTGAACGTCGCTCAACCAATTGTGCTAAGTTGATACCACTTAAGAAGTTATGGATTTGTTCACTCAAGTCCACCCATAAGTCATGGGTAATACAAGGTTGTTCTTTGTGGCAATTGCCTTGTCCTTGGCAGCGCGTGGCATCGACACTTTCATCGACTGCGGTGATCACATCGGCAATCACAATTTCCTCAGCAGCGCGGCTTAATTGATAACCACCACCAGGGCCGCGGGTACTAACGACCAAATCATTGCGCCGCAAACGGGAAAATAGTTGTTCAAGATAGGAAAGAGAAATCCCTTGGCGCTTGGAAATATCGGACAAGGTAATTGGGGTATTCTCGCCATATAGGGCTAAATCTAACATTGCCGTCACTGCATAACGGCCTTTAGTGGTAAGTTTCATGTTAAATCCCTTGTTTGAATCGGTGATTTTCGAGTAGAATTAGCCCCTTGCTTCAGAGCATGTTTGCATTACTGAAAAAGTTCAGAATGATTAATATAAGCAATTGGTTATATTCTGACAAAACATAGTAAAATAGTCAAGTATTTTTAAAGATGGTGTCGTATGGGTAATATTCAAGCTTGAATAAGCCCCTATTAGCTTGAACGCATTCAAAAATGCCTATCCTCCTGTGGCAATCAACTTTAATGCTATAATCATAAACCTGTTAACTGTGAGGGTACTGTTATGTTAATAGCTGGATTTCGCTGGATAATGTTGGCAAGTTTGATGTTTTTATTACAAGCTTGTGAGCAAAGTGCTAAGCACGAAGACAAACCTAATTTACTGGTGTATGTTGGCATCACGATGATTCAACCGATGCAAGAAATTGCCAAACATATTGAAGAAACTTACCAAGTTAATATCAAATTACAAAAAGGTGGCTCAAAAAACTTACTGCTCAGTCTCTCTAGCAGCAACATTGGCGACTTATATCTCCCCGGCTCAGATTCGTATATTAAAACGGCACGAGAGCAAGGACTGGTGTCCGATACCGTCGCCGTGGGTTTTAATCAAGCGGCTTTATTATTTTCAGAGGGCAACCCCAAACAACTCGATAATGATCCCAGACATTTTAGTCGAGAAGATTTGCGTGTCATCATTGGCGATCCTGACAGTTCCAGTGTTGGAAAAATTGCGAAAAAAATTCTTGATAAGCACGGTAGCTATGCCGAAGTGCGCAATAATGTGTTGTATTTAACTCCAGACTCGAAAGATTTAACCAAAGCCCTAAAAGATAACAGCGTAGACTTGGTACTGAGTTGGTATGCGGTGTCTTTTTGGCAAGAAAATAAAAATACCATTGATGCCATTGCGCTAGACGAAAAATATGGCGGCAAAAAGAAATTAGTTATCGGCTTACTTGAATCATCCAAGCACCCTGAAATAGCCCGCCACTTTATGCAATATGCCCAGTCTGAGGCAGGACAAGCAATATTTCGAGCTTATGGTTTTTAAGACATTACGACAAAACAATGAGTTGTTTCAACTGGTTTTATTGTTAGGCGTGTTTTTGCTGGGTTTTTTGGCTTTGCTCGGCTTAAATCATGTTTTTATTCAACTGGGAAACAGCTTAAATGCTGAAACCAATAACGAGCGGGTACGGCTAATATTAGGCAAATCTATTGTTCAAGATTTAATTCAATCGGAAGTCTATTTTTACCAACTCGCGACATCAACGAACGAAAAATCTAATCATTTAAAACAGCAACAACTCCAACAAAAATTAGATACCGTTCGTGCGACTTTAAAGTTTTTAAAAACCGGAGGCGTGGTTAAAAAAGAATTGAACTTAAATCTCGCTGATAGAGATAGCGCAACACGGACCTTACAATATGAAGCCGACCAAAAAATGGGATTTGTGATAGAAAGCATCGCTCTTTTACCGCAATTAACGCGCGTTGAGCAACGTCTACTGGAAATGCGCCAATTACTGGAACAACGGCGCTTAGCGCGTGAAAATAAAGACACGGTGATCTTTTTTCAACGCATCAACGCCATCAAACTTCATATTCAAACCAGCGCCTCTATTTTTGTCCGCGCATTAGAAATAGCTAATAA
Source organism: Thiotrichales bacterium (assembly GCA_016745035.1). Taxonomy (GTDB): domain Bacteria; phylum Pseudomonadota; class Gammaproteobacteria; order Beggiatoales; family Beggiatoaceae; genus BB2. The sequence continues at coordinate 134,543 of JADGDE010000009.1, forward strand.
TTTGGTTTATAACGCTGAAAATAATCTAGGCTTATTAAAAGAAAAAAGCCAACAGCAACAACGCACTTATTTGATTTTTGAAATCCTCCTCACCTTGTCTGTATTTTTAGCCGTGGGCATTATCAGTCTTATTTTTGCGCGGCGTATTTACAAAATTCATAAAGAATTGCAATACAGCCGTGAACAAGCAGAACTGGCGAATAAAAGTAAAAGTGTTTTTCTTGCCAATATGAGTCATGAATTACGTACACCTATGAATGCTATTATTGGTTATACTGAACTCATCGAAGAAGACGTGGGCGACTTGGGGCATCATGACATTTTGCATGATTTACACAAAGTTAAAACCGCGTCCAAATATTTACTACAATTGATCAACAGTGTGCTGGATTTATCAAAAATTGAATCGGGCAAAATGCAAGTATATTACGAACCTTTTGAACCGCTGGCGGTGATAGAAGATATTTGTGAACTCAGCCAACCTCTGATTGATAAAAATAACAACCAATTGAACTTGGTTTGTGAAGGTAACTTTCCTAAAACGGTGGTGTTAGATTTAATTAAGTTTCGCCAGATTTTATTTAACCTACTGAGCAATGCGGCTAAATTTACCCAACAAGGCACGATTGAGTTGCATGTCCAAGTCTCAGCGCAACAATTATTGTGTCGTGTTGTTGACTCAGGTATCGGGATTCCCGCTGATAAAATCCACGAACTATTTGAATCCTTTAGTCAAGCGGACAAGTCCACCACCCGTCTTTATGGTGGAACAGGTTTAGGTTTGCCCATTGCCAGACAGTTTGCCCGGCTGATGCAAGGCGATTTGGTTGCCGAGCCGTTGGCAAAACAAGGCAGTGTTTTTACGCTCAACCTACCACTGACCCAGCGCCATTAAAGGTTTTATGTCCGATATTATTCTCAGTACCTTAAATGCGCGTTATATTCATACCGCCTTTGGTTTACGCTATTTATTCGCCAATTTAGGCGCATTACAAACCCGCGCCGAGATTTTAGAATTTAGCTTACAACAACGCCCGCTTGATATTGCCGAAAAATTGCTGGAAAAACAGCCCCGCATTATCGGCTTTGGGGTCTATATTTGGAACGTCACCGAAATCACCCAATTGGTTGCGATACTCAAACAAGTTGCCCCTGAAATCCATATTGTCCTTGGTGGTCCTGAAATCAGCCACGAAACCAAAGCACAAAGTCTGTCTTCATTGGCAGATACCATCATCACGGGTGCAGCCGATTTAGCTTTTGCCGAACTCTGTCAACAATTACTGGAAGATAAAAAGCCTGCACATAAACAAATAGAAGCAGGCTTTGTTAATCCGAAACAAATTCAAATGCCCTACAGCGCTTATCAAGATGAGGATATTGCCAACCGGGTGATTTATGTCGAAGCTTCACGCGGCTGTCCGTTTAAGTGCGAATTTTGTTTATCAGCGCTGGATAAAAGTGCCTATAGTTTTGACTTAGATGCCTTTTTACAGGCAATGGATGATTTATGGCAACGTGGTGTGCGGCGATTTAAGTTTGTCGATCGCACCTTTAACCTTAAAATTGCTGACAGCGTACGCATTTTAGAATTTTTCCTAGCCCGCATCAATGCGCAAACCTTTTTACACTTTGAACTGATTCCAGACCATCTTCCCGAAGCCTTGCAACAGTTAATACGCCAGTTTCCTGAAGGCAGTTTGCAATTTGAAATCGGTATCCAAACTTTCAATCCCGATGTGCAACAACGCATTAGCCGTCGTCAAAATAACGACAAAAGTGCGACAAACCTACGTTTTTTAGCCCAACACAGCCATGCACATATTCACGCAGATTTAATTATTGGCTTGCCTGGTGAATCTTTAGAGAGTTTTGGTAGCAGTTTTGACAAACTTTATGCACTGGGTGTGGACGAAATCCAAGTGGGCATACTCAAACGCCTGCGCGGCTCGCCGATTATTCGCCATAGTGATGTTTGGGCGATGCGCTACGATCCCACGCCACCTTATAGTGTTTTAAGTACCGCTAGCATTGACTTTATGACCATGCAACGCTTAGGACGTTTTGCTCGTTATTGGGATTTAATTGGTAATAATGGGCATTTTAAACACAGCCTACGCTTATTATTAGGCACTGAGCCGTTCGCAAACTTTCTTGCCTTTTGTGATTGGCTTTATGCTAGCAGCCAACAAACTCACAAGATTGCTTTGAGTAAATTATTCGATTATTTATATCAAGGCATGAGCGAATTACTCGGTTTAAGCGCAGAACAAAGCTTAGATTCTTTAACAAAAGATTTTCAGCAAAGTCATATGCGTCAAATTCCCGCCTGCCTCCAAGGGCTCGTCACAACGAAAAAGCCCCGAGTTAAACCTCAAGCACCTAAACGCCAATCCCGACATCTGCAACAATAATCAGAGTAGGATTATTTCCTATTTATAACTGTTGCACTGTATGGATAAAAGTATCGATGCTGCTAAACGTTGATTATTCTTAAACTACTGACCCCGCCCCCAACGATTTAAAATCTCTAAAAGCACCACTGACACAGCTTTTAGAAGAAAATGCGCAACATCAGATAAAAACCCAAAACTAAGCACGATGGTGTGCAAGCTATATAGTCACAACAAAGCTAATAATGATGGGTTTTGCAATGAATCCAAAGATGCGCCAGACAGTGTTGGCTGTTGATACAAATAAATAAAATGAAAAATTCTATTTTATAACAAATAGTTAAGTGATAACCGTCTCGTTGTCACGCAAAAAATCAAATGATTATCTAAATTAGAAGTTGACTATATTAGAATATACTAATATAATGCATACCCATATTGATTGAGCAGCAAATACAGACATCGAAACAGCTGCTCCTAAAGAACAACGAATACAGGACAAACTCATGAAAAACATTATTGCAATCGCAACCGTATTAAGTACCGCATTAGTTGCAGGCCAAGCACACGCTTGGGGTAACAACGGCAACATGAACGGCTACAACAATGGTTATGGTAACGGCAGCGGTTACGGCTATGGCAACGGTGCTGGTAACGGCTATGGCAACGGTGCTGGTAACGGCAACGGCAGCGCTTATGGCAACGGTCACGGTACTGGCGACATGGACTCAAGTTTCAGCTTCAGCATGAACGCAAAAAGCCGTGCAAACACCAACGTAGCTGGTAACGGTAATGCTTATGGCAACGGTAACGGCAACGGCTATGGTGCTGGCAACGGTAATGGCAATGCTTATAACGCCTACAACGGCGCTAACGGCTATGGCTACCACCCTTATGGCCGTGCTCCTCTTCCTCCAGTAGCACCACAAGTACAAGCAGCACCAGAAGCTGCCAGCAAAAAATAAGCTTAAACGACGAACGTTAAGCTAAACAAAATACACCAGCGCTTACAAGCTAAGCGCTCTAAACTAAGGACATTCTCATGAAAAAAATCATCGCATTAGCAACCGTATTGAGCACCGTTTTAGTTGCAGGTCAAGCACAAGCTTGGTGGGGTAACAACGGTAATGGTTACAACAACGGTTATGGCAATGGCGCAGGTAATGGCTATGGCAACGGTTATGGTAACGGCTACGGCAATGGCGCAGGTAACGGTTATGGCAGTGGCTATGGCAACGGTACTGGCGACATGGACTCAAGCTTCAGCTTCAACATGAGCGGTAGCAGCCGTGCAAACACCAACGTTGCAGGCAATGGTTATGGCAACGGCTATGGTAATGGCGCAGGTAACGGTTATGGCAATGGCTACAATGGCTACAATGGCTACAACGGTCACAACGGCTATGCTCGTCCTTACTACGGACCTGCTCCTGTAGCACCAGCAGCACCTGTTGCCAAAGCACCAGAAGCGCCTACAGCACCCGCAGCTAAATAATCTAGCGCAAAGTTTATCCCACCTCCCCCGGTGGGGGAGAGTTGTCTCAAGGACGAGACGACTCTTTTTTGCGTTTTATCAATAAGTTATATCCTCACCTTCCTCTTTTGTCTCGAAAAAACCCGAAAACGTGACCAAAACACCCCTCTAATGTGACCAATTATTCAAATGCTATGTTGATAGCATCCCGATATTTATGCGGTGCTAAGTGTGCATAACGCTCTGTTTCTTGAATACTTTTGTGTCCTAATAAATCCCGTACCACAGCCAGTTCAATCCCATCTATAACCAGCCACGATGCGAACGTGTGACGCATATCATGGATCCTAAAATTATTTATCCCTGCCTTTTGGCACACTGCCTTAAAAGTCTGTAACGGCGATCTAAACCGTGTCTTACCATTAGACAATACCCAATCATCTTGCCTGTCTTGATAAAGCTGTTCTAAGGTCTCAAACACCAAAGCCGACATCGGAATGCTGCGGCATTTTTTCGTTTTGTTCCGTGGCACAGTGTAGGTTTTGCCGCCTATTTCTTCGGTTATCACCGTGTTAGTGAAGTGAAGCAAACGATTATCAAAATCTATTTCATCCCATTGCAGCCCTAACACCTCGCTTTTTCTTCCCCCCGTATGTAGGCATAAGATAATGAAAGGGGCGATTAATTTAGAACGGCTGTTTTTTGCCGCTTCGATAAGTTGCTTTGCCTCATCGCGGCTTATCCAACGCACCACGGCATTGTCCTCTGTGAGTTTTGAGCCTTGCGCTGGGTTGGGTAAATCGTAACCGTGGAACCTATTTAAGCGTCGAATAATGGCACTAAGCACCCGTGTTTCTTTATTGACCGTGGCAGGTTTAACTTTTTCCCGCCGTTGTTCTATGTATTGCTGAATGTGGTGAGGTTTTATGCTGGCAATATTCCAGTTTTTAAAAAAAGCCATGATTGATTTGCTGGCATAACGGGCGCGGATTTTATGGTTTTCACTGGACAATGATTTGTACCATTCCAGCCACACCTGCTCAATACTGAGTTTATCCGCGCAGGGAATCACTTGTCTGGCTAGTTCTTGCGCTTCAATTTCTGCTTTAACTGCCAGCTTTTTGGCTACGGTTTTTTTTATCCCAGTAGTTTGTCTAACTCGCTTTCCGCTTGCGTCTGTGTAAGAAATCCACCACCAAGGGCTTTCTTTGCGCTTGTAGGGCATGGTCTATGCCCTTGTGTTAGTTGTGTAATAGATTGAACGGTAATTCGCGGGCATCGTTTCCTCAAATAGATCCGTTCTAGTTGTTTGCTCTCTGCCATACGGGTCACGGTACGCACTGAAACCTGCAAAATTGCCGCAGTTTGTTTGTAGGTGAAGACCGTATTTTCCGCTTCTAAGGGGTACAATTTTATTTTCCTTATAAATATTAACCACTTAATTGGGTATTCCTTAACCTTTTGTGTACCCCTGTTTTATTGCGTGGGGGGTGTGTTTTTATATTTACAATGAAAAACAAGTAGTTGCAAGGATTATTTTGTACCCCCTTTTTGTGGTTTTGTACCCTCCTAGCTGGTCTTAGACTGAGTCTAAATAGGTATGAAATCGGCTCCAAATTGACACTATTTGGTATTTTATTCAGTCATTATACTTAGGTAATTAAACTTATATCACTACCTGTGCAGGATTACCTATATTTTTAACTTGTGGGCATCTTCCCCATCATTAAGAATATCTAATAAAAGCTCTGAAAAATCAGCAGGAGATATATCACGCTTATATACTAAACGCACACTGTCTCTGTCTTGTCCTTCTGGGTATTCGTCGAGTTCAGAAGGTAAGGCTGTGAAATAAAAATAAGGAATTTTTGCCTTTCCGTTGTTCATTCTTTCTTTATTTTTTTTATCTAGAAACAGGCCCAGAGTTTGTCCTTCATTTAACTTAATTCTATCTAATTGCTTAACGTATTTATCTAAACTTTCAGGAATAGGTGGGATATTCAAATCAATACTGATAACGGCACACTCATCTAATTTCTTTTGAAAGAAGGTTTCTGCTGATTCGAGTGTCTTAAAATGTTTGGTGTGCTTATGCGTCCAATCCTCTCCACCAAGTTTATCTAATTTTCGCAAGGTACCTGCAATTGTTTTTATGTTGTCTTCAACAAAAACAATATATTTACCCGCAAGTTTATCGCATAAATCTTGAAATATTTTTTCTTGCTCGCTCAGGTCTTTCATTTTATCTCTCTGCTTGATTGCTTAACCAAAGGCCATTTTAGTGTGGCTTGCACGCGATTGTATATATCACTTTTTACTTCTAACTGACCGTTATAATTATCGACCAAATGCTTGCTTGCCGCGAGACCAACGTGGGCACCGTCATGTTCACGGGCAAGAGAGGCAAGTTGAGAGCCAGTTGCAAAAACTAATTGTTCTTCATTAGCTGTCATATGCCCTGGGTTAGAAATAGAAAAAACCCAAGTATCTTTCTCTATTTTTGCTCGAATGACAATTTTTGGCGGTACAGTTTCGTCAGTACCTTCCTGCTCCTTGCTTGTCCATTGCTCCCCATACTTAAAAGCATTATCCATTAAAACCCGTATAATGCGGGTAAAAATTTTTTTAAATCCAACCAAGCGACATTGCCAAACACTTGCTATTGCAAAGTCAGGTTTAATGTCCATGTCATATTCGACCCGCAACCACTTATTGGATAATTTAGCCTCGTCTAAAATAGTTTTTAACACCTCGCCAGGGTTATCAAAAGCATTACCTGCGATAAGAAAAATGGGGCGCGTTTGTAAATCTAAATAATTTTGCGCCAAATTATGCACTTGTCCGACGTGCCAAGAAATAACCGCCAGTGCTAAATTTATATCTTCGGGATCTTCTTTGACTTCCTCTAAAGCATCGTTGATAGGTTTCATATTCGTATGAATTTCATGTGCGATTGCTCGCTCCCAATCATACTGCAAGTCCTTGGCATGCGCTATATTCAATGGCCAGCTTAGGCGTTTTAACAACATACCAATACGCCGACATAGCCCCTGATAAAATAAATAAGGTTTTGTGCTATCCGTAGTGTAAAAAACAAGTAAATACAAAGGATGTTTATTTTCACTGTTATTATCACGCACGGGAAACATCGCCCAAGCACTGCTGTCATTTAATGGCTTAGATCCAGGATAGGCCTTCAAGTTAATATTGAGTTTTTGCTTTTCCTGTTGCCAATCATGGAAAAAAAACCCCGGTACAGATGAGGATGCTTCAAGTTTTTTCCAAGCTGAGACGAAAGGGTGTTGCTCAGCACTAAAGCGCATCGGTGGATGCTGTATGTATGGATCCTTGTCTTTTTCTGCTTTACCGTGCAACGCGAGCGTAGTCGGTGATTCAGGGTAAAATAGCAAAATACCATCAACGCTACTGACTAAGCCTTGTATGGTGCGCAAAATACTGTATTCAATGTCTTTGTGGTTTTTCGTCGCTGCTTTTCTTGGATCAAGCAATTCTTCAAGCGATCGTTCAAGCCTATTAACCCAGTTTTGTTCTCTTTCTTGTTGATAAGAAAAAAGCCGTTGCGCTAAGTTTGTGAACATTTGACCAAAGCGATTGTGGAAATCGCCGAGTAAACTATCCTTAAGCAATCCAAGCTCATATCCTGAGTATAAGAATGTTATCGGTTTTCTCGCCATCAGTAATACCACAAATTGAAATCCATTTTCTGTTTTGATAGATAACGAAATATCCACCCCAATCGTATGGGGAACAAGAGCAGGAGCTAAGCCCTCTGTTTGCCAAACAGTGTCTGTTGCTGAATAAAATCGATGATAGATACTGAAAATATCTGTTTTTAAAGCAGCATGATCTCTTTCTTTAGCTCCTTCTTGTTTTGGTTTAAAGTTTTTCAAATATTCTTTTTCAGAGGAATGCAAACGGTATATTTTTATTATCTTTTCATCATCAACCCGGCATTCTTGTAACACCATTTCATTTCCATTTGCTATAGGAAGCCTTAAAATTCGAAAAAATCTAAAATCTTCTAGTGTTAAATATTTTTTAAACATTTCTCGGATAGCAATTAATGGTGTTCCATCTTGGGGCTTATCCTGCTGGGAGTGGTAATCAAGCAACTCGTTAAAGGTATTTTTCCAATCTGACTCCCATAAAGTATGAAAATTTCGCATCAAAGCCAACACGGGTTTTTTATCCGTATTTTGAAAGTACAAATATGGTTTTATTTCTTTTTTCTTATGTTCATCTATCTCTTGCTCTGTGAGTAAATAGGCATTTTGATATAACCAATTTCGTTCAAGGCGCAACTTACCTGTGTTTTTTAAAAAAATCTTCCAGTTGGAAGGTAAATCGCCTGTTTGAGGCAAAGCAGAGAGGGAGCTAGGTAATAATTTAAAAAAGGCGTTTAAAAAACGCAGATCAGCGCTCGCCTCTCCAACATCTTGTTCTAGTTTTTTAGCTAATTTTTGTAAGCTACGTCGCATGGGCAGATTATCTGGTTCTTGAGCCTTAAATAAGGCTGACAAGTTTTTCCAAGTTTTCTCATCCTGTTTTGAAAATAAAATGCCACAATAACGATCTGTCCAGCGACAAAAATTTTTTTTAAGTTTTGCCTCAGGGTGCAGGCTATCATCACAAATACTCTTAGCCAAGTCTCCAAAAATCATTGGAAATTCCGAAATTGCCCATAAAATACCTTGATTTTCAGGTTTTAATTTTGCAAATAATTTTCGAAATAAAACCGCTAACAGACCTTCGGCAAAACCAGCATAAACTGTTCTACCAAGGTAATCTGCATTTTCCAATAAATCTAATATAAAATGGTTGAGAAAATCGTCCCCTAAATGACGGGCAGCTTGTAACACCGCGTCACTGGTGTAAGGTTTGCCAACCCTAATTTTATCTCGTGGCACTTCTTTTAGCTCTTTAATATGGGCTAATTTTTTGATGGCTTCAGGATCATCTTCAGGTGTCGCACCTGCAAGACCAAATAAAAAACTAGCAAATGCACCATCTCTAGCATCATCTGCAAGCCCAAATAATTTTTCTATTTGCGCTGATGACATTTTATTGGCGAGTTGATAAAAATGTGTACCACAACTACCAAATACATGCGCTCGAAACAATAATGAAGAAGGAGTAAAGTCCTTCCTAATACTCTCTAATGCCTTTAAAACACAGTTAAAGTCACTGACCTTAAATGATGGTTGAAAAATTAAATATTTTGCCGCCCAAGCCGCTCGAAGTGGCTCAGCAATAACACCCTTTTGGCTTAACCATTTTTTTATTTGTTTTTTGGCTATACTTCCATGTCGGCAGGCATCCAGTTGCTTATGAACACGCTCATCAATATCCAGATTTTTCATATAATTCTCTGGCTCCCAATTTTGCTCAACTTCTTCTAATAAATGCACCTCGCCCCGTGAAGTACCGACGATGTATTGCGGTGTACCACTCGGTGTTAGCTTACCAGAAACCAACTTGGTCAAATGGCGATCAGGCAAATGTAAAATGCCCACCCGTTTACCCGATAATTTATAGAGAAAAATATGAGATTTATTGGTGATAACAGCGATATCAGCAAACTCTCGAGAATCATTTTCCTCAGTCTGAGAGACTGTAACAATATCCATCACTGTCCCAGGCAAAATACTAAGCCATTGCAAGCTGCCCTGATAATCAAAGGCACGTAATAAACCATCTTGGCTACCACACAAGACAATATTGCCTTCGATATGTAGGCAATGTTCACTGCCAATAAATTCGGCAATTAATTGCGGCTCACGCTTGTCCTCAAATGTATTGGTACAAGGCCAATGAAACAAACAACCAGCCCGCTCGGTCACAGCCCATAACCCCCCCATTTTATCCCAACGAAGTGCACTAAAGCGCATACGTTTATTAAAATGCTTATTCGTACCAAAGGTAAATTTTTTCTCAATAAACAGGGCTTTTTTTGTTTGAAAATTAAATAAATAGACGGGGGCTGTGTGCCCACCTGGTCGCCATTCTCCAGCGAGTGCCAACCAAGTTTTACCGTTTTCTTCTTTATAAATATCCGCTGACCATAAAGGTTGTCGCCAATATTCTTGTTCCCGAAAACAGTGCCAACGCACACCCGGAACATTTTTTTTAGCAATGCCAAATTGGGTATCAGCAACAACAAGTAAATGTTGTTTATCCAACATCAATAACTTGCGAATATCGGCAAATTTTGTCCCTTTTTTATTGATACTAAGTTTATTTGACCAGTTCCCTGATTTTAAAATCACCACTGGCACAGTGCTATCATCTTTGTGCTCAACATATAATGAATATAAGTTCTGTTTTCCTCGCCGAGCATAAATCCACTCTGGTTGCTCTGGATTTGCCATGTCTACGGTTATTGCATCAACTTGGGCAAAACCATCTTCTGCGACCATGCTTAATTTACTAAACACATGACCATGAGAAAGAAATTCACCTAAGCCTAGGATTTTAACGCTGAAGGAGACAATCGCATTGTTATCCTTTTGCTGGATTTTTTCATGCAAATCTATCGCTGTTTTGCGAATACGTGTTTTGGCCCCAGGAAGAACATCAATAATCCCGTCAATTTTTTTTCTGATATAGCGATATTTCTTTGCTTGAAAAGCCTGATCACTTTTTAGCATCAACCAGCCTTGCCAGTGACGCACAATCAAGCGTGTGTGATAACTTGCTGTTGCCATTTTGTACAACATTTTAAGATAAAGTTCTAAGTCCGGTTTAGATTCAGAGTCAATCTGATTTTGGTCTATTTTCCCCCTTATTTTTTGGTAAATAAGATGGTTTAAACAAGCCACTACATTGTAATCCAATATTCTTAAGCGCTTATTAAGTTTGGATAATTTTTCCTTTGTTGGCTGGAAAACAAAATCAGTTGCTGCCAGTAAATTGGAAATTTGTTTATTACTGTCCAAGGTCAATTCGGGGTTTTCTTCTAGCCGTCGTTTCAATATATCCTTAAATTTTTTTTTTCGTTTTTTGCCAGATTCTCCCAATTCATCAAAAAATATTCGAACGCACATAACACCGTGCCCCCTTACCAATAAAGCAAGGTCGCAATAAGTTTTGTCCTTAGCATTGTCTAATAAAACAATGCCATCAACCGCTCCTTCAAAGCCTGCTTGTTGTAAAATTTTGCCATCACGATTCAAAATGTATAAATAACAATCGTCACTGCCAGCGAAAATCAAAGGATTTTCTGGCGGATTTTTATCATCTTCTTGTTCTTTAGTCAGCAGCTCTAATGCCCCAACATAGCCTGGAATATTCAATTCCTCATTAATATCTTTTGGTTTAATCTTTTTGAGATATTCACCGTGTTCATCAGGGGTTTTTGCGGCATAAAACCACAAATGGCTATCGCCACCGCCAGCAATGAAAAAGCCTTTTTCCTCAATGGCTTCTAGTAAATGTTCGCCTAAATAAAGTTGTTCTTTTTCTTGATTATCTTTGGGCATAAAAGGTACGGAAAAACCGAAAATCGCACTATTAAAATACAACTGTCCAGATTCATGTGTATCTAGCGACTCTTTCCATAAAAACGGGCGGTTATCACGCCAACCACCGATTTGGTGAATAAAATGCCCTTCTATAAGCAATGAACTTTTTTGTGCAGTACAGGAATACGGCACACACTCGTGCTCTTGCTCTTTATTTTTATGCCCAAAATTTAAACGAATACTGTATTCAATATCTGGGCTATGGAGATTAATGAACATGACACCCTCGCTATTACAACTTTGGGTTAAGCGTGTCAGTGTAAAAACATAAGGTAAATTTAATTTATTTTCATTATCGTCAGTACTTGAATGCTCGGCATCAAATAAATAAAACTGTTCTGCTGGTGGGGTGTTTTCTCCGGTTTGTAAAAATACTTGATATAAGCCACAATCTTTCTTATCACCACGGTATTGCCACAAAGTAAAACGCCCTTCTCGACTTAAGACGATTAAATACACAGAATTACTTAAATAACCTAAATCTTTCGGGAATACTAAGCGAGTAATCCATTGACTTTTACGGTCTTTGATAGGATGGCTAGGAGGGCGGGGGGAATCGGTGTCAGGGTGAATAGCGACAACACGGTTAGGCTTAAACATGTAAGGATAAAGAATATCCAGCATGTCAAGGTCGGCATTCTCCCAAGTCTCTGGTTGAGTCAATGCATCTGGGCGTGGAAGGGTATTAAACCCATAAAAAGAGAATTTCAAAGGGTTGTTACAATCTTCCATTGCTTTTTCCTCAGTTGCTTTTTTATGATTGATTATAGTACTCATACAATCTTATAATTACAATACATAATAAATTTTAATAATTTTTTAATAGTTTTAATAGAAGGTATCCCTTGTAAATCATTAATTTTCTGTTAGAATGAGACGGATACCAACATAGGATACGAACCCCACGAGACTTCGTATTTTTTAAAATGTAGTGGCGTTTTAAAAACAATATGACAGCAAGAAAATTACGAGGTAAATCAGTGAAACAAGGAGGCATTTGGAAAAATGTCAAAGAGATATATTATGCCGTTGCATTACATTGTAATGGTTGCAAGCTATGTATAAACCAACCTTTGCTTTTGGCAATGGTTGGTTTTTTTTTCTTTTCATATTCTGTTTATTCTTTTTCGACTGAAGAAAAAAATAGTTCAAAAGTGGAGAATAATACTGGTTGTTGGTGTGAAAAACCTCATTGTCATTCAGAACCGAAACCAAGTCCTAATGCCCCACGGTATAATAAACATGACTGTTGGCAAATATGTCAATGTAAAAAACAAAATAAAACCGTTGCTAATAAAAAAACTGAAAAAGGATAAAATCATGCCCAATGAAGAACTAATTAATTGGCTACATATTTCTGATTGGCATCAAAAATATAATGAGAGCAAAGAAGAAAAAAATGATCGAAGTGTAATGTTTAATCGTCTTTTAGAAGATATTAAATCCCGTAAAAATATAGATTTAAGTTTAGAAAGAATTGATTTTGTTGTTTTTAGTGGTGATTTGTCTTTTCATGGTAGAGAAGATGAATTTGAGAAAGCTTATATTAACTTTATAGTTCCTATTTTGAAAGAATTGAAAGTAGATATCGGGCGTTTTTTTATTGTGCCCGGCAACCATGATGTAGACAGAATTGAAGTTGAAAATATGCTTAACCCAATGATAAAAAACTTTTTGAAAGAAGGAGGATATGAAGAAAAATCAACACTGGATTATAAAACAGCCAAAACTTTTTTATCTATAAATAAAAAATATGCATTAATGCCATTTCAAGCATATACTGAATTTTTGAAGAAAGAAGGCATGAACTTTAGTGCCTATGCCCCAAAATTAGAACTGAATATTCGAGGTAATAAAGTACTGATATCTGGTTTAAATACAGCACTTTTTTCTGGACAACATGAGGATAATGGAAAAATTGCTGACAGAGGATTTTTAGTGATTGGCGAACAACAATTACAAGAATTCGAGAAAGATAAAAATAAAGATTATGATCTACTTCTCACGGTCATGCATCATGAATTTAATTATCTTACAGATACAGAGTACGATAAAATCGTTCCTTCTATTGAACGCTTTAGTGACTTAATATTGTGTGGTCATAAACACCGAGGAAATGCCGTTGGAATAAGAAGTAGCACACAAGGTTATTTGTCTATTCATGCAGGAGCTTGTTTTAATGGCAGAAAGGCTGAGGCTAGTAGACGTTATGCAGCCAGTTACAACTTCGCCTCACTGAATATACACAATGGATGTGCTACCTTTTATCATCGTTGTTGGGATGAGGACGATAGATATTGGAAGGGGTGCTCTCTATCTCCTAATGCTGGTAAAGAAACGTTTCCCATCATGCTGAAAAATTCTAAAAAAAAAACCTAAAATCTTCCTTGCAAACAGACCATTACAACAATTTAGAAGTTGAAGATATGAAGTGGTTACACACGGGAAAATACGAAAACTTTATCTGCGCTGATTACTTTTTTTTATTTTATGAACAGAGGTATGCAAATATAGAATGGTTGAGTGCTATGCTTCTGATGTATGGGAAATTAAAAGTTGAATATAATAAACTACACAAAAAAGCAGCCGTGTTTAACATTGGTGATGTTCCTATTCCCATTAAGGAAAGTATGGCTAGAGTGTATTTTCCCGCCATTGACATTATAAATTGTGCCAATTCAACAGACTGTTGTAAAGAAGTTGAGAATGTATTGTCAGAGACACAAAATAAGGAGTCATTGTGAAAGATAGCATTCCTAACTCCCTCTTTCCTCACCCAGAACATCCTTTTCGAGGTATCCAGCCTTTTGATGAAGATAGCAGTATTATCTTCTTTGGCAGAGAAGTTCATAGTGATAGTATTATTGAGCGTCTTATTAGAGAAGAACAACATTTTTTAGCTATTACAGGAAAATCTGCTAGCGGTAAATCATCAGTTATTAGAGCAGGTGTATTGCCTAAATTAAAAACAGGGGTTCAGGGGGCAATAGGAAGTAATTGGAAAATTATTTACATGCGCCCTGGTGATAGGGTGCTTGAGAATCTCGCTACCGCTTTAAAGATAGACTTTGAATTGGTTAAAAATACACCCCCTATTGATGCTTGGCCAGAGTTTATTAATAAGGCAAAAGGTGTTTCAAACTCACATAAACTTTTACTTTTTGTTGACCAGTTTGAAGAACTGTTCCGTCTATCTAACGAACCGCAAAAGATTAAGCGTTTTATTTCTTTATTATTGTATGCAGCTGAGCATCCTGATATTTACGTTATTCTTACCATGCGCAGTGAATTTTTAGAAGATTGTGCACAATACCCTGATTTGGTAGAAATGATTAACAACAATCATTATTTAATTCCAAACTTAAGACGTTGGGAACTCAAAAAAGCAATTCAAATTCCACCTCGTATTTTTGATAGCGAAATAGATGATGACTTGGTTGAAGAGTTACTCGATGCAATAGATAAAATAGAAGATATTTCTCACTATTTGCCAGTCGTCGAACATAGTTTAAGTTATTTATGGAATATAGCAAAAAAAGAAGATGCTCAAAATGAGGACAAACCTTATTATAAAATAACTAAAAAACACTACAAACAAATTGGAGAACTAAATGATAGTATTAATAATCATGCAGAAGAAATATATCAAGATTTAGATGGCAAAGAACAGTATATTATTCAATGCGTATTTCGTGCACTGACGGCAAGTGATACCAAAGATACGCGTAGACCTGCAACGCTTGAAAACATCGCGTGTGATTATCAACTCGAAGAAGAGGACTTATTAAATTCCAAAGCTATTAAATATTTTAGAGAAGAAGGCTTTTTACAACCCTCAGGAAAAACCAGATTAAACCCTAATGTCACTTTAGATATTACCCATGAAGTGATTATCTGGAAATGGAAACGTTTAAAGAAATGGGTTAAGCAAGAAAGCAATGATGCAGAACATTACGAAAGACTAAAAAATGATGCGCAAAAATGGTTAGATCATGGTAAAAAAGGAGATGATGTACGCAAAGGTGTGAAACTGAATGAGGCACAAAGTTGGCAAAAGACATTACCGCCAAAATCACCTCACTGGGCTGCACGTTACGATGATTCCACAGATAAAGCCAAGACGCAACTTGATAACATAAATAGCTATCTCGGCGCTTCTGAAAGGGAGAGGACGCAGACAAAACTCATAAACGGACTACAGTGGGCTCTTGTTTTTGGTGTTTGTGTATTACTGTTTAGTTTAGTTGTAGAAAAAGATGCTCGACATAAAGCAGAAAAAGCTAAAGATGATGCAGACAAAGCTAGTATTGCCGCAACAAAAGCAGAAAAAGAAGCAAAAAAAGCCCGTATTGACTCAGAATACAATAGTATCCTACGAGAATCGATTCTCCTCAGTTCACCTGAATACGCAGACTTTAAACGCTCGGATGAGCGCCTTGTAGACGCACAAGCACTAGAAGCAAATAATAAAATTTCCACAGCAGTAAAAGAAAACCGTCAGTTACTCAGTCAACACAATGCCTTTATACGTGCTGATTCTCTGCTTAATACTTACGACGTAACAGATGATGATAGCGGTCTATTGGCGTTAGCTTTGAGGTCGCAGTACATTATCGCTTCTGGTTGGAACAATGTATTTAGTTTTATTCCAATAGAAAAAGGCGATAAAAAGGAGGTTAATACAGCCGGTAACATGACGCAGACCTTGGCTTTTCATCCTGATATTGATGAATTTTTTAGCGCCAATGATAACTACCAAGTTTTGCGCTGGAAAACAGAGCATGATGAGCCGGAAGTGTTTTTGGGGCTTGGAGAAAATATCTGGGCATTGGCACTGAGTAATAACGGTATCCTTGCCGGTGGAGATAAAAATGGTCAGCTTTATTTTTGGAATAAAGATAAATTCCCTCTCTCTCCTTCCTCTCAAACACCTGAAAGTAAAAGTATTCATAAAGACCCGATTACTAGCCTAGCATTTAGCCCAGATGGCAACCATTTGGCGGTGGTCAGTATGGATAAAAACATCAGTGTTTGGGAAATTGACTCAGAAACTTATACTCTTAAATATGCTCTAAAAGCCAAGCATAACGACAGTTTGCGCAGTGTTGTCTTTAGCCCTAACGGGAAACGTTTTGCTACCGCTGGGCAAGACCAAAAAATATTAGTCTGGAATACCGATGCGGGAGAGTCCCAAATAGCACAAGAGTTACGTAGTTTGGAAAGCCGTCAAGGCACAATTCGTACGATGACCTTTATTTCTGATGAAACACTGGCCTCGGCTGGGGATGATGGTGTTATTCGTTTATGGGATATACACAGCCGTAGCGTTCAACAGGTTTTGGATGGGCATAAAGCAGCGGTAAATGCTTTGGTTTTTGGAAATTATCGAGATACTCAAGCACTAATAAGTGCGGATAGCAGCGGAGGGGTAAAAACGTGGGATATTAACAATCTTTCTAAAGATAAATTTATGTTACCTGCGCCTGTCAATCCGAGTTTCCTTGCTATTGCACCTGATTTAAATAGCTTGGTGGTAGCCAGTCATTCCACGTTGGAAGCCTATACTTTAGATTCAAAACAATTGATTGACACCTATTCAGGCGAAAACATTGGAAACCTTGCATTTGATAACTCAGGGCAACGTTTACTCGTTACCAGTAAAAGCTCCAATTCTCAAATTCTAAATACGAATAATTTTAATCCTGAGATAGAACCGCTTAATCCAGCCTGTACTGGTATTTTTTCGGTTGATTCAGAGCTACTTTTATATATTTTTGATGGCAATATCAATGTGTTGGATGGTATAAGCTTTGAGGAAAAAAAATCTATTCCTATCCACTCCCCATCCCCTTGTATTGCCGATATGCGTTTTGATGCCTCAGGGGAGTTTTTACTTACTTTAACCGATAATGCATTGAATCTATGGGATTGGCATAAATCTGAACCTCTGAAGACATTGCCTATATCCTATGCTTATTCTGCTGCGTTAAGCCCTAAATTAGATGATGGTAAACGTTATCTTAGCGTTGTTGGAGAAAAAAATGAGATTTATGCTTACCCTTCATTAAAAGAAATAGAAATATTAGGTTCTGGTGATACACAAACCTCTGGTGATACACAAACCGTTGCCACATTTTTCTCCCCTAGCGGTAGACAGCTTTTTACTGTTGACCAAGAAGCGATGTTACACGTCTGGGAAATGGATAATCATCAAAAACTATTCAGCCTACGTCTACCAGAAAAAAGCGCAAAATCTAGCCTAAAAGATGCGGTAAAAACCGCCGATTTTCGTTGCAATGAAGAAAAATGTGTGCTTGCCGTGCCCTTGTATCAACGTGGTAAAGTGGCCGTGTATATCTGGAAAGGAATGAGCAAATAAGCATGTCTGAGACACCAAAAAATATTTCTCCAACCAGCATGCCTGTCTTCGACCCGAATGCCGAGGATATGCAGCAAGAATTGGAAAACTTACGTACCCAAGTTGAAGAAAAAGCTGTTGAGATGGTGAACTGGTATTTACGCAGAAAAAACAAAGAGGCCGCTTGGTCGCGTTATTTACGGGTAATTGCCATCATCTTCACAACACTGGGAACTTTGTTACCAATTCTACAAGGAACAGGAAAATTTGATTTTGATTTGGGTCAATTTGGTTATGTTGCCTTAGTATTTGCTGGGGCTGCGGTTGCAAGTGATAAATACTTTGGTTTTTCAACAGCATGGATGCGTTATATGACCACGGAAATGGCTTTGCAAAGAGAGTTGGCAGCATTTCAAATGGATTGGGTAATATTGTTGAACAACTATCAAAATGCCAGTGAGGAAGGAAAAAGCTGCTTGCAAGTAGAAATGCTTGAACGTCTGAAAACATTCCGTCTACAAGTATTTACGCAAGTACAACAAGAGATGCAACTTTGGATTTCCGAATTTAATGAAAACCTTACCCGCTTAGAATTAAAAACCAAATTAAACGATCCTCTTAGCGCTAAATCAAAATAATGATGGTATCAGCTATTTTCATTTTAGGAACCTTGTCAAGTGATGTCATTTTTTAAGTCTACTGAGAGCTTGTTAAAAAACATAGATTTATCTTAATTTTTGATGAATTTCGTCCCATAATCCTCTTATGAACGACCTAAAAAAATTCAAGAGGTGATGATATGGAACGGGCAAATTACAGAACAGACCTGAGTGAACAACAATTTGAACGTATCAATAAATATCTTCCTCTAGCATCAAAAACAGGAAGACCAAGAAAATATGAGTTAAGAGAAATCTTGAGTGCGATTTTTTATTTGGTTCATTCAGGGTGTCAATGGCGAGCACTTCCTCATGATTTTCCTCCTTGGGCAAGTGTTTACTATTATTTTCGTAAATGGAAAGAAGATGAAACTTGGTTTTTAGTCCATCAAGCGCTCCACCAAGAGTTACGAGAAGCACAAGGAAAAAATGCATCTCCTTCAGCAGCTATGATTGATAGTCAATCAGTTAAAACTTCACAAATGGCTGAAACACAAGGATTTGATGGTAATAAAAAAATCAAAGGACGAAAACGTCATACAGTTGTAGATACCTTGGGTATCCCTCTTGTTGTCAAAGTTCATGATGCAAACTTATCTGATGGAAAACAATCTATTGATATTTTTCAAACACTGTTCTTTTGGTTTATTTCTATTAAAATGGTTTGGGCTGATGCAGCTTACCGAGGTAAATTAGCTGATTATTTGTGGTGTGCTTTCCAATGTAAATTAGAAATAGCACCTACGCTGAAAACCAAAGGGTTTCAGCTTGTGCCAAAACGCTGGATTGTTGAAAGAACTTTTGGATGGTTTCAATGGAGTCGAAGACTAAATATTGACTATGAACGTCAAGCACACTTTTCGGAAGTGATGGTCTATTTGGTTTCAATTAAAATAATGCTAAATCGATTTCAATAGTTTTTAAACAGGCTTTTAAGTATTTAACTGCTGTTACGCAAAGGCATTTTTTCCCAAAAAGGCAAAAAAATGATAATGGCATAACATGCGTATTTAACCACGTTTAATAATTCATAAAGGCAAGATAATAAGACTATTTAAGCGGTTTTAATAGTCTTTTGTGAGGGGCAACACGCTATGTGGGTCTTGTATAGCTATGGGTGACTCACAAGCTGTCTGTGTTGATAGCTTTGTAATAACAAAAATATCGCATAGGCTGCGAGCAAGTGTTTAAGTGTGTGTCCACTTAAAGGTAAAAGGGCAAAAATAGCAGCATCAAAATGTTCACAAATTTTTGCCAGTATATAGACTCCTAAAAGTTGCCAATAGCCTTGTGGCAGGCTAAAACGCGGCTGAAAGCATGACAACAAAATTGGAACTAATAACATCGGTAAAAATTGTACTAAGATATAAAAGCGTAAATCCCCTGCGCCTTGCAACTCAGTGTAATGCCAATATAAAACTGAGCTTAAGCCCAGTCCTAATAAAGGCAACAACAAGCCTTTACCTATTTGAACGGCAATAAACTCGCTGAGTAAAATAGCAAATAAGCTCATAAAAGCTATTGCCATCGGCAATCTATCCCAAAGCAAACTTTCATTCGATGGCTCCCAGTGATAATACGCCGAGCCGAAAGCCACGCAGCTCACACCAAAAAAGAAAATGCCATAAGCCGATTTAAACGAGGTGAGGTATTGTTGTGCATTGGCACGATATAACCAACGCAAACCCCAGCCACCAACAAATAAAAAAGCGACATTGGAGACCACATTGAAAAAATTGGGAATAGAGAAAAAATGGCGTTGGTCTTGAAATTGATGATACGCCGTGTCTTGGGCTAATGGTGGGGAGACATAAACTGCAACTAAGGCGGCTATTGTGGATAGTGCCATAAGTGTCAGCCCAAGGGTTTTATTTTTCATGGCATCACACTTAGGTTAAATAAGATTGTAGCTGTGCTAATAAATCCAGTCGTTGATAATCGCCTTTTTGATAAATCGCCTCTGTGCAGCCTGATAGCATTTGGTGCTCTTCGGGGCTTAAGTCCTTAGCGGTGAGTACCACAACAGGAATATGATGCCAATCAGGATGTTTTCGCAATAAGCTGACAAACTCAAAACCACTCATTTCGGGCATCATTAAGTCTAATAAAATCACATCAGGTTGATAGGTTTGTAAACGTTGTAAACCAATTTTGCCATTTTCAGCGGTAATCACTTCACAATCAATTTTTTCTAATAATTGCACCATCATTCCGCGGGTGACTTCGTCATCTTCAAGTAACAACACTTGTGCAGGCGGATCAGCACTGTATTTTTTCAAAATCACTGCCAGTTGTTCGCGCCGCACGGGTTTTAATAAATAATCAGTTGCGCCCAAGGCGTAGCCTTTGGCTTTATCTTCGATGATGGAGACCATAATCACCGGGATATGGCGTAAATCCGGATCGGCTTTGAGCTGGCTTAGGAGTGTCCAACCATCCATTTCTGGCATCATCACATCTAAGGTAATGGCATCAGGTTTGAGTTTGTGTACCATGCTCAGTGCATCTTTACCGCTTGCCGCAGTGACGGGATGATAGCCCAGTTTTTCTAAATGCTCAGATAGTAAGGTACGAATTTCGTGATCATCGTCAACCACTAACACAACGCCATGTTCTTTAATCGGTTGGATGTTTTTGTTGGTTAATGCTTTATGTGTGTGTGTATTTTCTTGCCCTTGGTGTGAAACGGCTTTTACGCGGGCAGGTAGGCGGACAATAAAGCAACTGCCTTTACCCAGTTCTGTTTCTACCCAAATTTTACCGCCCATCATTTCAACAAATTGCTTACAAATGGTCAGCCCTAGTCCTGTACCGCCATATTTACGGGTGGTTGATGCGTCGGCTTGGGTAAAGGATTGAAATAATTTATCAACTTGTTCTTCACTAATCCCAATACCTTCATCTTCAACATGAAATTCAAAAGTATCTTCATTAGGTAAATGGTAAATACTGATATTAACTGTCCCATGTTCACCAAATTTAATCGCATTACTTAAGAGGTTTAACAAAATCTGCCGTACTTTAGTTAAATCTGCCCAAAATTCGCCAATATCATCGGGATATTTGAGTTGCAACTCGCAGTGATTTTTTTGTACTAAAGGACTCACTGTGCTGATTAATTCTTGAAGTAGGTTTAATAAATCAATTTTTTCAACATAGACATCCATGCGACCGGATTCAATTTTGGAAATATCCAAGACATCATTGACTAAATTTAATAAATTTTTGCCTGCATGGTGAATTTTATTCACATCTGAAACCATATCGGCATCGATACCCATGTCTTCGAGGTCTTCACTTAGCATTTCACTAAAACCTAAAATAGCATTTAATGGGGTACGTAGTTCATGTGACATATTGGCTAAAAAGATACTTTTCGCTTTGGTGGCACGTTCGGTTTCTAGCATAGCCATGCGCAATTCTTCACCCTTTTGTTCCAGTAAATGGGTTTTTTCTTGGGTGACTTGCAGGGCTTGTTGGGTTTGTTCTTGTTGTTGGATAGCATAAATACTAATCGCTAGATGGTTAGCACAGTGCTCAATAAAATCCATTTCTATCATCTCTGGCTCTAAATTAAAGCCAAACTCTAATAAGCCTGTGACTTGGTCTTGCAATAATATCGGCACATAACACGCGTGGGAATAATAAACGATACGGCTATGTTTTAGCAGCGGGGCTTGTTGGTTGGCACATTGAATTTGTTTGCTATTAAAAAGGCTTTGTAATAACGGCGTGCTATCTAAGGGAGCATAACTATGCGCATCGGCATGTTCATCTAAAGTGGCCAATAACTGTAAATCAGAACCCAGACTTAAATAAAAATTAAGATGATTAACTTGTAAGCGCTGACTTAAGTTTTCGATACTTTTTTGCCCTAAGGCTTTTAAGTTCAAATCACCATGGATGGATTCGACGAATAAACGTAGCCCTTCGTTAATCCAGTTTTGCTCTGAGGCTTGTAATAAGGCTTGTTGTTTTTCGTTGACGCTATTGTGCAATTCGTTGATATTTTCTTGCAAGGTTTGCATCATAAAATTAAAACTACCTGCCAGCGCGCCAAACTCATCATCATTACGATTATTCACTGGGGTATCAAAATGCCCCGCGCCAACCCGCTCGGCCGCATCCATCAAATCATGCACCGGGTTTAAGACCTTAAAACGAAAAATTAACAACACCCCGGTGCTGATACACAGCACCAGTAATAAATACAACCAGAGTTGTTCTAGGGCGGCTTGCTTTAATAGCTCGGTGCTACGTCCAGTGCTGATACCCACCCAAACTTCACCCAGATGTTCATCATCTATGATAGGAAATACCATATGAATCACATCATCACGCCCTTGAAGTTTCTGGGTAATGGTTTTCACCGTAGCGGTGTTATCGGTTTGTTTAATGCTTTGAATCAAAGGGTTGTTTTCGTCGACAAAAGAAGTCAGCGCCCAGCCTTGGGTATCGACAACCAAGCTATAAATAACATCTTTATGTAAGCTAATTTCTTTGGTAAATTCATTCAGCAAGGTGAAATCGTAAGAATAAATCGCCTCGGGACTAATCATGGAGACAAAGTGCCCCAGTAGTTGCCCTTTGTCTCTTAAATTATCGTGGATTTGTTGTTGTTGGTTTTGCCAGTTGAGCCAGATCACCAATAATAAGGCGAGCACCAAGACCATGCCCATCAGCACAGCAAAGCGCACCCCCAGCCCTGAAAACAGGCGCTGATACAAGGTTTTCTTTTTCCAAAAATTCTTATTGCGCAAAGTCATCGCCATAAACTGTTTTAATAATTTCTCGGTGCGGATCGTAATCGGCATCTTTTGCCGCTTGGAAACCACTCAGACGGGCATTTTTAAGGATTTTTTGACCCTGGTCGTCATTTTTTAATTGCAATAATAAAGTTTGAATTTTGTCGCGCAATTCAGGTGCCATATCGGCTTTCACCGCCCAAGGTAGGTGCGGCAGTTGCGGTGCTCTGGCGAGCATTTTCATTTTGCTGCTGTCAATTTGTTGTTTCACTACCTTCAAATCCAAGACCTTATCTCCAGCACCTGCGGCGGCGGCTTGTCCATAAAAGGCTGTGAGAATGGCGTTGGGCGGGTTTTTAGCAAAGTCTTCAATATAATCGCCTGCTTGCAAACCGCCTTGACGCAATAGATAGGTGGCAACAATATAGCTTTGCATGGCTTTGGGTCCACCACCAAAAATAATTTTTTTACCCTTGAGGTCAGCAATGGTATCAATACCGCTGTCTGTACGCACCATCAATGCCCCAGCAATGGTATCCTCGCCAAACTCTTCATTACGCAAAAGCACCTGATAACCATATTTTTTTTGTGAGACGATATAGTGATATTGATTGTAATGGACTAAATCGTATTTTTGCTGCTTTACCCCTTGCCAAAAGGTTTTAAAATTTTTCGCTGTCACCAAGCGAATTTCTTGTTTTAAAGCTTGGGATAAGTGTTTTTGCAAAGGGCGAAATAACTTCATTGTCATTTTGGCATTGCGACGCGGAAAAATGCCCATGGTCAGTGGGGTTTTTGATACTTGCACTGCTTCAGTTGCCAACAAAGAGGGCGGCGGTAATAGCAAAGTCAGTAAAACAACCGATAGGAGAGATTTGGTTAAAGACATAATGACCCCCAAGCCAGTTAATCCCTTTGAGTTATTTTAATGTTTTAATCTATCGATAAGTCAACCCGACTCATATCGAATCAAAGGGAGGATGATGAGACTCCGACGTTAGCACAGGGCTTGTCCTTTTGACAATATTTTTCTAATGGATGTTTAGAAAAACTATATCGTTTCAGAAATTTTTGCATTTTGTATTTGCCTCACCTAGAATGATAAATAACTACAATTTTTGTGGTTATTAATGCAGTATTAGGGAGAAACGGGCATGAAAACAAAGCGCACTTGGCTCACCGCTGCGCTAACGGGACTATCCTTGTTAATGACAAGTTATAGTGCCTTAGCGACAGTGTCAAAAGGTGAAGGCTGTTTAAGCTGTCATAACGGTATCGAAAAAATTCGGGCTGATGAGACGGCGATGATGGCGATGATTAAGGCTAAAGGCGCGCCGCTTGGCGACCCGGAAGGCTGTGTTGTTTGTCACGGTGGTAATCCCAAAGAGACCGCTGACAAAGACAAAGCGCATAGTGGTTCACCAGACGAACTTAAAGCCGCGATGGGCCCACAATTATTCTACCCAGATCCCGGGGCAATGGATGTCAACAAATACGGCTGCGCCCAAGCAGGCTGTCACCAAGGCTATCCAGAACGCCTAGAAAAATCCTTGATGAATACCGAAGCGGGTAAAATTCAAGGTAACTTGCATACTTGGGGGATTCCTGAAGTACAAAACCATAAAGTGCCTTGGGGCAACTACGATGTCAAAGACGAAGATGGTCAAGTACCACAAGTCGGTAGCCCAGAATATAAAGAATATATGAAGGCGATGATTGCTGCACATCCGGATCAATTCCCTACCGAACTGAAACAAATTCCCGCACCGACCGTTGAAGAAATCGAAGCCGATCCAAAATTAGCGGGTTTTACTTACCAAAGACAACAATGCCAACGCTGCCACGTCACCGTTAAAGGCCGTGAAAAACGCGGTGACTATCGTGGTCAAGGCTGCTCCTCTTGCCATATCCCTTATGGTAACGAAGGCTTATATGAAGGTAATGACCCCACTGTCGATAAAACTGAAAAAGGTCATCTCTTAGTTCACTCCATGCAAGCGACCCGTAAAACCAAAGTTAAAGTCGGCGATCATGTCGAATACTCAGGTATTCCGGTCGAAACCTGTAACTCTTGCCACAACCGGGGTAAACGCATTGGTGTCACCTATCAAGGTTTGATGGAATTCCCTTATGGTTCTCCTTATAACAAAGAGGGTAACAAACAACCTAAATTGCACACCAAACGCTATTTGTTTATCTCTGATGACTTGCATCACCAAATCAAAAGCCGTCCTGAAAATCCAAAAGGTGGCTTACTCTGTCAAGATTGTCATACCACCATCGACATGCACGGTGACGGTAACATCTTCGGTACGACCTTGGCGCAAGTCGAAGTTGAGTGCCAAGACTGTCACGGTACGCCTGATGCCTATCCTTGGGACTTGCCTATGGGTTATGGTGAAGAATTTGACGGTGAACTCTCCAAAGACCCTCGTGGTTTAGCTGACAAACCTCAACAAGAAACCGCACAATTTGCCACCGTGTATGCGAAAAAAGATGGCTACTTGAAAACTACCCGGGGTAATGCCTTCGGTAACGTGGTTAAAGACGGCGATAAAGTCATGATGCACTCAGCCACCGGTAATGATTTTGAAGTGCCGATGCTGAAAAAAATCGCTGATGACAATACTTGGAAAAGCCCCGATGCGATGGTTGCTATGAGCAAAGTCAGCAAACATAACGACAGCCTCGAATGTTATGCTTGCCACGCTTCATGGGTTCCCCAATGTTATGGTTGCCACGTTAAAGTCGATTACTCCAAAGACAAAGACGGCAAACAAAAACATGACACCGACTGGATTGCCTCTGGCTCCAAACGTAACCCAGATGGTTCTACCGCTGAGTCTCCTTTAGGTATTAAAGGCATTCAAAGCCCAGGTAAAGTGATGGAAACCCGTGCTTACTTGCGTTGGGAAGAACCTGTCTTAGGTATCAATGGTGAAGGCCGTGTGACTCCGCTGATGCCCGGTTGCCAAATCGTCTACACCGTCATTGACAGCGAAGGCAAAACCATTGCCCTTGATGTGATTGAAGAGTCTAAAGACGAACAAGCCGAACTCGGTCAAGAACGCACGCCTTTAGCGATTGATATGGCGCCTGTACAACCTCACTCAGCCCAGCGTAAAGCGCGGACTTGTGAGTCTTGCCACAACAATCCTAAAGCGATGGGCTACGGTATTTCTGGCGGTGTGTTCCAAGCACGCTATCCTGAGGATATTGTTGAAGACTTGATTGACCAAAAAACCGGACAGGTTATTCCGGGTCAATATCAAATCCAGATTCCTAAAATCTCGAAACTGGACTTTGACTGGTCTACCATCATCAAAGATGGTCAACAAGTACAAACCGTTGGTACACATTGGCCCTTGTCTCGCGCCTTACCTAAAGAAATGCGCGATGCCATGAACCGCACCGGTCTGTGCATGGGTTGTCATCGTGAAATGAGTTCTGAAGAACTGTGGTCTAAAGTGGCGACAGATGGTCAGCTCAACGATGAGCAGCATATTGAGCTGATGAACAAAATGTTCAAAGCGTATGCTGAAAGCAAAGGGGCTAAAGTGACTGAAGAAGCCCCTGCTGAGACAAAATAAGGCACTGTAGTCACTAAAAACGGATGTTACGCACTAAGCTAGTTTTTGTCTCAACAAGGTGATTTTTCGCCTGCCTAGTAGTGTTTAGCCTTTGCGTAACATCAGTAAATAAAAGGCTCGCCCAAGTAATTGGGCGAGCCTTTTTTTATGGTAAAAATGAAAATATCAGTCAATCCCTTAACTCAAGTTAGATACTATTAAAGGATATTTGCACCTGTCCATTGTATCTTTTGCCTTTGAAACCATTCCTATAACCTTCATAAACAAAGCTAATCTGCTATACTAGCGCCGATTGTGCCCCCGTAGCTCAGCTGGATAGAGCATTCGCCTCCTAAATTTTGGGCACTTATTTGGAAACAAATAAGCGGACACTACTCAAATTCGGGGAAACCTAAGCCCATCTGGGTATGGCAATCCCGAGCGAAGCCCTTTGGGGAACGTGTAGAGACTTGACGGGTAGCACCTAAAGCATTGCTAAGGTGAAGAGAAAGTCCAGACCACAAACGTAAGGTAGTGAAAACTATAGTGGTATGAAGCGAAGGGTCGGACGTTCAAATCGTCTCGGGGGCACGCCTTTTCTAGTCTTAAGAGTCTGAATGAGTACGCAAGATCGTAAAGAACGTCAATTTTTACAACGTGAACAAACCCTACTAGACCTTGCCTTAGATATTATGCGCACCGATGGGTTTGCCGGCTTGAGCATGGACAAACTCACTTGTAAATCAGACTATTCCAAAGGCACGATTTATAACCACTTTCGCTGCAAAGAAGACGTGCTCAGCGCTATTGGGCTTAATTGTTTAACCACCTTGCATGGCTTGTTTTCCCGCGCTTTGGCTTTCGATGGCAATAGCCGTGAGCGTATGCTAGCGGTGCATTTTGCCTATATGCTCAGCGCTAGGCTCAAACCTGAGCAATTCATGTGCGTGCTGAGTTTCAAAACCTCCACTGTTATCGAAAAATCTAGCCAAAAACGCCAACAGCAAACCATGGATCAAGAATACAAGCTGATCGAATTGGTCAATAGCTTAGTGGTCGAAGCCTGTGAGCTGGGCGATTTACCCAAATCCCATTTAGAAAATCTCTCTGCGGTGAGTTTTTGTCATTGGGCGATGTCCTTTGGTACGCTCGCCCTAATGCTGCGCGCCGATACCTCGGTGATGCTACAAGAACTCGATATGCAAGAGAGCTTGTTATATAACATGTGTGTAACCCTTGATGGCTTGGACTGGAAACCTTTAAGCAAAGACTGGGATTATGAAAAAACCATCCAGCAGCTACAAGAGGTAGTTTTTGCTGATGAGTGGGAAAAATTGCAACAAGCTAAGTTGTAAATAGTAAGCCGATGAGAAATTACGATCTAACTTTTATTGATAATGACGATCTATATCAGCACGTTAAAGAAACCGTGGAAAAATATCGTTTTCATATTGATCTTGCCCGTTTTAATAAAAACCTCATTGATCCGATTAAACTTACCTTTGATAGCAAGGTTTATAACAAATCTATAGAAGATGTCATTGATACGGAGATTATTCGGCAAATAACAATCATATTGGATATTTTCATCAAAATATTTTTCGTTATTTGGGTGATGGTTGGACAGTTCCCAAAACAGGCTATGACATAATCAATCAAAATTTAAACTATTACGTTGAAATGAAGAATAAACATAACACGATGAATTCTTCTTCCTCACAAAAAACCTATATGCGGATGCAAAATACCCTGCTAAAAAATCAACAAGCTACGTGTTTTTTAGTCGAAATTATTGCTCCAAAGAGTCAAAATCAACCTTGGCAAATTAGTTTAGATGGACAAGCTGTGGTTAATGATAAAATTAGGCGCGTTTCTGTGGATAAATTTTACCAATTGGTCACTGGAGAAAAAGATGCTTTTAAGCAATTATGCCAAACCTTACCGCGTGTTATTAGTGATGTTGTTGAAGATATACCGAGCAATTTAGCGACCAATACAGTATTCGAAGAATTACAACAACTTTCCCCTAATATTTTACAAAGCCTTTATCTTTTAAGCTTTCAACATTATGAAGGTTTTGATAACTTCCATGTCTGATAACACGCAGATTATTTCTGAAACCTTACTTGCTGATTTGCTATCTGTATCCAAAGCCACGGTATTAAGCTGGAAAAAAAAAGGCAAAATCATCCCCTTTAGTCTCGACCCCAGCCCTCAATATAAATTAGCCGATCTGGCGAATTTTCCCGCTATCAAAGCCATGCTTAACTCAAATTGGGCGGCTGAATTGAATCAAACGCCTTTGCGTCCTTACCGTTCTATCGAATTATTTGCCGGGGCTGGTGGGCTGGCGATTGGGCTGGAACAAGCCGGTTTCAATGCCGTTGCCTTAAATGAAATTGACCCCAAAGCCTGTGCCACACTGAGACTAAACCGCCCGCATTGGCGCGTATTAGAAGGGGATATTAAACAGATTGATTTTAGCCAATTTGGGCCAATCGATTTTTTATCCGGTGGCTTTCCTTGTCAGGCTTTTTCTTATGCGGGCAATAAACTCGGCTTTGAAGACACGCGCGGGACGCTATTTTTTGAATTTGCCCGCGCTGTGCGCACTTTAAAGCCCGCGGTGTTTATGGCGGAAAATGTCAAAGGTTTGTTAAGTCATGATCAAGGGCGCACCTTAGAAACCATTAAAACCGTGATTAAGGAACTGGGCTATCAATTAATCGAGCCAAAAGTCCTTAAGGCGATTTTTTATCAAGTACCACAAAAACGTGAACGCTTGATTTTAATCGCTATTCGCAACGATTTAGCCCCTTTAGTCGAATTTAATTGGCCCGCGCCCCATCCGCATGTATTCACCTTAAAAGATGCGCTAAAAGCGGGCGTGCTATATGATAGCGATGTGCCTGTCAGTGGCGGGCAAAGTTATCCTGAGCGTAAAAAACATATTTTAGCCCATGTCCCTGCGGGTGGCTGTTGGGTGGATTTGCCCGATGATTTACAACGCGAATACATGCAAAAAAGTTATTTTTTAGGCGGTGGAAAAACGGGTATGGCAAGGCGTTTATCATGGAATAGCCCTAGTTTAACCCTGACCTGTGCGCCTGCACAAAAACAAACCGAACGCTGTCACCCTGAAGAAACCCGCCCGCTGACCGTGCGCGAATACGCTAGAATCCAAACTTTCCCCGATGATTGGCAATTTAGCGGCGCTTTGAGCAGCCAATACAAGCAAATTGGTAATGCTGTCCCCGTTAATTTAGCTTATGCTATCGGCAGACGTTTGATTGCGCTACTGAATCAAATAGAAACCTTGCCTTCACACCAACTGCCCTTGTTTAACGAATGACTATCCAACAGCGTTGGCAACAATTCGCCCCCTCTGAACGCCGCGCCTTAATTATTGGTGCATCAGCCTTGCTGTTGTTTAGCTTTTGGAGTTTGATTTGGGAGCCGTTGCAAACACAAACCCAACAAACAGAAAAAAAACTCGCCAAACTCGAAGCCGATTATGCTTGGATGCAGCAAGCTGCACCACAAATCCAAGCGCTACAAAACAGCGCTAAAAAACCCAATGCCAGCGGCAGTTCTTTGTTAAGCTTGATTGATAAAAGCCTCCAAGCCAGCCCTCTTGCCAATATTAATAAACGTATCAGCCCGCGCAACGAAACCCAAGCGCAAGTTGATTTTGAGCAAGTCGGTTTTAACCCTTTTATCACGTGGTTAAGTGGCTTATTGAGCCAAGAGGCTATCGAGGTGGTTTATCTGACCATTGAAGCGGGCAAAGATAGTGGCATGGTGCAAGTTCGTTTAAGTTTGAGGCAGCCTTAATGTTAGCAAGTCGGGCAAAGACCTTTCGTTTATGGTTAATCCGTTTATTGGTCATCACCTTAACCGCATCGATTTTTATGCTCAGCAGCGCGCTGGAAAATTCCGGCTGGTATGGCAAGTTGTACGTGCCCTTGCTGCTGATTAATTCCATCGGATTGCTTGCCCTTAGCATCCTGACCTTCTTAAATCTGCGTGATTTGATTTTAGCGGTACGCCATCGAGAACCAGGCGCGCGGTTGACTTTACGCCTAGTAATCTTGTTCGTGATTCTCGCCGCTTTGCCGGTGTTGGTGGTGTTTTATTTTTCCTTATCATTTTTGCATCAGCGCTTGGATAATTGGGTCAATGTCGAAGTCGGCCCGATTGTCACCGATGCACTGAATGTCAGCCGTGCCGCCTTTGATGATAATCTTAGCAGCGCCTTAAACACCAGTCAGATTTTGGTGGAAAAATTACGCAAACTCGATAATGCCAGTGCCATTTTAGAGCTTAATGATTTGCGCACCGAATTTGGGGCGAGTGTTTTAACCCTGATTTCTGATACCGGGCATATCATCGCCTTCAGTAGCGCCGACACCCGGCAATTATTGCCTTATCACCCCGTCAATGCCTTGAATAATATGCAGGGGCGGGAATATTATATGAACCTCGAGCCAATGCCGGATAAAAGCTTATTTTCACAAGTGTTAATCTGGGCCACGCATCAAGACAGCGGCATTGGCGATTTACCCTTATCCATTAACGCCACTCAAAAGCGTTTATTGCAAGCCTTGTATCCGACCAATAATAAAATCAATGAGCTTGCCATCAGCATGGAAGAGCGCACCAATGATTATCAACAATCGGCGTATTTGCGCCAATCGCTGAAACTCAATGTCACCTTGTTTTTATCCTTGGTGCTGTTGATGACCTTGTTCAGTGCTGCATGGGGGGCGTTGGTAGCCGCACGGAAACTGGTTGCGCCAGTACGAGATTTAGCCGAGGGCACGCTGGCGGTGGCTGAGGGGAATTATGAGAAACAATTGCCCGCCAATCGCATCGGTGAGCTGGGCTTTTTGGTCGAGTCTTTCAACGAAATGACAAGGCGCTTGCGCAAAACCCATACCGCCTTGCAAGACAGTCGCAAACTGGCGGATTTACAGCTCGCCTATTTAGAAATTCTGCTCGAGCGTCTCAGCTCTGGGGTCTTATCGCTAGACTCCCAATACCGCTTACGTACCCATAATGCCGCCGCTGAGCAAATGCTTGGCTCGCCCTTGGTCGCCTTTGTTGGTAAACCCATCGCCGATTCTTGCTCAGATTATCCCGCCCTGCAAACCCTGTGCGAGGCGATTGTGCCAAATTTAGAGCAAGATAAAAACGAATGGCGCGAACAAGTGACCTTGTTTGGCAATAAAGGCCGCAGCGTTTTATTGTGCCGTGGCGGTCACTTGCCCGCGCTCAGTGATGATAAACACGGCTACTTAATCGTTTTGGATGATGTTACCGCTTTGATTCAAGGGCAACGCGATGCGGCTTGGAGTGAGGTCGCCCGCCGCTTAGCGCATGAAATCAAAAACCCACTGACCCCGATTCGCCTCTCAGCAGAGCGCTTGCGGCATAAATATTTATCCACCTTCCCCAAAGAGGAAATCAACACCCTCGACCGCATGACCCATACCATTATTCAGCAAGTCGAAAGTATGCAAGAGATGGTCAACGCCTTTTCTAACTATGCCCGCACCCCAGCGATGAACTGGCAAAAAGTAGATATTAACGCCCTGATTGAAGATGTCTTAACCCTCTATCAAGGCAGCGTGGCGAAGATGATTTGCCGTTTGGATAATCACTTGCCAGAAATTGATGCCGACCCCAGCCGTTTGCGCCAAGTGCTGCACAATCTGGTTAAAAACGCCATTGAAGCCAGCGAAGACAAAGACAATGTGCAACTGACGCTGGTGAGCAAATACCATCATCAAGGCAATATTCAAGCGCTGGAATTGCAAGTCAAAGACAATGGCAGCGGTATTCCAGAGGAATTATTGGATAAAATTTTCGAGCCGTATGTGACCCACAAAGTCAAAGGCACGGGGCTAGGCTTGGCGATTGTGAAAAAAATTATCCAAGAACACAGCGGCGAGGTCTGGATTGAAAATCAAGACGGGGCTTGTATCTTGATTCGCCTGCCTGTACAGCATATCGCCCCAGAGCATGACGTTTGAGCATGTCCTTACTGCAAGCCCCCCCAACTGAATTATATCGCGCCGCTCAAGTTCGCGCCCTTGATAAAGCCGCTATCGACAGTGGCATCAAAGGCTTGTGCCTGATGGAACGCGCGGGCATGGCGCTGTTTGAGTATGTGCAACAACACTATCCCGCGCCGCAAAAACTCACCGTGCTCTGTGGTTTGGGCAATAATGCCGGCGATGGCTATGTCATTGCCCGTTTAGCCCATCTCGCAGGCTATCACGTTGAAATAATACAATTAGGCGATATTAACAAGCTCCGAGGCGATGCCAAGCAATGTTTGGATTATTGCCGTGCCATAGGTCTATCCAGCAAGATATTCGATGGGCAGTTGCCAGAGAGCGATATAATGATTGACGCGCTCTTAGGCACAGGTTTAGACCGTCCGGTCACTGGAGAATGGGCAGCACTTATCAACACCGCTAATGCCAGCCAAAAGCCCATCATTGCCGTTGATATTCCCTCAGGTTTAAGCGCCGACACTGGCGCGGTTTTGGGAACAGCGATAAAAGCCCATGCCACCGTGAGTTTTATCGGACTCAAACAAGGCTTATACACCGGCGCAGGCAGGGCACATGCTGGAGAAATTCTTTTTAGTGATTTAGCCGTCCCCGAGCCGATTTATCAGACCCAAACCCCCAGCAGTTGGCGCTTAGACGCAGACAACAGCCCGAGATTAGCCCCGCGTGCCGCCGATGGACACAAAGGGCACTATGGGCATGTCTTAGTCATTGGCGGCGATGTCGGCTTTAGTGGCGCGATTCGCCTCGCCGCAGAGGCAGCTGCGCGCACAGGTGCAGGCAAAGTCAGCGTTGCCACTCACCCGCAGCACGCGGCTTTTTTAAATATGGCAAGACCGGAATTGATGGTGCATGGGATAAAAAAACCCAAGCAATTGAAAGCCCTGCTAGCACAAATCGATGTGCTGGCTATCGGCCCGGGTTTAGGGCAATCAGCGTGGTCAAAAAAATGTCTAGCCGCTTGTGCCAGCTGGGATAAACCGATTGTTGTCGATGCCGATGCGCTGAATTTAATTGCTAAACAGCCGCAAGAGTGGGCGCAGGCAGTTTATACCCCGCACCCCGGCGAGGCTGCGCGTTTATTGTCTTGTGCTACAGCCGTGATTCAACAAGATCGTTTTGATAGCATCTCGCGCTTAGTGCAGCAATTACAAGGCGTAGTGGTATTAAAAGGCAGTGGCAGTTTAATCAGCGATGGCAAAGCCTGCTTTATCTGTACTGATGGCAACCCCTACATGGCATCCGGCGGCATGGGCGATGTGTTGACCGGTATGATTGCCGCCTTTTTGGCTCAAGGCTTGAGCTTACTTGCGGCAAGCCAAACAGCGGTGTGTTTACACGCCCAGCGGGCAGATGATAAAAAAAAGCTGGGATTATTGGCTAGCGATATTTTCACTAACGGATGTTAATCTGAATATTGTCGATAAGTACCGGGGGCTAATGGGTCGATATGCCATTGCCCAATCGAGACCCGAATCAAACGCAAAGTAGGAAAACCAACGGCTGCACTCATGCGCCGTACTTGGCGATTACGACCTTCGCTTATGGTGAGTTCTAGCCAACTGGTCGGAATATTAGCCCGATGACGAATTGGCGGTTCGCGCTTCCAAAGTCCTTTGGGTTCAGCAATGCGCTTAGCTTTCGCTGGACGTGTCATGCCATCTTTAAGTTTTATTCCACGGCGCAACGCCGCCAAAGCTTTATCATCAATTTCGCCCTCGACTTGCGCCCAATAGGTTTTGTTTTGCTTGTGTTTGGGATGGCTGATGCGATGTTGCAAGCGCCCATCATCGGTCAATAATAACAAGCCTTCGCTGTCATAATCCAAGCGCCCGGCGGGGTAAACTTTGGGAATATCAATAT
The DNA here is from genome assembly GCA_016745035.1 of Thiotrichales bacterium. GTDB lineage: Bacteria > Pseudomonadota > Gammaproteobacteria > Beggiatoales > Beggiatoaceae > BB2. The sequence continues at coordinate 169,225 of JADGDE010000009.1, forward strand.
AATCCGCTAATGTGGCTTTGTCACCACTGGGGCTAAATTGACTCATGACCTGAAAGGGTTTATTAAATAAAATTAACATCAGCCAGCCCGGGTTAAAACCGAGCAACCACGCTCAAAATCAAGGTATTGATGGCTAAAATCAGGATATTGTTGCAGCCACCAGGCCACTAGCTCGTGCTCATCGGCGCGGGCAGCATCATCTAAAAACACCACACAATCGGAACTCAAATAAGGCATAAGCTGTGGCAAAGCTGGGAGACGTGAGTTTTTTTGGATAAAACCGGGGGGACCATCAATCACCAGCATGTCGATAGACGCTGGCATGGTGGGTAATTGATACCACTGAAATGTTTGCTCGGCAATAACGCTATCGACCAAAGGCGCATCAATCACACAGGCATAAAGTTCTAAATCATTACGTTGGATAAAGTCGCGCGTGACCTCAGCATAGCTCGCACCGTTTTCTAAACTTAAAACTTTGCCTTGCTTATTTTGGGCGCAACTTTGCGCCAGCATCAAAGTGCTCGTGCCGCTGCTACACTCGACAATGTTTTGTGGTTTTTTATCCAAGACATGATCAACGATAAGTTCTAAAAAATCAGCGGCCGCTGACCAGTCTTTGGTGTAAGGATATTGTTGCAGTTGTATGCGTTCAGCGAGGCGGTTTATGGCTTCCATACGTGTTTGACTCAAAAGCCCAGATATTAAGGATTTAGCAGCGATTTGTCTAGCAACAATGCTTCCACCACCTTAGCCGCTTGCTTATCGGCATTTTGTGCCAGTTGCTGGTGAATATGCAAATATTCCGCTTGTAGCGCTGCACTTGCCTCGGGTTGCTCGAGCCAATCCAGCAAAGCCTGCCCCAACAAAGGTGCACTGACTTGCGTTTGAATGTGCTCAGGAACTAAGGCTCTGCCGCTAAGTAAATTCGGTAAAGACACATAAGGCACATTGACCAAATGCTTAGCAATTTGGTAAGTGAGTCCGGCGAGTTTATAAGCAACCACCATCGGTTTTTTCAATAATAAGGCTTCCAAAGTCGCCGTGCCAGAGGCAAGCAAGACCACGTCAGCGGCGGCCATTACCTCACGGCTACGCCCGTGGATATGTTGGAGCTTTAAGTTAGGATACGCTTTTAGTGCGCTATCAATACGCTTTGCCATGCTATCGTTGGCACTGGGAAGGATAAAGCTTAAATCGGGGCGTTGTTGCTGTAACCAAACGGCGGTTTTTAAAAATTCAGGCAATAAGCGCTCGACTTCATTGCGCCGACTACCGGGTAATAGAGCGACATAGGTTTTATCTGTATCTAAATCCAAAGCTTCTCGCGCCGCTTGTGTATCCACTTCAAAAGGGATTTTTTCGGCTAAAGGATGCCCGACAAAGCACACCGGAATCTGATGTTGTTGGTAATATTGCGCCTCGAAAGGGAATAAGGTCAGCATATAATCGCAAGCGCGGGCAATTTTTTTGATGCGGTAACTGCGCCAAGCCCACACCGAAGGGCTGACATAATGCACGGTTTTGATACCTTTGGGCTTGAGTGCCTCTGCCATTGGCAAGTTAAAATCTGGTGCATCAATACCAATAAAAATATCCGGCGGTTTATCTGTCCACAGTTGTTGTAAACGGGTATGGCAGCGCTTGAGCCGTCGATAGCTGCCGAGGACTTCAAACAAGCCCATCACCGACAGCCATTCCATCGGGTAATAACTATGCAAGCCCGCCGCTTGCATCCCCTCACCGCCAATGCCTTCAAAGCGAGCATTAGGAAAGGTTTGCTTCAGCGCCTGAATCAGACCTGCCCCTAAAATATCGCCAGAGATTTCTCCAGCGATCAGGGCAATGCGGGGATGCTTAGGCATTAGTCGCCGTCTTTTTCCGCTGCCTCAGCCGCCGCTGCCGCTTCTTGTGCCGCTTTAAGATCGGTGCGACGTTGTTCGCGGGCTTTGTCAGCATCGGCTTTTAAGTCGATGGTTTGCTCATTGAATAAAACTTGGCGTAAGAATTTATCACCAAATTCCATTAGGGCAATGTCGTCGGTTTTGAGTGTTTCCATTTCTTCATCGGAGACAGAAAAGGTGCTATTAAAACCATCACTGATAATAAACAAACGGAAACGATCTAAATCATAGTTTGCCATAAAGAACAATTGCCGACTTTTCAGCGATAAAGTACCGATACCTGGCCCTGCGGATTTGCGTTTCAATATCAATTGTCGCCAACCGCGAGAGTACTTATCAAAGTCTTCGGTTTTTTGGTCAGCACGGTATTCGTCGATGGTCATTTCGTTATCTTCTAAATGCCCTTGGCAATGATCTTCACGAATCATGGCATAAGAAGTACGGTCGATGTATTCGGTTTGCTTGCGCATGGACAACAAACCCACCGGATAATAACGACAAGCAGTAGGGCGATCTTCATAAACACTGCACCCTTCTTCAGTCATAAATTGGCAAGCGGTGCCGCCATCAACAGGTAACATTTTTACCCCGGCCATGCCTTCTTTTTCCATTTCAAATGGCACGGTGTATTTGCTTAAAAATTCACCAGAGTCGATATCTAAACGCTGTTTCAAACGAATAATATCGTAAGGGCTTAAGGTAATATCGATATTCTTACAACAGGCGTTAAAGCAAGCGATGTCTTTGTGGCAACGGAATTTGATTTTATAATCGCCATCAAAGGTTTGTGGAATCACTGGGCTTTCTACTAACGGCGATTCAGCCGGATCGATTTTGACATCAGACATAGACTATATCCTTGGTGTTTTATGAGTTTTGAGCATCAAAGCACGCTGGCTTTGGCAAATGCCCTTAATAATGGGGATGTTTTTTAGAAATATAAGTAAGTAAGACTCGATATTGGTTTAATTCAAGATAAACATGGCAATAAACCATTGTAAAAATAAAGCAATCCATTGATTTAACTGATGTTGCGGACTAAGCCTGTTTTTCTTAAAATTGTGGTTTTCCACCTGCCTAGTGGTACAGCCTTTGCGTAACATCATTGATTTAATTCATATTTAAGCGGCGTTGAAAATGCGCAGATGCTCTCATAGTGTGTCACAATCATCTTTGGTTTTAGGCAGTGGAGTACGGTAATGTCACTTAATTATCTCGTTTTCATTTGGCTCAGCTGTGTGAGTGTACAAGCATGGGCACAAGCACGTATTGCCTTAGTCATTGGTAATGCCGATTATCAAAATCAAGCGTTGGCTAATCCTGCTCATGATGCCGAAGATATAGCCAATGTACTGACTAAAGTTGGTTTTGAGGTGACTTTATTACGTGATGCGACAGCCATACAAATGCAAACAGCATTGAACCATTTTGGAAAAAAACTCCATAAAGACAGTGTTAATTTATTTTATTATGCCGGGCACGGGGTACAGTATCAGGGGAATAATTATTTAATTCCCCTACAAAGTTTAGATAAGGTAAAAAAAGCGTCAGATTTGCCCGCCCAGACATTGAATGTCAGTCAATTATTAACATTGATGGCAGCTAGTGATAGTTCGATGAATATTATTATATTAGATGCGTGTCGGAATAATCCCTTTAAGCTCACGGACACGCTGGAGCAGGGGTTGGCGCGTATGTCAGGTGCTGCAAAAACATTGATTGCTTATTCAACAGCACCAGGTAAATTGGCTTTAGACGGTGAATATAGAAACAGCCCTTATACGCAGCAATTGTTGCGTCATATTCCCAAACCAGATGTGCCCATCGAGTTTATGTTAAAAGAAGTCGGGGGGAATGTGCATTTATTAACTCAAGGATTGCAATCACCTTGGTATGAAAGTGCCATTGATAAAGATTTTTATTTTGTTGAAGCGTTTGTCAAAATAAAGAAAGAAATGGCTGCTGAACTTGACGCGGAAATGAACCAAATGCTCGGTAAAAAAAACTTGCCCCAACGTGATCATGTGCTTGGCAGTTGGCAATGGCGTGATGATAAACAGACATTTTTTGATAATAATCGTGGTGTTTATTACCGCTCAGGGCAATTATGTTACCGTTTCCGCTATCAATTAAAAGATCAGGTATTACACAAATGGGCGGATAAAAAGCACGCTTGTGGTGCAAAGGAGAGTCTTTTTAAGGTCGATATTCGTCCTGATTCATTAAAAATAGAACATATCGAATCGGGTTATATCAGCCATTGGCAACTCTTGGATAATTAAAAGGTTTTGTGGCGTTAGCAATTATTGATATTCAAACGCTGTCACACTGTCTGAACTGTTGTTAAGCGTAATTTGATAAATTTCCACGGGTGGGTGCGGGAAAGGGGGTTGTCTGGTGGCAATATAACGGTGCTCTAGTTGTTGGGCAGCCGGGTCTTTTTGCGCTTGTTGGAGGGCTTGCTTAGAAATTAAAATACCCGCGTTATATTCTTGTGTTAATTGCTCTAACCATTGACTAATATTCAAGCCCGATCCCAATGCGCTATAAAAACGGCGGTTTTCTGCGCCTAAACGCCCAAGCAATAAGCGTTCATAATGAATACCTATGCCAATTTGCACGCGTTTATCCAAAGGTTTAGCCACTTCTAAATTAAATAAATCAACCGCATTGCTAATGCTCAAGGCAGCATAAATGGCTTGTAGCACGGCATTTTCTTGATTATTCGCCAACCCAAATAAAACCCGCGTTGCACTACCTGTATACCCATCAACCACACCATTGTAGGCATCAATAGCAAATTGCAGGCGGGTAAAATAATTATTGATAAAATCTAAGGCAACACTGGGCGCTAACTTATTATAAATACGCTCGAATTGCGCCACTTCACAATACAAAATAGTGGTGCGACGAAAATGGGCTTGCTGACTTAATTGTCCGTGCAGCATATTATCCAATAATTCTCTGGAAATAAGCTGCGACATCAAATGCTGTTTATGTTGTTGTTGCTCTAGGCGCTCTAACATACTGTTCATTGAATTTGAGAGTGTTGCAAATTCATCTTTACCCGTGATGGGTAAACGAAACTGATAATTTTCTTGTTGAATTTTTTCGGTGGCAATTAATAATTGTTGTAAGCTGCTAAAGCCCCAGCGCGATAATGGCGCAGCAAGTAAGCCACCAATGGCGAGCAATAAACAAGCGAGCAAAATCAAATCATGATATAGATTTTTTAAAAATCTTAAGCGCTGCTCTAAACTGTAAGCAATTAAAAACGGCGGGCTTAAGGCTTGTTCTGGACCAATAATATAGACAAAACGCTCATCCAACAGTTTAACTTGTTGGGTTTTCCCTAAGACTCGATAGGCTTGTGTTTGGTTTAGTTGTTGAAAAACGTCCCCAAGTGCGTGTTGCCAAGCGGGGTAAAGTCCAGCCTTTTCTTGGGTATAACCATAATTAAAAAAGATTTTCCCCTCATGTAAAAGCATCAGGGTACTAGATTGCTCTTGATTTAAGTTTTGTTGATAGATTTTTTTTATATAATCAATATCAATCGCTTGCCACAAAATTAAATAGCCTTGCCCTGCCACCAAGGGTTGTTTAAACCAACGCCAAACGCCCTGTTGTTGCCATAAAAGTCCTCTATCTGTATGCGGCGTTTGAATTTTCCAGTGAGCTTGTTTAGCTAGGTGTTGATCTAAACTTCTGACTTGGTGACTATGTAGCCGCAACTGCCCGGCGGCATCGTACCAAGATAAGCCCGTTAAGCCGCTGGCATCATGATGACTTGGTAATAATTCATCGAGCGGGTAACTCAATACGCGGTCGCCTAATTCAATATTATTTAACCGGAAACTTTGATGGAGGTGATCTGCTTGTTGTTGTAAAAGCAACTCACTGCTGCGCAAATTTTGAAAAATTTGCTGCATTTGGTGATGTAACTCTTGGTGTAACTCTTCTTCTATGGCTTGAGAAACCCGATAGTCAACCAATAAGGCGCAGCTAAGCAGCGTGACCAAAAGCACAGCTAAGAATAAAAAACTGACCTTATAGCGTAAGGAAAACAAAACTAAAATGAACCTGTTTGCTGAAATACCATGTAAGGACTAGCAAATACCATGAAAATTTGATCGCCCTAATGGGGGAAATATTGAGGTCAAGCACTTAATAGACCAGACAATTCGGTTTAGTAGGGAAGGGCGATACCTAAAAACCGCTTCATTATACTGTGTATCTACAAAATAATTAAGCGCATAGCGTCTCGGTCATATTTAAATGATCTATTGCTGCACGGCTAAACTTCACTAGGTAGGTGGAAAATCACCTTATTGTGGCAAAAACTGGCTTAGTGCGTCACATCAGTTAATGATAAAAAATCACTTCCGTAAGCGTTGCAAGCTTTGAGGGGAATGAGTGCGCAAGCAGGCACAAACATCGATGTGTTGTACGCCCTGTTTTTTTAATTGCTGTGCCAATGCCTCTACAGTTGTCGCAGTGGTAATGACATCATCAACAATTAAAACCCGTTGCCATGCTTTAGCGGCTTTGCCAATGACAAAATTATTTTGTAAACGCTGCTGCCGGGCGGCGCTGGTACGTTCGGTTTTTGTCAGCGTTGCTTGGCTATTTAAACAACGTTTCATTTGACAGGTATGGTAATCAACCGGAATATTGAAATGTTGTCCGAGATAATTGGCTAAAATCAAAGTTTGATGGTAACCACGTTGGCGCAAACGTTGTGGGTGTAAAGGCACAGGAACGATGACATCAATCTCATCGGCTTGCACCAATTCAATCTGCTCGATCAATAATTGCCCCAATTGGGATAAGGCGCTTAATGCCTGTCGTGGCTGGTATTTTGCCTTATGCAACAAGGGCACGGCTGTTGTGGTATAAGCGAGTGCCGTATACAAACGTTCATAGGCAGAATGTTGATCGGCAATTAAGCAAGCACCACAACGCCGGGAACTAAAGGTGGGCAATGCAAGTCCACAATGAATGCAGACTTGATCATTTTGATAAACCAAGGCTTCCAAACAACTATGGCAAAGCACTTGGTCTGCCGTCTGTTCACACAACAGACAATAATTAGGCAGTTTATGCAGCCATGCGTGTAGAAAAAGCCAACTGGATTGAAGATATGGCTTGATTTTCATCCGTGCCACTTAACGGTTTTTCTTATCTCCAACCAAAGAAACTAAATGGGCTTCTAGGCGTTCGATTTCTTTTTTATCCCGCTCCATCGCACCATCAACCCGAATCATGCGATTGCGCAAGTTTTGTGTTTCTGATTGCGCCATCGTTAAGTCTTGTTCGAGTTTTTTAATCGTCGCCCGGTTAGCTTCATTGGCTGATTCGAGTTGAGAAATTTGCAAATCAGTTTTTTTCTCTAATTTCACTCGAATATGATGTTCGTTTTCCAAACGATCTTCACTGCTGTTCAAATCGGTACGCAATTGCTGTAATTCATGCTCTAGGCGTTTACTTTGCTCGCGCAATTCATTGACTAGAACTTCATTTGCCAAAGCTTGTCCATAGTCTTTTTTATTTTTTTCCCGCAGCTGTTCGGTTTCTATATGTTGGCGTTTGATGTCTTCTTGCAAACGCTCTTGATTGCGTTTCACCACAACCAAGGCTTCGTGCTGATCGCGCTCTTCTTCTTGTAACAATTCATATTGGCGATTTTTATCATCCAAGAGCTTTTGCAAACGGTTGGCATTGTCATTGACGCGCGCAAACTCATTACTTAGATGTCGAACTTCTTGTTCTCGTTCTAACAGTTTTTCTTCTAAACGTTCATGATGGCGTTTTTGATTGCCCATTTCGCCATATTGGCGCTCAAGTTCCATACCCAAGCGTTTGTTTTCACGCTGTGATTGCTCATATTCGAGTTGTTGTTGTTTGAGGTTTTCCTCAATTTGTTGGTTTTTATCTTTGAGCTTATCGTAGGCGTGTTCAGCTTGTTGTTGTTTATCTTTAGCCGTTTGAGCTTGTTTTTCTAATTGGTTTTTTATTTTTTGTTCAGCGACCAACCAAATCGCCTGCATCGCCTCGGAGCCTATCTGCGATACATCATCGGGAATTTCTATATCCATAACATCCATGTCCTTATATTCTTTGCGGTCATCCATGAGCAGTTTGAGAAACTTATACTGCATTATGACACCTATCGTTGTGATAACCCCTGTTTGATATTTTTATAATCCGTATAAACAAATAGGGCTGACACTTTAACCGAAATTAATTTTTGCTTCTAAATTCGTGCGTGAATCAGCGTTACTTAAGGCTTCTTCTAAAGTAACCCGACCTTCCTTGTAGAGGCTATGCAGAGCATTATCAAAACTCATCATGCCTTTAGCCCCGCTACTTTCCATCGCCTCTTTGACTTCTTCCAAATCGCCTTTGAGAATTAAGCCGGCAATATGTGGGGTATTGAGCATCACTTCAATGGCCGCACAACGCTTACCACGGACATCTGGAATCAGGCGCTGTGAGAGTACCGCGCGCAAATTCAAGGATAAATCCATAAACAACTGTTTATGCATGGCAATGGGAAACATATTAATTACTCGTTCCATGGCTTGGTTCGCATTGTTAGCGTGCATGGTTGAAACTGCTAAATGCCCGGTGTTAGCAAGCTCTAAGCCCGCTTCCATGGTCTCGCGGTCACGAATTTCGCCAATCATGATCACATCAGGTGCTTCCCGTAAACTTGCCTTTAGCGCAGCGGCATAAGTCTTGGTATCCACTCCAACTTCGCGTTGGTTAATCACCGACATCCGATGCGGGTGATAAAATTCTACCGGATCTTCAATGGTAAGAATGTGTCCTGCGGAATTTTTGTTGCGGTGGTTAATCATCGCTGCCAAGGTAGTGGATTTACCCGAACCTGTGCCTCCAACCATCAATAATAAACCGCGTTTGTTCATGATTAAATCAAGTAAAACTTCAGGTGTGCCTAAAACTTCGGCATCTGGGATTTCCGAGGGAATCAAGCGCAAAACCATACCAACATTACCTTTTTGATAAAAGGCATTTACCCGAAAGCGCCCGCTGCCATCATCCATGCCAATCGCAAAGTCCAAATCGCGCGTTTCTTCAAAATGCTCGATTTGCTCCTCGTTCATGATGCCGTAAGCCGCAGACTTGGCCAGTTCAGCCGTCAGTGCGGTTTTACCTACAGAACGCATTTTCCCCTGTAATTTAACCTTAATCGGGATACCAACCGTTACGAATAAATCCGAACAATCTTTTTCGATCATAAAGCGTAGGTAAGGGGTCAAATCCATAGGGTATTCCTAAAACTATTGAATTTCGTTATCTTCAGGGTCTTCGGCAAATGCCAAATGATCAAGACCTGCCAGCGCATCGCGCCCTCTGGCCTCTTTCCCTTCGAGTTTAATTTTCAGGCGTAATTCGTTGACCGAATCTGCATTCCCCAAGGCTGTTTCCAAATCAATTTTGCCATTTTCATAATGATCAAATAAGGCTTGGTCAAAGGTCTGCATACCCAGTTCTTTTGATTTTGCCATAATGGTTTTAATTTCACCGACATTGCCATCGGCAATTAACTCTGAAATTAAGGGCGAATTCAACATAATTTCAATCGCCGCGCAACGGCCACCATCGACGGTTTTAATCAAACGCTGAGAAATAATCGCCCTTAAGTTAAGCGACAAATCGGCAAAGAGTTTTTTCTGTTTCTCGACGGGGAAGAAACCTACCACCCGATCTAAGGCTTGGTTAGCACTATTAGCGTGCAGCGTTGCCATCGCCAAATGCCCTGTTTGCGCAAATTCCATCCCAAAATCCATGATTTCTTTACTACGAATCTCACCGAGCAAAATCACATCGGGGGCTTGGCGCAAAGTGTTATGTAATGCCGCCTCCCAACTTACGGCATCAACCCCGATTTCACGCTGCATGATGACACAGTTTTTATGGGGATGCACGTACTCAATCGGGTCTTCTAAGGTAATGATATGCCCGTAAGAATGTTCATTACGGTAATCAATCATCGCCGCCATGGTGGTGGATTTACCAGAGCCTGTGCCCCCAACCATCAGTACTAAACCCATTTTCTCAGCAATCACATCTTTAAGCACTGCGGGCAGCCCTAATTTATCAAAGTTAGGCACTTCGGCAGTAATTACCCGCGCAACTAAACCCTGACAACCTTGCTGCACAAAAGCATTGCAACGAAAACGCCCAAGCCCCGGCGGGGCAATCGCAAAGTTACACTCTTTGCTTTCTTCATATTCTTTGAGCTGCTTATCGTTCATGATAGCTTGCGTCATCATCATCGAATCTGATGGTGACAAAGCTTGCTTCATCATCGGGGTCATTTTACCTTTAATTTTCATCGCTGGCGGGAAACCTGCGGTGATAAACAGGTCAGAGCCACCTTTTTTAACCATAAGGCCTAAAAGGTCTCGGATTAATTTACTCGCCTGATCGCGTTCCATTAATTTGCTCCTTTAAGCGAATGAATCTTTATTAGCAGCTTTTTCATGCGCCGCTTCACGGGTAATAACCTTATCACGCACCAATTCTTTGAGTTTTTGATCCAAAGTCTGCATCCCGAATTGTTGCCCAGTTTGAATTGCCGAGAACATTTGTGCGATTTTATTTTCTCGAATCAAGTTCCGAATTGCCGGCGTGCCAATCATGATTTCATGCGCTGCGACCCGACCACCGCCAACTTTTTTCAATAGTACTTGTGAGATAACCGCTTTGAGTGATTCGGATAACATCGCTCGAATCATATCTTTTTCCTCGGCTGGGAACGCATCAACAATCCTATCAATGGTTTTTGCCGCTGAACTGGTATGCAAAGTTCCAAAGACCACGTGTCCAGTTTCCGCAGCGGAGAGCGCCAAACGAATGGTTTCCAAATCCCGCATTTCACCGACAAGAATCACATCCGGGTCTTGGCGCAAAGCCGAGCGTAGCGCCTCGTTAAACCCCAAAGTATCGCGGTGGACTTCCCGTTGAGAAATTAGGCTTTTTTTAGTTTGATGTACAAATTCAATCGGGTCTTCAATGGTAAGAATATGCCCGGCATCACTTTCGTTACGATAATTCATCATCGCCGCCAGCGTGGTAGATTTACCCGAACCGGTACCGCCGGTGATTAACACAATACCACGGGGGGTCATAGCGAGCTTAGCAAATAATTTCGGCGCATTGAGTTGTTCTAGGGATAAAATCTCCGAGGGAATGGTACGAAAAACCGCACCAGAGCCACGGTTTTGATTAAACGCATTGACACGAAAACGTGCAAGCCCTGGAATTTCAAAGGAGAAATCGCACTCGAGGAATTTTTCATAATCTTTACGCTGCTTGTCATTCATGATGTCATAGACCATGTCATGGACTTGCGTATGATCCAAAGGCGGTAAATTAATTTTTTTCATATCACCGCTGACACGAATCATAGGTGGAACACCTGCGGACAAATGTAAATCCGATGCCCCATTTTTTACCCCGAACGCGAGTAATTCGCCAATATCCATATATCCCCCATGTGTCTTAACCATGTATCGCTGTGATACAACCTGTTGACATTTTCATCATTGACTCTAATGTAGAGTCATGCACCAATAACAACCTCCGCCATCTTAACAAATCGCCCTAGATTCTCAAGTCAAAGCATGAGAAAAAAAACAATCGTTATTGTTTGATGTCATACCTTTGATATTATGTGAAGGCTTCTTTTCAGCTCAAAAGGCAAAAAACGCCTGTCGTGTGTCCCAAATAAAGATTATACGCCGACTATCCCAAACCCTGCCCAATAATAAGGATGGCTAAAATCCTGCTTTAACACAGCTTCCAATTCCGTCACTGCTGGTGTTGGTAACAATGCCTGAAAAAATACGATGCGTTGCTGCGGCGTACTATCACGCAACCAAACCTGTGCTTGGCGCAAAGCCTCAGCAGGTGTGAGTTGTTCTTGTTGCCACAAATGATAAAAACGACTGATGAGAATCATAGTACTGGCATCACTGACCGACCACAGCGAGGCAATGACAGCGGCGCTGCCTGCTTGTAACAAACCTGTGGAAAGGCTGACAAATTCCTCGGCGCGTTGCAAATCGGCCAACATGCCGGTTTCGCAGGCACATAACAGCACCAAACGTGCATTCAGCTTGCCTTGTTCCAGCACCGTTTTCAGGCTCAAGTTTTTATCTGCCAATTCAAGCAGGCTTTGCAGTGGTTGCTCGATGTTAGTTTTGCCGTGACAGTAAAAATGGATAATGTCGTAATCGGGCAAGGCATTGAACACCTTGTCATGGCGGGCAAGTGCTTGTTGGTAAATTGTGGCTTGCGGATAGTGTTTGCGTAGGCTCTCGGTTGCATACAGTGCGTAGTCAATATTGTTCTTGGGGTTTTCAACTGCTAACACACGCTGCTGCCTTATATTGGCTTGAATCTGCCGCGCTCGATTCAAACTGCGGGCATTGGGTGCGTAATTGATGCACCAAACATCCAAAGCACAACGCTTACCATCGGTAGCAGCGTGTAGTGGTAATAAGCTGAGCAAACCCAAAGGCATTAAAGTGACTTGCTGCAAATCGGACCGCGCTTGGCACAAGGGGCTTAGAGTCTATGCGAAGTTTAAGATATTGAAATACATTAATTTTACTGAGAATAAAATGAAAAAATCCTTTGGTTTTTAGCTATAATTAGTCAATTCAAAACTACATGCATTCAGAATGAAAAGAAAAAGCTATCTATCAGATATAACAGATGAAGAATGGGAGGTTTTAGCTCCTATCGTCGAAGAAAATTGTCCATATACAAGAGGACCAAAAATAAGTTTGGAACAATATCGTGAGATATTAAATGCTATATTTTACATCAATAAAACAGGTGTTCAGTGGCAATATCTACCTCATTATTTTCCTCCATATAAAACAGTTAATCATCATTATCTTAAATTTATGGAAATAGATTTATTTGAAAAAATAAATGATAGATCCCGTAAACTTGCTAGAAATACTGTGATATAGAAATAAAACAGAGAAAATCAAAGAAAATTTTCAAACCAATTAGAAAAAAATGGGTTGTAGAACGTACATTTGCATGGTTAACAAGAAATAGAAGACTCGCTAGGGAATATGAAAGAACAACAAAATCTAGTGAATCAATGGTATATATTGCTGCATCACGAATATCATTCAAACATGCTTTAGAAAAAATAGATTAGTTATTTTGGTTTTTAATCGTGAAATTAACGAATATCGTTAAACTTCAGTATAGACTCTTAGCTGAAACAGCGACTTTTAGTCGCAATTTGAAACTATGGACTTTCAGTCCATAGTTGTTGATTTTTGTCTGTCTACTTATCAATAAAGCTTTATACATTATCATCTCTCTAAACTTTCATTAAAAAATATTTGTGTCTTTCATATTTTCGACAATAAAACCTTTTAGCTCAAATCCAAGATTTAGAGGGGAATTGATGTTAAGAAATGCCTCATCGCTTTTTTGGTATGACTGGGTTATTCGGCTTTGTTTTGTGGGGTTTCACAAGCTCAACACCAACCTACAAATTTACCTCACTTAGACGTTACGAATTATTGTAACCAAGCTCGAATCACCTCTATTTTTTCATCAGGTATTTGCAAATTTTTTTCTTCAAATCCAATCTTTGTATAACGATTGAGCCAGTCTAACGGCGTTTCTTGTTTATGTGGATAAATACGTTGATTATCTGCCTCAATCATTGGGTTTACGCCATAATCGAGTAACAACTTAATAATTTTTGGAGAAGCATAACGCACCGCATAGTGTAACGCCGTCATATTAGACTTGATGCGACAGCTTTTATTTAAGATATAATAACATTTTTATCCGCCTATATCTTACAGGTTATTTAATGAAATTTACAAAATTAGATTTAAAAAATGAAAGACAGTGGAAAGCCTCGACAGGTGTTAGCAAACAACAGTTTGAATCTATTCAAGTTCAGTTTTCTAAAGAATATTATGAGGAGTATGGTAGTACATTGAGTGATAGGTTGGTCAAGGTAAATATCAAATATTGTATAATAACCGAAGAAGACTTACTTTTATATACACTATTCAGTCTAAAATCAGGTTTAACTTATGATGTTCTAGGTATTGTTTGTGGAATGGATGGAGCTAATGCTAAGAGAAATCAAGAGACTGGTTTGCGTATCTTAAAAAAATC